>JACPKP010000009.1 GCA_016186955.1 Candidatus Daviesbacteria bacterium | reverse complement strand
TTTATATCTGTTAATCGAGAGGCGTAAAGAGTCATCTGATGTTATAAACGGTTATAAAACCCACCGCGCTGATCCCTGGTACAGGAAAATTCTAGGTAAAATATACCATAGTTTCGTAAAATTCTTATTCAACACCCCAATCCGGGATACGGATTGCGACTTCAGATTAATGAGGAAGTCTATATTCCAACAGGTTAAATTAGATGCCGATTCGGGGTTGATTTGTGCAGAAATGATTAGGAAAATCTCTGACTTTGGATATAAATTCCAGGAAGTACCGGTAAACCATTATTGGCGAACTTCAGGAAAATCACAGTTTTTCAACTTGAAAAGGGTTTCCAGGGTTATTTTTGGATTGCTTGTTTTATGGTATAAATTAGTCATTAAAAAAGAGCATCTTAAAAATGCACATACAACTTACTCAAAATTTAAATAAATCTGAACTTTCTCAAATTACCAATCTTCATTATCAGGTTTTAAAAGAATCGTTTATCAATAACTTCGGAGTTAATTTTTTAAAAATTGCTTATAAAAACATCGTCTTAAACCCAAAAAATATTTTTTTCATTTTACGGGAGAGGAGAAAAATATTTGGTTTTTTGGTGGCTACCGAGGATGACGCCCAATTTAATAAATCAGTAATTTATACTAATTTTTCAAAACTTATTCTGGAGATACTAAAATCATTTATCCCGCATCCTTTGCTAAGTTTAAAACTGATACCCTGGTTCTTTTCCTCAATCAGGATAAAACAAGATTTACCTGAGCTTAAATTTATAGCCATCAATCCGTTATTGCAAAGAAGGGGTTGGGGCAGCAAACTGCTTATAAAATTGAATAATGAATTTCAGAAAAGAGGTATCCGAAATTACAGAGTTGGAACTAAATCAATGAATAAAAATTCCAATAATTTCTATAAAAAATCAGGTTTTAGCTTTTTGGGGAAAAAACAGATGTTTGGTGATAGTTTTAATTTTTATATCTCTCCAACATCATCAAATACGGATATTATTTTGCAACCGGAAAAAAATGACTACAAATTTGCTTGGATTTTAGTAATAATCTTTTTTATTTTTTTTATCATACGTTCCAACATCACCATGTCTACAGTCCCTTTTTATGATTTTGATGAGGCTCATCGGGCGGAAAATGCCAAAAAAATGGCGGAATATAGTAGTTTTTTTGTACCCCTAACAGGCAGCAGTCAGGACAGGGTTGAACATCTTAAAATATCCCTTAAAGAAAATCCTATCTTACATTTATATTACCACCTGGAAAGACCTTTTCTTGTTTACCTTTCTATGATTTTATCAACATCAATATTTGGCCAAAATGAGTGGGCTTACCGTCTGTCTTCGTTTATATTCGGTTTGTCTAGCATCCTTTTTTTATTTATTTTCATTAAATTTAACAAAAAGGTGAGCATTCCCGCCTTATTAATCGCTTTAGTGACTCTTCTTACCTCATCTGACCTATGGCTTTCTTCTCAATACGCCCAAATGGATACAGCTGTCACCCTGTTCCTTTTTATCAGTCTTTCACTGCTGGTATTTTACTGCCAGAAAAAAAGGAGGATATATTTAATGCTATCCGGCATCAGTTTTGCACTATCAGTCTTAAGCAAATGGCATCCGGCAATTATTATTTTATTCCCGCTTACATATTTAGTAATAATAAAAAAATTAAACCTGAAAGAATTTGCAATGTTCTTTGGGTACACATCTTTGCTGCTAATACCATGGTTAATATACCTGGTATACAGATTCGGTTTTGCCAACGTCATTTTAGTATCATCAGGCTTTGCCCTCAGCTCTGCCTCAATAATTGATATCCATCAAAAAGCGCCAATATTCTGGTATATCAGATGGTGGTGGGAATCACTGCGCCCGGGGTGGAGTCTGTTTCTTGCCTTACTAATTTATGATTCTGTAAATTTTAAGATTAGCTGGATCAGGGGCGCACTGCTTTCTTACCTTTTTGGAGGGCTAATCGCTTTTTCATTGCCTTCCAGTAAGATTTGGTGGTATGTCCTACCCCTAGTTCCAATAATTTCTGTATATATTTATCTCTCTACCGCTGATTATTTAAAACAGCGAAACAGATTAACCCGCTTATCACTGATTATTATCCTGGCTGCAATCCCGGTATTTTTGGAAACAACTAATACAATCGGGTTAATTTATGGTTTTGTCGTGACATTTTTAGGGTTTTTTGTTTTAATTTGGAATATCCCCTCTAAAAAACCTATTACGCTTTTATGTTTAGGGCTTTTTCTGAGCCTATTTGCTTTTTATCTCAGGTTTCCCAAAATTGTTCCCTACCACTGGAATACAAAACCGGTCGCACTATTTTATAAAAGTTTACCCGGAAAAAACTGCTTATGGATATATGATATGCCTGGAGAGGCAGTTTTGTTTTACAGTAATGCCGGTGAAGTAAACGTTTATAATGAAAGGTCTGTTCTGCAGGGACATTGTGAGCATCATCTTATGAGTGCATCTCCACTGGAGGAAATATACCAGCTACCTAATATGCAAAATAAACAAATTTTGTACCAACAAGGCAGTATGAAACTTTTCAAGCTTTAGTGTTTTGAAAAACAATAGTTAAATAATCAAAAGGGAAGCTGGAAATTATTTCATGTTTAAAAATTAATCCTTTGGGTAAAAGCTTGAGTGTATCCTCTGCTTTTCTGACATGTCCTCCCCTATCCAATTTTCTTAAAACCAGTCCTATCAGATTTAAAGGGGATTTAGGCAACATAGCATCTATTATTATAATTTTCCCTAAATTTTTACAAACCCTGAGTGATTCCAGAATTGCTTTTTTGGCTAATCCATCAGAAAGATGATGATGCAACCCAACTGCAAAAATAACATCAAAGCTGTTATTTTTAAAAGGCATTTTAGCTGCAGTCCCAACTATAAAATTACTATGGTATCTCTCTTTTGCATGTTTAATATCTTTTACGCTATTATCTAATCCGGTATATTCATCATTAAAAAGCAGCGAATACTCTCCGGTGCCGCAACCTTGATCCAAAATACTTTTAGTGTTTTTAGGTATCTGTTTTTTAAGATATTTTTTTATAGTTGAATGTCCCCCGCCTGCTAAAGTAGCTTGCAGGAGTTTATAAAAAATGGGTACTTCCCAAATGGAGTCTATTGCTGATTTAATTGACTTGATCATTGAATAATTAAAGTTAATATGTCAAAAACTAAACTACCTGTCAACCCCGTTGGTCAAAGTTTTTATTATCCATCTTTGGATGGGTTAAGGTTTTTTGCATTTCTGATAGTTTTTCTTCACCATTCCCTGCTGAATATTAGCAGTAATAATCTTTTTATAAATTTTTTTCTTGTCATTATTCAAAAAAACGGTTGGGTCGGTGTTGACCTTTTTTTTGTATTAAGCGGTTTTTTAATTACAAATTTATTGCTAAAAGAACGGGAAAAATTCGGAAGTTTTTCACTGAAGAATTTCTGGATGAGACGGGCTCTGCGAATTTGGCCTCTTTATTATTTGGCTCTCATGGTAGGTTTTTTCTTCATACCCTTTATTTTACATAATTTATTTGGCCAAGACTTTTCAAATCTAGCGTACCAATTAGAGATCAATAAATCTTTACCGTATTATTTATTATTTCTTGGAAATTGGGTAGTTTCATTAAATGGATACAGTAATTTTACAAACATATCACACCTTTGGACTATTTCTTTAGAGGAACAATTCTATTTCATCTGGCCAATCATATTGTTATTTGTTAAAAATATTAAAACTACCTTCATAACAGGGTTTTTGGTCATTTTGTTATCAATTATTACAAGGCTGTATCTATCAGCAACTGGTGTGTCTCACCCCGGAATATATACCAATACGCTGGCGAGAATTGATACCCTAACCTCAGGTGCAATCCTAGCTGCAATATTGCATTATAGACCAAATCTTTTAATTTTCATTAACAAATTTATAGGCTTCAAATTTCGAATATTTTGTATGGTAATTTTAGCAATTATTCTTTATAAAGTTTACCTTTTTGATCCTAACCAGATATTAAATGTCACTTTAGGCTACTTAGTTATAGGTATGTTCATGGTCTATTTTGTCTATACCACCATCAAAAAAGATGGTATAGGTGGATTCTTAAAATTTAAGCCTTTCACTTTTTTGGGAAAAATCAGCTATGGGTTGTATGTATGGCATATACTTGCTATTGATTTAGTAGCCAGCTTACTGCCTGGAAATGATAAAAAAATCCTCATGGTGACTTTAGCATTTATGCTTACAGTCATTTTCGGTTTATTGTCTTATTATATGTACGAGATTTGGTTTTTAAAATTAAAATCAAAGTTTACCCGAATTACATCCAGGACAATTTAAATACCCAAAAATTAACTTTTCTTTGTTTTTTCCTCTAAATAATTATCGCTCTCATTAAGTCCCCAAACATCATTAACAATTTTGCCTGCAATAATATTTCTTGCAGTATAAAATCCTGCCAATATGGAATGGTCTTGGTTATTGTACCTAAAAAGCCCACCTCTTCCACATGGGTAAATTTGAGAAAACTTGGAAATAAAATTTTTAGCTGCTTTAAGGGGAATTTGATAATTAAAATCATAAATAGGATACGCATTTCGTGCACGACAGACAAAAGCATCTTCAATATCATTTTTTTGGATCAAGCCTATTTCTTCAATTTCCTGTTTTGCCAAGTTTATAATTTCTTCATCTGCCATTTGCCAAAGATCATCGCCTTCGGAAGAAAAATATTCCATACCAATAGCAGTATTCTTTTTGCCTTCCTTTATCATGAAGGGGCTCCAGTTCTTAAAATTTTGTATCCTCCCAACTTTAACATTAGGGTCATGTATGTAAATCCATTGGTCGGGAAACGGGTTTGACTTAACAATTAAATTAACAGCTATAAAATTTCTGAACTTCAATTTGCTTATTTGTACTTTTACATTTTTCGGAGGGTTAAGGTAACTAACCAGTTTATCAAAAGGCATTGTGGAAACAATAACATCTGTTTTTACTTTTTTTATTTTCTTTTTTAAATTATCCTGAATATTAATACTACCAACGTTATTTGCCGAAAGATTAAAACCTGTAATTTCATGGTTTAAAAAAATCTTAACATTATTTTTTTCAAGCAGGGATTTTATTCTCTCATAAAGCATTCCAGGACCATATTTGGGATAATAAAATTTTTTTATTATAGTTTTGGAGCCGGTGTTAAATTGGAATAATGCATTCAAAATTGCTTTCGATAAGGTGAAATTTTGAATTCTTTGGGCAGCCCAATCAGCAGATAATTTTGAAGTTTTTATACCCCAAACTTTTTCTGTATATGATTTAAAGAAAATTTTAAACAACTCATCACCAAATCTATTTGCGACCCATTGGTCAAAAGTAAATTCATCTTTATATTTATTAAACTGGCGTTTTATCCAACTTAAAATAATTTTTATTGACTTTTTAATCCCTAAATTTTTAAGGGCATTACTGGCTAAAAGCGGATAATTATAAAATTTTTTATCATAATATATTCTGGATAGCCTTTTCCTAACCAACATATCCCTTTTTAAAAAATTTTTGTAGAAATTATTAATTTCAGGGAATTTTGTATAAAACCTGTGCCCACCTAAATCAAACCTGTATCCCTTGTAATATAATGTCTTTGCTAATCCCCCCACTTGGGAATCCATCTCATAGATCTCTATTTTAAACTTACTTAACTGATCCTGTCTTAAAAATTCATATGCTGCAGCAAGCCCGGCTGGACCAGCTCCAATAATCACTACCTTTTTCTTTTTGCCAATATTCATCTAGTTTAAAATTTGTCTGATTATACTATTATTAATTCACTTTATAAATTTTTAATTCTGGAATTTTATTTTGATTAATCTCTGGTAAAAACCCTTTGAGTTTATTTTTCATTTTATTCTCCTCCCAAACAAAGTAATAATTTATGCCATAAGATTTCAACATTTGAACCAAAAGAGGTCTATCCTTAAAATCTCCTAATTTTCCGAAATACCTTGATTTGTTATAAAAGGCTATAAATTGAGAATTAGCAACTGAATTGTTTGACGCAAAATTAAATTTTCCTAAATTTAACTTTCCAACTTCTTGGGCTAGCTGATAATACTGTTTTCCGGAGTTAATATTTTTATATAGCTCTGAAGTAGGATAAATAACCAAACTTATTAAGAATAGGGTTAAAAAGAAGGATCTAATTTTTTTAAAAAATAAAAAAAACAGAATTGCTCCAACAACGGATACCGGCCATAAATATCTCTCCTCAACTAATATATTTGAATAAAGTAAAGGGTACATAAATCCGCTGAGGGTCAATAAAAGTAAATTAGGGTTATTTTTAATTCTTTCCCTGAAAGTATACATTTTATATAGAGCTAGCAGAAAAATCGGAACCATAAATATTGATAAAGTGCTCAGTAAAATTAATGCTCTCAATAAATTATTTCTAAAAATAAAGAATTGGTACTTTAAATTCCATAGGGAGGAGATAGAATTCCAATCCTCAATTTCCAAATATGAGGGGTCTTCGCTGGCAGTCAAAGCAGTGGCGTTAGGAGGAATAAAAATTCTATTATCAAAAAAGGGTCGGGGATATAGTTTAGGTCCTATAATTGCATGGTTATGTTTAGCTGATGTTCCAAATGTTAAATAACCGTATTTATTGGAGATAATTATTATCCAAATTCCGCTGATAACGCAAAAGGTTAGAAAAGCAAATAAAACAGACTTTATTAATCTTCTTTTTTGCTTAAAAGAAATAAAAAAAACTAAGTTAACAAGGGTAAAATGCGCTATAAAGAAAATAAACCCAAATGATTTTGTAAGATACAAAAGTGATCCTATCAAGCCAATCAGAACAGAATGCTTATAACTTTTTAAATACTTTTTTGAAAGAATTAAAAAAATATAAATAGTAAAAATGGCCAAAAAAAGTAAATCAGGGCTGATCACTGTATAACCAAAATAAATAATCGTCGGTACTAAAGAAAGTAATAAAAGGTTGGTATATTTTAATTCTATTTTTAATGTGCCTAAGATTTTCTTTAATAAAAATAGAACTACCGCTCCAAATATAATAGAAGTTAATTTGGTAACCTCAAGCTGATCCAATCCGATTGCTAAAAATGGTAGATAAGTTATTGATAAAAGGGGACTCCAGTAACCATTAACGGCATTGTAAAAATCTGCGTTTAAATATTTTTTGCTAATGGAGAGGTAGGCTATTGCATCAACATTAATTTGATATTTATAAAAGGGGTAAAAAACCAAGCAAGCAAAAAGATAAAAAACTAAAATCACTCTAAAAAACATCTTTTTGGAAAGAAACCGCTCCAATGTACACCGGAGTGGTGTTTCGTTAAATTGATTAATCATAATTCTATGATAATATCATAGTGTTAGTTTCACTTAAATTATGATTAGACTAACTAAAATTATAGATTCCCCGCCTTTAACGCTTTTTTTACTTTTCCTTTTCTTCTATATTTCCATCACAGGCGGTAATTTTTGGGAGAGCGATAGTCAATCAATGTATCAAACTGCTAAAAATCTCATTGATCACCAAAGTTTTGCTGTAGATTGCTTCTGGGAGGCTGCAAAATCAGGGAATGTTTGCTATTCCAAATATGGATTAATTTCATCTTTAATTATTATACCCATGTATTTGCTTGAAAAATTATTTTTAGATGTTTTTCATAATACATATTTTTATGCAGGATTTTTCCCTTCTCTTACTAACTGTTTCATAACGTCATTATTGGTTGTTCTTACGTATAAATATCTTATAAAATTAAAGTTCTCTGAAAAATACGCAATAATGGGTGCATTATTGCTAGGTTTTGGCACTTATTTATCAGCGTACACTAAAACTTTATTCTCGGAACCACTTACCACTTTACTTTTTTATTCTGCTTCTTATGTATTTATTTTTTGGAAGCAAACTCCTAAAAATCTTGCTTTGGCTGGATTTTTGTTTGGTTTTACCTTCTTAACAAAGTTCGGAATTTTAATATTTCTTCCTTGTTTAATATATGTATTCATTTCAAAAAAAATTAATTTAAAGCACTTCTTGTATTTCATTATTCCATTATTTTTTTGTGTAATAATTTATTTTATTTACAATTATTTAAGGTTCGGTGATATTTTTGATTCAGGCTACAGGGATATTAAAACATTTGGCTTCCCATTTTTCTATGGATTATATATAAACTTATTATCTCCGGGAAAAAGTCTATTCTTATATCAACCAATCATTTTTTTTGCATTTTTAGGGATAAAAAAATTAAAAAAATGTAATCCTTTTATGCTCGGATTTTTCACAATAATGACTTTAATTAACTTTACCTTCTTTTCCTTTTTCCAATCACCAACAGGTGATTTGGCTTGGGGAACAAGATATCTTTATACCTCTCTTCCCTTCTTCATCATACTTCTCATGTATTTTTTAAAAAGTTATAAAGAAAGATCCTGGAGAGTCATATTTATATCCGTATTTTTAGTTTCTTTAATTATCCAATTTTCATCAATTTATATAAGTTACCACCGATATATTTCTTATATCCAAAAAAAACTAGGCATATATGATATTTATCCTATAGCGCAGCTTTCACCTCTATACGGCCAATGGAAAATCATATTCAGATTAAATTATATGGATGAGGATCGGAAATATTGGCGTGAAGCTTTTCAGGAATATATTAACTTTGATTTAAATTATAGAATATCGCCACCAGATATATTTCTTCTTCGCACCAAACAAGGCATCCTTGTGTTCTTGTTATTTACCCTGCTTGAATTATATTTTTTAAAAAAATTATATGCAATGTCACATTTGTAAATCCCCAAAAATAAATTTTTCTTTTTCTTTGCCTTTTTTTGATTTATATCATTGCAACCAATGCAATTTATATTTTGCTGTTGGTGGTATTACGAATGAAAAGTTGAAAAAAATATATAATAAGGATTACTTCCGTTTTTGGCATGGTACTACTCCTACACTTACTAAAGAGGTAAAAGATAACGTCAGAAAAATGAAAAAGAAAACTTTTGCATCCTATTTAAAACTCGTTGAAAATTTGACTACTTTAAATGGTAAAAAACTACTGGATATTGGGTGTGCAACAGGATTTTTGCTTGAATTAGCAAAGGAAAAAGGCTGTGATTGTTACGGTACAGAAATTTCTACTTTTGCGGCTAAAGAGGCAGAAAAAAAATTTCCGGGTAAAATATACTGTGGGGATTTTGAAAAGATGCCATATAAAAAGACCGGTTTTGATATTATAACGATGGCTGATGTTATAGAACACCTTCCAAACCCTATATCAATACTCCAAAAGGTTAAAAAAATTCTCAAACCGAATGGTTATTTAATAATAGTTACACCTAACATAGCAAGTTTTTGGGCCAAAATTTTAGGCAAAAGGTGGACGAATTTTAAAGAAGAACATATTTATTATTTTTCTCCAAAATCCCTCAAGATATTATCTCAAAAAAGTAACCTTCAAATTATTCATGAGAAATCTGTATCTAAATTTTTAACACTCGAGTATATCTATTCCCATTTTCGTACTTATCCAACCCCATTTTTAGGATTAGTATCAAATGTTTTTCTTCTACTGCCAAAATTCATACAAAGATTACCATTTCCAATAAAAACAGGTGATTATTTAATGCTTCTAAAAAATTAATTTTTCATTCTATATAATTTATAAAGTTTATGTATGATCATACTTATGCTTACATCGGACAATTAATTTCATTTAAATTATGACAAAATTATCTATTATTATCCCAATTTTTAATGAAATTAAAACTATTGAAAAAGTTTTAATGAGGATTAACAAACTAAAAATTAAGCAAATAAGCAAGGAGATTATAGTAGTGGATGACAAATCCACTGATGGAACAGAGAATTTCCTTAAAAAAAATGAAAAAAAATACAAATTTAAACTTATTAAGCTTAAAACCAATTCGGGAAAAGGGTTTGCGGTTAGGGCAGGGCTCAAAAAAGTAACTGGGGATATTATACTAATACAAGATGCTGATCTTGAGTATAAAATTGAGGAATACCCTGCTCTTTTAAAACCGATTTTGAAAGGATATGCAAGTTTTGTCATCGGTTCAAGACATTTGTTAACAAATGAATGGCATTCAAGACAATTTTTGGATTCAATGTTTTACGCAAAAGTCTTAAATATCGGTAGTATCCTATACAGCAGGCTCGTAAATTTACTTTACGGAATTAATATAACAGATCCGGGAACAGCTTATAAAGTTTTTAAAAAGGAATGCTTAACGGATATTAAATTTAGATCAAAATATTTTGATATCGATTGGGAAATGATCGCTAAGTTTACTAAAAAAGGGATCTTGCCATATGAAGTGCCTATTTCTTATAGATCACGGTCACCGAAAGAAGGTAAGAAAATTAGAATTATGCCAGATGGTTTTTTGATTTTTTGGGCTATTATCAAATATAGGTTTATCGACTAAAAATTTAAAAAATCGAATACAAATTTATTCATTTTTTTGAGCATTATCATGGTTTTACCAATTTAAGCCTTAAAAATCTGTAGAAGAATAAACACAGGATAATAAAATAAGCTATTATCCAAAAAATCAACATTCCTCCTTTAAAAAACCATGGCTTGTATTGGCTTGACTCTATTATAAAAGCATTCAGATTAGACAGATCATAGTAAATTTTCAAAATAATCCAAAGCGCAAGAAAATTCAGCGTCATCATACCAACTGCGATTAGTTTAGTCCAGATTTCTTTAATTACTGCCAATTTCTTAGGAACCAAGGTAACAAGGCCCACTAAAAATATCGCCATATGGGCAATAATTGTCGGGAAAAAATATCTCCCTTGAAGGCCAAATGAAAAATAATGGCTTTGGTAATAAATAAAATCCCATAACAGGATTCCTCCAAAATATATTAATGAAATTAAAATCAAATATAAAAAGTACCAGTCTTCTCTATTCCTTTTTCTTAACATTAAGAATAATTTGATTAATATCCCTGTTCCCGCAAGAATCATTAATCTGTTCAAAATCCTGATAACTTCAATAGGCATTACAACCCCAAGCCAATCAAAAACCCCCCAATACCAAGGGATAGTTTCATGTATTATTCTGTTCAAACTGATTTTTAAAAATTCAACAGAATTTACTGAAAAAAGGGCTTTTCCCGGAAAAAAACTTTGCGGATAAACTTTTTCAAGGAGCTGATATATAGCAGGGTTATTAATATTTATGGCTAAAGCCAGCAAAACCAGCCCAAAAAGGGTCGTTAATAATATTTTTGTCAGTAAGAATGCTTTACTTAGTAAAAGCTTAATAATTAAGGCGGTTAAAAAAATAGGTAAAGCTAAAATAAATTGAGGTTTTGTCAGGTATAAAAGAAAAAGTATTGATATAAATAAAAAAATACTATTTTTTTTTATGCCATTTTTTAAAACTAAAAACCCGCAATATATAACAATTGTAAAAAATAGATTTGTTAAATTGTCACTTGTAATACCTGCGGATACAAAAGAAAACATCGGCTGGAATGCTACCAAAATTACCAAAGTATATTGGTAAAGAGTATTTTTAGAAAATATAATTTTCCCTATTAAAAATACAAAATAAACCATTCCCACTCCCATCAAAACAGAAATCATTCTTAGTACAAATACGCGGGTAATCAAACCGGAGTTGTAAAAAAATTTGTAGGGTACAGAGGAAATCCAATAATAGAGGGGTGGGTAGTTAGCTGCTTCTTGTTTAACTAATTCTTGTCTGTATTCTCTCGGGAAATTATTTATTTCATTTTCATATTTCCCAATATAAGAATTTGTATATTGAATTTTATATTCCGGGTGATATGTAAATTTATTGTTTCCGTTTGAATCACGCAGAGTCCCGAGTAATTTTTCCGATTCAAAAATCTCTCTATTTAAATCAGGAGCGGTACTGGGCATTTTCCCAAATTCAGCAAAATAGGCAACTTGGGCAAAATGAGCTTGCTCATCAGGTGTATGCCACATCGGTATAAGCGCTGTAAAAATAAGTTCTTTGAAAAAATAGGCTAGGAGCAGAAGAATTACTGGGGGGATGCTACTCATCCTTTTTAGTTTTTTTAAGTTTTTCGTTCTTCTCAATTAAAAATTTTGTAAAGTCAAGGTGATATTGCTCATGTAAAAGCTTTGTATTTTCCATCACACAATGTCCACCAATCCCTCCTTGTTTATCATCACTATGAATGTATTTTAGTATTGGCCTGAGTACTTCCGGCTTACTTTTCCGGTAACCCTCATTATATGTTTTGTTAAATTTTGTATAAACATTATCAAAATCTAAATTCAAATTCTCACAAAGTTTCCCTACTAATTTTGTAAATAATATATTCCAACCATAATATGTTGTATCTAAAAGTTTTCCTAATTCAGTTTCTTCGGGCTTTTCCATTAATTCTACTTTCAACCCTGCTTCCCCAAGATGGTCTTCTGCCAATTTTGCAGATTTTTCATTAATAGGACCGGCATATTTAACGAATTTTTTAATATCCTTTTCTAAATTAGGGTGTGTCCCACGTACTGGTGAGTGTACTATTGGCAAATTTGTCTTTTTAAAGATTTTTCTGGTCGTACCCACAGCAACTGTCGAATGAATAACAGTAAGCTTAGGTTTATTTTTTTTTATCTGAGTTACGGCGGTTGTAACAAATTTTTTGTTGTAAGGAATACAAATATGCAGATAGTCTATTGTTTGTCCGCCTATTTCATCAAAATTAATATCCTTTTTAAATACGCGGAAATTTTTTGAGAAAATCTCCGCTATTGCAGCGCCAACTTCACCTATTCCTATCACAAAAACACTAGATTTGATCATAGACGTTTGCAATTACTATATATAACACAAATTGAATTATCCTTAGTTAATATATATTTTAAAGACTTATTTAAAATATAAAAAAAACCATAAACCATATAAACTGTATAATATCTTAAAAAATTATTGATATTTTTATTATAATCTTGAGGTAGTCCTGTAAACCACAGCTCGTACGATAATTTTGGCGGTGGATTATACCAAATCTTTTCAGGTTTAAAATTAAACTTGGCCATAAATTGATGGAGGTTGCTGGTTGAAAATTGAAAAAGGTGGTAAGGCGGTGTTACTGAAGACCACGGAATATGAAAGGTTTTATATAAAAAATAAGTTAAGTTTGCCCAAAAACAATCCAGGTTTGGAGTAATAATGACAAGCTTACCATTTCTTTTTAAAATTCTTTTGCATTCTCTTATCATTGACGCAGGATTTACTAAATGCTCAATTACATCCCCTAAAAAAATGTAGCCAAAAAAACCTGTTTTAAACTTTGCCTGTTCCAATGTGCAATTTTTTACTTTTAACCCATTTTTTTTTGCTGCCATAGCAGTTATTTTATTGACCTCAACTCCATAGCCTTCTAAACCTATTTTTTTTGCCATATATAGAAATTCTCCGCTTGAACAACCAACATCTAGAATTTTAAGACCTTTTTTAATTGTCAAGAACTCAAAGACTTTCTTGTAAGAATTATTTTGTGGTAAGGAATTAAATTTAATATGTTTACTGGCTTGATAACCGGACTCATTGTAAACTTTCTTAATTAAAAAATTTTCTTTTTTTGGCGGCCAAACAAAAACTAATTGGCAACTAGGGCATTTATACAGGTTATAATCCCCTTTACTGAGTAAAAAAAACGCTAAGGATCTACAAACTAAACATTTGGGCTTCATTTAGGCTAAAATTATACCATGATTTACAGATTATCAAATATTTTGGGGCTGGATTTAAATTATTTCATTAAGGGTGGTTTTTGGATTACTTTAAGTTTGTTTGCAACCACAATCGGTGGGATAATACTCTCATCCCTTTTTTCCAGGTTGTGGCCGTCTGATGTCTACGGGCAGTTTTCTTTTTTAATGTCTGTACTCGCATTGATGAGTTTTACAACTGTACCGGGATTGTCGCCAATGATTGTGCAGGAAGTGGCAAAAGGCAATGATGGGATTTATAGAGAAGCTATCAAAATAGCATTCAAATGGTCTCTTTTGGGTATGTCGCTTTTGACATTCGGTTCGCTGTATTTTTACTTAAGGGGTAACCCTGCGCTTGGGTTGGCAATATTTGTTAGCGCTTTAGTTTTCCCAATAAGCGCCTGTTTCAATTTTTTCCAACCTTTTTTAAACGGAAAAAGGGATTTTAAAAATTGGGCGTTTTACTCATTTATTGCCCAGTATGTTTCCATTATTGCAACAGGCATTGCTTTATGGCAATTTTCCTCTTTGGTTCTGGTTGCTCTTTTTTCTGCATGGTCAACGGCAGTTATAAATATAATCTTAACCCTTTATTCTTTCGGAAAAGTAAAAAATAAAAGATTTGATAAAAAAGCTCTTAAATTTGGTTTGAACTTGAGCCTTGGTAACTTAATAACTACCATTCCTGAATATTTAGACAAGTTTTTAATTCCTATATACTTAGGGTTTACTGCTAATGCTGTTTATGCTTTTGCAATTTTGATACCCAGCCAAATTCATAATTTTTTTAAAATTTTTTTAACTTTGGGTCAACCTAAAATAGCTGCCTCAAGCAAGATACAACTTAAAAAAAATTTATATAAAAAGGCATTTCAACTGGAGATTTTAGTCCTGTCAATCGTAATTTTGTATTTGCTAAGCGCACCTTCTATTTTCGACATTTTATACCCCAGTTACAAAAATAGCGCAGTTTTCCTTTCGCAACTTTTCTCCCTCTCGCTATTATACTATCCTACTAATTTATTGGGACTCGCCAACATCCATGTAAAGTCCACCCAAAGTCTTTACCTTAGCAGCATTGTTCAATTCGTAGCAACAATATTACCTTTTTTAATACTTCTACCTACACTCGGGTTATTGGGAGTAGTGCTTGCAAAGATTGTCTCCAAGATTATAATGATTTTTTTCCAAATCTATATGTTTAAAAAACTTCATCCTTGACAATCTTTGTGAGGTTTTATAGATTGCTCATAGTAGTTTATGCGTAACTTCAAGAGAGTATTTATTACCGGCATTACAGGGTCTGGAGGCAGCTATCTAGCAGAATACATTATAAATCACCACCCGCACATGAAGGTCTTCGGGATATCAAGGTGGCACAGTACAACCTCTGCAAATAATCTGGCTGATATTTTTAAAAAAGTAAAACTTTATGAGTGCGATTTAAATGATTTTTCATCCATTTTGACAACCTTAAAAAAGATTAAACCTGACGTAATTTTCCATCTCGCCTCCCATGCAAATGTCCGGACCTCTTTTCTCACCCCGCTTGCAGTACTGCAAAACAACATTTTAGGAACTGCCAACCTTCTGGAGGCAATCAGACATCTTAAGTTAGATCCTGTTTTGCAAATTTGCAGTACATCAGAAGTTTATGGGCAGGTTGACCCTAAA
This sequence comes from Candidatus Daviesbacteria bacterium, assembly GCA_016186955.1. Classification (GTDB taxonomy): domain Bacteria; phylum Patescibacteriota; class Microgenomatia; order Daviesbacterales; family UBA10151; genus JACPKP01. The sequence goes on along the minus strand of JACPKP010000009.1, from coordinate 275,855 downwards.
AATGTCCCGATTAAAGAAGACTGCCCGATTAACCCGTCAAACCCCTACGCTGTCTCAAAAGTCGCCCAGGATCTGCTGGGTTATACATATTTCAGAAGTTACGGGATGAAAATCATCCGTACCAGAATGTTTGCATATATTAACCCCCGGCGTGAAGACTTATTTGCCACAAGTTTTGCCAAACAGGTAGCAATAATCGAGGCTGGGGTACAAACAGAGCTTGTTCATGGTAACTTGAACTCAGTCCGAACTTTAATTGACGTCAGAGATGCAATGGAGGCTTATTGGGTTGCAACCCAAAGGTGTCAATTTGGGGAAGTTTATAATATAGGTGGTAATACTGTCATAACTGTTGGGGAGTTTTTAACCCTACTTAAAAAATATGCAAAATGTAAAATTCCCTCCAAAGTAGACCCTGCTTTACTAAGGCCCTCTGATGTCACATTGCAAATTCCAAATATCTTAAAATTTAAAAAGGCAACAGGCTGGAAACCAAAAATAAGTTTTGAAAGTAGTGTCCAGTTTTTGCTGGATCATGCACGAAGAGAACTACTAAAAGGGTGGCGCAAAACCTCATAATATTCAAGGTATTTATCATATGAGTCAAACGGCATTCCCATAGGCTCACAGGTAATGCCTTCAAGAAGCGGGTATTGGCAGGCGCCGGCACAACCCATTTGTGTAAAAAATTCTTTCATAATCCTATCATGTCCGCAACAGGTATATCTTGGTGTGCTGATTATCTCATCAAGTGAGGTAATAACAGCTAAGGACTCTACTGAAAGATTGCCGAATTTTTCATGCAGATACTCAAGTGTCCGCCAGTCATTTTCCTTAACAGACACTAGATAGTAGGGGAGTAAAGACGCAGTATCCCCTAGCTTATTATCTGGCACACCCTTATCAAATATTGATTTTGGGACAGTTACCCTAAAGTCTCCAAAAGGCTGAGCGTCATTTGTAAAAATAAGTTTTAGATAATTTAAGCTTTCGTGATCTTTTTCTGTTGGTATTGCATCTTTTTTGGGTACAGTGTAGGATTGTTGTTCGCAGTCAATACCCAGCTGCTTCATTTCTCCGGTGGAAATCCTTTCTTTTTCAAACGATAGTTCCTCATGAAGTTCCCGGCGGAAAGTTGCTAAGGGATTAGCATCAGCAAGTGCATTTTTGCCAATCCAGTTGCCGCCAATAGGGCAGTGCATCCACCTAAACGCCTTAATTGGATACCCGCCATCTTTTATATCTATAAAAATACTTTTTGGGTCCGACTCTCTATAAATAATTCCCACACTTGCGATATTGTTAACAGTAATTTTTTCCACCATGCTCAATATATTTAGTTATTGAATTTCACAAACAAATATATTAATGTTTAACGGGTTTGTCAAGCATGCAATATAAACTTGCGGAAAAAATTATTAACCCCCAGGATATCACAAATTTAATTGGCTGGCTAAAAGAAACTGTTCAGTATACTAAAGGAGAGTTAACTGTTGAATTTGAAAAACAATGGGCGCAGTGGATTGGTACAAAATATGCGGTTTTTTGCAATTCCGGCTCATCAGCTAACTTACTTATGGCATATACTGCGCTGTTGGGCGGGGATTTGAAAAACAAAAAAGTAATTGTCCCGAGCGTTGGCTGGGTTACCACCATCAGCCCATTTATCCAATTCGGTTTTGAACCGATAATGTGCGGTGCGGATAAAAATAATTTCGGGTTGGATGTTGGTCACCTGGAAGAGTTACTGAAAAAACATGACCCGGCTGCGGTAGTAATGATCCAGGTTTTGGGTATCCCAAGTAACATTTATCAAATCAAAAGCCTGCAGGAAAAATACGGTTTCCTGCTTTTGGACGACGCTTGCGCTGCATTAGGGGCTGAATATGACGGCAAAAAGGTAGGATCATTTTCTGATATGTCATCATTTTCCTTTTATTTCGGGCATCAGCTTTCAACAATCGAAGGAGGTATGGTCAATACGAATAGTAAAAAGCTCTACGACCTGTTGTTAATGCTTAGAAGTCATGGTTGGGGTAAAGATTTGGACAGTGAAACAGAATCCGCATTTATGCAAAAATACGGGATAGATGAATTCCATAAGCCTTTTACATTTTTTGTTCCGGGGTTTAATTTGCGCTCAACCGACCTCAATGCTTTTTTAGGTTTGGAGATGATGAAAAAAGCGGATGAGGTTTCGACAGTAAGAATGGAGAACCATATGGTATATGCGCAAAATTTAAAAACAGTTGATTTTCAAAAATGGAATAATTTATCAAAACCCTGCAGTATCTCTTTTGGCGCAATTGCCAAAAATGTTGCACACAGAAAAAGAATTGTCACCCAACTGGTTAAAAATAATATAGAAACCAGACTTTTTTCTGCGGGAAATTTAGGCCTGCATCCTTTTTGGTTTGAAGGGTATGGCAAATTCAACCATCCAATTTCTGATAAGGTTCACTCTTGTGGATTCTTCCTGCCGAATAATGAATCCTTAACAAAAAAAGACATTTTGTATATAACTCAAGTTGTAAATAAATCCTATGACTGAATCTGAGTTAATTTTATATAAAGATTTTGCTGTTGACTTAAGCCTTAAGGCAGGAGAGTTGTTAATGGATAATTTCGAAAAAATGCACAGACTGGAATGGAAACTTCGTACCAATTTTAAAACTGAGGTTGATGATTTAAGTGACAACTTAATCAGGGAGGCGATAATCAAACGGTTTCCTTCGCATAATATCCTCTCTGAAGAAAACATTGACCGGGATATGGGATCAAAGCTTAATTGGGTAGTAGATCCGCTGGATGGTACCCTTCTATATACCTCCGGCATCAACGACCATTTCAGCGTCTGTTTATCCCTTGCGGAAGGATTAAATCCAGTTTTGGGTGTAATCTATGCACCTAAAAGAAATGATCTTTATGTGGCTTTTGCTAAAGGTGGCGCAAGCAAAAACAATGAACCAATACAGGTAGCACAAAACATAGACCTCAACAGGACACTCATGGGAATCGATTTTGGAAAATTAAATAGAACCGGGGATATAAAATATCTAGAAAGGTTGCTGAGCCCTGATGGCATCACCTGCAACTTCTCTTCAGGTTGTGCCTCTGTTCCACTTGCTCTTACAGCAGAGGGTAAGATGCATGCATATATGGCAACCAGCCTGGAACCTTGGGATATGGCTGCAGCGGTGGTAATTATCAGGGAAGCAGGGGGAATTGTGACAAACTTAAGAAATGAACAATGGACAATCAGTGATGAGTCAATACTGGCTTCTAACCCAATTTTGCATAACAACTTGGTTCAATTTTTAGGAATTTAGCATGTTATTGCTTTTCCCAACCCTTTGATATTAAAATCCAGTTGATCGAATAATCTATGAAAATATTGGTTACCGGCGGAGCCGGATATATAGGTTCAATACTCACCCCTACCCTATTAAATGATGGGCATGAAGTTACAGTTGTTGATAACTTTATGTACAACCAATCTTCACTTTTGGACTGTTGTAATAACCCCAACCTAACTATTATCCGTGGAGATGTTAGAAATGAGAAACTGATGCATAAAATGATTAAAAACCAAGATATTATCATTCCCCTCGCAGCTTTAGTTGGTGCACCAATCTGCGATAAATTTCCAGCGGAGGCAAAATCCATTAACCTGGACGCGATAAAATTAATTTTAAAATTAAGAAAAAAAGCGCAGAAAATTATTTACCCTAATACCAACAGCGGTTACGGTGTCGGTAAAAAAGAGATGTATTGCACAGAAAACTCACCCCTTAAACCTATATCAATTTACGGAAAAACCAAGGTATCGGCAGAAAAAGCAATCTTAAATAAAGGCAATGCCATAGTTCTCCGCCTGGCAACAGTTTTTGGGATTAGCCCCAGGATGAGATTGGATTTGCTGGTAAATGATTTTGTGTATAGGGCTGTAAACGACCGATTTATTGTTTTATTTGAAGCAAACTTTAAAAGGAATTTTATCCATATCCGGGATATTGCCAAAGGTTTTATCCATTGCATAAACAATTTTGAAAAAATGAAAAATGAGCCTTACAACTTAGGCATGTCTGATGCAAATATCTCCAAATTGGAGCTTTGTGAGGAGGTTAAAAGACAAATGCCTGATTTTTATTTTATTGAAGCTAAAATAGGGAGAGATCCTGATAAAAGAAATTACATTGTATCCAATGAAAAGATTGAAAAAACAGGTTTCAGGGCTAAAATATCCCTAGGAGAAGGCATTGCTGAACTTATTAAAGGATATAAAATCATTAAAAGAAACCAATTCTCAAACATTTAATGGATAACCTTAAAGGAAGAGTTGCATTAGTAACAGGCAGTAGCACCGGTTTAGGAAAAACTATTGCTTTGATGCTTGCACAAAAAGGCGCAGATGTGGTTCTTTGTGCAAGAAACTTAAACAGGCTGAAAAAGACGGCAGATGAAATCCAAAAAAGAGGCGTTAAGGTTTATTTTTATCAGGTTGACGGGAAAAAACTTCCGACAGTAAAGAAACTTTTTAAAGCTTTAGGTAAAGAGGTTGGGCAACTTGATATTTTGGTTAATAATTTGGGGGGGGTTGAAAAGTTCGGAAGTTTCTTGGATTTATCACCCAAAAACTACTTCGATTCCTTTGAATTAAACTTTATGTCAATGGTTTATTTCACCAAAGCAGCGCTTCCCTATCTTCAGAAATCAAAATCCCCCAGAATAATCAACATTTCAACTGTCCCTGCCCGTCAACCGGGAAAATTTAACCCTCATTATTCTGCCTCAAAAGCCGCCTCTCTTAACTTAAGCAAACACTTATCCAATCTTTTCGCAGTTGATGGAATTTTAGTAAACTCTGTTTGTCCCAGTTCGCTTACCGGCCAGGATTGGAGAGAGAGAGTTCAAAAACGGGCTGCTGAGTTAAAAGTTGCAATAAAAGAGGCTGCGGGCATTATGGAGAAAGAAGAAAAATCAAAGGTTCCTTTAAATACACTTGGGCAGGAAGAAGATGTTGCCAATGCTGTTGCATTTTTGGCCTCTGATGATGCAAAATTCATTACCGGCGCCTGTATCGGTATTGATGGTGGAACACTCAGGTCAATATTTTAAAGTAACAGATTTTCGATTTCATAAATATTGGAAATTTTAGCGTTTGCCTCGTTAATATCCCCCACAGCGATAGTTAAAATCCCCAAGTTTTTAGCAGGTAATATATCCGCTTTTAAACTATCTCCTATATAGACATGTTTTCCGGGAACCAGTTTAGATAGTTTTAACAAGTATTTAAACATTAAACCATCTGTTTTGGTTTTGGCTTGAGGATTGTCACCATGAATACAGAATTTAAAAATATCCGGACTTAGCCCCAATTTAATTAAAGCCTTTTTTGCTAAATCTGACGGTTTAGTTGAAATTAAAAAAAGCCAATATTTTTTTTGTAGTTTACTGAATAACTTACAAAGTCTGTCATCATGAGATAAAAATTCTGATATATCGGCATTTGACAAACATTCATACATAATCTGTTCTGCATTAACAAAACCTATTTTTCTTAAAGTTTGCGTATTACTTCCAATGGCCATATATAACTTATCATAAAATTCTTCAGCTTCCTTAAATGACTTCAATTCTGGTTTTTTGTTTAAGACTTTATTAACTAAACTGACTTTAATCTTATTGGCAACTTGTGGATTCTCTTTATATAGTGTCCTATCTAAATCAAAACCTACTGCTTTTATTTTCCGGAAAATATTTAACATCGGTTAATATTTAAAAGCGTTTTTTCTATCCCATTAATTAATTTATTCATACCTGAAGTAATCAATTTTCTATTTACTTTTGGCAAACTGCTGTCAAATTGAATGTAAGATACATGACTGTTGCCTGGATATTTAAAATCAATATCTATCTCTTCCCATAAATTTTTTAGCTTGTCATAAACTCTAATTTGATTGGGGTCAGACAATAAACCGTCAGACTTTGGCCTTTTTCTAATTCTCTCTTTTGCTAAAACTTGAGGACAAATAACTTCTATGATTATAACGTTCGCATCGCAACTAGATGCTATACCATAAAGCTGTTGCCTTCTGAACGAGAACCTATGGACTGAATCAACAACAACACCTTCTTTTAAAGTTAAATATTTTAAGATTTGTTGATCAATAGTTCTTAAAATTTTATCTTGGGTTTTGGGCATTTTTTTAAAACCAAATTGTCTCCTGATACTATTTTGGTCGATATATTTATAGTTTAAGACTTGGGTTAAATATTTTGCTGCCGTTGTTTTGCCAGTGCCTGGTAAACCTGCTAAAACAATCAAACTATGCATCTTGGGTACTATTATATCAGTCCTTGGCTTAGCCTGCTCTTTGTTATATACTCTGCAATAAGGATGCCATATTTGAAAAAAAGGCGGGTGTTAATTTGCGGGGCTAGCGGTTTCATTGGCAGGAATTTATTCGAGGAACTATCCAAAAAAAAAGGCCTTGATGTATATGGAACATACCATACTAACAAATTTTCTAAAAATCCGAAATTAATTAAGGCAGATCTCACCAATAAAAATCAGGTCTCCGGGATTACCAAAGGCTTTGATGTATTAATTCAGGCAGCTGCAGTAACTTCTGGTGCAAAAGACATAATCACCAGGCCTTACATCCATATCACCAATAATTTAATCATGAACTCTATGCTCTTGCAGGCAGCATACGACCATTCAATCCCCCAGGTAATTTTTTTAAGCTGCACTGTAATGTACCAACCAAATACCGGCAAACCGGTGAAAGAAACTGACTTAGATCTTAATGTACCAATGTACACAAGTTATTTTGGCGGCGGATGGATGAAGGTTTATGTAGAAAAACTTTGTGAATTTTATTCTCGGTTAAAAAGGTCAAAATTTACTGTAATCCGCCACAGTAATATCTACGGGCCTTATGATAAATATGATTTGGATAAATCTCACGTATTTGGGGCTACAATCACCAAGGTGTTAACTGCCAAGGATGGAGATAAAATAAATGTTTGGGGTAAGGGTGAAGAAGAAAGAGATCTATTATATGTTTCAGACTTGGTCAGTTTTATTGAACTAGTACTTAAAAAACAGGATTATGATTATGATGTTTTTAACTTAGGACTTGGGAAATCAATTTCTATTGCAAATTTAGTCAAAAAGATTATTGCCATATCAGGAAAAAGATTAAATATCTTTTATGATATTTCAAAACCTACAATCCCCACTAAACTCTCCATAAACATCTCAAAATCCAGAAAAAAATTCCACTGGGCACCAAAGATCGGTATCGATGAAGGAATTAATAAAACTATCCGTTGGTATATGGAAAATATTCTGTAAATGAAAAGAATCTTCGTTGCCGGAGCAGGCGGATTTATTGGCAAAAGAACTGTAAAAATATTAAAAACCAGAGGTTATAATGTTATAACCTCAGGTAAAATTAATTTTAAAAACCTTAACCAAGCTAAAATATTCTTTAAAAAACAAAAACCTCAAATAATAATAAATTGCGCAATAGATACCGGAGGTATTTCCTATGTCAACAAACATCCGGGGGAAATATTTATAAATAACACTTTAGTTAGTTTAAATCTTCAGGAATCCGCCAGACTATCAGGGGTTGAAAAATTAATTAATATATTATCAAATTCAGCTTACCCACCGGTAAATAATGGTCTCTTGAAAGAACAGTTCTGGGGAAATGGCCCAATGCATGAATCGGTCCTAGTCATAGGCTCAACCAGCAGGCATACATATATTAATTCCATGGCATTTAACAGACAGTTTGGAATACAGTACTCAAACTTGATTGTAGGAAATGTTTACGGGCCCGATGATTATTTTGACCCCGAAAAATCTTATGCCCTGGGTGCGCTTATCAGAAAAATTATGGATGCAAAAGAAAACTCTTTAAAAGAAGTTACCGTCTGGGGAAGCGGTAAACCGGTGAGGGATTGGGTCTATGTAGATGACCTTGTTGAAGCATTTATCAAATCAATCAAAACCCGTACAGATCCTTTCCCTATTAATATCTCTTCAGGAATTGGAATTTCCATAAAAAAACTTGCCTTGATGATTCAAGTTGCTGCTGGTTTTAGAGGAAAGTTAGTTTTCGATACTTCAAAACCTGATGGGTCACCTTATAAAGTAATGGACACTTCCTACTGTAAAAAAGTATTTAACTGGGTTCCAAAAACAAAGATTGAAGATGGCATCAAAAAAACTATTACCTGGTACAACAAAAATATTTTATGAGAATTCCAAAAAATATCTCAGTTGTAGCTGTCCAAAACTATGGCTCCAGTGGCACCCTTTTTTTACATAGCTTGTTTGACAATCACCCAAAAGTTTTAATGACTCCAGCCCTATATAGCAGATCTTTTTTTGCTTTTTGGGAAAGTTATGGTAAAAGGTATTCTAGATCAGAGGAATTAATTAATGCTTTTACCGACTATCATAAATATTGGTTTACTAAAAAAGGCGCTCCCGAAAGCCATGGTCTAAACCAGCTTGGACCCAGAATGAATCAATCTGTCTGTATTAAAGAAAAACATTTTAGTGGTTTATTAAAAAATCTTTTGGGCAAAATTTATCCATCCAGAAAAAATTTTTTTATTGCTACCTACCTCTCTTATGCCTATGCTTTAGGTAGAAAAATTCATCAACCAAAAGTAATCTTCTTTCCTATTCACAGCCTACCCAAAAAACATGCTCAATATCTTTTATCTGATTTTCCCAAAGCAAAATTCCTGCACATGGTTAGGGCGCCCATCCCATCTATCAACTCCGGGATTAAACACATCCTGTTCAATAATCTTCCGGTAAATACTCTAGAATGCACTGTTTCTCAAATGCTTTGTGATTACATGCAACTTTGGGGAAAAAAGGAGGAGCGCTATGTCTATGGTTTCAGACCCTTTTTTAGTAGTTACACTAAATTCTCAAAAGCGGTCCGTTTAGAAGATTTACACCAAAAAAATAAAGAGACCTTGAGAGCAATCTGCAAATGGTTAAACCTTCCCTGGGACAACCATCTTTTGGAGAGTACTTTTGACGGTAAGAAATGGTGGAATAGACCTGAGTCACCAAGAATTTCCGGCATCGGAATCCAGACTATTGATAGAAAAATAAGTTATTTAAACAGCTTTGACCAATTTCGGCTGCTGTGCCTAGCATATCCTAAGTATAAGCATTGGGAGTATAAAATAAGTAATATGTATAGAAATAAATTACTCAAGCTATTTGTTTTTTTAACATTAGCTTTACCTTTTAAAACAGAGTTTTCTCTTTTAAAAGAACGTCTTGTTTTTTTCACACAAAAACAAATTAAACTCTCGCAAAAGAAGGTAATGTTTATCATAAGAAGCATTGACAGTAGTTTGGCAACACAAGTTATATCTGTTTATCAAAAGTATCCCGTAGCGATAAAAATACTTTTGGCTATATTTATTATAATCTTTACACCAATACTGGTTATTGTCTTTTTAATACTAATTATTAGGGATTATTTTGCTATCCGTTTTTGGGCTTATAAAGCATGGTTTGATCTTTATAATAAAAAACAAGTTATGGTAAAGCTATTACCTATAAACTGATGAAAAAAGGGGTTGTTTGGTGGATTACCGGAATCTCCGGAACCGGAAAAACTACAGTTGGATTTGCACTGTATAAAAAACTGCAGGCTTCCGGTAAAAACGTAGTTTATTTAGATGGAGATAAGCTGAGAAAGGTTTTCGGTAATCTCCATAGTCACACTATAAATGACCGCAGGATACTAGCTAAAACTTATTCAAGGATTTGCAAAATGCTTTCAGATCAAGGGTTAGATGTTGTCTGCGCAACGATTTCCCTTTTCCATGATTGCCATAATTGGAATAGAAGGTTTATTAAAAATTATAAGGAAATTTATCTTACAGCTCCTAAGAAAGTTTTATTTGGCAGAGACCTCAAGAAAATATATAAAAAATATCATGCAGGAAAAATTAAAGATGTAGTAGGGGTTGACATAAAACCAGAAATACCTTTAAATCCCGATATGGTCATTAAAAATGACGGTAAAAAATTACCTGATGAAATTGTACGTCAAGTTTTAAAATTAAAATGAAACACGGAGATTTTTCTATTCTTGCAAAGTACTATTCAAACAGGCCAGGCTATTCTCCCATAATTATTAAAACACTTATCTCTTATATAGGCGCCCTAAAAGAGGGCTTTGTTGTTGCGGACATTGGGGCTGGAACAGGTAAATTAACCTCAATGTTAGATTGTTTTGGGATTGGGGGGTTTGCAGTTGAACCAAGCAACAACATGAGGATAATAGGTGAAAAGTCTGTAAAAAACTTTATGTGGTCTAAAGGAATTGCAGAAGATACAGGTCTCAAAAATTCATCTGTAGATTGGGTTATGATGGCCTCTTCTTTCCATTGGGCAGATTCTAAAAAAGCCTTAAAGGAGTTTTACCGTATACTTAAACCAGGCGGTTTTCTTACAATTTTGTGGAACCCGAGAGATATTGAAAAAAGCGAGGTAGAAAAAGCTGTGGAATTAATTATTAAAAATTTTATTCCAAATCTTAAAAGAGTTTCTTCAGGGTCCCAAACTAATACAAAAAACTGGGGGGAGGTTTTAACTTCCGGAAAAAAATTTAAAAATTTAGTTTTTATGGAGGCTCCTCATTTTGAATTGATGTCCAAAGAGAGATACTTAGGGGTCTGGAGATCTGTAAACGACATCCAAGTCCAGGCAGGAAAATTAATTTTTCAAAAAATTTTAAAAGAAATTTCCAAAATTATATCCAGTAAAAACCTTATTCGAACAGCTTACAAAACACGTGCCTGGACAGTCCAATCGATAAAATGAATCTACCTACGACTTAACGGTCGGGGTTTTATCGAGATAAATTATGAATGACTTTTTTGTGACAAAGGCGGAAACGCTTCAAAAACTTTCTCTGCTGCTGAAAAAGGCTCGGGTCTTACCACAAATTAGTTTTTCCGTTGGTGACTGGATAGATAAAAAAAACCATATTTTAGAAAAAATCAAAAAAAAGGGGTGGGGTAAAAAAAAATTAATTATCCGAAGTAGCGCAGTCAATGAAGACAGTGTTAACCAGTCTCTGGCAGGCCGCTATACCTCTATACAAAATATTGTAGGTATACCGAAGATAAACGAAGCGATAGAAAAAGTTATCTCCTCTTTTGATCAAAATCCAAAAAATCAAGTTTTTATACAACCATATCTTAATTTTAAAAATATCATGATGTCAGGTGTAGCTTTTAGTAAAGATCCAAATACAGGAAGTCCATACATTGTAATAAACTACGATGACCAAACAGGATCGACAGATTCTGTAACTTCAGGAAAATCAAATAAGTTAAAAACATACTATTTTTATAAATACTCCTCCAAAAAAGCTCCCATAAGGTTAGTAAAAATTATTAATTTAATTTTTGAGTTAGAGTCAATAACAAAATCTGACAGTTTGGATATTGAATTCGCTTTGGATTATCAAAACCATCTCTATCTTTTGCAAGCCCGTCCTCTTAACAGTTTCATAAAAATGGATGTGGACATAGACCAACTTTCAAGTGTATTAGTGGAAGTAGATAACAAAATTGGGGACCTAAGCCGAAAACATCCTTATCTTTGCGGATCAAAAACGGTGTTCGGTATCATGCCAGACTGGAATCCTGCAGAAATTATTGGTATCAGACCCAAACCTTTAGCGCTATCTCTATACAAAGAACTGATAACGGACGGTATTTGGGCTTACCAAAGACATAATTATGGATATAAGAATTTAAGGAGTTTTCCTCTATTAGTAGATTTTCATGGACTTCCCTACATTGATGTCAGAGTTGATTTCAACTCTTTTATACCATCCACAGTGAACCAAAATTTGGCTGAGAAATTAGTTAACTATTATTTAAAAAAACTGATTAAACAACCCAATCTTCATGATAAAATTGAATTTGAAATAGTCTATTCTTGTTACACTTTTGATTTAGATACAAAAATAAATTTATTAAAAAAAGACGGATTCTCAAACGAAGAATGTAAATCCTTAATTGAAAGTCTCAGGACACTAACTAATCAGATTATTAACAATAAAACCGGGCTTTGGCGGACAGACCTTGAAAAAATTAATCAACTTGAAAGAAGACGTAAAACTATATTGGGTAGCGAATTAGACATTGTTTCAAAAATTTATTGGCTGCTAGAGGATTGCAAGAGGTATGGGACCTTACCTTTTGCAGGACTTGCCAGGGCAGGCTTTATAGCTGTCCAGCTTTTAAAATCATTAGTTACCGAGAAAATTCTATCCCAAGCAGATTATGATAATTTTATGCTTTCAATAGATTCGATCAGTTCCCAAATGAATAAGGATTTAAATAAGTTGTCCAAAAAAAACTTTTTAAAAAAATATGGGCACCTGCGTCCTGGAACTTATGATATTTTATCCAAGCGTTATGATGAAGAACCAAACAAATATTTTGATTTTAAAAAATTTAAAAGGCCCCCCGAGCAAAAAAGTAAATTCAGTCTATCATTGGAACAACTAAAACAAATAGACCGATATTTAAACAAGCATGGGATTGATCACAATATCCTGGGGATATTTGATTTTATAAAAGAAGCAATCTACGGCAGGGAGTATGCTAAATTTATTTTTACCTATTCGCTAAGCGATCTTTTGTCCCTGCTTCAAAACCTGGGCGCCTCATATTCCATCAGTGATACAGATTTAGCATTTTTAGACATTAACTGTATCAAGAAGTTATACACATCAAGCTTTGATAAAAAAAATGTGATGTTGCAATCGATAGAAGAAGGAAAAAGAAATTTTTCAATAACGAGCAACATAATTCTTCCCCCGTTAATAAAAAGCGCAGAAGATATTTGGTCCTTCCATATCGCTCCATCTCATCCCAATTTTATTACTAACCAAACAGCCAAGGGGCATGTTGCTTTCTCCAATCAGGATTTAAAAAAAATTAAAAAAAGTATTTTACTTATTCCAAGCGCCGATCCTGGGTATGATTGGATTTTCTCTCACGAAATCGCCGGATTTATCACTATGTATGGAGGTATTAATTCTCATATGGCGATCCGGGCGGGAGAGTTGGGTATACCGGCTGTTATCGGGACAGGAGAAACTTTATTTTCTAATCTTTCATCCTCCCGGTTTTTAGAAATAGATTGTATTAACAAGCAAGTAAAAATAGTATCATAATCCAATGGAATTTATAGGCGTCACCCAAAATGTAGTAATCAACCAACACGGAGAAAGACTGGATACGCTGTCCCAAAATTGGAATAAATTTTTTATTCAATGTAATCTAATTCCTGCTCTTTTACCAAATAATATAGATTTAATAAAAAATTATCTTAAAAACTTGAAAATAAGCGGTTTTTTACTTACTGGAGGAAATGATCTGTCCAAATATGGTGGAACTGCACCAGAAAGAGATGATGTTGAAAGATATCTTATTTCTTATTCTATAAAAAACAATATTCCTCTTTTTGGCGTCTGCCGGGGCATGCAGATAATCCAGGATTATTTTGGTGTCAAACTTATAATAGTACAGGGCCACATTGCAAATAAACAGAGGATAGCAATCAACCGGAAACAAAGTACTGTCAACAGCTACCACTGCTTGGGCAGTTTAAACACAACAGATGATCTGACTGTTTGGGCCAGGTCAGAAGATAATGTCATCAAAGCTATTGAGCATACAAAATATAAAATAAAAGCAATTATGTGGCACCCCGAAAGAATGGAGCCATTTAGAAAAGACAATGTCAATTTATTCAAATCATTCTTTTTAGAGTCCCAAAAACATGAGGCGCCTAAAGCAATCATTCTTGCAGCCGGGCGGGGAAGTAGGATGAAAAGATTGACAGCTAAAAAGCCTAAATGTTTAGTAATGCTTAAAGGAAAACCCCTAATTGAGTGGCAGCTTAATGCACTCAGAAAAGGCGGTATCCAAGATATAGCATTAGTATCAGGCTATCAAGCAAAAAAACTACAACCCTTTAATCTAAAAACTTTTAACAATCCACGCTGGAAGAAAACCAATATGGTAAGCTCGTTAATGTGCGCAGATAAATGGCTCAGCCGTTATACTTGTATTATAAGTTACTCGGATATTGTTTATTCAGAACAAGCAGTGAAAAGTCTTCTTAAATCAAAAGGTAATGTATCAATATCCTATGATAAAAACTGGTTTAATCTATGGAAAAAAAGATTTAATAATCCTTTAGATGACGCAGAAACATTTAAAATAAAAAATGGCGTGTTGCTGGAAATTGGTAACAAAACCGACAAATTTGAAAATATTGAGGGCCAATATATGGGGCTTCTAAAAATCACCCCTTCCGGTTGGAAAAAAATAAAAAAATATCTTGCATCACTGGATCCAAACACCAATGATAAGCTGGACATGACTTCCCTGTTGCAAAGGCTTATTAAGACAGGGTTACAAATTTTTGCTACACCAATTAATGGTAATTGGTATGAAGTCGATAGTGAACAAGACTTAAAACTTTATAATAGTTTCGAGAATCTGGGAATAACATAAAATCAATTTACTTTTCCTGGATAATTTGATATCTTTAGTTGAAAATTACAAATGCGTTCAAAAAGCTTCGGTGAAATCAAAAATATCTCAAAACATTTTACTAAGAAAGAGTCTTTGGAGATGTTTAAAAAAATGTGCATCTCGCGCAATTTCGAATTCAATACCAAAGATGCCTTTGATAAAGGTTATATTAAAATGCCGATTTATTTATCAGTTGGTGAAGAATCTGTTTCATCAGCAATATCAATAGCTTATAAAAAACCGCATATTTTTGCCCAACACAGATGCCATGATATTTATTTAGCTTTCGGGGGAGAAATTGTCCCTTTAATTGACGAACTACTGCACAAGCCTTCCGGCATCGCCAAAGGCATGGGTGGGTCTGCATCAATTCATTCCCCGAAGATTGGCATGTTTGGCCATAGCGGGCTTATGGGAGACCAAATTCCAATCGCAGTAGGATATGCATTGGGGTCAAAACAAAAAGTCTTGGCAATTATGGGGGATGCTTCGGCAGAAGAAGACTATGTGATAAGTTCAATGGGCTATGCTGCTTCAAAAAAACTTCCTGTTTTGTTTGTTTGCACTGATAATGGACTTTCAATTTTAACCAAAGTCGCAGTTAGAAGAAACTGGAGTATGGTTAATGTTGCAAAAGCATTTGGAATGGATGCGGTAGAAATCACCGATGATCCCTGGCTTATTATGCATCATGTCAAAAAGCTTGCTAAAAATTTACCTAGCTTTATAAATATCCATACAACAAGGGTGCTTTGGCACAATGGCACCGGACAAGATAGCGAACCAGAATGGGACAGATTTAAAATAGTCAAAGAAGATCTTAAAAATTTGGGGTTAGAAAAACAGGCTTTAAAGATCGAACAGGAAACGAAAGAATTTATTGATAAATTATGGAAGAAACAACTCAAAAAATGACTGTTGCAGAAAAAATAAGCCAAATAACCAGAAATCACCTGTTAAAAAATAACGGTTTGGCATTAGGCCAATGTCTAACAGCTGTTGGCTGGGTCGGTGGTACAATCCCTCACTTAAGTGAAAAAGAAGGCCTTGTTGAATTATCAATGGCTGATGTATCCGGCGGAGGTATAGCTGTAGGGGCGGCCTTAGCGGGCAGAAGGCCAATTTATATAGTTAGATACCAGGGTTTTCAGTGGTACAACGCTGCAAGCATTGTCAATTACGCAGCAAAATCAAAGGATATGTGGGGAATTCCCTGCCCTATTTTTGTGCGCTCAATAGCCATGGACGGAGCTATCGGGCCTGTGGCATCCGGTAGCCACCACAGTATATTTATTAGGATGCCCGGAATTGTTGTTTGTGCCCCCATGACACCCAACGAATACCAACAGGTTTGGAATTATTTTATGGAACACGATGACCCGATGTACATCAGTGAGCATAAAAAAAGTTTCCCTATAGATTATGACATGAAAGATATTATTAAACCTAAAGCTGATGTTACTATATTTGCGATTTCTTCAACTAGAATCAACGCCATTGAAGCTGTTAAAACCTTAGAGGGAAATGGCATTGTTTGTAACCTTATACATCTGCTATGGCTCAAGCCATTTGTAATTAATAAAAAAATTATTGCTTCACTCAATCAAAGCAGGTTTGGAGGACTGATACTGGACGGTGATTTT
This sequence comes from Candidatus Daviesbacteria bacterium, assembly GCA_016186955.1. GTDB lineage: Bacteria > Patescibacteriota > Microgenomatia > Daviesbacterales > UBA10151 > JACPKP01. Next base: position 259,587 of record JACPKP010000009.1, on the reverse strand, counting down.
GAAAATGGAGCTTTGAAATGTCTAGCTTTTGACATAATCCAAAAACTCACCGGATCAGGCAACAAATTTAAACCAATCAAAACGCTCGGACTGGAAGAACGGTCTGCCGGATTTGCCCCCCATCTGGACAACCTCCCCCCTACAACAGGTAAAATAGTAAAGACAGTAGAATATATTATAAATTCCAATGGTAAAAAAAATTGATCAAACCGACGAAGATATCAGACAGATGTCAAGTATTAAAATAAACCCTGATTACCTCCTGGATAATTTTTTTGACTACTCAAATGTGGTAATAAGAAAGCCATGGGGATATGAATATCTGATTTATTCCAACAACCAAACCGCCGTATGGCTGCTTTATTTAAAACCCAACTTCCAAACTTCAATGCACGCACATCCTAATAAAAAAACCTCTATTATTATTTTATCCGGCGAAGCTAGGGTTGAAACGCTCAGTGGAAACCACAAACTTAATCTTTGCCATGGATTGCTTATTAACAAAGGAGTATTTCATTCTACAACAGTTACCTCAAACAATGGGTTGTTGGTGATAGAAACAGAAACACCGACCAACAAAAGGGACTTAATCAGGTTTAGCGACAAATATGGAAGACGAGGAAGAGGATATGAGGATGAAAAATTTTATTCAAAGCTTGACAATAAATTATATCAATCATTTAATAATAGTAAAAAACGTTACGGGGTAGAGAAACAGTTCGGTGACTGTATTTTAAGCTTGGTCAAGTTTTCCGATAGCAACCACTTGATAAATCATACTAAACAATCAAAACCCGATATTTTGGTGCTTCTGACAGGAAATATAACCGATGGATCTCAAACATGCCTCCTGGACACTGGTGATATAATTTCATTTGGGGATTTGAAAAAACACCATAGCTTAAACCCTTCTGCTGAAAATGAATCTTTGCTTATTAAAAAGGCTGTATGAAAAAAAGGGCTTTAATTATAACAGGCAAATATGTGCAAGACCATGAATATATATACCCCTATTACAGACTTCAGGAAGCAGGGTTCAAGGTTGATGTTGCTATTAAAAATAAAGAGATAGTTCTCGGCGTAAACGGAACTAAAGTTGTCCCTACTAAAGATACAACCAATCTGAGGGTTTCTGACTATGATTTACTAATCATTCCTGGAGGAGCAAAATGTATGGAATATCTGCGCCAGGAAAAAACTGTGATTGATTTTATATCAAAATTTGCAAAAGCAGGAAAGGTTATTGCCGCTATTTGTCACGGGTCACAAATGTTAATATCGGCTAAAATTGTCAAGGGGAAAAAAGTCTCCGGATATTACAGTATTCGGGATGACATAGAAAATGCGGGCGCTAATTACATTGATGCTCCATCAGTAATTGACGGTAAGCTTGTGACAAGCCCTCATTACAAATATCTTCCGCAGTGGATGCGTGATACGCTTGAATTCTTCAAATAAATGATTCCATCAAAAAAATATCAGGCTGTTTTGTTTGATTTTGACGGTGTTTTGGCCCAAACAATGGAAGATAATTATAAAGCCTGGTTGAAATCGCTGAAAAAATACAATATTTCTATCTCCGCACAAGAGTACTTTCCTTACGAAGGGATGAAATTAGAAAAATTAGCAAAAAAATATTGCCAAAAGGCCGGGTTAGACAAGTCGCTGGTAGAAGATATTATTAAAAATAAGGAGGATCTATATTTGAAGAACAATAAATTCCAACTCTATCGGGGCGTTAAAAGTATAATAAATTTATTACACGCAAAAAATATTCCATTTGCCATAGTTACTGCCGGTCTTTACAACAGGTTACACTCAACACTACCTGAAAATTTTTTAAAGAAATTTAAAGTTATCATCACCGGTGACCAAGTCAAAAGAGGAAAACCATTCCCGGATCCTTATCTTAAAGCTGCAAAGTTATTGTCGGTAGATATCAAAAAATGTTTAGTGATAGAAAACGCACCCTTGGGAATAAAGTCTGCAAAAAAAGCTGGAGCATACTGTATTGCAGTTTCTTCTACTATGGGTCAGGAGTTTTTGACAGAAGCAGATGAAATTATTACAAGCATTAATCAACTACGCGGGGTTGCAGTATTTGACAAATTATTTAATAATTCAATCTAGGAAAAGACATGTATAAAAATAAAAAAATTCTTATTACTGGCGGGACTGGGATGATCGGAATGCAGCTTGTAGAAATTCTTCACAAAATGGGTGCAAAAGTCCGGGTTGTCTCAATGGAACGGAATAAGGATTTGCCAAAAGACGTAGAGTTTAAGAAACTAAATCTTACTTCATATGATAATTGCATTAAAGCGTGCCGCGGCATAGATTATGTTTTTCATTTGGCAGGAATTAAAGTATCTGCCGGAATCGCAACAAAAAAAGTTGCAAGTATCTTCGTACCAGGAGTTTTGTTCAACACTAATATGATGGAGGCAGCACGGATCAGTGGAGTAAAAAGGTATCTTTACACAAGCTCTGTCGGAGTCTATGGCCCTGCTAAAATTTTTCATGAGGACGATGTATGGCATACATTCCCCTCCCATAAGGATTGGTTTGGCGGATGGGCAAAAAGAGTTGGGGAATTGCAGGTTGAAGCATATAAAATAGAGTTTGGCTGGAACAAAACAACAATAGTCAGGCCGGCTAACACTTACGGGCCTTATGATAATTTTGATCCTAAAAACGCTATGGTCGTACCCTCCCTAATCAGAAGGGTCCTAGACGGCGAAAATCCTCTTACTGTTTGGGGGGACGGATCCGAAATACGGGATTTTGTTTTCTCAAGGGATGTTGCTGAAGGGATGATTTTAGCAATGAAACATGCTGATGGGAGCGCTTTAAACTTAGGAAGCGGGACCGGCGTCACAATAAAAGAGCTGGTGAGCACAATTTGCGAAAGTATTGAAAAACCTCCTAAAGTAATTTGGGATAAATCAAAAAAAAGCGGAGATAGGATGAGGATTATGGATATCCAAAGGGCACAATCTATTGGTTATAATCCTAAAGTAAGTTTACAGGAAGGGATCAAAGAAACGATTGACTGGTTTTTGAAAAAACGTAGTGTTATAAACAAAAAATATAATGTCTTTTATGCAAAAAGATTTGTTTAAACAATCTTTATGGTAATATCCAGAACACCATTCCGGATTTCCCTGTTTGGGGGAGGAACTGATTATCCAATATGGTATCGTAAATTTGGTGGATCTGTCATCAGCACTTCAATCAATAAATATTGTTATATTGTTACCCGTTATCTCCCTCCTTTTTTCCCATATAAATACAGGATCCGATATACCCATAGGGAAACAACTTTGTCCATAAACCAGATCAGACATCCAGCAGTAAAAGAAACGCTTAACTTCTTAAATATTAACTCCGGGATTGAGATGGTTCATACCAGTGACTTGCCGGCAATGTCAGGTTTAGGATCCAGCTCATCCTTTACAGTCGGTTTTTTAAATTCCTTATACGCTTTACTCGGAAAATCTGTTTCAAAACAACAACTGGCAAGAGACGCCATAGAAATTGAACAGAATAAAATTAAGGAAAATGTAGGTTCACAGGACCAAACCATTGCTGCACACGGAGGCTTAAATAGAATTTTATTTCAAAAAAATGGAAAGATTATCGTTGAACCCTTAGCAATATCCAGGTCGCGAATACAAGCTCTTGAGAAATATATACTTTTGTTCTTTACCGGATTCCAGAGAAGAGCTTCGGACATTTCAGCACAACTTATTAAAAATACGCCAAACAAATTTAATGAACTTCATGCTCTTTCAAAAATTACAGCCAAAGCTTACGAAAAGTTAACCGGCACTAATTTTTCTGCACAAACCTTAGGCAAACTACTACACGAAAACTGGATAATTAAAAAAAGCCTGGCTTCTAATATAAGTAACCAGTTAATTGATGAGATTTACAGTGAGGGCATCAGCGCTGGTGCGTTGGGGGGTAAACTACTCGGAGCAGGCAGTGGTGGGTTTATCGTTTTCTTTGTGGAACCCTCAATGCAAAAAAAGTTTTTAAGAAAATTTAATAAGTTATTGCATGTCCCTTTTGCATTTGAAAAAACAGGTTCAAGCATCATATATAATATTTCTGATTAATGTACCCCAAAAATGAGCTTAAATTTATTGATGCCGTAATTTTATGTGGTGGTTTGGGTACAAGAATAAAATCAGTTGCAGGCAACAAACCAAAAGCTCTGCTTGAAATCGGCAACCGTACAATGCTGGATTTAATTATTAATGGCTTAACCAAAGCGGGTTTGCAAAGGATCATTCTTTCAGTAGGATATTTAAAAGATCAAATCAAAAAATATCCGTTTAATTTACCAAAATACGTAACTGTAGAGTTCTCCGAAGAAGATTATCCTTTGGGAACAGGCGGTGCTTTAAAAAAAGCGGAGTTTCTACTGAAAAGCCAAAACTTTTTGGTACTCAATGGGGATTCAATTTGCCGGATTGATTTGAACAATTTTTTGGAATTTCATTTAACTCGCAGAGCGCTACTTTCTATCGCATTATCGCATTCAGAAAAACTTAGCGAAGGAGGTCATGTTATAATTTCCCGTTCTAAAAGGATAAAAAGTTTCAATGAAAAACCTCATATTGATTCAGGGGGTTTCATAAATGCAGGAGCTTATTTTATGAACAGGGATATTTTTCTGAAAATGCCATCAAAAAATGTTTTTTCACTTGAAAAAGATTTTTTTTCAAATATTATTAGACAAAACTGTTACGGATTTGTAGTCAAAAGTAAGGTAATTGACATAGGTACACCCAAAAGATATGCTAGGGCGGTAAAAATTTTATGAAAAAATATTCCAGCTTTGATAAATCCTCCACTCAAAGAGTTTCTTACATCCTTAATACAAAAAATAGGGCAGAATTTTTAGAACAGACTTTAAAAATGTGTAGAACACTAATCAAAAATCAAGACGAACTGATTATAATCGATGGGGCATCTGAAGATAATACCCCCGAAGTGGTTAAAAAATATGCTGATATTATAGATATATTTCTATCGGAACCAGATTTAACATCTGCCCATGCATTTAACAAAGGTTTGCTTCTTGCAAAAGGGAGATATATTAAGCACCTCGCCGATGATGATATTGTTTTACCTCAAGCTTTAGAGAAAGCTATCTTGGTAATGGAAAAAAATCCTGAAATAGATTTACTGGTTTGTGGTGGTACCGTATCCATAGCAGGCGCCAAAAGTAAAAAAATTGTCTATGTTCCACCAGGTTCAAATTACGGTCATAATATTTATGACATTTTTGATTATGGGGCCTGCGGCATGGGTTATATCATCAGAAGAGACGCATTATCAAAGATTGGATTATTCCCGGCTTTTGACTGGTTAGCGGATGCTTCATTTTTAATTAATTGCATCCAGGCAAAAGCAACTGTTAAATTTTGCAGAATTAATCTATTCCATGCTATGACATATCCCCACAGTACCGGTACAAGAGAAGCAAAGGGGTGGGATCAAGATAAGTTTAATCTAGTCAAAAATTATGCCCCAAAAAGTTTTTTTTGGCGCTACCGTATCAACCGGTATCTTTGGCAACATCCTAAGTATAAATTCTTTTTTATCTTTCCTTTAACATTTTTAAAAATATTAAAAAGGATTACTGAAACAAGAAAAAAATATGTCTGGGATGGAGGGTTTAGTTGATTTGGCAAGGGGTAATATTTCTATTTTGAGTGGAGGATATGCTCCAATTCCCTAAATCTATTCCCATAGGTATGTTCCTTAAAGGTTTTTAGATAACCTGCATTCGCAATTTTTGCCCTTAAAAGTTCATTTTTTAAATAAAACCTTACCTTTTGTACCAAATCATCTTTACTTCTATACACTATTATTTCCTTTCCAATCCGGTAAAATTTGGGTAAATCTGCCCACCAGTCACTTATTAAAAGGGCTTTACAAGAAGTTGCCTCATAAACCCTTAAATTTGCCATCGTATTTAAATATGACTTATTTTGATGTAAATTAATAACTATTTTAGATTTCTTTAAAAGTTCTATTACCTCATTTGAGCTAACCCATTTACCCATGTAATTATTGGCCAATATGCTTTTTTTCCATCGCACATCTCCCCATATTTTAAAATTTAAATTTTTAAGCGGGGCGAATTTTTCTTCACGTTTTTTATTATATGTCCCTACAAACACCACATCATAGTCCCTTTTTTTAGGGATTGATTTAATTTTCATCCCTGCCCAAGCAAGAAGATAAAAATTTTTATAACCCATTTTTCTGTATTTTTTTACTTCATATCTATCCGCATGTAAAAAAAATGAATAAAATTTAATTTGTTTTTCTACGTTTTTGTGATCTTGTAAGAAATCGGGAAACCAGTTTACTATTGGAACGGCATTTTTAACTTTTTTAATTGTAGGTGTAGTTAAATTTTCCCCTTTTATCACTAAAACTAAATTTGGTTTGTATTCAATAACTTTTTTTAAAAGCCTTGAGTTCATCAAATTTAATTTGAATATTTTAAGCTGTGGGGATATTTTAGAGAGCAAAAAAATAAATTTTTCGGCTAAATTACTTTTTCTATTATCAAATAAGCTGTGTTGAATACCCATTGAGTCTAGAGCTTGGGTCATCATTGGATAAAATGATGCATATTTTGGCATTACCAGCAAAATTTTTTTAAGCATAAACCTAAATCAGTTTTTTTCTCCAGGTTAAGGGGGTAGTACTATTCACTAGTTCAAAGTCCTTTAAATAAACAGGTTTTTGGTATCCTATTTTTCTAGCCCATTCTATAGTTTTTCTGATGCCTTCTCTAAGGTTTGTTTTTGTTTTATACGCTAAAATCTTTTCTGCTTTTTGGCAGGTGCAATAAGCTTCTATAACTTCTTGGGGCCTAAATGGTAAATACTGCGGTTGATATTTTTGAGGTATAGAATCACCAAAAAATTCCTTCAGGATAATCTTGGATATATCATTAATTGTATGGTACTCTTTAGGCCCAATGTTTATCACCTCACCATTGGCTTTATCAACTAAGCCTGCTTGTGCAATATAGGGTGCACAATCAGCAATATAAGTAAATGCCCTCTTTTGTTTTCCACTACCATAAATATAAAAAATTTTTTTGCCCAAAAGTGAGTTTATAAAAATAGCTATTACATTTCTATAGGGGTCAGAAAGGTTTTGCCTAGGCCCATAAACATTATGCGGTCTTATAATAGTAAATTTAAACCCAAATACTTTAGCTAGAATTTCTGTTGATTTTTCCATTGAAAATTTATTAATGCCGTATATATCTTCAGGTTTAGGGTATAAGCTTTCTGAAAAAGGAGTTTGCTGTGCACCATAAACACTCATTGAAGAAACTACCACTATTTTTTTAAGGCCATTTTTTATTGCAGGAACAAGTAAATTTAAGTAAGCTACATAGTTTCTATCTGTACAGCTTTGAGGCACAAACTGGCTTCTGCCTTCTGCAGCATCAGCAGCTAAATGATAGATTAGTTCTGGTTTAACTCTAGATACATATCTTTCAACTTTTTTCCTATCTCGCAAATCAAGTTTAGTGAAGACACTCTTTTTATTGATATTTCTTAAAAAGCCACCTGATAAATCGTCTATACAATAAACCTTGTGGTAGCCTATATCTAAAAGATAGTCTGCCACAAAACTGCCTATAAACCCTGCTGACCCTGTAACCAAGATTTTCATCTTTTAAATCTCATTCTTGCTTGGTCTTTGGTAAATTTGCAAACCTTTATAAAAAAATTAAACGGGTATAAAAACAGGCTTATCTCTGGTGTGAAGATTGGGGCTGTTTCTATTTTTCTAACTATTCTGGAAATTGTAAGGTTGGGTTTTTTAAGACCATCTTGAGTAAGGACAAAGTCAGCATCTTTAGTATTAAAAATTTTTCGTCTATCGCCAATTAATTTCAGGTTTATTTTACTTTCTGGCCCAAGCCAAACATTATTCCACCCACCTGCATGGGAATAATTATGAGTTTGATGAATTGCCCAAATAACATTAGTTGCATCAATAATTGGAATTTTTAAATACTTTGCTTGAAAAATTAACCAAGCATCCCAAAATGTTCTGCCTAAAATTAGGTTTGGCATTTTAAAATCAATTTTTGGCCTGAACACAAAATAATCAGTAGCACCATCTTTTAAAACAAGTTCTCCCTCTTTTAGCACTTTAGCTTTAAGATTATTTTGCCAATTATTTTCGAAATCTAAACTATGTGTAATTTTTAACTCTTTACGAGCTCCTGTTAAAAAAAACTTAGGCAGATTAATTTTTTTAATACCTTCTATAAAATCTTTTGTTAAGATAATGTCACAATTAACATAGGCAAGAATTGGGAATTTAGATCTTTTGTAGGCTTTTTTAAAAAGATCTGGTAGGAGAGGTGTTCCATACTTATTTACGGCAATATTTGGTATATGTAAAATTCCATATTTTTTGGCAATTTTTTTTGTTCCATAATCATTGCCTAATAAAATAATCTGGCATCCGGGTTTAAGTTTAGTCCAGCTTGCTACGGCATTCTCCTGAATAACAGAAAACTGACCCTGAAAAGCTTTTGGAGTAGCAAATATAGTAAGCATATTATGTAGCAAAGTATATAAAAGCCTAGAGGGTAAAATCAAGTGCGTATTTGCTCATAAATCCATTTATATGTTTTTTCAATCCCTTCTACAAGCTTTGTAGATGGTTCCCACCCTAAATGTTTTTTAATCAAGGTATTATCACTGTTTCTCCCATAGACTCCCTTTGGAGCACCTAAATTATAATTTCTTTTTAATTTAATTCCGGCAATTTTTTCTGTAATATCAACTAGTTGATTAATTGTAACTTTTTCACTACTACCCAAATTTACGGGTTCTTGAATATCACTAAACATTATTTTATTGGTGCCTTTTATACAATCATCAATAAATGTAAAACTTCTGGTTTGCTTGCCGTCTCCCCAAATTTCAACTTTATGGTTTCCTGTTATTTTAGCCTCTGCAACTTTACGGCAAATTGCTGCCGGTGCTTTAGCTCGACGGCCATCATGCGTCCCAAAAGGACCATAAATATTATGATATCTTGCAACTCTTGTTTCCAAGCCAAAATCATCAAAAAAATTTTTACATAATCTTTCTGAAAATAATTTTTCCCATCCATAACCATCCTCTGGAAAGGCAGGATATGCATCGGTTTCCTTTAGCGGAGGAAGGTTAGGCAGGTGTTGTTTTTGAGTGTTATATTTTACTTTATTTTTTACTGCTGCTTGCAAAAGATGTGTGTTTATCAACACATTTATCATACATCTTGCCTTGTTTGATTCTATAAAAGCCATGCCTCCCATATCAGCTGCAAAATTATAGATCATAAAAGCCTTTTTTAATGCAGCCTCGCATGCCCGTTTGTCTCTTAAATCTAGCTGTAGGTTTTCAATATTAGCAAAATACTGATTCCAGCAATCAATGGGTTTTATATCAACAGCAGTAATATTTTGATAACCTTTATTCACTAAATCAGCCACCATATGGCCTCCAATAAATCCTCCTGCACCGCAGACAACAATTTTTTGTTTTTTTAGCGTATTTAAGTTTAGTAAAATACTATCTGCTAGACCTGTGGCGAAATAAGTAGCTTCTCCTCTGAAAAGTTTCTGGTCTAATATCCTCCAGCAATCATAAATTATCGGATTATTATTGCCTAATTTTTCAGAAATTTTATTAAACTCTGGATAAGGTAAGGCTACAATAATACAATCAACCCCTTTGATACATTCATCAACTGATTTTGTAACAACTAGTCCCTTCAAATAATCAGCATCGTGAATGAAGGGATCGTAAACCTTAACTTCTTTGTTCAGTTTTAAAAACTTCTGGGCAATTTCCATACCCTGTGACTGCTCTGTGACTGAAGTACCGGTTTTATAAGCCAGTCCAAGTAATGCAACTTTTGCAATATTTCCTGAGGAAAGTATTCTTTTAACAATACGGTTTGTTTGAGTTCTATTTACAGAATCAGTTGCACTAAATAAGATGGGTGCTACTTGAATGGTTTTTGAAAAAGATGATAGCGCTATGTTATCTCTTGGAAAGCAAGGACCGCCAAATCCTAACCCAGCCTTAAGGTATTTTTTGCCTATTCTTAAGTCTTGCCCTATTGCTTCTGTGATATTATCTATATCTGCTCCAGGCAGATTTTCGCAAATTTCTCCTAACATATTAGCAAAAGTAATTTTCATTGTGATATAGGAGTTAACAGCAATTTTAGTCAGTTCTGCGTTAATAATATTCATTCTAACTATTGGTGCTTTATTAACGACAACTTTTTTATAAAAATCTTCTAGTAAATTACCGGATTTTTTGTCATATTCGCCAACCAGTACAAAATCAGGGTTTAAAATATTATCAATTACATTACCTAAGGCTATAAAGAGGGGGCTATAGCACAGCCCAAAATCCTGGCCACATTTTTTACCTGATTCTTTTTCAAGAATAGGCAAGATTTTTGTCTCAACTATTTTTGGTAAAAGTGTTGAAACTATAACAACTAGGTGGTAATTAAACTTGTTATTGAATACCTTGCCAATTTCTTGTGCAGCTTGTTCAACAAATTGAGAAGAAAAACCTCCGTTTTTATCGCTTGGAGTAGGCACTATTACAAAAGAAATTTCTGATTGCTGTATGGCTTGTTGGTAGCTTGAGGTTGCAGAAATATCTTTTTTGTGCTTTTTTAAAAATTCAGCAAGATTGGGTTCATTAAAAGGCGCTTCTTTATCATTTATTTTCCTTACTAAATCATTATTAACATCCAATCCTACTCCTTTAAAACCCCTTGATGCAAAAGCAGCCAGCATTGAAGATCCAACTTTACCAAGACCAACAACAGAAATTGTCACTTTGTGTCAATATATCAGATGAATTATTTTTATCAACCTATTGCAAGTATATCAAAGTATATAGAATTATAATTTTTGAGCTAAATTTATATAATAACGGAATCTTTTTGTCTTCCCTTCTATGTTCAGTATCGATTCTGCTGCCCAAGCATAAACACCAGCAATAGACGTTTTTAGCAGCTGTTCGGTAATAATATTCTTTTCATATTTATTTATAAATTTAGTTAAAATGCCGATTTTATCTGTACAAAATTGTTCATAGTTTGCTGCTTGTCGTGTAGAGCTTTGTTTGTCAACCCTAGTGGAGGCTAAAACTTTTTGGGTACAAAGGATTGGAAATTTGCTCAGCTTTAACCATAAATCTAAATCGCCACAAGTTTTAAACTGACTAGTGAATTTAAAATCATTTTTACAGACCTTTAAGTTATAAAAAGATCCGTTGGCAGTAGGCACCAGTTCGCATCTTAATAGTTTTATGAGATCAAAAGGCATGGGTCGAAAGGTATTGATATACTTGCCTTCTTTTGTAATGAGTTTGTTGGCTCCATATAGTGCGCCAGCTTTTGGTTGTTTCGTAAAATAATCAATAGCTATTTGGCAAGCATGTTGATTTAAAATATCATCAGCATTAATCATACATACAATTTGCCCTGAGCATCTTTTTATAGCTTTAGAAATAGCCTCTGCTCCATTTTTATCTTGGCTAGACTCTAGAAGGATTTTTACTTTAGTTGATTTTTTAAATTTTTGTATAAATTCTTGAGTCCCATCATTTGATTGACCATCTTGGATAACAACCTCAATTTTTTTATAAGTTTGGTTTTGCAGGGCTCTCAGGTAGGGCCTTATATAGATTCTACCGTTTTTTACAATCGTCAATATTGAAACCAAAGATTTTCTCGTATTAGATTTTTGATAGTTTGGCTGTAATTAATAAATGCCAGCCAAAATGAGCTTCTAACCATCTAAACAAAGATTTGGGCAAGCATCTAAAGTACCATACCTTTTTATATTCATATTTAATATATTCTGGAACTCTGTATGGAAAAATATGGTCAACTTTTGTCTCTAAAATTTTAAACCCGCTCAATAGCTTCCTTGCCTGATATTTTGAATAGATATAGGAAACTGGGGAGCCTGTAGCCGCTTCAGAGTTATCAGCAACCAACTGATCAAGTTGCCAAAACTTCCCTCGTCCATATTTTAAAAGTATCCACAATACTTTCCATGAATAACGATGGTAGACCATCAACTTTAATATAGAGTTTTTGTTCATATATTTTTTAATCTCACTGATCGCTTTAGTCGGATTTGGGGTATGGTGAATCGTACCAAAAGAATAAATTAAATCATATGATTGAGTGGGCACTGTCTTTGATAACTCCTCAGCATTAGCTAGGTAAAATTTGATCTTTTTTCCTAGCTTAAAAACTTGAGCACGCTTTTTAGCAATAATTAATGATTTTCTGGAAATTTCTACAGCAGTTACTTTTACCCCAGCTCTGGCAAAATTTATAGTGTCTGTACCAATACCACAACCTATTTCTAAGACTTTTTTGTCCTTCCATCTTTTAAATTCTGCAAAAGAGGGGATATGCGGTTCCACAAAATATTTACGCTCCTCTACTTCATTAAAATATTTCCTGGTCCCGATAGGGGCAGTAGAATGCCTAATATTACAAGGCCTTTTGTCCCAAAATTGTTGTACTTTTTGAATCGAAACTTGATTAAAGCGCATGTTTAATTGACTTTATTAAAAGGGTTAACCTATATCTTAAAAACCCTCTTAACTCTTTAAATATTTTCCAAAGTTTGTGCAGTGTGGGCATTAGTATAAAACTTTTTACTAAATAAAGAACTGCTTGTTTAGTTTGGCCTAAGTCATAAGCTGTATACGAAGCCCATAAATAGAGACTGGCATAGGCTCTGCGTCGCAATCTCTTAATATAGTGTGGGGTTTTGGGATCATTAAATAATCTATCCATAACTTCTCTTTTTGCTTTTACAAACCTCTGTGTAGTCCTCCTCTGTCCACTATCATGTTGCGGTTTGTCGTGGTGGCGATACTTGGTAACAATTCCAACAACGTGTTTCATGGGAAATTTTTGAGCAATTCTGACCCACATTTCAAAATCAGGACAAGTGTCTAAAGTTACATCTGCATTAAAACCCACTTTTTCTAAAGCTTGTCGTCTGATAAATGCTGCTTGTGCCGGTGGAACTAGCTCAACAGCCAAAAGTTTTTCAAAAGAAAATTCATGGGCTTTGAAAATGTCTATTATTGCACTTCTCTCGTCAATCGTGTAAACATCTCCATAGACCACAGCTATATTTGGATATTTCCTAAAGTTTTCTATTGCCCAGGAAGCAGCATGTGGAAGCAAACAATCATCAGCATTCAGAACTAAAAGAATATCCCCTTTAGCTTTTTGGATCGCTTTGTTTAATCCATCAGACTGTCCATTATCTGATTCAGAAAATATATGAATCCTATGTTTGTATTTAGAAGTTTTAAACTTTCTAAGTACTTTTTTTGTGATACCATCTGTTGAAGCACCATCCTGGATAATGTGCTCCACCCTAGGATAATCTTGTGACAGAATACTTTTAATGCACTCTTCAAGATACTTACCGCTGTTAAATGAAGGAGTTACTATTGATAGCAATGGCTTTTTGGGTAAGGTAAATTTTTTCATAGCTTTTGATAATAATTTACAGTATCAAGAGCTGTTCCTACTTTTTCGATTCTACCGTTTTTAAGTAATATTACTTTGTCGCATAACTTAGTAATATTTTGTAAATCATGGCTTACAACAATGATTGTTTTGTTTTGTTTGTTTATCTCTTGAATTTTAGCAAAGGATTTTTTTTGAAATTGGGCATCACCTATTGCCAGTACCTCATCTATTAGTAAAATATCAAAGTCTAAATGTGTTACTACTGAAAATGCCAGTCTAATATACATCCCTGAAGAATAATGCTTAAGTGGTGTATTTATAAATTTTCCCACGCCAGAGAATTTTATTATTTGGTCAAACTGATGTTTTATAAGTTTATGGTCAATACCCAAGATAGCACCATAAAGATAGACATTTTCTCTACCTGTCAACTCAGGATGAAAACCTGTCCCTAATTCTAAAAGAGATGCTACCTTACCGTCAATAGATAAATATCCTTTTGATGGAAAAGATATACCCGATAAGATCTTCAATAGTGTTGATTTTCCTGACCCGTTTGGCCCGATTATACCTATCACCTCACCCTTTTTAATTTCTAAGCTTATATTTTTTAGAGCCCAAAAATTCTTTTCTTTTGTTGATGAAAAAAAGGAGGAGATTGTCTCTGTCAACTTTTTAGAACTGCCTATATTATATTTTTTCCAAACATTATTCAAAACAATGATATCTTCCATAATTTAAATAATATCCGCAAAACCTTTTTCTAGTTTTTTGAATAAAATAAAATTTATTATAAAAATTGTTAGTGAAATACACATAAGTAAAATGAGTGCGCTAATATCTGGAGATTTTTGTAAAAATAGGGAGCCTCGCACTCCTTCCAAAATACCTGTCATCGGATTTAATGAAATAAAAAACTGATATGCTTTTGGTATCAAGCTTAACGAATATACAACAGGTGTTAAATAAAGCCAAAGCATCAACAGTAGTGGGACTAGGGCTGTAATATCCCTAAAATAAACATTTGCTGCAGCAAAAAATAGTCCTATCCCCAAAGCAAGTATTACCTCTATTGCAAACATAGGGATAATCCAAAGAAGTTGCATTGAAAAATTAATTTGATAAAACGCAAGCATTATCAATAGCATTGTTAAAGATGCTAATAAATCGGGGAGACGCCCAAATACTGACGCCAGCACTAATATCTCTTTAGGAAATGTAGATTTCGTGACTAAGTTAGTATTTCCAGTCAAAGCAGATGTTGCGCTTGATATAGATAAAGCAAAAAAATTCCAGAAAGTAAATCCGGAAAAAACTAACAGCAGATACGGTATGTTATTTATTTGTGTTTTCAGCAGGATTCCAAAAATGAAAGCAAAAACTAAAGCTTGTGATAAGGGAGTTAAAATTGCCCAAGCTATACCAAAAAAAGCTTGTTTATAACGAACTTTAATCTCTTTTATTGTCAAAAAATAAAGCAGTTGTCTGTATTGCCAAATTTTAATAATTTTAACAAAGTCTTGCACTTACGGATTATAACATTAGCTTTTTAAATTTAGCCACTAACTCATCTGTTATCTGTTTACTGGTAAGTTGTTTTAAAAAAAGTTGTCTTGCCCCTCTTCCTATCCTTTGAATCTCTTTTTTATTATTTAATAACTTTATTATCCCTTCACTGATACTCTTTTTATTAGGTTGTGTTAAAATAATATTTTTTTTGTCAGTAAAAATTTCTCTTACAGCTTTTGTATCCTGGGTAATTACAACCTTGCCTAAAGCAGTCCCCTGATAAATCTTGTTATGAATTACCATTTTAGACTTAATAGTATTCCCAAACACTCCAAATATTATATCTGCATTAATAATATATTTAACAAGTTCTTGAAAAGGCATTGTCTCTAAAAAAGTAGTCTTTTTTAAGTGTTTTATTTTAGCATAGTTTTCAACCAAGGCTCTTTGTTGACCATTACCAATAAAAATCCATGCTATATCCTCTTTTTTTAACAAATTTGCGCTTTGAATAATTCTTAGAGCACCCTGGCTTGGCTGGTAGGAACCGTAAAATAATGCTCTCGTCGGTTGGTTGGCATGTTTTTTAACCGGTACAAGCATCTCTTCATCAGCCCCAACACGTACAATGGCGGTTTTTCTTTCACTTAAACCAAACATCTTCTGAAAATACTTGAAGTGTTCGTAGGTATCCAGTAAGACTAGCTCCGCAAGGTGAACATTTAGCCGGTCAAAAAGAATGTAGAATTTTGCACGTAAGCTGTTTTTTTTAAAATATTGACGGTCTTCTACCCTAGTATTGTAAATTGATACGAGAGGATCAAAAATAACCTTTTTCTTAAATATTTTCCCCAAAATCCATGCAAACCATACATCATAGTGGCCAAAAAAAGCTACAAAAATAATGTCTGCGTCTCTTGCTTTATTAAGAAATTGCCAAAAAAGCGAAGGATAATGGGAAAGAGTAAAATAATTTGGATGATGGCAATGGACAACTTTTATTTTTTTCTTTTTTAAGCCTTTCAGAAGAATAACATTTTTTGAATAATTACGTTCATACGAACCAAAAAAGCAAATTGTCATTTTAGGATATTAGCGGTAACTAGATAAAAATTGTCCAGCAGAATTTAGAACATAAGCTACATCTTCATCTGTCATTCCATGATGGCATCCAAGCAGCAAACCCGATCTCATTATTTCATCAGCTTTTTCTAATTTACCATATATCCTATGCTCTATTTTCTTATACAAAGGATGTCTGGTTATATTACCTGAGAATAGTACTCTGGTTTGAATCCCTTTACTTTCCATATGCTTTAAAAAATCATATCTTTTAAAAGGGGCCTCTTGTCTGACTGTTAACGGAAATGCCAACCAGTTTGTTTCAGCCCCTGAAGTAAGATAAGGAAGATAAAACCAATCATAATACTGCGAGAAAAAAATTTTCATTTTGTCAAAATTACTTTGACGTATTTTAAGGAACTGTGGTAGTTTTTTTATTTGCTCTAATCCGAAAGCTGCAGCTGCTTCATTCATTTTTAAATTATATCCAACTTCCGTATAAAGAAATTTTGCATCATAAGGCACCTCATCAATTTCAAAATTGAATCTATCTTCAAAAGCCTCCCGGTCATTCCCCACCCTCCCCCAATCCCGCAAAGTCAGCGCTCTTTTATATATTTTCTCATCATCTGTCATAAGCATTCCTCCAAAACCCAAGGCGGTGATAATATGCGAACCATAAAAAGAGGTGGTAGTCATGTCACCATAAACAGCAACGGGTTTACCATTTAATCTTGGGGCTAGTGTATCACACGAATCATCTATTAAATATAAATTATACATATCGGCAAGTTTTCTTAACTTTTCCATATTACAAACCCCACCAACAAGATGCGGCGCCAATATTGCCTTAGTATTTTTTGTAATTGCTGCTTCCGCCAAATTCTCATTTATTGTATATCTTCCAATTATGCTATCTACAAAAACAGGAATTAACCTATTTTGAATAATAGTAGACACGGTTGTAGAAAATGTGCAGGCAGGGGTAATTACTTCACTCCCCTCTGGGAGGTTTAATAGATGTAGTGTAACCAGATTGGCTGAAGAACCGGAATTGACTGCAACACCAAATTTTTTACCAAACAAGCTTGCTATCTTTTCTTCAAATTCTTTCACCAGCGGTCCAGAGGCTAACCATCTATTTTCCATTGATTTCAAGACTGCATGTATTTCTTCATCCCCGTAAACCGCCATCGCATATAACACTTTTTTAATTATTTGTTCCTGGTTACTTTTTAATTGTTTTGGCAGTTTTTTAGAAGGCATAAATCAGGTTTTTAACTAGTCGGCAGCTGGATGGATCATACAACATTGAGCATTTTATGTAAATCATGTTTTCTGGTTAATATCTTATACAGCTGGGCATGCTGGTTTATTGGGTTTATTCCAAATTTTTTGATTAATGATAGTCTCTCTTTATTAATATTTTTTATATACATATCTAAATTATTTAAAATGGTATTGATGGCAAGGGCTAAATCTTCAGGGGTTACCTTAGATATTAAGCCCGTGTATTTTGGCCTCACAATCTCTGGCAAACCTCCTCTATTTGAAACTACTACCGGAGTGCCCGCTGATAAAGCTTCCAAAGCTACCCTGCCAAAAGCTTCTGGGTAAATTGAAGGCATTACAACTAATTTACATGATTTATACAGTTTTTGAAGCTTAAAATGATCAACCCCGCCTAAGAATTTAACATATTCTCTAATACCCAATTTTTTCACCATTGCATCTATATCTTTTTTTTCTTCTACTCCCCCGGCAAAAATAAATAGTTCTTTCCTTTTTTGGATAACAAACGGTATCGCCTCTAGTAATTGGTAAATTCCTTTTCCTAAAGAGAGTTTTCCTACAAACAATATGTTGCTGCGTTTTTTAGTAGGTTGAATGTCTTGAAAAATAACTGAATTAAAAATAACCTTAACATCTTTAAATCCACCCGCCTCCAGGTATGTTTTTTGTGAGTTGCTTATTGCAATTATTTTATCCGAATTTTTAGCAAACCAAACAATGAGAGAGTTTACGATCCTTGTCCACAAAGCTGAAAGGAAAGTATAAATTAAGCTTGAAAGTTTTTTCTCTTTTACAAAATGCTTATAAAACCAGGGCAAGTCAGAGGTCATATATTCTATCCAACTACAAGATTTTTTCCGATCTTTAGTAAAAAAACATTTTCCATAACTACACAAGAGTTGTTTATCCCTAATCGTCACTATAAAAGGCACTTTGAGTAACTTACTAGCACAATATCCCCCTGGAATTAAAAATTTACCATGGATGTGTAAAATATCAACTTTTTCTTTTTTTGCAATTTTATAGATAAATACGGCGCTCCAGATAAAAAAAAATGGGTTGTTTTGCCAGATGGGATTTATTACAGATCTGGAACCTGATGCCTTCTTAAAGCTCGGAAATCTAATGACTCTGGTTCCAACAATAATCTCCTCCGCACGGGTACCATAATTTGGTGTTACAATGATATTGTTTATGTCTTTATCTTGCAGCGCTTTCGACAAATAAAGTACGCTCCACTCGCTACCTCCGGGGTTAAATGGCGGGTAATAATCAGAAACAAGCATTATTTTCATATTTTAGAAGCTATTATTTGATAACCGCTGCAGTTTTCAGGATGTAATTTTAACATTTTTAACTTCCACCGGGATAATCGTTTATAAAGAGCGAGGGAGATACCGCCAATTAAATCAATAAACCCAACCCATGGTGTGTCATATGAAATTGGGGTTATATTCCTTACTTGAAAACCAGCTTTACCGAGCTCTTTAGTAATGCTTTCTTTTGTATACTCTATTTTATGGTCGGGGTCTGAAAAGGATTTGATACCATATTTTCTTTGAAATTTCTTCCAGGAGGTTTCATTATTTGGAATTACAACCAATACTATCCCTTTATTTTTTAACAATCTTTTTATTTCTTTAAGAAATTTTTGCCTGTTTATAATATGCTCAAGGATATCAAAAAGTATAGCTAAATTAACAGATCCTGACTGCAAAGAAATTTTTTTTTCGAGATTTCCCAAGATAAATTCAACATTATTAATTTTTTTATTTTTTGCATCTGTTTGGGCAATTTTTATATTACTTTGTTGGTTATCTATCCCTATGATTTTTTTTACATATTTTGCTGCTAAATTAGAATGCTGTCCTGAACCACATCCAGCATCTAAAATCACCATTTTCTTATTTAGCAGATTCTTATACCAAATGTCCGTATCTTTACGGATTAAATGCTTTGGATGAATTGGCACTTTAGCCTTTCCAGTCCAATAGACCAATCTTACGGATAATGCAGACAGCGCTTCAGTTTTTTTAATCAACCAAATTACCAGTTTCATACCATTTCTTCAATTACTTTTTTATTTAAATTGTATGTTCTTTCCCATGAAAATTTTGTTTTAACTTTACTTAAAGCATTCCTACCAATCCTTTCTGATATCTTACTGCTGCTAAGTATTTTTAAAGTAGTATCAATCCAGAGTTTTTGATTACTAAGCGGAAGCATAAAACCATCTTTTCCATTATCAATAATTTCCTTAAAAGCTGCCTTTTCTGATGTAATAACGACTTTTCCAAAGGACATGGCCTCTGTTGCAACCAATCCAAACCCCTCGTTTAAAGATGGGAAAAGAAATACATCCATCCTGGAAAACCAATAAGCTTTTTCTTCCTTATATGCTGAGTTAATAAAAATTATACGGTCAGTCATTTTTTTGGCTTTTATTTTATTTTTCATTTTTTTCTTTAAATTACCCTCTCCAATTACTACCAAAAAAACATTCTTCAGCTTACTCCGCACTTTAATAAAAATATCCAAAGCAAATAAAGGATTTTTTCTATTGATCAGGGCTCCCATAAAAAGTAATACTTTATCTTTGTTTCTAATGCATACTGATTCTTTAGGTCGACTAACCCAATTTTTGGAACTATCTAAGACTCCACCGTATGTGACTGCTATTTTAATTTGATTTATATGATATTTTTTTACTAATAATTTTTTCATATATTCACTTTGAACAATAATTCTTGAAGAGATATTAAAAATATATCTCTCAATTAGATAATGTAATCCTAAACTATCAACTGTAACTCCACTGGAAAGGATTGGGACTTTGGGATAAAAAAAATGAAATATCATTGCGGCAATTCCTAAAAATCTTGGTGAATGAATCCGTAAAATATCAAATTTCTCCCTTTTATATGTCTTAAATAGATACGGTAAACAAATAAAACTAAAAAACCATGGTGGAAAAATATGAGTCATGGAGGAATAGGTAACAGACAAATCTTTTATGCTCTTATCATAAATTCTTTTTTTTGGTAAATAGATTAAGACTCTGACACCCCTTCTAGTAAAACCTTTTATGGTTTGATAATCATAAATTTCTCCCCCTAAATTTGATACTGGAGATATGCCAAGTTGTGGCGAACAAATTATGATTTTTTTCATAGAGAGTGCATAACAGCTACCTCTTGTTCTAACAACTTATCCAAGTCAAATTTATCCACTATTAGTTTACGTGCATTTTTCCCTAACACAGACCTTAATGATTTATCCTCTATTAAACTATTTAGAGCTTTTTTAATTGATTGCGCTGAGGTTAAACAAAAATACCCTGTTTTTCCATTAATAATTACTTCATTTATTCCCCTTGCCCTTGACCCTATTACCGGTAAACCACATGACATAGCCTCAATCAATACTTTTACCGGACCCTCTGTTAAAGAAGGAAGTACAAAGATGTCAGCATCATTATATATTGCAGGCAGTTTAGAATTGTCAATTTTCTCTAAAATTTTAAGATTAACACCCAACCGCTTAGCTTCTTCAATTATCTGATTTTCTAACGAACCATTACCTAAGATAAGAAGATCTGCACTTATTCCTTTCATTGCTTTAACCAGATTAATTTGATTTTTCTGAGGTTCCAGCCGACCAATATTTAAAAGCTTAAGCCTCTTTCTTATATGTTTTTGGGGGTATGGTTTAAATAATTTTGTGTCTACACCATTTGGAATAAATACACTTTTACTTCTAGGGATAAACTGAAACGCAAATTTCGTAGTAGCAATAATTTTAGAGGCGGTGAAAAAAGCCAATGGGCTGATTATTTTTATGAGTAATATTTGCAACATTTTCCCTTCAATTTTTGCAAATTCTACATAATCATACCCATAATTAAAAACAAATTTCTTATTAAAAAATATCTTACTGACAACAGCGGGCATCGTACCCAAAATATGATACGCCCTGAAAACATCACATTTTTTTATAAATTTATAATTTAAAAAAGGTATAAGTAATCCGTAAATAAATCTATGTAAATTATATTTATTGCTGATCACTTTAACATTAGTTGGTAAACCATCAACCCTTTCTCCTGCATATGAAAAAACATAAACTGCTTCAAATTTTGTAGAAAAGTAATTCAGATATAGTTTTTTAAACCGGGTATCCTGACCAGCTTTAGCCATTGTTTTGAAGCTTTCACCGGATGATAAAAAAATACCAAGAATCATAATTATGCGGCAATGCTTTTATTCAGCTTGGCTTTTAAACTTTCTGATAGCCTCATAGCAACTAGTGCTAGCATATTTGACTCGAGGTTGGATGTCTCTTTAGTTAAGCATTTAATGAACTCCTTACAACTCAAAAATAAGGGTTCTGCGGTAAGTCTAGCTACTTCTTGTAACCCTTCATTAGGTTTTACCTGATATAAGGTCTTATCTGTCCATACCCAAGTTCTTTTAGCAGATTTAAAAGTTATTTGTTTGTGTTTTATTGGAGATATTCTGTTGATGCTAACTAAGCATTTTTCTATTCCTTCAATGTTCATGGTAAATTTAATGCGATCACAGATCGTTACACCATCTACAGCTTCTTCGAGTCTCATACTACTTGGCTCACCAATTAAATAACTTGCAATAATAAAGTCATGATAGACCAAATTACTAATGATATCAGTGTCAAAAGTTCCTTCCTTTAACCAAACAAATTCAACTGAAGTAAGATTTCGTCCTTTAATAAGTTTTTTTACTTTATTGATCAATGGATGATAAATATAAATATTATCTATAAAAAGTATTCTTTTGGCTTGTTTTGCCAAATTTATTAGACGCTTGGTCGTTGCTAAATTTTCAGCAGGTGGTTTTTCAACAAAAATATGTTTTCCGGCTTTTAATGCTTGTGATGCAAGTTGAAAATGAGTTCTTGGGGGAGTTGCTATAACAATTGCATCAATTGTGGGATCACTCAAGGCCTGCTTAAAATCAGTTGTATGGACCACTGTGGGATGATTTTTTTTCAATTGATCTAGATTTTCGTGATTGCCACTACTTACACATAACACCAACCTACATAGCCCTATTTTCTCTAGATTTTTAAACTCCTTTATTAAGTTTCGCCCCCATCTACCTATACCAACTATAGCTAGATTCGGTATGCTTTTTTTCATATTTGATATACGTGCTAAATTATATTACAGTAGTCAGAAGTTGTAAAATATTATATGAATAAAAGAAGGGTTGCAGTTATTGGTGGAGGTATTTTTGGTGTGACCATATCCTGTAAACTAGCTAAGGATTTTTCAGTAGACCTTTATGAGAAGGGGACTGATATATTGCAGGCTGCTTCAGGAATTAATCAATACAGGCTCCATCGGGGTTATCATTACCCAAGAAGCCCAGAGACGGTTTTATCTTCCTTATTGAGCGAAACAAGTTTTAGACAAGAGTACCAATCAGCTTTAGTTGACGATACTGATACCTTTTATTTTATCTCTACGAAGAACTCTAAAACTTCTGCAAAAGATTATTTAAAATTTTTAAATAAATATGGGTTAGATTATCAAATTCAACATCTTAACTTAGTCAATAAAGAAAAAGTTGACTTATCTATAAAGGTACGGGAAAGTTTAATTAATCCTGTTCAGTTAAGAAAAGTGGCTTGGCAGAAACTCAAGAAAAGTTCAGTAAATGTTATTTTGAATACTTATGCTGATCAAAAAATCTATAAAAATTATGATTATGTGATTGTCTGTACATATGCTTACATAAATAAGGCCATCGGAAAATATAAAAACAAACATCAAGATTACCAGTATGAACTATGCGAAAAAATTGTGGTTAGATTACCCAAGGAATTTCAAAAGAAAAGTATCGTTATTTTGGATGGCCCATTTATGTGTATTGATCCTTTTGGAAGAACTGGGATGTATGTTATGGGGAATGTAGTGCACGCAATTCACAAAAGCAATATTGGAAAACATCCCAGAATTAATAAAAAATTTTCAGAGTTACTCAATAAAGGAGTAATCAAAAATCCACCCTTTACTAATTTTAAGAAATTTATTGCATCAACAGAAGAATTTATTTCTAAAATAAAGTATGCCAAATATTTTGGCTCCATGTTTACTTATAGAACCGTTTTACCGAATAAGGATAAGACTGATGAGCGGCCCACAATTATAAATAAGATCGACCATAGAATCTATACAGTTTTTTCAGGAAAGATTGTTAGTTGTGTTTCAACAGCCCGGGATATTGCCAAAATTTTAGCAAAATAGACGGGGAAAATTGATTATTCTGGCCAATAATGCAAAAAGTTCCACTCTTAGATGATACTTCCTGGTATAAACTTTGCCATCAATCCTCCTTTTTATCAAGGGCTCCTGTAGATTGTACGCTTTGCCTTTTTTGAGTAGGCGAAACCATAAATCATACTCCTCAGCGCCTAAATTAAATAATTCCCTGTAACCTCCAATTTTTTTTAAAGTTTTAGCTCTCAGCATTACACTCGGATGCAAAATATTATTTCTTATTATTATCGACCACCTGATTTGTTTATCTGTTTCAGGCATTTTTAAAGTCCCGATCTCTCCCCCTTTTTCATTAATTGCGACTGCATTTGAACCAACCAATACAAAATCCTGATTTTTATCTAAAAAATTATTTTGTTTCTTAAATCGATTTTTTTTATTAATATCATCTGCGTCACATCTGGCAACGTACTCACCTCTTGCTATAAAAATTCCTTTGTTTAGCGCTTTTGATAGCCCTAAGTTTTTCTTAATTCTTATTATTTTTAATTTTTTATTTTTAATTTTTTTCAATATTTCTGGTGTTTTATCTGTAGATCCATCATCGATAACAATAAGTTCAAAATTTTTAAAGGTCTGATTAAAAATACTTTTTAAAGCTTCCTTTAAATACGCTTGCCCGTTATATACCGGCATTAACACACTAATTTTCGGTTTTTTCATAGTATTTGCCTGTAACTATTTAATGTTTTCTCTGAAATGATATCCCATGAATAATTCTTAACATTTTTTTCTCCATTTGCGATAATTTCATCTAAAGATTTATTTTTTAAAACTTTTCTTATGCCATTTCTTAACGATTCTATATCTGGTTTAGATAAAAACCCGCTTATTCCTTCTTTTATATAAACTTTATTATCTCCCACTTTTGTCGCTAAAATAGGCAAGCCTACAACCCAAGCTTCAAATAAGATTAATGGTTGTCCTTCTGTCCTTGAGGGAATAACTAATAAATCTGCTTTTTTGTATGCGTTTATTAAATCACGGCTCGTTAATCTGCCGAGGAAATTTATATTTTCCCCAATCACCATTTTTTTAAGTTTTCCAAACTCCTCTCCCTCTCCTACTATGAATAACTTTAATTTTTTGCTTTTTAAACCATTAAAAACTTCAATCAATATATCTACGCCCTTTTCGTAGCTTAATCTACCGACATATAAAATATTTTTAATTTTTGTCCTTTTTCTTTTGGCTACTGCAAATTTTGCTATATCTACACCATTTGGAATTACTACAGATTTTTTGGCTGAGATTTTTTTTGTTATAGTATTTTTGGCAACGGTAATTTCCAAATCATAAGGTATTTTATAAGTAACTAGGTCTTCAAGAAATACCTCTCCAAATCCGAGTCCGGCTATTTTTGCACCCTTACCGTGTACAGTATAAACCGTAGGCTTATTTCTGAAGATTTTTACAAAAGGCGCAATAAGACCCGGAGAAAAAGCATGAGCATGAAAAATATCATAATCTGCAAATAAGCTGTAAAAAAGGGCATAAAATAGGTATTCTAACCTTCCCCAGATATTGGCAAATTTTTTGATTCTTCCTATTCTAATTACTTCCACACCTGGATATTGTTCTCCCCATCCGCCTAAATCTCTGGTTAATATTGTCACTTTGCATCCTTTTTGGGCTAATTGCTTGGATAACTCCCATGCATGTACCTGCCCTCCCCCAATATGCGGGAACCAAGCGTCTACCAACACTAATATCTTAAGTTTCCGGGTAATTATCTTCTGATATATTTGCTCAAACTCTTGGGCAATTTGTTCCCATGAATAGCGTTTCGCCAGTTCAAAGGAATTCTGAGAGGATTTTTTCTCCAGTTTTTTATCCTGAATAAATTTCTTAATTTTTTTTGCTAGATCAAAATGGCTTCCCTGTTTAAAAAATAACCCGCCTTGTCCTCTATGGGTAATTTCTCTAAATACGGAAATGTTGGAAACAACATATGGTAAACTACAAGCTGCGGCCTCTATTACTGACAATCCAAAGCCCTCCTGTTCTGAAGGAAGACAGAAAAGGTGGGCGGACTTAAGCCGTCTACCCAACTCAACTCTGGTTAAATTTGACTCAATTTTTATCCATTGGTCCAAACCAAATCTATTAATTAATAAAAGTAAATTCTCCTTTTCGGGTCCGTCACCAAAAATTTCTATCTGAAACTTTAATTTTTCTTTTTTTAAAATTGCTGCTGCCTTAATCAACAAATCAAGGCGTTTATAATTTACCAATCTGGATATGCAACATATAGTAAAAACTATTCGTTTCTTAACTCTTATCTGTGTAAAAAAATCCAGATCTGCTCCTGCATAAATTGTAGAAATTTTATCTACTTTAATACCCGTTTTCAAAAGCTTATTCTTTGTCGAATTGCTTAGCGCTATGAAATGTGCCCAAGGAAAAGTTATTGCAACTCTCTCGGAAATCTCACCTACTATCCCAGAAAAAAAACCTGTCAGTTTAATCCATTTACCGATAAAAACATCCGGATACCACGCAATCGAAGGTTTTCTTTTTACAAATCCTATTATAAAAGCCGGAATATAGGTGACAAAATTGTTCCCTTGCACTAAATCAAACTCCTCACCAAGGCCTGCCTTAATGGCCAAAATATTAAATATCACTCTTTGGAAAATAGTCATAAAAGATGTGTCAATTTTAGAGCTTTTTCCTATTCTGATAATCTTAAAGGGAAGTTTAAGCCTTCGCTTGGAAGTTAAATTTTCTCCACGGCAAATAACAGTAATTTTATTTTTTTTTGTTAACTCCCGTACTAGAAAATAGTTGTAAGCTTCAACCCCGCCACTAAAGTTTAGTTGGTTATTGGAAGGAAAAAACTCAGCTATAAACAGAATTTTCATCGCCTTAAGCGGGGTTTTTTCTTTTTCATCATTTTTTGCAAGGCTACTTTTCTGGCTACTTGGGTAATTTGCCTTTGAGTATCTTCAATTTTTATGTAAATTCTAAAGAGTAAATAAAAAATAATAATAATCGAGGCATAAAGAACAATATCAACTCCTCTGCCGATTCCAACAAATTTTGCTATTTTAGTGGTTAAATCAGGAAAGAAAATAGCCACAGTCCCTGTTATCCATACAAAAATCCAAAAAATGAAAGCAAAGGATGATAATTTTCGCTCTTTAAAACGGAGGTATGCCCTACTTAGGGCGAAGATAGCAAAAAAAATTGCAATAAACTGAGTAATAATTTGCATATTAATTATTTAAATTTTGTAGCATTAGCTTCCCTACTATATTAAATGAGTTAAAAAAATTTTGCCCTTTAGTTAGAGAATATTTTGTATAGATTGCTTTGATGGGAACCTCTAATATTACAAGACCCTTTTCCCTGCATTGTCGGAAAAAATCAGTGGAAACCTCCATTTTATCCACTTGAATATTAATTTTTTTAATAGCATTTTTGGAAAATATTCTAAACCCGGATTGGGAATCAGCCGTCCAAACACCGGTTAACACAAAAGTGGCTAGCGTCGCAAAGAAAGTAAGCATCCGCCTTTTAAAGGGCATGCTACCTTTGTTTATCCTTGTCCCAACTATAAAATCTGCTTCCTTATTAATAATGGGTTTTAATAATTTAGGTATTTCCCTGGGATCGTGCTGACCGTCACCGTCGAGTGTGATCAAAAAATCGTAATTCTTGATTCTTGCATACTCAAAACCTGTCCCTAAAGCAGCCCCTAAACCTCTATTTACAGGATGGGATATAACCTTTACTTTATTTTTTTTAAGAATTATCTCTGTAAGGTCGGTTGAACCGTCGTTAACAACCAAGATTTCCAGCTTGTGATGATCAACTTCCTGCGGTATTTTTTTAATTACCCGAAGTATCCTTTTTTCTTCATTAAAAGCAGGTACTACAACTATCCCTTTCATTAATTGGAATAGTACCTGGATAAGGAATTTTTTTCAAGTTTCATGCAACCCAATAACCCCGTATGAATAAACTCAGAAGTAATATCTGAAGAATGATCATTATTATCATAATTACTTTAATATGCTTATTGAAACTTATGACAACTACTGGCAGAAGTAAAAAACCCATTAAAATAAACCTCGGCATTGATGTTAAAGTTCCGGTTAATGTCGGTAATAAAAGACTGCCCCATGTAAAAACCAAATAACTAAATCTAATTTTTTTAAACTTCATAAATAATACTGTTAAAGGTATAACTGTAAAAATAAGCTCCAGCAGGGCATTAAAAAAAGGTAACGATGTAATATTGACTGTTAATAAGATTTTTATGTACCTATAAAAAACTTGGGGCAAGAGAATAAAATTTTGATCACTTCTGCCTGTTCCAAAAGCATGCTGTGCATTTAAAAAATAAAGGGGGTCATTGAATTGGATTTTTAAAAAAATCATATAAATAATAAGTCCCATTGGCGCTATTAACAGGGCAAGAGATGGTTTTATAAACTCTTTATTTTTGAATTTCAATGTACCAATTTTTAATGAACTGATTATTTCAATCAAAATCAGCGGGGTTAAAAAAATACCAACTATTCTGGTGGCGGAAGCAAAACCTGCGAGTAAACCTGATAAAATATACTTTTTTTTTCTAATCGCTAATATACTGCCGACACTGAAAAAGAGGAATAATGATTCCGAATGCACAGCGCCGAAGTAAAATGACGTGGGGATTGCAAGAAGCAAACAAAGTGATTTAAAAGAAATTTCACTATCATAATCCATTCTGAATAACTTGTACAACAAAAAAAGAGCGGCTAAAAAAAGTATATTGGATAAAACTAGTGCTGTTAATAAATAGGCCCCGTTAATTGTTAGAAGTTTTACCAATAGGGGATAAAATGGGAAGAAAGCTTGGGTAAATTGGGCTGCATAACCTGTTTGAGCAATTGTCAGATAATGAACCCCGTCAAAATTACCAAATCCCCAAACCCAAGCAGGCAAACCCGTATTTATAAGTAATTCCTTATAATAAGGGAATCTTGCTCCAAAATCACCAATGATAATAGTAGAGATAAATGCGATAAAAAAAAGGGAAATTCTCCAAATGGTAAAGTAGATTAGGATTGATTTCTGTAAAGAAAATTTATGCATAAAATTAAAAAAAGTTTCTTGCCCTTAACTGTATTGCGTCAGGAATTGATAATTTCTGTCCTTGTTCTAAGTATATAGCTTTTACCTTATATTTATGGAGCAATATTTTGGTAAACCAACAGGGTTTCTTCTGCAACTTTTTTCCATGAAAATTTTTCTACATTTCTTAAACCCTCTTTAATCAGCTTACCTTTTACAGACTGCATTTCTAGGGATTTAATTGCAGCAGTAATTTTATCCGGTTTATTTGGGTCTATCAGGATTGCTCCTCCCCCTGAGACTTCCGGCATTGAGGATATATCACTTGTAATTACAGGGGTACCGCAAGCTTGCGCCTCCAAAATCGGTAATCCAAACCCCTCATAAAAAGAAGGCAGCAGCAAAGCTTCGGCTAAATTATAGATCCCAACAATATCATCTTTCGGATATGTGTCTATAATATGTACTTTTGGATAAGTTGAATATTGCTGAAGCCATATTTTGTAATCATTTAATTCAGGGTGTTCAAGATTTTTTTCTGTTTTAAATGCATCTCCAATTAGATAAAGATCAACATTCGCATCAATAGATGCTTTGGTTAAATTCAACAAGTTTTTATTCCAGTTAATGTTACCTACATAAAGAACGAATTTTTCCGGTAAATTATATTTTTCTTTAACAGATAATAATGTTTTAAAATCCCTTTCTTTTTTGAATCTCTCAGCGGGCGAAAGATATATTGTAGAAATCTTATTTTCAGCAACATTTAAATATTTCATTATGTCTAATTTGGAAGATATAGAATCTGTAATCACTGCCTGAACTGTTTTCAGGGAAAATTTTTGTCTCTCTAAAATGATCCTCCCTCTCATGCCTGATGGATAATGTTTAGGAAAAACTAGCGGGATAACATCATGAATAGTGACTATTACAGGTAATTTTTTGATTAAAGGCAACGTTGGGGAGAAAAAATCAAAAAAAGGATAATGTATTAAGTCTAAATTTTTAACATCTTTTTGCCTTTCAACCAATACAACATCCAAATCTGTGTATTTAATCAATGATTTGAATAAATGGTCCGTATAAAATCCTATCCCTCTATTCATGCTCAATGGATTCATTTCCGAAATATCAATGCCAACTTTTAATTTATTTTTTTTCATTTTG
Source organism: Candidatus Daviesbacteria bacterium (assembly GCA_016186955.1). Lineage (GTDB taxonomy): Bacteria > Patescibacteriota > Microgenomatia > Daviesbacterales > UBA10151 > JACPKP01. The sequence continues at coordinate 229,583 of JACPKP010000009.1, read as the reverse complement.
TTAAATATTTAATGTAGGCTCTGGGAAATCTCAAAGCTGAGAAAAATGAAAAAATCACACCCTGAATACCGTCTAAAGCTCCTTTATGCCTGACCTGTGTCCAAAAAAACCACCACAGTGGTTTGACAAAGCAATAGTTAACAAATTGGGGAATATTTTTTTGTAACTTATCCCTTTTGAGTTCACCTACAATTAAATTTATGTATCTGTTATTTCTTTTTATATATCTGGAGAAGGTGGGATCAGCCATATGTAACAAATCGTTTTGCAACCAACCAACGCGTCCATCAACGACATATTGCTCATGAACATCTTTGCATGGTAAGTAAGCTCTGTTTTTTTTAAAAAGCCGTATTACCCCATCAGGGTATACCCCTCCAAAACGCAGGAATTTACCTAGAAAAAAATTTAATCTTGGAATAAAAAATGCTGTATATTCATCTGCATCATTTCCAATCTTACCGTCTCTTAGGTCAATTAGTTTTTGGTGAGCAACAAATAACCTTTTGTTGGGTAAAGAATCTTGGTATTTTTGTATCTCTTGATCTGTCATAGAGATAACTTTTTTTATTTCTACAGCAAGTTTACTACTTACTCTTTCATCAGCATCAAGCTGTAAAATCCAACTTCCTGCCGTTAAATCAAGCGCTTTTTGCTTGTTGATGTGAAAAATAGGAGGATTATCGGTTATATATACTCTAGCGCCATAATTTTTAGCGATTTCAACTGTTTTATCAGTTGAACCACCATCAACTATGACTATTTCATCCACTAAATCTTCTACTGATTTAAGGCAATTTCCTATATTGTCTTCTTCATTAAAAGTCGCCAATGCCAATGATAATTTAATCATGTTTTAAAAAATATAAAAGCAGGTTTTCCGTTTGGAAAATCAACCTGGTCTATGATTTCAGCATTCTTAGGCATTTCCTTGTCTGTCCCTATAAAAAGGGTGTCTTTAGTATTTTTAATTTCGTTCGGTTCTATTTTATGGAACTCATATTTATCAAATGAACGGATTGTACCAAAATTAAATTGATCTCTAGAGGTTAAAACTGCCTGCGGTTGGTATTCCGCGGGGTTATATTTTCCATAAAAAAGCACTAAGATGTAGGGTTGGTCATAACGGTCTGTAATCACAACCTTTTCATATTGATCCTGGTATTTTTCAAGTTTAGAAACCATCTCCTCAAACCCATATTCCCAAGCCAAAGGATACCTTTTGGGATAGTGCACGTAGTAGCTTTCAAGATAGTGTATAAATTCAAAAATAAGCAATAGAAAACAACCTGTTAAAAGTAAGTCTCTGAAATTTTTACTAAGGATATTGAAAATTTTACTTAGTCCATACCCCATCACTATAGTCATCGGTACAACCATTGAAAGGGATCTTAATGCATTTGGTGTCTGGAAAGTCATTGAGGAAGCAATAGGAGAGATTAAAATCCATAAAATTAATAATCTTGTATGTTTAAATTTACTTCTGATTAAATAAAATATTCCTATTATTAGAAAAAATGCTTCTATAAGATAAAACTCCCCTGTTTCGGGTACCTTATTACGTATTACCTCCTCCCCATTTATAAATAAAAATTGCGTGGAGAAATGATCCAGGTAATGGCCCAAAAAATTAGGGGCATAGGCTGTTATTTTATTGTGTAATATTTTGGCTGCTTTATCATTTAAGTTACCGTGTTCTCCCCTTAACTCATCTATTCTGGATAGTGGTCCTTTATCCGAAAAAAATGACAGGCCTCTGAATCTGGCCCCCCCCTCTCCTGAAGTAAATTGTAAAATAAGCGGTATTGACAAAATACAAACTATCATGATAAAAATTACTAATTTTTTTATCTCCCTAAAGAGTAAGTCCTTATGCAAAATGACACCTGATAGTAAAAACAAAGGGACGATTAACCTTGGGCTTTGGTATAAATACATAGAAATTAAAAAACTGCATAAACTCCAGAATATAAATATTGGTTTAGCTAAACCTTTCAGCCAAAGAAAAACTCCAAGAGTAATAAAAAATGTTGCTGCATTACTTTCCCAACCTCCTCTTGAAAACTGCAGGTGCCACGGAGATATCGTCAAAAGCAGCGCTGATAATAAACCCACCCTATCATCTTCAAATATCTTTTTTGCTAACAAGTAGGCAAGCAAAACCGTGAGGATACCAAATAGGGCCGATGGTAACCTTACGGCAATCTCGTTTAAACCCAGTGTTGCCACAAAAGGCATCACAAAATAAAAATAAAGCCCCGGTTTATAGTCTCCAAATGATTTAAACGCCAAGGGATAAAACGTACCATATTCATCTTTTCCTGTTTGTAAAATTGAATAGGCATTATAACCTATTGCTGCCTCATCAGCATTAAAACCTGCGGGATACTCACCCAAATTCCACAACCTTAAAACAGCAGCTAAAACCAAAACCAAAAATAAAAATAAAAATTTTAAATTAAAAATTTTAAATTTCATGTGTTCATTCCGATTCCACAACTCTGAATGCATGTTGCCCGTCTAAAAAATTAATATCCTTTAAGATTTTATACTGCGGATAGGGGATTATATCTTGATCCGGCAGTTCTTCTTTCGTGGCAATGAATAAGCTATTTTTTAAACCCCTATCTTTTGGCCAATAAACATGGCGGAACGCAATGTTATCTATTCTTCTTACTGTTCCAACATCAATAGAAGGTTGCTCTAAAATTGCCTGTTTTTGGAATTTATCCGGGGTGTATACACTGTAAAAAAGATAGTAGATATATGGTTGTCCATAATCATCAGTCATCAAAATATTGTCATATTTTGACAAATTTTCTTTTGAGAAAAAAATTTCTTTACCTTTTGCCTCAGGCAAAAGGCAAGGTTTTGCGAGCGCGAAGTATAATTGATCACACTGAAGTGCGAGCAAGTCCTTATAACCATACAACCAACCTTGAGAGTATTTTATAGAAGCATGTATGAAATAACGATCCAAAAAAACTACAAGATTTGCAGATATTAGAAAAAATATGATCAGACTTACCGATATAAAAATGAATCTATTAAATTTTTTAATGTTTAGAAGAAGATAATATAATCCTGCCCCTTCCAAAATAGTAAGTGGTAAAAGTAAGTTTAAGGCTCTCACCATGCTAATCAAATCCCTTGATAAAACAGCGGGCATTGAGGAAATTGCCAACAGAAAAAAAATAAGCTTTGCGCCTCTCTCTTTTCTTCCCCAAAGATAAATTATTCCCAAAGGTATAAGCAGTGCTGAAATATAATACAAAACACCCAAATCAGGTACTCTGTGTCTTGGGCTATAATCTCCATCAATAAAAAGCATTTTGGGTGAAAAATAGATCAAATAACGCTCTGTAAGACCTTTCAAATATGCAAACCATTCACCATGCAAAATTTGAAACTTGTAGTCTGAAACCTGATACCCGTCTTCTTTGGCTATTTGGTTTATTTGCTCATCAGAACGCCTGTATGCAAAATAGTTCATAGCCTCAAGCCTACTTGATTGTTTCAACACTAAAATTTGGGTACCCACTAACAGGACAAATAAAATAAATATTCCCAACCCAATTCTTAAATCTTTTTTAAAAGAAAGGTCTTTTTTATATATTAGAAACAATCCTAAAATCAGTATGGGGATAAATATTCTTGAAGCTTGGTATGTAAATAAAGAGAGGCCAAAAAATAAACCTGCCGGTATAAAAAGATTAGATTTCTTGAGTCCCCTAATAAAACAAAATATTCCTAAACAATTTAGAAAAACCGCCAGGTTGCTTTCAAAAGCAGGCCTGGAAAACTGGATTGCCAAAGGAGAAACAGCCAACATCAATGCTACAGACAATGCCAAACTTTTGTTATTAAATAACCCATTAACCAGTAAATAAATCAGTAATACTAAAAACACTCCCGCAATAACAGAGGGCATCCTAACGGCTAATTCATTTAAACCAAACAGCGCCACAAATGGCACATCTGCATAAATATAAACTCCGGGTTTATAATCACCAAAAGATTTAAAATTTAGCGGTAAGATCTGCCCATATTCATCCCTACCGGTTTTGAGCAAAGAATAAGCGTTATACCCAATTGCCGCCTCATCCCATGTAAGCCCAGGTGGGTTTAACGCTATGTTCCAAAGGCGAAGTGATGCCGCAAGAATAATTATAACCACCAAGAAAATTTGAAATTTGAAATTTGAAATTTGAAATTTTTTTATCATATTTCTACTATATCAAATGCAGGTTTCCCATCAAGGAAATCAATTTTTTTAATAAACTTCCACCCTTCCGGATAATTCCCAGGACTTGTCACCATTAAACATTTTTCGCTTTTCGTTTCACACTTTACGTTTCCTTTAATCTCCCAATCGTTAATAAATTCAAATTTATCAAAACTATCCACCCAGTACCAATCTGATTTTTTATATCTTACCGGCACAGCGCTGCCTCTAAAAAATTGGGGGTCAATTTTAAGGTAGAACAATACAAATTCATGCGGTTCCCCATACTTTTTTGTGAAGTAAATCCGATCATATTGATTAGCTTCTTTGTTGACGAAGTCAACAGCCTCTCTGTAACCATATTGCCATGACCAGGAATAATTTTTTACATAATCCCCTGTATAATTTTTCCAGAACTGTACAGACTGAAAGACTAACGCAATGGTAAAAATTGCAAGCAGCGCTTTTACGTAAGTAGGTTTAAAATGACTCGTAACAAAACCCACCCCGAGTACAGAAATAATTAAAAAAGGCGGGATCATCAGCAGCGCACGAAGGGCATGGGGGGCATCCCTGGTAATTGCAGCAGGAACCAAGGCAATAATTAACCATCCTAAGATAAAAAATTGCCAATTTTCTTTTTTCCGGAAAATCTGATATATCCCTAATATTAAAAAGGGCAATAAACTTAAGTGGAAAAGACCGGAACCGGGAACAGAATATTGGTAATTGGATCCCCCGTTAAAAAATAAGAAGTTGGGATTAAAATGTGAAAAATAGTTCCCCAAGGACTGGGGTATAAAATAAGTAATTTTGTTGTAAATCAGTTTATCTAAAACAGGCGGCAGGGCAGCGGACCCCCGTAACTCATTGATTCTCAAAACTGCACCTTGATCCAATATAGTAGTCCACTTATACCGTGCAGAAGAATCCTGAAGTAAAGCCAGCGGAAAAGCTGTGATAAAAAAAATTGCCAATATACCCAGAGCAAATAGTGCAACTTTTATGTTGTTAATTTTTTTCCAGAACAATACCGCTGCTGTTATCACCAATGGGATCACAACCACTCTTGAAGAGTTATAAGAAAAAAGTGATAAACCTAAAAAAAAGGAAGAGGCAAGAAGAAAATATTTTCTTTTGAATCCTAAAATTAAAAAATAAATTGAGCCTGTTGTAAAAAAAAGCGCCAGGTTTGCTTCCAGTGCAATCCTTGACAGGATAATAAGCCAGGGGGTTACTGCAGCGGTAAACATTGCCCAAAGCGCCAGATTAGTATTTATTAATTTTTTAACGGTTAAAAAGATAAACACAACAATCCCCAGCCCCAAGACCGCCGAAGGTAATCTGACACCCCATGCATTTAATCCAAAGCTTCTGATAAAAACTGTATCCAGATAAATATACCCGGGAAGTTTATAATCCCCATATGCCCTAAAGGAAAGCGGCAATATCTGTCCCCATTCATCCCGGCCTGTTTTTAAAATAGAATACGCATTATATCCAATGCTTACTTCATCCCAATTCAAACTTGGCGGATATTCATTAAGTTTATAAAACCTTAAGAAAGCTGCCAATACAAGAATTAAAAAAAATATAATCAATTTTTTCATATAATTTTTTTGCGTTTAAAAAAGATTAGGAATATAACAAGCGCCCCCACTGATACTGCTGAAACAAAATTCCCTATCACCCTAATCGGGGTATCTACAAATTTTAAATTTATAATTTTGTCGGCAGGTTTGGTATTTACAGTAACTAAACCGTATTCCCCGCTTGGGCTAAGGTTAATTTTTTTATTATCCGAAAATCCTTCCCATCCGGGAAAATATACCAGGGGGAATTGAACCACACTATTTTGGTTTGAATCAACAGTATAAATTTGTTTATTACTCCTTTTTTCAATTAATTTTGCACTGCCCATGCCTTCAAGGAAAAATCCTGCCTTGGGGGCAAAATTTGCGGGGATTTTACTGCCGGTTTTTGGCCAAAAATCATGTATTGCCGAGGTAACCTGTTGCTCATAATTTTTACCGCTGAAAAATTCTCTATCGTCGAATTTAAACCATAAATCCTCAAAGAAAAAAGATGTATTCAAGCTGATAAGCAATGTTGTAACAACCAAAAAAAGGAGTTTATTAAGGTAGCTTTTTTTAAATAATGTAAACATTGCTCCTGATGCAAAAGCGAAAAGAAAAACTGCAGACCCTAAAAACCTCCATGGGAATTGGACAAAACTTAATGGTTTAACCAGATCCCAAATTAAGACCGACTTGTTGTGGGTAAGTAGCAGCATAAACCAGCCAAGCCCTAAAAGAAAGAAAAAACTAAGATATTGTCTTTGCCTTTTTTTGATAAGAACCAGAACAGCAATTATAACCGGTAAAATCCATTGAATTTGGCCAACCGACAAGCTCAACCTGTCATCTTCCCCCCATTGTGAGGCCCCATAACCCCAATACCTGGAGATTAAAAGCTGTTTCAAGGTTACAAAATGAAGATTAAAATCATAATATCCTTTTGTGGTTTCTGTGAGTGTTATTAATTTACTTTCAAAAGCCACCGGCAGTGTATAAAATGCTGTTAACCCAAAAACCAATATCCCCAAAAGTATAAATTTTGGCAATAAATTCCAAGCCTTGTATTTCGTAAAAAAATAAATCGCCCAAAAAGAAAAGAAAACAAGAAACATCAAAACAGAAAGGTTATGCGTCAAAATTAATCCTGCTAAAGATACGCCAAATAAAAATAGCGATCTGGTATTTTTGTTGAAAACATAATCATTAAAAAAATAGGTTATCAACGGGAAAAAAATAAATGCCAGAGCTTCCGGTAAGGCTCCCCTAACCCATACATCAACTGCCCGATATGGCGCATACACATAAATCAGGGCGGAGATAAGCGCTGACAAGTTATTCCCCCAAAATTGTTTGGCAAGTAAAAACATCGCTGTAGCAGACAAAACCAGGGATGAGATAAAAAGGGCTTTTATTGAATCCAATACAGAAAATCCCAAGAACCTAAAAAACTCACCAAAAGCATAGGGTAACTGCGCATAAAAATTAAACATCGGTTCACCATATTCATAAGCGCTATCAGGCGCCCATCTGCAGGGGATCTGCAGATCTGCAACACATTTATCATATTCATACAGCCTAAAGACATGGAAATCATGCATGGAGAAAATCCCGGGCCGAATCAATCTCCAAAAAGTCGGGACGAGTAAAATTAAAAGCAACAAAAGAAGTGGAATTGTAGCATGTTTTTTAAACCATAAAGGATACCCCATGAATCTATCGTACCAGTTTACTGAGGCTAAAACAACTACAGCGCAGCTTTTTTGACCACTCCCAAAGCTTTCATCTGCGCTTCAGCTAAACTTAAATAATCTTGGTCCAGTTTTTGTTCTTTGACCCAATTTACATACTCTTTGACAATCTCTTCTTCTTTATCTCTGACTTTCCACCCTAACTTCTCAAGTTTGGCAATAGAAGAAACTGCATGCCTGATATCTCCCACCCTAAACTCCCCTGTGGGTTTAAAACCCCAATCTTTCCCCAAAGTTTGAGCCACCATATGGGCAAGTTCTAAAACTGTATAGGCTTTACCGGACCCTACATTAAAATTTTCGAAGTCCGCCCTGGGATTTTCTAAAACATCTGCATTAGCCCGGGCCACATCATAAACCGAAACATAATCCCGTTGAGATAACCCGTCTTCATAGATTGATAAAGGCTTGTTGTTTAAAAGCTGAAGAGTAAAAATCCTCAAAGCCCCGGAGTAAGCATTTTTTAAAGACTGCCTGGGGCCATGGACAATTGAGTAGCGCATAGCTACTGAAGGAATACTATTGAGACGCCCCAATTTGAGGGCAATTAACTCTTGTGTGTATTTTGATATGGCATACTGGTTAGGCGGATCCTGATGGGTTTCTTCCAACAACAACGGTTTGATTTTTTCTCCACCCAACGGGCAAACAGGGTCCCATCTTTTTTGAGTTAAGCTCTCGTTAACTCTTTGTTTTGGAAAGATTTCCCCGTGTTTTTTGCATCTCCATCTGCCCTCCCCATAAACAAATTGAGATGATGCCACAACTATTTTTTTAATGGGTAGTTTTTTGGCAACAATGATTTCATAAAGCAAAGCGGTTGAAGTAACATTAGTATCAAAGAAAACTGAATAATCCGGCATTAAATCCATGATGGCTGCCAAATGGATTACAAAATCTACACCTTCCAGGGATTTTTCCAGGATTTTCCTATCTTTCACATTCCCTTTAATTTTTTCAAATTTAGGGCTTAAATACTTGGGCCATCTGCCAAAGTGGGTTTTGGGAGAAAGATTATCCAAAATCCTGATTTTATATCCCCTTTTAAAAAGTTCGTCTGCAGTATGCGACCCGATAAAACCAGCGCCTCCAATGACCAAAACTTTACCTTTCATTAATTTAAGATTCCTTTTACGGCATGCAGCAAAGAACCGTTTGTTTCTATCAGCGCCGTACGAACACCAGCTGCAACCCCTGCTTGATAATCAGTTTGGGAGTCTCCGATATAAAATGACTTCCCAAGATCAATATCAAAATCTAAAGCAGCCTTCATAATCAAGCCAGGTTTGGGTTTTCTGCATTCGCAGTTATCAGGAATGTCATGAGGGCATAAGTAAAATGCATCAATATATGTACCATTTCTTTTTAGTATTTCGTTTAAGTTTTTATGTATACCATCAACAACTTCTGTTCTCATTAATTTTCTTGAAATTCCTCTCTGGTTTGAAATTACTATCACAAAATATCCTTTGTCTCTTGCCAGTAAAACTGCAGATATAACATCCGGCAACAACTCAAATTCATCCCAGGATTTAACATAATCATGTTCAGGAGGTTTTTTATTAATCACCCCATCCCTGTCCAAAAAAAGGGCTTTTTTTTCCACTTTACGGGATTTTACCATAAATCTATTTTTTTTAAATCCTTTTTTGCTTTCCTTAATCCCTCAAAAGTTCCTATATCTTGAAAATAATAATCCGGACTAAAGGTGTAAAGGGGCATTTTTGCTGCTAAAAGCTTCGGGAAGATATCAAAACCAAAATCAGAAAAATCATCAGGGACAAAATTAAAAACTTTATTTGAACAAATATATACTCCTGAATTAACCAGTTTAGATTTAGTAGCGCCTTTTAGTGGTTTTTCAACAAATTGCAAGATCTGTTGTTTGGTATCTATTTCAATAACTCCTTTCTTCCAAGCCTTTTCATAAATATAAGGGGCTACTGTTAAGAAAGATTTTCTTATTTTGTGAAAACTTATCATTTTACTAATATTAATATTTGTTAAATTATCCCCATAAAAAACCAAAAAAGGCGCCTTTCTTAATTCTTTTTCAACATTGCTATCAGGGTTTTTAAGAGCGCCGGATGTACCCAAAAGTTTTTTTTCAAAAGAATATTTAATTTTTATACCAAACTTAGAACCATTACCAAAATAGCTTTTTATGACTTCAGGACGCCAATGCAGATTGATCCAGATGTCTTTTATCCCATGTTTTTTAAGTAGTTGGACATGATACCAAAGTAGCGGTTTACCACCAATATCCACCATAACCTTGGGAATTTTATCTGTTAAAGGCCGCAACCTGGCGCCAAGTCCTGCTGCGAGAATTAATGCTTTCATTGTCGATTATTCTATCAAAAATTTAATATCTTGGAAACCAATATGTTTTGTGTATAATCACCTAAGAACCTCCATTGATGATAGATAAAAATTATATCCAATCTATTCTTCTGGAGCATATCAAAGTTGTTCTGGATATAAATCTCCAAGAGATAGATGAACTAAAAACTGATTTTTTGCAGGTGTTAAAAAGGGGGGGAAAAATTCTGTTTTTCGGTAACGGGGGTTCTGCGACGCAGGCCTCTCATTGGGCAGAAGAGTTTGTGGGCCGGTTTGTAAAACGCAGAAAACCGCTGCCGGCGCTTGCTCTTGGTACAAACTTTTCAAACATTACGGGCATCAGCAACGACTTTGGGTTCGAAGAGATTTTTTCAAGAGAAGTTGAAGCATTCGCTTACAGAAGGGATTTGGCAGTCGGGATATCTACCTCCGGAAATTCACCCAACGTAATTAAGGCTTTGGAAACTGCAAAAACATTGGGAATAAAAACCTGGATTTTTACCGGCAATACAAAAAGTAAGGCTAAGGAGATCGCGGATAAGTCTTTATCTATTAATTCTGATAAAACTGCCAGAATTCAGGAACTGCATGCTTTAATCATACATATAGTTTTTGAGTTTATAGAAGCCGAGTATTAAAGGTTAATATTATCTTCTGGCAGACCTTTCCGTCCATTCTGCAACCTGCCCTTTTGGGGATTTATTAATTTTTTTACCCACAGCTTTTTCCGGATCCGTACCATTATCTATATGCTCTTTCATATAAGCAAGACAGCTTGTAAGCAGGTGGTTGAGCGCCAGATGGACATCTTCAATAATTCCATAGCTGCTGCTTTGGACTGTGATACCAAAATCAACAAACTCTTTTGCCTTACCTCCGGTGTGATACCCTAAAAGACCTATTGTTTTGGCTCCTTCGTTTTTGGCATACATTAATGCTTTGATAATATTTGGTGTATTACCCGACCCTGATATGCCTATCACCACATCCCCTTCTTGTACTAAATTATGAAGTTGTTGCAAAAACATATCATCAAACGACAGGTCATTAGCAAAAGCGGTCATTGTTGCAACATTATCTGATAACGATACTACCCTCAATCGTTTCTCCCTGGGGTTATAAACATTTTTTAAAGTCCCTTTCCCTAAATCACAAGCCATATGAGAAGCGGTTGAAGCTGCACCGCCATTTCCTAAAATATAGACGGTTTTATCGTTTTTGTAAGCTTCTAATAAGACATCTGCTAGTTTTTGAACATCTGCTAGTTTAATTTTTCCTAAAGAATCTTTAAGATCATTCAAATAGTTTCGAGCAATATTTTTTACATTAATCATTTTAACTTATTCATCATATTGAGTTATTTCAATTCGGGATGTAAATTTAGAAGAGCTTGCCAGTCTTGTTCCGTTTTTTCCAAATCATGCTGAGTTAGCTCTTTATTTCTATTAGATCTAAATTTGTCTGCTTTAGGCGAACATTCAAACAGGCAGGGATTTTGCTGATCCCATAAACGGAAAATATCTTCAATAAAAAATGCATTACAAAGTTGACTATATAACGTTGATTGGCCTGTTAACTGCCCGCTCCACAAAAGTTTGTATCTTTCTAGCATCATTGCATATGAATCTCCGTCAAGAAGGTAGTTATGACGAGACCCATCAGCATTAAAGACAGTAAATTGGTTAAACTCTCTACCTTGATCGGTGGTTTTATATTGGGTTTCAATAATTCCATGTTCAAATGTTAGCTTTGATCTACGGATATCACCTAAAAATTCAGGGCCTCTTTTACCATAAGAGAGCAAAATGGGTACACCATCTCTATTCTGCATTATAATTTCTCCTTCAATATCTGCTAGGCCTCTCCCTTCTGGTTTTTCCCAGGGTATTGAGGTATTAGCTGTACCAGGGCTAGTATAACCTAAGTAAACTGAAAGCAGTTTTGTATCAATATCTAATATACCCATCTTAAATAACTTATCTGTAGGGTGCTCAAGTAAGTCTCCGGTTATACCGCCTCCGGGGAAAACTGCCAGATGAGCCCTTCCAACCCATCCAATTATTTCCCGTGTAGCTGGTCGTCCCTCAACAAACAAAAATTTGACATTTTTGAGACTGCCCATTTTTTGTCTATTTCTTTCAGTATTACCGTAAGCTTCTAGAAAATCAGGGGTTTGAGAATCTAGTGGTTTTATCCGGTCTGAAAAAGGGTAATTAGGGTCAAAGACTCCATAAAAAATAAGCTCCGGTGTAGCTTTATCTATTGTATAACCGCCAGAAACAACTAAATGAGCCAGTCTAGGATGGGTTATTAATAACCTCAAAACTTTTATTGATTCTGCTGTGCTCATAGCTAGTGGTTTATCAATCCAAGTTGGTATACTGTCTCTTTCTATTAAACCAGCTAGCTTCAGCAAAATTTCAGTATGTGTATCCTGAGGAGTCATTGCTACCAAGGCAGCATCAGGATACTTTTTTGTCAGTTTTTCGATATCCTTAGATGAGTAGTTAGCTGTAAGTTGTAAGTATTCAGCTCCAGCTAACGGGCCACGCAACTCTACTTGATCTGCAGGTTTTAGATCTGCAACTGCCTCTACAACTAAATCAGCTTTGGATATTCTCTCTGCATATCTTTGAGCTGTAACTCCAGCGCCTCCTATTAAAATAATACTTTTGGGAGCTTTTGTAACTTCTCTGGGATTTAATTCTAGTTGCTTAAGAGTTTGTAGACTCTGGACAACACTTGCTCGACTGATAAAACCTTTAGTATCTGCTTCTGTATTCATATAGTTCTTACCTTCTGATATTAAAAATTGACTTGCTGCCGTCTTTCTCAAACCCAAAATGCATCTCCCTGTATTCTGATAGCGCCTTGCGCACATTATTTTGTGCCTCTAAAGGCACATATAAAAGCATAAACCCCCCGCCTCCTGCGCCGGCAATCTTCCCGCCAAGCGCCCCTGCTTTTTTGGCTAACTTGTACATATTGTCTATCTCAGGACTGCTAATCCTCCCTGCCAACTGTTTTTTCAATTCCCAACCCCTGTCTAAGGCTTCCCCTAGAAAATCAATATTACCATTTTCTAAGGCGCTTAACACTTCATAGCTTTGATCCCTCATCTGCCTCAAAATTGCCGCCGTATCAACTATTTTCTGCTTTTGTTCTGTCAGTACCTCTGAAGATTTTCTGGTCTTTCCTGTAAAAAAAAGTAACAAATTTGCCCCAAGTTTGTCAATTAACGCTTGTTCAATCTTGGGTTGGGTAATGGAAACATTATTATTCTGGTGGAATGTAAAATGTCTCAAACCTCCGTAGCTTGCTATATATTGGTCCTGTTTACCGATCGGCTTTCCCAAAATATCAATTTCGATCTCCGATGCCTCTTTGGCCAACCTCTCGGGATCAACCGGCATCCCTTTATACAAATACATCGCCTGCAGCAAACCCACTGTAATACTGGAAGATGATCCCAACCCTGACCCCTCGGCAGGTATATCGGATAAGGTTGTGATCTCCACCCCCTTTAAAACTTGAGTTTTTTTCATAGCTTCCCTGATTAGCTCATGCTCTATCTGGTCAACACTTTCAACAATTTCCTTTTTCATCCAGTTTAAGTAAATTTTATCATCAAACCTTTCCTTAACAATCACAAAAACATATTTATTGATTGCAGTTGATATGACAGCCCCGCCATAGTTTGTATAAAAATCAGGCAGATCCGTCCCTCCGCCCACAAAACTAATTCTTAAAGGGGTCTGGGTTATAATCATCTGGTTGGATGCTTTGGATACTAAATTAAACCCCTCAAAAAGTCAATCTTATGTAAATTTTACATCGCCCTCAACTGCACTTCTTCAGGAGTCATAACTAATACAAGTTTTGAATATTCCCTGATTTTATTACCGCCATCCTGCCATTGTGACCTATAAGTCCCAATCTTTCTTTGCACCATACCTGAATGTTCTCTGGCTGAGGTAGCATGATAAGCCAAACTATCCCTGGCTTTTTCCACTAAAGATAAATACCTTGGGTTGCGTTGAATCAACCTCTCTTCGGATATTACATAATCCATTTTAGGAATCTTCAAACCTTCTGCACGCATCTCCCCTAGTACTTCTTCCGCCATATCTTTCGAGCGTTTCATATGGGGTTTTACTGTTACTATTATTATTTCATCGCTATTTTGGGCTTCCGCCCACTTTAAAGAACAGATCAGGTCATCCCACGTATTAACATTTTCCGGCTCAAAAACCATCTGAATATTTTTTCCCATGACTTTTATTCCTACATGATTGATGAATTTTCTAGCCAGGACTTCTCCCTGTGTTAAACCTTCAGGAGCATATGACAACATATCCGGTGTCCGGCCGGCTGCCCATAAAACCCCGACTAATTCTTTTTTATTTTCATCGATAATCCCGCCCACAACATCAACCGCAGCAATCACATTGGCATTTGCCCCAGCATATCTGGAGTCTATTGCATTAGGATCAGCCTCTTTATTAAATATTGGGTGTTCTTCTGGCCCAAAGATACCCTTTTCCGGTGTTTTTAAAACTGCAGTTTCAATCAGCCTTGTTGGCTTAATTTGTCTTCCTTTACTATTTTTGATTTCTTCCAATATCGATTGTCTATCCTGTTCACTACCAGCGCCATATCTTAAACTCAACTTTTTATCATGTATACCCACACCTCTACCCAAAACAACCACTGATACTTTGGGACGGTAATTTTTAGATTCTTTAACTTCTGTCATATAAAATTCAATACAAATATAACATATCCATAAAAAAATCTACTAACTAAAATCTTTTTTGTATACCCTGAACTTGCTTTAATCTTTTATTACCTGGGGTAATTAAGTCTTGTAGTTTTCCAGAATCATCTTTGTAGATATCAGTAACCATTGGTCCTGTAAATAATTTCAGAAAAAGCAAGAATTGACCTTGTTTGTCAATTCTTGATATGAGTTCGGAGATTTTTTCTCGTTGGCTAATTTTAACTGGCAATATTTTCTGTAGATACGCTTCATTAAAATTACATCTATAAATCTTGTGCAAGGATTCTGCACTAACTATATCTGCATTAACCTTAAAACTGTTAATGTAGTTTTTAATCCTTTTTATATGGAATCCCCAGGCAATTATTAAAAACTTTTCTGATTGTAAATTAAAGTCCTCTTGAAATTTTCCTAAAACCTTTATTTGAGATACAGTATTATTTGAATTACCGGACATCAAAATTGCCTTATTGCTGGCAATTTTTGTCCTTAATAAACTTTCGAGCATTAATTCTCCGGTTGATTTTTTAAAACTCCCAAATGAAGGGTCATCAAAAAAAATACACTGATTGATCAATCCATGCTTTAAAGATTCTATAACAGCATTTAATACAAAAGCGGAGTAAAAAGTTAGTCTTTCTTCTCCCAAATGCAGTGAATCTGTCCTGATATTGAGGCTGTAAGGAATAACCACCCCATACCGATGAACTTCTCTCATAAAATAATACTCTGGTGGAGTCTTAGAAACGCTTCCCAATCTCTTTGTTGTCTAAAAAAATACTCATCTGAATTTTTGTAATTTGATATATCCCGAAATGCTTTTGATTTTGGAGATTGTTGAAAAATCAACGGTTTTTCCCCTTTCCAGATTTTATAAATATCATCTATCATCACTGCATTAACAAGTTGTGCATAAATTCCACCCTGACCATTGATTCCTCCAGACCAAAGCTTTTTATAACGCTCCAACATTAATATGTAAGGATCTTTACTAAGCTCGGTTGTAGTCTTGAAATCTTTTGTAGTAACTGAAAAAAATGAGGTGTAATCATTACCAGAATCAGAATAATCAGTTTCCAAAACCGCATTCTCAAAAACTAATTTTGACCTTCTGATATCACCCAGAAACTGTGCTCCCCTTTTGCCAAAATTTAAAAATATTGGTAATTTATCTTTTCCATAAATCACCAGCTCTGCTTCTGTTTCAGCTAATCCTTTCTTTTCTGGTACTTGCCATGGAATCGAAGTATTTGCTTCTCCCATGGGAGTATATCCAAGATAAACTGATAAAAATTCAGACTTTAAATCAATAATATTCATTCTGATTAATTTATCTGTTAGATGTTCCAATAAATCCCCCAACATTCCTCCCCCGGGATAAAAAGCCAGATGAGGCCTCCCATAACTCCCTATCACCTCTCTAAATTGCCTGCTTCCTTCCATAAAAAGAAACTGGACATTTTTTAATTTCCCCAAAAAATCTTTTTGACTTCCTTCAAGTAATGTAAGTTCGGGAGTGGCTTTGTCCAAAGTAAACCCTCCTGAAACTAAAAGGTGCGCTAAATTGGGAAATCTATCGATTAGTTTACTAATTCTAACAACTTCATCTACTGACATTGCTAATGGTTTATCAATCCAAACAGGTATTTGCCTTTTATCAAGTAAGGGAGCCAGTTTTTCCAGTATGCTAGTATGAGTCTGTTGAGGAGTCATTACAATCAAAGCTGAATCAGAATAATTATGGATAATTTTTTCAATATCACAAATATTATAATTTTGGGGAATTTGATAATAATCCACCTGATCCAACACCTCAAGTGATACTGCCTGATCTTTTGTTTTTGTATCCAGCAACGCAACAATTGGAAGGTCTGCTTTTGCAAATTTTGGACCATAAGTTTTGGCGGTAATTCCACCTCCGCCTAAAATAATTGCACTTTTAGGCATTGGTCTAATATCCCGTATTCTTTCTTCCGCTGTTTTAACCTGCAGAAGTTTTTGAATTAAATATTCCCTATTTATCATATTTTGTGGGGCAGAATACAATATTATATGCAATATTTCTAACTATTGCCAACACTGATCATTTTGGAGGCTTGGGGTTAACAACCAGCAGTGCCAGTTGGCCGTTGCTTAAATATATTCTTTTTAAAATTTCTTCCTCTTTTATGTCTTTTAGCGGCAGGCTCCAGGGGCTGCCCACAAAAAGTGTATCTTTAGCATACCTGTCATTGGGCCAGTAAATTTTTCTTATCCTGTACTGGCCAAAACCTGAAATCCCTTTTTTCTCATTCTCTATCAATTCCTTCTGGTACAGCGCCGGATCATACTTTGCATAAAACAAAATATAATACCCCGGCAGACTGTATATAGCCGGTGCATCAACTCCCCTGAAAGGGTCAAAGACTACTTCCTGGTATTTTTCTTTGTTGGCCAGAATATATTCCACCGCTTCCTTGTTTCCTTTCATGGAAAACTCACTTCTATCTACAGGAAAATGTACCGAATATGTAATCAATGCGTGTATTAAACTGATCAGGACAAACAATCCGCAAAATAAAACGGCAGCTGTTTTAATATAAACCTGCTTCATTTTTCTGATAAATTCTATAAATTTAGTAAACCCTATGGCGCTTATTAACAGTACCATCGGCAAAGCCTGAATTGTCCTTCCGGCATTGTGTTCGTTATTAGTCAAGGCTGCGGGTATAAAGGAAAGCGCTATCCAACCGAAAATAAGCGGGACTTGGTACTTCGTATTTAACCCCCTATTTGGAAATTTACCTTTTATAAGTTCCAATATACCCAAAATCAACAGCGGAAGGTCAAATAAGTATAATACTCCAAGCCCCAAACTTCCTTCATGTGTCATATTAAGCCCTGTAAAAAATAAAAAATCAGGCTGAAGGTAATTTAAATAACGTCCTACCACAAGTGTCAGCAGGGCGAAGGTTTCTTCAATGTGGATACCGCCTAAATTTAAGCCCGGACTGACATGATCCAGTGCAATATACCTCAGGTAATCAACATCCTTAGCTATAAAAACCATATTCCCTCTTGCCAAATCCGGCCCAAAAAAGCTTCTCAACACCAACAGGCTGACAAAAATTGCAGATGCAGTAAGAAAAACAATCGTGCTTTTCAAGTGTTTCTTCAAATTACCAAAGAAAAGAGTAATAAGCAGCAGGAAAAGTAGGGGAATAAAAACCCTCTCAGAATAGTATGAATACATCGATAAAACCAGAAAGAAGGCTGCAAGGATAGTGTAGATACCCCGTTTCTCAATCATCTTCAAAAAAAACAGCAACCCTAAACTGGCTACAACCATCCCCATTGGCGGGTCATTACCATAACGGCTGTAAAAAACATGCCATGGTGAAATAACCAGCATTCCTGCTGCCAAAAATGCAATATTTTTATTTTTTGTCAACTGAAAAGCCAGAAAAAACAAAACCGGTATAGCCAATGTACCAAAAAAAGCAAACGGAAACCTTTCACCAAAATCATTCAGTCCAAACACCGCTTCAGATAAAACTAGTGAATAAACCGGTACGGGATTTTTATAATCTCCCACTGACTTAAAAGTTATAGGTAAAAATTTTCCATACTCATCCTTTCCGGTTTTCAGTACCGAGTAAGCGCTATACGCAAAGGAAACTTCATCAGGGTTTAAACTTACCGGATTTTCTGTTAATTTATAAAACCTTAGTAAGCCACCCAATAAGGTCAACAAGAATAAGATAATCAGGGTTGATTTTTTACTGTTCATTGTCTTCCCAAATCATTTAAAATATTTACTCCAAAATTTTTATGGTAACGGATATCCTCTCTTTGGACTATATCCAGAGTTGTAAATAAAATTTGGGTTAAAACTATTACTATTGTCATTAAAAGTAGTATCTTTCTTTTTGAAAGAAGTGTTAATCCATAACCTGAAAATAAAATTATTGCCGGTCCGATTATTACAAGATGGTTTAAATTAACAATTTTTTGCGATAAAAACGATGGCAGAACAAGAACCGGCAAAATTAAGAGGTACTTTCTCAAATTTTTTTCATAAATGATTTTATAAAATCCATAAATAAACGGGATTAAAAAACCCAAAAAAAGCGGAGGAGTAAACGAAAAGTTTAATAATTTTTCCTCAGGTGTAAAATAAGTTGATGGTGTAAATTGATATAAAAGCTTCATTAATGAATATTTCCCAACATAAAAATACTTATTCTCGGATAACTTAGCTAAATATGAAAAACCCATGGCTTTAGAGTCCCCCTGGAGGCGGTTACTGTCGGAAAGTAACCCGGGGTTTGAGAAAATTGTTACTTCATTTTGATACATATTTTCAAAAGCTTGCGGGCGGAACCTAATTAAAGCTCCTAAAGGAATAATAGTTACAATAAAAGTTATTACCATTACCTTGGTAATTTGCGGCCTAAGTAGCTTTGTTATCTTCAAGATACAAAGCAGTATTGCGTACATAAAAAGGGGCGTTATAAAGCTGTAAATTGAAAGTGAACTTCCTGCTAAAAATAAGGCCAAACCTAACTTTTCCTTTTTTTGTTTTATAAGTATCAATCCGAAAAAAGAGATCAATGTTAAAAAAAGTAAATATATGTAAACGGATCTGGCGACAGTCAGGTAATGAAACCAAGGTGTAATTGCATAAATTAGCAACGGATAGTAACTGTATGGGCGGGGAAAAAGTTTAAAAGAGATTAGGCTGAATACTAAAAAACTTCCTATTGCAAAAAGGTATATCCCCCAAAAGGGTAAAGAAAAATCTATACCTAAAAGCCCTAAGAGCAATAAGTTCTGAGCGCTCAAATGATAGATAAAAATAACTCTGGTGACAAGAGCTAAAAACAGAATGTAAACAGAAAATATAGAAAGAAAAATTATGTATGGTTTTTTTAGCAGATTAAACATTTTTTAATCTTCGTAATGGTTTGTATCCTACTAAAACAATTAACGCAAGCCAAGATATCAGTGAAAAAGTGTCCCCGATTACTCTTACTGGCGTATTAGTAAATTTAGCGCTAACTTTATAGTTTCCGGGGGCCAGTTTAATGCGGGGCCTGCCCAACTCCTTATCTTCATATGGGTCAACATTTACCTCTACCCCATCTACAAAATATTTCCAACCCGGAAAATAAAATGTATTCAGACGCAAAACCCCGCTTTCCTGCATTCTGACTGTATATTCCTGCCTAATACTGTTTTTAAATAAGAGTCTTGCCTCTCCTATTCCTTCAGGAACTTCAGCATCTCCATTTGGAGGCTTAGCAGGAGGAAGCGGCGCCCAAATTGGCAGGTAATCAAAAATACCGGAGGTGATCTGAAGCCTCCATAACTCACCGGAAAACTTTACCTGATCTGTAACCCAAGGCCAATAATCTTTGAAGTAAAAATAATTCTTGTTTAAATAGATTACACCGGCAATTGCCAAGATAATAAAAAAGGGTCTGGTTTTGATGAAAAATTTTTGATCAAACAACACAATGCTGCCTGCTAAAAAAGAGGTCCCGAAGACTGACAGGGTTAAAAATCTCCAAGGAAACTGCAGGAATTCCAAGCTTTTTATTGCACTCCAAATAAATGAAGACTTTTCATGTGCCAAGAATGTAAAAAAAAGTGTCGTAAAAAAAACTAAAATAATCATTAAAGAAATCCTTAATTTTTTTCTGATAAGCAACAACGCAACTGAAAGCGTCAACAATGATAATATCCAATGCAGATGTCCTACCGCAAAGCTCATATCGTCAATGGGCCCAAACCTGGAATCACCATATCCCCAATTTATTGAAATAAATAATTCATTGACTGTTGCAAAATGCGCTAAATAATTAAAGTATCCGCTAACAAGTGTCTCCAAATGG
This sequence comes from Candidatus Daviesbacteria bacterium, assembly GCA_016186955.1. GTDB lineage: Bacteria > Patescibacteriota > Microgenomatia > Daviesbacterales > UBA10151 > JACPKP01. The sequence continues at coordinate 209,034 of JACPKP010000009.1, read as the reverse complement.
GCATATTTTTGTTCAAATATAACCGGTAGGGTAAAAAAAGCAGCCAACCCTAAGGCCCAAATTCCCCCAACAACCAATTTAAGAACAACCCTAAATTCTCTTGTCACCACTAACCAATAAATTGCCCAAATTATTGCAAATGGCACAAAAATCATCAGCATCGGGTTATGTGATAACATTAAAAAAGCGCTTGATAGTGCAAGTATTGGGACATAAAACCATTTTTTGGTGGTAATCAATTTGTATAAAGACCAAAATATAATAGGAAACCAGGCCAGCGCCCAAGCTTCATTTATCGCTGCCCTGACATAAACATCAACAGCATGGTAAGGGGCATAAACATAAAATAAAGCTGAAATAAGCCCCCCCCACCTTCCCCAAAATTCCTGGGCCAAAAGATACATTGCCAGACCGGTAACAATAAAGTTGAGGACAACTAAAACTTTAAAGGTATTCGTAAAAGAAAAACCGCTCCAGTGTATGACCTGCCCAAAATAGTATGGAAGCGGGGGATAAAAATTAAAAAGGGGATAGCCATACCCATAGCCCAAATCCTCCGACCAACGGCAGGGGATTTGTAAATCATTAAAGCATTTATCCATAACAAGCTGCCTCATAGCCTGCAAATCATCATGCATCCTAAAATACCCGGGTTTAATGACACCAACCACAGCCGGGATGGTTAAAATAAGCAAAATAACAATTGCAACAAAATGGTATCTAAACCCGCCTGTTTGCTCAGCACCGCTTTGTGGGATCTGGTATTGACCACTCAAACCGAACAACCAAACGGAAAAAACATCCCTGAGCATTTTAAGAGGTTCTAAAGATGACAACCTGCCTGATTTAAAATATTTCCAGGAAACCGGTATCGAGATAATTTTATATCCATATTTCCTTGCTAAAAATAAAATTTCTACATCAAAAGCTCCCATGTACCCGCCTTTTTGGGTGCGGTGTGTCACTTTAAGCTCGTTAAACAATTTTTTGCCGATTTCACTTTTGAATGCTTTAAAACCACATTGCGTATCTTTAATACCAGGTAAAGCAACTGCCTGAACAGCTAAATTAAAAGCTTTACTCCTTATCATCTGGAAGAAAGACCTGTTGACATCTTTACTCGGCCTCTCTCCAACCACTACATCAACCCCTCTTTTGAACTCGCGTAAAACTTTTTCTACCTCACTAATCGGGGTTGATTGGTCAAAATCAGTAAATAAAACTATCTCTCCTTTTGCATCTTTTATTCCCGCTGAAACAGCTGCCACCTTACCCCCATGGGGTATATCCAAAACCCTAAATCCAGGATTTTTCGTTGAGAAGGTTTTTAATAACTTAAAGGTTGCATCTGTAGAACCATCGTTCACCAGTACTACTTCCCATAAATATTTCTGTTTTTTTAAGAATTTATTAACCTCCTCTAGCACCCCCCTTTTAAAATTTTCTGCTTCGTTATAGGCGGGAATAATAACTGATAGTTTTATTTGTTTCATTTCTGCACTTCCACAGGTTGATTTTCACTCGTTGAAACCAATCTATAAATAATAACACCTTTGGGAGATTTAATATCTAAAACCGGTTTAACTTTCTCGGGAAAATTACTATAAGAACTCACCAGCAATTCATGTTTACCGCTTTTAAGTTCTTTTTCCCAATTTATATCCTTTATTTCATATTTTCCCAGATTGTAGCTCTCCAATTGATCTACGTAAGTTTTCTTTGCTTGTTCATACCTTAACCAATCTTGTGATGAACTTTGAAAATACCAAGGATCTGTTCTTTTATAAAAGGCAATAAATATTTGCGGCATTGAAAATTCTTTTGAAAATACAATAGAATCAAATTGATCCTCCAAACTAATTGCTTTCAAAAAAGCTTCCCTATATCCATACCGTAAATTATTAGCGGGGTGCTTGGGCAATTTATAGACATAGTTATAAAGAAATAGAGTTGTACTACCGAGAAGGACAAAAATGGGAATAAGTTGTATTAAACTTTGATATTTTTTAAACAATTTAATACCTGTATTCGAGATAATTGAGTTTAGTCCATATGCAGATATAATTGTCATCAGGGGTAAAAATGTAGTGGCTCTCTGCGCATTAAAACCATCAGTTAATGCAGCTGGGATCGGGGCGAAAATAAGGCATGTATAAATTAATTTTGCATTTTTCTCTTTATTTTTCATCAAGCCTAAGATGCCAACGCCTACAAATATTATTTCCACAAAATACATCAAAGGTGTGCCGGGAAAATTAAGGTATGAATTATCCGGCCGGGAGCCGGTGAAAAAAAATGTCGGCGAAAAATAAGACAGGTAATTAGTTAAAAATTGGTCTGTTATAAATATTATTTTGTTGTCAAATATTCTCGCTATATTTTCCGGTAAATCCGAAGTGCCTTTATTAACGAAATAATTTTTTATGTTTTTTTCTGAAAATATACTTACATCACTCGATCTTTTTAAAACCGTTGCTGAATTAGAAACTAATGGTAAAAGAAATAAGGAAAATATTAAAACCGGGAGAAGCAGTGTTTTCCATTTTTTGTTTTCTAGATATTCATTTATTATAATTACCGGTAAAAATATTATCGTAAACAGTCTCCATGAATGATAGGAATAAAGATTAAATCCGAAGATTAGAAATGATAGAATTAAGAAAAGTTGGTTTCTTTTAGGTCTGCGGCGGTCAGGTCTTTTACTCCGCAGATAAAATAATAAACCTAAACCAAATATTGGTATCCCTATACCTCCCTCAAAAGCGGTTCTGGATAATTGTATGCCCCAAGGAGAAATAGCCAAAAGCAGTGCAGACCAAATACCTACATTTCTACTAAATAATTCTTTTCCTAAAAAATAAGCTATAAGTATTGTCAAAGTCCCAAGTAATGCAGTGAGGAATCTGACGGCAAAGTCATTAAGACCAAAAATTGCAACTGAAGGAATAGAAAGGTATGTGTAAAGTGGCGGTTTATAATCGCCAAAACCTCTTGGGAAGAGTGTCAAAAATTGCCCCCATTCATCCCTGCCTGTTTTTAAAATAGAGTAAGCGCTGTATCCCTGCTGTGCTTCATCACCTGTAAAACCCACCGGAAACTGGTCAAGCCAAATAACTCTTAATAAAAACCCTAATGCAATTATTCCTGCAAGTAGCATTTTCATAGTTTAGGTAATAACTTAAAAAGGTCATAAAATGCCCTGAAAATATGCAGCGGATTGCCTCCTGTAGCATTGCCGAATCTTCGGGGCTCATGGACAAGACCAACCTGTTCTATTTTAAACCCCATTTTTTTCGCTTTAACTAAAAGTTCAGCTGAAATAGTTGCGCCATTTGATTCCAATCTTGGGATTTTTTCAATAACCTCTTTTTTAACCAACTTAAACCCACAATCGATATCTTTTAAATTAATCCCCAGTAAAAGACTGACCATTAAATTCCAAAGCTTTCCGTTTAAAACCCGTATCAATCTATCCGCTCTTTTAATTCTAAATCCGACAACTATATCCGTTTTGCCAATTTTGGAAATTAATTTTTCAATTTGGGAAAAATTAAATTGACCGTCTGAGTCCATATAGGTAATATAGTCATATTTACTGTTATAAAAACCCGACTTTAAAGCAGCCCCATACCCTAAGTTTTTTTTATGGTTTACCAGTCTTACATTTTTATTTTTTCTGGTAGTTCTCTCTACTACTTCTTTTGTACCATCCACTGATCCGTCGTTTATAATGATGATTTCAAATTTTTTACTTATATTCGGCGCCACGGATAAAACCTGCGCTATTACAATTGGTATATTTTTTTCTTCATTAAAAGCAGGAAAAAATATTGACAAGGAGGTAAGTTTAGTCATTTTTGACATCCTTTTTTGTAACAACAAAAAGAATTGGTTTTCTGTTTACCGGATTATATATTTTTTTTAATATATTTAAATGAACCGGCGGTGAAGATTCCCAATCAGCCGAGCCAACCTCATCCCTTACTGACACCAAATATAGCTCTTTATCTTTCATCAACTGGGCAAACCCCTTATCCTCAATTAGATTATTGAGAATACCAAAATAATACTTATCTTCTAATTTAAAACCATTAAATCCTGGCACAATATCTTTTTCTGCAACCGATCCATAAAATACTTTCTGGAATTTTATAGGATCATAGGCATACCAAAACATAAACCTTGGTAGGGCAGGTTCATACGTATTATTAAAATAAATTCTTGAATATTTTAAATCTTCAGTTTTAATATAGCTTATCGCTTCCTTATACCCGCCTTGCCAAAATCTGAAACTATCCTTCGGCCATTCTGTATAATATCTATGCAGATAAATTGTTATATTCAAAACAGCTAAGCCAGTGATCAAAATCAGCAGTATTTTCTTGATGTTACCAACCTGTTCAGTCAGATAATTTAAGCCCAAAGCTGCAAATAAAACCAGGGGGGCTAACATCAACATCAGCCTTGAGGCATGATAACCACCATCTTTTGTCAGGCTTGAAGGTATAGGGGCAATCAACAACCAGAAAAGCAGTATCTTGGCTTCTTTTTTATAACCTTTCTTAAAAAACACATAAAACCCCAAAAGTATTAAAATCAGTTCAAAAATAAAAAACTCACCCACTCCTCCGACTGATTGCCGAAGATTGGGGTCACCGTTAACAAATAAAAATTCTGTCGAAAAAGAGCGCAAATAATTTTTTCCAATTTCCTGGCCAAAAGTTAAAAAACGGTTATGGAATATCGACGAAAAAGGGACTGCTTCCTGGTTTCTTCTTGAAAATATCTCATCATTAATATCTTTATCGCCAAAAATTGAAATCGTAGAAAATCTTTGTCCGGCCTTACCGCTAGAGTATAAATTTGTATACGGAATTAATATTACAAAACATAAAATTACCAGAAGTGTTATTTTCATAACCCCCTGTTTTTTAATATCTTTCCAAAAAAGAGTTAAAAGGCAAATACTCAAAATTACTACAAATATTAGGGCCGTTGCATAAACATAGATTGACAAAGAAAAAAGCAGAACCGATATTAATAACCACGTATATTTTTTAAGCCCTTTTATAAAAAACCAGACTGCAAAAATAATAAAGGTAAGTAACATGCCGGATTCAATGCCTGCCTGCCTTGAATACTGAAGATGCCATGGGGTAATAGCTAATAAAAAAAATGCTATTATACTTATTCTGAAATTGAAAATATCTTTTGCCAGAAGAAAAATTCCGATGATACCTAAAAGTCCCCAAAACACTCCTGTTAGCCTCACACCCCATTCATTCAAACCAAATATGTTTATAAATGGAACTGCAGAATATATAAAAAAGGGTAGCCTGTATTCGCTAAATGAATGAAACATGATAGGTAACGTATTACCGAAATAATCCTTGCCTGTTTTTGAAATAGAATATGCCTGTAAACCAACATCTATCTCGTCACCAAAAAGCTCAACAGGCGCCTTATTCAGCTGCCATACCCTCAAAAAGACACTCAGAGAAAATATTAAAATAAAAAGTATCCAGTAAATTTTTTTCAACTTAAAATGAGTATATCACTCTTTACCCCAATTATTTAACCACCCACTAAACATAACCAACATCCAAATTATTTTTCCATTATCTTCTTTTCGGTTTTGATGGTTAACCCATAACTTTGAAATCTCTCCCCTGCTAAAATAGGTCTCTAATTTTTTATTTTGCAGCAAACCTTGTGTAAATTCTTTTAGATCATGCGCTATCCATCTGGAGATTGGCACACCAAATCCTTTCTTTTTTCTTTTGATCACTGTTTCCGGCAATTTATTTTTTAATAGTTTTCTTATAATTTTTTTAGTTTTGAAAAAATCAACATGGTTTTGGCTAGTGAAAAATGCAAAATTGATAATTTCAGGATCCAAAAAAGGAACCCTAACCTCTAAAGAATTAAACATTGATGCCCTATCAACCTTTGTTAATAGGTCATCCGTTAAATATGTATTAAAATCAACAAGCTGCATTTTGCGGGTTATATCAACCTTCATTTTTCTTATTTCATCCCAATCCTGATGATGTTTACCTGTACCCATAAAATTGAACAATTCTTTCTCTAAAAAAGGATTTTTGAAAAGAAAACGGTATTTATCTGGATGTTGTGAAAATAAACTCATCCAAAATAGTTGCCTTTCAAATTCCGGTTTATGCAACCCATTCAAAAAACTGCCCAGTATTTCAACATTTGGGTAATTTTCGAAGGATCTGGGTAACACACTAAGCAACCTGCTTAAACTTGAGGTTAAAAATGAAGGTACCAAAGAAGTTTTCTTGGCAAGTATATGTCCCTGGTATGTGGGATATCCACCAAATAGTTCATCTCCACCGTCACCGCTTAAAACAACTTTTACATATTTTCTGGCAAACTTACATACTTTAAACGTAGGAAAAAGGGAGGGGTCGGCTAAAGGCTCGTCTAATTTTTCCGTTATCTTAGGAAAAAGCGAAATCATATCCTTATAAGAAAAAATATCGCTTCTGTGTTTGGTTTCTAAAATACCCGCTACTTCTGAAGCTAAACCACCTTCGTCAAAACTTCTTTCATCAAATGCTATTGAGAAAGTTTTAACTTTTGTATTGGTTCTCCTCAAATAATAAGTAACTAAACTTGAGTCTAAGCCACCGCTTAAAAAAACTCCCAGTGGTACATCTGCAACAGATTGTAACTTTATTGCATCGGCAAATAAATTATCCAAGTTAATATTTTCTATATCTTTCTTTTTTGATAGTTTAAAATATTGGCGCATCTTAAAACCTCTCTTTGAAAAGGTAATTGAATGACCGGGTAATAATTTATGTATATTTGTAAAGATTGATCTCTCTGTGGGAACATAACCAAAATATGTGTATAAAGATAAGCTTTTTATATCAATCTCTCTTTTGACTAATGGATTGCCCAAAATAGTTTTTAGCTCGGATCCAAAAATCAATTTATCCTCTTTTTGCCAAAAATACAGCGGTTTAACACCGGCAGGATCCCTTGCCATAAATAATTTTTGGTTTAATTTATCCCAAATTGCAAAAGCAAACATGCCGTTTAAATATTTTGTCATGTTTTCCCCGTATTTCTCATATAAATGCACCAACGTCTCGGTATCTGATTGGGTCTTAAATTTGTGATTTTCTGCAATTAATATTTCCCGCAAGTTTTGGAAGTTATAGATCTCCCCGTTAAAAACAACTGTTACCGTATTATTCTCATTGCTGATTGGCTGGTTGCCTGTTGAAAGATCAATTATGCTAAGTCGCCTTACTCCTAAGGCTACATTTTTGTCAATATATATACCCGATGAATCCGGGCCCCTATGGAAGATCCGGTCAAGGCTTTTTTTAAAAATATCTCTTTTTGGCTGGGAAGAAAAATTCACAAACCCTGATATTCCACACATTAGTATAACCGGGCATCTTTAATCTCATAGGTTGTTTTTCTTTGAGATTCAAAATAAATTCTGACAAGCAGTTCCGCCAAAAGCCCCATTAAAATGAACTGTACACCAAGCAATATAAAAAATATAGCAATCAAAAACAATGGGTTTTTATGGACATAAACACCCAGGAATATTTTTTTATACAGAGTAAGTATCAATGCAACAACTCCTAATAAATTACTACATATACCAAGAGTGCCAAATACATACGCCGGTTTTGTACCATACGAATTCAGAAACTTAATGGTAATTAAATCAATTACTAATTTTAAAATTCTTGAATAACCATATTTTGATTTTTCATAAATTCTTTTTCTGTGACTGACAGTTAGTTCTTTTATTTTGACTCCTTTCCAGTAAACTAAAGCAGGCATTATCCTGTGCGATTCACCATAAAGATGCACGTCATTTAGCAATTCCCTTTTAATTATTTTCAATGAACAACCAACATCATGAAGTGGAATATTAAAGATTTTTCGTATTATAAAATTTGCTACCTTAGAAACAAAATTACGCAAGAAATAATCCTCTCTGCATTTTCTCCAACCAAATACAGCATCAAAACCCTTATTAATTTCATGGAAAAATTTTAACAAGTCTTCGGGATCGTTTTGTAAATCCGCATCCATAAAAGATACTAATTCTCCTTTTGATTGATCTATACCGGCAGAGGTAGCGGCAGTTTGACCAAAGTTTCGTCTGAGTAAAATAAGTTTAGTCTCAATTTTGGTCTTTTTTGATGAACGAAAAAGGGATTTTAAGGTAGCTACCGATTCATCAGTACTGCCGTCATCTACATAAATTATTTCACTACCTATTGGTATCTTGATTAAAACAGAAGTTAGTTCTCTATGGAACTTTTCCAGATTTCTATTTTCGTTGAAAAAAGGTACCACAACAGAAAGTCCAATACTTTTCATGTTTTATTAAATTCCTTTGAAATTCTACATTACTTAAGCAGGGTGCGCAATCGGAAAATGATTTGCAGAATTAGGAATTTAAAATAACCGTGATATAAAATCGCAGATTTGAAGTTTAACCTATATTTATCCTGACTTGATTTTGTCCCACCTACAATATGGTTAACTGCTGCTGCAGGATAATAGTAGATCTTTTTGTCTTTATTTAATACCTTCCTGCATAGATCGACATCTTCATAGTAAAGAAAATATTTCTCATCAAAACCACCTATTTGGTCAAATAACTTTTTTGAAATTAATAAAGCCGCACCATAAACAACTTGTACAGCAATAGGTTTTTCAGTTTTTGGCACAAACTCTCCATAAGAATTTTGAACCCCTAAAATAAATTCTTTAAACGCACCCCAAACAGTCGGTAAATTTTTTACTGAAGATTGGGTATGACCGTTTGGCATAATCAGTTTAGGCGCCACAATGCCTGCATCTTCGGCCTCATAAAATTCAATTAATTCTTCCATAATAGGTTTACTAATCCATGTATCGGGATTTAAAAAAAATAAATAATCTCCCAAGGCTTCATTCGCAGCTTTGTTATTGCCTTTGGCAAACCCTAAGTTTTTATCAATACTGATTAATTTAATCTTCGGTAAAAACTTTTTTGATATATCAACTGTTTTGTCGACAGAATTATTATCTAAGACTATTAACTCACTATTATCAGGTAAGTATTTTAAAACCGATGCTATACATTTTTCTATAAATTGTTCACTGTTGTAGGAGACAACAATTACCGAAAGTGATTTATTTTTCATTTATTTTTGGTGAAATTTGGTGAAAAACTAAAAATATTGAAGCTCCTCCGAATATAGTAGCTGCCATATCCCTTAAAGAATTTGCCCTATCCGGGCCTAAAACTTCAGCCAGCCCTGTGCCATTACTTAGAAGGGGTAAAATAGGGGCAAATAACTTTATTTGAAGTGACGGTTCAAATAAAAATAACATTAAGAGCAAAGAAAAACCTAAAAGTCCGATACTCCATTTTAGATAATTTCCCGAGTCCTCTATTAACAAAATTGCCAAAAAAGGCGTTACCCAAAGAAACCATTGGATATGAAAATGGGTAAATGCCAATACTAAAAGAAGGGCGCTCAAAGAAAACTTCATAAAATCAGCTGCGCCTCTTTTTTGGCGAAGATAGACCAAATATAAAATTATCAAAATTGCCGGTACTATCAAAATACCCTCACCACCCGATAAAGCAATTTTGGAATAAAGAATTTTAGAAAGTTGGGGCGCCAATAAAGCATTGTGACGGAAGCCGGAAGAACCAAGATAAGGACTAACTGAAAAAATCCACGGAATTAGAAAAATTAAAGTAAGTTTAATCCTTTCTCTCCAAGAATTAGCCAGAAAAACCAAGAAAGGGAAGATTAAAAAAGAAAAGCTTTTGATTGCTGCTGCCAAACCTAATGAAAGAGAAGCCCATTGTATTTTTTTCCGTTCTAAGAAATAAAAAGATAGAACTAAAAAGAATGTTGGGATAACATCGAACTGCCCTATTGCTGCGGTTGCCCAAATAGTTACCGGGTTAAACATCCAAAAAAATAAAATTTTTTTCTTTAAAGCATCCTCAACAAGGAAAATTAAGAGTACCCCGAGTAAAATATCAAATAAAATAAACTGTATTTTTATAATAAGTAGATAAATAAATAGAGCGGGGTTGCCAAAAATATTTTCTATTTGAGAAAGATACTGATATTCTATATTTCCATCAACTAAAGGCCTTACTATAAACTGTACCGGAATATTTATCCAGTAAACCAGGGGCAAATCATCAGCTTTTTCATTGGAATAAATTTTTTTCCGGGGGTCATCGTTTTTTAAATTATCTGCAAAATCGTATGGATTTAAGTTGTGCTCTCTCAAAATTATTGTAGAAACAATGCTGTTATTTCTAACATCGGGGTGGAAAGTAAATGATGCAACTACCAGTCTAATAATTAACCCCAAAAATAATATCCACTTATATTTTTTAAGAATTTCCATATACTAGGCTGTTGATTTGCTCATCAAATTTTTCCTTTGCAAAAGTTTTGGATTTTTGCTGGGCTGCTTTTGACAACTTTAACATAAGCTGACTGTCTTTGATTACTTTTAATGTCACGGTTTTCAATTCTGCCGGATTATCCCACAAAAAACCAGATTGACCGTTTTCTACTATCTCTTTTTGACCTCCTAGGTTTATTACGATTGGGACACAGCCTGAGGCCATCGCCTCAACAGTAGTGATGCCGAAATGCTCAAACCTTTTCGGGTCTTGTTCACCAAAACCCGCTGCATGCCAGTAGATTTGGGATTCTCCGTATAATTTTACAAGCTTACCTAGCGGAATATTGGGATAAAAATAAATCTCAAATCCTTTAGCATTGCTTTTTAACTGGTCAATATATTTTTTATCACTCTCTTGCGCTCCACCGGCCAAATGCAGGCTCCATCCAGTAATTTTTTTATCCTTCACCAATTGTTTAAAAATATTTATTAACAGCAGTTGTTTTTTCCCTTTGTCAAACCCAAAAAATCTTCCTACAGAAACAATCTGCTTTTTTTTCTTCAAAGTTTTAAACAATTCTGTGTTGACCGGCGGGTATATAACTTTACCCTTGATTGGCCAAGTGTGCTCAACAAGCTCTTTAGTAAAATAAGAGTTGTAAACTGCCAAATCCCAGGATTTTAATTTAAAACCCCCCCAAAACCCCAAAGCTTTTGTGTTCTCGAATGGAACTTGGAAATGGATAACATTTTTTTTTGCTGTAGAAAAAAATATACTGCCATCAGTCAAATAAAATAAGAAGTCATATTTTTTAAAAAAGAATATCCTTTCAAAAAACGACCATAAGGAACCTATTGGCGCATTAATAAAATTTATTCCGGAAAAATCAATGTTGTGTAAGATTTTATTTTTTTCAATTATCGAATCTGGTCCAACAAGTTGTAAGTGTTTGTCCAATAGGATATCTACCCTTGCTTTTTCAGAAAGGGTCTCTGCCACTGTCAGGATATATTTTTCCCCCCCGCCTGCAGTATCAAGATAGGGGCTGTAAATTGCAATTTTCATTTTCAGTATTTAAAATTATTTTCCATCAGTTTTATGTCAATTTCATCATAGGTTTGGTTTAGTGGTTTTAGCTGCTGAAGTTCCCATAACCTAATATAGGTAATAAACAAACTGAATACCTGCAACAGCGAGTCCATAATCCCGACTGTACCCGAAAAAAATCCTCTTCTTATAATACCCTGATAAAAAAGTTCCGTTGCAAAGATCCTTAAAAATCTCAACCCGGACATTTTAGGGTGGTTTGCTTCCAACCTTAATTTTGCATCAAAATTTGACCAGTTCAGGCTTTTGGTCACAATTTGGTCAACACCTCTGTGTGTTAAATGGATAAAAGGATTTTTTGTGTAACCTAATTTACCCCTGAAGGTACCGTGTTCATGAATTTTGCCAACCCAACCTTTAAATTCATTTTTTTTATATAAACGTATTATCCAATCCGGCCAAAAAGGACCGTATTTTTTTTCACAACCGAAAATTATATTCCTCCGCGGGATGGCAAATGCGGATTTATCGGAATTTACCGTTAAATCAATAATCTCTTCTTTTAGGGGCTGCAACACTCTCTCATCTGCATCAACATACAAAACCCAATCTCCTAATGTTTTCTCCATCGCCTTATTTCTTAACTCAGCATAATTTTGCCCTTCATATTTGTATATTTTATTGGTGTATTTTTTTGCAATTTCCAAAGTTTTATCTGTGGAACCGTTATCATAAACAATAATCTCAGCAGCCCATTTTAAAGATTCCAAACAAGCCTTAATCATATTTTCTTCATCTTTTGTTACAACAACAACACTGATCATTTTAAAAAATTTCCTTTCCCAAAATTTCCTGTCAAAAAATCAAAAAAAGCAAGCCTTCTTATGGGGTTTCCCAGATGCCTTAAAGCCTCCCGGAAAAGTGCAAACTTTGTCCTAAATGGCAAAAACTTTGAGGCAAAAAGCAGCCTGTTGCGGGTGATAAAATAATCCTGCAGGGAAGATCCTAACCCGGTTGACTTGGCATTTTCATGGTAAACTATCGCCTTAGGTGCATACATAATTTTAAATCCTGCCTTTTTTGCCCTGAAACAAAAATCACTATCTTCATAATATAAAAAATATTTTTCATCCAGAAAACCAATTTTATCAAAAACTTCCTTTTTAACCATTATTGCTGCTCCGCTGACAAAATCTGTTTCTTCTTCTTTGTCATATTGACCTTGATCTATTTCATCTACTCCCCGGTGTTTACCGATTACATTAGCCCTTTCAAATATCCCTCCTGCATACCATATTTTTTCGTTTCCCCTGTTGGGAAAAAATATATTTTTGGGCCGGCTATACCCACATCTTCAATAATCATATTACCTACTAAAATTTCTATCGCTCTCTCGCTTAAAATTGTATCCGGATTTAAAAGAAAGATAAGGTCTGATTTCTCTTCAAGCGCTCTTTTAATACCAATATTATTCCCTCCTGTATATCCTAAGTTATCTTTGGTCTGGATAAATTCAAGGTTTCCGTTTTGTTTAATTTCATCTTCTATCCCATCCCCTGAATTATTATCAACAAGGATTATTTTGATATTTCTATAGGTTGATTTCTTAACAGAATCTATACATTTTAAAACATGCTCTTTGACCTTAAAATTTAAAATCACAACCGCAACTTTTTTCATTAAATTAGCTTGTTTTTAGCCCGTTCAATAAAAGATTTAAGAGGGTTTTTGGAGAGGTTACCATATTTTAACCAGTAACTAATTTCCTTCCCCGCCTCTTTAAAGACGGCTTTAACCTCATCAAAACCTGGATCTTGTTTTGTAAATTCTCTCATCTCCCAGGTTTTAAGATAAACTATTAAAAATGAAAAACTTTGCAGGCCACTAAGCGCTAAACCATGCAAACCGTCTTCATATCCCTTGTTTGCAAAAAACCTGCCTAAGAATTCACTTACAGGTTTGTTAATTAAATCGATCCATTTAAAATCATACCCATCCTTGATCAACTCTTCGGCCTGTATCCCGGTGTAACGGTCCATCCTGTTTAAAAACTGGGAAATACTGCTGTAGTGGTGATGAATTATAGCCCATCTTTCTTCATCCGGAAACCTTACCCCCTGACCTGCTGTTTTAGGGGGACGGTGTATCCTGTCACTCCAAGAAACAGAACCTTTTTTAAAAAATCTGATATTGTAATCAGGCCACCACATTGAGGCTTTCATCCATTTACCAAAAATAATATTTTTCCTTGGTATTTCCAGATTTGTTGTAACTCCCGGATCTTTTGCTAATTCTTGCAATTTAGCCGCTAAACCGGCAGGTATCTCCTCATCAGGATCAAGTATCAGTATCCATTCATTTAAGGCATGGGAAACGGCAAAATTCCTGGCCGGCTCAACAAACCTTAACCTTTTATGAAGGATAATTTTTGCACCCATTTTTTTGGCAATCACCGCGCAGTCATCATCTGAGTGCATATCACAAATCAGAATTTCATCCGCCCAAGCCACAGAATTTATCGCACGCCCTATATTGCTTTGATCATTTAGTGTATTGATAACTACCGAGATTTTTCCATTCATATATCAGTCTTCCTCTTTAAGTTAATCTTAATATGGTTCCAACCCGGTATCAAGTTGCGGATTCTCCCCCCCCCCAAAAAACTATAGCTTATCTTAACAAAAAAAATAATATTGATTAAGGATAAAATCCGCAAAGCAATACTTCCATTCCAAATTAATATCTCATTGAAAAAACCTATATTGGGCGGGAACTTAAAATCCCGGTACATATTTACCCAAAAAATCAGGCTTAATACTACCCAAAACTTAAATAAATGTGGATAATAAATTGTAACGAACAAACCTGAAGTAACGCCGGCAAACAGGTACCGCTCAAGCATATTGGTCAAAAATAACTAACTTCCTACTCCCACGCATTATTGATACAACAAATGAACTACTCCGCAGTAAACTGCGGAGTATCCCTTCGGGAAAGTTCTTCTGTGAACCATTCATCCCCGCAGCAAGCTGCGCGGTATTTTGGTTCAAGAATAAAAATTTCCTGTTAAGTTTTATCTTTTTAATCATTTTATAACTTTAAATAACTTTACCTCCTCATTTTCAAAGATTTTTTTGATACCCATTACCCCTTCATCTTCATTAAAATTTTGCGCTTTTAAAACATAAACATACGAAATATTATTCTGCCTTAAAATCTCTTTATCCTGCTCCTTTATATTTATAAAATCCCTTTCCAGGTTTAATCTCCCTTTATAATCAACTCCTAATATTTCTAAATTTATAGTATCTTCCAGAAACGTAGAATGGTTTGAAAATGCCGCAACATATGCTGTTGATGTATAAGCTGCAAGCGGTACCGGTTCGGAGTATTTTTTTCTCAATTTATCATCATAAGGCAGGGTTAAAACTATACCTTCCGGTTCATTTTTTAAAAAGTCTAAGGCTTCTTTTTCCGCTGCAGATAACCTGGCAGGAGGTCTTGGCGGTAAATATTGGTCCAGTGCATTTATAGATGTGGGAATGGTTAAAAACACTATCAATACCACCAAAATCCCTCCTTTTTTACTACCTAACCTGCGCCAGATTTTTACAATAGTTATAGCTGCATAAAAATTCAGGATAAAAATTGTGTAATAAAAAAACTGAATGATATTCCAATTATTACCCTTTTGGACAAATATCAAAGGAAGAATAAGCCCCAAAACAGCCATATAAAAAAGAAGTTTCTGGTTAAAAATTTCCTTAAAACTGGCAAAACCTATGATCCTCGTCCCGAGATTTCCGGTCAAAAAAATCACAAGGCCTATTAGGTTTCCGGCTACTATTTTATAAAAAACTTCCGAGTGAAGGATCAAACTAAACCTTTCCCATCCCAACCTGTCTTGAAAATCAATCATAGATTGAACCAGCCAGAAAGGGCTAATTACCAAAAGGGAAGAACTGCCTAAATTGTTTGGCAAAAATACTATAAGGGATAACACAAGAATGGGAATAAAAATTTTAAGCAGATAAAAATCCTTTTTAAATATTACGCTCTCCACCGTTAAAAAGCCTAATCCACCCAAAACTAAAATTCCTGCATAAGCTTTAAATTCTATTAGACTGCCCCAAAGTAAAGTTAATGAAATTATTAAAAAAAGAGGATGGTTTTTTTGTTCTTTCAACTCAGTGAATAAATATAACCCTGCCAAAAAAATTACAATGGATATTGCAAAAGGAGGATTTAGCAGAGTTGATATCGCCTGTTGCGCCCAAAAAATTGACTCTCCGCCAAAACCGCCGTTTTTAAAAAAAGATACTACCCAACCGAAACTGCCTCCAAAATACAGAAAAAGTGTAGCCAAAATAGCTGTTTTAAAGACGAGTTTTTCATTTAAGTGTTTAAAAAGTTTTTTTGTTGTATGAAACATTAATAAGCCTGCGAGAATAGAAACAAAAAGGGGAAAAAGCCTGAATAACAATTCCTGAGGATCAATCGATAAAAGATTTGCTGATTTTGCCAATAATAAATCAAAAAAATAATGATAGTTATTAAGTCTTTCCCCTGCAAAAACAGGGTTTTGAGGAGGAAAATTTTTTTGGAGTTCTGAAATTAAAGACAGGTGCCAAATTCCATCATGGCCGTTAGGCCCCCAGAAACCTAAACCAAAACTGTACTCCAAACCATTTTTAACAGAGGTCAGCAGCCAAGAGATTGAACCCAATCCACAAACTGCCATTACAATTAAGTTCTCCTTGGTGATATTTCTTTTGGGGATTTTAGGCAAACCCCATTTGTAAAGGGCCGGCAAACTTAAAATTGGGATTATCCACAACACCCTATCATCATGCAAACTGCCTGCAAAAAAAGCTGCCAGTGTAAAAACCGACCAACCGATGGGGATAGATAACAATAAATTCCTGCCAAGTATCCATCCGGGAATTAAAAAAAATAATACAGTCAGCAATAAAAATTTTATTAGGCTTACAAAAATTGAAGGAAGATTTTTTCCTAAATCAAACCTCGTTTCAATATTCTCCTTGATTTTGGTCTCTCCTTCAGTATCTTGGACACTAGCTAGTATGGCAACCGAGATTGTTTGAATTTTACCGTCTACTTCAATATCATTTGGTAAAAATTTTATTTTTCTGATAGTCCCTGCCTGGTTTTGATAACTTATTTGAACACTATTACCAATGCTTTCAACCCGGACATTGCTTATTTTACCCTCGTCTATCAACCATCTGGTTGAAAAATTAACATCATCTATAGCCTGGTTTTGGGTAAAAGCCAGATTTAGCTGGTCACATGATGTTTTAAAACAGCTCTCTTCAACACTGTCACTGAACTGCCTCAGGTCTCTTATCGCAGAACCGTAAGGGCCGTAAAACCAGCCTACACGGTATTTAGGTGTAAAAAACCAGACTACTTTCCATCCACCTCCTAAAGGATCATCTGCCTGGATTAAAACATCAGGCGAAATATTCGGATAAATATTTTTGTAATATTTACTAAACTCAGACATTGTTTTTACCTGTAACAATCCCATTTTTTGCTGTTTTACCAAAATTTCAATTTGTTTTTGGTACTCCTCCCCGTACTTATCCCAAGAAAAGTCGTTTTCCAACCCCACTGTAGTTTGCGGATAAATGTTAATCAGTTTTTCAAAATAACCAGTACCTAATTTGTGAATCAAATAATCATTTGCCTGGACACTGTAGGTACTCTCATCTGCGCCATTGCCGTAGGAATTGAAAGGATCCCTTGTTGCCCATTGTATAGTTACAACTCCTATTTTTTGTTCCTTGCTTGAAGCAGGCATTAAAGCGTTAACTTTTGCAGGATAGAAAGGCGTTGAAAAATATTGCCCCCAAACCTGGTATTGGTCTGTAGAATACTGGTCAGCAACGTCAAGATTGGCCTCCACACCATATTTATCATGCAGATAATTGAGGGAATAAGCATCAATCCACCAAGCGCCAACTGATTTTGGATTCGTGCTAAAAATTTCTCTGTAGGATTTAACTGCCCTGTCAATTAATTTTTTTCTGTCTTCCGGAGAATATCCGATGAGAAAAACCGATTTTGCATAGTGCCAATTTTCGCTTTGGTTGTATTTGACCCCCGCATCTTTTGCCAAAGTTGGCGTAACTTCCAAAAATAATCCAATCTCCTGCTTATTATTTAAAGATTTTAAGAATGTGTCTGTTTCCTCATTTTTTAAGGCATCATAACGCACCAGCCATGTTGCTGGTAAATTGTTTTTTTCAATCAGTTCATATTGTTTTTTCGGTGTATCTAAAAATTGATGTTTGTAACCCCAAAAATCATTACCTCTGATGGGGTTAACAATTGTTATTTGCTTGATACTTTCTGCCTTTATAGGTTGGGGGTTTACAAAAATAAGGACCAGCAAACACAAAAAAATAAAAGATGAAATTTTTCTGGTCATGTTAGATGACTTTTTTTGATCTAAATATAGTGAATACTTTCTTTGCATCCTCTGTCAAAGTATCTTTGGCAATTATGAAAAGCGTTGTAACATATGTTAACAATCCCAATAAAATCATTACAACAATGAGTAAAACATTTTCATACATAAAAACTTGAGTCAAAAAAATTACTACCCCCATTACCAAAGAAGCAAAAAGTGGTTTAAAAACACTCTCATAAAAATTTACTTTGATAAATTTGTTTGCAATTATTATGGCAATAACCGAGCTCAAACCAACTATTGAATACCCCAGGACTGCCCCATTCAAACCATACAACAAGGCCAGTCCGGGGACAAAAACTAAAGTTAAAACAGTCCACATAATCATTAATTTAAAAGTGATCCCAATTTTTCCTATGGCATTTAAAACATTTGTTAATGGGGTGGTAACTGCTGCCCAAAAAGCATTAAAACAAATAAGCGAGAGTGCAAAAAGAGCCGGTTCCCATTTGCCATATTTGGGGATAAGCCTTACCAAAATTGGGGCTGTTAGTATTAGGCCGACAAGGGAGGGGAACACCAAAATACTGATAAAAGATATCGACCTTGAAACTGCTTTCGACAACTCCAATGGGTTATCCTGTAATCTGGAAAAAGCCGGGAATGTAACTTTGATCACCTGATCCATAAAAAACCTTAAGGGGGCAAACCCCCATTTTTGCGCCCATCCCAAAAGCCCAACTCCGC
The DNA here is from genome assembly GCA_016186955.1 of Candidatus Daviesbacteria bacterium. Taxonomy (GTDB): domain Bacteria; phylum Patescibacteriota; class Microgenomatia; order Daviesbacterales; family UBA10151; genus JACPKP01. The sequence goes on along the minus strand of JACPKP010000009.1, from coordinate 190,375 downwards.
CGGGTCCCAAGATAGAGCCCAAAACTGCTACCATTCCGTCATCCTTCAAGACTGCTAAAAAGATATTTAACTGATAGGGAAGTCCGAATTTAATAAGTCCTCTAAAAGCATTTTTAGACAATCCGTATTTTGGCATCCAGGGCTGGATTATATAGATGGTAAAAAGACCCAAAATTGACCTTACCAAAACTGCAATAGTAAAACTGGCAACCCCGAAACCTTTCCAAGCCAACAAAACTGCTATACCGTAAAAAGCTATGACCTCAACTATCTGGGGGATTATTAATTTATTAAATTCCAATCTTCTCTCTAGCAGGACTGACGGTATAGTTTTCAGAGAAGAAAAAACTAGGGAAATGGACAAAGCCCACAAAAGATAAACAGATTCATCGGAGAAATTATAAATATTTTTGATGATTGGGGTGGCAGCAAAAATTATGACCACCAAACCTATCACCAATCCTTGCTGTATGGTAAATGTGGTGGTCAGTTCATCATTATCGAGCTTCTCCTTTTTCTGGATAGCTGCCGCGGAAAACCCAATGTCTGAAAAATAGGTAAAAATATTAACAATTGCAGAAACCAAAAAGAAAACCCCATATTCTTTCGGGTCAAGGAAAACAGTCAAGGCGAATGTTGCCGAAAGTGCAACAAGTTGTAAGAAAAAAGTCCTGCCTGTCAATGCCAAAACGCCTTTTACGGCCCGCTGTTTTATCACTTCCAGTGAAAGTTCTGCTGTTTCGTCAAAATGTTCAGTCTTGTGCAAATCACTCATTTACTTTTATCCTCTTTCAGGGGAAAAACCCGGTAAAAAAGTATTGCATCCTGCTGATAACCGTCCCCTTTAGGCTTAGGAAACTCCCAAATTAAACTCAAATTCTCCTGTGGTTTATCATACCTGGATTTATTGGCAACAAAAAAAGTTAAATGGTCCTCTGCTGCAACCCGAAGTTCTGCTGAAACAGTTGCCCTGGAAGGGACAATTGAAATCCGGTTTTCTTTTGGTGCGCTGTGGGAATGTTTGTCTAAATAAATTTGTAATCCATCAGGAAGTGTCCCGAAAAATCCTTCAGTCCCTACAACTACTGAGCCATTTTTAGTTTGGTCAATTAAATACTCAGCAATTTCCGGGAAACCATATCCTGCTGTCCAATCCTCCAGATATCCCCTTCTTTCTTCTGTCGGTAAAGGAGCTTTTTGCGGATCAGTTAGAAGCCATACACTGAAGTTAAGAGAAAATGCTAAAAATAAAACTACCAATCCCAGCATTAAAATAAGTCTTTTTTTCGTTTTTAGTAAAATCTCATCCAAAAACCATGCTGTCAAAATTAGCAGCGGGGGAATGGTAAAAAGCAGGTACCTGGCAGTAAAAGTTTTAAGCATCGCCATCTGGACTAGTAACGGTACAAAACTCCAAAACAAAACGGTCACAGCGTATTTTTGTTTTTTTAACAGAGCCCAAATACCTCCAACAATTACAAGGAGGAATGTCGGCAGTGTCAAAAATGCCGAAAACCAATCTAAAACATTTGAAGCATGCGGCAAAAACGGATCCCAAGGGCGTAATAATAAATCAGCAGGGGAGTGGATATAATCCTGGTTTCTGGAATTTAAATTTTGGAACTCAGGCCCCAGTTTTAAAATATTATAAATTAAAAATGCAACTGCAAATGCCAAAACCCAAAGCCCTAATATCTTCAAAAGCCTCTTTTCCCTGTTTCTGCTTTTCCAATCAAAAAGAAATAACGTTACAGGGACAACTAAAACATTAAATAAACCCGGAGTTTTAGTAAGCATCCCCCCACCTATTGCATAACCTAAAAACATAGCCATATCAGTTCTGTAAGTTTGCACAAGCGTCACCGCCAAAAAAAGCGCCCAGACAGAAAAAGCTGCCAGCATAGAATCCACCAATGCCATCCTGTCAAAAAAAACCATATATGGGGTAACTGCAACAAAAAATGCCGACCACAGAGCTACCCGTTTACCAAAAAATTTCCAAGCTAAAATTGTTACACCAACCAAAGTTGCAAATCCCGATAACAACCTTCCTGCCAAAAGCGGATCGTTGAAGAATTTAAGTAAGGGGATCATGACCCACATAAAAAGCGGTGTCTTGCCATCAGACAATGGCAAAAAGCGCAATGTAGGTTCAGCCCTCATCACCTGGGCCCATCTGATATAAATCGCCTCATCTGCAAAAATAGGCTGCAAAGTCAGGTTTGGAAGGCGTAAAACAAAAAAAAGTACAACTATGCCCAAAAGAAGCAAAATTTCCAAGCGGTATTTTTTAAAAATCCCCACCCACCCATTATATCAACTCCCAGGTTATCTTTCTTCAGGCAGATGAATCTACCCACGACTGTACAATCGGGGTTTTATCGAGATAACTTAGTTCCTCATTTGCTAAATCACCTTGGGCGATTGCCTCCAGTATCCTTACCTTTTTGGATTGGGCGATTTGTAAAGCATTCATAATGTTTTGGTCAATCTGGTTTTGACGGATTGGGTCAGATACAAATTCTGCCAGATGATTTTGTAAAAACTTAAGATACTGATCCAATGTACGGAACCTTAATTCCCACTCTTTTGGATTTCTCATATTATTCCGGCCAAGTGTTAACATATATAATTCTTGCAGTAACGGATAATTTTGGTTTAAATCAGCCTTTGATACTTTCAAATTTTCCGGGATTGCTGCCAAAACTTCATCTTTAAACTGCGCCGGTGTTTCAAAAGTCAACACATTATTGGTTTCAATAGACTTAATTTGCGCCCCTAAATTATGTGCAATTAACATCCACTTGGGATGAGGAAAACTCACCGGCTCCAATTTTGGGGATTGCTCAATAATCCCTGTTAATATATCCCAGGAAAAAGCATGAGCCGTACTTCCGACATCTACTTTAAAACCAAGCGCATCTGAATAAATAGATGAAAATATATTTTCTGTTTGTATAAGCGGGGGATGATGCGCCATAAAATCTACATCGCTCCTCCTTAAGTTCATGTAACCTCTTATAATTGGCACTAAAGCCGCTGTTTGGGAAATTTTCACCAAATCCTCAGGATAGTGATAACCTGCCATAATTATCCTGTCCCCATCGGTATACTGAATTTTTTTAAGGTCTAATTTTTCAGCCAGTGATGCAGTTTTAGTAAGTAAATTTAAATGATCATTTTCTACAACATCATCAACAATCCGTAAATCAGTAACTGTTAATTTACTCCTCTTTTTAAAAGTTCCTCATTAACTTTTTGGTCCGTTGTACTAGTTGTATTGACTATCCAGGCGCTGTAATTGGACAAAACTGCTTCAGCCGCCTTTGGCAAATCATCCAAAAATATGCCCTTTGGGTCATGCAAGGTTGATGCGAGTAAAACTTCCTTCATTGGGTTTGAAGTATAACACAAGATAAGCCAAGTATCAACCTAAATCACTCGGAAGGCGTACCATACAAGCTATTGGTAAATTTGTAAATGGCGGAATGGTATGTCAATATTGGCTTTTTCTAAACCTGGGATTTCTCTTCGTGGAGTAAGGAGAATGCTTCCTGTTGGCAGCACATCCTTTTTGCTCATCCATCTACCTATTGGCTGGTCAAAATAAATCACCTCGAAAAATAGCCCGCTGTCACCATCTTGTACTACTGTATCCAAATACGGTGTGAGTCCTTTCAACTTGGCTTGTTCAGCCAAAGCTCTATAGGCCTTGAAGACTTTTAATGTATTTTCACTCTGGTGAGTAAATTTAGGATATGTAAACCAATAATAATTAACAAAGTCAAAATAATTTATAAATATCAAAATAATTATCACAAGAAATATTATTTTACCCTTTATAAAATTTTTAATTTTTGACCTCCATAAAAAATCCCCTCCCAATGTTGCCAGTAATGCATATAAGGGAACAATTGCCATTAGCCTACTCGCGCGGTGAACTGAACCAATTAAGCCGTAAAGAAGCGGTGCAAGAAAGAAAACAGCTAAAATAAATAACCAAAAATTTTTTTTCTTTATCGCTTGATAACAACCTATGAAAAATAGCGGGGATGATGCAAGAAGCATCATTCCATGTACTCCTGTTGAATGAATGGGCAGATCATCGCCTTTAATGAATAAGAATGTTGGATCAAAACTGGAAAAATAGGGGTATAAAAATGCATACACTGAGTCAAAAGAAGGATGGGTACCCCCTAAAATAGCGCCTGCATATTTTATTTCCAAAATCGGAACTATTGCAAAAAAAGGGAATATTCCAAAAACAAATATGACAACTCTTTTTAAAAAATCTTTTAATGAATTATTAAAAGCAAATTTTAAATATAAAACGGTCAAAAGAAACCAGACAAGTACCATTGCCCGCGCACCCTTATAACTGTAAAATCCTATACCCAAGAAGACGCCAGCTAAAAGTAGATATTTTAAATTCAGTTTTTTTTGAAATTGTAAGAGGCTAATCATCCAAAGAAGTACGAAAGGAATGGGCATAATATTATCAAGTCCCATATGGGATTGAATCATTATTAATGGGGTTGTTAAAAACAAGAAAGATGCCAAAAATGCTGCATATTTCCCTAAAAGTAGTTTAGCAAGGAAAAAAACCAGGATAGTGCTGATGAGGGTAATAATTACGCTGCTAAATCTAAGGAGAAAGACCGAAGACCCAAAAATTTTAAAAATAGCTGTTAAATAATACTGTGTAACAGGCTGTCTCCAATCAACTCCGTCGGAAGATAATACAAAAAAAGGTAAAAATCTCTTATTTTGATCATGTAAGGTTTCGGCTAAAAGCACAGCATTATACCCAAAAGAAGCTTCATCCGGTGTCAAACCCCCTGGAATTTCTAAGATTTTGTAAGAAAAGAAAAATCCTATTACGCTTAAGGCCACCAGAGACAAAATCAAATTTCTAAAAAATTTATAGGTTTGAAGAAACTGCATAAAAGCTGTATCAACAATATCAAAAAAACATAATTAGGACAATCTTATATGTACGTTGTCCAAAACACAAATTAATATCTTGCCTTTAGTAGATTTATACTTGCCTGGGGCAGTTTAAACATCATGCTTTTCTCAGATACAACTTGCGGAAGATATTTTATCAAAACATCTTTATCCCTGAACCAGTCCAACACACTTTCTGTGTTTGACTCCAAAACAGATGCCCCTGAAGAAAGCCCAATTTTTTGGATATTTTCTCCAAACCATCCTTTGTCAATTTCCAGGGGTGAATCAATCAGAAATGAAGGCATTTTTGCCATCTCCCCTATTCTTCTTAGCTCCTCGCTGTTATGGCTGTGTTTTGAACCGACAATTATTAAAAGATCTACTAGTTTAACCAACTTTTCAACCGCTTGCTGTCTATTATCCGCTGCATAACAAATATCCCATCTTGAGGGAATCCAAATATCGGGAAACCTCTCTTTTAGCCTTAATATTTTTTGTCTAATCTCTGCTGTTGAGAGTGTAGTCTGTGAATAAACAACTGCACTTTTCCCGGGTATTTTTAAGTTTTCAATATCAGCCATATTCTCAACCAAACTAATATCCTGCCCGTCTACCTCACCCATTACCCCTAAAGTTTCCGGGTGGTTTTTTACCCCAACATACACCACATGTTTGCCATGATCCACTGCATTTTTTACCAGGGAATGGACCCTGTTGACGAGCTGGCAAGTAGCATCTATGACAGTTAAATTTTTTCCCCTGGCAATTTCATGGAAATTTGGCGGTACACCATGGGCGGAGAACAGTAGTATGGACCCATCCGGCACTTTATCCCAATCATTTTTAACACAGACCAGCCCCCGGTCACCAAGGTTTTTCATAATCGGTGTATTGTTGACAATATCCCAGTTTGTATAAACTGTTTCCCTCCTGTCAACAATATCCAAAACCTGGTTGACTGATTCCAATGCCATATTGACCCCTCCGCATGTCCCCCTGTTTCCCGCAACCAAAACTTCTTTAATCATATTTTTATAACTAAAATTTTATCCCGGTCGGATTTTAACACTTTATATCTTTTTTTTTCAATTTTGTATTTATCCAATCTCCACTGGTGGGTTATGAGTACAAACGGTTTTGGCGTCTCAAACAACTCAGGTAATCCCCCTTCCCAAACTTTGCTGACATGTTTCCCACCTGAATAAAAAACTGCAGAGGGCCCGAAATCTCCACCATCAATATAAAAATCCTGGGCATATTTTTCTGCTTCCCTTGATAAAATTGCTTCATCAGAAACATAAGCAGGAATATCTACAAACTGATACCAAATCTGTCTCATTTGTAAAAGTGAGAAATATAAACCGATTGCAAAAATTATCAGGGATACAATTATTTTCTTCTTGCATATTTTTTCCAAAACAACATAAAAAAAACCAAAAAAAGCAAGGATCATAAAAGGGTGAAGCGGAATAAGGTGCCAAATATGACCTTTGTTTGAAAACAAGAACGGTGTTATAAATATTACGAAAAAAGTTGAAAGGATATAAAACCTTTTTTGCCTTAAAAACAATCCTGCAAAAATCCCAAATATCCCCGGCCAAAACCACTTCCCTATCCCGTTGTGTAAATATTCCTTGGCAAGTTTCAGGTTATCCAAATAATCTGTTTTTACTTCCGCACCGGGGAATCCAATCATAAAATACCTACTGAAAAAATCTGATTTATAAAAATATTGGCTGAAAAACCATCCAAGTATTAATGAGGAAATAAGTAACAGAGCATTTCTAAAGTCTCTTAATTTTAGCTTATTTTTCCAAAAAATAATGATGAGCGCAGGGATAATGGTTAAAGGCGCCAGTGTTTTTGTCAGAAGTAATGCAACTAAGCTCAGGGAAAATGGCATTAAAAAATGTTTATTTTTGCTGGCTTTCAAAGCGAATAAAACAGTTAAAATAAAAAATGTTGTTAATATAGAATCCAGGTTTCCTGATCTTGATCTATACAGAAACCAGGGGGATGAAGTTAATGCTAAAGCTGATAAAAAACCCACACTTTTGCTAAAAAGTTCCCGACCTAAAAAATAAGTAGTAATAACCCCCAAAAAACCAATCAAGGCAGGGGCAAACCTTGCCCAAAATTCATTTATGCCAAATAATTTAAAGGATAGGGCAATCAGCCAAAAACCAAAAGGCGGGTGATCTGTATAGGAACCGCCATTAAAAGTAAGGTGTAAAAAATCACCGGTTTTTACAATATTCCCGGCGATCTCCGCGTACCATGCCTCATCCCATGACACCAGTGAAGACTGCCCCAGTTTATAGAAAAAAAGCGGCACAGTCAGACAGAGGAGCGCGACAATCAAAACATCATAACTTAAAATTGAAAATTTAAAATTGAAAATTGAAAATTTCATCCTCCATATTTACCCATAGCATCACTTAACCTAATCCTTACCATATCTTTGATAGCTTCAATTCCATCCTTAATAATCTGCACCTGTTTCTCATTTTGGACATGATGCCATAAAACATTTACTTCTGCTATTTTTAATTTTTGCTTCTTGGCGATGAATAAAACTTCAGCATCAAACCCTGCGTTGACAGCTGCCCCCTCCTGTTTCATGGCCTGCCAATCATTTAAAAGTTTAGGGAATATTAAATTGATAGATTTTCTGTTAAATAACTTAAATCCGCACTGTGTATCCGATAAAGGCAGGTTCAATATTATATTTCTAAGTGACGCAAAACCCCATGCTGCAAGTTTACGGCTCAACGATGCGCCTTTTCTGCCATGCCTTGAACCGATTACAATATCAAAACCGCTGTCAAATTTGGGCAGTAATTTTTCAATTTCATAAATAGGTGTTGCCTGATCCATATCAGTAAACAGTGCAATATCACCTTTTGACACAAGCATCCCAATCATCACCGTAATGGCCTTCCCCCCATGTGGATTTTTAATCAGCTTAAAGTTCTTTTTATTTTTTATCTCCTTTTCAACTACACTAACCGTATTATTGGTTGACCCGTCATCTACTATAAGCACTTCATACGGGTATTTTTGTATTTTCAGATATCCGTCGATTTGATTAATCGCCTGTCTTTTTAAATCAGCTGCTTCATTATATGAGGGTACTATTACAGATACTTTTGGTGTCATAGCTGGAAATGGCTTAATTTAAAAAGTTTAACTCCATTTGTATTTTTTTCCCAATCTATTTTACTCCAACCAAAAGCAGCTATTTCATATTTGGGATGACCAACGGGTTTGCATATTTTATCTTCACAAATAACAAATAGCTGGTCTGTAATTTCAAAAGGTACTTTTTTGGGTTTATACCCATATAAATCTAAGTAATATTGGTATGCAGCATCATAGTTGTGTTCGGCAATCAGGGCAAAATTAAATGGTTTATTCCCAGATTCAGCAATAATATTTTTAGAAATCTCCTGCGTCTTTTTAAGCTGATTATTGGGAGGGGTAAACAACGGGTTTCTGGCAATATTTATTGCACTGACAATTATTACCAAAATAATCATTCCCCATTTAAAATATTTTCCTGCCAATATTTTACTTAAACTGCCAATTAATAAAAATGGCGCCGGGTTTAAAAATCCCAAATAATGATCATAGATTGTTTGTTTGTATAAAGATAATCCGAGTAAACCTCCGATCAGCCATACTCCTAAGGTAAGTGTTGGCCATTCTAAAATTTTCTTTTTAAATATTCTGCCAACTGCAAAAAATACAGGCAATAAGATGGCTATTGATAGAAAACCTTTTGTAAAAATATTTTCTCCACTGATATATCTTTCAATAAGGTTATGCGTATAAATAGGATAAACCCTACCTAGGGCATTGAAAATATTTAAGTTGACTGTTGTTTCCCTGTCACCAAAAAAGAACTTTGAGAAAGCATGAAAATTCATAAAACCATGCCGGAAATCAAATATAACCGGGGGGGACATGAGTATTGCGAACAGAAGCACGGCAAGGATTGTATAGACAATGAATTTCTTCAAATTTTTTTTATTTATTTTTGCTTTGGCTAACTCATAAATCCATAAAGCTCCGGCAATGGGTAACAGTATTAAGGATAAATAATGCATCTGGATGGCAAATGCAACTGCCAAACCCGAAAGAAGTAACCATCTAAAATCTTGATATTTTCTTATGTGGTAAAATCCAATTATTGCAAGCAGCGCAAAAAAGGGTGCGGGGTTTGGGTTCCACGAAGAATGTGAATAGATGATATTTACAGGCGATAAACTATATAGGACTGATGAAATTACAGCTGCAGATTTCCCGAACCATTCACGCGCCAGATAATAAATTAATCCTACTGTAAGCGTCCCAACCAAAGCCACCATACCTGCTGCTGCAACGGGGTTAAGCCAAAAAATAGCCATTGGTACGGACATCATGTAATAGTATAGTGGCCCGTTATACATATCTCCGATAGAGGTAGGTGGCCCAATAAGCGGGATATGGCGCTCTGTAAGCATTTCTTTGACTATTAAAGCATCCCTCCCTTCATCACCCAGAAAAAACATGTATTGGTCAATCTTGTAAAATCTTAAAGATCCGCTGACCAAAAGGATTATAAAGAATATGCAGGCCTCTTGTTTATTGCTGCCAACCCATCGAATAATTTTTTTCATGCTTTTTGTTTATTAAAATTCAGCTCCAACCAAAATTTCATAAAATCCCTAAAACTTCTCAGGACAACATAAAAATTTGCACCTGTAGCAAGGCCAAATTTTCTTGGATAATGATGCACCCCAACTTCAGCAAATTTGAATCCTTTCCGCTGGGCTTTTACCAGCATTTCAATTTGTGTTACTTTTTCCTTGGCATGCAAAGGCTGGATGCTATCAAAAACCTCTCTTTTTATCATCTTAAACCCGCATGAATAATCTCTGACTTGCAGGCCTAAAAAAATCTCAGCCAAGGTTTTCCAACCCCATGTAAAAACTTTCCGCAAAATTGTGTCCGCCCTGGTTAACCTGTACCCTAAAATTAAGTCGGCCTGGTCGGCTTTTTCTAAAAATTTGGTGATTTCTGAGAAATCAAACTGCCCATCCGAATCCATAAATGCCACCCAAGAGTATTTTGATGAAGAAAAACCTGTTTTTAAGGCGTCACCATAACCTTTATTTGAACTATGACCAACCAATCTGATCCTTTTATCCTGCTTTGTAAGGTTTGTGACTACCTCTGCCGTATTATCCTTTGACCCATCATTTACAACTATAATTTCATAATCTTTAAGGTTTAACCCATCCAAGACTTTTTTAACATCTAGAACAGTTTTTTTAATATTTTCCCCTTCATTATACGCCGGGAAAAATACGGAAAGGCTTTTTACAATCATTCTAATATGCTAACATCAAAATGTAGCCCTGTCATCTTGATGATTCTTCGGATATGAACAAAGAAGTATTTAAAGTTTTTTTAATAATAGATTTAGCAGTAACTATTATTACATTACTCATATGGTTACCTCATTTACTTGCAATAAAAAGTTTTTTCAACCTTGATTTTAGCAACGGATTCAATACAATCTACAGGAATTTTGACGGGTTGGAATATGTCATCATAGCCAAAAGTTTCTACAATCCAAACTTAATTGCTAATTTACCTCAATCATTGCCTGCCACTTATTATGCCTCCCATTTTCCTCTCTATTCAATTTTCATACTGGCCGCCGCACAATTTTTGGGGTTTTTAAAATCAATGCTTTTTATTCCTTTTATTTTTACTTTATTTTCAGCCAAAGCCTTTTATTTTCTGGTTAGAGACTTCAAACTATCAAGCCATCCGCTTTGGCTCACTCTTTTGTTTTTAGTTTTACCTGCCAGATGGCTGATTGTGCATAGTGTCGGATCCTCAGAACCTATGTTTATATTTTTCATAATCACCGCGATTTATTGCTTTATGAAATTTGAACAATCCCGGAAATGGCTATGGATCTACCTTACCGGATTGTCAGGCCTTTTTGCCCAGCTTACCAGACCACCGGGTATTTTGCTTTTTATTGCATTAGGTATTTATATCCTATGGTCTGTCATTGCGAGTCACGTTCATTTACTGAACGTGACGTGGCAATCTAATATCAAAAGAGTGCTTCCTTACTATCCTCTTCTTCTTATTCCTCTCGGCCTTTTTACAGTTTTTTACTGGTTTGGGATTTCTTACCACGACTTTTGGGCTTATTTTCATTCAGGTGATAATATCCACCTTACCTTACCTCCTTTTCAGGTTTTTGATAAACATGCATTTTGGGTGGGCGAGATCTGGCTTGAAGATATAGTCTATATTTTTATTCTTGGCTTTTTTGGAGGAATTTATTTACTCAAACAAAAATTGTACCCAATGGCATTTTTTGTACTCATTTATATAGTCGCTTCAATTATGGTTGTGCATAGAGATATCAGCCGCTACACATTACCAATTTTCCCATTTTTACTGATAGCTTTTGAGAGGATTTTAACCAGCAAAGAATTTAAAATTGCTTTTGTAATAGTAGCTTTAGGGATTTATCTCTATGCCCAAAACTTCATCTTAGAAAATGTCGCCCCTATTCCAAATTTAGGAGTTTTTAATTAGAATATCCTTATGGCTGATGAAAACAATTCAGAAAAAGAAGAAGCTGTAAGACAAGCAGAGGAAATCTTTCGACGAGAAAAAGAGCGACTACAACAAGAGGGATTACTGACTGAAAATCCAATACGAAATTTAGGAGGTCTTTTATTTGATCAAGAAATACAACCAAATCAAATCAAACAATTAACTTTAAATGATTATAATGAATTTCTTGAACAATATTACAATTTAACGAAAGCTTCTTCTAGAATAAAAAACAACACCCCAAGGGCTACTCGCTTAGCTGGATTTCAATCTGGACAAGCTGCAATATTAAAGTGGATTTTAATTGAATGGAATGAAACAGATGTCGTAGAAAAAATTGAAGAAGCTTTAGAAGGAAATATTGATTTAAAAATTGGAGAACTCCGCTTAAAACCTAAAGATATTATTACTCCTTCTGATATAAAAAAATTATTTGATGAGTTTGGATATGTAAACAGATTATTAAAAATTCAAGAATCTGAATCTAATCAACAGATTTCATCCGATGATTTTACTCAAACTCCTGCATATACATTTAGTCAAAGTAAGGGCGAGGCGTATATGCTTGGTCTCATTCTTGTTAAGCTTGGTCAAGAACAACAAACAAAAATTATCTCTAAAAAGGCGGCAATAGATTTTTTATCTCCAGATTCAAAAGAAAAACTAGCAACAAGAATGCTTGCAATGGTAAAAACACTTAAAAACCCTGAATAGAAAACATGATTAAAGATATTTTAAATGGTCATTTATTTAACACTGTTAATCCTTTTGTTAAAAGTTTTATAATTTCTGAAAGTTTTTTTTGGACATCATGGTCGCTTTTTACACCGATTTTTGCAATTTTTGCAACCAATAAAATCTCCGGCGGAAATATCGAGGTTGCCGCATCAACATTCAGCGTCTATTTTGTGGCAAGGATAATATCCGAACTTTTAACCAGTAAACTCTCGTCAAAATTGGGCATCCGTGAAAAAATCTCATTGGTTATTTTAGGCATCTCTTTAGTCAGTATTTCCTATGTCGGATTTGCCTTTACAACTACTGTCTTCCCGCTTTATATCTTCTGGATCATTTGTGGCTGGGGATTTGGCATAGCCACTCCGCCAAAACTTTCACTCTTCTCAACACATTTAGACAGGCACAAAGAAACAGTTGAATGGGGCGCTACAGATTCCATCAATCTTGCCCTAATGGCGCTTTCAACAATGGCAGGGGGTTTTATCGCCAACCAGTATGGTTTCAAACCGTTATTCCTTTTAGCCAGCGTTATTAACATCTTGGCAATTATTCCTTTTATTACCTACAAAACATCTCAGTAAAAATAACTTATTTATGCAGCGAGGATATTATCCCATTCTGTTTGCATATCTAAAATAATCCGCTCTTCTGGTGTTGCTGTTTGACCAGACTCTAGTTTTCTAGCAATATTTGTGACTCTATCAATTGTTGTCGCAAACAAAGATTCCATTGCGTGACGAAACATGTTCCCATGGCCTTCGGCTTTAGGATAATTATGAGCTATTTCATGAGTAAATGTTCTCATTGCTTCAGTAAACTTCACAGTAAAAAGAGATTCGTGCATACCTATTGCCTTTTGTCCTAAATTGATTCCTTTGCTACCAGTTCCTTCGTAGATGAAAAGGTCGTTTGGTAATGGAACACCTGAAGTAAGTTGTGAATATAATCTTAATAAACCAAGTTGTGCCAGTTGCTTCTCTGTTGGCTCAAGGACAATTTCAAAATCATCAACCTTATCTTCGGATGGATTCATTCGGTCAACAACCTTCTTTAATTTTCCTCTTAGTGTCCTCAAAATCTGATCTTGGGATGTTTCATTTCTTACTACTTGTACAGATGAGATTTCTGCTTGATTTTGTTCATGTACTAATTCAACAAGATGTCTCCCGGTAAGATATCCAGCACTATCTCCCAACTGACCATAAAACTGATCTGTTTTCCTCCATTGCATATATTTTTCAATAGGACTTTGTCCTGCGGGCGCTGCTGGCTTGGCTTCAGGAACTAACCCATCTAATTTATTGACAGCATCAACAATGCCTGGTATTTGGGATTCCATTTGTGCGACTCTTGCTTTTTCTGCTTCAGACATTGTTGCTTCTTTTTGGATAACATTCCCTTTTCTTCCAATATCTGGAGCTGCTGGCTGTGCCACTGGAACACTACCGAATGCTTGTTTTAGCTGTTCTCTTTGCTGGATAATAAGTTTATCTTGGTCTGATAACTCGGTAGGGTTTTTTCTTATAACTGCTTTATAGAGTTGTTCCTGTTCGGCAGTCCATGCTTGAACTTCAATAGCTTTGTTAATATCTACCTCTATCGCAGGTCTACTACTATCTTTAGCTGGAGATGCAGTTAGTTCTCCAGTTGGGGTTGAGAATCCACCTGATAAAACCTCTGATTGTCCACTAGCTCTTGTCTCAGTTGCTTTTCTGAATGCATCTTGAAACTCCTGTAAATATTTATCCTCTAGCTCAAGTTCTACAAATGCTCCTCTGTCACTTTTATGAGGGATATTGCGGGCAAGTAGAGTGCTTTCTTTTGTTAAGAAATCGTAGTCAAGTCCAAAAGTTGTTACAAAATCTCCCTGAGATGTAAAGATTTTCTTAAACATTCCATTTCCTAATCCATAAGCTGCCATTCCCCGCAATAAATATACCAACTTTTGGTCATCTTTTTTTGGTCTTGGTAAAATGTGAAATAGTAGCTCCTTTGGTATATCTCCTCTTAGCATTAGACGAATTATATTGGGATTTCCTTCATTGCCTTCTATGGCTATAACTTCCCCAGACAATTTTTTGCTTATTAAGCCTATGAACTCTGAGGAGTCTTTAACATCTGAAAATTCCTCACGGGCTACTTCCATACCATATTCTTGAGCAAACTGTTCTCTTTTATGTTGTGGAATTTGAGGAACTTCATTGCTTGCAGCTTCTACTGTGCTCAATTTACTGCTTGCACTGGACATACCCACCTGCTCCATGTAACCAGGACAAACAATAAAACCCTGCTTCTCTAGCTCTCTAACCTGACTTTCACTTACACCTCTATCCCAAGCTATGTAATTTTTACCAGCAAAATGCTGCTGCCATTCTCTGCGGTCATAGCCTTTATAAGGAAGTGTTCTTGCTAATTTCTCAACAACTACAAAAGCTCCTTCTCTATCTGTTCCATATCCTGCATCTACGTGTCCAGCCCACAGGTGTTCAGAGCGCCTTAATTGATCTATCATTTCATCTTTTGACATAGCTTGAACCAGCTCATCCATATAACGACCCAATTCAAGGGGATTTACCGGAGGCCTATCAATACTCATTTTATACTTTAAATTGTTAAGCTGAATTGTGACGGATTCAGGGCCTACCCAATAATCTTCTGCAGTAGAGCCTTTGTCTTTATAGTTCATAACCTGTCCGTTTATGAATAAACGACCTCTTGTTGGTTCTAATCCCTCTCCTTTGGGCAACCACTTTATCGCTCCAAATTTATTTTGATAATCCATATTTTGTAGGTAGGGATTTTCGCTAGATACACCAAGGGTAGGGAGCTGTTGAAGTGCTTTCATCACATCAGGATTGCTTGTCTCAATTATGTAGGCATTTTTACCTGTTCTTGGAGCTTCATTTATATCTGCGAGAAGCCAATCATGTTTAACTTTATGTAAAAGTACTTGTCCTGGTATTGTTTCCCATTCTCTATTTACATCTTCTGCTTTAGCCAAACGATAATTTGTGCTCCAACCTTCACCATCAATTTCAAATCTTTGAACGCCAAAATCTCTCATAAAGCGTATCGCAGTTTGCTTCAGTCCAATACCATTTCCTCCAGCAGTATTCATATCTTCTGGTTTATCTGAATGTGGACTCAAAACACCTGTAGGGTCTTAAATGGCCAATCTCCTTCTATACGAACGCGCATGCCACCATTTTGAAGGGGTTCTTGAGTAAATCTCACACCATTAAGTGTCCCAGGATGTTGAGGGTTATGGTCAACAAAATTTTGCACCAATTCTCGAGTTAACCAAGCTGCATTATATTCATCACGGGATTTATCTAAAAACCTATCCGTTGCAATTGCATGGGCATCAACACCTTTAAGTCTATAAAAGTATTGCAGTAATTTTTGGTCTGTTGCTACTCCTTCAATCTGTCTACCATTTTCAACCGGGGGTGGTTGCGGAGGTTCTCCTTTACCAAACATTCTTTTCAAACTACTAAATCTTGATGATGGGGGCAGTTCTCCATCCATATGTTTTTTACTAATAATTATCTCTCCAACATCTAATTTTGCTCGTGTTTCCAGGTTATAAAATGGTTTACTGTAAAATTCCAGATTAAAACAGGCGGTAGTGTTGCAAAAAAGTAAAGGTTATAAAAGGCTATTTTAATCCCTAAAAATAAAACAAACCCGTCACCATAAACAACGTGTAGAAATTTAATAATTAGAACGCTTATCGCCAACCCTCCAAGGCTGACTAGGTTAAAAATCCCCAATTTTTGCCAAAAAGTGCTTTTTGTTTTCCTATGCCTAAAAGTCCAGATATTGTTGAAAGAAAAATTGTTTAGGATTGCTATTTCAGTTGAAAACCCCTTGGCTGTAGCGGGCCTAAACCCTAAAAAAGAGATAAAAAAATTATAAAAAATAAAATCTACTGCTACCCCGATAAAGCCCACAATCGCAAATTTTATTATTGTTTTTGCCCTTCTTGAGTAGTAAAAAAGCGGAAAATCAATTCCCCATTTATGAAGCCTGGCATCAAGCGAGTATGTAATAACATCATAAGTATAATTTACAACTTTGTTTTTGGAATAACCCTCATGCCTGTTCCGAAACACCAAAGGTACCTCTTTATATTTTGCTCCTGCTAAAATGGCCTCATTTAAAAAGGCCGGTTGTACAATAAATGTCTGTTCCCGCCATGGGAGTCTTTCCAAGTTAATTTTCTTAAAAAGAGCCGGTGTAAAAGCTCTTGCAGAATTGGTAAATTCCTTGATACTAAAAGGGCCCATTATTAGTCTGCAGATAAGGGAAGCTCCTGCGCTAAAAAGTCTCCTTTGAAAAGATAATTTATTTTTACCCCCTTTAACAAATCTTGAACCGAATACAAAATCATAACCTTCTCCAAGTGTATTAATAAGTCTTGGCAAAACATCTGCCTGAACCTGCCCATCTGCATCAAGTTGGACCATAATATCCGGCTTTAATTTTTTTAGGGAATAGTTATGACCTTCTATAAGGCCAACACCTAAACCTCTCCCAACCTTAATAACATGAATCCTAGGGTCTTTTCTTGACAAGCTTTCGGCAAGTTCTCCTGTACCATCCGGGGATTTGCTGTCAGAAATTAAAATTTCAATGTTATAGCCGGGTAGATTTCTTCCTTGCTCAAAAACTTCATCAATGAATTTCTTAAGGCTATTTCTCTCATTATAGGTAGGCAGTACAATTACTATTTTTTTTGCCATGGGTTGATTGTATGTGAATTTAGGAGAACTTCGCAAGATCGCTGTCAACCATGATACCAATTAGCTCTTTAAACTTCACTTTTGCTTCCCATCCCAAAACTTTTTTTGCCTTAGCAGGATTCCCCCAAAGCGGGGCATGGCTGGGACCTGTTTCTAACGGTCTTAAAAAATCCGGATTTTGCACAACATGATCCCTCCAATCCAAACCCACATGCTTAAATGCAACTTCTAAAAGCTCCTGGATACTATGCGTCTCACCGGTAGCTATCACAAACTCATCAGGCTCATCCTGTTGCATCATCAACCACATGGCCTGAATATATTCTTTAGCATAACCCCAATCCCTTTTAGTATTTAAGGCTCCCATTTCAAATTTCCAATCCTTAGTGATAATCGGTTTACCGGCTTCGTTCAGCGGAGGATTTTTAACTTTATTAACAATACAAGCCACTCCTACTGTAACTTTTCTGGTAACGTATTGCATACCGCGCCTTGGACTTTCATGGTTAAATAAAATTCCGCAAACTACAAATAACTTCTCGCTACCCTCTCTCAAAATCCTGGCATTATGGTGCGCCAAAAGTTTCGCAGCGCCATAAGGGTTATTGGGTTTCATCAAAGTATTTTCATCCTGGGGCGCAACGGGAGGGGCTCCGTATAATTCAGAAGTTGAAGCCTGGTATACTTTAACATTACGTCCTGACCGCTTCAATCTTAAGGCAGATTCATAAATTCTCAAGGGGCCTAAAGCATTTATATCGGAGGTATAAACCCTTCTTTTGAAGGAATCTGCAGGCGATGCTTCCGCACCCAAATTATAAATTTCATCAGGCTTGAATTCTGAAACAGCAGCTTCGATAGACCTTTCATCATCTAAGCTTCCCCTAAAAAACTGTATCTCTGACCGCAAATGGTCAACATTTCCTAAATGCCCTGTACTGCTGCTGCGGATGAATCCCCCAACTTCATAACCCTTTTCAAGCAAAAACTCTGCCAAGTATGAACCGTCTTGTCCTGTTATCCCGGTGATGAATGCCCTCTTTTTCAAAGAAAGTTGACTCTTACCGGTAAGATCATGTTGCTTAACCATTAAGTAGTTATATTAAGCTAATTTTAAAAACGTGTCAATCTGTTTTTTAAAAGTCTTGATATTATCTGCGTTTGTATGAAGGATTCCATCACCAAATTGGCTGACGAACTTATTTATATCCAACCAGCTGTACTGGGACCTTGGTGCAATCCTGGTTTTATGGTACTCTGCAAAAGAACATTCTTTGATCAATTTTTTATCTAAATTAAACTCCTGCGCTATTTGCCGGGCAAAATCATACGGGGTGGTAAAATCCGTTGAGCCAAGATGAAATATCCCTTTTGTTTTTCCAATAATGATCTTCGCCAAAGCATGAGCAATATCATCTATAAATCCCGGAGTTATTTTCTGATTTTTCACTGCCACAACTTCTTTACCCATGTGTAATTGTTCTAAAAAAAACCTGGCCAAATCTTTTTTCTGGGGATAATGGCTTCTGTAAGGCATTTCAATCCTGATAATTAAAAAATCACATCCGCTACTCCCGATAAACTCATCGGCAAAATGTTTGGTTTTAGCATACCACCCGAGCGGATTTTTCGGGTCATCTTCTTTATAAGGCCTATCCTTTTGAGTGCCGTCGAATACATAACTTGTTGAAAAATGGACCAAAAATCTATTATTTTTTTTACAAATTTCAGCTAGGGTTTTTGGGGCTAGGGAGTTTAATTTATAGATTAACCCATTTTTATCACCCTTTTCTTTTTCCGCCTCATCAACATTTGTGTATGCTGCAAAGTTTATGATGATATCAGGATTGTTCTCTTCAACAGATTGTTTTATTTGGGCTTCATCCAAAATATTGACCTCTTCCATAGTTGGTGCAATAATTTCAAATGTGCTGTTATGAGTCTCAGAAAATCTGGAACCCACTAAACCGTTCTCACCAAATATTAAAATCTTTTTTTTCATGGAAAAATTTCTGATACTGGAGGGTTTTCCAAATCTTTTTCAGAAAGTATTGGAGAATCTATCTCCCATTTAATATTTAATTTTGGGTCATTATAAATTATTCCCAATTCTTTTCCGGCAGACCAATAATCAGTAGTAAGATATGTATAGTCCACCCCATCCGACAAAACCAGATATGCATTGCCGCATCCTGCTGGAATACACAAACTGATCCTGTTTTCTTCGTTTATTAACATGGAGATATGCTGACCAAAAGTGGGTGACTTTTTCCTTAAATCCACCACCACCTGCTGGACTGCACCAGAAATTACAGTCGCCAGTTTATGCCATGGGGCAACATGGATCCCCCGCAGGACTCCTTTTTTACTTCTGGAATGGTTTGACTGCACCGGGTTAAATTCATATCCTAACCTTTTATCTAAATCTCTTTTCCTAAAACTTTCTCTAAAAAACCCCCTCTCATCCTCAAAAGTGGGCCTGGCAATTATAAAAACCCCATTAAGCTCAGTTTCTTTTATAAAATTATCATCCATATGATTTTTGAGCCACCCTATCTACAATTGGTCTGCCATTTATTAATGGTTTCCACCACCATCCATTTTTCTTGTACCATTCTATTGTTTGTTCCAATCCTTTGTCAAAATTCATCTGTGGCATCCACCCCAGCTCCCTTAATTTAGAATCATTTATAGCGTACCTAAAATCATGCCCTAACCTATGTTCCACAAACTCAATCCAAGATTTATCCTTTCCCAAAAGAGCAAGGATCTTTTTAGTAACCTCCATATTGGTAAGCTCTGTTCCAGAGATTAGGTATTTTTCACCTAATG
The DNA here is from genome assembly GCA_016186955.1 of Candidatus Daviesbacteria bacterium. Lineage (GTDB taxonomy): Bacteria > Patescibacteriota > Microgenomatia > Daviesbacterales > UBA10151 > JACPKP01. Next base: position 170,480 of record JACPKP010000009.1, on the reverse strand, counting down.
TACCTTTATTTAGAACAAAATCAATTGCCCGGCAATGGTCTTTTACATATAACCATTCCCTGATATTTTCACCTTCGCCCATGAGTGGTACTTTTTTACCCATCAGTAAATTTGTGACAAATCTGGGTATTAATTTTTCAGGGTCATGGAAAGGTCCGAAATTATCAGCACAATTTGTCACAGTTACCGGCAGTCCATAGGTGATAAAATATGCAATGACTAATTGTTCTGCTCCACTCTTTGAGGCAGCATACGGAGACCTGGGAGCAAAATTGGTTTCTTCGGTAAATGGGCTATCATCCAAACCCAAACTGCCATATACTTCATCAGTTGAGATATGGTGGAACCTCTTAACTTTGTTTTTTAAAGCGCTGTCCAATAAAACATTCGTACCCAACACATTGGTTTTGACAAAAACAGTCGGGTCTATTATTGACCTGTCGACATGGGTTTCAGCGGCAAAGTGAACTACAATATCCACACCTTTCATTGATTTTTCAACTATTTTTTCATCACAGATATCACCTTTGATAAATTGATAGTTTGGATTACTCTGAAGGCCTTTTAAGCTTTCAATATGTCCCGCATAAGTCAGTTTATCTAAATTAACAATCCAATCTTTTGGATAGTTTTTCAACCAGTACCTGATAAAATTTGACCCTATAAAACCGGCACCTCCAGTAATTAACACCTTCATTTTAGTTGTTCTGCCGGTTTTACGAGCTTACGCTTTTAAAACCGGCGCCTCCTGTTACAAGTAATTTCATAACTTTAAGATGACACACTAACTTTTTTTAGCCCAAAAGTTTCCCGCCTCAAGCAAGGTATCAAAAGTGCCTGCATCCCTCCAATAACCATTTAACATACTCCATTTAAGCTGCTTCTTCTCGATATAAAAATTATTTACGTCCGTAATTTCCAACTCCCCCCTGGCTGACGGTTTAATTGCTTTTATAAAATTAAAAACCCGGCTATCATATATATAAAGGCCGGTCACGGCAAAATCGCTGTCCGGTTTTACCGGCTTTTCTGTAATTTTCATAATCTTAGAATGGTCTTTAGGGTCAAAGGTAGGTACACCAAAACGATGGGGGTCCGGCACCTCTTTCAAAAATATTACTCCACCGCCGCTAAATTCTTGCACATCTTTTGATATATCCGCATCCGTGGTATTATCTCCCAAAATCACAGTTGCATCTTCACCGTCAAGAAAATCTTCAGCCAAAGACAGTGCATCGGCAATGCCGCCTTCTTTTTCCTGGTATGCAAACTCAAGATGCTTTAACCCCAATTCACGCCCATTCCTAAGAATTTGAATAAAATGACCGGCATGAGGCCCGCCCACAACAACCATTATTTCTGTAATACCGGCTTTTACAAGAGTATCTATAGGATAAAAAATCATCGGTTTGTCGTAAACCGGAAGAAGATGTTTATTTGTTACATAAGTTAGAGGATAAAGCCTGGTCCCCAACCCGCCTGCTAAAATGACACCTTTCATATTAACTTCAACTTATATTACCACACCTAGCAAAATTACGGTTGCTAAAATTGATATCAAAATATAATCTATAATGATTTCCAAACTTAAGCTTTTATCAAAAAAGTGATGGATAAGTGCAAAACTTATATAAATAAATATTGCCAAAATTGCAAGTTCCAACTGGATATTAGCATGCTGGCGGAAAATAAAACTAGCCACGATAAGAATAATACTTAAAGGCAGTAAAAGATAGAAAATATTCATTTTTATTTTTTTGCTTGTACTTTTGGTCATAGTATTGAACCTATATTTGAATTAATTAGTGTGCTTGTCAAAACTGCCAAAAATGCAAGATGGGGGAAATGGCTTGAGGAAACTCTGGCCACTGCTCTTTTTCTGAGCACAAAAAAATCAGTAATTATTAGTATACCGACCAAAAACAACAAACCCAACCCGATATTTTTTGTTAGCAGATACGGGTCAACCAATACACCACTTGCAATTTTTTTGTTAACTACCAAAGGTGTGGGTTGATTTTGTGAGGCTGAAAAAACACCAGCCGGGGTAGACTCTTTTGGGGCTTCAGCAAGTAAAATTGGTTCGCTTGTTGGCTGGTTGACCTGCGGCTTGGGGATCTGTGCTATAGCCTCAACCGGTGTACCAAACTCCTGGACAACTAAAACAGTCGGCTGGCCGTTTAAGGTACCCTCTAAAACCGCCATTCCGATATTTCTGTATTTCGAATTTATTATATTATCTCTATGCGTTGGTGATGCCATCCATGCATCCACCACTTCATTTGAGTTATAAAAATTCCTGGCTAAGTTTTCACCGGCATTTGTAAACCTGTAACCTGCCCCTAAAATAAAACCCCAGGGGTCTTTACCGGAAGGGGAATAATGCGCCCAATAATTTTCGGCAAACATGTTTTGTGCTTTGGCCAAAGCTGCTGCATCAAGCCTGGGGTCTTCAATTACAGGCGGCAAACCCAAGGCCTCTCTCTTGGCGTTTGTTAACTTTATCAGCTCCTGTTGGCTTATATTTGAGGCAATTCCCAAAATCCCCGGCTTTACTGTTGAGACAAGATGCAAACCCATCTGCAACACAATAAAAATAGCTATGTAAACAGCCAAAGCCGGGGCTGAAATAAGATGGGCTTTTTTATGAGTCTGCGAATGGGGCAAAAAAAGATGTTTCCAGTTCACAACTAAAGTATATCATTTCAATCCAGTGAGTAGGTAAGGGTCAAGAAACAAGAAACCGACCCATACATAATATCACCTTCTTGGGAGCTCTACTTCTAATCCCTTTTTGATTAAGAATCTATTCACTGCATATTGAAATTCTTTCCTTAATTTATCTGCCTCTTCTCCTTCAATAGTATTTGGGTCAAAGTAAATTCTTATAGCGTTTAATAGATTGCTGTTTTCATCCCTGGCAAGATGAGGTCTTAAAAAAAGCTTTCCATTTACATCCTGCCTACCGTTTGAATCAATTAATCTGGAACCAAACCTCCATTCTCCGGGACCCTCCACAACATATTTTACTGCTTTTCCAGGATCATGGCTTCTAAAACGTTTTGCATAATCCCCACCTACAACTTCCTCATAAAGTTGAACAATTTCTTTTAAGATCTCAAAATTTATATCAGAAAGTTTCATTCCCAAACTAATCTGCTTTTCTGGTTCAGGGTCAAACTCTTCCGGGAGTCTTCCTATTGCTTTCAAATATTTCAAAACAGAAGCAAACTCATGTGTAAGTTCCAGTAAAGCACTTTTTACAAAATCATTATCCTGTATTGTAGTAAATTCATTAATTAAATCCTGATTTTCTCTTAAAAAATTTGCAATTTCCTCAGCTGTCATTAATTCATCTTCAGTTTTTGAAGGGTTATTTTTTAAATCATCAGTTGGAATACCTCTTATAGCTAAAAAATCATCTAAAGTCCATGCAAGTTGACCCCATTTTTCTTTTTTCGCTTTAGCTTTGAAAAATTCAGGTTTTTCCCAATAAGGTCTGTTATCCTGTTCACTCATGAAGAGAATTATACCACTATGGGATTAATATTGCAAATCTGTTAACAAATCATTGAAGATGGATGTAACTATTCAGTCCTTACCAAAACAAACGTCATCGCGAGGTCCGATGTACACCGGACCGTGGCGATCTAATCAGATTGCTTCTCACGTTCATAAAACTGAACGTGATCGCAATGACGTATTTACTGGAGAAAACTGAATAAGTACAAATTGATGTAATAGTTCAGGATTTGACAAAAACCAATTTTAAAGTATACTTAATACTGTGGAAAGACTGGAACCTAAGAAAACAATACAGGAAGTTCGGGAAGTCCAAGAAAAATATGAAGACAAACTATTGTGCTTTAATTTTGTAAATAAAATCAGAAATTGGATAATAGGCTACCCTGAAATCAAAACAATGGGTGTACATATACGTAGGAATAATAATGAAGTCACTTTTACCATAAAAATGGGTTTAGCTAAAAACCCTTCTCAAAGACAGTTAAGTACCCTGGAAAAAGGTTTGGATGGAATACCAATTGACTGGGCAATAGCGGGTGATGCTTATGCAGCTTCTTCTTAATTTACCATTAACTCATTAATCATATAATAACTCTGTCTCCATCTTTTTCCTATTAACATGAATCCCTAAAGCAAACCCTAAGGCATTGGCAACTGAAACCCCAACCCTGATACCGGTAAAAGAACCCGGGCCTGTTGCCACACTAATCCCGGTTAAATCTTGTAAAGATATCCCTGCTTTTTTCAGCGCATTTTTAATAAGGGGAAGTAAGGTTTGAGAACCGAGTTGCTGCTTGCTAAAAAGTACTAATTTTGTCTCTTTCAGCGAAACTTCAACTTCACCCTGTTTTGTTGTATTTATCATCAAAGTTGATTTCATATACTTATAGTATTAAAATTAGCAGCTGCTGGTAATTATATGAAAATTATCTCTATTTTGAAATACCTGCCTAAAAAACTTTTAGTAATCCCCTTAGTAGTTTTTATTGCCATTTTCTGGTATTCATCAGTGCAGAAACCAAAACAGGCGCAGATCCAATTTACAAAAGTTAAAACCGCTGACATTAAATCCCAGGTGTCTGCTTCAGGGACCTTAATCGGCAAACACAGCGCCCGTTTAAAATTTAAGTCATCCGGCAAGCTTGCCTATATCAATGTTAAACAGGGGGATAGGGTAAGTGCGGGGCAACCGGTTGCAGGCTTGGATACCAAGGAGCTCTCCATAGCTTTAAGACAGGCACAAAATATCTACACTGCTAAAGATGCAACAGCCAAAAATATAGAAGACCAGGTTAAAAACCATGACAGTGATGAAACTTTTGCCCAAAAAGACACCCGGGTAGCAGCACAAACTGCCAGAGATAATGCTTATGATAACCTAAAAGCTGCTGAGCAGGCTATTCAGGAAGCACAAATATTTTCTCCTATCAACGGTTTAGTAACCCAAACCGATTTTGTACCGGGCCAAATCGTTTCCCAATCGGATATTATTGTTGATATATCTGATGATTCCGAAATTTTCTTTGATGCAGATGTAGATGAAGCGGATATCAGTAAAATTTCCCAAAACCAAAATGCTCAAATCACCTTGAATGCTTACGAAGATGATATTTTTGAAGGCACCGTTGATGAGATAGTCCCGCAAACTAAAACTTCCTCCTCAAATGCCACCACAATTACCGTCAGGATAAAACTGGATAACCCCAATATTAAATTCATTCCAGGGCTGAATGGTCAGGCCGCCATAACAACTGCAGCACAAAATCATGCACTTACCATCCCTCAGGATGCATTGAGGGATGACAATATAGTGTTGATAAAAACACCAAACGGTTTCAGATCCACCAAAGTTGTAACCGGTGTAAAATCAGATATTGAAGTTGAAATAAAAAGCGGTTTACATGAGAATGAGGAAGTTGTTGAAAACCCCTCACAGGCAAAAAATAACTTCCAGGGATCAAATCCGTTTTTAAGGATATTCCGAGGTGTGTTTAACCCAAGACGTGGATGAACCTGATTCACTTTATAAATGTCAATAAGATTTATCAAGCAGCTGAAACTGTTAGTTTTCAGGCCTTAAAAAATATAAATTTATCAGTCCAAAAAGGCGAATTTTTAGCAATAATCGGCGCATCAGGTTCCGGTAAATCAACACTTATAAACATAATCGGGCTTTTAGACAGGCCTACTTCCGGTTCCTATAATCTTGAAGGGCAAGATACTACAAACTCAAATCAGGATACCCTAGCCAAACTAAGGAATCAAAAAATCGGTTTTGTTTTCCAAAATTTTAACCTACTCCCGAGAACAAGCACTCTGCAAAATGTTGCTTTACCGCTTATATACAGCGGATTTTCAAAAAAAGAACGGGAACAGAAAGCTCAACAAATGATTGCTGAAGTTGGACTGTCTGAAAAACTAAACTCCCACCCCAACCAACTCTCAGGCGGACAGCAGCAACGGGTTGCGATAGCCAGAGCATTAGTCACCAATCCTGAGATAATTTTAGCCGATGAACCAACCGGCAACCTGGACTCAAAAAGCGGAGGTGAAATAGTAGAACTTTTTCAAAAATTGAATAAGACAGGTAAGACAATTATTATGATTACCCATGAAGATAATATCGCAAAACATGCAAAAAAAATAATACATATTAAAGATGGGGAAATAGTAAGATAATCTCAAAACTCAAATGTCAAAATTCAAAACTACAATTGAAAAAATCAAATCTTAAAAGATTTAAAATTTTAGATGTAGATTTGCCATTTGAGATTTAATATTTAACATGAATTTTTTCGAAACTATCAAATTATCTTTTACAACAATATTGGCAAACAGACTGCGTTCTTTTTTAACCATCCTTGGCATAGTCATTGGTGTAACATCAGTCATACTTCTGATTTCACTGGTATCAGGGCTCAAAAGCTATATCACATCCCAAATCCAGGGTTTAGGGTCAAATTTAATATTTGTAATTCCGGGAAGGATCGGCGGCGCCAGATCGCCCGGAGGCGTCCAGGCTAACCGTCTGACTCTTCAGGATGCAACAAACTTAAAAAATAAACTGTCGGGAGAAGCTGAAGTCTCTGCTGTGGTGCAAAGAAATTCCACATTAAAATACGCCAATAAAACAGACAAAGGCGCTTCAGTTTTCGGGGTACAGGCTAATTACCCAAAATTAATATCAATTAAGATGTTGGAAGGGCGTTTTTTTAGTATTTCAGAAGATAGTGCAGGCAGGAAAATAGCAGTAATTGGGATATCCGTACAAAATACTTTATTCCCGGGCCAAAGTATAAAAGGGAAAAAAATTGATATTGCAGGAAGCAAATATGAGGTCATCGGGCTGTTTGATAAAAGAGGCTCAATTTTCGGGATTGACCAGGATAATTCGGTCTTTATTCCATTATCCAGCGCCCAAAGGCAATTTGGGATAGACAAATTAAACACTATTTATATTAGCACCATGAAATCTGAAGATGTCAAAACCATCCAGTCAAAAACTGAAAATATTTTAAAAAAGAAGCTCTCTGAGGATGAATTTACTGTACAAACCCAGGAACAGACCTTATCAACTATCTCACAAATCACCGGTGTGCTGACAATCGCCCTTGGTGGAATTGCGGCTATTTCACTAATCGTAGGCGGGATAGGGATTATGAATATCATGCTTGTCTCTGTAACAGAAAGAACCAGGGAGATAGGTTTGAGAAAAGCGCTTGGCGCAAGAAATATTGATATCAGAAACCAGTTCTTAATCGAAGCCTTAACATTATCTTGTTTAGGCGGGGTAATCGGGATAATTTTAGGGTTTTTACTCTCTATTATCGCAGGAAATTTTATCACAACTACAGTCCCCTTCTGGTCTGTAGCGCTATCATTTGGATTTTCAATGATAGTAGGAGTAATTTTTGGGGTCGCCCCTGCCATCCGTGCCGCCCGCCTTGACCCCATCCAGGCATTAAGATACGAATGAGCCTCTTTTGAAAGAATAATCAAATCCTGTATTGACAAGGTAATACTGATGAGTATAATAGTGTGCATATGACACTAACACCTGAGATAATGAAAACAGACCCCACAGGTGATACCTGGGACTCTGCTGCAATGGCTCACGATATTACCCACATGGATCTGGAACAACTGAATAAATATGTGCGCACTGTTTTTAGCGGAGAGCGTAATTACAAATTTCTGCCAGCGCCCTTTTGGGGAATGTATTACGATACCAACCGTTTTGGCGGAAGCGACGGCAAAAGTGTTGGATCACCCGACAACTTATTTGCAGATATCTATGTCAGTTTAGGGAGGATGAAACAAAACAATGAAAATACCCTTAGTCGGTATGAGTCATTTGAATACCCGGTTGATTTTGAGTACAGAGGAAGGCTGGAATATGTAATTACAGAGCTTTTAGACGAGTGTCTTAATCTAAGCGCTAAACCCATTCAAAAATATCTCCGTCTCGGGTTGTTTGCAGCAGAAACAGCTAAAAACATTTGGCTTTCAGACGGACCAGATAGTTTAGAGGCTCAGTTTATTAACCTCCTTGAGGAAAAAGAACAAATCAGCGTCGGCAAACTGAAACAGGAATTAAATACCTTACCCAAACAAAATCCCAAAAACCATCCCTTATTTGCTAAGGCAATTGCTTTAGAATCAGACCCCAGATATGCCAACCAACATGCTGTAGCTTTAAAATGAACCTGCTACAAAAAAGTTACAGTCAATCTGGCAAACCAACATGCACAACTATCATCCTCATACAATATCCTCGTCTATGCTGATTAATGGGTACAATGAATTGCTATAGCTATTGATTGTCTCCAAAGGTAAATCTTTTAAAAATAAGTTCTTCCCCTCTTTCAATTCTATCAATAGATAAAAGAGTAATAAAATCCGATATTCCCAAATAATGGCACAGGAAATCAACCTCCTTTTTACAGGGAAATGCACTAACAAAAACGCTATCCTGCAATCTTATTAAACCCAACTGAAGAAGTTTTTTTCTGAAGATCTCCCGCGCGCTTTTCTTATCTTCCGGGATATCAAAAATTACTAATCTCCATTTCCCATCTCTTTTCTGGGACTTCAATTGAATATTTTCAAAGTCATACTCCAGAAGACGTCTTTTGCCCCTATCGGTGATTTCAATAGTGATCTGTTCTCCATTTTCTCTGATTGAAATCATCTCTTGTTTTTCCAGTCTTTTAATAATCTTTCCTAAATCTTTTCTATTAACGTTTTTCCAGACTTTTACCACAGCACCCAAAGCCATGGGCAATGAAGGGATTGCTGCAGTTGCAACTATAATCCCCAGGACGCCAATCAGCTGAAGGACTTCCCTGGTCCGGATTTTTTCTTTACCCATTGCCAAAGATTAACACAATTAATAAAAAGAGACAATGAGTAGCTATAGCTATGTATTGTCTCCGTCTTATTGGAGTCTGCCGAAATCCGTGGACTAATAAGTCCACGGATGAAGGCGACGGAAAGAAGCGATTTCTGGAAGAAACCGCCTCGATGTTCATCGGAGCGAAGCTTCATTTGATCCCAAATATGTTATTTGATCCCAAAATTGATATAATCTTCCCATGGATGAGATTAAAAATAAACTCTCAGACCAGAAAAACAGGTTTGAAAAAATATCCACCCAGATTGACCGGGATTTTATACACAGGGAGATCAGGGAGATGGAGGCCAAAACCATGAAGGAAGGATTTTGGAATGATCAAAAAGAGTCCTCAGCAACCAGCCGTCAGCTTTCAGAAAAAACAAAATTATTGCAAACCTTAGAAGATTTAGAACAACGTATACAAAATGCGCTGGAAGTTGCAGAAGAGGCTGACATGCAACAAGACTTGGACATCGAAACGGGCCAGATTGAAAAAATTCTCTCCGAAGTGGAATTGCGGCTTTTTTTATCAGGTCCTCATGACAATTCCGAAGCAATTATCTCTATCCATTCAGGTACAGGCGGGGTTGAAGCAATGGATTGGGCAAAAATGCTTTCGAGGATGTACCAGCGTTTTTTTGATAAAAAAAGCTGGGAGTATGAAATTACTGATGAAAGTTTAGGGGAAGAGACCGGGATCAAGCAGATGTCCATGATTGTACATAAACCCTACTCTTACGGTCTTTTAAAAAACGAGAAGGGGACACACAGGTTAGTCAGGCAATCCCCTTTCAACGCTGACCACCTGAGGCAAACTTCTTTTGCTCTGGTAGAGGTGTTACCGGTCATTGAAAACCAAGAAGAAGTACAGATCAATGAAGCTGATATTGAATTTGAAGCTTTCCGTTCCGGCGGGGCTGGCGGACAAAATGTCAATAAAGTCTCAACCGCTGTCAGGCTCAAGCATGTCCCAACAGGTATTGTTGTAACAGCCCAAACAGAAAGGTCACAACTGCAAAACAGGGAAAATGCCATGAAAATTTTAATGGCGAAACTTTGGGATAAACAACAGCTGGAACAAAAGCAGGCAGAAAAAGAAATGCGGGGAACCACAACTCAAGCCTCTTGGGGCACCCAAATCCGCTCTTATGTACTCCATCCCTATAAAATGGTCAAGGACCTGCGGACCAATATTGAAACCTCAAATGCAGAGGGTGTCCTTGACGGCAATCTTGATGATTTCATAGAGGCGGAAACAAGACTGGAGAGCTCCCTCTAGTTACCTATCTTTTTTTTCTTGTTTTTATTGTTTTGATTTTTTTGTTCCTTAACTTAACAAACTGCACATGAAGTTTATCAAGCTCTTCTTCCGTCAAATCTTCCAGATCCACGAAACTATTCCTGGCGTTTTTTAAAGCCCTGATTAATTCATTTAATTTGAGCTGGATAGCTTTATCGTTCCTGTTTTGGGTATTCTGGATTAAAAAAACCACCAGGAAAGTCACTATTGTGGTGCCTGTATTGATAACCAGCTGCCAGGTATCTGAAAAATGGAATGCATAACCCGACAGGGCCCAAAGGATTAAAATTTCAAGCGCCAGGATAAAGGCAACCGGAGACTCAATCATCTCTGAAACTTTGTGAGCAAACCTGGAAAAAATATCACTCATCATAATCAACTAAAGCTATCATACAACATAGTCATGCAAAAGAAAGCCCGGCTTGGGTGTTTTTGACTGGACGTCCTTTTTGAGCTATGCTCTTGACAGAGTATGTATGGTAAATTCCTAAAAGTTGAGCGGGACAAAATTTTAACCCCAGACGGCAAACCTATTCTGCTCAAAGGAGTATCCTTGGGCGGATGGATGAATATGGAAAATTTTATCAACGGTTTCCCCGGGGTTGAACATACCCTCCGTCAGATTTTCATTCAGGAGTTAGGAATTTTAAAAGCTAAGTTCTTCTTTGACAGAATGCTTGACCACTTTATTACAGAACAAGACATCGCGTTTGTAAAAAATTTGGGAATAAATTCCATAAGGATACCTTTCAATTACCGCCACCTTGAAAATGACCAAAAACCATATTTTTATAGAGATGAGGGCTTCCACAGGTTAAAACAGGTTCTGGGCTGGTGCGAAAAATACTCCCTTTATGCAATTTTAGACCTCCATGCAGCGCAAGGATACCAAAACTCCGATTGGCATTGTGATAATAACACTGGTACCGCTTCTTTATGGGACCATCCGCACTTTCAAAACCGGTTGGTGGCTTTATGGAATACCCTTGCCCGTGAATTTAAAAATAATACCGCAGTTGCAGGATATGAAATCTTAAATGAGCCCTCAACCGGACAATTCGGGGGTAATTTAAGGTGGGATCTTTTAAACAAACTGAATAAGCGGGTTGTTTTAGAGATTAGAAAGATTGACCCCAACCATATAATATTTCTTGAGGGTGACCATTTTACCAATAAATACTCCAAACTGGAAGAGCCTTTCACCCAAAACCTGGTTTACTCAACCCACAACTATCATCCCCCGGGATTTGGCCCTGGTCCTTACCCTGGAAAGATCAGGGGGGAATATTGGAATAAATTGAAACAAAAAAATAAGTTTGAAGGTGAAGAAGGAACAAAATTTGCTAAAAAATATAATGTTCCCCTTTGGGCAGGGGAATTTGGTTCTGTTTATAACGGTCCCCAATCAGAAACCGGATACCGCTTAAAAGCCTTAGATGACCAGATTGATCTGTTGGAAAAATTAGGTATTCACTGGACTCTTTGGACTTATAAGGATACCGGGACAATGGGCTGGGTTACGCCGGATCCAAAATCAGATTATATGCAGCTTATCCAACCTTTACTCAATGTAAAAAAAGAGTTTGGAGCGGATCCCTGGATGCACTGGATGCCAATGACAGTTGCCAAACATAAATTAAAAGAATATGGTCTTTTGCTGGAAAAGGAGTTAAAGGGAGACGCAGAGGTTTGGACCTTATTAAACAACACTCTTTCGAATGCAACAGGGACCATATTACAAAAAGAGTATGTTTTGCTTTTTAAAGGGATGTCCGAAGAAAAAATTGATGATATTTTAAAATCCTTCAGGCTGGAAAATTGCATTGTCAACCAAGGGCTGGTGGATATTGTAAAAAAACACTGCCAGCCTATGGAATATGCCAATACAGTGTGACTGTACCGTTTTGATGGTCAACCACCACCCCTTTACCTACAGTGTGGGGGAGAGGAATTCCTGAAGCATTACACACTTGACTGTCAGCAAAAGAATAAGATACTCCTTTGTCTGCAGCATAAATTGATGTCCCGGCATATTCTACAATATCTAAACCGCTATGCGTACCTAAGAAATAGCGCTGACCAAAGCGGGTAGATATTTCCCCCACATTACAACTGTTACTTTCTGAACAATCTCCTCCGTTATAATTGGCAGTTGGTTTACCTAATTTACCTGAATCCAAATATGGTTTTGGGTCAATCTTACACGTAATTGGATTACCACTACCATCTTTACATTCCCGAGTAACTGCTCCATTTTCTACTCTTGCCGGAGTCATCACTTCAAAGTGCAGATGCGGCCCGGTTGAACAACCTGAACTTCCAATAGAAGCAATCCTGTCCCCCCTGTTTACATCCCCAAGCTTAACACCTCTTCCTGCCAGCGCCCTGCTGATTGATTCTGTGTCTGCCCGTAGTCTTGCCAGCTCAGCTTGGAATTTTGCTTCACTGTTTTTGGTAATTTTTATTAAGTCCTCCTTAGCTTTTTTTTGGACTTCAAGTTGGGCGGAATAATTTTCCAAATCTTTTTTGAGTTTGTTCTGTTGCGCCTGTTTGGTCTGCTTTTCGTTTTTTTGGTCGCTGAATGAAGTTTTTGTAGCTTGCAGCTGGTATAAAACTTTTTTGTCATTGGCCTGTGCAACCTGGATATATTTGACCCTTGTCAAAAGGTCTGAAAAACCATGGGAAGAAAAGATTAAATCAAGGGTAGTGTAATTACCGTATTTATAAGTATTGACAATCCGCCCCAGCAAAATCGTTGCTATCGAATCAACAGTTGAAGATAGCCTGATAATTCTATTTGTCAATTCTTCAATCTCTTTGCTGGTTTTAGTAATTAAAAATAAAGTTTCCTGGATTTTTAACTGGGTAAGCTGGGTTTGACCGTCAATATATTTAAGCTGTGAATTTAATGTTTTCTCTTCTTGTTGTGCTTTTTGCAGCTCACCCTCAAGCTTTTTAATCTGTTCCTGTTTCTCACGAAGCTGCCTGTCCAAATCATCTTCCGATTGGGCAAGAACCAAATTTGGGATCAGCTGGTTGAATATTAATAATGAAAGCAGGCAGCAAAGTGAAATTTTGGTCAGAAGTTTCATAACCATATTTAGAATGCAGGAATTTCTGCATTCATGAGAATCATTCAAAGTTTAAGATAACGGCGCAATGCACCGTATGAACCTAAACCTCCTATTAAAACTGCCGTCATTATTGAAATTAACAGCAACGCCAGCATCATCACCCAGGAAACAGGTAACAACTTAACTTCACCCAAAGTACCCTGCAGGAAAGGTGTAAAATACCACAAAGTCATATAACTGATAATCCAAGCTGATAGTGCGCCAATCACTCCGTAAGCCACCCCTTCAAGGAGAAAAGGAGCCCTGATAAACCAACTTGAAGCACCCAGGAGTTTCATTGTTTCTATCTCCCCTCTTTTTAATCTGATCTTAAAACCAATCACCATTAGTATGACCAAAGATGCGAAGATTATCAGAAAAGAAACTGAAACCAACCCAATAATCCTTACAACACCCGTAGCCTTGGTCAAGGCGGCAACTACATCTTCGGGGTAAACCACTTCTTCAACAACAGGCTCCTTCTTCAATATGGCAGCAAGCACACCCAAATCTTTGGGAGAGGATGTGGAAATTTCAAGTGATGCAGGTAAAATATTTGCAGTCACCAGTTCAAGCAATGTCGGGTTACTTTTGTTCCTGTCCTGATAAATTTTTAATGCCTCTTCTTTGGAAACAAACTTCAATGATGTAACTGTGCCTGATTGCTTCAAAGCATTCTCAATAGCTTTTACATCTTCTGCAGTTGTATTGTCTTTAAAAAATGCTATCGCCTGGGGTTTACTTTCATAGTACTTCAGGATTTCCTGCGACCCCAATGCCAGAAGAAGAAAAACAAGCAGGGTTAAAAATGTTAAAAACATTACCATTGTTGCAGCCAAAGCCTGGTATGGAGTCCTGCGGATATTTCTTTTAACTAAATCTCCAATCTTCATGTCATTTTGAAATTTTTTTAATGTATCTCATATTTTCCCTCTTTTTTGTCTTTTGTAATCTTACCATTTTTGATTGAAACTACCCTTCTCTTTAAGGTATTTACAATTTCCACATTATGGGTAGCCATCATCACTGTCGTCCCCCATGAATTGATCTCATTTAAAAGCTGGATAACCCCCCAGGAAGTTTGAGGGTCTAAATCACCTGTCGGCTCATCTGCCAGTAATAATTCCGGCTTCCCGATCATTGCCCTGGCAATTACTGTCCTTTGCGCCTCCCCTCCTGAGAGTTGCGGGGGGAAAAGGTTTCTCCTGTCCCAAATCTCAAACAATTTTAAAATTCTCTCAACTTCTTTTTTAACCTCACCCTCTTCAAAATTCCTGACTTCCAAGGCCAGGGCGACTTGTTCAAAAACAGTCCTATCATCCAAAAGTTTAAAATCCTGGAAGACGAAGCCTATTTTGCGCCTGTACATCGGAATATCGCGGGATTTAATCTTGCCGATATCTTTCCCGTCAACTAAAATTTTACCTGTTGAGGGTAAATATTCCTTCGTTAAAAGCCTGAGTAAAGTAGATTTACCTGCACCTGACGGGCCAACAATAAAGACGAATTCACCCCCGCCAACCTCCAAATTGATATCCTCCAAAGCAGTGATGTTTAAACCAAATTTTTTGCTGACATTTTCAAATTTAATAGACATAAAGGAAGCTCAAAATGTAAAATTCAAAAGCCCGCCTGCCGGACGGGCAGGTTAAAATTACAAACTATAATTATTTTCACTTTTTTTCTTCCACTTTCCCTACATCCATAAGCCATCCTTCTTTGATGGCTTTTTGGGTTTCTCCATAAACTTTTACAAATTTCCCCTCGTACAAAGAGAGGTCAACCACAGATGAAGTCAGCGCTACAGGGACAGCTTTATCCCTTATTAACATGTGCGTTCCTTCACTATACACTTCCTGATTTTTAGGCTCGGGTTTTTTTTCAATCTTCCCTTCTGCAAAATCCCTAAATGTCCGTGTATCTGATTGTGCACTTTTAGCAGCTTGCGGAACAACAGAAGGTATTTTTGTGGTTTGAGTATTGCCCCGGGCCAAGACATACCCTGTACCCACACCAGCCACAAGTGCAACCGTCAAGATCACCGCATATAATCTTGTATGTGAAGATGAAAATTGCAGTTTTTGCACTAAAGCATTATCTCTTAAGGAACTAACCGATAATCCTCTCATACTTTAATTATTGTAACATATTTGACATACAGTATAAAAATGGTAGGATAGCAAAAACTGCCTTAATATGAAATTAGGTTTAGCGGTGGTAGTTTTGACAGGCTTTTTGTTTTTATTTCCAATTCCGGTATCTGCAATCTCAGCTCCGGTGTTGCTCAGCCCATCAGACAGTTCGATTGTTACAACTCCTGTTCTAAACTGGCAATCTCCAAGTTACCCCCTTTACTTCTCCAATCCCTACAGAGTCCAGGTTGATGATAATACGCTTTTCAGCTCGCCTGATAAAGATTACTATACCAGCAATACTGCTTATTCTCCCAACCTTAATGATGGAATATGGTACTGGAGGGTGAGGGCCAAAGATTCTAGCGGAGCCGCCAGTGACTGGAGCAGTGTCTGGTCGTTTACTCTTATATCTGCCACGCCTACGGCTGTACCTACTCCCACTTCCACTCCCACCCCAACCCCAACCTCCACAATTGCACCATCCCCCACCCCTTCCCCCTCACCATCAAATACACCCATTTTTACTATAGCTCCCGGAAAACTTTCAATCACTCTGCAAGATAGTATTTCTGTAAATATCCACATCGCCGGGTTAAACCCAAACAGTAAATATTATTTAAAGGGAGCTTTTATTAAGGAGGGTTCATCTAATTATTTTGGCTTGACCCGGGTTTCAAACGGTTGGGTTAAAAATAGCGCCAGTTATTTAGACCAGTTTCTGATAACAACCGGTTCTTCGGGTTTCTGGGATGGTAGTTTAGATATAAAGCCTGATGGCAAAGACAACGGTTTTACAGGCAACGGAGATTATATTTTTAAAGCCGGTAAGTATACGGAAAGCGGTTCCGGACCTGCCTGGAGCAACGAAATTGTTATAAACATAACCGGAAACCCTCCTGAAAAATCCACAAGTCCATCCCAACCAAATTTTGCCGGTTCTGTCAACACATCTTCCCCCTCTCCGAACCCCGCAAAATCCGGCGCCAGCCCAAAATTTAACTACCCCAACACTGCCAGTGTCGCCGGAGTCTCTACGGATTCGTCCACCCCTGTAATAACAGCATCTGACAAAGAGCAAAAATCAAACAATAAACCCAACTTCTGGCTTCTGGGAGCAGGTTTAATGGTTTTTGTTTCCGGCGCAGGTGTACTTTTTTACCCCAAACTAAAAGACAAAATCCTCCCTAAATTGCAAAAAGCTGCCTAGTGTGGTAATATGTATACTATGATGGAAGAAGAACCACAACTAAAAACTCAGCGGGATGGAGTTTTGGCAACCGTCGAGCCACCCACTCCGGAAGAAGCAGAACAGATCAATAAACTGTTATTTGATGCTTTAGAACAACAACTCGGAAGGCCTCTAAGGACCAAAGAAGAAATTATTAAAGATTGTATTTCACAAAAACGCACACCTCCGTTTGATCAATAACCATTTTTATGGTTCATAAAAGCAGTTCTGCATATCAGACTCAAAAAATCGCCCAAAATCTGGCTAAAAAATATAAACTTAAGGGCGATATCTTGGCTCTAACCGGAGATTTAGGTTCAGGCAAAACCACCTTTGCCCAGGGGTTTGCAAAAGGGTTAGGCATTAAGGAAAAGATTATTTCCCCTACTTTTGTATTAATCAGACAGCATAAAATACCCGGAACCCAACGCACTTTTTATCATATAGACCTGTACCGGCTTGACATCATTGAAGATATCAAAAGTATCGGAATCAAGGAGATTTTAGAAGACAAAGACAATTTAATCCTAATTGAATGGGCGGAAAAAATTGAAAAACTGCTGCCCGATTCTACTCTAAAAATCCACTTTGAAAAAACTTCAGATTTGGGCAGAAAGATCTGGTATACTTAAAACAGGATGCGGAAACAGAGCATACTTTCTTTTAAACATGCACTGGAAGGTATCTGGACAGCTACCAAGGATGAGCCTCATCTAAAATTCCATTTCTCCGCAGCTTTTGTAGTAATTATTCTTGGTGTAATTTTAAAATTGACAAGGGAAGATTGGGCGGTTATTGTTTTGACAATCGGGTTGGTCATTGGCCTAGAACTTACCAACACCGCTATTGAGGAGATTGTTAACTCTTTTACCCCGGACACCCACCCCGCTGCCAAAAAAGCCAAGGATGTGGCAGCAGGCGCTGTTTTGGTTGCCTCAGTCACAGCAGCCGTTATCGGGATATTGATTTTTCTTCCATATCTGATTAAATTTTTTGGTGCTTGATCTTCTAATTTTTCTGTAGTAGCATATTAAAATCTAAGTGAACAAAAAAGCAAAACTTGCAGCTTTAATTTCAGGGGCAGTACTATTGGCTTATGCTGCTTTTCCTGTTTTTGCACAAAATTCTAGCAACGACAATGATATACCTGAGCGTGACGGGGTTTATAATGTTCCCAAGCATCCCAATATGAAGGTGCGGGTCTTTGTCCATAAGCAAAAACCTCAATCCCAACCAAGCGCTACTCCTGCTCCTCTTGCTTGCGGACTGGATGCACAAGACATCAACTCCCAAGCTGTTACTCCGGCAACACCATGGCATTTGAAAAACGGCGCCTGGAACTACTATTTAAACCTCGGCAGTGTACCTTCGGGCATCGGGAGTGCAAACTTAGTGATGATTGCAAACAATGCTTTTGCTACTTGGGCTGCTACTAACGTTGGTCATTCTGTTACTTTTAACAACATCGGAAACACAACAATCAACCGAAAAGCGTTTGACGGTAAAAATATAATCGCCTGGGGGAGAACATCCCAATCAGCTTTAGCTGTTACTTACACCTGGTACTACACCGCAACCAATGAAGTTGCCGAAGAAGACACTATTTTTAATAAACAATACCCCTGGAGTTGGTCCGGCAGTAACACTGATTGTGCCAACCCAAATTCCTATGATACCCAGGATATTTTGACCCATGAGCTGGGTCATTGGATGGGTTTGGATGACACATACGCCCCAGCTTATGTAAACAACACTATGTATGGTTATGGATCAAGGTGGGAAACTAAAAAAGACACTTTAACTGACGGCGATATCTCAGGCATCGCTGCAATTTATCCGTGACTTAAATCTTCTCAACCGCTCTGAGTTTAGCGCTTCTACTTCTTGGATTTGATAAAATTTCATTTTCACTGGGGGTGATTGGTTTTTTTGTTAATATTTTCACCATACCTTTATCCTCCATCACCCTGAAAAAATTCTTAACAATCCTGTCTTCCAGGGAATGGAAACTGATTACCAAAAGTCTGCCTTCTTTTCCCAAAACATTCAGCGCTTGAGGTAATGCAATTTTTAAATTATTCAACTCATCGTTGACAGCAATCCTTAACGCCTGAAAAACCTGGGTTGCAGGGTGGATTTTGTCATGTACCCTTCTGTGTTTGACTGAAATTATCAGGTCAGCCAGTTGTTTGGTGGTTTCAATCTTTCTCAGTTTTCTCTCTTCAACAATTTTTCCGGCAACTTTTTTGGCAAACTTTTCCTCTCCCAATCTCCCAAAAAGGTCTGCCAACTCACCCTCATACAACCCATTTATCAAATCCGCAGCCTGCACACCAATTTTCGGATCCATCCTCATATCAAGCGGGGCATCTTTGCTAAAACTAAATCCCCTCAAACTACTCAACTGGTAGGACGAAACT
The DNA here is from genome assembly GCA_016186955.1 of Candidatus Daviesbacteria bacterium. Taxonomy (GTDB): domain Bacteria; phylum Patescibacteriota; class Microgenomatia; order Daviesbacterales; family UBA10151; genus JACPKP01. The sequence goes on along the minus strand of JACPKP010000009.1, from coordinate 151,364 downwards.
CCCAGGTCAAAAAGTACTCCAGAAATAGTTTCATCATTCACTATTTTCTTTATATTAGCAAAATTACCTTGATTGAGAATTAATCTTTTTTCTGCTATCGCTTGATTGAATTTTTTGGCAACCTCCAATATTGCTTGCGGGTCTTGGTCAATCCCCAAAACCTTCCCTCCTTTTTCTAAAATTAAACAGGTATGTCCTCCCCCACCCAAAGTAGCATCAATATACCAACAACCTTTTTGGATATTCAGGTAGTCAATAACTTCATCAACCAAAACCGGCGTATGAAAATTCATGAATATATTTTACCCAAAACCCGTTTTTGTTCCAATGTTAAATATTTTTCTGACAACTTTTGTACATCCAGTTTGCCTGTTGTTGCAATCTCACCATAAAGCTTAGCCCGGTTTCTTACTTCTCTTTCTTCTGTCACATAGTTTAATCCAATCAACCCAAATTTATACTTATAACCTAACATCCATTCTTCTGTATCGACCGATGACCAACAAAAATGGCCATTTATTACAACCCCCTTTTGAATTGCTTTTGCCTCTGAACTTAAATGAGATAAAAAATAAAATGCACCCAGTTTATCTTCTTGATCCGCAATTCCGTTTTCAGTAATCATAATCGGCTTTTTATATTTTTTATATATGTTTAGTAACAGTTCATGAAATAACTCAGGGGTAATCGGCCATCCCGCATCAGAAATCAACCCCTCCGGTTTTACTGTCTCCAAAAACGGAGCTGTCTTTACCACCCCTTCTGCATCATCTCTCAAGGTTAGTTTTAAAGTCGGATTAAATTTTAATAAATAACTGTGGTAATAATTCAAGCCAATAAAATCCGTGTAGTCTTTACTCAAATCAATCAATTTATTATTCTCTAGATAATTTGCAATTTCAGTAACTTTCCGATCCAAAAATGAGTTTGGGTTGAAAGGTTTTAAAAACTTTACAGCGTTTGCAACTCCAATTTTTGAGTTGGGAATATTTTTTTTAATAATTTCATATGAATTTTTGTGTGCGGCTGATAAATTTTTCAGCAGAAAGGGGAGTTTATCAAAACGGAATTTTTTACCGGGGGGCCAGCTGCCAAAAATATAACCCATATCAACAATCTGATTTGGTTCATTGATTGTTATCCAGTCCGTCACATCCCCAAATTCATAAACCATAATTTCTGTATATTTTTTAAATTCTGCAACTATTTGTGGATTTTCCCATCCTCCAAATTCTGCCACCCAATATGGCAGCGTAAAATGGTTAAGGGTCCAAACAGGGACCATCTTCAGTGAGACTAAGCAATCATGCATTTTACGGTATCTTTTGATAGAACTTGTATCTATTTTGCCTTGCTCAGGCATAATTCTGGCCCATTCAAACCCCAATCTTTGGGCATTTAAACCAAGGTCATGAAGCCTTTCAAAATCACTTTCAGCAACAGGAAAAGTCCACCAGTTTGGTCCTATTCCATCAGAAGAATTTAAATTTTTTTCAGGGTGTTTTTTTAGATAAACATCCCAATCTGTTTTTCTCTCCCCGGTGATATTACCTTCTGCCTGATATGGGGATACCGAACTGCCAAACAAAAAACCCTTGGGGAATTCCACATCCCGAGTATAAATTTATCCAACCCCCGGATGCAATAGCGTTGATTTTTTTATCCCCTTAACATATACTGACCCGGTGGAACGAATCAGTCCCATGCAAAAAGAAATTATGCAAATCTCCCCGCAAGATGATTTTTTTATGTTTGTAAACGGCAAGTGGCTTGCCGAAAACCCTATCCCCCCCTCAGAATCAAGCTGGGGGGCTTTTAATGTTTTAAGGGATGTAATATTGGATCAATTGAGGCTTATTTGCGAAGATATGCAAAAAACACCGGATTTTAAACAAGGCAGCAACACACAAATAATAGGTGATTTTTATACCAGTGGTATGGATATTGAAAACAGAAACAAGGAAGGACTTCTCCCTTTGAACAAATTGCTAAATCAGATTGAAGAGATTAAATCAATCCCTGATGTTGCTAGAGTTTTAGCTAAATTACATGCATTGGGTTTCGGGCCACTGTTTAACCCCTATGTTTATAAAGATTACAAAAACCCAGATATAAGCACCTTTTTTATCCATCAGGGTGGCCTGGGATTGCCTGATAGAGATTACTACCTTGAGGATAGCAAAGATATGCAAAAAATCAGGGATAAGTATCAGGAATATATTGTTTCCATGTTTAAAAAAGCAGGATATAGTCAAGAAGAAGCCGGCAAGATGATGGAAGTTGTTTATGGGCTGGAACTGGAGCTTGCAAATGCCTCAATTCCTAAAGAACTAGAGCGGGAAGTTGATAAAAACTATCATAAATATACTCCCAAAAAAGCCAGAATTCAATTTTCTGCTTTCGGATGGGAAGAATACTTAAACAATATAGGCGCAACTAAACTCAAAAATTTTATAATTGAACAGCCCGCATTCTTTACAACAGTTAATAACCTTTTCCAAACAAAAGAGATTTCAGCAATTAAACTATATTTAAAATGGAACATCATAAATAATAGTGCAAGTTATTTAAGCGAGGATTTTGCTTCTGAAAAATTCGACTTTTATGGTAGAACCCTTCAGGGATTAAAAGAGCAAAAACCTCTATGGAAACAGGTTGTGGGAGCAATGCAGTCGGGGATATTAACCGAAAGTTTGGGTCCTTTATATGTTGGGCGCCACTTTTCTGAAGAGTCAAAAAAAATATTACATATAATAATAAACGATGTAAAAATCGCCTTTAAAGACCGCGTGAATGATTTAGGTTGGATGGATGAAGATACTAAAAATTTGGTATATAAAAAAGTCGATAATATTAATTTCAAATTAGGTTATCCCGATGAGTGGATTGATATTTCTGCACTAAAGATTGATAAAAGATTATTTTTACAAAATGTTTTAAATGTTCAAGAGTTTGAATTTAAAAGAAAAATGAAGGAAGCCGGGGGACCGGCTGACTGGACACAATGGGTCATGGCGCCTACCACTGTCAATGCCTGTGCGGATCAAATGAGGGAAATGACTTTCCCGGCAGCAATATTGCAAGATGTATTTTTTAATCCTAGCGTTGATATGGCTTATAATTATGGGGCATTCGGTTCTGTCGCCGGTCATGAGCTAACCCATTTTGTTGATGATCAGGGATGTAAATTTGATGTAAGCGGCAAACTTCAGGATTGGTGGCCGGAAAATGTAAAGCAGGGGTTTAAAAATGGCTCAAAAGCTTTTATTGCCCATTACAGCAAATATTCAGTTGAAGGTGTGCCTGTTAACGCTGAATATACCCTGGGAGAGAATATTGGTGATGTAGCTGGTTTAACAATTGGATTTGCTGCATACAAAAAATACCAGAAACGGACAGGAGAAAATGAAATTATAGACGGATTAACACCCGAACAAAGATATTTTATCGGCTATGCCAGGACTGAATGTGGTCTTATGCGGTTGGAAGAACGCAAAAGAAGATATAAGACTGACCCTCATTCCCCCAGTGAAGTCCGAGTTAATGCCGCTTTGTCAATCATCCCTTATTTTGTGGAAGCTTTCGGTATTAAACCAGGGGATCAAATGTATATCCCCCCCCAAGAATATCCCGCTCTTTGGTAAGACTATTTTGAGGTGGTTTTTATCGAGACACCGGAGTTATTGCCTGCACCATCATAAGCAATACCAACAACTGTATATACAACATTTGGTTTAGAAGGGACTAACCAGTTGCAAGAATAGGGCGCAGCTGTGTCAGTGCATTTTAAGGCGTTATTTACATAAAACTCAACTTTTGCAACCCCGACATTATCTGAAGTATTTGTGGTAATAGTTGTAGTTGACCCTCGTTTGATGGTACTGTTGTTTGTTGGGTTAGTGATAGTGATTGCAGGGGCTTGGACATCCAAAACAGTAACATTGACAGACACCGATGGTTTCATATTGCCTGCCCCATCATATGCATTAGCAGATAAGGTATGTTGGCCAACCGAATAGTTTGAATCCCAGGAGTAAGCATAAGGGGAGATTGAATCTCTACCAACTACCACCCCGTCAAGTAGAAAATCCACCATGGTTACACCAATATTATCTGTTGCATCAGCAGTCAAGTTTATTAGTCCGGAAATATTGGAATTGTTTAAAGGGTTGGTCATTGCAACTGTGGGGGGTGTTATGTCAGCAACCTTAAAGGTTACCGGTTGGGATAAACCCATATTACTGTTGGCATCATATGCATTTGCAGTAATCATATAGGAACTCCCTTTATCAAGAATGGTGGTATCATAGCTTACCTCAAAAGGTGCAATGGAGTCTCGGGCTACCACAACTCCATTAACCAAGAAGTCAACCATTGTAACCCCGACATTATCCGAAGCATCAACTGCCAGATTAATTATACCGGATACAGTTGAATTATCGGCCGGTGCGCTAATTTTAACAATCGGTGCAATAAAATCCCTGTTTCTAAAGCTTACAACCGGAGAAAACCCACGATTACCCATTTGGTCATAAGCGTAAACCGAAACCGTATGTACAGACCCTTGGGGATAGAATGACGTGTCAAAATTAAAATTATACGGCGCAAAAGAATCCCTGCCCACAACTACACCGTCAACCAGAAAATCAACCATGGTAACACCAATATTGTCCGCAGCATCGGCAGTAATATTAATTATTCCGCTAACAACTGCGCCTTCTGTAGGGAATGTAACATACGCGGTTGGCACAGTTACATCCTTAATTTTGACATTTATCTGGCTGGAAAAACCCAGATTTCCAGCCTCATCATAGGCATAAGCAGAAATACTGTGATTGGTACCCTGAAGAAAGGCGGAGGTATTAAGATCAAAACTGTATGGCATAGTGGCGTCACTTCCATAAACGTTCCCATCCACCATAAAATCGACCTTTAAAACTCCAACATTATCCGAAGCATCGGCCGCCATAGTAACCGTCCCTGTAATATAAGCGTTTGGGGCGGGAGCGGTCAAAGAAACTACCGGAGGCGTTAAATCCTTAATCAGAATGTTAACCGGATCGGAAGAACCCATATTAGAAGCGGCATCATATGCATTTGCAGTGATTACATGGGAAGAACCCTGAGCCAACTGGGAGGTATCGTAATTTATCATGTATGGCGCTGTTGAATCCCCGGCTACAACTGTCCCGTCAACCAAAAAGTCCACCATGGTAACACCAATGTCATCTGAAACATCTGCTTCAATTGTAATTGTGGCGGTAACCTGAGAATTATCTGCTGGGCTGATAATTTTAGCTGTAGGAGCGGTTATATCGGGTGAACCAATCAACTTAACATCATCAACAAACCAACCCTCATAATAGTTCAACATGCTATCTACTGAATCAAAACTAAATCTAACCATTAAAGAATTAGAGTAAAAACCCGATAAATCTAAATTTTCTGTCATCCAGCTGCCTCCAGTTGAACTCTTTAACATTACTTCGCTCCAGTGTAATCCGCCGTCTCCTGATAACTGAACAGATGCCCTATCGTAATTGACTAAGTAGCCTGCACCGTTTTCTGTTGCCAGGAAATGCTTAAAAACCAGACTCGGGTTGGAAATCTTTGATAGATCAATCACCGGAGATATTAAGTTTCCCCAATTTCTGTATCCCGTATCAAAAGTGCCGGTATCTTCCCTACCATAGTAGAAAGCATGCGTCGGGCTGGCGAATCTTCGTTCTGATAAATGCCATAGAGCCCCGCTTGCTGAAGCATCACCTGTTGACCCTTCAACTACCCATCCGCTTGGGCTTGCTTCAAAATCCTCATCAAAAACAATTCGTGACACCGTAGTTGTAGCTGAAACTATGTTCGATATATCTGACATATTTCCCATATTATCAATTGATTTAATAGCAAAATAATATGCAGTCTGTTCGCTTAATCCTTTGATAACTACTGTCTGGGCAGTTCCTGCAGTCTGCGGCTGGGGTGGATTAGGCATTTTCTGTGAAGAATTGAAGTTTAGAGAGTCAATCTGGCTGGTTGAAAAACGGATATCGTATTGGTCGGCCCGCCCGCTGTTGCCGTCATCCCCTGTTGCTGCCCAGCTTAAAGTAACACTGTTATATGAACTACCGGCAACTTGCAGATCCGCAATAGGGGAGGGCGGAGTAGAGTCGTCTTCAAAATTATTTAATAAGTTAAGCCTGCCACCGCTTATTGATTTATCGCTCAAATTAATCATTTTATCAGAAGTTGCAATAAGTTTAGCTTTAACCTGATCGTGCGTTAATAAAGGACTATGCGCCCAAATCAAGGCTGCCGAGCCTACAACATGAGGTGTCGCCATAGAGGTGCCGCTTAAGTATCTATAGCCCGAGGGGTTACATAAGTTACAGCTGCCGGTCGGGACAGTTGAATAAATTGAAACACCCGGCGCTGCCATATGGACAGAAGTTGCACCAAAGCTGGAGAATGAAGCCAGGTTATCACTGGTATCTGTTGCTGCAACGGCCATCACATTTTTATTGGTGTAAGAGGCCGGGTAAAAAGGGTAAAGGTCATTGTTGGCAGCGCTATTGCCTGCGGCAGCGATAAACAGGTTACCGCCAGCATCGGCTGCGGAAATTGCATCAGCCAAAGCCTGTGAATACCCTCCCCCACCCCAGCTGTTATTGGTAATTTTTGCACCCATCATATTGGCATAAAACAGCGCTTGAACTGCCCCGTCGATATAACCTGAACCGGAGCTGTTTAGAAATTTAATTGCCATAATTTTTGCAGACCAGTTGATCCCTGCAACTCCAATACCGTTGTTTCCAACCGCCCCAATGGTTCCTGCAACATGTGTCCCGTGGCCATGGTCATCTAAAGGGTCAGGGTCATTATTGGCAAAATCATAGCCGTGTATATCATCAACAAACCCGTCCCCGTCATCATCTACTCCGGGTTGCCCGTTAAGCTCTGCTTGGTTAACCCACATATTGCTTTGCAAATCAGGATGGTTATAACCAACACCGGTATCAATAATGCCAACCAAAAGTTGTGAAGAATTGGTATTGATATCCCAACCCTCAGGCGCATCAATATCCGCATCAACTTTCCCGCCTGATTGGCCGGTATTATTTAAACCCCACAGCAAACTAAATGAAGGGTCATTGGGGATGACAGTAGCAGAAACTTCAAAGTTGGGTTCAGCATATTCAATGTTTGAATCAGCTTGAAGCTGCCTGGATAAATTTACAACATCTTCGTTAGCATCAACCTCAACCTTATAAAGTCTGTCCAAACCTGACTTTTTGATTTTGTCATTGTTTAAATTAAATTTCCCTAACACATTTTTGGAATTTTTTATCCTGAATTTATTCTTGATATCATCAATGTTACCTTGGACTCCCATTTTTATAATCAATTCGCCTGAAGCATGTTTTGGCCTGTCGCTTTTTGCAGCAGCTGAAGGGGTAAATAAGTTTAGGTTCAAAACAATGAAACTTAAAATGATACATCCAAAGACTGTGTAAATAGTTTTCACGGTTTTCACCGTATGACAAAAAAGTAACTTATGTCAATATAGTGTTTTTGCTATAGGATTATGAAATGCTCTCCAAACGACTATATCTTAATTGTGATTCTAGGTGGATCACTTTACGTTCTCCTAAGACAATATATCGTGCTTTTTCTTTCAACTCTTCATAAGTTAGTGACTCCGGTTGTTGCTTAATTCGAGAGTTAATTACCGTATCAGACCTTTGAATTTCCATATAAATTTAATTACAGATGTAAAATCCAAAGAGTCAATGCGTCCCTCTTATACTCAAAATATTCCAATTTGAGTCTAATCAAAAAGTATTTTGGGTTCAAAATCGTTTAACAAGAGTTGCAAACTCGAGTTAAATGAGTTTATCTAAAACCAGAAGTTAAAGAGATTTTTTCCATTGTGTAAAAATTTTGTTACAAGCTCGTTCTACGGTCAACCATGATATAATTTGATACATGATAAAGATCAGTGAAATAAAAGAAACAGACAAAGAATGGATCGCTGACTTACTCACTAATCAATGGGGTTCTACATATATTGTAAGCCGAGGAAAGATGCGTGATGCCTCTGCTCTTAAAGGATTTATTGCTACAGATAATAGTAAACCTTCAGGACTCATTACTTATAACATTGAAGGTGACGAATGTGAAATTGTAACACTCAACAGCTTTCTTGAAAAAAAAGGAATTGGCTCTAGATTAATAAAATCTGTCAAAAAGATTGTAAAAAATCATAAATGCAAAAGAATTTGGCTAATTGAAACAAACGATAATACAAAAGCGCTCCATTTCTATCAGAGGCGAGGATTTCATCTTGTTACAGTTTATCCGAATGCCCTTGAACAGTCACGAAAATTAAAACCTGAAATTCCTTTAGTTGGAATCGACAATATACCTCTTAGAGATGAAATTGAATTGGAAATTCTCCTTTAAGCTTTGTCGTGTGGTAACCGATTGTTATCAAAGAAAGGGAAAATTCACCTGGGAGGTGGTCTAAATAGGACACCTAGGGAGTTTAATTTGGATAGTGGCATTTTTGAAATGCTATCCAAATAGGGGACCTCATACATGTTTTAGTGTATTAAGAAATGTCGTAACCGCTTGCCTACCTTCAAAATGGTCACCGCCAATAATTCTAAAATCTTGGTATGATTTATTAGCATCAATTAGTTCAAACGTAAAGAAAGGGCCTGCTTCTGAATATGATTTCTTATTAGGATGATCGTCCTCCCAATCTTCTATTGTAAAGTAAGATTCATACCCATTTATACCATAAGGAGTAGTAAAAGGATAATTGTTGATTTTAATTACTTTCCCAGAATGTGGAGGTTCAAACTTACCAGATAAATGATTATAAGACAACCATTGTTCATAATATTGTCTAATAAATTCTTCCAAATTCTGATTTTTTCTTTCTCCAAGCCTATCTATTGAAATGGTACTCTGCAAAAGAGGTTCATTTTTACCATTTGGATGGAAGTAAAAAGCGTCATCCCCAGGAGGAATGGGTTCAGGGGCCTCCCCTCTTAAGACAAAACCACCATCATAAAGGAATGCGTATTCGTACTTTTTCCATATGTACATCTGCAGGTTTTTCTGATTCGTTAAAGTGGGTTTATAAAATGGTTTTGGAGCATATATGTAAATCTTGTATACGATAAAACCACAAAGTACAGCAATGAAAAATAATATCAATATTATAAATTTTAGTTGTATAGGCCTCATAAACATATTTGTTAATTGACTACTATCTTCTTTCGTTTCTGGACGAAGTGCTATTACTAGACACTTTGCCAATTACTTACTCTAGCAGTTTTACTTCTTTAACTATAGCAGAAACACATAAGCTGTTTCCAAAGCAAAACCATGTGGTAGCGGATAGTTATAGATCAAGACTTATAGGAAATTTTAGGTCAAAAATATGGGTAATAGTTTGATGTGGATTTATATAGAAAAAGTCTATTTTATGTGGTATTAAAATGTGTATTTTAGATTGATATAATAGTCTAATCAGTTAGGATAATGACAACGTTTGTACTTTTTACCTGAACCGCACCAGCAGGGATCATTTCTTCCCACTTTACCATGAGGTTTTGTCAGCTGCCCCTGCTCCCCATAAGTTTCCTGTGCTACTATCTCCCCATGCCTTTCAATTGTTACTTTAGTGCGGGTGGCAGGTTCAGGACTTGAGTACGCCTCATCATTGCTTGACCCCTCCACCTTAACTTTAGTTTCACCGTTTCCGATACCCAACGTCCGACTTACGACCTCTGGCGCTTGGGGCATCAACTGCCCTATTTCCTCCATAAGCTGTGTTTCATCCAGCGCCTCATCATGGGTTTCCAAAGCTTTTGATAAATCTACAGCAGGTTCTATTCTTACAGGCTGCCTCTGGTCAACTGATACCTTAAAAATCCTGTGGACAATCTCAGCATCAATATTTGCCATCAGTTTTTCAAACAGGTCAAACGCCTCCCTTTTGTATTCAACCAACGGATCCCTTTGGGCATAACCGCGCAGCCCTATCCCAGCCCTTAAATCATCCATCGTATCCAAATGCTCAATCCATAAAGTATCAATCGTGTTTAAATAAACAAAATTTTCCATCTGCCTGGCAATATCCGGGCCTACCTGTTTTTCCCTTTCCTGGTATAAATCCCTGGCAACTTTTATTAAAAATTCACTGATCTGTTCTACCGAAGATAAATTTTTTAATTGTTCCAGCAGGCCTTTTTTGCTGTTTTGGTCAAAAGGGATAATAGTTGAAAACTCCTCTGCAATCTTTTCATAGTCTAAATTTTCTGCTGAATATACAGCAACTATATTACCTATCTCTATTTCAACCTTCTGCAAAATTTCGTCCTTTAGGGTTCCCTTGTCATCCTGAACGGAGTGAATGACAGAGATCGATGATGCCTCCAGTATCTGTTTCCTAACTCCATAAATAATCTGCCTTTGCTGATTCATCACATCGTCATACTCAACAGTGTGTTTCCTGATATCAAAATTGTGCCCTTCAACTTTCTTCTGGGCCCCTTCAATCGCCCTGGAGACAAGCCCATGTTCAATTGGGACATCCTCAGGCATTTTGAGAAAATTCATCACTTTGCTCACCTGTTCCCCACCAAAAATCCTCATCAAATCATCTTCAAGTGAAACAAAAAATTTTGTGCCGCCGGGATCACCCTGCCTACCGGAACGGCCTCTCAACTGGTTATCTATCCTCCTTGATTCATGTCTCTCGGTCCCTATTACAAACAGGCCTCCCAGTTTGTCCACACCCTTACCCAATTTAATATCAACACCCCTGCCTGCCAGGTTAGTAGCCACCGTAACGGCGCCTTTTTGCCCTGCATCAGCAATGATCTCTGCTTCCCTTTCGTGGTTTTTAGCATTTAAAAGAGCATGCGATACACCCTTTCTTTTTAAAAGTTCTGATAAAAATTCATTTTTTTCAATTGAAGTGGTGCCTACTAAAACCGGTTGTCTCTTTTTATATAATTCTTCAACTTCATTGGCCACAGCTGTATATTTTGCTGTCTGGGTTTTGTAAATTGCATCAGGATTGTCTTCCCTGATCATTGGCATATGCGTTGGAATAATCACCACATCGAGTTTGTATATTTTTGCAAACTCCTCAGCCTCTGTAGCTGCAGTCCCTGTCATACCCGCCAATTTCTCATACATCCTGAAATAATTCTGAAAGGAGATTGTCGCCAAGGTCTGTGACTCTTGCTGGATAGGAACATTTTCCTTGGCTTCAATAGCCTGGTGTAGACCCTCACTATAACGGCGTCCGGGCATCAACCTGCCCGTAAACTCATCCACAATAATAACCTCCCCGTCTTTAACCACATAATCCCTGTCTTTTTGGAATAAAGTTTTTGCTTTCAGCGCTTCTTCAATATGGTGTAGGGTGGAAAAATCTTTTTCATATAAATTATCCACTCCCAGGATCTTTTCGATTTTGATGGTACCGTGCTCTGTCAGGTGAGCTGTATGTTGTTTTTCATCAACTATAAAATCCGTACTTGCAGATAACTTATCAACAATTTGTGAGAATTTTATATACTTATCTGTAGCTTCCTGGGCAGGGGCGGAAATAATAAGCGGGGTCCTTGCCTCATCAATCAATATTGAATCTACCTCATCAACAATCGCAAAATGATGGCCGCGCTGAACCTGCTGATCCAGTGTTAACACCATATTATCCCTTAAATAATCAAAACCGAATTCATTATTTGTCCCATATGTGATGTCTGCGCTGTAGGCTTCTTTACGTGAGACAAGACGCAGATGCTTTAACCTCTTGTCTGTAACTTCCCTGTTCGAATATTTAGGGTCATAAATAAAAGCTTGTTCGTGTATGATAACTCCGCAAGATAATCCCAAAGCATGGAAGATCGGCCCATTCCAACCGCAATCCCTCCTTGCCAGGTAATCATTGACAGTCACCAGATGCACCCCTTTGCCGGTTAAAGCATTCAGCGCCAGCGCTAAAACAGCAGAATGTGTTTTGCCTTCACCGGTTTTTTGCTCTGAAATCTTACCTTCATGTAATACAATCCCTGACATCAACTGGACATCGAAATGGCGCTGTTCAAGCTCCCTTAAACCTATCTCCCTGACCAGCGCAAACATTTCCGGCAAGAGTCCGTCAAGCGTCTCTCCTTTTAAATATCTTTTTTTCAACTCTTCTACTTTGCCCAAAACTTGTTTGTCTGACAACTTCTTAGTCTTCCCTTCCAAGGCATTTATTTTCCTGACAACTTGTTCCAAACGGCCAAGCTCTCTTTTGTTGGCATCAATAAATTTGCTAAATAGGCTCAACATAACACTTCATATTCTAACAATTCCATGCCAAATAAGCTATTGCGTTGACAAATACCCGGATAATCCTATACACTAAAATCTAGATCCTGCCTATGGATAACAATAACCAAAACCCTGATAATAATTCATCCCCTATCACTAACCCGCTGGCTAACCCGGCGCCAGCAAACCAGCTAGGTAACTCTTTTGGCGCCAACTCTATACCCCCACCCCCATCTAATAATCCTGTAAATACTTCATTTTCAACTAACCCCCTCCAACCGAAAGAGCCAGCTTGGCCCACGCCTGCTAATACAAACCCTATGCCTACCTTTATTCCACCCACTGACCCCAACAATCTGAATGCCTCTGCTGAACCCGGACTCCCTGACAATCTGGCTGCCATTCTAAATCCCCCCAAACCTGCTGAACCTACTAGTACTGTTGGCCCGCTTATTCCTCAACCGGAACCTGCCCCTACTGACTTGTCGCAGCTTACCGGCAATAATGACCAGCCTCCGCCCCCTGAGATATACACACCTCCTATATCAAACTCTGAAAATTTAGTAGTGCCCAACTCTCCTGCCACCCCTGAATCAATCGATGTCTCCACGCATCATTCATCTTTATCAAAGTTTTTAATTATAGGAGGCATCTTGCTGGTACTGTTGGTTGGCGCCGGTTCTGCATATTTTATTTTGGGGGTAGGTAAACCTCAAACACCAACTCCAACACCACAACCTGTTGAAACAACTAAACCTTCCCCTACACCTACTGCATCTGAAGCTTCCCCTTCTGCGTCTGCAGGATTTGGAGATTTGAACGGATCAACGGGTACCAGTTCATCAAAACCAAAGTCAGCGTTGGAAATTCTGAAAGAGCGTCAAAACCCTTCTCCTACCCCCCGTTAAGGATTTATTTGGATTTGGGGGAAATTCTGGAAAACCCGGTGTATTTTTGCAGGACTTCTGGTATTAATACAGTACCGTCTTCCTGCTGATAGTTTTCCAAAATGGCAATAATAGCTCTACCTATAGCAATTGCCGTACCATTAAGAATATGCACAAATTCCATTCTTGAACCTCCTCCAACACCCATGAGACCCAACGAACTAGGTTGAAGCATTTTATATTTAATATTAAATCTTCTTGCTTGAAAATTTGTTGTTGTCGAAATTGAATGAGTTTCTCTATATCTTTCTTGTGAAGGAATCCAAGTTTCAATATCAACAGTTTCTGCAGAAGGAAAACTTAAGTCTCCTTTTGCTAATTGTACTACTCGATAAGGCAGGCCTAATGAATCCATTATTGTTTCCGCAATAGACAACATTTCTCTACGTTCTTTTTCGTCATCTTCAGGTTTTACAAACTCAACCATTTCTACCTTATCAAATTGATGGACTCGCAGGATGCCATGCGTATCCTTTCCATATGAACCTGCTTCTCGTCTAAAACAAGAGGAAAATGCAGCATACTTTTTAGGTAATTCCTTTTCTTCTAAAATCTCTTCATTATGCAAAGGGACTAATGCATGTTCACCAGTTCCAATAAGATATAACAGCAAGGGTTCCCCTTGTTTCGGCCCCCCTACTTCAAAGTCATGCACTAAATAGTAATTTTCATTTCCCCCACCATTCCAGTAACCTAGCTTTTCAGTTACTTCTTGCTTAATAAGCGCAGGAGGTATTACTGGAATAAAGCCTTTTTTAACAAGAATTTCCATTACATAATATACTAACGCAAGCTCTAAAAGAGCACCTTCTCCCTTTAAGTATGCGAATCTACTCCCTGAAACCTGCGCAGCCTTTTGAATATCTATAATCTCTAATTTTTCTCCAAGCTCAATGTGATCTTTCGGTTTAAACGTTAACTTAGAAGGTTCTTTATTTTTTCGAAGAAGCTTATTATTTGATTCATCTCCATCTGGGACATCACTTAAGGGAACATTGGGCACTTCATACATCAATTTTTTATATGCTTCTTGACAAATTTCTAATGATTTTTCTAATTTATTTAATTGTTCCTTGATGCTTTTGCCTTTTTCAATATCTCTTTTGTGAGCCGCTTCATTTTTTTCTCTCCTAAGCGCCTCAACTTTTGAAAGAGCATCTCTTCTTAAATTATCAGTTTTTAATAATTCATCTACATTAAATTTTACCTTTTTATCAGCAACTGTTTTTTTGACTTGCTCTGTATTTTCCCGAATAAAATTAATATCTAGCATTTATAATCCTAACTTTTCTGAGATTCCCTGCATCGCCTCTAAACCTATTTTAACAAACTCCGCGAGAGGAATATCAAGTTCCTTCTCGCAAGCTAGAATTTGCTCCCTTTTGGCGCCGGCTGCAAAGGATTTTTCCGGGAATTTTTTCATGACTGATTCAACAGTTACTGAAGAAAGTTTTTTGTCCGGACGCACCAGAGCCACTGCAGTAATAAGTCCTGAAAGTTCATCTGCTGCATACACTGCCTTTTCCAGGAAATTATCCCGCCCCTCTTTTATCCCCTCATGATGGGCTTTAATCCCATTAATAATCCGCTCGGACACCCCCAAAGGCCTTAATTTTTCCTCAGTCACCAAGGTGTGGCGTTTAGGGTCTTTCTCCACCAGCTCATAATCCGCATCATGAAGTAATCCCACAATCCCCCATTCTTCCTCATCAAATTCCTCAGGCTCAAAGGGGACGCCTTTTGAGGCTAAACGCTCTTTTAGGAATCCACACAAAGACCGCATTATCGCCTCCACAGCCATTGCATGCTTTCGTAAATTCGGCGATTTTACCATCTCCTCCATTAATTTATAAGCTTCTTGTCTATTCATGGTATTTCGAAGAATATTAATTCTTCTTTTGTTTTTCAGGCTTCAGTGACGGAAATAGTATCACATCCGCAATTGAAGGGGAATTGGTCATCAACATCACCCACCTGTCCAACCCCGGGCCTATTCCTGAGGTAGGCGGCATTCCATATTCCAATGCCTCCAGAAAATCCTCATCTAATTTTTGAGCCTCCTTATTCCCTGCCTTGGCTTTTTTCTTTTCTTTCATCCAAGACTCCCGCAGAGCTTGCGGATCATTTTGCTCAGTGTAATTTGTCCCCATCTCCATTCCTGCGCAATAAATATCGAAACTCTCGACAAACTTCGGGTCATCAGCTTTCCTTTTTGCCAAAGGATAAAAATCTGCGGGGTAATCATAAACAAATGTCGGTTGGACCAACTGATCTGTACATTTTTTTTCAAAAATCTCAAGCAGTATTTCTCCATCTGTCATATAATCTTTAATCTCTACACCCAATTTTTTTGCCAGAATAACTGCTTTTTCCAAGGTGTCTATTTCATTAAAATGCACTCCTGTATGTTTTTTGAATAAATCCACCAGTTTAACCCTCAGCCAAGGTCTTTTAAATTCTAAAACCTGTCCCTGGTATTCAAGTTTAGTCTTTCCAAAAACCTCCAGCGCCACAAATTCAAACATCTCCTCGACCAGATCCATATTGTCGTTGTAATCAAAATAAGCCTGCATTGTTTCAAGCATGGTAAACTCCGGGTTATGGTTACGGTCCATCCCCTCATTCCGAAATGTATGGCCGATTTCAAAAACCTTCTCAAATCCTCCCACAATCAGTCTTTTTAAATAGAGCTCATTGGAGATCCTTAAATATAATGTGGTATCTAAAGTGTTGTGGTGGGTTTTAAAAGGCCTGGCCCGGGTGCCTCCGTATAAAATCTGTAAAACCGGGCTTTCAACTTCAAAATATCCTTTTTTGTCTATTAAGAATCTTCTGATTGTATTTATTATTTTTGACCGTGTTTCAAAAGTTTTGCGCACATCCGGGTTCATCAACAAATCCAAATACCTTCTTCTGTTGCGCTCCTCCACATCCTTCAATCCATACCAAGAAGAGGGTAGCGGAAGCAGTGATTTGGTTAAAATCTTGTAAGAGGCAACTTTTACTGTGGTTTCCCCAGCCTGGGTTTTAAAAATTTCACCTGAAACTTGCAAAAAATCACCCAGGTCTAAATTGGCCAGAAAATCATACTTTTCACCGTTAAGGTCATTCTGGGCAAAAAACAACTGTATCCTACTTGATGTATCCTCCAAATCAGCAAAAGTGATCTTGCCATGTGGCCTCAAAGACCTGATTCTGCCTGCTAAAACCACTTTTTTACCCATCTTTTTAAGCGCCTCTACAGCGGTCGTTCTGGCCTGCCTGCCGGCAGGCAAGGCCTGCCCATCTGTTAGGTGTGCTTGTCCAGAATCCAGCCTGGCAGGATAAGGATCAATCCCCAGTTTCCTGATATACTTAAGTTTTTTTATCCGTTCCTTTTTTAACTGGTCTAACGCCATATTCTCCCCTTACTTGTTACTTTTATAAGTATATCTCTTCTGAGGCTAAATTGAAAGCAATGCTAGCGGATTTCCAGAATTTTACATTTATAAGAATACCTAGGAGTTGTAATTTGAGCTTCTTCACCAACCCTCCTCCCAAGCAGCGCACTGCCTACAAGGGATTCATTTGAGATCATTTTTTTGGCAGGGTTTGCTTCAATACTCCCGACAATTGTAAACTCTTCTACATCCTTATCCATTTTAAGCACCACTGTTGAGCCAATCGTTATAAAACCGCTTGAGTTGGTGTCATGTTTGATAATTTTAGCCTCCCTGACGATCTGTTCAAGCTCAAAAATACGGTTTTCAACCATTGATTGTTCACTCAAAGCAGCATCATATTCCGCATTTTCCTCTAAATTGCCCATCTCAACAGCCAGGGCTATTGTACCTGCAATTTCATCCCTTTTGGTAGTTTTTAAAAATGACAATTCCTGCCGGGCTTTTTGTAATCCCTCCAGGGTTAAATAAATATTTCTGAGGTTTTGAGTTGTTCTTTTAGAAACCGTCGCACTTGCCATGTTGGCGCTGTAATCAGGAATTATAAAACATCCCAAATTGGTTGTCAATTGCCGGGTTGACAAATCTTAAAACTTATAGTATACTATTGGAATAATTTATGGAAATGGAACCTAGCGCAGAAAATAAGCCCAAAATTAAAAATATGCCAAGAAGGGCTTTTCTAAAGCTTGGCAGGGCTGCTATAGGAGCAGCGCTACTCTCTGCAGTTGATACATCAGGTATCGCCCTGGCCTGCCCGAGAAATGGTAACCCTACTGAAGGGACCTGCTTTGGCACATGGTACGGCAAACTTTTGATGCATAGGTTCCATTTTTTAGATATGCATCGAGACGGAAAACTTCAAGTTTTCCGTGCCGGAGACATCCCTTTATCCCCGGTTGAAAATGGCGGAAACATTGAAGTTGAGTTTTGGGGTTTCGGGCAAAGACACCAGGTATTCAGGCTTCATGCACCAGAGTGGGGCAATGGTTTAGGTATAAATGTAACTCCTGAAGCTTTTAACCCTGGCAATCCAATCTGGAAAGACCCGGGTTTCCTAAAAAGCCGGCCAACAGGTATTGAATATGTATTTAACGGTGGGGTAGATATCTGGAAATGGGATGAAAACCCTATAACCCATGAAAAAAGACGCATTGCCAAAGAAAATTTTAAGTACAGGAGAATGCTTGATGATTGGAGCGGGCCTGTTCCTATCCCGGGCACAAATAAATTTTATGAGTGGGAAGTTTGTTTGGAGCTATGCACTGACCCAGATAGCCTTACCCCTGCTGACTATATCATCGGAACAGGCTGGCCTTCTGTAGAAGCATTTCTTGCTGCCAAAGGGCCAAAGGGCTTGCGGGACAGAAGAAATGAGATGGCCAAACCAATAGGCAATCCCCAGGAGTCATTTTTGTATTAATTATGTTAATGCTTGACAAATAACTTATAGTAGTGTATACTACCTTATAATATTATGAATAGTATTATGGAATTAGCAAAAAACAATTTATCTTTGAAAAGACTTCTTTTAATCGGAGCTGTTATTTTATTGATTTTTGGTATTTTTAACGTTAAAACCATAAACCAATTAATCACAAAAGGGCCTGCTTTTGTACTTGCTGATGACCCGTCTGATCCGGCTGGAGGCAGTGGCAGCGAAGGAAGCGGATGTGGTGGATGTGACAACGAAACTGTAAACGACATCTCCTCGGAAAATAATCAAGGTGGTGCGGGGAATGAAAATGAGGATAATAAACCCGGCCCTTGCAAACCAAAAAAGAAAAAACAGTGCCCTACGCCAACTCCCACTCCTACACCCACCCCAACTCCTACACCCAGCATAACCCCTACTCCAACCCCAACACCTAGTGTGACTCCTACACCCACACCATCTCCAACCCCCACCCCTACTCCAACCCCAACACCTACCCCAACTCCTACACCCAGCATAACCCCTACTCCAACCCCAACACCTAGTCTGGCACCTACTCCCACACCTCCTTCCGGGGGTCAACAGTGCCCTAATGGATTTATAACCCAGCTGATTGGGTCAACCGTAGTTTGTATTACCCAGTCACAAACTCAAACGCAAACTCAAACTCAAAACAATAACCAGTCACTGACTAACAATAACACTAACAACATCACTATTAATGCAAAAGGTGAAGTTGTCACCAGTAAAGGTGAGGTTTTGGGCTTTACAGCAGCTCGTGTTGCTGCTTCCAGCGGAACACCTGCAGTCATTACCAAAGAATCACTGAATGTAAAAGAGCTGCCTAAAACAGGTCTGCCTCTGGCAGGATTGGCTTTGGGCGGGCTTGCCCCCTTAGGTCTAAGGCTTAGAAAATTCAGGTCAAAACAAGACCCATCTGATGCTAACTTCATCTGGGAAGAGCGTGAATTCAGCAAAGATAACTGATAATCTTTCCAACCACCCATTCGACTACTGACGAAGCAACAAAAAACCAGGACACCTGGAGGATGGGTTACCTGCCTGCCGACAGGCAGGGCTTGACACCTCCTCTTATTTTGCTAAATGATATCAGCTCACTGGCAAAAATCAGGCTTAATTGATAAAATTAGAGGGGTTTAGGCGCCATCGTCTAGTGGCCTAGGACATCTGGTTCTCATCCAGGAAATCGCGGGTTCGAGTCCCGCTGGCGCCGCAAGTATTGACATTGGGGCCTAAAACTTATACCTTTTAAACATGCAGCAAGACCAAAAAAAAGTATTTATCATTGAAGACCAGAGTTTTATAGCTGAACTTTATGCAGGACAACTTACTAAAGCAGGCTTCTTGGTAAAAATAGCCGGTGACGGCAAAACCGGTTTAGCCCAGCTTTCACAGGAAAATTTTGATATCTTACTGTTGGATATTTTGCTGCCGGACTTAAACGGTCTTGAGGTTTTAAGGCAGATCAGGGTCAAAAAGATCAATCCGCAAATGGTTGTATTGCTTTTGACAAACCTTGGCCAGGATACAATCATACAGGAAGCTTTTGCCTTAGGCGCCAACGGGTATTTAATTAAGGCTACCTTAACACCCTTTCAGGTTGTTGATGAAGTCAAAAATGCCCTTACTAACAAACCGGTAACAGTTTAAATATCCAAAAACGAATTTAGTGAATATAAGTTGCAAGAGACTGTATAACCATTTCCGGCGTATTTTGAATCTTTAATAAATACCCTGCCGCACCTGCTGATTTTGCTTCCTGCTCTTTGGTAGCATCTTCCAGGTTAGTTACAATCACACAAGGTGTATTTGAAAACCTGGAATCTGCTTTAACAGTCTTCATCACAGTCAACCCATCCATTTTTGGCAACATCAAGTCGATCAAAAGGATATCAGGTATCTCTTTTCTGGCTTTTTCAATGGCTTCGGCGCCATCTGCAGCAATCACTACATCATAACCTGCCTTGCGTGCTTGGAGTTCATACAAATCCCTGATGAAAAAATCGTCTTCAACAATCAATATTTTTTTCTTATCTGACGGGGCTTGGGAAGGTTGGACTAGGTTTGTATTATCCATGATTATTATAAACTATACTCTTTTAACCATACTTGTCAAGTATTTTTCAAGCAACCGGTTTTCCAAAACCATGCCCAATAAATTTCCCACTATCATCAAAAATTGCTCATCATGTAAATTAAAAGCGTTGATCTTATCACTATATGTATTAATCCCCCCATAAGTCCTTAGCCTGCCCATGATAGGGTTCCCTGTCAACGACTGATACCCTGTCTGCAAAGGCAGTTTATTGATATTTTTAAAACGGGGGTCATTTGCGGCATCATTTATTGTAAGCGGTTGTTTAGTGGCAACAGTCTCACCTATACAGGCATCCCCAACTTTGATGCCGGTCTGCCCAATACTGAATGCTTTAATATACCAATCGGGCAGATGGCCTGTAAAACGCAGGTAGAGTACCTGTTTATCTTCATCAAGCCGCCAAATGCTATGGAATTTCCAATCAACTACCTCCACAACTGCATTTGAATATTCCGTAAAACTTTCTTCTATTGTTTTTTTATTTCTTGCAGCATCTCCTGTTAAAAGTAATAAGTAATAAATTTCATTAGCCTTCTTTATTAAAGCTTTTTCCGCTTTATTTTTTTTCATCTGCAAAAAATACAATCTTATAAATTCTGCTGCTGCTACAAACAGGCCTAATACAAGCAAAGCTACCATTCCACCTCCACAGCTTTAAGCTGTGCTTGATATGATAAAAGTTGGTCAAATTGAAATCTTTTGATAACCAGTGACAGTACATTTCCTATAATATTTACAAAATCCGTATCATATTTTGAAGGTAAGATATGATTTTTTGATAAAAAAAATAAAAAACCTAATTTTTCACCCAGATATGAAAGTTGCATAACAATACCAACCTGCCATATTTGCTCTTTGGCGTTAAGAGTTATTGATTGGCCAATGGTTTTTTTCAGATCGATTGTTAAAGTATTATTTGCTGTTTGCAATTGGCTTTGGTTTTTTTCAATATATTTTATTATGTACTCCTCCATTGGGGTAAGTGTTTTGTTAAGCCGGATAAAATTACTAACATTCTGCTTTTGGACATACTCTGTAACCCTGTCATAACTTATGGTATTAATTTTGTCATGCGTGATATAACTATATTTATTGTCAGAAACCCTAAAAATTTCTTCTTTGCCCAAAGGCAGGGTGATGAATATAAAGCTGTCAAACCGGTTTTGTAAAAAAAATGCGGCTGCGAAATCATTTACTACTGCCTTGATTGTTCGGTGCTTGGAAGTATACAAAAAAGACAGCGCCCGCAATATATCAAGCTGCGTATTAAACCACCTGATTTTTGTAATAGTGTCTTTATATTTCAACCTTTGTAAAAACAAAATTGCTTCAATCAACCCAATTAATACAAGCGGTATCACCAATTGAGATGACATCAAAAATCTTCCTTTTTCGCAACCGGGAGAGAAAAAGTAACAGTTGTGCCTCTTTCAATAATACTGTCTATGGACATCCGGCCGCCATGCAGTTCAATGATCTGTTTTCCCAAATACAACCCCAACCCGGCTCCGGTTTGGTTGTAAACCAGGACATTTCCTGACCTGAAAAATTTATTGAAAATTTTAGGTAGATCTTCCGGTGGAATACCAACTCCTGTATCTTTTACCGAAACTTTTATAAAGTCTTCCTGTTTAGTAGCGTTTACTACGATTACTCCTTTTTTGGTATATTTTATGGCATTATCCATCAGGTTTGATAAAACTGCAGTAATTTTTTGCACATCAATATCAACTAAAGGTAGAAAACCTGTCTCTTTTTCGAAAATTAGCTCCAATCCTTTTATTTTAGCTGCCTGAGTAAACTTTTCCACCGTATCCTCAATAACCAGCTCTATCTGACTGGGCTGCTTAAATAGGTTGACTCCTTTCCCTATTTCAAAGATTGAGATCTGCAAAAGTGATTCAGTAGTCCTTTCAAGCTCCTGGTTATTCATTTTTATTTTTTTAATGTAGCCTGTTTGCAATTCATTGAGCGGACCTGGATCCCCCCTTAAAAGCAGGTCTATATAGCCGTAAACTGCAGAAACAGGTGTCCTCAGGTTGTGTGATGCCAGTGCAATAAAATCCTGTTTTGCTTTTTCTATGCCCAAAACATTGTTTAAGAACTTTTCCGTCTTGCCGAACCTATACTGGTTTATAAACAACCTAAAAAACAGCAACGATAAAAGCGGTAGCCTTAAGTAGATTGCGGGCGGAGCATTGTTCATAAAAAGTAAACCGCTGTATAGGCTTACTGATAACACAAAACTAAATAGCCCTATCTTATAACCATACATAAGCATGGCAGAGGAAATATGGATCAGATAAAATAAATAGAAATCATCAGTGACCCAGTTGGCAAAAAAAGCTACTGTTGTAATAACAGCTACGGAATTTATAACATAAAACACCTTAACGAATGCTTGGTAACGGGGTTTTCCCTTACTGATATAAACAGAAAATTGGTCTAAAACTTCAGAGATAATAATATAAACAGACAAAGGTAAAAAATAGCGGGCACCGCTGTAATAAAGAAAAGCAACTACGGCTGTTTTCAGCAAAATTCTTATTACATGCACTAAAATTTCAATATTAACTTCTCCGGGCAATTTCAATTTCTCCTGGTTGAAAGTTTGATTGTTTGTACCCTGCATATATTCCATTCCCTGTTGGGGCTTAATTTAATTGAACACTTAATTGCAGATGTAGTCAAGCTCGGAAGAAAGCGCTTATTTGAGAAATGGGACTAACAATAGGGCTACTATGTTCGCAACTTTAATCATCGGGTTTATAGCGGGTCCGGCAGTATCTTTATACGG
Source organism: Candidatus Daviesbacteria bacterium (assembly GCA_016186955.1). GTDB lineage: Bacteria > Patescibacteriota > Microgenomatia > Daviesbacterales > UBA10151 > JACPKP01. Next base: position 128,284 of record JACPKP010000009.1, on the reverse strand, counting down.
ATCACCCACTGTATCTCCAGTCACTGCAGCCTGGTGGGCAAAAGAGCCTTTACCTCCCAAGTTTCCTGCCTCAATATATTTTTTAGCATTATCCCAGGCCGCCCCCCCGGTAGTCATAGATATGGCCACAAACAGCCCGGTGGTAATCAGCCCAATCAGCATCCCTCCTAAAGCAAGCGGACCCAAAAACAGCGCCACTACAATTGGGGCCAGGATGGGAATTAATGTTGGCACAAGCATTTCTCTTTGCGCAGCTTGCGTAACTATGGAAACACAAGCAGCATAATCAGGTTTTGCCTCTCCTGTCATTATCCCTTTTATGGTTCTAAACTGCCGCCGGACCTCCTCTACCACCGCTCCTCCTGCTTTGCCAACTGCCTCCATGGCAAAAGAGGCAAAAAGATAGGGGAGCGCCCCACCTATAAAAAGTCCTATCAGGACATTTGGTTCAGATAGTGAAAATACCACATCCGCACCCAGGCTTTGAGAGTATACTGCAAATAAAACCAGGGCAGCCAAACCTGCTGAAGCAATCGCATAACCCTTGGTGACGGCTTTTGTGGTATTCCCTACAGCATCTAAAGGATCTGTGACATCCCGTACCTTTTTGGGCAACCCGCTCATCTCCGCAATCCCCCCGGCATTATCGGTTATCGGCCCGAATGCATCAATCGCCACTACAATCCCTGCCAAAGAAAGCATTGCAACAACCGCCAGCGCTATCCCGTAAAGCCCGGCCAGGTTAAATGCAAAAAATGTTGCGGCTGAAATTAGTATTATAGGCGCAAAAGTGGATTGCAGGGAAACCGCCAGACCTGCAATAACATTAGTGCCATGCCCTGTCTGGGAAGCATGGGCAATATGTTTGACAGGATCATATTTTGTCCCTGTGTAATACTCTGTTATAACCATCATCCCTGCTGTTACCAAAAGACCAAGTAAGGTTGAATAAAAGTAGGATAGGTTTTCCGACCCAATCAGCAGGCGCGTCACAGCAAAAAACACTAAAACCGCGATTGCTGTTGAGATAACCAACCCTTTATATAAAGTCCCCATTATACTTCTACCCTTTAACTTTACAAACAAACTGCCTGCAATGGATGCAAAAATTGCCCCGGCCATCAGGCTTAAAGGATAATTTATTGCCAGCTGCGGCTGTCCGGGGAAAGCATATAGCTGACCCAAAAGGATTGCTGCCACAGCCGTTACAACATAAGTTTCAAAAACATCTGCCGCCATCCCCGCATCATCCCCAACGTTATCACCCACCAGATCAGCGATCACCCCGGGATTCCTGGGATCATCCTCAGGGATACCCGCCTCAACTTTGCCAACCATATCAGTGCCGACATCCGCCCCCTTGGTATAAATACCGCCGCCAAGCCTGGCAAAAACAGAGATCAGTGATGCACCAAAGCCAAGGGAAACCAGGGCGTTAACATCATGCGTATACTGATAAAAACCATACACTGCAGCCAGCGCCAAACCTACCACCAAAAATCCGGTGACTGTACCGCCTTTATAAGCCACCTCAAAAGCCCTGGGAAGCCCGTTCTTTGCAGCCTCAGTACACCTGATGTTGGCCCGTACGGCAACCAGCATGCCTATCAAACCAGCCAGCGCAGACGCTACTGCACCAACCAAAAACCCCAAAGCGCTGTTTAAATCTAAAAATTGGGAGATTAAAAATGCAATGATCGCTGCCACAACAGCCACAACTTTATACTGGCGCACCAGATAGGCAGCTGCGCCTTGCTGGATTGCTGAGGCAATCTCCATCATCTTCTCAGAACCAGTTGGCAACCTTAAAACCCACCAAATCAGGGCCAAACCATATAAAACCGCCGCCCCTGCAGCCCCCCAAATTAATAATGAAATATAGTCCATGTTTGTTGTCATCCTGAGGCGAAGCCGAAGGATCTCTAGACTTGTTCTAGATTTCAATTTTACCCTGAAGCTGTTTTATGGTCAAGCAGGAAAATCGTACTGAACATTAGATTTATGCCAGTGCGGGCATGGGGGTGAGGGGGATACGGCGTATTTTCCCGGGTTGGGGAGGATGCACTAAAGCTACCTTCAGCACCTCATCCATATGCTTTACAAAATGGAATTCCAGGTCACCTAAAACATACTGGGGGATATCTTCCAAGTCTTTTCTGTTAAATTCAGGTGCTATCACATGTTTCACCCCTGCCCTGTGTGCAGCCAGTACTTTTTCTTTCAGACCTCCAATCTCAAGCACCCTGCCCCGCAATGTCACCTCGCCGGTCATCGCCACATCTTTCCTGACCGGGATCCCTGTAAAAGCAGATACAATCGCTGTTGTCAGGGCAATCCCTGCCGAAGGCCCGTCTTTTGGCACTGCTCCTTCAGGAACATGGACATGGATGTCAAATTTATGGAAAAATCTCTCGGGTAAACCCAAAATAGCCCAATTTGTCCTGACGTAAGACATCGCAGCATGCGCTGATTCCTTCATTACATCACCCAAATGCCCGGTGATCTGGATTTGTCCTTTCCCTGGCATTAAAGTCACCTCAATAAACAAAACATCACCCCCTATGGATTCCATTACAGCCAAACCTGTTGACGCACCCACCATATCTTCAATCTCTGCAAGTTGTGGCATAAATTTTACAGGCCCTAAAAATTTCTTTACTTCATCAGCCGTCACCTTAATATTTTTTTGCTTCTCGCCTTCGGCAATTTTTCTGGCAATTTTTCGGACTATTGCCGAAAGTTCCCTTTCCAACCCCCTTACCCCGGCTTCCCTGGTATAACCCTCAATTATCTGATAAATTGCCGGGTCTTCAAAATCAATATGCGCCATTTTTAACCCGTGTGACTCCAGAATTTTAGGGATCAGGAATTTTTTGGCAATATGGAATTTTTCTTCATGGGTATACCCAGGGTATGGGATAACCTCTAGCCTGTCACGCAAAGCAGGGGGGATAGTATCCAACATATTTGCGGTCGTAATGAACATGACATTGGACAGGTCATATGGAACCTCCAGGTAATGGTCAGAAAATGCATGGTTTTGTTCAGGGTCTAACGCTTCCAACAGTGCAGCCGATGGGTCGCCGCGGTAATCTGCTCCTATTTTGTCGATCTCATCAAGCATAAACACCGGGTTTGGAGAACCCGCCTGTTTGATTGATTGTATAATACGCCCCGGCATCGCCCCCACATAAGTCCTCCTGTGACCCCTAACTTCAGCCTCATCGCGTATCCCCCCCAATGATACTTTAACAAATTTACGGCCCAACGCCCTTGCTATTGACTTACCAATTGAGGTTTTCCCTGTACCTGGCGGCCCCACAAAACACAATATCGGACCGTTTAATTTACCGGCCAGTTTATATACAGCTAAATACTCTAAGACTCTTTCCTTCACCTTTTTCAAACCATAATGGTCTTCGTCTAAAATTTGTTCTGCTTTTCCCATATCCAGGTTCAGTTTCTTGTTCATCTTCCAGGGAAGGTCTGTCAACCATTCCAGATAATTCCTGATATACCCAGCCTCAGGATTGTATGAAGACATCTTGGAAAGCCTGGAAAGCTCTTTACTGGCTTTCACTTTGACTTCCTTTGGCATATTAGCTTTGCGGATTTTTAATTCAAATTCCCTAACCTCCTGGTTTTCCCCGGATTCTCCCAGCTCTTCCTCAATGCTCCTCATCTGTTCCCTCAAAATAGCCTCTTTGGTCATCCTGGAAACCCGCTCCTGTGTGTGTGATGAAATTTTTTGGGATATCTCATTTATTCTGATCTCTTTAGCCAAAAGTTCTGAAACTCTCCGCAACCTGTCAACTGCCGAAATCATCTCCAGAATCTGCTGTTTATCTATTGTTTTAAAATCAATCATCTGGCAAATGGAGTTAACCAGCATATTGGGATCATCATTTTGGGAAATAAACGGCCAGTTGCTCAGGCTGGCTGGATCAAGTAAAGGGCCGCCGCCAAGCTCCATAAACCTCCTGATTTGATCTTTGACTGTACGGCTTAAAGCTTCAGTTTCCTCATTTTTTTCAAAAAGCTCCGGTATCTCTTCAATTTCCGCCTCAAAATACGGTTCTGCCTGTGTAAACTCTTTAATAAAAACCCGGACTAAACCTTCTACATGGATCTGGTATTCTCCATCAACTTTGAGGATCCTTTTGATCAGACAGACTGTCCCCACCTGATACAGATCCCTCTCACTGGGGTCTTCAATGCGTTCATTTTTTTGAGTAACAAAAACAATCAGCCTGTTGGTCGCCCAAGCTACATCTAAAGCTGCCTTTGACCTGGGCCTACCTGAAGCAATCGGGACTGTATTTCCCGGGAATATAACAGTACCACGAAGAAGTCCAACCGGTAAAGTCCTGGATAGTTTAATTGGTTGTGATATAGGATCAAGCGCCATAGTTTACGATTTAGCACTATAATATCATGAGTGCTAATATTTGTCAATAGTCAACACCCATCTTTGCCAAAATTCCCTTTTGGAAAGGGTGTTTGATAGGTTGCATTTCAGTAACCAAATCTGCCAGCTTAAACAAATTCTTTTTGCCATGATGGCCTGTCAGCGCCAAATCCATCTTGACAGGTTTGTCTTTAATAAGCCTGATTAAATGCTCATGTTTTAACAGTTTTCCTGCTACTGCCCCCACAATTTCATCAGCAATCACCATATCCCATTTACCCGACAAAACCTCCTTATATAAATAATCATAAGTTTTTTGCGCTGCTTTAATATGTTCAGAAAAGGGTGAGCTGTCATCAAAAATTTTCACAAACCCCAAACCACCCTGGACCAGTTTCACATACGGAGCTAGCTTTTTGATTCCTTCCAGTTCTCCTGTAAACCAAACCTTACCAAATTGGACTATTAGAACCTTTTTTTTATAGCCTGCCGCACGCAGCGCCAGACCTAAAGCAGCAGTAGTTTTGCCTTTACCCTCCCCGGTATAAACAATCACCAGTCCCTTATCCGTTTGCTTAAACTTTTTCTTTTTAAATTCGCTCATGGAATCCTAATATTACCAAATATTGCCAGATATTACCTATTAAAATACGTATTTGAACTTTATACTTTCGGGGGTGGAATTTTTGAATTTTAATCCCTGTGATTCGATTCAGGATGTTTTAAAAGACAGGATCCAATTCCCTAAGATCTGGCCTACACGGCTTGTATTATAAACAGCCCTTACCAAACCGATAGTTTTTGGCGTCTTGAAGGTATTTTCTAAAAATTTGGCAAAATTAACCAGATCAGTCAATCTTTCACTCCCCGAAACCAATTCTTCCAACCCCCTTATAGATGAGTTATTAATCACATGATAGCCCATTACAATTTTATCCGGGTCGAACCTGTAAACAACCGATAATCTATTTCCATCCTTATACACATCCCCTAAAAATAGATCCATATCCTTGATTGGCGGGTCTTCTTTGGGAACCGAGCGGCCCAAGTCAACATCCTGCATATCTAAGTTACCAACCGCCCAAAAAACTATCTTCGGGCACTGGAACCCCTCAATTCCCTGATAATGCACTTTTATCTCAAAAGGGTATTCCTGTGTAGTCGCTAGCGACATTGTTGTTTCAAATGGCTCACCGAATTTAGTAAGTATTCTCTCATACACTTGAAAAACTTCTGCAGGGGTTATATTTGAACCTTCCTTAGCGCTATCCTTTCTGTCTATATCAACTAACCTTTTAAAAGACCTGACATTAAAAGGGGTTCTATGCAGCAGGTATTCTCCTTGAGGAAACATTTCACAGGACATAAAAATATTTTAATACATCAACACATTGAATATCCACATGAGTAGCATTTTTTGCAGCCTTCTTCATAAGCAAAGGAGGCGTTACCGCATTCAGGGCATAAATCAGCCTGTTTACTCGCCACCAGTTCGTGTTGTTTTAGTTCCCCATCAGTTAATGAAGACTGCTCCATAGTTAAATTCAAAGGCACGGGTTCTGCAGCTTCTGCAGCAGGAACATGGGCCAGGTCCTCTGCCAAAACTTTGGCAATGGCATCCGCTAAACTCATCACCCGGTCTTTGCCAAACCCTACTTGGTTCGATGCGCCAATCCCCCGCAGTTGGGCAATAATTTTTTCAGCAACTGCCCTCGAACTTGGGGTTTTAGCTGCTATCCTGAGGCACAAAGACACTAGCCTGCCCATCGCTTCCGCGTCAGCCATGGTGTGCATACCACCCTTGCCAATATTTACAAATACTTCGAAAGGCTGGTCTTTTTCGTCCCTGTTGACTGTCACAAACGCCTCGCCCACAGGTGTATTCATTTTATATGTCCTGCCTCTTAGTATCATGGGCCTGTGCAAAAAAATCTCCTGTGGCGCTTGTTGCTCTTCTTTTTTATCTTCTTCGTGGTATAAAACACCTGACCTTGAACCATCCCTAAAAAAGGTTACTCCCTTACAACCCATTTTATAGGCCTGTAAATATAACTCCTTTACTTGTTCAACCGTAAAATCATGCGGCGCATTGGCGGTTTTAGAGATTGAAGAATCAGTATATCCCTGGATGAGCGCCTGTACTTTAACATGGTCCATTGGCGTCATATCATTGGCGCCTACAAAATATCCGGGTTTTTCCTCACCGGGATGGGCCTCTTTCCACTCCTGAAACAACGGGTGATATATAATATGTTCCCCGATCCGGTCCCTCCTGATGAACTGGAAATCAAAAACAGGCTCAATCCCTGAGGAGACACCAGACAGCAGTGAGGTTGTGCCTGTCGGGGCCTGTGTTAAAATAACAGCATTCCTGATTCCCTGCTTGCTGATTTTTTCTATCACATGCCCAGGCAAAGTTTTTATAAAATGCCCCTGCAAATACTTATCCTTATCAAATTTCGGGAAGGAGCCTTTTTCTTTAGCCAAATCCGCTGAAACATCATAGGCTGCATCTCTGATTGTCTGGTAGATCTTTTCAATAACCGGCATGGCCTCATCACTGCCATATTTGAGCTTCATTTTGATTAGGGCATCTCCAAGCCCCATGGTGCCGATACCTGTCCTTCTGATTTCTTTCGCTTTAGTTTCATTTACATCATAAAAATAGTAGTTTGCATCCACCACATTATCCATAAAACGCATCGCCACCCTGACTGTTGAATCTAGCCCCTCAAAATCAAACATCCCCTCTTTTACAAACGCAGCCAAATTCATTGCTCCTAAATTACAAACAGCCCACTCACCCAATGGCTGCTCGCCGCAGGGGTTGGTAGACAACAGTTTTTCAAAATACCAGGTGTTGCTCCATTTATTGCTGCGCTCCAGAAAATGCAGCCCCGGCTCAGCGCTCCTCCAGGCAGCCTGGCAGATCTGGTCCCAAATATCCCTGGCTTTATGGGTTTCATAAACAATGGTCTTTTTCCCCCTCTCCTCCCAGTTATCAATATCCCCATCCCAAACATCATCATATTCAGGATCGGAGGTATCAGGAAATTTGGTCACCCACTCCCTGTCCGCATCCACAGCCTCCATAAATTTGTCTGAGACACAAACAGAAAGATTGGCCCCGGGGATTTTAGTGGTGTCTTCTTTGACATGGATAAATTCTAAAACATCAGGGTGCCAGTCATGAAGCATCAGCATCAGCGCCCCGCGCCTGGAGCCTCCCTGCTGGATCACATCATGGTTGGCGGTTGAATAAAGCGACGCCCAATTAACCGGGCCGGATGAAGTCCCGTTGACCTTTTTAACCCGCGCTCCATGGGGGCGCAGGGATGAAAGATTTACACCTACACCACCACCACGGGCCTGAATCTCCACTGTGTGGGTAATATTTTCCATAATGCCTTTCCTGGAATCTTTAGGTGAGGGGATTACATAGCAGTTAAAAAAGGTCACCTGATAACCGGCGCCTGCCCCTGATAAAATCCTGCCGGCAGGGACAAATTTAAATCCTTCCATCGCTTTATAGAATTTTTCAGTCCATTCTTTCCGCAGTTCAGGCGTTTTTTCTTCCTGGGCTATTCCCCAGGCCACCCGGTACCACATCTGCTCAGGACATTCTTCAGTCGGGTTGCCCTGTTCGTCTTTAAGCGAGTACCTGTCAAGAAAAACTTTCTGGCGCACACCATCCAAAACAGTTTCGCCTTGAACATATTCAGGCAAAATTTTGGGAGCTGGCACCATGCCAAAACCATTAGTACCTTTTCTCTGGCCATTTTTAACCTGCCCATTTTTGGCTTCACCATTGGTATGGGTTTTGGTATTATTTTTACTATTTAAATTAGTTTGTAATGTTGGCATGGTTTCCTTTTGTCATCCCCGCGATCCGCCAACTGGCGGAGGGGATCCATTCCCTAAACTCTCCAGCTCTTTTGTAAAATCCAGCGGATCGTTAAACTTCCTATACACCGATGCAAATCTCAAATACGCTACAGAATCTGCTTTCTTTAATTCCGATAGGGCTAAACTCCCCACAATTTTACTTTCAATTTCTTTTTTGCCCCGCGTTTTTAGCCGTTTTATAACCCTATCAACTATATTTTCCAGATCTTCCAAAGCCGGTCTTTTTTCTAAAGCCCGCTGAAGCCCCGCCTTAAGTTTTTCCCGATCAAAAACTTCCCTGCGCCCATCCCGTTTGAGAATATATAAATCAAACGCGCTTAAACGTTCATAAGTAGTATACCTTTTTTGGCATTTTAAACACTCACGACGTCTTCTGATTTCCCCCGTACCTCTAACTGCCCTTTTGTCTATAACACTGCTTTGGTCGCTGCCGCAAAAAAAGCACTTCATACAATATGTTGTATCCCAACTTTACTTATCACCCAATATATCCTTATCTGTATTATCTACACTACCATACCCTGATGAAGGGTTGTCAATACACAATATATTGTGCAATCGGGCTGAAGCGTAAAACAATTAGCTTAAATTTGACACCATCAATAACTTTGTGCTAACTTTGAATCATAAGATGAAGATGCGCCCCCAAGCAGTGCTTCTGATCGGACTCTTCCTTGCTCTTCTGGGATTTTCGGTTGCAGCCTCAGTTTTAGCTCATTAAGTAGAATCCAGTCGCCAGAATCTAGAATCCAGTGGATTTTTTAAGACCATTTAAGATTCTTGCCGTTTCATCTTCAAGATTAATTAAATTATCATACTCTGTTTTCTCCATCAAACCCCTTTCAAATGCAAAATCAATGAAAAATTCTAGTTCTGTAAGTGATCCTATAGCCATTATGTAAAAATGTTTTCTATTTTTTGCACTATTCCTTGAATAACCTTCGGCTATGTTTGCACATACTGAGAGGGCAGCTCTTCTCATTTGAGAAGTTAACCCGAAAATTTCAGTTTTTGGGAAGTTTTGAGTATTATCGTAAACGAGATGAGCTAGTTGATTGGCTTTCTGCCATGCTATTAATTTTCTGTAACCCTTTTCTTTTTTACTGGACTCTGGATTCTGGACTCTAGTCACTCTATTTTAGATTCTCTATCGCTACAGTCTTCATCTCATCCCCAACCTTTATTTGATCCACCACTTCTTGGCCTGCAGTAACTTTCCCAAAAATTGTGTAATTGGGAGGCAAAGTCAAGTTATCTTCCAGCATGATAAAAAATTGCGAACCATTAGTATTTGGACCGGCATTTGCCATGGCCACAATTCCCTTTAAGTATTTTTTAGTTACAGGTTCATCTTCAAACTTATATCCCGGACCGCCTGTACCGTCGCCTTTGGGATCCCCACCCTGGATTACAAACCCAGGCACAACCCGATGAAACTTCAATCCATCATAAAACTTATCCTTGGCTAAAAATATGAAGTTTGAGGCAGCTTTGGAAGCTTCAGGGTATATTTCAAATGCAATTTTGCCTTTGTTGGTTTCTATGACGACTTGTTTGTTTGTTAACTCTGTGTCCGGCAAAACACCCGGGAATTTTGAGTATTGTTTCATGTCAGTTTGAGCTTCGGGGCTAGGACTACTTTGCACAACATCCCTAGTTCCAAAAACTTTGTACATTATAACACCCAAAACAACTATCCCAACCAAAATAATTCCTATCAAAGCTCTTTTCTTCATCGTAGGTCTGGACTAAAAAACCTGGCCGCCTGCTCGAGATAACGTTCTACTTTGTCTCTACTATAAAGGTCATTTCCATAATCCTCACTCAACTTATCCCTAACACCACTCTCTGCATCAATACTGAATTTATAATGACCAATCCTGCTTACTAACTCATGGCATTTTGACCAAACATTTTCTCCGCTTAATTTCCCGGCAAACCCTAAAAATAAATCCGGGCGCCTATGTTTTATAGCTTCATAAACAGGTACAACCTTACCCACCTCTAACTCTTTCCCCCGGCCCCCGCTGGGGTCAATTAAAACATGGTGTATCATATCTCCATAACCCGCTACTTTTTGGGCTATCTCACCAGAGGACCTTTTTCCCATAGCTTGACTGTTTAGCTGGAGCACTACTTTCAAATCCGGCAATTGTTTTTGGGTCTCAATTATCTGATCCAGAGGCGGCCAGGCATTATTTAATTGGACTGCCCTTGATAAATTTTCATTATACAAGTCTCCTGTTTTAAAAAGGCTTATTAGCTGTTTGGACAATGTTGAAGGTTCCCGGGAATTAAAATGAACCACTTTAAAGCCATAATTAACTTGCCTAAATAACAGGGGGATTTCTTCAACCTTGGGGTAACGTCTGTTTTGAGTCTGTTCACCAAGCAAGGTTTTGGTTGAAGCTAAAATCCCAATCATGGGTTTATGGTAAATCCCAAGGTGATAAATACGGGAAAATTTGTTAAAAGAATATGACAGATGGTCTATTTCATCAATAGTGGCAGCCCCGGTTACCCCAATATAATTTCTCTCAACCATGGGAACTGTTATACCAAAAAATAAAGCTTAAATCAACAGACCTCTGTATTCGCAGCCTTAAAAGGGGACGCCTTTTGATCGTATAATTAACCCACCGCCCCCTCCATGCTCATAGCCAGCAACCTGTTTAACTCAACTGCATATTCCATTGGCAGCTCTTTGGTAAAACAGTCAAAAAACCCGTTGACTATCATAGTTTTTGCCTGTGTCTCTGACAGCCCGCGGGACATTAAATAAAACAGCTGTTCCTCCCCAATTTTACCCACAGTTGCTTCATGCTCAATAGTTACCTTCTCCTCATCAACCTCAATTGTGGGGTAAGTATCGGAACGGGATTTTTCATCCAGCAGCAGGGCGTCACACCTAACTGCTGATTTTGACCCGTATGCACCTTTGTGGATTTTCAAAAGTCCCCTGTAAGAAGTCCTTCCTCCGTCTTTGCTGATGGATTTTGAGGTGATGGTTGAGGTTGTCTCGGGGGCTACATGGACTACCTTGCCTCCCGCATCCTGGTGCTGGCCCTCTCCTGCAAACGCCACAGAGATAATCTCAGCCTTGGCATGAGGACCCATTAAATATACACTGGGATATTTCATGGTCACTTTGGAGCCCAAATTCCCGTCAACCCATTCAACCACTGCATCTTCGTAAGCCACCGCCCGTTTTGTAACCAGGTTATAAACATTGGAGGACCAGTTTTGGATGGTGGTATAGCGGATATGGGCGCCTTTTTTAGCAATCAGTTCAACAACAGCGCTGTGGAGGGAATCTGAGGAATAAATTGGGGCTGTACACCCTTCAATGTAATGCACTTTTGAATCCTCATCCGCAATGATCAGCGTCCTCTCAAATTGCCCCATATTTTCCGTATTGATCCTAAAATACGCCTGAAGGGGTATCTCCACCTCCACCCCTTTTGGGACATAAACAAAACTTCCGCCGGACCAAACAGCGCTGTTTAGGGCAGAAAACTTATTATCTGCAGGAGGAATTATTGTCCCGAAATATTCTTTGACCAAACCTTCGTGTTCCCGCAAACCGGAATCCATATCAGTAAAAATAACCCCCTTTTTCTCCAAATCCTGCCTGATGTTGTGGTAGACTACCTCAGATTCATACTGGGCGCTCACTCCTGCTAAAAACTTTCTTTCAGCCTCCGGAATTCCCAGTTTATCAAAAGTTTTCTTAATATAGTCCGGCACCTCTTCCCAGTTTCCTTCCGCTTTCTCAGAAGGTTTGACATAATAAAAAATATTGTCAAAATCAATGCCTGAAAGGTCAGCCCCCCAGGAAGGCATGGGTTTTTTGTTGAAAATCTCCAGAGAACGCAGCCTGAATTTTTTCATCCATTTAGGCTCCTTTTTATAACCTGAGATGGCTGTTACAATCTCCGGGGAAAGTCCCCGCCCTGATTTAAAAATATAATCCTCTTTGTCATGAAAACCAAACTGGTAATCCTGTTTTTGGGGTTTTGCTTCCGGTTTCATGGCTCTATTATACTCTTTTTGGACGGCCTTGCTCTGTTGAATATCTTTATGGTATTTTAGCCATATGGACGAAGATACTGAAACAGATGAAGAACCCCTCAAAGATAACAACGAACCCAATCAAACTATAGAAGATCCGCCATTACCATTAAGCCCCAAACAATGGAAATATGCCTTTAAAAGACTCATCCGAAGGGCTGCTATATCAAAACAATTACCCAAACAGCAATCTCTGAATAAAATTATTGATGAAGTAAGAAGATATGAAGAAAAAATAGGCTTAGACAAACTGGCAGATGCTTTGATTGAAGAAGAGGTGACAATCCACCCAAAAATGGCTGGGGTAGCCAATTTTGCGTTTGAAATATTATCTAAAAAATATCCGGAAATCCAAGCTGTGGTTTTGTTGGGAAGCTCTATTCATGGGGGCGCTATGGTGCGCGAAGCATCAGGTTCTATAAAAGAGCCGGATTTTGACTGGGGTATTATAACTGATAAAAGTATTTCCGATGGTAAAGCTGTAGAAATCCAGGAAGAACTTAAAAAATACCTGCCTTATATCATCAGAAAATTAGGATTCAATGAAACTTTTCATTTATGTTTTGCCGCAAACCCACTCTGGTTTAGAAGCATTTCAGTAAAAAAGCAGTCTGATCTCGAAAATTTATTATCATATGGGCAACCCCTTCCGTCAGACCCTTTACCGCCATTCAGTCAAGGAAAAACCTTAGATCCTCAACAAACGGCTGTGTTTTTCTTGTCGCCTTCTTTCCCACCAGAGATAAACCAGCAAAACCGTGAGTTTTTATTCGGGGCCTTGAGGGAGCTCGCCCAAACCCAAAGAGAAATTTGGAAAATAGTTGTTGTGAAAATTCATGAGGAATGGAGTTTTGTTCATGGTATCCGACACAAACATTTTGAGTTGCCAAGAGAAAAAGATCAGGCGATCGCGATAAATGTTGTTTATAGTTTTGGAGCTGATAATTTACGGGCAAAGGTTATGTGGGAGCTTTTGAAAGCTACCGGCAAGTAATTTACAACATCAGCTTCTGCGGGTTATCGGTGATGAACCTCACCCAAACTTCGTTTAAACTCAACCCTTTCCCTTTTATTTTATCTAAAACCTTAAGCAAATCTTTGCTGTAGGCTACCACCTGCCCATCTTGATTATTTACCGCCACAAATTTATTTAAATACTTTTTTTGTTTTACAAAATCCTGATAATGTCCATCCCAAAACTGTTGCTGTTTTTCAGCTTTCTGAAAAATCTTAGCCATCTCTTCCTGGTCAAAGGGCATTCTTTCAGTCATATAAGTTATTTTATAATAATTAGGTCTTCCCTTTTCTCACCAACACCAACGAATTTTGGTTTTGCAATAGTACTCCCTATATAATTCTGAGCATTAAGCGGTAAATCCTCAAATCTCCTTACTCCGCTGATATCCTCATCCCAACCTTCTTTCTTATCATTTTCCAGATAACGAGCGCTACATTCACCCAGAATTCTTGAATCAGTTGGAAAGCTTTCTAAAATTTCTCCTTTATGCTCATATTCATAACAGATCTTTAAGTCTCCGACTCCTGATAAGATATCAAGTCTTGTCAGGGCAATTTCTGAAAAACCATTCATTTTCATTGCGTATTCCCAAGCTAACGTGTCAAAATATCCCACCCTTCTTGGCCTGCCTGTGGTAGTCCCAAATTCATGCCCTTTCTGCCTGATTAACTCACCTTGTGCATCTTTTAGCTCTGTTGGCATGCCACCTGCGCCAACCCTGGTTTGGTAAGCTTTAAACACCCCTATCGAGCGTGTTAAATATTTAGGGGGGATCCCTGAACCCAAAAGTAGCCCGGCCACTGTCGGGCTTGATGAAGTTACCATTGGGTATGTTCCATGATCCAAATCCAAAAGAGTCCCATGCGCCCCTTCAATCAAAATCCGCGAATTCTTATTCAGGCGCTGGTGCACAATTTCATCAGTGTCTGTGATTATAGGGGCAAGCAGCCTGTGCGCATTTAAAATTAACTCTTCATAATATTCTGCATGGAATGAGTCGGGAATCAAATCCGCACTCACCACTACCATCCTGCCGATATCTTCATTGGAAATAAATCCCGGCCCCCCGCCATATTCGCTTTCAAGATAACTATCAACCGCTGCTGCGAGATTTCTGCCAACCAACGCATCCCTCTTTGATTTTAGAGCTTTACTCATTTCATCAAGCAGAATGTAGGGGTCGCCGGTCAAAAGTTCTGCCCGCAACCCCACCCTTTCAGCCTTATCCATATAGCAGGGGCCTATCCCGCGTCCGGTTGTCCCTATTTTTCCGTTACCTTTTAACTGTTCCTGCAGCTTGTCTAACTCTTCGTGATAATCAAAAACCAGATGTGCTTTGGGACTGATTTTTAAATTATCTAAAGGCACCCCATGCTGACTTAAATTTTCCATCTCCTCCATTAAACTCTTGGGATTTAAGGCAACACCTGCACCGATAATGTTTTCCGTGAAAGGGTTAAAAATTCCTGCAGGTATAAGATGAAGCCCAAACTTACCAAACGGATTTACAACTGTATGCCCGGCGTTGTCTCCACCCTGGGCCCTGATGACAACATCTGCCTCCTGTGCAAGATAATCTATAATCTTCCCCTTACCCTCATCCCCCCATTGCCCCCCGCAAACAGCGATAACTTCAGGTTTTCTCATCTTAAATCCCTGCCTTTTGTTTTAACTCCTTATTACTCATAGGGGTCTGTAATAATTCTTTAAGGGAGATGCCTGTTTTCGATATAATGCTAGCGCTCCTCAAAACACCCCTAGCATATCTGTCGGATTTTTTCATTTTCAATTGTTCAGCTAGTTGGTTGGCAGATTTTCCCATATTCTCTGGAAGATAAAAAGGAAGACCAAGATCGCTTATTGATGAGTTTTCAATTAATTTTTCTTTTTTTAATCCTGTTAAAACCATTGCTAACCTGTCCGAGAAATATTTGCCAAGTCCATCTTGATTAGTCGCCAAAAAATCATTTTGGGAATTTAGAATATTGTATATAACTTTCCAGGTTGATAAATCTGCAGCGCCCTCTAACCAATCAGCAAAAATTTGTGCATAAACTAGATGAAATGCTTTGGGCATAATTCTAAAAACTCCTAATCTCTTTGAATAACTCTCCAATTGATAAAAATGTATTAAATCATGCGGAAAAGCATAAGCCAAATATTTCTCATTAGTTCCTGGCTCCCATCCCCTCCACTTAGGATAAAACCTAAAAACCCAATCGTTTGTTCTATAGTCAGGGTCTATACGAAAAGGGACTTCATTAATAAACCTACCTTGTTTAACTTTAAAAACTGGTAAACTACCAAATTCCTGTTCAACTGGAATACGGGCAACTGCAATTCTATCTTCGATCTCATCTTGCGTAATCCCCTTACCCTCATCTCCCCATTGCCCTCCGCAAACAGCGATAACTTCAGGTTTTCTCATGCAAATGGAATATATTTGTTTTGGAAATTTATGTCAATCAGGACTTTAGGGGTGAGCGGTGCCAGGGCGCAATATAACCATGAAGCCGGAGTTCTTTAATGTTTTTACATCCCAACCCATGCATAGCTTGTTTAATTCCACACAACATCTCATTTAAATAATCTAAGCCGTCCCCTTTATATGGCACTTTTTTTTCAATACCTTCAGGGTATCTGCGCAGCTTGACATTTTCTAACCCATATCTTGAAGCACCTTGTCTTTCCATTATTGCTTGTGGAGAACCCATACCTCTAACTGTTTTTACCAACAATCCCCTATCATCTAAAATCCTGTTCCCCGGGGATTCTTCAAGCCCGGCTAACTCAGTTCCCATCATTGCCCCATCTGCCCCAAGGATCATTCCACCCACAAAATGCTTTGGGTATTCTACCCCACCATCTATCCAAAGACCCACATATCCACTTTTCCTTATATAAAAATTCCTCACCTCTGCCACATCCCTTGTGGCAGCCCCCAAATCTCTTGTGAGCCCCAGTCTTTCTGCTGTTATACAAACTTTACCCCCTCCCATCCCAACCCTAAGCCCATCAACAATACATCTTTCAAACACATCTTTAGCAACTTCTGCTGTAACTAAATTTCCTAAAACGACCTCAAGGCCCGGGAATTCTTTTTTGGTAAATTTTGCAGTTGGAATACCATCTTCATAAATATTCCGGGAGTCTACAACAATACCTGTCGCCCCATAATAAGCTGCTTGCGCAATTCTTTCTTTCACATTATTAAACCTGGACTCAACAGCAACTAAAACTTTTAATTGTTTATTTTCATCCTTAGTCGCTAATTCAAATTCCCGGTTTTTATCTAAATCACTTCTTGTAACCAACGCTGCCAACTTAAAATCTTTATCCACAATCGGCAACGTATCAATATGCGTTTCCCTAATTTTTTTATTTGCTGCTTTTATATCATTTTTATCTAAAGTATTTTTTCTACTTTCAGTTACTAGATTTTCTGCAGTAGTCATGATTTTGTTGACTTTGCTGTCTAAACTAACACCCAATTCTAAATTGTCAAAAATATCTTTTTCAGTCACCATACCAACCAGTTTAGTTTGCAGTGTCCCATCTTCGGTAACAGGGTAACTGGAAAATCCATTCTGATTAATAAGCTCAATCACCTGGCTTATTTTTATTTTGGGAGATATCACTGCCGGGTTTTTCACAAAGCCTGCCTCAAATTTTCTTACTTTTTCTACCTCTTTCATCTGATCTTCAATTGTCGGAAAGTTATAATGGATGACCCCAATTCCTCCCATTAAAGCCATCAGTATTGCCATTTTTGAACCAGTCACTGTATCCATTGGAGAGCTTAGTAGCGGAATACCCCGAAGGCGGATATTTCGTGTCAGTTGAGTCGAAAGGTCTACATCACTCCATTCAAAATTGGGAATTCTGCGCGGGGGAAAACATATTTCATCTAAATTAAACTCACTACTTTGCAGATCCGGGTGTAAATTTACTCTCTCCATTTGGAAAAGATTTTACCATAGAACTTTTGAACCTACAACCCTTTTTTCGTCATTGCGAGCGGAGCGAAGCAATCTCATAAAAATAGGTAGGGAAGAGTTTGCGGTTTTGTTTTTCCATTAAATATTTATCCCACCCATCAATTTTAAACCCGTGTGAGATGACCAAACATCGTTTGCATTCCTTCTCTATTTTTGGGCGCAATTTAATCAAAGTTTTTGGCAGTAAGAATAAAAATAGAGTATCGCATTTTTTTAAATCAGTATCAAAAAAATTCTCCCTTTTAAATTTTATTTCCCGCAGCCCCTGGAGGCGGGCGAGTAGGGAAGCATAAATTATAAGCAGGGGATTAAGTTCTACTCCCATTCCCCTCACCCCGTAATTTTTGACAGCTGCCCTCACCACCCTCCCGTCACCGCTTCCAAGCTCCATAAAAAAATTGCCTTTTTTAAGCGCTGCTTTTTTCAAAATTTCATTCACAAAGGCACTGGTTGTCGGTACATAAGGCGCACCTAAAAAACCGCTTCTTATCTCAAAAACAGCATATAAAATAATCAGGCAGGGGATTACCAAACCAAATAAAACAACTACCGTGTAAAGCAAAACAATCAGCATTTCTAGATTATACAAAATTGTTATTCTTCACTGGTGGTGATCAATCTTGTTCCAAACTGGCTGAAAGTCCATCTGGAAAAACCTGCTCTAAAAGCCGTTGTGCAGTTTTTTCTACCCCTTCCTCTGGCTCAGGTTCCAGACACTTCAAGCATTGTCTATAATCCGTAAAATACGGACGCAGAAAAAGAATCTTACAGCACTCACAAATTTTTCTTTCAAGTTGCATCTTGCCGGGTATAATAACAAATTTTGGACTAAAATTTCAATTTATTCTCACCTTTAATTTTCGTTGTCGCACAATATCACAGGCTCAACAGGGGAGTAGGGAAGATCTAGTCTGATGCAGTCTCATTTTTCACACCCAATTTTTTAAAAGAATAGTCCAACAGCTCTTTGGCATCATCCCTCCTGTCCTCCGAACCCAATATCACTCCTAAAACCTCCTTCCCTTCCCTTCTTGCTAAGGTAGCCAGAGTAAGCCCGGCTTCCGGAGTATAACCTGTCTTAAAACCCAACACCCCAGGGTAGGTTGTCAGCAAGTTTATCCCCGAATACAGATCATAATCCTGGTGAGTATCGGTTTCCGGAATAAAAATATGCTGCTTTGAGGAGATTTCCACTAAATGAGGCCATTTGTAGATCGCATAGCGTACCATCAAAGCAACATCATAAGCGCTGGAATACTGGCTACGCCCATCCTCTTCCAAGCCGGTAGGGTTAATAAACTGACTATCCCCCATCCCAAGTTGCAAAGCTTTAGAATTCATTAAATTGATAAACTCCTGCCTGCCGGCCTGCCTAACGGCAGTCAGGGCAGGCAGGTCTTCCCTTCTGCCTGTTGCCCTTTCCGCTAAAACCTCGGCCGCATCGTTGGCTGAAACCAGAAAAATACCATCCAGCAACTCCTCCAACCTAAGTTTTTCCCCCTCAATTAAAATCATCCTGTCCGGTTCCATATTTGCAGCCTTTGCAGACACCTGCAAAATTTCATCAAAACTCCTGTTTTCAAGCGCAATAATAACAGTCATAATCTTAACCAGTGATGCAACCGGCAGCTTTTGATGGGCATTCTTTTCAAACAAAACCTGTCCTGTCCGGGTTTCTACAAAAAATGCCGAGCGGGCGCTGATTTTGTAAAACATGGCAGGTTCCGATTCATCTGAAGCTTCTTTAGGAAACCAGATATTATCGGCAAACCTATTTTTGGGAATGCCAAAAATAGGTGAGATTAATTTTACTTGCCGGTGTTTCAAATAGAAAAAACCCGCAATCATTAAAACAACTAAACTTAAACAACCTACCCATAAAATAATATTACGTACAGAATTTGTCATCCTTTCTACGGCATCTACTCATTCAGACTTACTCTCTTCTGCCAACCTGAATTGGAGGTTCCTTCAGGATTACCGGTATTGATACCCGAAACTGTTTCTCTTTCAAAATAATCTGGTCTGACATAATGGTTGGAAAATCTTGGGCGCCCCAATAATTCGAGCCAAAAGTATAAGACCCGATACAACTGCCGGTTGAAAATGAAACTACACCAAGTATGCTGTTTTGTAAAAATTTTAATCTGCTGTTGCAAGGAACCTGAATTATTGTCCCTCCTGAAAATCTATTCAGAAAAACTGTGCCACCCTGGTTTTCCCCGCCCCCAACTACATCTATTGCCAAAGTTTGGGACATCTCAAAGTTGTTATGGAAGATCAGCGGTGCGCCAATCCGGACCGGATCTATTCTTATGCCTGCACCTGTTGATTTTTCAAACTCATTGTCTGCAATCTGCGGGCTTCCCCTATCAACCCGGATATATTCCCTCAAATTGCTGCTAAAGACATTGTTGATAATAGAGGGCCGCCCCGAAGTTATACAAATTGCACACTCCCCTGTATTTGTCAACCGTGAAGACCGGACCGTAACATCTTTACCCACTTCAAACCTTCTGTAGTTTGATACTACTGCATTAGATAAAACACCGCTGTCTACAGAGATCACATTAAAATCATAAGGGCTGCCGGGTACAGCATCAGAACTGATAATGATTGGTTGCTGCTTGGTGCCTATAGCCACCAGCTTGTGGAAATGGAGCTGGATCTTATTTTTTTCATTCCAAAATGGTTCTCCGGGCCTGACTCCCCTGTATTCTTTATTGACATTAATGCCGTTTTTATTATGCCATGGCAAAAGGTCAAAATTGCTTTTATCCCCATCTATTGCCACTAAAAGTTTGGCGCCGGGTTTTAAAGTTATCACTGTATAGGGACCGGTGATTAAATCCCCTGTTACCCTGATTGTCCCTTCCCAAATTTGGTTTCTTATCAGCAAGCCGTGCACTGCTGAGTTAGCCACAACTTCCTGGGGCATCATCTTGGGGAGTATCAAAAAAACAGTAAACCAGATAAAAAGCGCCACACCCACGGCAATTAGCAACTTCCAAAACCAATGCATTGACCAATATATTATCACAACTTTAATTCTCCAAACGCCCCCTTGACATACAGCCTGGTTTAAGCACAAAATGAAACTGTGCACCGTTTTCTGCCCCTACTGGTTTTAGTTGCTGTTCTATTTTTTGCTTTATCATACCTGCCAATCAGGCGTGAGATTGCCTATAAATTAGGAATCTCCGGCGATCATACTATTTCCTGCTGCAATGAAAAAGAGGTAGAAAATTCAAATGGGGACTTTGATGAAAATGCCTCTTTGGCTTTCTTCAATAATGAAATCATAGATTATCCCAAAACCTCACTCGCACAAAGCAATCTTCCAAACCAAAACCCTGACACAAAAATTTTGGGTACTACTAACTCTGCCGGGGAGGAAAAATGGATTGAGGTGTCTTTAGATGAACAAAGGGTCAGGGCGTGGGAAGGCAACAGGGTAGTCATGGAATTCCCTATTTCATCAGGAAAATGGGCTCCAACCCCGAAAGGGACTTTTCATATCTGGTATAAAACCAGATACCAATCAATGGTTGGGGGGTCAAAAGAATGGGGAACTTATTATAACCTGCCCAATGTCCCAAATAATAATTTTTTTTATAAAGGTTATGCTCTCCATGGCGCTTATTGGCACAATAATTTTGGGCATCCTATGAGCCACGGGTGTGTCAACGAACCATTAGCAAACGCTGCAGAGGTTTTTGAGTGGACCGGGCCGGTTGTGCCTGCCGGTGTAAACGCTGTCAGGGCCACTCCTGAAAACCCGGGCACCAGGGTTTTTGTGCATTAAAAAGCGCTAAGGACTATATTCTCTTCTGAATACATCAATAACATTCACCGCCGTTGTCAAAAGGTTTTCTTTTAAACAAAGTTCATCACAAAGTAGCATTTTCCGGTAACCGATATCATAAAGCCAGGCTAACTCAGAGAAATCAACACAGGAGGGTACTGTCGTTGTCAGCATAGAATAAAGGATTTGTGCAGCCTGGCTGTGGTCAAGTCTATTTTCATGAAGCTCTTCCAATACTTCTTTTAAATCCTTAACCGGAGCGTCCACCACTGAAAGCAGTATTCTGGAACCAACCATTGCTCCGGGATCTTTTTCAATTATGAGTCTCATAGCAGGCAAGATCTCATGAGGCATATCTGTTTCAACATATAAATCTCCTCTTGCAGCGATCAGCGATAGATTCGGTTGTTTTTGAAATTCATTTTTAACATATTCTAACCCTTTTTTATTTTCTATTTTTAAATACACCTCTGCTTCCCTACCGACTAAATCCAAAAACTCATCAACATCTTGTTGGTTTTCTACATATGAGAGGCAGTACCGCTTAAAACCGGCTTTTTTGACTTTTTCAATCTTTAAAAGCTCCAAATCTGTAAATTGAGGGCCGCCAACCTTCAAACTTTTATCACGTATATGCAGCGACTCGCCTGCAATAACCATGTATTCCGGTCCTCCGCAAAATATTAAGCGGTTACCATCCTCTTCCACCCTCTCCAAGAGAGCATCATCCGCCCCTGCTTTAAATAAAACAACTGTCGGCGTATTAACGCTGATTGGGTGGTTTAGCTCTAAATCAAGATAACCCGGGTTTAAATGAACTTTAGTAACCCTAAGCTGACGCCCTTTAATATCATAGTAAAGCGGAACAGGAGGTTTTAGCTTATCTATTATCTCAAGCTCGTATTCGAGTTCAGGATTAGACATCATGGCACTGTTTAGCCTGATGCCGGAAAGTCTTCGGTCGTTTGCAAACCTTTCAAAGTGGGGGAAACTGGGCCAAAGAGTCACCATCAAATCAATTTCAACCATTAAATTAACGGGGCAGAATCTTCCCCCTGGATTGGCCTGTGCAAAACTGAACGGCCTGAGCGTAATGCTTTAAAATCGCCGTTAGGGAGAGTATGCACTGTTTTTAAAGATTCACGTACAATCGCTCTTTGGGCAGGAGTCTGCCTACCATCCAATTCATTATAAAAATAATCAATCCTGGTTGTCTCTTTTGCCAAAATGCCAAATATTACATCAACCACCCTGTTGGGATCAGGTAAAGGCGCTACGTGATCCACCCCCAAAAGTCTTTCCCAATGGCCTTGGATAATGCTATCCATACTGGGATACGGCTTCCTGATAATGTAAACTGAATATTTCTGTTTTAACTCTTCAAATATACCCTTTGTTGAAACCGATTCACGTAAATCTTCATAGGCAAAATTTTTAGCTTGAGTTGGATCAACAGATGGATATGGTTGTTCATCCCCTATAAATATATGTATTGGTCGTATGGCATTAGGCATAGAAACTTTTCTGGCATAATAAAGGGCGGCAAGTTGATAGCTTTCTTCCCCACCGCCACCACCACCATGTTCATTAATTAATTTATAAAGCTGTACTTTTAAATCAAGACCTTTGGTAAACGGCCTGACTTGAAGAGGATATCTGTCTCCTTTTGTGGCATCACCAATCCCGTTAAAACTTACCTCCGTATCTTCACCTAAATATTCCTGGACTTCAAGATCAAAATAAGCAATTTTTTCACAGATTGTAGCTGGCCATTCTTCCATTGACCCAGTTAAATCAATTGATACCACTAATGGCCTTCTGCTTTGGGTGAGCAATGAGGGCGGCACTAAATCTTTGGTGGATTTATTCTGGGCTACTGCTTCTGCATAGCTTCTGCCGGCATGCCTGTCGTAAACAGCACGGGCTGCTTTAAAGTCATGTCCTTGCCATGGTCCAGGGTTAAAATCCGCTGATTCTGACATGTTTTTTAAGAAAAACCTGCTACCGGTTTCATATTTGACCTTCTTCTTCCAAAAACTTTAACCCTCATATCTGCGATTGTATCACAGAGATCTTCGTTTTCCCAGATAGGTCTTTCTGCCCTATCTTCCCTTGTCAGGCGTCTTATTAGCATACACATTTCATCGGGCACTATTCTTGGCACCAACCCATCTCTAACGCAATCTAAATTACCTCCGCTCAAAGCATAAATCATTGTCTTACCAAGGCTGTAAAGATCTGATTCCGGTAATATAACCAATCCGGTAATCTGCTCCTTTGGAGCAAAATAAGGTGTAAACCCTTTGGCATCAGAGTTTTGAGTCGGTTTTACCATTGAAAGCCCAAAATCTATTAAAACAGCCATGTGACTTTCAGGCTGGATAATAATATTTTGGGGTTTAATATCTCCGTGAATAACACCTTTATAATGCATATACTTTAAGGCGTTAAGCGACCTCTCTGCCATCCACGCTACGTCTTCGGGATCCATATTCCCAGCCTTTGCTACAATTTGTTCCAACGTAGGCCCCTCTATGTAACTCATCACAAGCCCCAAACTTTTGTTTTCAAGCCTGACCAACCCCCTCATTGCGGGAAGGGCATAGTGGCGCAAATCCCAAACAGCTTTCGCTTCATCAATTAATATCTTTTCCGCTTGTGGTGATATTTTAGAGCAGTCCTTAATACATACGGGTTCTCTAATTATTATATGCTCGGCTTTATATGTCCTGCCGAAAGCGCCTTCAGCGATTTTACTCAAGAACCGGTAATCCCCAATTACTTTCCCTTCCAATTTATCTTTTTCCCGGTCATAGAAAACTCTTTTAGCCGGGTCTGATAAAATTTCATGGGCCAAAACTATTGCTTTAAATGTATCTGTATCCCCTGTCTTTATATCGGGGTGGTAAATTTTGGCTAATGTCCTGTAAGCCGCCTCAATTATTTCGGGCCTGGCTTTTGGGCTCACTTCAAGTGTGTTGTAATGGTCTTGAACCCGTTCCATTTTTAAACTTAGTGGGTTGATTATACACCCAAAAGATAAAAATACAACCTCTCTTAAGAGAGTACACCCCGGTTCGCTTATGATATATACTAAAATTACGTGGAAAAGATATTTGCTCAAACTCCGAAACAAATTGCAACTTTTTTAAAAACCGACCTGCAAAAAGGTTTGTCTGTTGAAGAGGCAAAATCAAGGCTAAAAACTTACGGGCCCAACTCCTTAAAAGAAAAAAAAGGTATCAACCCTCTGGCTTTATTTTTTTCCGAATTTACCGACTTTTTGGTTATCATCCTGATAGTTGCATCCGTCATTTCGTTCCTATTCGGGGAAAAACTGGATGCACTGATGATAATCGCTATTGTAATCATTAATGCGGTTGTTGGTTTCATCCAGGAATATAGGATTGAAAAAGCCATTGAGCACCTTAAAAAACTTATTACATCTGAAGTCCTGGTCATCAGGGATGGTAATTTAGTAAAAATCCCCTCTACCGAACTCATACCGGGAGACCTGATCCAGATCGAGGAAGGACAACGGGTCACTGCTGATATCAGACTGACACTAGCTATTAATTTAAAAATTATTGAAAGCTCGCTTACCGGCGAATCTACCCCGGTTTCCAAAACATCCGATGTTTTAAAAGGCGATCTGCCCATAGCAGACCAAAAGAACATGCTTTTTTCAGGGACTATTGTCTCTACCGGAAAAGGTACCGGGATTGTTGTTGCTACCGGCATGGCAACAGAAATTGGAAAAATTGCCAAACTGGTGACAGAGGAGGAATCACCTGAAACACCCATGCAGCAGAAACTGGACAAGATGGGTAGAGTGATAGGCAAAATCATCCTTGGCATCTCAGTTATGGTCGCCTTCCAGGAGATGGTCTTTGGCAGCCAACAGATCATAGAAGCGCTAATTTCTGCAGTCGCACTGGCAGTTGCTGCCATTCCAGAAGGCTTACCGGCAGTTGTTACTATTTCTCTGGCCTTAGGCACCAGAAGGCTTTTGAAACAAAACGCCCTAATTAGAAACTTGCCCGCAGCGGAAACTCTTGGTTCAACAGACGTAATCTGTTCCGATAAAACAGGCACTTTGACAGAAGGGGTTATGAGTGTGCGGAAAATCTATGCCAACGATAAATTAACAGAACCCACCGCAGAATTAAAAAAGCTTTATGAAATAGCAATCCTTGCCAGCAATGCCAGAAAAAATGACGGAGAAATTATAGGTGATTCCACTGAAGCAGCCTTAATTAAAGTTGCCATTGAAAACGGAGTGGACCAAAATGAACTGCTCACAAAATATACCCGGGTGTTGGAAGTACCCTTTTCCTCAGATAGAAAGCTCATGACTACCTCTTCAAAAAACGGGGAAGATGAGTTGGTTGCCAGTAAAGGGGCCACCGAAGTGATCTTGAACCTCTGCAGCAAGATCGAGAGAAACGGTAAAGTTGAAAACCTGACTGAACAAGACAGGCAAAAAATTCTGAAAACTAATGAAGAGATGGCTTCTCAAGCTTTAAGAGTTTTAGCTTTTGCATATAAGCAAGTAAAACACCCCCCGGGTGAAAAAAATGAGATTACACCTGGGAGGTGGGGTCAAAACGCCGAATCGGACTTGGTATTTTTGGGGTTACAGGGCATGATGGACCCTCCAAGAACAGGCATCAAAGAAACAATAGCAACTTGCCAAAATGAGGCGGGTATACGAGTGATCATGATCACAGGGGATCATCTTCTGACAGCTGAGGCAATTGCACAAGAGGTAGGAATCACAGGCAAAAGCATGACAGGATTAGATCTTGATAAATTGACCGAGCAACAATTCCAGGATCAGGTTGAAAACATCAGCATCTATGCCAGGGTGAATCCTGAACACAAATTGAAGATAGTCAAGGCTTTAAAGGCGCTCGGCCATCAGGTGGCAATGACCGGGGATGGGGTCAATGATGCCCCTGCCTTAAAAACCTCAGATATTGGTGTTGCCATGGGCATAACAGGGACAGATGTAGCGAAAGATTCATCCGATATGATCTTACTGGATGATAACTTCAGTACCATTGTAAAGGCCATAAAAGAAGGACGGGCAATTTATGACAACATCCGGAAGTTTGTAAATTACCTGCTTTCTTCAAACATGATGGAGGTTGGGGTGGTGTTTTTAGCTTTGGCTGCCAACTGGCCCATACCTCTTTTACCTATCCACCTTTTATGGATAAATCTGGTTACAGACGGCTTGCCTGCTATTGCCCTGGGAGTTGACCCTGCCAGGGAGAATATCATGCAGTCTAAACCCCGGGATTTTAAAGAGCAGATAATCAATCAACGTTTTTTCAAAAAAATGATCTCTGCAAGCATGCTCTTAACATTTGCTACGTTGGGTATATTTTTCTTTTTCAAAAACGATATTATCCACGGGCAAACACTTGCCTTTACTGCAGTTGTTTTATTTGAAATGTTACGTCTTGTTGATATCCGCGCAGAATATAACCTTCCCCTTCTCTCAAACAAATATTTAACGTTGGCTGTTTTCAGTTCAGTCGCCTTACAGTTTTTGCTTTTGTATCTGCCTGTTTCTATAGGAGGAGTTACCTTGCAAACTCTTTTCAAAATCCACAAAAATTTGACAAATTAGTTTAATATGTTATATATTAAACACGGAGTAAAATGGCGACTGACACAAAAGAACACAAGTGCGTTAAATGCGGTAAGATAATTAAACCGGGTCAAGGTTTTACCCACCAAGGCAGTGTATATTGCTGTGCTACATGCTGCAAAATACCCAAAGAGGTAAAAAACGTCTGTGAATTTTGTTAAATTCCCGCTAGAATTTAGATAAGACTACCGAAGCAATTGTAAAGTAAACCGCCAGGCTTACAAAATCCTGTACTGCTGTAGTAAACGGACCGCTTCCAACCGCAGGATCTTTCCCCAAAGCTTTCAGAATAATTGGTGTGATACATGCCAATACAGTTGCCATACTCATAGATAAAAAAAGCGACAACCCCACCACAAAACCAATGGAAGATGAACCTGACAAAAAAGCTGCAAACAGGCCGGTTAAAACTCCAAAAATAGAACCTATGACAGCCCCTGTTATAAATTCCCTGAAAATGTAAGTGAATATATTAAACTTTAAAAGAGTCAGCGACCTGATAAATATTGTCTCTGTCTGAGTCCCTATCGCATCAGACATATACGCAATCATCGAG
The DNA here is from genome assembly GCA_016186955.1 of Candidatus Daviesbacteria bacterium. Lineage (GTDB taxonomy): Bacteria > Patescibacteriota > Microgenomatia > Daviesbacterales > UBA10151 > JACPKP01. Next base: position 100,863 of record JACPKP010000009.1, on the reverse strand, counting down.
ATGAAAAATGCCAGCGCCACATTTTGCTCCAGAGAACCCTGAAACCTGCTGATTATAAAACTGGCCCCTATACCCCCACCCAAACCTACTACCAACCAGGGCATTCTTGATTTAATTAAATCCGGCAGGTTGGCTGTTGCCAATTTGATAATCCATGAACCCTTACCTCTAATACCTGACGAACGCAAAAAATCTTCCAGGTGTTCCTCATGCAAAATATCAAAAATCTGGTCGGTGCTGATTGCACCCAGGAGATGGCCTGCATCATCTACAACAGGCACGGATTTTAAATCATTCTTTAATGCTTCAACCGCCACTTTTTCTTTGTCAGTTTCAGGTTTTACTACTATTTTGGGACGGTCCATTAATCCTGCAACACTCTCGTCATCTTTTGCAGTAACAAGTTTGTGTATCGGCATCACACCTTTGAGTATTTTTTCTTTATCTACCACGTAGATCGAATGAATGTCATCCCATGCCCCGTTTGCCAGTTGTTTCATAGCAGCTGACGCATTTTCGTCAGACAGTATGGTGGGAATATTGGTAACCATAATTTTACCTGCGGAGTCAGTATTTAAAGTGGGTAACGTATCCATAATTTTCAGTCTATATCACCCTTGCCACAGAAGCAATTGCAAGGATCCCAAAAGCATTAGAGATAAATGAAATTAACATAAATTTGGTTTGGGAGATTTTAGACAGGCCCAATAAACTTATCCCTAATTCATCAGGCAAGGGTGAGGCAATAATGAATATACCGATCATCGGCAGGGTCCACGCTATATATTTAGAATGGATTACCGACCTGATATAAGAGATCCCTTCTTTACCAAACAGAGTTGTCAATTCCTGAAATAAATGGTTTTTGAAAAACCTATAAATCAATAGGTCACCTAGTAACGCACCTGCTCCTCCTACAATCCCTATCGCTACAGGGTGTATATTCTCGGATAAAATTACGATTAAAACTGTCGCTGCCGCTACGGTAAAACTTGATACAAAAAGTATACCTGATAAAAAAACTCCTAAATACTCAAGCTCACCCAGCTCTAAAAGCCAATTATGGAATGTCTTGTTTTCCGCTAAAAAAACTGCTATCACTAAACTCACCAAAAAGGCGCTTAGGAATTTATATCTCATCAACTGAGCACTCATGTAATTCATCTCAGGGGTGTTTTTCTGCAGCGGGGCTGGTCTTCTCCTTATTTTGCAGATAAGCCTGGGCTGACAGCGCTGCCCTAACCCCATCTCCTACTGAAATGTTGTTCTGTTTATAGGGGTCATCTGTCACATCCCCGGCAGCAAAAACCCCAGGATGGGAAGTCCTGGCGTGCTGGAAGTTAATCATCACCTGCCCATGGGGATCAAGCTGGACTAAATCTTTGACCATCTCGGCATTGGGTACTGAACCAATCTCCACAAAAACCCCCCCCACCTCAAGTGTTTTTTCCTCATTGGTCTTCACATCTTTGTATTTTAATCCTGTTACAAGTTTGTCCCCCAATACCTCCAAAGTTTGAGCGTTATTTATAATACCTTTGAGCTTAGGGTTTTTCTGAATTTCATCTATTGTGACAGGGTCGCCTTTTAACTGCTCTCCAAAGTCTAAAATATATACCTCTTGGGCATATTTAAAAAGATCCTGTGCTGCCTCAAGACCGGCATTCCCACCCCCCACAACCGCCACTTTTTTACCGGCAAAAAGAGGAGCATCACATGTCGAACAAAAAGCTACCCCTTTACCTTCAAACTGGTCTTCACCGGGCACCCCCAACCTCCTTCTTCTGGCGCCTGCTGCAACAATTACACTTTTTGAGGAGTAAGTATTCCCATTGTCGGTTTTTACCTCAAAATCACAAATTCTTGCAGCTTCTTCACATTTGACTGATTTTACTTCCACCACTTTTTCCGGCAGTTTAATCTCCACCATATCAGGATAAACACGTACATGGGCCTCAAGTTTTTTTGCCAAATCCAGCCCAGAAATGTGGGGGTCGCCGATCCAGTTTTGGATATCATCAGAAACTATAGATTGGCCTCCAAATGACTCAGTGATAAGCAGGCTTTTAAGCTTTTTCCTGGCACAATAAACAGCTGCCGCAACAGCAGCCGGCCCTCCGCCGATAATAATTACATCATAAAGGGCAGTCTGATCCATTTTATTTATGCACAGGTGTCAGGGGCGGTTCTCCATTTAAGACTGCCATGATATTTTTAGCAGCCAACTCCCCCATGGCGCTGCGGGCTTCAATTGTGGCTGATGCAATATGGGGTGTAACCACTATATTCATTAAGCTTTCCAAGCCAGGGGCAAGTTTAGGCTCATTTTCAAACACGTCCAGGGCTGCGCCTGCAATAACATGGTCCTTTAGCGCTTGTGTCAGGGCAGCTTCATCAACCACCGGACCCCTTGAGGTGTTGACTAAATAGGCGGTATTTTTCATCATCCCCAACCTCTCTGCATTCATAAGGTGTTTTGTGGAATCAAGAAGCGGCACATGGACAGACACCACATCAGCCTCTTTTAAAAGATCCTCCGGGACAGCTTTGAAAGCAGCCCCCACTTTTTGTTCAAATTCGGAATTTTGTTTGACATCATAATAAATGACATTCATGCCCATACATTTTCCTATCTCAGCAACCCTGCCGCCAATCCTCCCCAACCCCAATACACCCAAAGTTTTCCCTTTAAGCTCCATACCCAGCAAAACTTCCGGTCCAAAAGCCTGAGATTGTTTGTGGGCAATTATATCCGCCTCAACCACCCTCCTGGTGATTGCAAAAATTAAGGCAAAGGTGTGTTCTGCAACAGCCTCTGTCAAAACATCCGGGGTATTGGTGGCAGCCAGGTTATGGTTTTGGATATCTTCCATCTTGAAGTTATCAAAACCTACTGCAAAATTTGCCACAACTTTTAAATTTGATCCGGCAGCTTTGATAAACTCCTCGTCAACCTTATCCTGAAGTTGGGTTAAAACCCCGTCACAACCTACCACTTTTTGCAAAAGCTCAGCCCGCTCCATAGGAGAATCCTGCTGTCCTACCTCCACCTCATACCCGGCATCCTGAAGAATTTTTACTCCATTCCCGGGAATTTTCCTGGTCACCAAAACTTTGGCCATATATCTATATTAGTTTGTTTAGGAAAACTTTTGCAAGTACGCCTCATCGGAGCTAAAAATATAAAACTCCTGCAAAACGTTTTCCATCTGAGTTATAACCATCCACTTCTTGCATATCTTTTATGCGTTCAACAAACAATCTCCTTGGATCACCTTCCGTTAAATCAGTGTTGGTTAAAACATATTCTGCTGCAATTAAAAAATCCTCCAGGGCAATGTCGTATTTACCCAAACGTATAGTCTTATCAAAAGAGTGGGTCTTTATTTCTAATCCTTTTGGTTCTGTACCTTCTAATTCTAATGCTAATGACATATTTTTTCACCTCCCTTCAAAATCAATAAAATAATACCAAATCAAAAGAAATTATTCAAATTTTGTTTGCAGATCTACATTCAAAAATCTGAACCGCCTTGGGGAATATAAATACCACCAGATTTAAGCGGTTTTGCACAATCCGGGTTTGGACAATGAACTTCTGCCGGTTCCACCAGGTTGCCCGCAGTGATTTTGCCAATAATTGACAATCTTTGACCAAAGATATCCCTTATATCTAATTCCGTGTGGCATGCGCTGCACCAACTATACCCATATTGTCCCATGTCACAGACACTGGACTTAATGTATGCAAAATTTTCCCTTTCTTTATTAGACATAATTAGAGGATTTTTATCCTACTGGAAAAGTGTAAGGCTGTCAACCTACCAATTGTTATGAATCAGAGTTTATTTCCGGATCCAAACAGATCTATTTTGGCCTCAACCAGGCGTTGGATCTCATCCAAAACTACACCTTCAACCTTATACATCGCATATTCCCCGGGATTTTCCTGCAAAACTTTTTCCAGACTGTCTTTGTAGGATTGCCTTATCTCTGTGTTTAAATTTACCTTCACAATCCCGTTTTGGATCGCCTCCTTGACCTGTTCTTCAGGGATGCCTGATGAACCATGCAAAGACAAATACACCCCCGTAGCTTCAGCAATTTTTTTAAGCCTGTCAATATCCAGATTTTTTTGCTGCCCAAGGTATAATCCATGGACATTCCCGATAAACGCTGCAAAGATATCCACACCAGTGGCTTTTACAAATTGAGCCGCTTTTTCCGGTTCAGTCATGGCAATTTTTGCAGCCTCCTCACCAGCCGAACCCTGATGCACCTCAGAAGACCCCCCGATATGGTCAAGCTCCCCTTCACAAGTCAAACCCCTGGCATGAGCAAGTTCCACAACCTGCTTTGCAAGTTCCACATTTTGTTCGTAAGGCAGCTTTGACCCGTCAAAATGGATAAGATCATATCCGCTGTCAATCCCCTGCTGGCATTCTTCCAAAGTTAGCGCATGATCCAGGTTTACTAAAACCGGGATACCAAACTCAGCAGTAAAATTTCTTGCTATGTCTACAATATTGTCCGCCCCCATCCACTCTGTTTCACCGGGAGAACTCTCAATAATAATTGGTGATTTTTTATCTGCAGCAGCCTTAATAACCGCCTTGAAGGTCTCAAGGTTCCCCACATTAAACGCCCCAATTGCAAACTTTTCATTTTTTGCTTTTTGCAACCAATCTTTAGCGCTCATAAAGAAAATGATATCACAAAATCAACTTATTTAATCTTTTTCAGACCTCTGCGATAGCGGGATGCAAGTTCTACATATAAATCTTTATAATATTGCCACTCTTCTTTCTCAACGGAGGTAACATCCCTGAAAATCTTAGCAGGGATCCCCAATGCCACTTTCCCGGCAGGAATATATCCCCTAACAACTGCACCCTCACCAATAATTGCCCAGTCATCTACAACTGAAAAATCGGTTATTATGGCACTAATACCTATTATTGCATTATTATCTATTATACAATTGTGTAAAATACAGCCATGTCCCAGCTGGACATTTGATCTGACAATTGTCAGGCTTTTTTCTCTAGCATGCACCACTACATTTTCCTGCACGGATGTCCTATCTCCAATCCTGATGGAACCATAATCCCCTCTTAAAATTACTCCTGCCCCAATAAAACATTCTTCTCCAATAACAACATCCCCGATGATATCCGCACTTGGAAAAATCAAAGAAGTTTTGCCCCATTTTGGCCTTTTTCCTTCAAACTCATATATTGCCATTTTGCATATTATTATTCTTAAATTTTTGTAAAATCAAGTCCGCTGCCTGATATGGGTCATCTTGTTGAGGCAAAGTATTGAACTGCTCCAAGGCATATGTGTAAACTTTTCTGCCGACAATTTCCAAAACTTCATTTTTATATCTGTCCTGCCTTTTTCGTTTTAATAAATCAGAACTCTCTTGAAGTTTTTTATGTTTTTTAATCTCTTCCCAAAGTTGGTCAACTCCCTTACCTGATGTTGCTATAGTTTCTATAATAGGTACTTTCCATCCTGATTTTGTCTTGCTTGAAGCTTGCATTGATTTTAGCTCTACAACTGTTTTATGAACCTCCGGCCGGTCCGCCATATTCACAACTAAAATATCCCCAATCTCCATTAAACCTGCTTTTAAGGTTTGTATTGTATCCCCCACACCAGCCACAGTAACTAGTATCACGCCACAGTTTCAATAAAGTTTAGATTAAACCCAAACAAATTTATAAGTTTGATAACCTCCCCGGTTGCAGGCGCAAGCCCGCCCAACGCTTTCCTGGCAGCCATACTCCTTATAAAAACGCCGCTGTCTTTTGAATGCGCCAACATCCTTATCCTGTCCCCTAAAACCGCCCCGCCTGTAAAAGGGCTTGAGGGGTCAACTGAAACCATACCTACCAGATTACCATCTTCCCTTGCCAAAGAGATTAACCTGTTTGAAAGTGTGCTTTTCCCTGCTCCGGGAGGGCCTGTCAAACCCACAGTATAAGAATCACCCGGTATTATTTTTTCTTTTTCCAGGATTTCAGGAAAAGTTATCTGGCCGGATTCCAACCGGGTGATCAAACGGGAGAGTTTCTTAATTTGTGGGTATTTCGGTATTTCCCGCTCCATAGCGGCATTATATCCTTAAATTTCTTTTGTAACAATTTTGGGATTTTCTTTTAATTTTTCCATCATTTTATTGAAACTTAAAAGTCCTTTCTGCGGCCCAATCTCCTCCACTACCGCTGCCCCATTGGCAGCCCCCCATCTCATCGCTTCGGCCAGATCTTCTCCATGAAAAAGCCCGGCCAGGCATCCTGTGGCAAAAGCATCCCCCGAACCTGTCATCTCTAAAAGTTTTGCGGGGAAAATACCCAAGTAATAAAATTTTTCTCCCTGCCTGCCCTGACTGCCGTCAGGCAGGCCGGCAGGCAGGCCCTCTCCTCCGTAAGAACCCTGGTCGCCATCCGTAATAACAACTTTTTTCGGGCCAAGATCCAATATGCTTTTTATCAGCTTTTTTATTCCAATATTTTCTGACTCTTCATACCCCAGAATAATTTTTGCCTCTTCTTTATTGACGATAAAAAGTTCTGTCAGGGACAGTAACCTGGGATTTTTTTTGACCCCGACTTTAATCTGGAATGTTCCCGGATTATATAAAAGCTTGGCATTTGTCCGCTCCAAATATTGGACCAGTTGGTTTTGCAGGTCAGATTTGACAAAAGTAGGCGAAAGCGAGGTAAAATAAATCCATTTTGACTTGTCAAGTCCAGGCAGTTTATATCTCCAAGGCTGATGGTAGATTAAAATTGTCCTCTCCCCTTTAAAATCTAACACTACGTGATGATTTGAGGGGAGGTCGTGGTTTATAACTACAAAACTTGGATCCACCCCTTCTTCTTTAAGCTTGTTTTTGATCCTTAAACCGTCGCTGTCTCCGCCGACATTGACATAAATTGCAGTGTTCATCTTCAGCCTGGAAGCGCCGACAGCATTGTTTGCCGCATTGCCGGCTACCATCGAAACAGAAGATCCAACCGGTATTTTATCCCCATACCTAAGGCATAATTTGCGCTCACCACCAATAACCTTAACTTCAGCATCATCGAGGGGGATAAAAGTATCAATGACAGAGTCGCCGATGGAGATTAAGTCTAGCATTAATATTAGTCTAACATAAAATTTTAATGAGAAATTATTTTAGGAGATTATCAATGACTGTTTTAAAGGCAGAAAAGGGTTGTGCACCCACAATTTTTGTTCCGTTAATTGTTCCGCTTGAATCTGATTTGCCTATAAAGAAAGTGGGCGTACCGTCTGCACCCACAGTCTGTGCGTAAGCTAGGTCTTTATCAACTTCCTCAACATATTTGCCCGAATCCAAACATGCTTTTAATTTACTTCCATCCAACCCGACTTGATTTGCTAAATCAGGCAGCTGGTCTAAAGAAAGCCCTGTGCCATTTGAGGTAGTTTTTGTAAACATGATGTCATGGAATTTAAAATAGGCCTCATCTCCTCCCTGCTCCCTGGAGCATTCTGCTGCCTCAGCTTCTTTATGGGCATTTTGATGAAAACTCAAAGGCAGGTCGCGGTAAATAATCTTCACTTTGCCAGTATCAATGTATTCTTTTTTTATCTGGGGAAAGGTTGAATCAAAATAGCGCTTGCAAAACGGGCATTCATAATCTGAAAATTCTACTAAGGTAAGTTTTGCTTCTTTATCACCTAAAACCGGATCATCATCCAAAGATACCTTGACCGGACCGCTATCATCCGGTGGCACAGGCGCTGCTGAAGGTTGCGCGGAGGTTTGAGCGCCCAGAGTTTTAGCTGTCTTCTGGCTATTTAAGCTTTTAAATTTGATGCTTCCATTACTGATTAATATCGCCAGTGAAATAATAACCGCCCCGATAATAATAGACCCCTGCACTGAAGAGAAAAACGACTTCATAACCAACACATTCTATGACTTAACCTAACCTGCTGTCAACCGATAACTTTATAGCCTGTTTTGGTTATTGTCTCTATTATCTTGTCGGAGCTAACCTGGCCACTATCAAACTCAACTTCACACTCCCCTCTGACATAGTTTGTCCTGGAAGACATAACACCTGCCAGATCTTCAAGGTCACCGTCAATAAGCATTGTACAGGAGCTGCAGTGCATTCCTTCAATTTTCAGTTTAATTTTTGGCATTTTTACTTAAGATTATACTACTTCTAAGAACAACGTAGCCGTTACAAGACAACGATCATCAAATCACTTCTATCACACCTCTATACATCCCCATCGAACAATTAAACTGAATCCTACCTGTCTGGGTGGGGGTAAACGTTATGGTTTGGGTATCGTTTGCACCCAGGTTTTTACGTATTCCCAAGGCTGGTATCCGAAAAGCTGACGCACAACTGAAGGCATCCCTAGCCTTAAGAGTTAATGTAACCGGCTCATCTTTTTTAACCCTTATGTAGCTGGGATTGTAACCATAAGAAGTAATTTCAATTTCCGGGCTTTGAGTTGTGGACAAATCCGGGTTTTGGCCGGTATCAGTATTCTCAAGGCTGATGGAAACCGGGAAATTCTCCACAACCGATTGCAAGGTTACAGGCGATCCTAAAGCAACAAGCGCACCGTTTACTGAGGTAATCCCCAGGTATATCATCGCAATGGCTGCCAGTTTGAGGAATTTATTTTTAAATGCCTCTCCCATTACAGAAGTCACCACACCTATCCCAAAAAATAGCGGCATTGTCCCTAAAATGAAAGCTGCCATAACCCCTGCGCCGGCAACAGCATTAGCGCTGCTTATCGCCAATGCTTCCATAGCTATGGTCGTCCCACAGGGAATAAAAATTGTCATGGCGCCAAGCAGGGCAGGTGCAAAAATGTCTTTTGATTTTGACTGGTTTCTAACCATCCTGGTTAAAAACCTGGGGGGCTGGATTATTGCATACCGAAATATTGGATGGATATTTAACAGGTTTAAAGCTACAGCTACCATGTACAAACCTGCCAGAAATTGCATTATTGTTTGCACGGACCCGCCAATATTGATAGCTCCCCCAAAAGCGCCCAATATAAAACCCAAAATCACATAAGCTATATATTTGGCAAGCAGGAAGGCGCCTGTTGCATACATTGCGTGCTTGGCAGTCCCCTTGCCTAAATTATCTTCTTCTCTGGCAGCTATCACAGAGGCCAGCAGCCCCCCCTGCACTGCAAGGCAGGTAAGGCCGCCAACAGTCAACCCAGTCAAAAATATCACCCAAAGATCCATCGTCTTATTATTTTAGCAGATTATCGATTGTAGGTTGAAATGTATTGAATGGTTGCGCCCCTACAATTTTTGTTCCAGTTATTACACCATCACCATTGGATTTACCGATAAACCAAGTTGGAGTACCACTGGCTCCAACTTTCTCAGCATAAGCTATATCTTTATCCACATAATCTTTATATTTACCAGTATCAAGGCAGCCTTGAAACTGAGAGATATTCAACCCAATGTTGCCTGCAATGACTGGCAATTGATCCAGCGCTAAACCTGTTCCATTAGAAGTTGTCCTTGTAAAGATCTGATCATGAAACTTAAAGTAGGTAACATCCCCTCCCTGATCCCTAGCGCATAAAGCAGCCTCCGCTTCTTTATAGGCATTTTGGTGGAAAGGTAAAGGCAAATTTCTATAAACCAACTTCAATTTTCCAGTATCAATATAGTTTTTTTTAAGCTCTGGAAGAAGCTGGTCAAAAGACCTTTTGCAAAACGGGCATTCATAATCAGAAAACTCGATTAAGGTAAGCTTGGCATTGTTATCACCTAATACCGGCGCATCACTAACCTCAACCTTAACCGGACCTGTATTATCCGGAGCCACTGCCTGAAGTGCTGGTTGGGTTGGTGCAGTTGCACCCTGGGCTGTTTGGGTAGGAACAACTGTTTTGACACCTTTAAATTTAATAATCCCGCCATTAAAAAGAATAGCTATGGCAATAATTGCTGAACCTATTAAAATAGCTATGGGCGTAGAAATAAAAAGATTAATCCTTACCCCTGATTGTTGGTGTTCCAGCATATTAAAGTGGCGCCTTTTCCGGACCCCGGTCTTCATTTGTTTCCATAAAAGCTTTGATTTGACCCTCATCAATAGTTTGCAATTTTAATAATCTTCCCCATGATGTTAAAGCAACCGGGACATTTAAATTATCCCTGGGGATCATTATCTTTTTGCTGACCGGGACACTATTAAAAATTGATTTAAGCTGTGCGCTCTCGGTGGCTGGAATATCTAATTTGTACCACAGGATTACTGCTCCATGCTCCATACCATGGATTAAGTTTCCATCAGGAACAGGCTGATCGTAAATACCACCTGGTTGAGATCGGGCATAATGTGGACCAGAGGTAGGTGGATTAGAATTGTACTGTAACTGTGTGCCATCAGGCACATGATTCCTACCCAAATCAGCAATTTCATCACCCATAAGTGGTTTGCTCAGTTTGGCCTGCTCTTTAGCTCCCTGAACAGTAAGTAACCATACACTTCCAACAAGAATTATAATTGATGCTAAAACAATTCCACCAATAACCTTCTTCCCTGTATTCATATAGCTACTACACAGTGTAGTAGGTCATTTTGGATTTGTCAATGATCTTTTGTATCACGCATTATAAAGGCCATTACACCACACATTACAGTACAGCCTGCCAATAATTTGATTTCACTACTTTCTTCCTTCAAGTGGTGTATATAATCTATTCGTAGAAGAATTGCGTTCATTCTCACTATAGTTAATATCTTTAGACCTGAAGTTAATCTGACAGTCTTTAGAGCAGCGGTCATCATAAGGGCAAATAAAATATGACCCCCCTATTGATTGCTGATCCATCTCCATCGCATGGACAGGAGCATTTAAAATAATTATTGTAAACAAGATGGCAGCAATGGATATAGAAATATTAAAAATTGACGGTCTAAATAGAACTTGAGCTTGAGGACTAGTCAGATATTTTATTCTCATTTCTAAATCATCCAGGCTGGCTAATGCAGCCACACCACTAAACTTAGGCTTATTTAAAGTGATCAGCTTTGATAATGCGCTAATGAGCGGCTGTTTACCTGAGTTTTTAATAGCCAAACCGTCAGCAGCAATTTCTTTTGAAAACGCATAATATTTTTGGAGATCTTTCAAGGCTGGTATAAAAAAGAGCATTCTAGCTGCAGCTTTGCCGATTACAATTTTTAGAGGATCATAATTCCCTAAATGATAACTTTCATGAAGCAACACCGCCTTCAGCTCTTCATTATTAAGTGTTTTTATAAATCCAGTACTTAAACAAATCCTCGGCCTAATTATTCCATAGCAAAAAGAGAATTTATTAACATCCTGAATAATATCAGTTTTGTCACTCAGATCCAATTCACTAGCAACTTTCTTGACTCTTTCTGGTAAAAAAACTTTCTTTCCTAGCTTTCTTTTTATATATAGTCTGGTTTTTAGTATTTGTATACCTAGTGTCAAAAGTCCAACTAGCAAAACGGACATTGGAATTAGGCTTAGGGTGAAAGGTATTGAGTGTGGCAAGATGATTGTGCTGACAAAAGTTCTCTGACAAATATAAACAGCCTGAGCAATAGTCAGCGGAAGTGATTTATAAAGAATTGTTATCAAACCTGCTAGGGCTACACTCAAACTTGCTAGGAGAATATAGAAAGCCCTGTTAGCGCCCATTACTTTTTTGCCTGCTTGAGTATTTTTTGCAGTTTCCTTCTTTTTTCAGGAGCTAGTTTTTCGACTTCCTCTGCAAAATGAGCAATTGCTGATTGCCCAAAACTAGTAATGAAGTTCTTAATAATTTGACGGGAAATCCTGGTCAAAAATTTCTCTTTTGAATAAGCGGGCTGATAAATGTAAGCCTTATCAGATTCCCGACGTTTTAGAAGACCCTTATCAACTAACCGACCCATAATCGTCATCACAGTGGTGTAGGCAATTTTACGCTTTTTCTGAAGAGTTCTTGCAACTATTTTTACAGAAACATGGTCTGGGGACTGCCAAACAATTTCCATTATTTCTGATTCTAACTCACCCAAAACCTTGCCTACTTTTTGCCCTGTATTCATAACTGCTACTTATTGTAGTGCTACTTAACCCTAGGTGCAACAACTTAGTTTTGAAATATATTTAATAAATGATAGCGCAACAATTTTAATTGCCTCTGAGAGTGTTGTAAACATTGGCAAATGAAACAGTCCTGCATAAACATTCTCCTGACTGCTCCGTCTGTTCTTCTTTGGTAAAAGCCTATTCCTGCAAGTTGTGGGTCAGTAAAGATTATCCAAGGTACTGTATTGTAATCAATGCTATTTTGGGCATTACTTAAAGCGTTTTCAGCAGCCAGAGCCCCCTCTTTACCCACCATTGGTTCTTGTCGTATGGGTAGATTTAAATCATATTCTTCCATAACTATATCTTAAATCTTTTGAGTAGTAGTGAATTAGATACAACTGAAATTGAACTTGTTGCCATTGCTACTGATGCAAAGATTGGATTTAGCAAGACCCCCCAGATCGGATATAAGATCCCCATTGCAACAGGTATCAAAATAATATTATACCCGAAAGCCCAAAATAAATTCATCTTAATTGTCTGCATGGTTTTTTTGGAAAGCTTTATGGCAGCCGCTACTGAGCTTAAGTCTTTATTTATTAATGTAATATCTGCTGATTCAATCGCCACATCGGTACCTGTTCCCATAGCAATACCCACATCCGCCGCTGCCAGGGCAGGAGCGTCATTAATTCCATCTCCAATCATAGCAACAACTTTTCCTGTTTTTTGTATTTTTCTAACCTCGGCTTCTTTTTGGTCGGGCAGAACTTGGGCTAAAACACTCGTTATACCAATCTGCCTGGCTATGGCATTGGCGGTTTTGGAGTTATCACCCGTTATCATGATGCTTTCAATACCAAGTTTTTTGAGCGCTCTGATGCCTTCCCTGGCGCTATCTTTAACAGTATCCGCCACTGCAATTAAACCGGCAACTTTTTTTTGAACTGCCAGAACCATAACTGTTTTGCCCTCATTTTCTAATTGATCAATTTTTTTACTCATATTATTATATTGAATACTTTCTTTATCCATTAGCCTCAAATTACCCAGTAAAATTTTCTTTTTATTGATTTCCCCTTCTACACCGTAACCAGGGATTGCTTTAAATCTGGTCGCTTGATCAAGGTTTAATTTTCGGTTTTCTGCTTCTTTTACTATTGCTTCTGCCAAAGAATGTTCTGAACCTTTTTCAATAGAGGCAGCCAACTGCAAAATCCTATCCCTTTCATTGTCATTCCCTCGAAAGCCTGCCTTACCGGCAGGCAGGCGGGAATCCAATTCCATAGAAACGACATCCGTAACCACAGGTTTACCGTAAGTTAAAGTTCCAGTTTTATCAAAAATAATAGTGTTAATTTTATGGGCGGTTTCCAGGCTTTCCGCATCTTTTATCAGTATGCCACATTCTGCGCCTTTACCGGTTCCCACCATAATTGCAGTCGGTGTGGCTAAACCCATAGCGCAGGGACAGGCGATAATCAGTACTGCCACAGTGTTCAAGAGTGCAAAAAGTAAAGCCGGGGACTGGCCAAACACATACCATACTACAAAAGTTAAAATGGCGAGCATGATAACGATCGGCACAAAATATGATGAGATCAGATCCGCGAGCCTTTGGATTGGCGCCTTTGACCCCTGAGCTTCGGTCACAAGTTTGATAATTTGGGCTAAAACCGTATCTTTGCCGACTTTAGTAGCCCGGTAGGAAAATGTGCCGGTTTTGTTGATCGTCGCACCAACAACACTATCACCTTTAGTTTTATCCACCGGAATGCTTTCGCCGGTTATCATTGATTCGTCAATACTGGACTCCCCTAAAGTTATTACACCGTCAACGGGTATTTTTTCTCCGGGCCGAACCCTGATGCTATCCCCAATTAAAACCTGCTCTATTGGAATATCAACCTCACTACCATGCCTTAGCACCCTTGCAGTTTTAGCCTGTAAACCAATCAGTTTTTTAATCGCTTCAGATGTACCTGCCTTGGCCTTCGCTTCAAAATATCTGCCCAAAAGGATTAGGCCGATTATTATGGTTGCAACATCAAAATAAGGCATCGGTTCTACCCCGATATTTTTGACCACTTGTGGAAAAATTGTAACAAAAGCAGAATATCCGTAAGCTACAGTAGTGCCAATTGCAACTAAAGTATCCATATTGGCGCTTCTGTGTTTGAATGCAGGATAAGCTGCTTTATAAAATGCAGATCCGACCCAAAATTGGACCGGTGTTGCGAGTAAAAACTGCATCCAGAAGTTTTGTAAAAAAACCGGCGCTGTCTTAATCAAACCGGGAAAACTACCCCAAAGGATAAGTCCTCCCAACACCAAACTGATCACCACTTTTATACGCAGATCTTTCAACTCCTTTGCCTTTTCTATCTTTGTCTCGTCTTCCGATTTAATCTCCTCACCAATCATTAGCTGGTATCCCACACCAGTAACAGCAGATTGTATTTTTTCTTCGCTGGCAACTTTGGGGTTATATTCAACCGTTGCCTTTTCACTCGCCAGGTTAACGCTGGCGGACGCTACACCGTCAACTTTGGACAACGCTTTTTCAATCAGCCTGACACACGACGCACAATGCATCCCTTTCACCGGGTAGGTTTTTTTCATCTGACTATCACCTTTCCATGGAACATGTTCATACCGCAGGTGAACACAAACTCTCCTCTTTTTTGCGGCTTAATTTCAACAGTCACTTTTTTATTCAAAGGTAACTGTTGCCGGATCTTGAATTCGCCTAAAACCACCTCTTCCAAACAACTTGAGGAATCTTTGCGGAAAAAATTGATTTTTGTCACCTTTCCCAAAGGGATTGAGATAACATCCGGTGTGTAACCGCCTTCAACAGTAATATCTACCTCATTTTTGACCGCAACCTCCCTTTCTTTTTTCATCAAAAAGAACCAGTAGGTAAACACTATTCCTAATACACCAAAAGTGGTGACTAAAATTTTATCCAGTGGCATATTCCTCTTTCTTCAAACTTATTATCTAGCCCACCTGTTGTAAAGCAGAGCTCCCGCATATACAGTTACCCATACCAACACACTCAAAGTTACAGCCCCAAAAATAAACATTCCCAAATCAAAAGGGATTGTGCCTTTCAAACTTGCCAGGCTGAAAGTATGGAACCAACTTGCAGAAATATTGAAAAGGAACTCCGGCGCCAAAAGAGATAAAATCCTGCAGACCATATAAATTGCCAAGCTAACCAAGGTAAAGGCATTGGCAAAAGCGTAAGGTTTTAACATCATTTTTCACCTCCTTAACTTTTTTTAAACACATTCATTATTTCAGAGATTGCCTCTTCTTTTCTGCCATTTTTAATCGCATCCGCTGCACAGGTTTTGAGATGGTTTTCTAAAATCATACTGTCTGCTTCTTTGAGCGCCCGTTGCACTGCATTGGACTGGTGCAAAATATCTATGCAATAATCACTGTTTTGCATCATAACAACCACCTTTTTCAGATGGCCTTGGGCAATTTTCAACCTGTGTAAAATCCTGTCAGCGGTGTCTTTAGGTCTGTATGCCATAATATTATTATAACCTCTTTCCTATTTTATAAAGCAAAAATACCAGTAAAAATACAAATGCTATGTTAATAAATAGGTTATTTCCGGTATAGCTGTTTATATAATTGAAGGCGTTGGTAATAGTTGCGGTATATTTTTGTATGCTGCCCATCGCCAGCTTTCCCTGCAGAGTCAGCAGCAGTATTAACCAACCGGTAAACAAGAATATTACGGAAGCAATCAAGTTACTGGTTAAAACAGCATAATTTTTTCCGAAAATTTTTATTTCAAAAAGACACTTCCTCAGTACTGAAACAGCCGGCATCTTCCCGTCTAAAAAAATTGAGATCAAAAGAAGGGGCATAACCATCCCCAATACGTACATCACCCCTATTATTATGGCGCCTAAAAAACTGGGCGAAAGCAATGTTAAAGTTAGTATGCCGATCAAAACAGGAGCACAACAGGCGCTGGTAATCCCGGAAAATATACCGAGGGTAAAAATTGATAAAATATCATGCTTTTGCGGGTCAACTCCCGGTAGATGGGGCATGGGCAGCTTCAATCCCAAGAATGTTGTAACTGCAACAGTCATCATAATGACAGCCCCTAAAATATACACAAAATCATGGTTATCAAATAAAAACTTTGATACCGCCGCCGCTCCCAAAACCGCCGGCAATAAAATTACAAAAATACCTGCGCCAAATACCAGGGTCATCAACAAAATTTTTTCTTTTTCTTTGAAAATACTCCCTAAATAGGCAGGCAGCAGAAATGTAATACAGCATGGGGCAAATAAAGCCACCATCCCTGCTACAAATGCTGCAATAAGCGATGTTTGAAAGAGTATATTTTCCACTAGACTGAACAGCCTCCTCCTTTAGTTTGAAACCCGCCAATGTCTTCGATTTCTTGTTGAATCTCTTTCGCACCCCGTGCAGAGGAAAATTTCTCAGATAACAAAACTTTGGGGTCAAGGTTAGACCACTTAATATCTTTTTTGGGATCAGCGCCAAACTTGAGGATTTTTTGTGCAAGCGTTTGGGGTTTTGTTTTAAAAAGATCGCGGTTAAAATATTGAGCAATCTCCATATATGTTTGAGGAAACCAGTAAGAATTAAGCGCCAGGATATCCTTATAGATCAGTCTTTCCGGCACACCCTCATAAACTGCATATTCAATATACCCTAAAGCAGCCATCCCATGGTTACAGTCCGGAAAATAGGTGCTGTTGCCGCAACATGGCCTGTAAATATTCTGCGCAATTTTTTTAACCAGTTCCTGTTGCTGGTCGGTAAGCTTGATCAACTCTCGGGAAGAATATAACTCCATCGGTTCCATCTTACCCATTGTCCACCCCCCGGTTGAAGCCATTCTACCGGTTTGTATCCCCTCACCCTTCATCGGACCCTCCTCCAATACTTTGCTTTTGTTGACCAAACCTAAAGCCCAAAAGGTGTTGACTAAAAACCTGGAATTTTTCTCATTAATTTGGATCGCTTCGTTCCAGTTGCCGTTTAAATATTTCATATTATCATTATCAAAGATCTCTTTATATTTAGACTCATCAATTGCACCTACTTCTACTAATTGTTGGCCTAAATTTTTCCATTTAACTGAAGCTGTATATCCACCCGCGGGAATAACTTCTTGTTTTAAGATACGGATCAACCCATCAGAATCAGTGGTCTTAGAAAGGCTTAAGACAGCCTGGTTGAACTGCTTCCGCATTAAAAGATATTCAACCACTCCCACCACCATGGAAGTATCCAATATAAGTATTACAACTAACCACAACGGTATTGCCCGCTTTAAAATTTTTTTTAATTTTCTTTTCATTTGACAACATTCCCTGTCAGGGTAAATTCAAGTTTTGGACTTTTTACATCATTTGTTTCAACTGAAATCAACCTTTCTATCGGGCCAACCCCCGAAGGTCCATGGAATGACTGGTCAAATATTACCACCAAGTCTGCTTCCTGCCCCGCAGTAACCTCACCTATCCAACCAGCGGCGGCATGCATGCTAAAAATAGGGCTTCTTTTTGCATTAGGGTCACTCGGATTAATAATTATCTGAGCTGTAGTGCAGGTGCAGGAGGTTTTTACTTTTGTCAACTGCAGGATGTCAGATCCGGCATTTTTAATTTTAAATGTTTTTGTAGCTTTGGGGCCATCATATTTAATTTCACCCCAATCAAATGAGGTTTCAGAGGTTTCAGCTTTTGCGTTTTGTGAGGCTTGGATGGCTTTGGGGGCGGGGGCGCTACCTACAAGCATTACACCTCCGACTAAAATAACAAGTGTAACTGCTACAAGACCTATGATGATTTTTTTATTATCCATTGTCTAATTATATCCCCCCAGGGGGGATATGTCAACTCTTCAATCTGGGTCTTATCAACTATACTTGGTGAGGGTTTTTAAGGAAATTACTTATTTTTCATCCGCAGAACAGCAGTTACAGCTTTGATAATCACCTCTTTAGTCAGCCCGAATTTCTCTAACAATTCATCCGGTTCACCTGACTCACCAAAATGATCTTCAATGCCAATAATTTTGACCGGCACAGGGTAATGCTGTGAAACAAGCTCTGCAACAGCGGAACCTAACCCACAGTACACCTGATGTTCTTCAACAGTTACTATTGCCCCTGTTTCCTCTGCAGCTTTCAAGATGGTAGTCTTGTCTAAAGGCTTGATTGTGGAACAATTAATTACCCGAACACTAATTTTACTCTCTTCTAACTCTTTAGCAGCCTGCAACGCCCTAAACACCATCTGACCACAGGCTATTATCGTTACATCCTTACCTTCATAAAATACTTGAGCCTTACCAATCTCAAATGGGGTTTGTTGAGTCGTGACAACAGGCACTTTTTCCCTGGAAAGCCTGATATAGCTTGGCTCTTTGGTGCGAGCCACAGCTTGAGTAGCTTTTCTTGCTTCGATAGTGTCACAGGGCGCTATAACCACCATGTTGGGAATAACCCTCATAATTGCCATATCTTCCAATGCCTGGTGGGTAGCACCATCAGGACCTACTGAAATTCCTGCATGCGAACCGATGATTTTAACCGGCTGGTTGTTGTAACAAATAGTTGTACGGATCTGTTCCCAATTCCGTCCTGGGGAAAACATGGCATAAGATGAGATAAACGGAATTTTTCCGGCTGCTGCCATACCTGATGCCACTGTGGCTAAATTTTGTTCCGCCACACCAATTTGAACATATCTTTCAGGAAATTTTTTGGCAAAGGCATCCATTTTGGTAGACCCTGTCAGATCCGCACAAAGACCAACAACATTAGGGTTTTCTTCACCTGCCAAAACCAACCCCTCCCCAAACCCCATCCTGGAGGGAACTTGCTCCACATCATCATCAAATAATTTTGGGTTTAAATAAACTTTTTGATTAATCATTTAGTTACTCATATTCACTACTGATTTTTCCTTTCGTGTTGACTTTCAAATCCAAACTTTGTAATAATCCACCAGCCTCCGTGAATTGGGCCGGTAGGTTAATGGCAGACCACCTGTTCCTCAAGTAGAAAATACGGGTTCGACTCCCGTCCGGTCCACGGAGGCACATGTTTTTTGACAATAAATCAATTTTATGATATACTAAATGCACTGTTTGAGGAACGATAGTTAGTTTACCATCTACCGCAGCATAAAAACCGTCCGCAAGGGCGGTTTTTTGGTGGTTACTCATGCTCGCTCCTAATCTTACCCTGCAAAGTCCTTAACTCATCCAAAGCTTTTTTTGCCTGCTCCCCTTTTGGCGGGGCGCCTTTAACATCAGCGCTGTCAGGCGGAATCCCATGCCATTCAAATTTGTATTCCATAAAATCCACCCCCTTACCCGGGATGGTATGGGCGATTATCAAAACAGGTTTATTTTCAATGGCTTTGGCCAGGTTGCAGGCTGCAATAATCTCCTCAAAATTGTGTCCGTCAATCTCAATCACATGCCAATTGAAAGCCTCGTACTTATCTTTGATAGGTTCAAGTGGCATAATATCTTCTGTATATCCGTCTATCTGGATGTTGTTACGGTCCATTATGGCAGTTAAATTGGCCAGTTTATTTTTT
This sequence comes from Candidatus Daviesbacteria bacterium, assembly GCA_016186955.1. Lineage (GTDB taxonomy): Bacteria > Patescibacteriota > Microgenomatia > Daviesbacterales > UBA10151 > JACPKP01. Next base: position 81,142 of record JACPKP010000009.1, on the reverse strand, counting down.
CCTGCAAACATGGCAGCCTCCCAGATATTGCCCGCATCCTGCTCCGCATCAGACATCAGGCAGTAAACATGCCAGGATTTTCCATCCATCCGCCCCACATAAGCCATACCTGAAGCTTGTGATAAACCGGAACCCAAAGGGCCGGAGGTTGTTTCCAACCCGGGTAAAGCCTCCCTGTGAGGATGGCCTTGAAGCCTGGTCCCAAGCATCCTTAAAGTTTTCAGTTCATGGATAGGAAAATAGTGGGCATGGGCCAATGTGGCGTATAAAACCGGGCAGATATGCCCATTGGATAAAACCAGCCTGTCGCGCTCGCTCCAATCCGGGTTTTGGGGGTTATGTTTTAAGACATTAAAATACAGCGCGGTAAAAACATCCGCCATCCCCAAAGGACCGGCACTGTGGCCGGAACCGGCAGCAACAAGCATTTTGATAATATCCTGGCGGATTAAATCAGCCTTCAGTTCCAGTTGTTTAATATCATGGGCAGAGAGCATAATTATTGTCATCCTGAGCCGAAGGCGAAGGATCTCTCACGAATGTGAGATAATTCTATTATGCCATATTTTGTTTATCTTCTCAAACTAGTTGAGAGATTCCTCACTGCATTCGGAATGACAAATACTAAATACTAAAATCTCCCTTGCTAACTTTAATATGGTGGCCATGTTCCCCTTTTTCAATTTCCCTCTCAAATTCCCATATGGCCTTTAAAACTCCTTTTGGTGAGTCAACAATTTTAAATACCTTCAACTCCTCCGGCCTGAGCAGCATATTTTCTTTAAAAGTTTTAATAATTTTTTTCCAGAAATTCCCGTATAAAATTAGCGGTTTATGATGCCCAAAATAAAGCCTGGCCAATCCCCAGGCCATCCCGAATTCAGAGATTGTCCCTGTCCCCCCTCTAAAAATTAGGTACACTTGTCCCTCTTTTAAAAGCGTCAGTGTCCTTTCCAGGTAACTTGTTTTTTGTATCAGCTTATCAACCTTGTTATTTGGGTCAACCCCTTCAAAATTGGTCATGTCCAATGGGTTAAAACTAACACCTATGGCCTTACCGCCACCTTCATGCGCCCCTAGTGTTGCCGCCTCCATTGTCCCCGGCCCCCCACCGTTTACAATCGTATAACCTGCAAGCGCCAATGCCTTGCACGCTTCAAAAACCTCTTTGAAAAGCCTCTGGTTTTCCGAAACATCGGCATAACCGAAGATAGTCACATATTGGATAGTGGTGGCTTTTTTAACTGCTAACTTTTTCCCAAATCTTTTCCAGATTTGCATTTATATCTCCTTTCAATAAAAATGATCCCACTATTAAAAAATCTGCTCCCGCATCGACCAATAATTTAGCATTTTCGTCTTTGACTGATCCGTCAACACCAATCTTTAAATCTTCATTCTTCGAACGAAGATGGGAAGTTTCCTTTATCTTTTCTAAAACTTCTCTCTTAAAAGAATTTCCTTGAAACCCTGGTGTAATCGACATCAACAGGACTTTGTCTATTTTATCTGCAAAGGGGTTTAATTTTTCAACTGGTGTTTCAATATTTAATGCTAAACCCACTTCCATACCTTTACTATTGATTGACTCAATACATTCATTGATATCATCTGCTGCTTCTAAGTGGAAAAGTACTCTTTTAAAACCTGCCTCTGCTAATTTCTCTATCCATCCTAAAGGATGCAAAACCATAAGATGGGCTTCTTTATACAGTTTTATTGGATATTTAGAAACAATTTCAGGTTCAATACTCTTGTTTGGAACAAATAAATTATCCATGAAATCAATATGCACCCACCCTCCCCAAAGCAGCTCTGAATTGTTATACCTTTCAATGTCACGTTCAAAATCCGATTCTTTCGTTGAAAGTATAGCCGGGATTATTTGAATCATTGCTCCTCAATCTTACCCATCTTCTCCAGTCTCCTGACATGTCTTTCTTCCCCACTAAATCCAGTTTCCAAAAATGCCTTTGTAATCTCATAAGCCTGCTGCTCATCTAAAATATCTGCGGGCAATGTTATAACATTTGCATCTTCATGCTCCCTTGCTTGAACTGCCCTTTGGGTGTCAAAAACCAGTGCAGACCTTATCCCTTTAACCTTATTTGCCACCATATCCATCCCAGCCCCGGAACCGCACAGCAAAATCCCTTTGTTCCCAACACTTCCTTTGACAGCTTCTGCAACATCTTGGGCAAAATCCACATAATCATCCTGAGGGTCTAAATGGTCATTCCCCAAATCAGTCACTGTCAAACCATTATCAACCAGACGTTTTTTCAAACGCTCTTTTAATTCGAAACCACGGTGGTCGCTGCCAATATAGATCATAAGATGTTCCATTACTATTGTATCATGTTATATTTTGTCATAATTGATCATAGTTGACCAGTCCCATCTCTGATGATATATATAACATTGCTTGCTGTAAAGTAAGTTTGCGAGAATCCCCGCTACGTGCGGGGTTTTTCGTGCTACAATCTCATCCTCCCAAGTGTAAACCTAACTACCCCGTAAACCACCAAATCAAAAATAACCGGTACTAACAAAAAAGTATCCGCTTTTTGTATCTGCGCCTCATATTTTGTCAGGATCTCTCCAATCCAGAGAAAAACCGCATCAAACTTTAAAAGATAAAAAGCCGCAAACAAACCCACTATTAAAAACCCCACCTCCAGCGTCCCTTCAAGGTCTTTTTTGCTGGAAAACATGGTGTTTGCAGCTTCAAAAAGGATATAAAAGAGTGCTAGAAAAATCCAAAACCTAACATCTGAGCGGGCGCTTAAATAATACAGTACACCAATAATGATGCTTACCCCGAAAAAAACAGGCGCAACGCCAATCAAAGCTCTTCTCAAAGGGTCTGTTTTACCGATTTGGGCGCTGCCAAGTTTTACCCCGTCTTCCCTGATCTCAGGCATAAGCTCAAAATTTCCTACAGGAACCAAAAGCGCTCCTGCAGCTAAAACATGTGACAGCTCATGGATCAGGGTTCCGGGTAAAAATAAAAACGCCAGAAGGTGGACAGTTATGCGGTGGCTTTTAGTCAGGTGGTAAAAAAGCCCGGCCAAAGCCCTGATCAAAAGCTTTGAACAAAAAAATAAAGATACTAGCTCAACCAGAAAAAGTAATAAAAAAATCATCTGTTTCCAGTATAAATTGCGTATGCGCTCATTGACAACTTTCCAGATAACTGCCATTCTTAAAATAGGGGGTGATTTAATTGTCAGATCAAAATTCTATACCTGCAGATATCAGGGTATTTCTGGAAAGCTTACTCGAAGATGCCGGGATGACCATAACCGATGAGTTGAAGGAACCGATGATTATGGACCTTTATACCAGGCTTGAAAAAAAGATGATCACAGATGCTCTGGAGAAGATGAAACCCGAAGAAGCAGACGAATTTGTCAAACTGATCCAGTCAAATGCACCCCAAGACCAGGTCAATGGATATATTAGTAATCATATCCCAAACGCCAAAGAAGTTTTTTTGGCAAGCCTGACGGATTTCAGAACCTATTTTTTGAGCGGAACTATGCAGGGGAACCAGGTTAGCCAATAAACTGATATGGACGAATCATCTGAAGGCGCCTTACCTGCCCCAGGTCTTGAGCAGGCAGGCGAAAAATTAACCCCCAAAGAAAAAGTCACTAAGGCTTTACAAGAAGGCTTGTCTATTTTTGAAGCTGATGTAGCAGCAAAACCAGACCAGGGTTCCCAGGAAACTAAAAACCAGCTTGCGGAAATAGCTGAGGCAAAAAGAAAACTTGAAAACCTGGAGAACAGCGGCGACGGTACCGACACTGTTGAGTTAAGAGACGAAAAAGGTAAGGTTATCAAAACCCAGAAAGAAGGAATCCCTGTTTACGAGATGCTTCAGCATCTAGAAAATAAGTTAAAAACATTACCTGAATCCTCCCAACAAGCCAAAGAACTACGGGCAATTATCTACACCTTAACCCTTAAAAAACATACACGGGATTATTTAGATCTACCCTACAGATGGGTACCCAAATATTACCAAGCAAGAGTGCGGGAAGAGATAGCGCGGATTAAATCTGATGGAAGGTCAACAGGTGATGCTCTGGAGGATGAAAAACTAGCCTGGGCTGCGATTGCAAAAAGAAGGGAACTTTTCACCCCACCACAAGGCAAGCCTCCAAATCCTGAAGATCTGCGGTTTACCATAGCTTTAATCAATATTGATGACGATGCAAAAAAAGTGGCCAGGGAAGAAGCCGGGGAATATGTCAGGGAACAACTGGTTGTCAAACATAAATTAAACCCCCGGGAATGGTTTAGGGCAATTAAATTCAGGCTGGGAGAAGAATATCAAAAATATAAGGGGGCTTTAAAAATCCAAGCTGCCCAAGTGGAAAACGGCCAGTATTTTTGCTCACTTGATGCTGCTACTGGCGCTGCCAGGGAAATTAATGAAGGCAGAGCCGCAATGGTTAAACAGGGAACTGCCACGGCCGAAAGGTTTGCCCTGGCCGCTAGAGGCAAGACAGAGATTCACCACGAGGAAGAATCAGAATCATTTGCCGACAAGGAAGTAAAAAAGCAGATCTCCGGAATTTTGACCAGATTTGCCAAAAGTGAAATAACTGAGGAACAATTCGGGGTAGAAAAAGATGCTTTGGTTAAGGCATTAAAAGAAAACCCTAACATTGCCCCATATATCCAGGATGCCAAGTTTGTGGGAGACAACCTTTTAGAGGTAGCAAGGAGAATAAAACTTTCATACGAACGTGGCCAGCAGGGGCTCAAAAACCTGGACCGGTTGTTGGACATACAGCTTGGCAGGGCTATGATGGCCGCCTCAACCGAAGCGGATTATTCCAGGATTGAGCAGGTTATGAACAGGCTCCAGGGCGCCAGCGGCGGGTTTATAGTAAATCCACTTACTTTAGGTATTATGTTCGGGGCGGCAGGTTATACCAGTTCTGTTTTAGGCGCAGGCGCCAAATGGGCCTCAGGCATTACCTTGGCAGGCGCCCCCATCGGGGCTATATTTGCAGGATGGAGGCGGTGGACCGATCTAAAAAGAGACCGGGAGCTTGCTGAGCGGGATGCAACATATTCACGGGCAGGAGGAGATAAAAGAAGGCAAAAGCTGGAAGATTACAGAGTCAACAGGGTCGAGGGTGGAGGTAGGGTAACCGCGGCAGGACTTTTGTCAGAAATGGCTTCTTTAACAAGCGCCGACCTATCTGCTGAAACAGCACAGGACAGGCTTTTTGCAAAAATAGCGGAGATTAACGCGAGAATTAACTACGGTTTAGAAAATAAAGTTGATTTGATGGTTTTTGAAGGAAGGCTCGGGACGGAATCGGAAAAACTCAAACTGGTTTTAGCCCAAGTTGAAGCCATAGAAAAGCTTAAAAAAGACGGAAAACTAACTGATGCTGATATTAAAGCAAAATTGAATGAGGAAACAGGCAGGTTTTTGGGGAGGTTTCAAGAAACCCGGGAAGAACAGGATAAAAGGTTTGACAAATTCAGGAGAATCGAAGCTTTAAAAGCTGCAGGATTTGGATTGGCGACAGGTTTAGGAGGAGGCTTATTGGGCCAGGAAGCAGGAGCTTTAGTAAAAAGGGCTATGGGGCTTACGACCGGATCTACATTATTGGAGGATATGTTAAAAGGCGCACAGCAGGTCATAAGACCGGGCAATGAACAAGCTGGAACAGGCTTAGCAGCAGCGGCAGCGGGAAGAGCTGTGGCAGCAGAGGCTGCAGAAAAGGCTGCTGGTGGCGCTAAAAGGGCGGCGGGGTTTGCGATTGACCAGGCAAAAGAAGGTTTCGCACATCCAGATCAGCTGCACCAGGGAGCCATATTTATAAATGAGAATTTGCGGATGGATGTTGACCCGGCAATAACTGATGGCGTAAGGCATATAACTTTCCATGACGGAGCAGGGAATTTAATCCCAACAGGGCCAGCCAGGCTTACTCCTGAAGGCACAATTGTTGTTTCCGGGGATATGCCGGATTCAGTCCGTTCAGTTTTATCCGGATTTGAATCACATATCACCCATAACCCCAATCTAAACATCAGGGATGGTTTAATGGATTGGTTTAAAAACCCCTCCGCCCGCGAAACTTTTCAATTCGGCGATCTTACCGTAGATATAAATCCGCCAAACCCGGGAGAAACAATTTATCGGAGTTCCATGACTTTATACGAAGGAACCCCTAACGCCATCAGAGTACACGGAATAATAAAACATATCGCCGGGCAGCCGGTTTTCAATATCGATTCGGCAAACCCGGGAAATACCGGTTTAAACCAACAACAGCTGGGAGAATTAAGAAGTGCCTTGGGAAGAGACGGCTGGGCAGTCCAGGTTGACCATGTTGACGCCATACCCTCCAAAGGCACAGTGGTGGATGCCTTGTTGGGACAAAAACCCGATGTATTGAAAGCCAAAGGAATTATTGAAACTGGCCAATTCGATAAAACATGGAACAACCATGTCCTGCGGCCGGATATTGTTTCGGCAACCGGTATGCACACCCACAATGAACTGACACTGCATTTGGGAGGAGAATACCAGGTTTTAACTGATGCCGGAGCAGTGGCAAGAACGGGTGTAGGAAATCCAGGGGAAATAAATTTCGGCGGAGAACTTACCTCCGGTAGAATTGAATCTCATCTTTTCGGAGCGCCGCCCCAGGTTGATCCGGAACTGGCAGGCGCCCTCGCAAGAAATAACGGACTGAAACTTTCCGATCTGGTCGCGGTGGTGGATACAACCGACGGCAGGCAAATCATGCTTCCTCTAGACGGTTCAGGCAATGTAAAACTTCCGGCAGAATTTTTTGATGCACAAACAGGAGGGCTTCACGGAGTAAAAGATATTGCCGCAGTATATCTGCAAAAACCAGACGGAGGCTTGCTGCCTGCAAAAGAGCTTCTGGATTCAGGACAGATCCCCACAGGTTCTGTTGTACATTCTCTGGCTGCGGAAAAATTTGTGGAAACCCCACCACCCTCTCTCCCCCCAACTCCTGCCCATGATATTTACCGCCTCACTCCTCCTGAGGCAAGGGAATTCATACCACCGCCCCCGATGATGGAGCCTCCTACTCCCCCTCCACCGGAACCACCAACTCCTCCTGCATCACCTCCTCCTGCACCTGAGGAACAATTCGAAACATTCTTTACAACTCCTTTTGGCAGAAGGTTTCCTTTGGGCCCGAGAAAAAGAACCCCCGACAGAAAAACTCCTCCACCATATGGTCCTTACGGAACATATGAAAATCTCTCACCTAAAGATAAGGAGTTTTACAGAAATAGACTATCTGAGCGGTTAAGACAAAACCCTGATGCTAATTTAGATGCAACTGAAGAAGTATCGGATTATTTCAGAAGAGAGGATCCCGCATATTTAGCTGAATTTGAAGCCTACCTAAATCAACCCGAAATGCTCGAACCAATGGATGATAACTGCGAAGCCATAGTTTGTTTACCAGTTTATACTCTTGGGGAAGGTAAGATAATACAACATACACTTGAACAGTACTTACTACAGGTAGATGCATCAAAAAACCAACAGTCGGTTGATCCCAGAAAACTTGAATTAGTAATCTTCTTAAATTACCCTAAACCTGCGCTTGACCAGATTGAGGAGAGTTTGGGACATTCTATTGGTGAAGGTGCAGAAGCTCGAGTTAGAGCAGGAAATCCTGAAAAATATGACACAGAAGAAGTGATTAAACAATTTATGGAAGCTCATCCGGAACTTAGAATCAGGGTGATGAAAAAAGAATTTGACCAACGACCAGTTTGGGGCCGAATCATCAAAACTCTTTATGATGCTGCAATTCTTAGGTCATCCCGCCGTAAGAACGCAAGAACCAAAGACCCGGTAATTATTACCAATGATATTGACGTTGTAAATCTAACCCCAGCTTATATTAGAAATATCCTCAATGAAGTCGAATCCAATGATCAGTCAGTTAATCAAAATCCCCAAAGGAGAAAAATTGACGGGTGGGTAGGTAAAATTGATATGCCAAATCATGGTTATAAAAGATTTCCAGGATTTCTATTGGCAGAAAGAATGTTTCAATTTTTAGATGCTCAGAATAGACATAAACCAGGAGGGTATACAATTACACAGGGTAGAAACTCAATTTTAAGAAGTTCCACTTATGCTGCTATTGGGGGAGTAAATGAAAATACCGATGCAGGCGCAGATACTGAATTAGGAAGAATGGTGAATTATGCAAGAAATAATCCTAAAACCATTCAATACCTGAATAGCGCTTGGTTAGAATCCGACCCAAGAAGAGAACTGAGTAGATGGTTACAAGGCATCCCTTTATGTTGGGCTTGGGATACTTGGGGAGATCTTTCTTTGTACGGAGACAAACCCGAAGAGAGATTTGACAATCCCCCAGAAGACCCATCCAAAGTAGATAAGGATTTTTTAGAAAGAGAGCTTTATTTTGAACTACAAAGATTGGGGTTAAACCCAGAGTCAGATGAGATTAGCAGAACACTCCATTGGTTAGGCTTCAAGCCTGAAGACTATCACATAGGCATGCGAACGATTAAAACCCCTTGGGATCCAAACAAAAGACAAGAAGTTCGAACTATTATTGTGGATAACTTAGACAATGTAATTCAAAATTTACAAAATTTCATAATTGAAAAAAGGTGGGAAAAAACCGGAAAGAAGATAGAAGCAACTCTACGTCGTGCTGAAGATATCCCAACCACCGAAACACCACTTATCCAATCTGGAGAAAATCAACAATCTCGCCTTTCCCAAATCCGAAACAAGATCTCTGCTATTAACCAACGCTTGGCTGCGCTACCAGCACAAGGGGGGACAGAGATGGTGAGACTGGCAAGCGAGATGTCAGCTTTAGCCAGAGAACAAGCCAGGTTGATTTCTGAAAATGCCCGCAGGGCAGCCACTGCCCCCAGACAAGCTGCCGGCAGAGCAGCTGCAGGAGTACGGAATGCAGCTGAAAATTTGGCAACTGCAGCTGAAACAACAATAGCAACAGCTGTAACCAATATCCAAACTTCAGTAGACAACCTAACCAACCGGATCAGGAATTTACCAACACCAACCCTACCTAACCGTGATGCGATAGCTCACCAATTACAGATTCTGGGTACTGAGATAAAAACTCTTGGAAATAATATCCCACAGATTATCACCCAAGCCCAAGCCAGAATTAATGCAGTTGTCCAGATGATTCCTCCTATTCCCACTCCTGACTTAACAAATTTGAGAGCAGAGTTAGATACTTTAAACAGACAGATACAAAACCTTGCCAGGCAAGGAGCCCGGAATACCCGGGCAGGATTAACCTCGCTGCAACAAACATTCCAAACTTCTCCTGAACAACAAGCTGTACAAGCTCTAAGGAACTTAAACAGGGAGCTGCTGTTGGCATCGGAAACTTTAAGGAGGGAGCAGGAAAATGGGGAAGCAAAGCTTTCCAAAGTCTATCCAACCGGAGGCAAATTTTTATGGCAGGAGGTAACTTACGGGCCTGACAGAAGATTAGACGGGGATCATTGTTTCAGGGGATATCTTATGATTGAACCGGAAGATATGCCAAAAGTCCTAAGTATTCTTACCAGGGTCGGCCGTGCCAGAAAAACACAAGGCAAATCTTTAGATTTTAAATGGCTGCTTAATACCTGGGATAAAACATACAATTACGACCCGAGCAATGTGGGCAGATATGCACTTGAACCAACCGATCCGAGGATTGCGCTTTATGCTGACTCAACACAGCAGATCCGGGAGGTACTTTCGGTATTAGCCGCAAACCCCGAGTGGCAGGCGATAGAACAACGAAGGATTGATAAAATGGGCGGCAGATTAGAAAACGCCCCCAGAAGACCAGGTACAAACGCGTATATAGACACAACCGGAAGGGAATGGCGTAGTTTAAATTTTAATGACCAACCCGGTTATTCTGAAGATGAAGCCCATGACCCTGACTGAAGAAGCATCAAACAAGGCACAAACACAGTCTTCAGAACGTAAATTACTTTTTAACAAAGTAAGGGTAAGCATGCCCTAATATCCCCAATGCCAAGAGGGCAATCCCCCAGCGCATGGTATGGGCGCCAAATACAGGATAAGTCAAAAGCATTCCAATCCCCATCCCCACTAAAACATGGACTGCGGAATTAAAATAAACATGTTTGCCAAAATAACTCTCAAGTTTTTTCATTAATATCACCTCTTTAATTAATCTTTATATTTTCCTAAATTAAAGTCAATAACCGCTTTAAAAAGTGGCGGAGGGATAATTATATAAATCCTTCGGCCTTTTATAATAATGTTTTATTGTCTTATGGTAAACCTTCAAAACCCCAAAGATGTTTTTTTTAAAATCGAACTTTTTGATAATTCTAATCCTGCCTGCCTTGCCCATTCTTTTGGCGACCCTGGGTCTTTCCAGCAGGTAAATTAACTTATCCGCTAATTGATTCTCTTCTGCCGAAAGTTCAGATGAATCTTTCGTCAATAGCCCGCTGATTTTATCCTCAACCACAAAGGGCTTTTTATCTGTACCTTTGGCGACAATGGGCACCTCTACAGCCATAGCCTCCATAACGGACAAACCTTTTCCAATAGCAGGGTAACAAAAAACATCTGCGACAGCATGGAATTTGCGTATTTCAAACTGCCCCTGAAAAAGCAACAATTTTTCCTGAAGTTTATGCCTCCTGATAAATCTTTTTAAATATGACATAATTAAATTTTTTTCATCATCGTCCCCTACAATAACCAGTTTGGCATTTGGAATTTTTGCTAAAACAGAAGTGAAAGCTTGAGCTAACTTATCGACCGACTTACCCGGCACAACACGGGAAATATATAAAATAACCTTATCATTTTTTTAAACCCCAAAAGCTCCCTGGATACCTTCCTTTCGTTTTTGGTAATAGGCAAGTATTCATTTACGTCCACACCGTTGAGCACCGGCGTAATTTTGTATTCATCCAAACCATATTGTATCAGCCTTTTACGGGTATACGGGCCTATCGCAATTATTTTGTCAGCTCCTTTTCTCAAAAGCTTGACTACTCCGCGGTAATCTGCTGCCTGGTACATATGATGTTCATGGCTGATAACCGGAATTTTAAGGGATTTGCGGGTCAGCTGAACACTTTCTAATATTGCCCTGTGCTGTATACGTGCATGATTTGTGGTTTGTACTCCTTGGCGATATGCAAGATCTTCCTTTCTACAATTTCCTTGAACCTAGGGATTATTAGGGCAGGGATTATAAAAACTTTTACTTTCTCAGAAAAATGCTCAACCAGCGGACCTCCGCTTGTTATAACTATGACGTTTATCCCTTTTTTAGCCAGAAAATTAGCCAGGTTGAGTGTGTACTTTTCAGTACCGCCATATATTAACTTTTTGGCAACTATCATTACGGTTTTAACCATACTCGCATTTTACCAAATATGCATAGTCAATACAGTTGCAAGATAACGGCTTAAATTATACAATAGTTGGCAATGGGCACACCCACACCAGGTTTGATCATTTTAATTTTAGCGGTATCCCTGGCAGCAGGGTTTTTTATATATCAGAACAATACATACAAAACATCCCCTACAAATTCTCCTGCTGCTACTTTTTTGCCGCAACTGTCTAACACACCTCTTGCCACAACCTCCCCGACCCCTAGTACAACTGTCAAACCTACTCCTACTAAAACAAACAATCAAAATAACCAGGGAGCCTGCATTGACCGCACTAAACTGGAAGTCTGGTACAGCCAACCGTTTAATGATAAAACAGCTCAGCAGGCAGAAAGCTATTTCCAGGCAAACAACCTGACAATTGTCTACCCTCCTCAATCCAACACCAGATATGTAGTACAAATACCAAACGGCTCTTCAGGCGAATATTGGATTAATAAGTTAGCAAGCGAAGGCTTCGGAAATGTAAATTACTGGCGAACCATGGGTTGCGACCCTATAAGATAAATATTTATCCTTTTATGGGCATACGGACTACAATCACAGAAAAAGAAATCGGCGAGATGAAAAAAGAGCTCAGCAGTTTAGAGCAAGCTTTTGATTTACTGGATGTACATATATTAATTACGGATATAAACGGGAATATACTTTATGCCAACAAAGCTGCACAAAAGATGACCGGGTATTCCATGCAAGAGATGCTTGGTAAAAACCCCGGGGATTTATGGGGTGGCCATGAACCAAACAGTTTCTATGCCAATATGTGGAAAACAATCAAGGATGATAAAAAACCTTTCGTGGGCCGGGTGAGGAATATGAATAAAAATGGTTTTGAATATACCCAGGAGCTTCATATAACCCCTCTTTTAGATGACCGGGGCAGCGCAAAATATTTTGTCTCTATGCAACCTGATGTTACAATGCAGGTAAGGAACGAAAACCAACAAGTGAAAAACACCCAGGAAAGGACTAACCTTTACAACCAGCTCATGCAAAGTGAAAGAAGAATTTCTGACCTGACAAAAAAACTTATTGAAACTCCAACTGAAATATTAAAAAACTAGCTCCATTTAATATTTGCACACCCCGTCTATGGACGGATATAGAGGTGAAAAGGCAATATATCTACTGCTAATTTTTTTACATTAGGTAAATTATCCTGATCTGATAATAATATGCCATTTTCAGGCAGGAGGTCCTTTTGCTCATCTAAAACATTAGGCAATTTTGGGAAGTAGAGCGCTCTGGAAAAAAGTTCCGGATCACTAATATTGACTTTGTCTAGGCGCGCAACCCTTGTTGAAAGAAATGGTTCCAACCCTCTGTTTTTTGCTTGATGATAAAGCTCCTGATATGGTTTGTTTCGGTCTTCAAGATGGTGGAAAAGGTGGTATGTGTCTTTAGGAAAATTAAAAATATAATAACGCCAAAAATCCAGAAAATTGATCATGATTAAAAAAATCAAGATAAAACTGCCATATCTTAAAAATTTATATCGGTTTTCCAGTAACTTTTTGATCCCTAAAATAAAAAAAACACAATAGAATGGGACCATATAAAGTAGCCTATGAGCAAAAAAAGCAGAACCTACAAAACCATAAAGCAATGGGGAGATGAAAAAAGTTACCCCCAACAAAGTTAAAAATGCAGACCCTTTTCTAAAAGCCTGATAAATACCTACCAAAAATATAGGCAGTGTTGACAGAAGGAACATGCCATGGCGTCCGGTTGATTGGACTAATAGTTTATCCCCGGTGACAAACAAAAAAGAGATATCAAAACTTGCCAGATAGTAATAAAAGAAACTATAAATAGAGCTTACCTTAAAACTAACACGATTTAGTACTGCTCCTGAATAATAGTGTTCAAGGATTGGAATGATCGCAAAAAAAGGCAGAATGGTAACAGCAAAAGTCAGTAGCGGCGCTAGAAATTGCTTACCAGTCAAATAAATAATGTAAAAACTACTAGCTAAAACCCAAATAGGAACTAGTGGCCTGACACCTCCGTAAGAATAAATACTAATACCTAAACTCAGGGCTGCAAATATTAAATATTTTCTTTCCAAATGCAATTTGTATTTATACAAACTTATCAACCATATTAAAACAAATGGTATTACTATCATGTGTTCAAATGGGGTATGAGTTTCAATCAATACCTCGGGGGTGATCATAAAAGAGAGAAGCGCTATAAGGCCATATTTTTTGTTTAAAAGTAGTCTGGCAAAATAGAACATTAAAAGAGCTGACAAAACTGTTACAAAAACAGTAGCGAAGCGCATAGCAAACACTGAAGGGCCAAGCAGCTTAAAAAACAAAGCCGCCAAATATTGCATGTACGGTGGATACCAAGTAACTCCATCCGTCCCCAGGATAAAGATGGGGAGAAATCTTCCATTCTGGTCATGCAAGTTATCCGCAAGTGATATTCCGTTATACCCATAAGAAGCCTCATCTGCAGTAATACCGTCGGGCGTTTCGGCTAACCTAAAAGAATAAAAAATAAAAAGTAAAATTGTTAAAATTATTACCAACAAAAAGCTTTGTTTGATTTTTAAAAAGGTCATTGCCTAGGGGGAATTTGAGCAATGACGGAAACCGATTCAATTTTATCTAATCTTCTGTCTTGTTCAAAATCTTTGTCAAATATTTTATCCAATTTTCTCTCCAGACGGTATATATCAGTCTTGTCTGCCTTTTCTGCTATTTGTGGTAGTAAATTTTGGTCAAAAAAATCACCTATTTCACCCATGAGCCTTTTTTCAGATTCCTTTAACTTCTCATCAAGTTTCCCATCAAGTAAGTTACCTATCTTTTTGAAATCTTTATCAGTCATAGTTGCTTCATGCTAATGCTTTTTGATTTCAAAAACAAGTATCTCCAAATTGATTTAAGAAATTTGACTGAAGCTATAGGAAAGCATTCGTCTGCATAAAATTGAAGTTTTGATTTAGATGGCATACTGGGAGGTAAAATCTCTTTTTTTTACCTCGGCCAGTGCTTTTTGGACAGATTTTTTCTTAACCCAAGGATAATTACTCAAAAAATCTTTGATGCTGTAGCCTTCTTTGATGTAGTCAATCAAAAAAGCAATCGGAACTTTAGATCCTGGGACTAAATCTTTATTAGACATTCTAGCTATTTTTTTCATTATATCTAAGATTATAGTCTTCTTTAGTAAGCTGTCAAGTTATACTATGGAAAATAAACCATCTCCCATCTTCCATTTGTATCCAAAAATATTTGTACACTTGGAGGGTGGATTACCTGCCTGCCGACAGGCAAGGCTTCCCACCCTCTCTGTTGTGCTTAGCTGCGGGACAACACACCGTCCCTTAGCACTCGCTATGCTCGTGCTGCGGGACAACACACCGTCCCTTAGCACTCGCTATGCTCGTGCTGCGGGACTAGGATTTGAACCTAGATTAACGGATTCAGAGTCCGCTGTGCTACCGTTACACCATCCCGCAATATTTGGTGTTGAAAAAAAATTATACTCAACTTGTCAATTTTACCATTTGAGAACGCGGAATTCATCCTGATCGGTTATAATTTAAAAATGGTAATTATTTTTACCCTGCTGACTTTTTTTCAACAATTGCAGGCGGGGCGGTAGTGCATTTAAAACAATTTCCTCAGGGTATCCTCATCAACTAAATTAGGCAGGGTTATTTTAAGTTTTGACTTCTCTTCCATTATTTTTTTGGCTGTAAAAAGCGCCCCTTCGTTTCTGGCCCAGGACCTCCTGGCCAAACCGTTTGCCACATCCCAAAAAAGCATTGATTTTATTTTATGTCCTGAGTCTTTAGAACCGTCAATGACCAGCCCAAAACCTCCGTTGATCACCTCACCCCAACCCACACCTCCCCCATTATGGATAGACACCCAGGTAGCGCCGCGGAATGAATCCCCGATCACATTTTGCACAGCCATATCCGCGGTAAATTTTGAACCGTCATAAATATTGGAGGTTTCCCGGTATGGTGAATCCGCGCCTGAAACATCATGGTGGTCCCTTCCTACCACAATTGGCGCAGAAATCTTACCCTCCCTGACCGCTTTATTGAATGCCAAAGCTATCTTAACCCTGCCTTCTGCATCAGCATAAAGGATCCTAGCCTGTGAGCCGACCACCAAGCTGTTTGATCCGGCTGTTTTAATCCATTTAATATTGTCTTCAAGCTGTTTTTTAATCTCCTCCGGGGCGTTTGTTAAAATTTTTTCCAAAACCCCGCCGGCAATTTCATCTGTTTTAGCCAGATCATCCGGGTCAGATGAGGTACAAACCCACCTGAAAGGCCCGAATCCAAAGTCAAAATATAAAGGCCCCATGATATCCTGCACGTACGAAGGGTATTTGAAAGAACCGTCGCCTTTTAATATGTCCGCGCCTGCCCTGCCTGCTTCGAGTAAAAAAGCGTTTCCGTAATCCCAAAAATACATCCCTTTTGAAGTCATCTTATCAATAGCAGCAACCTGCCTCCTGAGCGATTTATACACCTCATGTTTGAACTTTAAAGGCTCTTCCACCATTAATTTGTTTGATTCCTGCAAAGTTAGACCCTGCGGATAATACCCGCCTGCAAAAGGGTTATGGAGTGAGGTTTGGTCTGATCCAAGTTCAACCTTAACGTCATCCGCAACAAACTTTTCCCAAAGGTCAACAATATTGCCTGAATAGGCCAGAGAAACTGCTTCCCGTCCCTCCCTGGCTTTAGAAATTCTGTATATTAGTTGATCCAGACCTGTATAAACTTCATCTACCCATCCTTGGGAATACCTCTTTTCAACAGCTTTTGGATTAACCTCCGCAATTACACCAACCGCACCTGCTATAACAGCTGCTTTAGCCTGAGCCCCTGACATCCCCCCCAAACCCGAGGAAACAAAAACCCTGCCTGATAAATTCTCCAGACCCATTCTTCTGCCGGCATTCAAAACCG
Organism: Candidatus Daviesbacteria bacterium; assembly: GCA_016186955.1. Lineage (GTDB taxonomy): Bacteria > Patescibacteriota > Microgenomatia > Daviesbacterales > UBA10151 > JACPKP01. The sequence goes on along the minus strand of JACPKP010000009.1, from coordinate 64,713 downwards.
TGATTGTCGTTCCATGTACTATCCCTTGCGGCCCGATATACATAAATGATCCTGCCGTCATCTGTCCATATTGGGTCACTCCCAAAGCGTTAAACCTCTCCCAATCATCGGGTTTGGAATAGTTGGGCACCATCATCCCGTTTGTGATTACTAACCGGGGGGCGTCTTTACCGGAAGGGAATAGACCCAAGGGATGGCCTGAATACAAAATTAAAGTCTGGTCTTCACCCATCTTAGCCAGATATTGCATAGTCAAAAGATATTGGGCCCAGTTTTGGAAAGCTGCCCCATTTCCTCCATAAGTGATCAACTCATCCGGATGCTGCGCAACCGCCTTATCCAAGTTATTGCTGATCATCAGCATTATGGCTGCTGCAGATTTTGACCGGTGGGGAAATTCATTGATGTTTCTTGCTGAAATTTTATAGTCAGGCTTAAATCTGTACATATAAATCCGGCCATAATCTTTCAGTTCTCCGACAAATTCCTCGGCTAAAATTTTGTGATGTTTTTTGGGAAAATATCTGAGGGCATTTTTGACAGCCAGGATTTTTTCTGTGTTTGATAAAATATCTTTGCGTTTTGGTGCGTGGCTGATATTTTTATCATATGGTTTTTTGCGGGGCAGTTGATCCGGGATACCCTCAAGGATCTTTTTTTGGAATTCAGAAATTTCTTTTTCCATCTATAATCCCCTGTTATCTATTAAATTAACTATTTTATTTATAAAAGGTGTATATTCCTGGTCATTGTCAAAAAAAGGTACTATTTTTCTGATTTTATTATAAACCTTTAGTGTGCCTTGAGCCAGATTATAACCCTCTTTGAGCCGGAAGTCCACTGCCTGGCAGGCTGATAAAAGCTCTACCGCCAGGACATATTTAACATTCTCCACTACCTCAAGTGTTTTCCTGGCAGAAATTGTACCCATCGATACTATATCTTCAATGTTGGCTGATGTAGGAATGGAGTCCACTACAGCCGGATGGGCGAGTATCTTATTTTCAGAAACCAGGGCCGCAGTTGTATACTGCAGGATCATCAGCCCGGAATTTAACCCGGGGTTTTTTGCCAGAAAGGCAGGTAAACCATAGCTGTGGTTTGAGTCCAGGATCGAACATATCCTTCTGTCGGCGATATTTGCCAGTTCACAAACAGCTATCCGCAGCGTATCCATCGCCAGGGACATTGCCTCCCCATGAAAGTTGCCGCAGGAGATAATTTCAATTTCCTGGCCTTTGGAAAATATCAACGGGTTGTCTGTTACAGAGTTGACTTCAATATTGACAACATGCCTGACATATTCCATGGCATCCCTGACAGCCCCATGGATCTGCGGCATACACCTGATTGAATATTGGTCCTGGATCCGGGTTTTATCCTGCATAGCGCTGCCTAAAAGAAGCTTCCTTAACCTTTGGGCAACCAGCAGCTGGCCTTTGGAAGGTTTTATCCGATGCACCCTGCTGTCAAAAGCTGCATGTGTTGCGCGCAGCGCCTCTGCACAAAGCGCACCTGAAAAATCAGCGATGTCTGCAAGATAACAGGCATCGGAAAGCGCGAAAATGGCATTGGCTGTCATAGTTGCAGTATTGTTAATTAAGGCCAAACCCTCTTTCGCTTCAATTTTTACAGAGGGGATACCTGCTTGCTTCATCGCCTCGTATCCGGAAATCCTGACACCATTAAAATACGCCTCACCCTCCCCCATGGCGACAAGCACAATATGCGCAGAGGGGTTGAGGTCGCCACTTGAACCGACCGACCCTTTTTCCGGCACAACCGGGATTACTCCTTTATTGACCATCTGTATGAGAGTTTCAATTATCACCGGACGGACCCCGGAATATCCCTTTGACAGGTTATTAATTATCAAAATCATGACCGCCTTGACAATATTTTGGGGGAATGGGTTGCCTACTCCTGCAGCATGTGAGCGGATCAGGTTTTCCTGAAGGGTTAGGATGTCTTCAGGGTTGATGCTTTTGGTTTTTAATGCGCCAAACCCGGTGTTAATGCCATAGACAGCGCCTTTTTGATTCAGTATTTTTTTTATTTTTTCTCTTTGCTTCCCTAGCCGTTTTAATATTTTGGGGTTAACCGATATCTTCTCCTCCCTTTTTATGCTTTCATAAATTTCCCGGTAACTAAGCTGTCTGTTGGAGATATTCACTGAATAATTTTCCCGTTTTTTACTACAATTTTATGGGGACTGAGACCGATGCCGTAAGAGAGCTCTGCGGGTTGGCTGATATCCCAAACCACAAAATCGGCTTTTTTCCCTGTCTCGATTGTTCCAACCGCAGATCCCAACCCCAATGCTTTGGCGCTGTTGGCGGTAACACCCAAAAGCGCATCTACCGGAGTAAACTTCCATAAAACACAGGCCATGTTCATAACCGCAAGCAGTGAATTAATGGGTGAGGTACCGGGGTTTAAATCTGTGGATATTGCTACAGGGACTTTGTAATTTTTGAGCAACTCCAAAGGCGGTTTTTTGGTTTCGTTCAGGTAGTAAGAAGCCCCCGGAAGCAGGACTGCAATGGTGCCTGATTTTGCGATCGCTTTTATCCCATCCTCTTGCAGATATTCCAGATGGTCAACAGAGAGCGCTTGATACTTTGCAGCAAGGATTGCCCCTTTTTGGTCGCTTAACTGTTCCGCATGAAGTTTAACAGGGTAGCCTAATTTTTTGGCTTTTAAAAAAAGCCTCTCCACCTGGTCAGTATTGAATGCGATGTTTTCGCAAAATGCATCAACCGTATCAGCCAATTCTTCTTTTTTTATCTCCGGCAAAACTTCATTACATAAAAAATCTATGTATTCATCTGCCCTGCCTTTATATTCAGGAGGGACTGCATGTGCGCCAAGATATGTCCTTTGGATTGTTGCATAAGACTGCCTCTGAAGACGTGTAGCCACCCTGAGCATTTTCAGCTCTGTCTGCATATCCAACCCGTAACCTGATTTTATCTCTATGGTGGTTACTCCTTCTTTAAGAAATCCGGACAACCTTTCCCTGGCGCTAAGGAAAAGCCCATCTTCACTTGTACCCCTGGTGGATTGAACTGTTGCATTAATCCCTCCGCCCATTTTGGAGATCTGGGCATAACTTACACCTTTCTGGCGCATCTCAAATTCACAAACCCTGTTTCCCCCGTATACCAAATGCGTATGGCATTCAATAAGTCCCGGCGTTACCCAAAAATTATTGCCCCGGTGGATCTTTTTGACTGAGTTTAAAGCCTTTTTCCCTAAATCTTTTTGTCTGCCAACCCATGAAATTTTTTCCCCCGAAATACCGATAGCGCCTGCTGGTATGACACCATAATTTTCTCCTGACATGGTTGCAATATTTACATCCAGCCAAAGCTCATCAAAAACTTCCATAAAATTTGTAATTCCTTAAAAAATAGGCTGTTGAAAGTGCGGCAAGGCGGGCTGTTATATTATCTTTGTCAAATTTGGGCGCCAGTTCGGCAATGCCAAACCCAATGACTTTTCTAGACTTTGCAAGCATCTTCAGATATCTATTAACCTGGGCAGGAGTCAAGCCGAAGGGGGACGGTGCGCTTACGCCCGGGGCAAAGTTTTGCGCGTAAACGTCAAGACAGATAGTCAGGTAAATGGATTTTTGGCCCGAAATAAATTCTTCCGCACTGGAGAGGGCATATGCATCTTCCGCAAGAATATATTTTGTGCCGAGTCTCTCCGCTTCGGAAAAAAGATAGGGTGTGTTCCCTTCAGGCTGGATGCCTATACAAAGGTAGTCAAATGGCAGGTTGTTTTCTCTGCAGTAATCAGCAATTTGCCTGAAGGATGTGCCAGATGTCCCCTTGCCGTTTTCAAGAGGCCGCAGGTCAAAATGGGCGTCGATATTGACAACCCCGATCTCTTTAAAATTTTGTGCAAGGCCCTGGTACTGCCCCCATGCCAATTCGTGACCTCCTCCGAAAACCGTAGTAAATGAGCCTTTTGAGGAAGCTGCCGCGACAAGAGATGACAACTCAAGTTGGGAGCGTTCCAACTCTCCATCAGTGCAGGTAACATCCCCCAGGTCATAGATCTGTCGGCGGGGATCAATATGATAGGCAAGCGTCGCCAAAAAATGCCTGATCCGGTCCGGGCCTTTAAAAGCCCCGGGCCGTCCCAAATTCCTTCTGACACCCTCATCGCATTTAAAACCGGCTATGGAAAAACTTTGAGGAGGAGGCGATTCTTTCCGGATATCAATGCATTTAACATTTTTGAAATACCTGTCAAAGCTGCCGCCGTCACCCCGTCCTTGCCAAAAACTTGCTGACGCGCTCTGGTATAGCTCTTTAGGATTCATTCTGGAGGTATTATATACCAATCTGCTAATATTTAAACATGCCTTCTAAAACTCTGGTTTTTTTAGGATTTTTAGTTAACCTTTTTGATGTTTAAAAAATTCTACTTGCCTAAGCCTTTTTAGGGCTTCTTCACGGGTTTGATACGGCCCACCCAAATTTTTATGGCTTTTCTTAGATACAACATAGTATCCATCTTGTCTTTTAACTATCATTCAGATTCTATCCTCTCTACGAGCTTTGGCAGATCCTGGTAAGACCTGGCAACATATTCAACCCTTCTTAAGGTTTCATCCTCACCTAAAATCTGTATACTTTCAAAAAGCGGCGGAGTAACCAGCTGCCCGGAAATGGCTGCCCTGATCAATTGAAACATATCACCGGCAGAAATTTTTAATTCCCCTGCCAATTCCCTAAAAGTTTTTTCAAACTCTTCCGCTTTCCATGGTTTCCCCATACTTTGCATCTTCTCTATTATCCTATCCAACACTTTTTGGATATCCCCATCAATTTTTAATTTCTCAAAAACAGCCCGGTCATATTCCGGTTTTTGCCAGAGGAAGTTTGTAAGGGGAATAAAATCGGCAAGTTTTTTAATCCTTTCCTTTACAAGCGGCACAACTTCCCCAATTTTATCCTTTGCCGGATGATCAACTAGGTATTCACGTAAGTTTTGGGCCAAATCCTCATCAGACATCATCCTGATATATTCACCGTTCATCCATTCCAATTTTTGGGGATCAAAATAAACCGAAGCCTGGTTAAAATCTTTCAAATCAAAAACCTTTATCATCTCCTCCAAAGAAAAAATCTCCTTCCCTTCAGGGTTCGACCAGCCCAAAAGCGCGAGGAAGTTAATAACCGCCTGTTTTAAATATCCTTCCTTTTTATAATCCAGGGCGGATTTTGCACCATGCCGTTTGGAAAGTTTAGACCGGTCCGACCCAACCAAAAGCGGCAGGTGGGCAAACTGGGGAGGCGTCCAATCAAACGCTTTATAAAGCTGTAAATATTTTGGCATTGAAGAAATATACTCATTGCCGCGGATAACATGCGAAATTTGCATTAAATGGTCGTCAATTACATTTGCGAAGTTATAGGTGGGAAAACCGTCTGATTTTAAAATTACAAAATCATCCTGGGTGGAATTTTCGATTGTAATATCTTTATCCCCTACCAAATCGTGATAGGTTGTTTTACCCTCCTTATTCATCTTAAACCGGATTGCCCCATCGCTTTCATATGCCAAATCTTTTCCAATCAACTTGTCTGTATACTTTTTATAAATCTCCCGCCTTTCGGATTGGATATACGGGCCAAAATTTCCGCCTTTACCCGGGCCCTCATCATATTCAAAACCCAACCACTCCAACGTTTCATGTATTTGGTCTACCGATTCCGGCACAAACCTGGCGCGGTCAGTATCCTCAAGCCGCAGGATAAATTTCCCGTTATGTTTTTTAGCAAACACATAATCAAACAGCGCTTGCCAGGCAGTGCCGATATGGGGCGATCCGGTGGGTGATGGGGCAATTCTGACTCTAACTTCCATGATGATTGAAGTATAATATAATTAGAACCTAGAAGCTAGAACCTAGAAGCTAACTTATGACTTTAACCGAAACTGCATCTTTAACAAAAAAGTTAATAATCCTTTCTGTAATCTTATCAATAGCCCTAATTGGCGGCGGAATATGGTTTCAGATCTACCAAAGGAATAGGCCCAAACCCCCACCGGTAGAAGAAAAACCTGATGTTTTATGGAGCATTTTGCCAAAACCCAACTTACCTCTTACCAGTGTATCCTCGGCAAATTATTCATACACACTGGATACGACGACCGGCTCCGTACCAAAAGACCTGCCCAAAATCATGAAGGTTTATTTTATCCCCCAACTGGGCACAACCTTGCTTGCTGCGGACAAAGCCAGAGAACTTGCTGCGGATTTCAAATTTACCAATGGGCCGGATATTTTATCAAACACAAAATACCGTTTCACTGATGAGGGTGGCGGTGAGTTTATTGTTGACCTTAGCAGCAGTAATTTTCAATACAAACACAGCATCGCTACAGACAGTCCATTGCTCCAGGATGAAACGTTGGGTGATGAATCAAGAATCAAAACAGACTTTATGAGTTACCTGCGCCGCAAAAATTTATTACGGGAAGGCTTGAGTGAAGGTAGGGTTAAAATAAGCTTCAACAAATCCACTCCAAAAGAAAGTTCCAGCGCTGCCATATCTTTATGGCAGGAAGATGTTGACGGGCACGAAATCATCACGGATAGGTTTACAAAAGGACTTATTAACGGGGTGGTGACAAAATTTAAAGATGAGCTGCAAAAATTCCTTGAGCTGGAGTATATTTTTTGGCCAATTGACCAGACCAATTTTTCAACTTATCCTATCAAAAACGCCGAAGTTGCCTTCACCCGGTTGCAAAACGGGCAAGGGGCAGTTGTTATTGAACCTAAAAAAGCCCAGGTTTCCATTAATAAGATTGGCCTGGTTTACTTTTTGAGTGAAGATTATTCACAATATCTCCAACCAGTTTTTTTGTTCGAAGGTGAACAATTTGCGGCTTTAGTACCTGCAATTACTGATGAATACCTCCAGAAGTAATTTGAAATTTCGAAGTTTAAATTAAAAATTATTTTGTTTCCCAGGAATAATTTCTATACACCCAATCCATCAAATTTTTTGTTTCACCAAAACGGTCCGTACTGGAGAGCACTACTGTCAATACTTTATGCCCATTTCTTTCAACTAGTCCAATAAAATTTTCCCCCGCTTTCTCGGTAGTCCCGGTTTTAATCCCCAAAATCCCGTCTTCAGACAACAACTTATTTAAATTTTTAAGGTTATGCAGTTTAGTCTTATCATAGGCCAGTATTGATGTTTCTTTGGTATCAACAATTTTAGACAGATAGGGATCTTTGACGGCAGCCTCAGATATCACTGCCAAATCATAGGCCGATGAATAATGGTTGTCTGAATCAAACCCAGCCGGATTTTGAAAATGGCTGTCTTCTAAATTCAGCTTTTGTACCTTTTCGTTCATTTTTGAAACAAAAGCTTCGAAACCGCCCGGATAATTTAATGCTATTGTATAAGCTGCATCATTGCCGGAATTCAAAAGCATTCCGTAAAGCAAACTTCTGAAGGTAAGCTCCTCGCCAATATTTACACCCATGCTCGAACCACCCACCAAAGCGCCTTCCGGAACCTTCAAAACTTCCCCTGCCTTGAAAGAATCCTGCGCCACCAATGCTGTCATAATTTTCGTGGTTGATGCCGGTGACAAGCGGTTATGTATATTTTTTTCAAAAAGTATTTTGCCGGATTCTAAATCTTTGGCAAGGACTGCATGGGCTTTAAATTCAGGAGGAGGTATGTTTTTATCAATTATTTCAATAATTTTTGGGAGTTCAATTTTTTTATCCAGGGGTTGTACTTTGATTTGAGGTTGGTTGCCCAAAAAGGCAACTTTAGTTTCTACCAAACCCACTGCTTTTGGCGCAGTAATTAAAAAAAGCTGTGCCAATGCCAATATCAAAATACTGTACAAGTAAAGTCCGTACTTTTGAAATTGGATATTTTTGAATTTATCGGGCATTGAAGAATTATTTTAACGTTGACAACCTAACATCTACTCTTTCCATATCTCTCGGGAACAAACTGGCTTCCCTGACATTAGTAAGTCCCAAAACGTGCATTACTATTCTCTCTGAACCAAAAGAGAATCCGCCTTCCGGTGGCATGCCATATTTAAATGCCTGCAGATAAAGCTCGCTCTTTTTTAAATCAACCCCCCATTCTTTAGCGTTTCTCTCTAAAGTTTCTAAATTATTGATCCTTTGCCCGCCGGTTAACCATTCAGTCCCTCTCCCAATTAAATCAAAGCTTAGTGTATAACCCGGATCTTCCGGATCCTCAAAAGTATAAAATGGTCTTTTTTTGACCGGATAATGGGTTACAAAAATAAGCTCTGAACCTTTTTCTTCTTTAGACCATCTGCAAATTTCTCTTTCATCTTCCGGTTCTAAATCCGGCTCTTTCCTGTTATCCCTCCCGGTTCTTTTAAAAATAACCTCCTGCGCATCCCGGAGTTTAATCATCGGAATTTTTTCAGGTACTGTTGGAATGGTGACGCCAAACATTTTCAGAGTCTCCCCGCATTCTCTCCCAACCCTTTCGAAAATATATTTAATAACATAGTCTGCCATCTCCATAACATCCAGCCAGTTCTCAATAAACCCAAATTCAGCATCCAATGTTGTTACTTCAGTCAAATGTCTGGTCGTTACAGAAGGCTCTGCCCTTAATGTTTTATTGACAGTAAAAACTCTTTCAAATACCCCAACCATTATCTGTTTGTAAAATTGGGGGCTCTGGGACAAAAATGCCTTATGGTTGAAATATTTTACTTCAAAAACATCAGCGCCCCCTTCTGCGGTTTGGGGGATAATAACCGGGGCTTGAAATTCCGTAAAATCTTTTTTCTTCATCGCCTCCCTAAATGCATCAATTGTGACTTCCTGCACTTTAAAAATTGCTTTGACTTTTGGGTGCCTTAAAGTCAGTGACCTAAAATCCAACAGGGTTGGGAGCTGCAAATCTAACTCTTTTCCCCCCATATCAAAAGGCAGCTCTTCTGCTTTGGATAAAATTTCGATTTTTGAGGCCTGAAGTTCAACAGAACCTGTTTCTAAATTTAGATTAACGAGGTTTTCAGGCCTTTTGGCAACGTTACCTGTTATGCAAACTACATCCTGGGGATGTAAATCCCCTGCTAATTCCCCAGTTACCACAACTTGAACAATAGCGCTCCTGTCATAAACATCCAAAAACACAATTTTCCCATGGTCCCGCCTTACGGAAACCCAACCGCAAACCATGACATTTTCCCCTATTTTGTTATTACAATTCAAAATCAGTGTTCTCTGCATTATGTTTCTTTTTTTGTCATCCCCGATTTAATCGGGGATCCATAACTTTTATAGATTCCCGCTTTCGCGGGAATGACAGTGGGATGCTTGATCCATCTTACCAGCTTCAAGCCTCCTTGACAAGGTTTATTAAAAAACTTATAATAATCTTAAGTTATGTCATATACGCAAACCCTATATCCTAGAAATTTTGGTATTTTAATTGTAAACCTCTCTTTGGTGCTCTTTATTGGAGTGCTTTTGGGAGGTCTTTTTAGGTAAGAACCTAAAAACCCAAACTTTTAAAGACCTCCCGAACGGGAGGTTTTTTTGATGTTTGAATTTTAGAAGGGAGGTGAATAATATTATGAAAGAGTCATGGACCAGTACACTCGTAAACAGAAACCAAACAGCATTGAAAAATGAGGAACAGCAGATTTTGGAAAAACGGCAATCATTGGAGCAAGAATTACTTTCTTTGGCTAAAAGGCTGAAGATGGTACAGGAGGCTCTAAGTTTTAACCCGCCCGCAACACCATGAATGTTCTAAAGGGGTTGGAAAACCCGCTTGTCAAAAAAGCATATCAATTTGCCATCCTTAGTCTGGCTGGAAAAAAACGGTATTCCGGCGAGGATTTTAGCAACCATTGTCTGAAAGTAGCTGCGGTTTTGGAGAGATTTAAGGTTTTTGACCCGACTACGCTGTCTGTGGCCATTTTACACCACAGTTTTTCAGACAGTGCAGCTACTGTATCCGATATAGAAAAAGAGTTTGGCCCCGAAATTGCTGCAATGCTGGGTACTCTTGATAAGCTGAGAGTAATTAAGCTGGTTGAAACCTCCAAAAAAGAGTTCGCAGAAAATTTGAGGCAGATGTTTTTGACTCTTGCCCGTGATTTGAGGATCGTTTTGATAAAACTCGCTGACATATATGACAATCTACAGACTTTAAAATATCTGCCTGAGCAAAAAAGGGTTGAGCTGGCAAAAGAGACGATTGAAATTTTTGCACCTTTAACCGAGCGGCTCGGAATAGGCGAGATGAAGGGACAGATGCAGGATTTGGCATTTGAATATCTTTACCCTACGGATTACAAAAAAACCCTCAAATTACTTGATACAAGCTTAAGCCGGCTTGACAAAGCGCTGCTTAAAATTAAATCCAAGCTCAATATTACTTTGGGGGAGGAAAAAATAGACTACCGGCTGGAAAGCCGCACTAAACATATTTATTCCCTTTTTACAAAACAGCAAAGGCCTGAGATAAATTTTAATATAAACCGTATTTATGATTTGATAGCCTGCAGGATAATTGTAAAAAATACCGAAGATTGTTATAGGGTGCTGGGTATTGTCCATAAGCTTTGGCGCCCTCTTCCTGACTCTGTCAGGGATTATATTGCCAACCCAAAACCAAACGGTTATAGGTCAATCCATACAACGGTGTTAGGGCCGGGGGACGCCCCTTTTGAAATCCAGATCCGGACAGAGGGGATGCATGAAGAGGCAGAATATGGTGTAGCGGCACACTGGCATTACTCGGAAACAAAAAACCTGGGTGCAGCGGATGAAGTTTTAGAAAAAGGCACAAAAGTTGCCGGTGAAAAACTGAAATGGGTTAAAAATTTAAGCCAATGGCAAAAAGAGGTTACAGACAACGAGGAGTTTTTAAAATCCGTCAAAACTGATTTTCTGGGGGCAAGAATTTATGTCTTCACCCCAAAAGGGGATGTTATTGACCTGCCAGAAAAAGCTACACCGATAGATTTTGCCTACAAAGTTCATACCCGGCTGGGGGATTTGACAACCGGGGCAAAATTAAACGATCGGCTGGTTTCGCTTAATACCCCCTTAAAAAACGGTGACGTTTGCGAAATAATCATTTCAAAAAACCCATCCAAAAAACCAAGCAGGGACTGGTTAAAGTTTGTTATTACATCCACAGCCAGAAGAAGCATTAAAAGGGTTCATTCTGATTAACTTACTCTGTTTTTTATCTTCTAACAATTTTTTATAATATTCTTCTGCTTGGATCAGTTTGCCTGGACAAATGAAACTATTAAATGTAACCGGCGCTTCTGTTGACTAATCTGCCAGTTTGGACAACTGCGCATCATCCAGTAATGCAACCGTTTTGCGTTGAGATTGATATTGCAATATCCTATCATAAACCCTTAAAGCATCCTGCATAACTTTTGCTAACCAATCAATATTTTGTACATCAGTAAAATATGCTATATTTTCTAAAGTTTGATATGACTCTTTAGGCATTTCTACTTCAAAATTAACATTTCTCTCACGATCCATAAAACCTTTTTACCAGTTCCCAACGCTTAAGTCAATACATTGTTCAGGACCCCTTTTTTATGAAAGGCAAGTAAATATTCCGGGCCATTGTCAGTATTAATGGCCAGTATTTTAAGAGGTATTCTGGTTCGAAAATAAACTGATGGTGTTGTTTATACCCAAATAAAAGAATTTTAAGTCAGAAGACTTTCAGATCGCGGTGCCCTTCTAAATTCAATTACCCTTTTTCTCCTATTTACAATGTCTCTAGCTTCACCAGATGTTACTATAGTAGTCAGCTGTCCATCCTCCGGACTTAACCATTCATAAAAAACAAACTCGCTTTTATCTCCTGCTAAGCCTTTTTCTGACAAACCTCCAAAAAGTCCTACACCCCCTAACTCCATATCAGTCTGTATAATATCACACGCACCAGCAATCGTAACCGCATCATGTATTAATTCTTCAGTCTTTCTTTGCCCATAGCGAGCAAGCCAAGCTTCATATCTAGGGTGTAGACTAGGTGGTCCGTATATTCCAGCCGTTACCATTTTTGCCACTTCAAGCACAGCTGGGTCTTTGGAAACTCTAAATGAAATGCTGCCCTGAATTTTCTCAATTTTATTGGTAGTCAGTTTAGCACGAGGGCATTCGTATTCTGTCATGCGGAAATTATAGCACGAAATGATTAGTATATCAATACATTGTTGAGTATGAGTTCAGTTCTTCCCAGCAGTTTCGTCATTGCGAGCGTAGCGAAGCAATCTTATTAGATCGCCACGGTCCGATGTACGTCGGACCTCGCGATGACGTTTGATTGGAAAAAACTGAATAGTTACATATGCAGGTCTTTAAAACCAAGCAAAGATTGGCTACAATTTGCAGTGACATCCGCTGCAAAAAGACAGATCAAAAAAGCACATCTTTTACTTTAAGCTGCAGGGTTTCTGAGCCATTAAACTTATTAATTTCCAGGTAGTATGCCACATCCAGAAGCTGCCCCTGTTTTAAATCTTTTTCCATTTCTCCCATACCAAAACCTATTGCGTCTATCCCATCTGCCTTAAGCTTCAAATGTTTACCCCCGCCAACAGTCCGGATCTCTGAGATCCTCATTGCGCGTGTTACCAAAACAGGCCTAGGGTTTCCAAAACCAAACGGCTCAAATTTTTCGATTTCCTTTACCAAGCTTTTTGTCAGTTGACCAACAGGAATTTCCGCTTCAATCTCCAGAGTAGTTTCAGTTTTGGGTATCTTCTCCACCAACTCTTCCAGCCTTTTTCTAAATTGGGGGATATTTTCATTAAGTATAGAGAACCCTGCTGCCCCAGGGTGTCCTCCTATACCCACCAGTAAATCCGAGCACTCTCTGATTAAACCAACAATATTTATTCCCTTTATTGAACGTGCTGAACCCCTGGAGTGGGTTGGGCCAACAGAGATGGCAATTGCCGGGCAGTAATATTCTTCACAAATCCTAGCTGCAATCAGTCCAATGATTCCCGGGGACCAATTTTTACTATCGAGAACGTAAATTTTTTTATTGCCATTTCCATTCACCAGAATTTTCGCCTGCTCCACCCCATCAATAGTCAGTTTTTGTCTTTCACTATTTTTATCGTTTAAGAGCTTTGCTAAACTTTTTGCCTTGGCTGGATCTTTGGTGCAAAGTAATCTTAAGGCATCAATAGCATGTTCCAGTCTGCCTATTGCATTGATCCGCGGGCCAATGATATGACCTATCTCGTATGAGCCAATATGGCCGGATTCAATACCGGACTGTTTAATAAGTTCCAGAAATCCTAAATTTTGTGTCTGGTTTAAAATCTTTAAGCCTTCAACAACATACGCCCTCCCCAAACCAACCAGAGGAATTAAATCACAAACAGTTGCTACTGCAACAAATTGCAAAAGATCCTTTTTTAGATCCTGTCTGATCCGGTCACAGACCAAACACCAAGCCACTGCCGCCCCGCACATTTTGGTTGAATGGACTATTGAGTAAGCTTGCGGTTTTTCATCAAGGGGCAGATGGTGGTCGGTGATGATCAAATCCAAACCACTCTCTTTGGCAAACTTTGCCTCCTCTATTGCTACAATCCCATTATCAACCGTGATAACCAGGGAAGCGCCGGATTGTTTGGCAGACTCAAGCCCCAATCTAGATAAACCGTAACCTTCCTTTTCCCTGTGGGGAATATAGGGCAAAACTTTTGCGCCGATTGAAGTCAAAGCTTTATAAAGGATGGCTGAAGCACAAATACCGTCAACATCATAATCGCCATAAATAATAATCAACTCATTTTTCTCAATTGCTTTTTTAATCCTATCCTGGGCTTTTTTGATACCGGGGATTTCCAGGGCTTGCTGATAATTTTCCAGGGCGGGCTTAAAAAATTCTTCCCTTGCCTGCCCTGTGCCAATCCCCCTGTTTGAAAGAAACTGTTCGGTTAAACCGTCGGATTTTTTGGGGAGTATTTTCCATTCTTTGTGCATCGGAACTTATTACAAGTATAATAATTTTTCTGCATATGAATAATCAAGGATGAAAAATGCTTTGTTATTCAGTAATTGTAATTTGTATCCCGCTTTTTTCTTCTAAAATATCTTTGTTGTCTGAATTCCTAAAAATTGCTGAGTTCTTATCAAAAGAGATAGACCCTTCACCGGTCTTTTTTGGCTTAAAAATTATTACAGCCAGTAAACCACCTTTTCCCTGTGTTTTAAATCCGGGATTAGGTATTCCCCCAACTAAATTAATCTTTCCTGTTTCATTGTCAAAAAAATTATCCGCCCAAAACCGGACAAAACTGTCGCCTGTGTTAATTCCCTTCACCTTGAAAATATCTTTTGAAAAGTTAAGCTCTGCAACAAAAAGGTTGGATGCATCATTTTTAGAACGCGCCAATACTTTTACAGAAAATTCCTCATCCGCTTGGTATTTGTTTTTTGCTTCAAGCAAAAAAGCCGCAGAGGATAATGTTTCTTCCGGTTGTGATTCTATACTGTTATCGTTTTTAACATCAACGTCCGTTATAGAACCGGCAGACGGTGTTGCTTCGTCGGAAACAATTTTATCTTTTTTATCCGGATTAAAATTTGTATTCTGTCTTAGGCCGCCACGCAAAATAACCAAAACGAGGATTGTTGTGATTATTGTCAGAAAAAGGGCAGGAGGAATTATTGCTACCGGCACAATACCTTTCTGGTAATATTTATCAGATCGCATAGTTATTTCAGCCAGTTAGATAGAAGTATTGACAAGTCTACAATATTAACTTTACCGTCTTTGCTTATATCAGAGCCGGCATCTGTGCCAAGCCAATGGGACAGCAGTACTGATAAGTCAATTATATCCACCTTGTTATCTCCATTTAAATCACCTGGCAAAGTAGGCACAGTAGCGCTGTTAAAAGTGGCATAGAGTGACCAGTGGACTCCTTCAGTATTGGGAGCAGTGGAGAAAGTTGTTGGCATAACTCCAAAGTTATATGAATAGTATGCAGCAGCTCCTGGATAGTCTTTGACAAAAGTTAAATTACCATCACTGGGTAAATATGCCAGCCAATATGTCCCCGCTGGAAGTAATGCCGGAGATATTACATTCGCAGTGTTCCAGCCAACAATAGGGGTAAATGAATTTGATTCAGCTTTTTTAGCACCAGGCCCTCCTCCAGGTCCTGTAGCATCATAGATTCCCAAACGCAGATTGCCTGCTGCATTAGTAACATAGAAGGACAAAGATTGTATTGTGGCAGTTTGGGCTAGCGTAGTTTGTTGGGCAATTAAAAGATTAGCGTTGCCGTTGTCAGGAATAGTTAAAATATTAGTCTCACCTATGTTAATTATCCCTGACGGTAGTGGTGTAGGTGTTGGGGTAGGAGTAGGCGAAGGAAGCGGAGGCGGAGTTGGACCGGTTGTGGGAGTAGGAATTGGGGTCGCATTTGGGTTTAAGAAAGCCTGCTTAATAGCCTGCATAGCAGGATTACTGGTTGGGGTAACATCACCATAATTAATACCCCAAACTATAGTTCCTGCGGCATTACCTGCCCTCACCCAGGCTCCTTGTGATGCAATTGTCCGATCATCTTCAGTAGTAAGGTATGAAACAGTATTGCCATGATAGCTTTTGGGCGGGTTATAGGAATAATACCCAACCTGAGCAGCACTATCCCAATAAAAAGAGGCAGGGTCAAACATTCCTGTTTTATAAAACTCTGCATAAGTATCATTGGTATCATCTCCACCCCAATCCTGAGCAGTACCAGGATCCTGTCTTGGGCCATTCACTGGTGCTCTCCAGCCTCCGCCATATAACCCTATACCTATTCCTAATTTGCTTCTTGGAACTCCGGCGTTGACATACGTTTGAATGGAATGTTCTAAAGATGTAGGATGAGTAGGCGCTTCTCCTTTTAACGCTGCCCAAAACCAGGTTTGCCAACCATCACAACACCACATCATGTCATAACTCATTAAGTTGTATTGATCAACTAAATTAGCCACAGTTACTTTCCAGGCAGGTTGGACTGTATCAAAATTAGAATTAGCCCAGAACCCCGGAAAGGTAATAATAAACGGCTGGTTAGGGGTTTGGTATCTGGGCCTACTGTTGGCAGCAGTTCTTAGCTCTGTTAGAAATGCAATCAGCTGGTTTTGCTGGGTTGTATTATCAAGACTGTCTTCCCAGTCAATATCCACCCCATCATAGTTTTTTGCAACAGCTTTATTTAAGATGTTACTGATAAAGGTGGCCCGGATTGTGGGATTGGCTGTTGATGCCACAAAGCCTCCTCCGTCACCCACCCCGCCAATCATCAAGATAGCCTTGACATTGTTTGAGTGGGCTTTGGCAATTAAAGGGTCCTCAACTGCTGTATGTCCTGTACCTGCACCATTCATTAACTGCCCTGCGCTTCCACCCATTGACCCTGATCCAGGGGCATACCTGGCAAAGATCAGATGGGTCATGGTGGACATATCCACAGCATTAACAGCTTGGGTGGGGTCTGAAATCCAGTCCCAGAAATAACCTAAATAGTAAGCTGAGACCCAGGGGTTTGTGGTAGCAGCCTGAGATTTAGGTTTAGGAAAGAGGTAGGAGAATAGATTGTTTTTAAAAGATGCGCTTGAGGTGATAAACAAAAATAAAAGAATCCCCACAACAGCCAGGAAAATAAGTATGGCTGGATGGGCTATCCCTCTGGAGTTTAAATTTCTGGGCATATAACCAGTATATTACTTTAGCCAGTTGGATAGAAGTATTGATAGATCAATAATACCAACCTTGCCATCCTTGTTTATATCAGAGCTGGTATCTGTGCCAAGCCAATGGGACAGTAGTACTGATAAGTCAATTATATCCACCTTGTTATCCCCATTGATATCTCCCTGCTTGGAACCTGGGGTAGGGGTTGGTATAGGAGAAGGGCTGAGAGAGGGGTTAGGAGCCGGAGAAAAGTAATCCCCAATTTTTACAGCTACATCTTTAGTTAAAGCTTGAGGGAGGGATAAAACTAAATTACCAGATGCATCTACGTTAACTGTTTCTGTTTTAACTAAAGCGGCAGAGGGAGAAGCATAAGTATCTATCCAGGAAATAGGGTATGAGCCTTGTGGCATATTAGGCAGAGTTATCGTAGTTCCAGAAGCAATGGTTGCAGATGGAGTAGCATAAACTACATTACCCCAGGTATGGGTTTTATTATCTATCCAAAGATGCGCCCTTTTATTAACTGTGTCTTTCTGCCCCCAAGCCCTCAAATTAGTATCTGAGGCAGAAGCAGAGGCTTCCCGATAATTACCATTACTTAAAGGGATATCTTTAATAAAGTTGTAATATTTGCCAAATTCCGGCGTAAAATCCTTAGTCGGCGATGGGTTGATATGTTGCTTGCTATACCAATAGCTTTCTATCAGTCCCCCTGAATTAATCCCCGCCCAAACAAACTTATGAAGCCAAACTCCACTAGTATCGTTTTGAATTTCATTGTTCCAGCCATCACTATTACCAGTCACAAAGCCGGTTTCTCCTCTCATAATGGGTTTACCAACACCATATATACCAAGAGGGCTTAAGACCTGGCTTACTCTGTTGACCGCTGAAGCTGAGTCAAACCAATCCGGAGCCAGAAAGGCTGTAACGCTATCTCCCATAAATTTCTTATCAGTCCTAACAGAACCATTTTGGCCTTTAATCATATAATGATGAACATCTGTATAATCCAAGTTTGGGAAACTTGGGTTGCCCCAAAGTTGGTTTGTCCCTTCCGGAAAACTGTTCCAATTAGAGGTGGTAACTAAATGGGCATTTGGCCCAAATTGATGCATATATTTTCCCAGCTCATCTGCCAAGGTGTAGTGCAAACCACTAAATGGATCTCCTTCATTAATAAGTTCCCAGGAGTGAACATTAGTTGAATAACCCCACCTGGCCTGAAGATATCTCCAGTAGGCTTGCTGAAGCCATCTGGTCTTAGTCACACTCCGCCAATTACCATAAAACCAATTGTTATTTGGACACTCTACTACCCCATAGGGTTGAAGGCAACCCGTCTGGTTATCCAAAATACCTCTGCCTAAATAATCAATATGGTTTTGGATATATTCATTTTTCTCCAAAATTACCAGTTTCAAATAAACATTATTTTGGTGGGCCAGTTCTAAAGCTTTATCAAATGATAAGGAAAACCTTTGGTTGTAATACTGGTTGTAGGAAGACCAGGGAGCAGTCATAATGTTGGTGCCGCATTTCCCATTACTCAAATCAAACGGGGCTCCTGAACCTGAGGCAGCCGCGCATAAGTTGTCACCCAAATCCTCTCTAATTTCAATCCTATCCACCCAAATTATTTCACCTACACCTGGAGCAGGAACGGTGAGATGATCTATATTATCCATGGAAAGATAAATCCTACCTAAAAAGTTTTTAGTACCAATTAAGCTAGGATCGATTGTTCCCTCTAAAATCTGCCATTGCCAATTCCCGTTTGCATCTTTGCTGGATACCTGAGTTACATGAGGTGTTATATCTGTTCCTGAACCAGCCTTGGCACAGTTATTGTTTGGATTGGTCAAAGGTGCATCTAGCCAGCCTGAGACTTTAGCTACCAAACCAGACGGTTTAGTAGTATCTACAGCTTGTGGCAAAGCTTGGGGAATTAAGTATCTAATAAAAACACGGTATTTAGTGTTGGTCTTGACAGCCGGGCCTTGGCCATCATGCCACCCTCCATAAAAGTTACATGGATTGTAGTAATGTTGAATCTGAAACTCGACATCTGAACTGCCAAAAGGCGGTACCACTGTAGGAGATGTTGCGGGAGGAATATAAGGCACCCTAACCCCCGGATTGTTGGCAGCATTGCCTGAAACACCAGTCCAAGGCTGGTCATCAGAAGCAAAAATACCCCAATCTGATAGCCAGTTTCTAATAAGCTGAACTCCATTTTGGCCCATTTTCTGGAAATTAGCCTGATTGAATAAAACCGGATTATCCCAGCTAATTTCTCCCCAAGTCATGTTGTAGCCTTGAGCTGGAAAATAAGTTCCGTCATCATATTCAAAATACCTGGGGTCTTTTTTGGAAACCTTAACAAAACCATGGTTGGTAGAATTTGGGGTTACTGTAAAGGTTTGGGCCCGGAAGTAGAAGTTCCGGAGCTATCTTGGGCGGTAATTCTGTATTGCCAGGTTCCTTCTTTATCCGGTGCAAACCTTAACTTCCAGGAATAATTGGAGGTAGGATAAAACCATTCCCGGTTACTTTTAACCTGGTAGTCAAAATTTTGATAGTAAAAAGCAGGAATAACCGTTTTGGTAGTAAAGTTATCCTGGGAAAATTCTCCATTAACTGTCACTCCTACTCCAGCTTGCATGCCTGGTGGAGGGGCAGGATCATAAGGCAGCTGGGGGTTGGAAGCATTGGTCGCCACATCAAAGGTAACTTCATATTTTTCATACTTTGGAATTTGTCCATTGGGATAAGAAGCACTATTGTCTGTAATATTGGAAATTGCACCTGTTGCTGCAAAACCAGGTAATTTAGGGAAAAGCGAGGAAAATAGTTTGTTTTTAAAAGATGCGCTTGATGAAAACAGCAAAAAAACTATCACACCAACTATAGCAAGTAGTATTGGTATGCTAAGGTGTATTATCCCTTTGGAGTTTAAATTCCTGGGCATATAACCAGTATATTACTTTAGCCAGTTGGATAGAAGTATTGATAGATCAATAATACCAACCTTGCCATCCTTGTTTATATCAGAGCTGGTATCTGTGCCAAGCCAGTTAGACAAAAGTACTGATAAGTCAATTATATCCACCTTGTTATCCCCATTGATATCCCCTTGCTTGGGGCCTGGGGTAGGGGTTGGCGAAGGGGTAATTGGCTCTGAGATAGGTGCAGAAGGTGAAGGTGGCGGTTGATAAGCAGCTTGTTTTACCCTTAAAATATTACCTGTTGAGGGAGAAGGGGAGGTAGTTGAGTCAGTCCCTAGGCCAAAGTAAAAGTCCCCATTTAACATCTCAAAAGATCTGGCAAAAGTATCTGAACCAAAATGCAAAACCTCATCCCAGGTATTTAAATCAGTTGAAGAAAAAACATAGTTAGTATAAGTGGAGCCTGATCCAGTTGACGCTAAAACATAGACAGTTCCTCCTGAAACTAAAATATCCCTGGGCAGGGCGTTATCAGGCAAAGTGATAACCTGGCCTGTACCAAAAGTGGCAGCTTTAAATAAGGCTTTTGGCACACCGCTATCCTCGCCAATATAGACAAGTTGGTTATTGAAATTTACCCATCTTGTAAGGATTAAGTTGCCGGTAATAGTAAGCGAAGGTGTTCCAGCCACAACTGAAGTGCCCTGAAAGCCAGGAAACATGGCCTTAGCAGCGTCCCAGTTAACTATGGTAAAAAGATTCCCTCCGTCGAAACGGGCAATATTTATAAAGTGTTGCCACCAGTTGCCACTGGTATCCTGGCCTTGTCTGTAAAAGGTACCTGCGACATATAATTTTCCTCCAATCTCAAAAAAGTTATTAGCGCCGCCTTTATAGGTGGAGGAACCACCATCAGTAGTGTTTTCATTGCCATAAGCGGGCGCTGTCCAGCTGACACCATCATTAGTAGAAATTGCTAATCCTTGGGAAGTGTTGGTGCCATAACCTGCAGCAAAAAGAGCAGTTCCAAATTTATAAATATCATAAGTGTGAAGATTTAAAGGAGAAATGGTATTGTGCTTGGTTAAAGAACCATTTTCTATGCGGTAGAAATTGCCGGCAGGAACTGATCCTCTTGGGTCAATCCCAGGAGTATAAAGGGTATTGTTAAAAATGTGATATATCCCAAGCTGCTCCTCATCCACACATGTTGAACCACAACTATTGCCTGAAGTAGCTTGTTTCAAGAAGGTTGAGGAGCTTGGATCATAATAGAAAACATCAATCGGCCCGGCATTGCTATTAAAATCCCCATGCCCTAAATAGATTTTTCCATTAAAGTTTTGCATATCCCAAACATTCCTGGCATAGGTGGGTTTCGCAGTGAAGGGATTACCTAAATTTTCAAGTTGGGAAGTTACATCTACAGCAGTAGCAGCATGGGAGGGTGGTTTTGGGAAAAGATAAGAAAACAGGCCATTTTTAAAAGATGAGTTAAAGGTAAATAAAAGAAAAGTGATTAACCCAAAGGCGGCCAGAAGAAGCAA
Source organism: Candidatus Daviesbacteria bacterium (assembly GCA_016186955.1). Lineage (GTDB taxonomy): Bacteria > Patescibacteriota > Microgenomatia > Daviesbacterales > UBA10151 > JACPKP01. Next base: position 43,461 of record JACPKP010000009.1, on the reverse strand, counting down.
CAACGGGGCATGGATAAAAGCCTTTTGATCAAAATTTTTCATGACCTATTTATCTAATTGCAGGCTTTCACTAAACCATTCCCGCAAAGCACCAATATTATACCGGAGAAATCTATGGTATTTAGGTCATTATCATCGTTTACATCCAATTCTGTAATCCACTGTTCCGGATTGGTGGCTTTATTATCAAGCCAATGGGTGTGCAGTACTGAAAGGTCCTGGAAATCTACTACGTCATCATGGTTAGCATCACCCTTTCTAAAATTAGGTGCACCAGCCTGTCTAACCTGCAGTTTGGGGTCACTTGATGAAAATTCATTAGTACCGCCAGCCAATTTAGCTGTGAAATAGTAATCAGGCGGATCAAATAATCCAATCCCAAAAGGACCGTCAGGATGGTATTCACTCAACCATGAAGTTACCGCAGTGTTCCCGTTGAATGTGGCGGCAGACGGTTGGGTGTTGACCGCTTCATTGACAAATAAACCTGCCTGTTTCACTTTGGTTTGTACGCTTTGCCCGTTGCAATCGCCTGTCCCATTTATTTTCAACCCAACTACTGCACTTTCGATAACTGCTGTATTACTGGGATCTATAAAATCCCAACTTGCACTGCTTATAGAACAAGCTATGGGCGTTGGGGTTGGGGTAGGTGAAGCTGTTGGAGTAGGTGTTGCAGTTGGGGGAGGAGTTGGCGTGGGCGTAGGTGTAGGCGTCGGAGTTGGAGTCGGTGTTGGGGTCGCACCCGGGTTAATAGTTATCAACAAGTTTTGTGTTGTGTTTAACATATTTGTGTTGTCGGAATTACGGTATATCGCCGAAGTTGCCTCAAAGTCTACCGCAGCAGCGCCGGCTCCAATGGTATTAAAATTGACTTTTGCCATCAGGCTGTCTGCACCGGCAGTTTTGTAACCAGGGGTTGGCACTCCCCCCACCAGAGAAATCTCACCTGTGGAATTATCAGAAAAATTATCAACCCAATTTTGTACAAATGTGCCTGTTGTATCAATTCCTACAACCTGCAATTTCGTATTATCAAAATGGATCTTAGCAGAAAACAGATTAGCTTCATCGGTATCGGCCCTAACGCTTAGACTGGCTGAAACCGGTTGCCCGACAGAATATGTTGTTGAAGGGGCGCTCAATAGAAAACTTGCCTGGCCGGCTGCAAAGTTTACTTTTACGGCATAAACCCCCCCGAGAGTATTTTGTAGTATATTGGTTGCCCCGGAGTATACAGACGAGTTAGTATCAAAATCTACAACCGAGGAGGCTTCTGTGGTAAGCGAGCTGAAATTTACAGTAGCAATTAACTTATCCCCCTGTTGTGGCACAGTAGACCCCCTAACTAAATCAATCAATCCGGGGGTATTTGTCTCCTGCGCCTTAACGTCAAAATCGCTGCCTGTATAATCTATGTTGTCAACTTTAAAAATATTAGTCGGATATGTTATTACTGTTTCCGCAGCATTAGCATTGACTCCATTTGAGTTAACCCTGATCTGAACCGCAAAAGCAGTAGAAGGGGCTACTGTCTTACTCTTTGGCGATAAATAAAGACAGGCAGTCCCTACTGCCGTTGCAGAACAATCTGCTATAGCCGCCTTGGGACGGTGCTTAGGGAAAAGTTTGTCAAATAGGTTGCCTTTAAACGGCGCTGTTGAAGATATTAACAAAAAAGAGATAACACCAACCGCAGCAATCAGAACCAGTGGTAGCAGATGCACTATCCCTTTTTCATAAGAATGCCGTTTGCCCATCAATATATACGATAGAGCCTTTTTATGACTGTTGTCAATAGCAATGATGGGGCGTAAAATCAGAATATGGATTTTAAATTCCCTAAAGAGGTATTCAATATTTTAGATAAATTTCAAAAAGCCAATTATCAAATTTATATTGTCGGCGGGGCAGTCCGTGACCTTTTAATGGAAAAGGGGGTAAAAGATTGGGATTTTACAACTGATGCCAAACCGGAGGAGATCTTAAAGATTTTTCCGGAAGGAGTTTACGGAAACAGCTTTGGAACTGTAATCATCCCAGAAAAAAATATTCATTACGATAAAGGCCGAGATCAATCACTCGTTGAGATAACTACAATGCGTAAAGAAGGAGATTATCGAGATTATCGGCATCCAACTAATGTTAGTTGGACTGATAAAATCGCAGATGATTTATCGCGCCGCGACTTTACTATAAATGCTATAGCCTTATCCGTCATTCTGGGGAGCGAAGCGACTCCAGAACCAAACCAAACGAGAGATTCTGGACAAGCTCACCTCGCGGGAGCTTCGGCGAAGCGGGCCAGAATGACGTTAGTTGATCCTTTTAGCGGTCAACAGGACATAAAAAATAAACTTATAAAAGCTGTCGGAAATCCTAATCTGAGGTTTGAAGAAGATGCACTGCGGCTCATGCGTGCTATTAGATTTTCAACCCAGCTCGGTTTTAATATTGAAGAAAAAACATTTGAGGCAATAAAACAAAACGCTTCTTTAATTAAAAATATCGCCTGGGAAAGGATCAGGGATGAACTTTTCAAAATATTGGCAGCTGAAAATTCATATGATGGAATTTTAAAACTCAGGGAAGCGGGAATATTACAAATTATTCTTCCGGAACTGGAAAAATGTTTTGGCTTGAAGCAGGAAGGACCAAAACATAGCAGAGTCTATGATATAGGGGAACATTCACTGCTGACACTAAAATACTGCCCGGCAAAGGACCCGCTAACCAGGCTAGCATCTTTGCTCCATGATGTGGGCAAACCGGACACAGTAACAATTGACAAAACCGGTAATGTCACTTTTTACAATCATGATGTTTACGGAGGGAGGAAAGTAACTACAATCGCCAGAAGGTTTAACTTATCCAACAAACAGGCTGATAAACTTTACCGTTTGGTGCGTTGGCATATGTTTTCTGTTTCAGAAAACCAAACAGACAGCGCCATCAGAAGGTTTATTAAAAATGCCGGCATAGAAAATCTGGATGATATGATGGCCCTAAGGATCGGCGACAGGCTGGGCGGAGGAACCCAAAAAGAGGTCTCGTGGAGAATGGAAAAATTCCAACAGAAAATTGCCGCAGTTTTGAAAAAACCTTTTACCATCAGTGACTTAAAAATCAACGGGCATGATGTGATGAAAGTTTTAAATATTAAACCCGGACCCAAGGTTGGAGAAATTTTAAATAAACTTTTTGAAGAAGTCCTTAAAGATTCTTCTAAAAACAGACGTGAATATTTACTCGGACGGATCAAAGTTTATGCCCCAAATTAAAAACCAACCAGGCAATTCCTTGTCAAAAGCGATTAACTTACTATCCGATTTGGTTGTATTCAATCACTTTGATTTTGATATTTTCCTAAAAAACTTAATTAAAATCATTACTGAAATTATCCCTGCTGATTCTATCTTAATATATTTCCATGACAGGGACGAAAAACAGGTAATTTTAATTGGGTCAAAAAAACCCCACAAAAAACAGTTGGGGAAAATTATATTACACCAGGGGGAGGGAATCACCGGTTGGGTTGTAGCGCACAAAGAAGTGGTCGTTATAAAAAGGGGCGCCTATAAAGATCCCCGTTTTAAATTTTTTAAGGAACTGCCGGAAGACACCTATGAAAGCTTCATGTCTATCCCGATACTGGATTCCGGAGGTGTTGTCGGTGTAATTAATCTGCAAAACCGCATGCCTTACAATTTTTCCGTTACGGAGGTAAGGACTATAAATTCACTGGTTCAACTGATTGCGTCTGCCTTTGTAAAGATTACTTTAAAAAGACGGGTGCTACACCTTGAGAATACTTTAGAAGAAAGAAAATTGATAGAAAAAGCCAAAGGGCTGTTGATGAAGTATAAAAAATTAAATGAAGCGCAGTCATATCAATTCATCCGCAAAGAATCTATGAACAGGCGAAAATCTATGAGGGATATCGCAGAATCTATAATTATAGTTTTTGGTACTTGACGGAAAAAAAAATTTGTGCCAATATAAAAACAGTTCTTCACCGCAGAGGATTCTCCAGGACATTGTAGTCTTCAAATTTTAACCAGACATGGAAAAAGACAAAAAAAATTTAGAAAATATTGATTTTGTTGATTTGATATTTATTGACCTGCGCGGAACTTGGCAACACAAAAGTGTCCCTTACCATGAATATACACCTGATAATATCAGTAAAGGATTTGGGTTTGACGGATCCTCAATCAGGGGATTTTCATCCATTGACCAAAGCGATATGCTCCTTGTGCCTGATATTACCACCCATTTTAATGACCCCTTTTTTGAAAGGACTTTGTCGGTAATTTGCGACATCTACGACCCTGAAACAAAACAGGCTTTCGGAAAAGACCCCCGCAGCGCTGCAAAAAAAGCAGAGAAGTACCTTAAAAAAAGCGGTTTTGGCGACATATCATACTGGGGCCCTGAAATAGAATTTTTTCTTTTTGATAAATTAAGTTACAGTTCAAACCCATACCACTCATATTTTGAAATCAAAAGCCGTGAATTACCGGATCAAAACCCTGATGAACAAGATGGATATCCTATCCAGAATAAATCAGGTTATGTCCCAACTCCTCCCTTTGACAAACTTCAGGAGTTCCGGTCTGAAATGGTCAGGATTTTAGAAAGTATCGGTATCACAATAGAAGTGCACCACCATGAAGTTGCAACTGCCGGCCAGGTTGAGATAGACATGCATTATGGCAGTTTGGTAAACACAGCAGACCAGGTGATGAAGTACAAGTATGTAGCAAGAAACCTGGCAAAAAAATACGGCCTGGTTGCCTGTTTCTTGCCTAAACCAATCAAAGGCGACAATGGTTCAGGCATGCACACCCACCAGAGTATTTTTAAAGACGGAAAAAATATATTTTACGACCCTAAAGGTTATGGTGAATTATCAAATACCGGCATGTCATATGCAATAGGCCTCCTCAAAAATGTTGATTCCCTCCTGGGGTTTACAAACCCTACCTTAAATTCTTACCGGAGGCTTGTTCCGGGATATGAGGCGCCTACCTCCAAAGCAATCGCCAAAAGAAACCGTTCTGCTGCAATAAGAATACCCATGTATTATACAGGTGAAGAAAAATCAAAAAGAATAGAGTTTAGGACCCCTGACCCAACATGCAACCCCTATCTTTCTTTTTCTGCAATGCTTATATACGGTCTTGAAGGGATCAGGGAAGATTTAAAACCGAAAGATTTTAATTTCGGTCCGTTTGATGAAAATATTTGGGATAATAAAAATATTCCCCAGGCCGCTAACAACCTTTTTGACATTTGGAATAATTTGGAAAATGACACTGCCTTGGTAAAAAGCGGCGTATTTTCAAAAGATTTAATTAAAAGTTATCTTAAAGTCAAACGGGATGAGGCTATGGATCATTTGCTCTATCCTACACCTGCAGATTTCACATTTTACGGGGATCTATAACCTTAAACTCAAATCTTACCTGCGGGCTTTTTATATAATTTAAACCTGAAGACCAATCTGTCCGGACCCTCCTTTGTTTTTACATCAAGGTTAATATTAAGCTGGTCAGCAACAACTTTGGCAATAAACCCTTCCAACCCGCTGCCTAACCTTAAGTTAGTTGTGGCAGCAAGATCTCCATAATATTGTAAAAACAGCTCTTTCTGTTTTTCAGGTGTCATAACAGGTGAAGGGAAAACAAGCTCAACTTCTATCTCACTTTTAAGTATTATATTAATAGATACAACAACTGTAGGGTTTTTTTGCCCTGATGATAGCAAAACAGCTATATCCAATAATTTACTTAGCAGAATACCAAACCACTTGACATTTACCTGCGCAGCATAATCTGAAACAACCTGAGATATTAAACTGGAATTAGTTTCACGGAGGTTTAAATACGAGGATTCACCCGGTGCGTTTGGAAATATCAGTTGCAGGTTAACCCCCAAACTTCTGGCCAGATCCTGTTTGTATGAAATTGCTTTTTTGCAAAGCAGCACAATATCCTCATATTGGTTGGCATTTTTGATGGGGTGATCTTCAAGCTCTTGTGCTATTAAAAGGTCACTCTCCCCTTGTTGCAAAAGTTCCAGTTCTGTTTTTAAACCCGGTTCCTTAAAGTTTACCAACAATCTTTTGATATTGGTTATTATCATATTTTGTTTAGTGTGCGCTGCCTCAAGGTCAGTGTGAGGTTCAATCTCTATAGCCGCCCTTGGTTCCTTGATCACAAATACAAGCTGTATGATTGTTCTACTAACCCCAACAATAGGTTTGACCTCCACAACAACCTGTCTGGATTTAGGGTTTCCTTTTGTAGAAAGATAAAAACCGCTGACAATATGGTTTGTTTGGTCAACCAATACATCCTTTATTGAAAGTGAAGTTGAGTTTGCCGGCACATTATCTCGATCAACAAGTGAAATTTTATCCAAAAAATTCTGGTTTATAAACTCACCGCCGGATAAACCGGTTGCGTCTTCAAAAGCATCGTTGGCAGAAATAATTTTCAAATTATGGTCTGTAATGACTACTATCTCATTTAAACTGGTCAATATTGATTTTTCCCTTAATACCCTCAGGTTTAAGCTCTCATAAAGAATTTTTGCCAATGCATCCTTCAGGTGATAGGTTTTCATAAGAGTCTGTGCCAACGGAATAATTACCAAAAATGAAACTATATATAAAATTGCCGAGCCGGGATCGTCCCTGAAAATACTCTGCAGTTTTGGGTCTAAAACAATATTAGTTATCAAAACCGCCACCGAGAACACCAGAAAACTAATAGATGAGGGGATATTTAATAAAAAACTGGCTCCCAAAGTATATAAATGCAATAATATCAACAAAGGACTGTAAAAACCGCCGGAAGAAATTACTAAAATTTGGACAAATAGGGAGGAGAGACTAAGTAAAACCAAACGGGCAAAAACTTTTATCAACCGTTTAGTCCTTTCAGCAAGCAGCCAGCGGAAAGAAAGGAGCAAGACAATCAGTATCCCAAGAATTATTTGCTGCAGCGTTGCTATCGGAATTTTATAGTAAATTAATACCACACTTACAACCGATGTCAGAAAAAAAACCAGCGGTTCTAAAAAAAAGGTCATATTTATTCCTTAATGGCCCAATCTCTCCTCCCAAAAAGCCAGCAGCGCTGTGGCATTAAAAATTGAAGAATATGTGCCGGAAATAACACCTGCCAAAAGTGCAACTACAAACCATTTGATTGTTTCACCTCCAAATAGCAGCAATGCCAATAGCACAAAAACAACTGTCAGTGAGGTATTGAGTGACCTGGCTAAAGTTTGTGTTATCGATACATCCGCAACTTCAGTAAACTTTTTTCCTATGAATTTGGGCATGTTTTCCCTAATCCTGTCAAATACAACAATTGTGTCATGGACAGAAAAACCAATGATAGTTAAAAGGGCTGTGACAAAAAGAGTATCTATTTCAACATTAAAAAATTTTCCAAAGATCGCAAACATTCCCAGTACCACAAGCACATCATGGATGAGTGCAACAATTGCTGCAATACCAAAGCGGAAAGCACTTGCCGGTTTGGGGAGCTTCCTGAATGCATAAGTAATATAGAGGACTATGGCAGTACAGGCCAGTAAAATTGCTAAAATTGCTTTTTGTTTTAATTCCTCACCAATCACCGGCCCTACATTTTCTTCCCTCCTGACCTCAAATTTACCAAACTGATCAGTAAACTTTACCCTAAGTTTATTCAACTCATCCTGCTCCAACGGTTTAGTCCTGATGATGAAGGTATTTTTTTCTTCCGGCGTTACAACCCCGTAACCGGAGAGAGCTTCTTTAGTGAGTGATTCCTTTGGTGAAATAAATTGATATTCTAAAAGCGCGCCACCTGTAAAATCTATCCCCAGTTTCAAACCTGATGTATAAAGATAAAAAATCCCTGGAAGTATAACCAGAGTAGAAAGAATAAAAAACCATAATTTGTACTTCATTAAATGTATCATTTAAGATTGCAGTCTTTTTAATTTTTGGCTCATTTTTATATCTTTATGCAAGGTTTTTTTTAGATCTTCTACTGCGTTTATAATTTTTTCTTCTATCTTTTCTATCTTTTCCTGGATATGCTGCCAGGCTTTGTCATGTTGGTCGGCGTTTAAATGTTTTAAAAAAATTATTTTGTCTTCTTCTGACAACTCTGATAGCACTATATCTAAAACATGGTTGTGTATGTTCGCATCAATAAGTTGTGCCAGATGGTATTTTTCATCTTTAGACAAATCCATCTTATCAAGTTCGTAAATTAATGATTCTATCTCAAGTACATGGCTATAAAAATATTTCATAAATTTAAATTACTTTACTGCCAGTTTAGCATTTTCAGCTATTTTTATTGGGCCTAAAGGAACTTGATCTTCAGGGTCATCAATAAAAAAATAAAGTACCGGCCCTTTTCGCGGCCCTGATGCCAAACCTAATCCCTGCATCACTTCAGGGCTGCCGCCAAGATGCTTGCCTGTCCACTGAGCCGGACCTGCATCACCAATAACCGCCACCACTGATTGCCCGGTTTTTGGATTGGCTAATAACATTTTACGGAATTTAAAAAAATCCCGGTACTCTTTAAATCTTTCCGCAAAACCAGAAGATAAAAAAGTTTGTACCGCTATATAATATCTTTCCCTTTCTTCGTCTTTTTGGGTAAATTCTGCTTTTGAGGGGGCAAAGTAACCCCAAGCGCCCAATCCGGGCGCTATACCCGCATCACCATACATCGCAAAATCCTGGACAGTTTTGGCATGCGCAAATAAATTATCCCCTGGATATCTGTATAGGTGTTGTTCTCCACCGATCAAACCATATGTCCTGTTTAATCTTTTGCCTTCCAACTCCCCTGTAACTTTAATGCCAAAATCTTTAGATAAAACATCCGTAATTTTAGTCTCTTCTTCTTTTGACAGGTTTCTCATCTCATGCGGCAATTTATCTAAAAGCTCAGCTTTAATCAAAGCGTTCCTATCCTCTTGGGCAGTAACATTGACCTGGTCGGCTATAAAATTGGCAGCAGGCAGGGAAAGGCCTGGTGTTGTCAAAAGTATTAAACCTCCCAGGGAACTTATCGCTGCCTTACGGAAGTGTTTATCCAATACTCTTTGTGTAATCTCTTTATGGCGCTGCAACCATTTTTTACGCAAATATTCATATTGAGGTTTTTTACTTTTAAAAAGTTTCATTTTAAAAATTTGATCTTCCCCAGGTATTTTTAAAAGAGTTGGGGGTTTTTAAACCGGAAGTTGCAAAATAAAGTACTAATTTACCCTGATGAACCCTTTCGTGCTGCAAAAGCCAGGTTATAAAATCAACCTTTTGTATGGAGTCAACCGCATCAATTTCCCTTAACAAACTTGTTCCCAGCTTATTCAACTCTTTTATAATTATTGCCTTCGGTTCCTTCTCCAGATTGGATTTTTTTGGCGCTGAACTTCTTTCAGCAAACGAGAGCCTGCCTGTCTTGAATGCTTCAAGATGACAAAACCTTGTCCGGGTAATACACGCAAATTCCCAGGCAAAAGACTTAAACCTAAACTGGAATGGTTTGCTTTGCCAGGAAGAGGCAGGGACTGAATTGGCAAAGTCCAAAGTAGCGCTGTTACAGTTTTTCCAGCTGATTTTCAAACTCTGTATTATTTTTTTATCCAACAGCGCTTTTTTTTTGGAAGAAATTTTTTTCATTTGATAAGAAGTTTTAAAAATGTCTTTGTTACAACTAAAGCTGTAAACATGGAGACCAAAACCCCAATAGCCAGGGTCAGTGCAAAACCCTTAACCGACCCAGTTCCTAAAAAGTAAAGTATCGATGCTGTAATCAGGGATGAAATATTGGAATCCTTAATTGAGGTCCAGGCCCTTTTAAATCCGAGGTCCAGGGCCTGCACTGCGCTTTTACCCCAACGCCTCTCTTCTTTCATCCTTTCAAAAACCAAAATATTAGCATCAACCGCCATGCCGATGGATAAGACAAAACCTGCAATCCCTGCCAATGTTAAGGTAACCGGCGGCAATATAAATAACCCTGTCTTAAATATCGCCAAAACAAAAAGTGAGTAAATAATAAGCGCCAGATCGGCAATGATCCCCCAAACCCCGTAATAAAGCGCCATATAAATTATAACTACCAAAAGACCTAAGCTGCCTGCCACCAAACTTTTGTTAATTGACTCCTGGCCCAGTGATGCCCCAATTGAACGCTGCTCTATAATCTTTATCGGGACAGGCAAAGCCCCTGCATTAAGTTGGATCGCCAGTTTCTTGGCTTCATCAGTGGTAAATTGCCCGGAAATTACGGCATTACCCCCTGCTATCTCCTGCTGGACAACAGGTGCAGATACCGGCGTATCATCTAAAAATATCGGCAGCTGCCTGCCTACGTTTCTTTTTGTAATCTCGGCAAACTTTTTTGCCCCGGCTTCGTTAAATTCCACAGATACCTGAGGCCCGGCTTGTTTTGCTCCGCCTGAACCGAAAGTAACCTGGGCCCTTTTTAGGTCTGCCCCTGTCAATCCGGTTGGTTTGGCAAAATATATTGCAGGGATGCCTGATTTTGTAGCTTCTGCCGACTCTGTTGCGGGCAACTCCCTAAAATCAAGCTGGGCAGTCCTACCTACCAATAAGGCTGCCTCGCTGGCATCCTTTATACCCGGCAAATCAACCAAAATCCTCCTCTCCCCCCCAATCTTTGATGCCTGCACCACAGATTCCGACACACCAAATAAATTAACCCTTCTTTCAATAACTTCCCGCGCTGATTCTAAAGCTTTATCCCGGTCTCCGGCGGCAATTTTTTCCATCTGTGTTTGTAATACCAGCTGGGTACCGCCTTGCAAATCTAAACCAAGCTTCAGCGGAAAAACACCAACAAATTGGTTTAAATTTATTTTTTTATCCCCAAAAAAATTACTCCCGTTTATCTTGAGTGTTGGCAGTTCAAAAGAGACCTTCGGTAAATCTGCAAAAATACTAAATACGACCAGAATAATTATGAACCATAAAATTCGGCGCGGTTTCATACCAACACCCCTTCAAGCATCTCATTTTCATTGCCGATCAGCATAATTTTAGGCTGTACTAAAACCCGTAAAATGAACGGGTCACGTCTCCTAACCCTAAAGTTAAACTCAGCCTCATCCATAAAAGAATAATTAATCTCCCTTTCCCTCTTGGTCTGTTCATCCGATATATCTGCCTGTAGCTCCGGCAACACAATCTGCCCCACGATTAAAAAGTCAACATCTTCAGCCCCGGAAGGTTCATTTTTTACAAACCTGGTGGATAAAAAAGCAAATTTAACCCTGCCTAATTTAATACGGTTTTTGATAATCACCCCACCCAATCCCGTTGATTTGACAACCAATGCCAGAAGTTCAGGATAATAAATATAGTCTTTTCTCCATCTGTACAACCTCCTGTTTGCCCTCCATTCTGATGTAACCATGCCAAACTTCTCCATCCGGGCGAGTTCGCGCCTGACTGCATTAATCTCTTCCCCGACACGCCTGACAATTTCCCTGACATGAAAAAGTGGTTCCTGAGAGCCTAAAAAAAGTTGTAGTATTTTAACGCGGACTTTGGAAACAAACAGCTCTTCCATATTTTTCGCCTCCTTCCGGACAGAAAGTTGATCCCGGTTTCACCTAGAGTTAGTAACTTACCTTTGATCCCTCCGGGACAGTTTGGATCCAAATTTGACCTTTCACAAAATTTATTTCTTGACCTTTAGCATCTACAAACTTTTCGCGGGATAACCTGTTTGTTTTCATCCACTTACCTTCTATTACAGTTCCGTTTTGGAAGATTAATACCCTGCCCTCCCCTTTGTTTGCATAGAGAAGATGCACATTATTTTCATACCCATCATTGGCATTGGATTCCTTGATAAATTGCACCACAACATTAGTTGGGCTAAGCTGCTTTTTATTATTAAAGTCTGTATGGTCCACCCCGCCATTTTTTCTTTTATAACAATTACAGGCGCTGTCATAATTCCAGGCGACCTTGTAATCATTCTGGTTCTCCCAAAAAGTTACATCAATTTTTGTTGTCAATCCGGACTTATTATCAGCATCCTTAAACTTCCATGGAGTAAATTTATTTTCCCACTTCAATCCTGCCGAATCAGTGGCAGTCCAACCTTTTTTAGCCCCTATCTCCCATAATTTCTGGGTTGTTGAATACATGGTATGTTCTGTGGCAACAGCATGGCCAAGCCGCTGGTAATCCCTCCAGAATGTCGGAAACCCAATACTAAACTGGTTTAAATCCTTAATTTTATAGGTGATAATTTGCCCTAAGGCATCTGCCGGGGCGCCATTTTGGCATCCCGGGGCAGCCGGCCCCCCTGTACAATTTGCGCCTCCCACATGCGCATACAAAGCATCATATTCTGAGAGCCAGTCTAAAAAGTAAGTCCTGGCTGAGCGGACCGGTCCTATCTGGATATCAGCCAAGTTGCAGAGGTATACTGCCATAAACCGTGTTATGCCTCCCTCAGCAACCACTTCATATATAATATCCGCGCTGGTTAAACCGGACTGAGGCCTGGCTTCAACATGGTTTTCGATCATTACAGCAAGCGGTCTCCTTAATTCCCAGGATTGCCGCGCCTCTTTGGAATGCATGGCGCCGTTTAGGGGACAACTTTCAGTTTTTGGGACAGAGGGGTCTTCTTCAAGACTGTTCGCAGGACCCGGCAATGAAGTCTTCAAATTGACACTTCCGGCTTTATTGCCAATTGCTGAAAAAATTGAATATGAGACAGCGGATGAAACAGTATAAATTACAACAGTCATAATGGCAACAATCAGGCTTTTTTGCGTTGTTGTTAAATTTGTAAACATAAATTAATTTAAAGCTATGGCTTTCTTTACTACTTCTGCTTCTTCTTTAGAAAGCTCTAACTCACCCTGACCATTTTTGATAGGTTTTGCATAAACCCGCGTCCCTGCCCTTGAGTGTAAACTTGTTAAAACAAAACCATCCATCTTACCGTTTAAAAGAACGATCGAAAAACTCTGGTCCCCACCGGTATCTTTGTACGGATTATACCTTAAAACTTCAACCCTTTGGATATAATCCAACCCCTCCCTGGAAAGCTTTTTAAAATTATTATTTAAAACTTCCCCTTTTTTACCAAAGCTTTCTATCGCCTCTAAAACTTCATTAAATTTATTCCTGATATCCCTTTCCTGGCTTTTGGGGAAAAGTTTATGCAAAAAATTTTTCTCCCGCCAAAATAAAAAACTCAAAACCAAGAGCCAGGCAACCAAAAACAAAACTACAATCTCTGCTGCTGCTCCAGTCGGATACATAAGTTACTCTTTTTTAAGTTTAGCGGATATTACATACTATTGTCAAACTCGACAATCTTTTAATCCTATAATTTTAGCCTCATTTAGTGCTTGACAAGGCTTTCCAGGCGTGTTAGGCTCAAATAGGTTCAGCTTCGCTGATCCTGCAAGAATTCCACTATGCCTAAAGTTTCATTAGACCAAAGAAGGTTGGATGTATTAAGACAACAACTATACGGCAGTCCTCATAAGATTACTAAAAATCAGCAAGATCAAAACAGGCCTGATACACAAAAAGCCCTTATCACTGCAGACATGATCACCCGCAATGCACAAGCTTTCAACCGTATTAATACTCCTGTGGAGACTGGAACAATGTACCTACGCCAAGACCTGACAAAGATTTTTGTGCTATCCTTTCTTGCGCTAACTGTACAATTATTGCTATACTGGAGCCTACGGATGAATCTGATTCATTTAGGTTTTTAAAATTACGAAGGGAGGTGAGTTGAATAATGCAGATGTATTGTGTTAAGTGCCGCACTAAAAGAGATGCAAACAATGTTCAAAGTGTAACAATGAAAAATGGTAAACAAGCAGCTAAAGGAGTTTGTTCGGTCTGTGGCACTGGAATGTACAAAATTGGCGCAGCTGTCTAAGCCAAGCCAAAATCTAAAGAAACCCCCATTTTTTAGGGGGTTTCTTTAGTGCTTCCACCTATCATTCCCGCCTCAATCAAGTGAAGATTAAATTTTAACGATTTTTTGTCTTAATGCGAAAGAATCAAGGGGTCTAAAGGTTTGAGGATTTACTCTTGCGGAGAGTGAAGACAAATTCGTAGTCAGAATTCCATCTACCACCAATAGGAAGAACCCGATTACAGTCTAACCATAGACCATCTTGTCGGTGTACCAAATGGAATATGTGCAGTATATTATAGCGATCAGCGATTTGTTTCATAGCAATCCAGTATGATCTTTCTGGTGGTTGACTTATATCTTTTAGCCTCTGGTACACAGCCACCTCAGGAAGGCAAAGATCTAAACCCAGATCACTTGCTCTTTGGTACATTAGGTCAGTAAAAACTCGAGTGAACCCTAAATCTTTGACCTTCAATCTTACTACTGTAATAATTTTTGAACCTGGCAAAGTGGTAAAGTCATAACTTTCAATCAAATCATCAAAGGGAAGTTTAATGTTTGCTTCTCTCAAATCCTTTAGTAACTGTTCTTTTTGCTTACCACCAATGGTAAGATCCTGAATTTGTATTTTCCCTTCAGGAAAGTTGGTATAGATGTGTTCAATATTGTATTTTGAAAGTAAATCAAATATACCTGGTTCCAGTTGACCCACAAATGCTTTGGTGCCAGATTTGATTTCTGAGGCAGTATGGGCAATTTGAGAAGGCTCACAGTTAAAAATTATTAACATATCCTCCTCAGGTTTTCTTTGGGACAGGAGCTCTTTGACTCTTGGATCTGTACCTGCACCATAGCCAAACCCCTCAATTTTAGAGTCTATCTCATAAAGGAAAATTAAGTCCTCACCTGTAAGCCCCTCTTTGGCTTTTATTTTATTTTCAATTGCAGTTAAATGTTTCATATCAGAAGACCTCTTTTTATATGCCTGGCCTTCTCTTTTAAATTCCGGTTCCTTGAGTTTGTCCTCCACAACTTGGCCTATGTAAGGGTCAAGGTGCTCCTGGGTTGCCACCCCTCTTATTTCAGTAATTTTGCCATTTTGGTTTATAACCATAACTACCCTTGGGACAACACTCTTTCCTGCCTGATCCTGGGAATAGTAAACATACAGGTCATTTTTATCACGGACTAAGTAACGCTGGGCCATCGCCTCACCCCTTAAACACCAACCTGTGCCATAGTTTGCAATGGAGTCAACAAGCTTTTTGGGGTCAGATTCTTTTGGATACTTAATCCAACTCCCTTCTGTTTTCTTTAATAATTCTTCAGCAATTGGTTTGAACTCTTCCAGGGCCAGGGCATAAAGATCTGCAAAGTTTTTATTCTCTAAAGCTTTTTGATATTTTTGTTTTGCCTCGTAAGATATGTCAGAACGGCCCATAAATTCAAAATCTGATTTAGCTTTTCCACTGGGGTATTTTTTCTCCAAATCACCTAAAACGATTGCTAAAGCTTCCCTGTTGAGTTCAGGGAAAGGAGCAACTGTTTTTCTGCCTTTTGTTCTCTCATTAAAAATACCTTTGTTTTTATCATAATTACCCATGCGCAGAACACTGCGAAAGGCAAAATATTTAAGAAAGTCAGGATATTTAGCCTCATCTGAAGCCAGATAATCAACCCAGAGATCAAGTGATTTTTTTTGGTCTTCTATGATAGTTTGGGCCAGTTCTTGCCTATAATCTTTGGGAATTTCAATATCACCATGGCCTTCTTCCCTATGCCTTCTTTTTATTGCATCATAATAGCTTTCAGGGATATCCTCAGGGGTAGTAATAAATTGCCGGTAAAGAGCTTCTTTTATCATTGCCAGGTTTCTTTCCTTTCTGTCAAAACCATCATGGCCTTCCAGTTTAGGGGGGTTAATGATTCTCCTTAGACGGTCAAGGTAATTTTGGATACGGGTTTGAAAATCACCCTGGTCAACCTTTTCTCCTGTTTGTTGTTCACGACGCTGCGCGCTAGCTATTACCCCGGGATCTTTATTTAATTGATATTTTTGCTGAAGAAATTCCGGGCCAGTATTATTTTCACTCATATTGATATTTTAACAAATTATTTTTTAAATAAATTCGTTAGAAAAAATAAAAGATTTTCAGGACGTTCTGCAAGACGCCTGGTTAAATACGGGTACCATTCTCCGCCAAAAGGAACATAAACCCTGACCCCATATCCATCAGATACCAATCCGTCTTGCAAGCTCCTTTTGATACCATAAAGCATTTGAAATTCAAAGCGGTTAGGTTTAATTTTACGGTTTTCGGCAAAATTTTTTGCATAATCTATCAACTTAACATCATGGGTTGCAATTGCCGGAAAGTTACCCATATTTAACAAACGTTCCATAAGGTATTTGTAATTTTGGTCAACTTCCGTCTTTTTTGTGAAGGCAACTGAGGGGGGTTCCAAATATGCTCCTTTGCAAAGCCGCACTCTTACTCCATGCTTTATCAAATTATCAACATACTCTCCGCTTTTTTTAAGATATGCCTGAACCACTACACCAACGTTACTGTGGCTTATTGCAGTATCATAAAATACCGCCAGTGTGGCTTTTGTGTAATCACTGCATTCCATATCTATCCGGACAAAATTGTCAAATTTAGATGCCCTCTCTACGATTTTGCGCAAATTTCTTTTTGCTAAATCCTGGTTAATCACATGGCCTTCATTATTTATAGCAAGCCCCAATTGTGTCAGTTTCAGGGAAATGTTCGCATCTAAACCTGCTTCGTTTATTGCTTCAAGTAACTCTAGGTATACACCAACCGGTATTTTAGTTGAAGCTTCATCGCTAACTCCTTCTCCCAAGTAGTCAAGGGTTGCTCTTTTCCCGCTCTTGTTCAAGGTATGTACAACCCGGATTCCGCTTTCAATATCCACTCCGGCCACAAACCTGTCAACAATAGGTTTAGCCATTTTGCTGCTAGTCACAAAATCCCTCATAGCCTTACTTCCAATAATTTTTACAAGTGATTCTTTTAACATAACAACCAACCCGAGGATAATATCACTAATATTATTTTTGAGCAACAATTATGCCTGTAGATTTAAATTCTGAAATCTCATCAGCTGTTAGATTAAAATCTTTTTTCCATTTATCCTTAAAAAAATCCAGTAAGTAGCTTTCCGACTGTTCCCTCATACCTAAAAGAGAAAAGATCTGTCCGTATTGTTCTATAGTAACCGGTACATAATTTTCTTTTCCTTCCCTATTCCAGTTTTCTTGATAAAAATACTTTAAAAGGTAGTGGTTAATTTTATATATATTATTTAATTTTCCAAACCTTACCTCAAACTCTTTTGTGATATCTAAACCTGCTTTATAAATTTTATCTGCAACTTCCAAGCATTTTAAGTTTGCATTTTTAGTGTATTCTGACAAAATCATATCCCTTATTATAATCACCCCGCTTTTTCGCAAAAGTTCATGCGCATCAGCAATTGCTTTCAACACAGAAGATATTCCTTCTCCATAACTAAAAAATTCATGCAATACAGAACAGAAAATTACTACATCAAATCTCTCAGGTCTGGCCAATAAATCCCTTAAATAAATTTTTTCAAATTTTATATTTTTTAAACCCTGCGCTTTCTCTTTTGCTAAGTCAAGAAAATTATCATCTAAATCCACCCCTAAAAAAATTTTATCGGGAAAAGTTTTTGCAAGGGCAATTGTTAAAGATCCGTCTGCACAGCCAACATCCAAAATATTCGCCACATTTTTGGGAATATATTTAACAATTTTTAATTTATCTTTTAGTGGTTTCTCCATCCTGGAAAGATAGATTAATCTATTTTCAATTTTTTTTGTAAATAACCCATTAAATGTTTGCATATTCCTCATTTCATTACCCGTAAAGTCTTACCAGCAAACTCTACAATTGCCCTATCCCCCATTAACATTTTATAATTCCTGCCTGATCCTTCTTTGGGATCTATACTTAATACCCCCCCGTAATAAGAGGTGTAATAGATATTTAATTGCTCACCCGGATAGATTCTTTTAATCCTATCCGCTGCTGGTAATGTTCTGCCCCTCCAAACTTCGGTTGACAAATACCGGGCAACTTTTTCTGATCTGGATGAAAATGTTTGTACATCAGGAAAGTTGCCACCAGCGCTATTAAACCAGCTCCCTTCACCGATACCTGATGGCAAAGCAATCAATGCACCCGAATCTTTATGCCTTTGGGGAAGACCAATGTTATATTTGGACATGCTGATTCTAGCCCAGGTCCCGATATATATTTCCGAAATTGCAAGTTGCTTAATTTTTAGAGGCGTACGGTTGGGGTGGAGTAGGGTAGCTTGTAATCTTGGCACTCTTCAATCTCGTAATCTCCTTTTTTCAGCTTCGGCAAAAGCCTTTTGAAGTCCTCCGGAAGATATGAAATCATACCCCCTTCACTGCGTTCATAATCCGAATTTAGAGGCAGCGCTAATTGATCGCCAATAAAATGGGAAACATATTTGAGATGGTCATCTCCTCCCAAAGAGATAACTAAACTTGCTGTACTTAATAATTTTTTCGTTAAGGTTTCCCCAATCAAAACTTTTGGCTTTCTTTCAAATAAACCTAATATTTTTTCCAAAGATGCTTGCTGTTTGTAATGGCTTTCTGTCATGGCATCTGTTTTTATTCCTAAAGACTTTTGGTTTTTAATAAACTCTTCCATAGTAAGGTTACTATGGTGCATATTCCATTCAATATAACTCCATTTTCTGGCAATTATTATTTTTGACAAATCTACCGGTTGGCTTTCTATCATATTTTATCATTACTTAGTGTATTATACACACTTACTATTGTTTTGTCAAGTATTTGCTTAGAAAATCATCAATAATTAATTTATGGTCAAAGGCCATAATTTGGGGAATCTTATCAAAAGGGTAAACTTTAACCTTCTTTGCATCATCACCTGCTTTAAGTATTCCTTCTGTTACAACCGTCCAGTAAACTACCGCAATATACGGCCCCCTGGGGTCTCTTTGAGGATCTGAATAAACATTAAAAAGATTAACTTTTTGAGGATCAAGTTTAAGTCCTATCTCCTCCTCTGTTTCCCGGACCGCCGCCTCTTTGGTATTTTCAAAACCTACCTCCAGATGTCCACCGGGAATCGCCTTAAAACCTTTAAAGGGGTTGTACAGTCGTTCCTCTAAAACTAAACCTTCAGAGTCCTTTCCTTGGTAAACAATCAACATGTCCGATGCTACAACCGGGCGGACAGACCTGTTATGTATCTCCAAAAGTCTCCTCACACCACCAAAAGAATGTATTGCCTCATATGTCTCTTCTGAAACAAAAGGCCTCCAGTTTGCCCCCATAATCATCATACGCCTGATCGCTGTTGCGGAAATTTGATCCAGGGCTTTCGGCTCTTTCACCCGGTATCCTTTCTCTGCAAACAGACACCTGACATCCTTATTGCCCGAATAAACCACTTTAAACTTTGGTAAAAGTTTCTCAACATAAGAGGCCCAAAGAGGGTAATTATGAATATCCGGAATGTCGATGATTCTGTAAGGTTTTTCAATCTTTAAAGATCTGGAGATCATTATTTTTCTCTCCCTTGAGGAAAAAGGGTTATTCAGTGTATTCCTATACTGGCTGCTGCCTATGCCGATGATGATTTCATCAATATCACAATCTTCGTCCATCTGCTCCAAAACAGACTGGTGCCCGTTATGGAACGGCTCAAACCTGCCTATAAACACCCCTCTTTGAACTTCAACCTTTGAAACCATGCGAAATTGGAACCCTCCTTCCTATCCCAAAAGCTTTTTTGGTAACTTTAATTCCCGGAGGAGCCTGCCTTCTTTTATATTCAGCCGCTGCGATCCTATAAAAAATTTTATCTACCAATTCTTTGGGATATTTTTTCAAAAGCTCTTTGACAGTTTTGCCATCTTCAATAATTTCATCAACCAAAGGTGACACCAATTTATACGGCCCTAGACTCTCTTCATCTGTCTGGTTTTCCCTAAGCTCTGCCGAAGGCGCTTTATCAATTATTGATCTTGGAATCACTCCTCCCTCAACTGCCCCATTAATAAATCTTGCCAGATCATAGACTTTTAATTTACTGACATCTGCTATCACAGCAAGTCCTCCGCACATATCACCATATAAAGTTGTGTAGCCCAAAGCAGTTTCGGTTTTATTACCGGTGCTTAATACCAGCGCCCCGAATTTATTGGCAAAAGCCATCAATATCACCCCTCTTATCCTGGCCTGCATGTTTTCTTCAGTCACATCTTTTTCAAGATTTTGAAAATCTTTTTTTAAAATTTGTTCAAATGATTCAAAAACCTGTCCAATGGGAAGCAGTTTAAAATCGATCCTTAAATTTTTTGCTAACTTTTTGGCATCTTCAACACTCCCTTTGCTGGAATAGCATGAGGGCATACCAACTCCGGTAACATTTTCCCTACCCAAAGCCCGGACTGCCAAAGCAGCCACCACAGCGGAATCTATGCCTCCGGAAAGCCCTATGAAAGCTTTTTTGAAACCGGTTCTCCGGAAGTAATCTTTTATACCCAGCGCCAATGCATTATGCAACTCTTCTACAGCGTTAAACTTTGGCGGAGTAACTTTGCTGCAGTGTTCCAGATCGGCCAAAAATATATCTTCATCAAAAGCTTTACCCAATCCTACTAACTCCCCAATTTTATTAAAAACCATGCTTTGCCCGTCATAGATAAGTTCTCCATCATACCCATCCTGTCCTCCAACCAAATTAGTGTAAACAAATGGCACATTATATTTTTCTACAACCTTTTTGATCAATTTCTCCCGCACCATTCTTTTGCCAACATAAAACGGCGAGGCAGATATGTTTATGAGCAATTGTGCTCCTTTGCTGACCAAATCCCGGGCGACTTTAGTCGGGTATTTTTCATCCCAAAGGTCTTCACAGATCTCTATACCCACCTTGACACCGGATATTTCGTATACTTTCCTACCCCTTGCGGTTTTAAAATACCTGTTTTCATAAAAAACATCATAATCGGGAAGAAGAGTTTTATCTTCCACACCCACTAACTGACCATCCGTTATAATTGCGGCCGAATTGTATCTGACCGGAGTCCCATCCGGCCCAAGTTTTTCTTCAAAATCAATAAACCCGACCAAAACAGTAATCCCTTTTGTTTGGTCTATAATCTGGCCTAACCATTTTTTATTTTCCTCCAGATAATTTTTATTTAACATCAGGTCAAGCGACATATAGCCTGGGATTGTCAACTCGGGGAAGATGACAACATCTGCGCTATTTGCTTGAGCTTTTTTGATGGCAGATATTATTTTTTTGGAATTTTCTTCAAACCGCCCGGGGTCAGTAGTAATTTGTGCGATTTCAATTTTCATTTTCCTTTAGTTTAAAAATACCGTCTGCAGCTTCGGTAAGTCTTTCTTTGCCTTGCAAAGTACCCAGCCAACTTTGAGGGAAAACCATCCCATTTTTCGCTCCGCAAAGCGCTCCATAAATTGCCCCGGTCGTATCGCAATCCCCACCCCAATTTACTGTTTCCAACAATCCTTCTACAGGGTTGTCCCAATACTTTTGGAACATAAATAGCGCAAAAGGGTAGGACCGGAAAACCAGGCTGTTGTTGCCTAATCTGGCGAAAGCTTCACCAACACTCGCATCAGGATTTTTCCATATCCATTCCAAGCGTGAAGCTAAACTGCCTTTGTCTGCATGGGGGTAGTTTTTAGTCGTTGGTTTTTCATGCCAGCTGCAAGCCTCAAGCTGCGAATAATTGAAATCTTCCCTGGGAGCCCCTAAAAGCAGGTGGTAAACCGCATGCGCTTGCACTATCCCCGAAACAATAGAACGGGGATCCCGATGGGTAATTTCGCCAACCTGTCCTGCAAACTTTAGGCCTGCGCGGGGTGCTTTCCTCATATACATAAAAAGTCCAACAGGCGCCATTTTCATCGCAGGAGCGTTACCCGGCCCTCCGTCTTCGGGCGCGGATTCCAAATAAGATACCCCTTTATCCAGGTTCTTGAAAGCTTTAGTCGTCGTAGAACCAAAACCTCCAAAAACCGCACCATCCGGAAGAAGCCTGCTGCGGTACTCGGCAAGCTGCCTTTGGGCTATATCCTCCAAGTCAAGTCCGCCAATTGCCACGATCGACTCTGCCAAAGCCAGAGTCAAAATGGTATCGTCGGTCCACTCACCTCTTTTTAACCCCTCGGAATAATATCCTAACTTTCCCGATTCATCTTGCTTAACCAAATTCCCATCCACGTCTCTCAAAACGATCGGATCAATCGGTTCTGTAATCCTCCCCGCGTATTTTTTAATTTGCGATTTTTTCCATCCTTCAACCGGCATACCTAAAGTATCGCCTATTGCACACCCGATTAATGTGGCCCTAAACCTTTCCCTCATCTTTTTCCTTGTAAACCAAAATCTATTTTTGCCTGTTCAATCGCTTTAGGGTCTCCTGATTCCTTACCCCTATCATCAGAAAGCTTGCAAACTTGAACCTTGTGCCCATCAGGCAAGATGAAAGAGTAGGCTTTGATCACAATGTTCATCGCCTGCACTCCAACGTCATTGGTAAGGTCTCCCCCTATCCCGAAAACTCTCTGTGTTGAGCCTTTAAAATATTCATTAATTTTTATTGCCCTGGGAATGTTCAAACCATCCGTAAAAGCAACGCCTTTTGATTTTGGGTCAATACCAAGCCCTGCCAATCTTTGCACAACCTTAATACCCTTTTCAATAGGGTCGCCGGAATCCTGCCTAAAAAATGTAAAATATTTTGCCATTTTAAGAGTCAGGTCATGCAAAAATGATTCCGCAGTATATGTGTCAATTAAAGCTGTTCCCAATTTCGGGTAAGCTATTCCGCCATCAAATCCTAAATATTCCCTTGCCCAAACTTCCATAGCTTTCTCATTGGCATTTAAATTGCCGAATATGGCAGCATGGCCCATCACCCATTCATGGGCATAGGTGCCTGAAGGGTTCAAATTGAACTCTTTGGCCAGGGCAATATTGCTTGTCCCCAGCAACACCCCGCCGTCTTGCAGCAATCCTGCTGTTGCAATTAATGCTTCCAAAACATTCCTATGTACTTTGTGAGAAAACGCCCGCCTTGTCCCAAATTCTAAAAGCAGGGCTTGTGCACTTCTCAACATCTCACCTTTTTGTCTCGCTCTAAGGATATAACCCGCATCCGGGGTTTGGTTGGTTTCTGTATAATAAAGTTCACAAACCAAAGCCATAAGCGGCACTTCCCAATAGATGGTCCTTGCCCAAGGGCCTTTGATGTCAATATCCAAACCCCCTCCTTCTTGTTTTATGTTAACCTCATTTGGGTCAAACCTGTAGACAGAAAGAAAGTCTAAGTAATCCTCGGCAAGATACGGACATTTATCTTCCAGAAATTTTCTATCTGAAGTTGAAAGCGACAGGTCAGACATCATCCCAACCTGATTTTTAAGTTTTTCTCCAAACCCTTTAGGATATTTATGTTTTCCGCGGTTGATAAACTCATAGGAAGCACCAACGCCGGGATATCTGTGAAAAACCCCCTGACCCATGGTCAGTTTGTAAAGATCTGTCCAAAGTATTGAATTAATGATTCTCTCGTTCATATTTTATGCCTTCTTTTTTGGTATATTAATACAAATCTTTCCCAGGCGGTAGGGTTAAATTTTCCCTACCGCCCTTAACTTACTTATAGCCCAGGTACTTCTTCAAAACCTGATCCACAGTTGTAATCCTGACCCCTGCATTTACCATCTCTTTGATGGCATTGTCACTATCTTCCGGTTTGACATTTACTGCTGCTATGGCATCAATCAAAAGATAAGTCTTAAATAACTTACCTACGGCATCTATTACAGACGCTTTGACACAGTAATCAGTTGCCAGTCCCCCGACATAGAGCTCTTCAACGCCTAATTTCTCAAAAAAGTCTTCAAGATTTAACCCTGCAGTATTTTTGGCATCAAACGCCGAATAAGCATCTTCTGTCTCACCCATGCCTTTTGAAAAAACTTGGATATTTTCGGGTTGAAATATCCTGGATCTTGTACCAAATCTCCCATCGGTTTTAAGCCCCGGATGGAACTTAGCCCCTTCTGTTCCGGCAACACAATGGATGGGCCACTTGTCAAAGTGAGTTGTTTTTTCAGGATGCCAATCTCTAGAAAACACAACAGGCCAGTTCCTCCTGGCAGCCAGATAAATCATTTTATTTAACGGCTCAACTACTTTATCACCATCGTATACCGGAAGCGATCCTCCCGGACAAAAATCATTTTGCACGTCAATTACAACTAACGCTTCTCTATTTGCAAAAGAACTTCGTTCACTCATATTTTTCACCTCCCTTCTTTTTGTCATTCCCACAATCCGCCAACTGGGGAATCTATTTTGCCTTTGTTATTAACTCGGCCGGATATTCTTCAAAAAACCATTTGGCCCATGTTTCCCGGTCTACCCCAACCTGGTCTGCATGTATCCAAAGCCCAAAAGCATCCTGGGAAAAAACAGGAAATTTCTTCAATGATACGTCTCCTGACCAAACTATCTCATCAAGTTTTTTAGGTGAGTAAACAGTTAACCGGTCACCATCTTTTAAAATATGCAAACCCTCATAAGACCATTTGCCATTCGGAAAAGCCGGTTGCCAACTGTGTTTTTCCGGTTTACAAGCTTTTTCTATAATTCCGTCCCAATATTCAATTAAAGATTTTGGATGCTTCAATCTACGGTTATGCCAGTTTTCTAAAAATTCTCTATACAAACCACATTTAGCACATAATTTATTATCGTCGAATCTATCAATAAACCGCTCATCCTGAAATGCCCAATAACCGCCTTCCGTTCCTGTTTCCGAATGGAAACAACAAACACCTTTATAGCCAACCTGTTTTCCAATCTGTTCTTTGCTCATTTTTTTTAAATCTCCGTTCAGTTTTCTCTCTATATCCCTGATGGCAAACACAACCATTTTATCGTAATGCCAGTATTGGTTGCCAAGAACTGATTGAATCGCTTTTTTCTCCATTACAAGGCTGCTTAATTTTTTTACCAATTGCTCAGATAACCTCTCGTTCATTTTTCTCACCTCCTTAAATATTGTATTTTTTACACTTACTAAAATTAAAAAAATATTCCTTGTTCAATCAAAAAAAACTACTTCCCTAGTCTTAAAACGATATAACATAGCGGGCCGGTGGGCTCCTTCAATCTCCTTATCACCGGTTGCTTCCAATAACCCCAAAGATATCATCTTCTTACGGAAATTTCTTTTATCCAACTCTTTGCCCAAAATAACCTCATAAACTTTTTGCAGCTCACTGAGCCTAAATTTATTCGGCAAAAGCCCGTGGACTATATTGGTGTATTCAATCTTGCTTTTTATCCTGTCTTTTGCATATTTGATTATTTTCTTGTGGTCAAAAGCCAGCTGCGGCAGATTTTTTACGGAAAACCACTGCGCATCTGAAACATCAGTGGTCGCATGTAGTTTTACCCGTTCGCTTGGGATTAATGCAAAATAGGCCACCGTAATAACCCTGGTCCTGGGGTCTCTTTTCGGATCCCCGAAAGTATAAAGCTGTTCCAGGTAAACATTTTTAACCCCTGTTTCCTCGGAAAGCTCCCTAATTGCAGCCTCTTCCAGGGATTCGCCGGACCTGACAAACCCTCCCGGGATTGCCCACATGCCTTTGAAAGGTTCCACACCCCTTTTTACTAGGATGGTTTTTAAATCTTCGCCCTGGATGGTAAAAATCAATACATCAACAGACACCGAGGGTTCCTCATGCTTTGTGTTCATAATACACTAAGTATACTACTTTTTTACTGCTTGTCAAGGACCCACCTGCCGGAAAAAACTCTTCAAATCACATTAATATTTTTTCCCCCGAATTTTTTTCTTAACCCTGTAAGCTTTTTGCCTGATTGCTTCAGTCCTTTTGGCCCACATCTCTTTTTCTACCAGGCTCCTGAATTTCATATATTTTTTTGTGTGGTTTAAAACATACACTGCTGTCAACAAACTCCCCATTTGGTAGGTCAGGTCTGTGATATTTTCCTGTTCTTTCATTAAATTTCTTCCCTGGCCCGGTACTGAAGACTTTCCGCAATATGTTCCAGCAAGACATTTTCACTTTGAGCCAAATCGGCAATAGTCCGCGAAAGTTTTAACACCCGATGATAGGAGCGGGCAGACAGGTTCATTTTGATAATTGCCATTTTCAATAGGTCTGTCGCTTCTTTTTCAAGTATGATAAATTTTTTAATCTGGGTATTGCTCATTTCACTATTTGTGATTATTCCGCTACCCCCAAATCTTTTTCTTTGAATTCTCCTGGCGTTCTCCACCCTTTTTCTGATTATCAGGGAGTCCTCAACTTGTGCTTCCCCTGTTAATTTTTCCACTTCAACAGCCGGCACATCAAGGTGCATATCAATCCTATCTAGTAGCGGCCCTGATAATTTTTTCTGGTAACGGGCAACCTGGCCCGGCATACAGATACAGTTTTTCTTTGGGGAACCGAGGAATCCACATGGACAGGGGTTATGTGCTGCCAGTAAGATAAATTGCGCAGGGAATGTTAATGAGCCGGAGGCACGGGAAATCACAATCTGTCTGTCCTCCAAAGGCTGCCTTAATGATTCCAAAACCTGCCTAGGAAATTCCGGCAGTTCGTCTAAAAATAATACACCCCGGTGCGCCAAAGATACCTCTCCGGGCTTAATTGTATTGCCTCCGCCTATCAGCCCTACATATGAAGCAGTGTGGTGGGGAGCCCGGAAAGGCCTGGTGGTAATAAGGGGTTTGCTTTTGGGCAGGTTGCCTGTGATGGAATAAATCTGGGTTACTTCCAAGGCTTCATCCAAGCTTAGGGGTGGTAAAATTGAAGGAAAACTTCTTGCCAACATTGTCTTGCCTGCACCCGGAGGGCCTTTTAACAAGACATTGTGGGCTCCTGCAGCTGCTATCTCCAAAGCCCTCTTCGCCTGTTCCTGGCCTTTAACTTGGGAAAAATCATATTCATTTACTGCTAAATTATTTTCAAGGTTTATGACTGTCTGTCTTTGGGACTTTAAAATAATTTGGTTACTTAAAAAAGATGCCACCTGGCCCAATGTTTCAAAAGCATAAACCTGCACCCCATTAACCAGCGCACCCTCAGCCCCATTTTCTTTTGGCACAAAAATCTTTTTAAATTTCTCCTTTTTGGCAAGGAGGGAGAGGGGTAAAACACCATGGGTGTGCCGTAAACTCCCATCCAAAGACAACTCCCCTATCATTAGCGTATCCGATACATCCGCTTCCAGCTGCCCCGAACCAAGCAAGATTCCTATGGCAATTGCCAGGTCAAAAACAGGGCCTTCTTTGGGCAGGTCTGCGGGGGCTAAATTTACAGTAATCCTTTTGGGTGGAAAATCCGCACCGCTGTTTCTGATCGCTGCCCTAACCCTCTCCTTTGCTTCCTCAATCGCCCTGTCCGCCAGGCCAACAATAGTAAAAGAGGGGAGGCCTTGTGAGGCTATATCCACCTCAACAATTACCGGGACTGTATTCAACCCTAAATTCGCGCCTGAATATACTTTAGCCAGCATTTGTGGCCAACTCTATCACAGTCTTGGAATAAATAAAAGCCTGAATACCAAAAAAGCCCGTTTGTAACGAGCTTCTTTGGTTGCCAAAACAGAATTTTAAGTGTACTCCCTATGAGTTTCACTCCATCTGCACGGCGGATCCTACAGAAATAGCTTATCTAGAAAACAGTCTTTCTATAGTAAGTCTATCAGATATGCATATCTAACAGACCCTTTTAGCATATAACACAATTTTCCTATTTGTCAAATTTTTTTAGACAACACAAAAATGGCCAGCTTAAATGGCAATCCTACGCACCTTAAGCGGAATTCTTCAACATTTTCAACAGCCAATTTCTTCTTTTTAAATATCTTCAGCCACTCTTCTGTAGTGTGGTTAGTAAATAGGGAATGTATCTCAAAGTTAACTAAACAATCACCTATAAAAGTTACCAGCCTGCTAAACCAGTCCGTAAAAACATCCTCCATAATAATAATCTTTTTAGAGACCCTGGCTGCCTCATCAAGTATTTTCATGGGGTTTTTGCAATGATGCAATACCGCAATGACCAGGGCTTTCGAAAATTCGCCGTCCTTAAAGGGTAATTTTTTACCGTCGTAAATTATCACCGGGTATGTATCACACATTAAATTGTAGGCTACATCACAAAGTGCAATTTTACAGCCCTTTTTATCTTTCAGCGTCCGGCTGATCATACCTGTCCCGCAACCGATGTCCAAAACCCGGTCACTTTTTTTAATAAATTTGTCAATCCTGGGTACTATCTGCCGGGCTCTTTGCAGATACATTTTTTTTAATTTTTTTTCCAAGGGCGGGATTTTTTTTATCAGGTAAAAGGGAAGCATTTTAGTTTTTGGTTAACAAATAAAAAGCAATTTGTTGGTCAGGATATTTTATCTCATCAATCAGTTTTATCTCTTTTATTTGGGCTATATTATCCCTGACCTGTTTTGGCAGTTCGTTTTGTGTCAGCAAATATAGGGTATCCATGTTTAAATATTTAACCATCTCTTCTTTTGTCCTGATATCAGGCCAATCTATGACTTTATATTTGTCAAGTTTTTTTTGCAAAATCCTACCATCGGAAAAATTGCTTCCATAATCTTGTAAATACTCCGGGGGTGTTTTTGACCAGAAAAGGTAATAAATCATCGGCGGGTCATTGGTTCCTACCATGGCAATTTTTTTGTATTTATCTTCTTCTAAAGAAATTTTTGACATCGCCTGCTTGAAACCATAACCGAAATATCTGGCGGACTCAATGGGGTAATGTTTTAAATAACGGTGGTAATATACCACAAACTGAAATACCCAAATTACCAATATTAAAAAAATAATTCTTTTATGGTAGTTGATTTTTTGGATATTTTTAAATAAATACCACCAACCTATTCCAATAATAATCAAAAGAGGCGCTGAAAAAATAAATAATCTTGCCCCATGCCGTGCTCCATCAACAGTCAACGCAGCTGGAATTGGCGCAGCCAAAAACCAGATTAGGAGAAATTTATACTCCCTGGTTTTGATATTCCTGACAATGTAGAATAGCCCTGATATCAGCGCTAATGCTTCAATGAAAAAAATTTCACCTATCCCCCCTATGGAATGGCGCAGGTTTGGGTCGCCTTTAAGAAATAAAAACTCCACCGAAAACGTCTGGAGATGGTTGCTGGAAAAGGAATAAGCCCAACTCAAGGGTTTGTTGTGGAAGATATAGGAGCTAAAAACCGCTTTTTTCCCTAAAGTTGCATCCTCTAAATCCCCTGAGTCTATCTCCCTATTCCTTTGTATCCAAATTGGAATAGTTGGGTCAGAAGTAATGGCCAATTGGTTTATTCTTGGAATATCCGGGGCTTTTATTGTTGTAAAAATTAAAAAAGGTATCATGATAAAAGCTGCACTAAGTAAAAGAAGCGAAAATTTTTTAACTCCAAAACATAAAAAATGCTTATTATACAAAATAAATAAAACCAAAAAAGTGATTGGAATAAAAAAACTCATTGTCCTGTATGTATAAAGACAAAGGCTAAATAAAATAATTGATGCCAAAAGCTGGAAATAATTTTTAAATTTTAGTGAAATGAAAAAAAATAAAAGGCCCGAAAGGTAAAATAACTCCATAACCATCGCTTCATGGGAAAACCTGGAAAACTGGATCTGCCAGGGATTTATGGCAAAAACCAAAGCTGTCAGAAATGGCAAAAAAGTTTTCTTTGACCAAAACTGCATTAAGAAAAATACCAGCGCCACCACCAGTGTTCCGCTTATCACAAATGGCATCCTCACCTGCAGTTCCGGTTTGCTGAATAAAAGGGTAGTCAGCGCCGTAAAGTAAGCAGGGATAGGGGCGCGGATATCATTAAAAGAATGGACATAAAAAGGGCTCAAAGACCCACGGTAATCTTTGCCTGTTTCAATCAAACTTCTCGCCTGGTAGCCATAATCAACCTCATCATAATAAAGGCTGGCGGGTACCTGGTCAATTTTATAAATGCGCAAAAAAAATGCAGTAAATACAAGCAACGCCAAAAGAATAGTCTGAAGTTTCATTGTTTCACTTTGTAACATCAGTCAGAAAGGATTGCAAGACCTATAATAATTTGCATCCCGGTCGGGATTTTAGTATAATATAGGCGCCTGGGAAGATGGGCGATTAGGGTGTACCAAAAGGTATGCTCAGGAAAGTCCGGACAGCAAAGAGCAGGGTGGCCGGCGCAAGCCGGCAGCTGAAAGGCCTAGTTAGAGCAACAGTGACGAACCGAGGTAAAGCTCGGGTGAAACGGGCAATCCTCCCCGCTGCAATCCTAGAACCAACAGTGCTGCTCGCACAATTGTTGAAATCAGGAGCATTAGACAAATTATCGCCGAGAAACAGAATCCGGCTTACAAACTTCCCAGGCACAAGTTTTTCCCAGGCACAAAACTTAACTTTTTTCTTCCCTGAGAATATCTTCGGTAATTATTTGAACTACCACAGTTATGGGGACTGCCAAAAGCGCCCCTGCTATCCCCAGAAGTTTTCCCCCAATTGCTACTGCCAATATTACAACCAGAGGGTTTAAACCTACGGCTTTCCTCATGACCTGGGGGACAACCAGATGGTTTTCCAACTGTTGGATCACAAAAAATGCCCCGGCTACAATCAATGCCAAAACCGGCGAAGCCAAATAAGCAACCAGGATTGCCGGGATGGATGAAATGATCGGTCCAATTACTGGCACAACCTCCAAAAGCCCTGCTAAAATAGCCAGCGGCATTGCATACGGCACCCCCAACAAAAATAAAACAACATAAACCACAACACAAATAATCAAGCTTAATGCCAACTGGCCTCTCATCCAAGCCCCTAATTTTTCTTCAATTTTTCTGGTTATTTTTTTTATCCTTTCGTCATTCCCTAAAAAAAACTGGCTGATCAACTGGTCAAGCCTGGCCCGCTCCAGCAGCAGATAAAATGTTAAAACAGCGATAGAGATAATGGTAATAAAATTATTAAAAATTGTCAGAGTAAAAGACAAAATATTCTTTGATAAACCGCTTAGCTGGTCTTGAAGGATTGCTTTGTCTATAGATTCATCCGGGAATATTTTTACAATTGTCTGCGGTAGTGTTTGTATCAGGTTTGTGGTCTGCTCCAAAAGTGGAGTGATCACAATGGAAACAAGGCCTGCAATAATGGATATTATCACTACATAAGTTAGTGCAATTGCCAGCACCCTGGGAATCTTATATTTTACCAAAACATCAACTATTGGAGACAAGGCTGACATAAAAATAATCGCAATAAAAAGTAAAATAATCACATCCCTAATTTGGTAAAGAGCCCAAAGCAATGCCATAAACCCTGCTATAAAAAATACTGTTTTATGGGAAATATCAATCCGTCTATTCATGTTACTTGTTACTTGTTACTCCATTATTGTACCAGTACAAAGCTAATTTTGCTACTTTTTCCTGCCAACCAGCTCTGCTAATGTCAAACCAACGTACATCTTTTTCTTTATTAAACCAGGTCATCTGTCTTTTGGCATACCGGTGGATTTTAATCTGCATCATTTTAACCAACTGTTCTTTGTCAATGTTCCCTTCTAAATAATCTGCCAAAACACCATACTCCAAACCCAACTCTCTCATCCTGCTTATGGATAACCCATCTTTATGCAACTGCTCTGTCTCCTCAACCATACCTTGATCCATTCTTGATAACACCCTTGCATCTATTCTTTGGTTCAACATTTCTCTTGATGCTTTCAAACCAAT
The DNA here is from genome assembly GCA_016186955.1 of Candidatus Daviesbacteria bacterium. GTDB lineage: Bacteria > Patescibacteriota > Microgenomatia > Daviesbacterales > UBA10151 > JACPKP01. Next base: position 11,578 of record JACPKP010000009.1, on the reverse strand, counting down.
TTTCAAAACATTGGCCGGAGTAACACCCCGAAGGTGGCCGTATGGACTCCTCCGGGGTAAATTTTCCAATTCAATAGCCCTGATCAACCGTCTTGGATTATTTTTATCTGAATTGTTTAACCCTTGCCATTTTTCCCGCGAGAGTTTTTTCAGTTTGGACTGTAAAACTTTAAGGGAAAACCCCTCCAGACTTTTCCTTAATTGTTTGTTGATAGGAAATCCTAAAGTAGAAAAACCTTGCAGGATTCCTTTCAAATAAAGCCCGCTGCCTCCTACTATTATCGGTAATTTTCCCTTGTTTGAAATATCATTAATAACTTTTGTTGTACCGCGGATATATTGTGCGACATCATATTGTTTCTTGGGATCGGTAACATCATACATCCAAATTTTTATCCCATCCATCATCCAATATCCATTATGTTTAGATAAATCCGAAGCACAAATTTCGAAATTCGAATTATTGTTCGTATTTCGGATTGCGTATTTCGGATTTTGTCTACCGGGCATCTTCCCTGTCCCTATATCTAACCCCACATATACTTGTCTGGAATCACAGGCTACCAATTCCCCATTTAACTTCCTTGCCAGATGCAAAGCGATATCTGTTTTGCCTGTGGCTGTCGGACCTAAAATTACTAAAACTTTCATATATAAGTTACATGAAAAAAATATTTAATTTATTAACAACTATCACCCCCCAGGCATTTACCAAAATACTTAAGGTAAGCAGTAAATAGGCAATTTTTGAAGGCTTATTGCCTATACCAATAGCTGTCAGGATGAGTAAAAACGGCATAAAATCCTGGGCAAACCTGTACCCGAATTGCGCGTATCCCACTCCCGCCCAAAGTGAAATCACAAATACTGTGGGGATTATTGCAGACCAACAGGCAAGGGTTAAAATATTCCGGCGGATCAAAGTTATAAAAAGTAGTAACGGGCTGGTAAACCAAAGGGCGCTAGCATACAGGGAAGGAACCATATATGGGAAAGCGCTCTGTATTTTTGGAAGTTCAAAAAAAATTGCTTTCAGGTGGCGCGGAATAAATTTTAAACTCATAAACCCTTCTCCAAATATCCGGTCGGAAGAAATCCCCGGAATAAGCTGGTACGGGGCAAGAGGGCTGAATTTATTAAACCGTAAGTAATTATATAGAGCGTCCAAAAAAATAAATGCCAAAACCGGCAAAATAAAATACAAGATTTTGAGCATATTTTTTTTAACTGCCCAAAATTCTTTATATAAATATATAAAAAAGAACGGCAGGGTAAAAATTACCGTAGTACGGGACCAAAAAGCAGCGCCTAAAAATAAACCAACCAGCCAAAGCCTCTTTCTCCCGAAAGTTTCCAGCAGCGCCAGCAGCAAAAAAAACAAGGCTACAATATGCGCGATATACCAGGATGAGCCCACGCTTGCCAAAAACCAGTGGTTAGTCCCAAATCCAAAAAAAAATGCTATAAGTACCGCAGTCTCTTCTGAAAAATTAATTTTTTTAATTAATTTATAAACTAAAACAATATTTATACCAGCCAAAATTATTGAAAAATAAGTCTCAGAAAAAAATTTGCCAAAAATTAATATGCCGGGAACCATCATTACTGCCGGCATGGGCGGCAAAGCAATATAGTATCTGCCGTCAACCGGGATAAGTTCATTTAGCCAGGAAGGGGCTTCTTGGGTATAAAGATGCAGATGGGTAAAACCTTCAGCCAATCTTGTAAAATATGTATAGTATGTAGGTCCGGGGGATGCAAGAGAATAAATTATGGCGGTTGTCAAAAATAGTATTATTGGAGTTACAAATTTTTTATACATAACTTCTTGATTATATCAATATATTCCCCCTACAAATATTGTGCTTCAAGTTAGCGGACAGTTATAATGATTAGTATTATAAATTCATGTTACAAATCCGCGGTTTTTTAAAAATATTTATTCTGTTTGTCATCTTAGTCAGGTTGTCCTTACTGGCGCTGCCCAGTTTCAAAATTGACATGACAGTTTGGCAAGCCTGGACTGCCCGTATAATTGAGGTTGGGCCGGTTAATTTTTACTCACCCGGCTATTTTGCGGATTATCCTCCCATTTACCTGTATTTATTGGGGCTGATGGGACTCCTTTTTAACCTGTTTCAAAAAGGTCAGTCTTTGTTTAGCCTACCTTTTGAAATTTATTTTAAATCTTTAATGACGCTTTTTGATCTTTTGACAGCATATATAATTTACCGGATCTTCAAAGACAGTAACCAAACTAAAGCATACGCTGCTGCTTTGCTTTACCTGTTAAACCCTGTCAATATTTTTATCGCTTCAGTTTGGGGACAAAACGACCCGGTTATGGTTTTTTTCTTGTGCCTATCCATTTATTTTCTAATGTTTGTTCAAAAACCTCTTGTTTGGGCTTTATTTTTTGCCATAGCTGTACTGGTTAAATTCCAAGCTTTAATTGCCCTACCCGTAATGGCTATATATCTATTCAAAAAATACCGGTTCAGACAATTTGTATATTCTTTGACTGTTTTGGCAGGGTTGGCATTAACAGTCTCCCTGCCTTTTTTTATAAAAAACGACCCGCTGTTGGGGCTGCTGCACCTTTTCCAGAAAAGCTCAAACGTCTACCCCTACTTGTCACTTTTTGCATTTAATTTTTGGTCCCTGGTAGGTTTTTGGCAGCCGGATAATCAGTTATGGTTTTCAATGCCGTATGTACTGATTGGGGCAATTGTATTTATTTTGTCTTTAGTTTTTATAGCTTTCAAATTGTTTAGGGAACACCAACCAGATACCAAAAGCTATATTATGGCATTAGCCCTCTCATATATGAGTTTTTTTCTTTTACCAACCAGGGTTCATGAAAGATACCTCTACCCATTTTTTGCATTGTTTTTATTGGCTGCGTTTTTATATAAATCCCTGCGCTTGAAAATTTTATACGCAGTCATTGCCCTTTTAAATTTCCTTAATATCTGGTACGTGTATTTTTATTATAATGTTATATATAACAACCCCGGCTATACCGGTTCTTTTTTGTTTGATTATATCAGCAGTCAATACAGGTGGCTGTCAATTATAACTTTATTATTATATGTTTTTTTGATTAAATATTATTATTCAAAAGAAAGTAGTTAAAAATGTTTGAGGGTTTATCCGCAAAAAAAATATTGGTGATTATTTTGCTGTTGGCGGCTTTTCTCCGCCTTTACCGGATTAACTATCCCAATGCTTATGTTTTTGATGAAGTTTACCATGCCTTTACAGCCAAAGAATACCTTTTAGGCCATAAGGAAGCTTGGGAATGGTGGAATACCCCTCCCCCCGGGGTTGCATATGAATGGACACATCCGCCTCTGGCAAAAGAGGTAATGGCTGCATCAATGTTTTTGGTAAGATCTACTGACGCTTGGGCATATAGGTTTCCGGGCATTCTTTTAGGCATTTTCAGCGTTTACATGATCTACCTTTTGGGCAAGTTGTTGTTCAAAGAGGAATCAGCCGGGCTCATAGCAGCTTTCATATTCTCATTGGACGGATTGAATTTTGTCCAATCCAGGACCGGGATGAATGACATTTATTTTGTCACTTTCATGCTTGTCAGCTTGTTCTTTTTCCTGAAAAAAAGGTATTTTTACTCAGCGTTATTTTTAGGGTTAACCCTGGCCAGTAAATGGGCAGGTATTTATCTTGTAGGATTATATCTTTTGCTGATTTTTAACCAGATTTTTAAAGAATTTAGGGCAAAAAATCTAAATCTTAAAAACTATCTGGGAAAATTATATTTACTGTTTATTCCGCCTATTGTCTATTTTATAAGTTATATTCCGCTTTTTTTGCAAGGCGATGGCTTGGATATCTTTTGGGGGCTTCAAAAACAGATGTGGTGGTACCATACCGGGCTCAAAGCCACCCATGACTATGCCTCCCCCTGGTGGTCTTGGCCGCTAAATTTATACCCTGTTTGGTATTTTGTTGAATACCATAAAAATAATACCATTTCAAATATATTTACATCCGGTAATCCTGCCCTTTTTTGGGTTGGCAGCGGGGCAATTTTAGTAAGCATCTGGGATTTCTGGAAAACAAAAAGCCATGGTTTGTTTATCAGCCTATTGGGATTTTTTGTCTTTTGGCTGCCTTGGGCAGTATCACCAAGGATTATGTTTTTATATCATTTCAGTCCGTCAGTGCCTTTTTTGTCACTTATTTTAGGTTATCAAATCCACATGGCAACAGGCAGGAAAAATGATAAACTGCTGCTCGGGATTATTTTAGGGCTGATTGTACTGGGATTTATTTTTGTTTACCCGTTGCTCACAGGTATCCCCCTGCCCAAAAATATTCTGGAGCTGTTTTTCAAATCCAACCTGACCAAAAACCCATTTGGGTAGTTAATTATTTCACAAGGCGTTTGATAGTCTTGCCCGCCACAAAAGAAGGGAGTTTTTTGGAAGGGATCTGGATTGTTTCTCCTGTCTGAGGATTCCTGCCCCTCCTGGCAGCTCTTGAGCGCACCAAAAATGTCCCAAAGCCTGTAATTATTGTTTTTTCTCCTCTAACCAGGTTGTCCCGAATGAGCTCAAAAGTAGAGTTAACAGTATCCTGCGCCGCCCTTTTTGTCAGGTGCGCCTTTTTGGCAACCTTTTCAATCAGTTGATTTTTAGTCATTCAGGTATTAAAAATATACCTGAAGAATAAATTTTTGTAAAGCCCCAATCTTTTACTCTTATGTTGAGCAGCAAACATCTAACACCTATTTTACTGTCTTTGTTCTTCTTCATTTTATACTCAAACCACACCATATACCGGCACTTATCTTTTAAATCCCATGCTTTTGACCTGGGTATTAATGTAAATACTACCTATCTATACAGTCAACATCTGCTTCCATACAGCTCCCTCAAACATATGCTTCACCCCGCAGACCATTTTGGTTTTATCCTGGCTCTTCTGGCTCCAATCTACGCTGTTTTTCCGGATCCGATTACGCTGCTTATAATCCAGGCCGGCTTTGTCAGTTTCAGCGCTATTTTTATCTACCTGATTGCTCAAAACAAACTTCAAAATAATCTATTCAGTTTTTTAATTACTCTGGCTTTTTTAGCTTACCCTGGCATACAATCTGCCATTGATTTTGACTTTCACCTGGCAACGATTTCAATCCTGCCATTAACGCTGATACTTTATAGCTGGTATTTTAAAAAATGGCGTTTATATTGGGTGGTGTTAGCTTTTAGCCTAATTTTTAAAGATGACATTCCTTTGTTTATATTTGGTTTGGGGATTTATCAAATTTTTGCAGGGGAGAGAAAAACAGGTTTTGCAACTTCAATTTTTGGGCTGGTGAGTTTTTATATCATCAAATTCATACTCATGCCGTTTTTTTGGCAAGGCGCTTCTGAATTTTATATATCCAGCTCTGTTTTACCGCTCAGTAATCCTTTGGAAATACCAATCTTATTGTATTACCGCCCTAACTTACTGACAGATATTATTTTCAATTCGCCAATTAAATTGCACACTTTGGATTATATATACCGCAGTTTTGCTTTTTTACCACTCCTGTCTCCCCTGAATTGGACTACGTCTTTTTTCCATATCTTTCTGCGCTTTTCTTCTATCCAACCGCATTTTTGGGGGACTGCGTTCCATTACAATGCCAATATTGCTCCTTTTTTGGCTGTCAGCTCTATACTGGCAGTAGATAAATTCCGTCTTACAAACAAAGCCTTTCCCCTTCTCTTGATCTTTTTTCTATCCACAGGCGGTTTGTCTGGTAGCTTGTCTCCACAATCAATAATATGGAATTCCATCAATCTTCCTGCTCAAAACCTTAAAAAATTTTCTTATATTGTAAAATCCCTCAAAACAATCCCCAAAGACGCAATTGTCTCTGCCCAATCACCCCTCGTACCCCACCTGTCGAATAGGGAGAAGATTTACCTTTTCCCTGAAGTATACGATGCACAATACGTTGTATTGGACTCATCACTCAGCCATTACCCTTTAAATTATCCGGAATTTACCAAGAAGTTGGACGCTTTTAAAAAATCAAAATCATGGAAACTGGATTTACAAACAAAAACCCTTTATATTTTTAAAAGAGTCTAGCAATATTTAATACCCGGAAGTCAGGAAGGATTCAGTGGCGCGGATTTCCCTGACAGCGGTAATTTTAACAGCGCCCGGGACCATAACTTCTCTTTGAATTTGTTCCCCAATATCATGCACCAACTTTGGCAACTCTTCATCAGAGATCTTTTCCGGCACCACAATAATCCTAACTTCCCGGCCCGCCTGCACGGCAAAAGCTTTATCAACCCCGTCAAAAGATGCGGCAATTTTTTCAATATCCTCCAGTCGCTTGAAGTAATCCTGGACATTTTCATGCCTTGCCCCGGGCCTTCCTCCGGAAATTGCATCTGAGGTGGCAACAATTATTGACTCAACTGAAGAAAATGGTTCATCTTCGTGATGCTGGGCAATACATTCAATAACCGCTTGCGGGATGCCAAATTTTTTGCAAAAGGCCACCCCTTTTTCTACATGGGTCCCCTCATCCCCTTCAGACACAACCTTGCCTATATCATGCAGCAAACATCCTAAACGCACGATATTTACATCAGCCCCGATCTGGCGTGCCAACTCTACCCCGATTTTAACCAGTTCCAGTGAATGCTGAATTAAATTCTGTCCGAATGAAAACCGGTATTTAAAACGCCCTAAAACTTCAATGATTTCACGGGGCAAGTTATACACTCCGGCGTCAAACACCAGCTTCTCGCCTGCCTGGTAGATAATTTTTTCAACATCCTCTTTTGTTTTTGCAACAATTTCCTCAATCCTTTGGGGTTGGATTCTTCCATCCGCTATCAGTTTCTCCAATGCAACTTTTGCAACCTCTCTTCTGATGGGATCAAAAGAGGAGATAGTCAGGGTGTTGGGGCTTTCATCATCCATCAGTACATCAACCCCTGTACTTTGCTCAAAAGTTTTAATATTCCTACCCTCTTTGCCGATGATCCTGCCTTTCATTTCCTCATCTTCAAGCGTAAAAGTTGAGGTAGTAAATTCGGAAATTACATCAGTCACTCCATGGTACATTGCATCCGCTAAAATTTGTTTCGCTTTTTCATCAACCTGCAGTTTGATTGTGTCATCAGCCTGTTTAATCTTTTTACTGATATCTCCTGCTAAATCCTTTTCTAAATTTTCTAAAAGTATTTTTTTTGCCTCATCTTCAGACAACCTGGTAACTCTCTCCAGCTTATCAACTAAATCCTTCCGTATTTTTTCAGACCTGGCCAAAGATTCTTCAGTATTCCTGATTTTTTCAGCCAAGATCCTCTCCCGCTCTTCTAAGATGCCCTCCCGTTTTGCCAGATCAGTTGCTGAAGAGGTGGCTGAGCTCTGCCCTCCCGTTTTATTGTCTGATATACCAAAATTATGTTTCATCTGATGAATCAAGTCCAAAATGATAACCTGAGATACTAGAGAATAAACCAGTCAATGACTGGCTGAGAAGTTTACCTGAATTTGAGTTTCTCTTAAATTCATAATTTCTCCAATATTCTCTATCTATCCCATATATATTACTCTTTTCCCCAAAACTTTGCAACTACTATCTTGGTTACCGCATACTCAAACCCTTTCCTCATCAAAAACTCTGTTGCTTTCTTTTTAAACTCTATCTCAGGCAAATATTTCCAAACTTTAGTTTTTTTCTCTAAGGCTTCTTCTGCAATTTTTTCCTCACTGGTAACTGACGACTGATGGCTGATAACCTCATTCACTATTTCTCTGCTTATTCCTTTTTGGAAAAGTTCCATCTTGATAACATTTAATCCTTTTTTCTTAGACCTTCTTCTTGCTTCTATCCAACTCTTTGCAAATACTTCATCATTAATCATCCCCTTATTTTTTAGACTTTCTACCACCTGATCAATTAATAAACTACTAACTTCTTCTCTTCCCTTGACTCTAGACTCTTGATTCTTGACTCTAAAATAATCCCTGACTTCCTTCTCAGATCTCATCCTTACCCCAAACCACCCGTACATCCTGCCTATCAATTTCCCCACTTCTGTTTCCAGTAAAATTTTATCCAAATCTTCTTGGGGAATCTCTTTTCCGGGGACTAACCTGAATTTGACTACAGTATCCTCATCAGCCCCAAACCCAAAAACACTATCTAAAAAAATATTAAATCTTTTGGGGTTATTTTTTTGCGGCTCAACTGAAGTTATCTTCACCAGGAGAATTATACAGCTTCTTCCACCACCCCACCACCATCTTCTTCCTCACCCACTACCAAAGGTTCCTTACCTGCCTTTTGTTTGGCCCAGACATCTCTAATCTCTTTTTCCAGTTTTTCCGCCTCTTTGGGATTTTCCTTAAGCCAAAGGATTGCTGCAGGCCTACCCTGGGCTATCAGTGTTTCACCCCATCTGATGAATGCCCCACTCTTTGTTAAAATCCCCAGTTCTATACCCACATCCACAAGCTCCCCTTCATGGGAAACCCCATCCTCATCCATATCAAATTCTGCAATCCTGAAAGGCGGTGCAACTTTATTTTTAACCACCTTAACCCGGTGCCTGGATCCCACCACCATGTCACCGGATTTAATATTTTCAATTTTTCTGACGTCAAGCCTGATTGATGCATAAAATTTTAATGCCTGCCCGCCGGTGGTGGTTTCCGGATTGCCAAACATCACCCCGATTTTTTGCCTTAACTGGTTGGTAAACATCACAATTGTATTGGTGTTGGAAATGGCGCCTGTAAGTTTCCTCAACGCCTGGGACATCAAACGGGCCTGCATACCCATCACCGCATCCCCCATCTCCCCTTCAATTTCAGCTTTGGGCACCAGCGCTGCCACTGAATCAATTACAATCACATCAATCCCGCCTGAGCGGATTAAGGCATCCGCTATCTCCAAAGCCTGCTCACCGGTGTCAGGCTGGGAAATTAACAGTTCGTCTAAATTCACCCCAATCTTCTGCGCCCTCTGGGGATCCAGTGCATGTTCTGCGTCTATGAATGCCGCCACACCGCCTTTTTTTTGGGCCTGGGCGATAACATGCAGGCAAACAGTAGTTTTACCCGAAGCTTCAGGGCCAAATATCTCTACAATCCGCCCCTTTGGAATTCCACCCACACCCAAAGCCAAATCCAAAGCTATGGAGCCGGTGGAGATTGTTTCCATAGTAAGTTTTTCAGCCCGCTCGCCAAGACGCATGATAGAACCTGTGCCGTATTGTTTTTGGATCTGGGCCACCGCTGCCATGATTGCAGCTTTTTTACCATCCATTACACTTGAAGTTACCATACCGTTTCCCAACCCATTGGGAGCTTTCGCCATATATTAGGGATTATACATAGAAGTTTTTGTTTGGCAAGGGGGCAAAATTTGCCTGTATCAACACCCGACCTGTATCAACACCCGACGGGTGATATAGATTCACACCCTTTCTTATTCTAATGTTAGGTGTTTAATCATATCAAGCTTTTTAGCATACTCAACCTGATTCATCACAAACTCTTGGTAATCTTTAACTGATTTAAATAATTCCAAAATTAATTTCTTTTCAGAAATATTCTCATTGGATAGATCAATATACTCCGGATATGAACTCCACTCATAATCATTTAACTGACCTATTTTTATAATATTTGATGCTACAGGATTTAAATGAATATAGCGTGAAACATGCATTAGTTGTTCTTCACTTTCTATCATAACTGCCTTAAAAGCACCTTGGACTAAAGGTCCAACTCTTTGATTTTTGGTATTAAAATACTTCGCATAGGCATTTGTAAAATTTGAAACAAAAGTTGGTATTCCATTATCAGTTTTTTGTTTTAATAAAAAATGAAAATGATTTGGCATTAAACAATAACTTAAAATGTCAATTAATTTTTCGCTTTTATATAAGTTATCTAATATTACTTCTCGTATATCCTCTGGTTGTTGCATAACCTGGGAATATCTAATGGGAGTTTCTTTATGCCGATAAAATTTAATGAGTTGTTGGGCTCTAATAAATTCCCTTCTGTTTGTAAAAATAGTTCTTCTTTCCACTCCTCTATTAAAAACATGGTATATCACCCCGTTTGTAAAAACTATTTTCCTATTTGAAGCCATGCCATGTATTATAAGGAAAAAAGGGTAGGTGTCAAGCCAAAACACCCGTCGGGTGTAAAGCTCCTTTTAAAGCTCTTAAAAAAATCCGAACTCGCTTCAAGCCGAATTTGCCGGGCGACGGAGCCGCTTCCTCCGAAGGCTTGGGAGCCAATCGGCCAATTTCCACCATTCTGGCCGATTTTGTACTAGTAGGTAAATTTAAGTAGGTTTGGTGATATTCGGTCTCTTGACTTCTCACTTAATTATGCTAGACTTTAATATATGCTCAATCGTTCATATATACAGCTACACAAAGGTCATCCTCATTACTTAACAGACACTAGGGTTTTATCCTTACAGAAAAGACTGCAATTATCTGTTGAGGAAGAAGAACTTCTAAGGATCATCCGTAATCTTTCTGATCCCACTAAGCTAAAGATTTATCTACTGCTGACAAAAGTGAAAGCGATACCTGTTACAGATATAACCCAAGTTTTGGGACTTTCTCAATCTGCTGTTTCTCATGCCCTGTCTGATTTAAAAAATTTAGGGCTTGTAGAAAGTTATCGCTGCGGGCAATTAATCTGTTATTCGCTAAGCAATGGTAAGAAAAAGCATAAATTATTAAGCTTTCTTGAAAGGTTTAAGTAATATGAAACTATTTAATATTTTCATTGCTATATCTTTAGTTGCAATTGCGATAGGTTTTCTCTTCTTTAGGAATGGATTTAACAAACCACAAAACACAGTTTCAAACACCAATTCCCCAGTTTTGATGGATAGGCTAAATTATATAGATTATACAGAGCAAAATTTAGAATCTGCCAAAAGAAATGGAAGACCAGTTTTATTTTTTGCTGCCACCATTTGGTGTCAAACCTGCCAAGCTTTAGAAAAAGAGATAAAAGAGAGCGGTAATTCTCTACCACCTGATGTGACAATCCTAAAGGTGGATTATGACAACGATAAAGTAATGAACAATAAATATAGAGTAACTTCTCAACACACACTGATTGTACTTGATAAAAATGGTAATGAGGTAAAAAGATGGATCGGTGGAAATCTCGACTTGTTAATACAGCAGTTGCAGGAGATTTAATATGTTACTACTAATACCGATTGCGTTTATATCAGGAATCTTAACGGTATTTTCTCCTTGTGTGTTACCAATTTTGCCGGTTGTTTTAGCAAGCGGTATTGATGGTAACACTAAAAGAATTAAGGGTGTAATTGCTGGACTTGTTATAAGTTTCACTATTGCCTCTTTACTTTTAGCAACACTTGTAAGAGTTTTAGGAATACCTGCAGATACTATTAGAACTTTAGCTGTGGCGTTACTTATTGTTTTTGGTCTAAGTTTAGTATTCCCCATAATTTGGGAAAAGATTCAAGTATTTATTGAGCGGTATTGGCATTTTGGAGCTTATCAAAGCCAAGGAAGCGGATTTT
>JACPKP010000002.1 GCA_016186955.1 Candidatus Daviesbacteria bacterium | reverse complement strand
TACCGGGGTAACAAAATATTATAAGGTTGACAGGTTAAAGCCGGAATCTTTCGGCAAGAAAATCGGAGCTTTCCTTGATAAAAACCTCCCGGCTGCAGTTTCAGTTCTCACAAAATTAAGCGTTGACCCTGCATCATCTTACCAACCATATATTTTTTCTTTTTGGACGGATACAGAGAGAGCTCCAAATAACAATATAGAAACAGGGTTAACGGTTGCTTATGGGCCGTGTTTGCCAAAAGAGTCTTTAAGGGAATTGTTATCTAAAACATCACCTTTTTTTGGAAAAATAGGAGAAGATAAAACAGAGTCTTTTGTAGAAAAATTAGTTGCAGAGCAAGGCCTGAATGTAAGATTTACTCTAGACTAAACCCCAACTATTTCAAAAGCAGACCCGCCTGCATTTTTGGCAACCTCAATTCTGACCGGGAATTCTTCTTTGAGCTCCTCCAGATGGGTGATGATTAAAATTTTCTCAAAATCGTCTTTGATTGCATCTATTACTTCAACCAATCTTGCCTTGCCGGCTGCATCTTGGGAACCAAACCCCTCGTCTATTACCAGAAATTGCAATTTTGCCCCCGCCCTGTTTGTCAAAAGTTTGGAGATAGCAAGCCTTAGGGCAAAATTGACCCTAAAAGTTTCGCCCCCTGAATATAATTCATATGGCCGCTCACCCATTTCATCTGAGATAATAATATCTAAAGTTTCAACAGTAGCATGAATTTTTCCCTCTGTGGTTTGCACTTTAGTTTTAGTCTCTTTTTGAGTTTCCAAAGTAATTCTCATCCTTCCTTCTGTTAACTTTCCAAGCAAATTGTTTGCTTCTTCCTCTATCTCGGGGATCGCTGATTCAATAATCATGGCCTGGATGCCTTTTTTCCCAAAAGCTAAAGCCAACTCTTCAAAAACCTCCTTTTCTTTTGTTAATTTACTTTTTTCTTCCAGCTTTTGCTTTAATAATTTTTCCAGTTGCTGGGTTCTTGACATTAACTCTTTGGCCTGGCCCCAAGTATTTCTTGCTTCTTTTTCCTCTGAACGCATAATAGACAAAAGGGCTTCTTTTTCCAAAATTTGGTTCTGGACTGCTATGAGTTTTTGTGAAACATCGGGTATATTACGCAGCTCTTTTTCCAGATCAGTAACCTGGGCAACCCTTTTTTTGTAAAGGTCGCGCAGTTCTATGACTGTCTTTTTTTCTGTCTCGAGGCTCGCCTGATTTTGTAGTAAAACTTCTTTCTGCTTTTGCAGGTTATCAAGTTCAACCAGTTTTTTTTGGATCTGTGAATATCTCTGATCATCCAGTGGGATTTGAGATAAATCTTTTGTATGCTTTTCCAAAAGAGTTAATTCCTCCGAGGTAGAAATTTTTTTCAACTCTTCTGATAGGGAAGTCTGTTGTTGCGAAAGGTCTTTGGCAACTTTTTGTTTATGGTCTCTGTCAATTTCTTGCCCACAGGTTGGGCATTTTGCCCCTTCTTTTTTTAAATTATTTAATTGGTTTTGTATTTTTTCCAACTCACTCTCCAGTTGTCTGGTGTTATAATTTTTTAAATCTATTTTGCCCTGGACTTCAGCTATTTTTTTCTCCAACTCAAGCAGTTGCTGTTTTAAAAGATTAAAATTATCAGCTTCTCTTTGCAGGTTTTTTATTTCCGCAATTTTTTGATTCAATAAGTTCAAGTCTTTGATTTGGTTTTCAAATTGCGCGATCCGTTGAGACCGCGCTTTGCCTTTTGATAATATATCTTCAAGCTCGCTTTTAAATTCCAGATAATTTTTTTCAATTTTTGTTTTCTGGTCACTTATTAAAACTAGCGCTTGTTGGTTTTCAGATAACATTTTAATATTTTTTTCCAAGTCCAGGATTTCTTTATCTAAAACATCAATCTTCTCCTGGGCAACTTTCAGTTTTTGCTCACTAGCCTGTTTTTGCGAAAGTTCAGCTTCAATCTCCAGGGTTTGATAATCCCGAAGCGTCAATTGGGTTTGGATCTCTTTGGTTTTTTCCCTGGCTTTTTCCTCTAACCTGTCATAATGGTCCAATCCCAAAATATCTGCCAGGATTCTTTTTCTGTCAGTCGGGCCTTTTGTGGTAAACTCATCGGCATGACCCTGTCTAAGATATGCAGAGTTGCAAAAAGTTTCAAAATTTAAATGGAGCGTTTCGATAATCTTTTGCTGGGTTGCTTTGATGGTACCTTCAGTCAGGTTATGGGTTTGTGGTGAGCCTGTTGAACCAGACCAAAATTCCAGGGCGCTGTGTCCGCCTGATTTTTTATTTCTTGCCCTTTTAATAACAAACTTTTGTCTATCCAGTTCGAAGGAAAATTCCACAAACATCCCTGTTTGACCCAGTCTTACCAGCTCATCAGATGAATCGCCTGCTCTGGAAGATCCCCAAACACACCAGGTGATGGCATCCAAAAGCGAGGATTTTCCCGCACCGTTTAAGCCCGAGATAGCAGCCAGTTTAAATTTGGTAAAATCCAGTTCTGGAGGGCTTTCACCATAACTTGTGAAATTGGATAGTTTCAAATTAACTGGGACCATAACGAGGAAGGTGAAAACTATTATACCTTATCGATCATGTGATTGGTTCGTTTCATGGCCCGTCCGGTAAAGTAGCGAACACTACTCTGAGTAAATTCAAAAAAAACATTTTCTGAAAAATTTTTTGAGTACGATAAACTTCTCCAATTGGATAGCTATCGATAAATAGATCTGCACTAGGGTTATATCTAAAGATCTTTGGTCTAAATTTAGAGTGAGGGAATGGTACGTGGTTAATTTCATCTCTCCATTGGTGTAGTGTATTTAGTTGAAAATAAATAAGATCGCTATTCCATTCAATCTCAATGTCTAGATCCCTATAAATGAATGGTTTTACCTGTTTAACTAAATCTTCTAAACTTAAGTCGTTTGGAGCCAGTCTTCCGGATTCAACCCCTCTTTTGCTTAAAGTACTAATAGTCCCTTTGCACGGGGGTTTTGAGTCCCATTCCGATGTTTTTAATGATACGCTTTTTCCGTTTGGTTTATATGTGAATCCGTAAGAAAAGTCATTGCCTGGCCTACGAAATACGTTTACCCTTAATAATGTAATTACGGTTTTGTAAGGATCAGTACTATATGAAAGATTAAAATTTGTATCTAATTCACTTATCGTTTTTATCCAATGTACTGTTACATCTTCAGGAGTGATTTCTATCACTTTTTCGCTGCCAGTTCTTTTAAAAAGCTTGTCTAGTAAGCCTGGTTCATATGGTATCGGCCGTGGATATGTTACTCCGTTACGTCGGGCAACCTCCGCATCAAGAGGAGCAACTGAATTTTTTTGATCATACTCCAACTGTATCGCTTTATCTAAAAATCCAGTAGTCCAAGGTTCAACTGTTTCTTCAATTTGCCGTAACAGACTAGAAACCCTGGCTCTTTTTTCTTCTTCACCTTCATATACAGTGAGTTGTTTACTAGCCCATTCGTAATCCCTGCTTGCTCCGGGGAGCCAATAAGGTCTGTCAGGTTGCTTAAGCATAGCGAGCATGTTACTCTTTTTAGAGTAAAAAAGCAACTATAAATTAAATAGCTAATTAATCCTCTCCAGTAGTTGATAAATAATATAAAGTGTGTATAATTAGTGTGTATAGGAGAATTTATGCAAAGCCAGAGAATTAATATCACTCTACCAAATGATTTAGTCAGGGATTTACGCAGGAGTGTTACAGATGGTTCCCGTTCCAAATTCATAGCGGAAGCTGTTAAAGCGAAACTCACTAAAAAAAGAGATCTTAGAAAAGAATTAGTCAAAAGTCTAAAAGCCTTTAAGAAGCTTTATAAAGAGATCAAACAGGATTGGGGTCCTTTAGAGGTTGAAGGATGGCCAGACTAATTAAACACGGAGATATCTGGATTGCAGATTTAAATCCAGGATTTGGATTAGAAATTCATAAAAAGAGACCAGTATTGATTATCTCGATTAATGAATTTAATAATGCCTGGCCTAAAATTATCGTTGCTGCAACTAGTTTGCAGACAAAACCAATAGGACCTGAAAAAGTATTTGTCCCAAAAGGCTATTTTGGATTTGCAAAAGATTCAGTGATTCTAGCTTCAGAGATAAGAACCATTGATAAATCCAGGTTAATTAAAAAAATTGGTAAGTTATCTAAAGAAAAATTAGAAGAAGTTGAAGATGCTTTAAAATTGGTTTTGGGAATGATTGAGATTTGACTTTTAATTTTTAACTTTCCAGAATTTGTTTTGCAAATTCTTCTAACAATTTTTGTTTTTCCGGGGGATATTTTTTGGCTTCAAAATATTTTTTTAAAGCATCTATAGGTGAAAGGCTTTCTACCTCATTGATTCCTTCCAGTCTTTGGCGCTCTAACCTTTCTACATTTCTGGAGATGCCAGCTATAACATGAGCATCAGCCAGGGCTTTTTTAATCTGATCCATTTTTATTTCTCCTTCACAAGCGGTTGGGATATTAATAATTACTCTGACAATTTTTTCTTTTGTGTCTGCTTTTTTAATCTCATCTAAGATGGTTTGGGTGGGGTTAGGGTCGGATCCTTCCAGATTAATAGTGATAGTTAGGAATGCACGGCAGGGTGTGGGAATAAATTGGAAAGAAGCTTCAGAATTCTTGAGATTCTTCGCTTCGCTCAGAATGACAAGAACCACGCCTTTTTCTTCCTTTTCCT
Source organism: Candidatus Daviesbacteria bacterium (assembly GCA_016186955.1). Taxonomy (GTDB): domain Bacteria; phylum Patescibacteriota; class Microgenomatia; order Daviesbacterales; family UBA10151; genus JACPKP01. The sequence goes on along the minus strand of JACPKP010000002.1, from coordinate 69,549 downwards.
CACCAAAATCAATCCTGTGAGGGGAACCAGCATAAACAACCGGCGGATCTTTGGATAAAACCTGGTGTTTATGGATATGGCCTAAGGCTACATAAGAGAGTCTTCGGTCCTGGATTAAAGATAGGGGGATGGTGACATCATTTGCAATAGCCATACCCTTTTCTGAGCCATATGATGCGCCTTCTACTTCAGCATGGGATAAAAAAATAGCAGGTCCGCCAGCTGGCGGAGGTTTTATTTTGTCATAAAGGGACAATAATTTTTCTGCTACTTCTTGGTAATCATTTTTGTGAAGCCAGGGTAGGGTGACAACTTGCAAGTTGCCTGATTTGGTGGGAATTTGTAAATATTCGGGAACTCTTGAGACCCAAACATTTTCAATTTCCAAAGCAGAATAAATATCCAAAGTATTAGCCCGGCCTTGCGCATTAGGAGTGTCATGGTTACCAACTACAAGTATAACTGGCATATGTTTGGCTGCTTTTTTGATCCTTTCGCCAAAACCTCTTTGCTGGGTAGGGTTGGGGTCACGGGTTTTATAAGCGTCACCTGCAAAAATTAAGGCATCAACATCTTGAGAGAGGGCAGTATCAACTATAAAGTCAAAAGTATTTAAAAAATCCAACAGTCTGGTGGAAAGACCTGTGTGAGGGTCAAGTTTAGAATAATTTTCCATGCCAATATGGATATCAGCAAAATGAAGAAGTTTCATTGAATGGATTATATCATTATAATTTTAAGGTATTGAAATTCTCTTATAATTTAGATAAGTTAATATAATACTTATGAAAAAGATGTTCATGATAGGTTATATTGCTGTAGTAATGTTTGTGTTTGCGCCTGCTGTTTTTGCTGTGACACCTACCCCTACAGCTGCTGCCTCAGCTTCAGCAACTGCTTCTGCCCAACCTACTATCAAACCTGCAAGCGGAAGCGCGAAACAAGTTTTAGGGGAAACAAAAGTATTAGGTTCAACAGGCGCCGAAAAAGATATTGCCAAATGGGCTGTTGTCTTTTTTGGGGGGATAATTGTTTTAATTTGGGCATTGAGAACGGTCCGCAGTAATGCCGAAGATTGAAATTTTTCTGCAAGTTTTGATGTTTGGCATGACAGGTCTAATAGTAGCCCTTATTTTAGTTAGAGTTTTCCCAAACAATTTATTCGATTTTCATCAGAAAGTTTCCTATAAAGATGTTAAAGAGGTTCAAAATGCCCTGCCGGTAAAAAATGCAACCGTAATTGCTACCCAGTCAGCTAAAATTATTGAGGCGGTTTATCCACCAACTTTAATTTCAATAAAATCCATTGGTTTGCAACTACCAATTGCTACAGGCGCTATTAAAAATAACCAGTGGACTTTGTATGATGATGCGGTGTCCTGGCTGACAACGTCGAAAACACCAGGGAAAGGGAATGTTATTTTGTATGCCCATAATAGGGAATATTTATTTGGGGGTTTGAAAAAAATAAATATTGGGGATGAGATAAAAATACAGACAAATGAAAAAGAGTATAGTTATTTAGTAAATGCAAAAAGAAAAGTAACGCCTGCTGATATTGATGCAGTCATATCAGACAGCAACAGATTGACTTTGTATACTTGTGATGGCACATTCGACCAGAAAAGGTTAATTGTGATAGCTTTGCCAAAATAATTAATCTTGAGTCAAAATATCATGCGGGCCGTTTTCCCTCAACCCCAAAGAAGTAACTCTGATAAATTTTGCATATCGGTGGAACTGTCTTAAATTCTTTGCCCCAACATATGAAAATGAGGATTTTAAATTTGCTACAAACTGCAAAACCAAATTTTGGACAGGACCTTTAAAGGGGACTAATCCTTCAACGCCTTCAATATGATGAAGGTAGTTATTTGATAAATCTGAAAGCTTTTTTTGGTGGTCATTTTTAGATTCAATAGAGGTAGACCCCCTGTAAATTTTATACTTTTTGCCTTTCCTGATAACTATTTTTCCAGGAGCTTCATCTGTCCCTGCAAATACATTACCCAGTGATACAGCAGAAGCTCCTGCTGCCAGAGCTTTTGCTATATCACCAGAATTTTTAATGCCTCCATCAGCTAGGATTGTCCTTTTCCATTTTTTTGCAGCCTTGGAGGCTTCCGTAATTGCTGTAATTTGTGGGATGCCTACCCCTGTTACTATCCTGGTTGTGCAGATGCTGCCTGGGCCAACACCAACCCTGACACAATCAGCGCCTGCTTGGTATAGATCATTTGCCCCAGCATAAGTTGCAATTGCACCGGAGATAAGACCGATCTTTTGACCAAACTTATTTTTTATTTTTTTTGTGGCATCCAAAGCTTGTTGCATATGGCCATGGGCTATATCAAGAAGTAATATATCCACGCCGGCTTTGGCTAATTTTTCCGCCCTGTCCAAAAACCCTTCCTTGCAGCCAACTGCAGCAGCTACAGAAACTTCATTTTTTTTAACCTGTTTAACCATATCTGCCTGAACTTTTGGATTTTCAAAGCGGGGTAAAATGCCCATCCCGCCTAATTTGCCTAACGCAATAGCCATTTCTACACCTGTGACATCTGTCATATTTGTACTCAAAATTGGTAGTTTGAGGCTTACAGAGGGTGTAAGTTGGGTTGTTAAATCTACGAGAGAACGACTCTTGATTCCAGAGTGTTGAGGAATGAGCAGGACATCATCAAACGATAGCCCTAAAGGAAAAACCTGACCCATCTTGCGTAACGACTGCAATGAATCATTACAACTCAATATAAAAAAACACTACCTAATTGTCAATACACGAAATGCCCTCATACTTTGTAAAGCCAAAAATCACCCGCTTTTTTAAAAGGCCTCCATTTTTTGAAATGATAAGTTTGGGTAATTACTATTGAGCCTTGTTTCAGCTCTTTCTTTAGTTTTCCCTCAAGTCTTTGGACTGCATTGGAAAGAAGATAGATATAAACAATGTCCGCAGGGAAATAACTTCTGTCAAAAATATTGCCATGGAAAAAAACGGCATTTAATCTTAACTGCCTGGCTTTATATCTTGAATACCAGACCCTAATCCATGATTGCTCGACCCCGTTTGCCCGAGCGCCTAGTTTTGCAGCCTCAATTACAACCCTGCCGTCCCCTGAGCCCAATTCATAAAATATTTTGTTTTTCCCCGTTCCTGCCCGTTTAAGGATATCTTTAATATTATCCATTTTTGTTGCAACATACGGTGCATCAGACCCGGCAAACCAGGATAATCCGATACAGCATAAGGTTATAGTAATAAATGTTGCCAGTAGTATCGGATCAGCCATAGCTATTTGTGTAGCAATCTCAAGAGGAACACCTTAAGAGATGTTAATTTATCTACTGTCGTAAAAGCCCAATAAAGGAAATCAATAAAAATAAGGTCGTATGTGCCAAGATATTCAACCAGTTCACCCCCAAACCCGGCCTTAAACTTGTTAAAACCTTGCCAGGGATGGTTTAGTGGAGCGTCTGGGGGTAATGCCCCCCACATGTCAAATTTTTTAAGGCCCATTTTTTTACCCAATCTGATGGCTTCCCAAGCGACTAAATTATTTGCCATAACTTCTTTATGTTTTAAAGAAGATCCACCATACGGGTAATATAAAGTATCCTTAAAATTTAGCAGCATCCAGGCTGAAAGCGGGATTCGGGTTTTGGAGTTTGGAGGTTTATAAAATGCGATCAAAAGCCTTGCCATGCCTATCTTTTTTAGAATCTGCCAGACCTTTTGGTGGTAGTTGGTATTGTGTCCATGATAATTTTGTCTTTGGGTTGTCTCAAAATACAGTTTTAAATATATTTCAAAGGCTTTATCATCAGTTCTTTCTTCAACAACCACACCTTTTTTTTGGGCCAGTTTGATATTATATCTGGTTTTTTGATGCATCTTTTTTAAAAGCTCTTCTGTAGCAGGGGTGAGGTCCAAAATATAGTTATATTTGGTAAATAAAGGTTTAGGCGAAGACAGAAAAGCAGGATATACCGGGGAGGGGGGAGTCTTAGCAAGGATGTCTGGTTCAACTTTAATGAATGCGCATGAATGTTCCTTGCCGATTATTTCCAATGCCTGAGCCAATTCTTTATCGGGCAATGGCCCTTTTGGCAGGTAACCAACAAATTGTTTTGTCAGTGGTATTTTATGGAGAGTTAGCTGAAACACTGTTGTGAGTTTATCTTTTTTAAAAATTCCGTACCGTAAAAGAGTTAGCCCTAAACTTTTTCTGAATTCCCCCCACTCATAGCTCTGGCTGACATGAGTAACTAGTTTATTATATTCAGACTTTTGTGCATTGGTGATTTTCCGTAAATCCATGCTGTCATTTTAACCCAATTTGTGGTAAAATTACAGGCTATGGATGAGAGAGCAAAGGTTTTATTGGTTACAGGGTCAGTTTTATTGATTCTGTTGGCTATTATTTCAGGAACCATACTTTATTTTGTCAAAGGGTTTGGGGGTCGTCAAACTGCAACTTTGCAAAAGCAATCTGATTCTCCCAAACCTGCAGCAAGCGGTTTTGATGCAAAACCGCCTTCACCTTCCCCGCAAACACCTGCCAAACCAGGTGAAATAACATCTTCCGGTATGAAAAGCTACAAAGGGGAAGGATTTGAAATTTTTTATCCAAAAAACTGGGGGCTTTTGACATGCAGCAATTCAAAAAATATTGAACTTGACCCTCTCAACAGCGCTGATTTTAAAGATGTGGTTTGTGGTAGAGCACAAAAACCGATAACTATTTTGGTTGGTAATAATGCTAAATGTCAAGGCACGGAAGTTGATTTGGGGGGCAAAAAAGTGATCCGCTCTAAGATTTCAATCACCGGTTATACCAAATACCAGTGGTGTGCACCAACACTTTTATTGGATATCACACATAGGGTTTCTTCGGATAACTCTCCTGCCTCAAGCAAAGATGACTATTCTTCTAAGGTCGAGGAGATGATTTCCGGAATCCATTTTGGGCAGGGCTCCTGAATTTGTGGTATCATAAATTTATGCAAAGAGGTTCTGCCCCTCTGGTTATTTTGCTTGCAGCGCTGGCTCTCTCCGTAATTTCCGGTGTGGTTATCTTTAAAAATACAAAACCGGACCAGACTAAAGATCCGGTGAAACAGGTAAATCTGGATGTCGATAAAGGAAAACTTTTACAAACTCCCGCGCCACCAAACCCCGGATTTCTTTCGAAAACTTTTTTAAACCCTAAACCTTCTGAAGCCATCCAAAAAACGGAAGAAAAAACTTACACAAGTAAAAGTTCGGATTTTGAGTTAAAATATTCCTCCCCGCTGGAAGCAATGGAGGACAAAGAGTCTGAATTCAACAAAAGGGGGAATGGGGATTTTAGGAAAAACTTCAGCGGGTATATCGGATACGAGCCGGGGAAAGTTCTGGAAGCGATGGTTGTTTTGGGCCGGGATAAATCTTTTGAAAATGCTCCTTTTACAGTTTGGGTTTTTGAAAATCTGGATGGTTTAGATGAGCAAGGTTGGTATAAACGCTATTGGTATTATCCTTTTTTATGGGGTGATTTTGATGTCGCAACCAATGTGCATGTTTTTCCAAAGGACGAAGCAACAATAAGCGGCAGGGTGTCAAAATCTGCGGTGGTTTATTACCAGCCGGGGAAACCAAGATTAATGCTTCTTTCTAAAGACGGGAAGATGTACCTTTTTAAGGTTTTTACCGATTCTGCAGCAAAAACAGATGGTGAAAAAATCCTCGCAGACTTCAAATTTACAAAATAAATGCAAAAAGGATTTGCGCCAATTTTAATCTTGGTTGTAATTTTAATTGTCTCGATTATCGGCGGGGGAGTATTTTGGGTTTATCAAAATGGGCAGCAATTTCTTCCAGACTTACAACAAGAGGAAATGAAAAGTTTAATTCCTTCAACAAAAGAAATTATTATAAGTGAAGCACTTTCACCGGATGGGCAGCGGAAGATCATGATCAAAAACTCTGGTGAAGGAGATAGTTTTATAAGGTCGGTGGTTATCTCAGATAAAACGGGAAAAAATGGAAAAACCGTGTTGGCAGGACGGGCCGATGCCGACACATGGATGGATCTAAAAATTAATAACTGGTCGCCAGACGGAAAATATTTTTATCTACAAGTCCAACCGCCTGATGGCGGAGATTTATATCTGTTTAAATCAGACGGAAGTAATTTTTCCGGCGGAAAGGAGTATATTTTAATTTCCAAAATCAGCTACAATGCTATGCCTATAATGAAGCTTATTTGGAAAGGCTCTGACAAAATAAGGTTTTTAGGAGGGATGGATTTTGTTATCAAACCTAAGTTTTTAAATGAGTATGAAATTGATTTAAACATAGAAAAATTAACAAAGATAGGGATAGTTCCGTTTAATTGACATTAATTTATGCACTCCGACTGGTTCGACTCCGCTCACCACAAGTCCGCTCAGTGTAAACAAAAAGGCCTTGCCTGCTGGCAGGCGGGGTTTGTGACAGTGGTGGCTGTTATTTTGGCTTTGATCTTGATCGCTGGGGGAATTGCAGGATATATTATTTTGAGTAAACCGAAATTTCCTGTATCTGCCCCACCTCTAGTTTTAACCCCTGATCAAACTTCCCCAGAACCCCAGGCATCTTCAGCAGATGAAACTGCAGGGTGGAAAACATATAAAAATGCAAAATACAATTATTTACTAAAATATCCACAAAATATTTCTTTGGAGACACAAGATCCTGCATACGTATTGGTTGATAAACAAATTTACATTGCTGTTTCGGAAAATAACCCGTTAAATTGTAAGGGTGATTGTCCAACGATAGACAAGGTGGAAGACATCAAAATTAATGGTTTAGATGCTAAAAAGATAACAGGTGAGCTAGGGAGGGTTGGTGGGACTATTCCACAAAAATATATGGATTTTGTTATTGAACAAAATAAACAGTTTTACATAATGACTATTTATGAACTAAAAACTAATACGAAGATAAGGTATGATGAAGAAAGAATAATAGGCGAAATTCCAGAAGCAGAACTTAAACTTTTTAACAAAATTCTTTTTACCTTTAAATTCTTAGAGTAGGTAAATATCTATAAAATGGGCGGTCCAACCCGCGGTGCGGGCGTCGTCGAAGCCTAGATCAATAATGTTTCCTTTGATGGCTCCTCCAGTATCTCCGGCTATTGCTTGACCATATCCCGGTATGTAAACTTTGGATTTCATTTTGATTACAGCTGGATCAACAGCTATCACACCTTTGCCAGCTCTCATGCCGATAGCTGTCCACTCATTACACCCCGGACACCTGGAATCATAATGAGTGGCGTAAACCCGCATTTTTTTCCAGTATTGTATTGGGCCTTCAGGGGTGTCTAAGGTATGCCAGACAATTTTAGTGCCTCTTGAGATGATTTTGTCTTGAGGGTCAATAGTTTGGATAGAGACAAGCTCGCGGGAATATTCTTCTTTTTTCTGTTTCACCTCGGAGGAGTCACTTCGGCTACGCTCAGTGCCACCATCCGAGGTGTTGGCATGGTAGTAGGTTATTTTGTAGGTAATAATTTTTTTGCCATTTGCTCCTTCATCCAGCACAGTATCTATTCCGGCTTCAGTTTCCGGGTCATCCTTATAAACAGTTTTTTTGGAAATAGTGGCAGATTGGGTGGAGAGTTTTTCTTCAAACCGGGACTCTGTTTTAATCGGTTGGGAGATCTCCAGAACTTCTTGGACAAAAGGTTCTAGATCTTGAGTTGCAACCCCCAGGATACGCTGGCCTGTTAGTGTGGAGATAAAAACCAATACGGCTCCCAGTAGTTGATCCATTGATTTTTAGCTAATATTAATTAAGCCAATCATCTTCGTCAACCCCGATTAGATCGGGGTCAATAAGTTTTGAAGAAAATTTTTGATCCAGTAAATTTTCAGGAATCGAACCTAAAAATCTGGAAACTAAATTATTAGACCTGGTGCCAAAATAAAGCCTGGTCCTGGTATAGGTTAGGTAAAGTTGTTGTTTTGCCCTGGTAATTCCCACATAAGCCAGCCTTCTTTCCTCTTCCATTTCATTGGAGTTTAGCATAGATCTGGAATGAGGGAATAAACCTTCCTCCATGCCAACAATAAAAACTGTGGGGAATTCCAGACCTTTGGAGGCATGTAAGGTCATTAAAGTCACTGCGTCAGTTGGTAGTTGGGTGTTGGTTGTTGATTGTTGGTCTGGATGGTAATTATCCTGTACTAAAGCTACATTTTCTAAAAACTGTACTAAATTGGGAAATTGTTCCGCCACAGAACGGAGTTCTTTAACATTTTCAATTCTGGACCTGCCCTGTTCTGTCCCGTCATCAAGATATTCTAAATAGCCTGTTTTTTCTAGGATTAAGTCCATGAGCTGTAAAGTGTGGTATCCGTCATTGCGAGGACTCCGATGGACATCGGAGGACGTGGCAATCTCGTTTTTTTGAAATTGCTTCGCTCCGCTCGCAATGACGTCTGCCAGTTCATAAAATTTTTGGGCGCGGCCTTTGCCTAATTTTTCGATCCTTTTTTTGGCAACAGAGTCCTTGGGATTTGCTGCTAATCTAAGATAAGCCAAAACATCTTTGATCTCTCTTCTCTCATAAAACTGGACGCCACCAACCAGTCTATAAGGTACGCCAGCCTTCAGGAAAACTTCTTCAATTGCCCGGGATTGGGCATTGGTTCTGTACAAAATTGCAAAATCAGCAAGGGTTAATGTATTTTGCTCGGGGTCCTGTCGGAGGACAGCCCCATCCGACGTCCTCTCATTCGACTCCCTTCGGTCACTCAGGATGCGGGCGGTTGATGGGGCTCCCCGTCCTCCGCCACCCCTCGCAAACTTCCTGATCTCATCTAAAATAAAGACAGCCTCATCCACTTCAGATCTAGCCTGATAGACGGCAATTTTGGGACCCACTTTTTTTTCTGTCCAAAGTTTTAGAATTGGGTGAAGTTTATTTTCAGAAATTACGGCCTGGGCTACATCCAAAATAATTTGGGTTGAACGGTAATTTTGCTCCAGGTTAAACACTTTAGTTTCCGGATAGTCTTTTTGGAAATTAACAATGTTGCGAAAATCTGCTCCCCTGAAACCATAAATTGCCTGGGAAGCATCACCAACTACACATATATTCCTGTATCTTTGAACCAGGAGTTTAATTAACTGGTATTGGGCAGCGTTGGTGTCTTGGTATTCATCAACCAAAACATATTTAAATTGGTTTTGGTAACGGGTGAGGACTATTGGAACGGTCTGAAAAAGCTGGATAGTTTTCATGAGTAGATCATCAAAATCCAATGCCTGGTTTTCCCTTAAGATTTTTTGATATTCCAGATAAATTTTAGCGGCAGTTTCCTGGAAAAAACCGCGGGCATATTGGGGATATTCAAGTTCGGAAACCAGTTCATTTTTGGCGCCGGAAATTGTATGTCTGACAGCGCCCGGATTTACCTGTTTGGTGGCTATGTTTAAATTACCCATGGCAAGTTTTACCGCATCCATGGCGTCGTTTTCATCGTAGATTGTAAAGGAAATACTAAGGCCGATATTGTGGCCTTCGCGGCGCAGGATTTTGGCGCAGATGGAATGGAATGTACCCATCACAGGTTGGTTACTGGTTACTGGTTGTTGGTTGTTGGAGAGCAAATTGAGGATGCGATTTTTCATTTCGCCGCTGGCTTTGTTGGTGAAAGTCACAACTAAAATATTTTCCGGTTGGATTTTTTTCTCGGAGATTAGAAAAGCCACTTTATAAGTTAAAACCCGCGTTTTTCCTGAACCTGCTCCAGCCAGGATTAGGGTCGGACCCTCTGTGGTTTGGACTGCTTTCTGTTGGATAGGGTTTAAATCATCAAGTAAATTGGGCATATAAACAATGTACTGCTCCGCTTCGATCGAAGAAAAATTATAACACCACACTGTATGTTTGACAAAGCACAAAAAATGGTATATCTTTATACCTAATGTTAGAAACAGAACCACTGGATGGAAAAGAGAGGCAAGAGTTGGAAGATTTAAGAAAATTCAAAAAAATTATGTTAAATAGACTCCCTGAATTGGTAAAGCGGTTTGAACAGGCAGAAGAAAATATCACGGAAGCAAGATTACGTATTAGAGAGCTATAATTTTATGGAGAGAAAACTGTTAGATTTTTATGCAGATTGGTGCGGACCATGTACAGGGATGAAGCCCATTATTGAAAAACTTAAACAAGAGGTTTTAGAACCAAATGGAATAATTTATGAAGAGATTAATATAGATCCTGATAATAATCATCATTTTGTTGAGTCAATCAAGCAGCAGTTTGATATTATAGGTGTACCCACGTTCATCACTATGGAGGATGGACAAGAAATAGATAGACGACATGGAGGTTATCTGAAAGAGATAAAAGCATTTATCAAAAACTCCTTTCCAGACATTCAGATTTAGAAAGAACATTACTAAGCAAGGGCCTGTTTCATTAAATGCCACTTTCCAGTTCTCTTTTTTCATGTTATGATCTTTATCCAATATGGTTAAGCTTTTAGATTTTTGGGCTCCTTGGTGCGGGCCATGTAAAATAATGAACCCTGTTATTGAGGAGATTGAAAAGGAATTGGGGGATAAGATTGAGGTGGAAAAAATCAATGTTGATGAAAATCCCCAAAAAGCCTCACAGTATGGGGTGATGAGTATACCGACATATATCATAGAAAAAGACGGCAAGGAGATAGCAAGAAAAATTGGAGTTACTCCTAAAGCAGAACTAATTAAGCTGCTCACCAGCTGAACTTTAAACAAAAGATTATTCAGATTGTAAAAAAATTCCTTATGGCAAGGTGACTACTTATTCTGATAGACTTGAAAAAGTATGGATGGATTGGAGAAGTTCATAAATGAACTTCGAATTCTCAATTTTCAATGAATTTTCATTTGTTTAATTTTAAAAATTTAAATTTCAGTTCAAATTAAAAATTTTAAATTTAAAATTATGAAGCATTTGTGGATTATTGCTAATTTCAAATCCAATAAGAATTTGATGGAGGTTTTGGAATGGGTGGAGCAGGTGGGGCCTAAGTTGGTAAAGGGGGAAAACTTGAAAGTCGTGGTTTGTCCCACATTTAGTTCCCTGGAAGAGGTGGCAAAAAAAATTAAGGTGGGAAATTATCAAATGCTCGTGGGATCCCAGGACCTGTCACCTTTTGAGGAAGGCGCTTATACAGGTGAGGAGGCAGCCTCAATATTAAAGCAATTTGTGGATTTGGCTATCTTAGGCCACTCGGAAAGAAGACAAAATTTTCATGAAACGGATGAGATGGTTGCAAAAAAAGTGGATGAAGCCATAGCGCATGATATCATACCCTTGGTTTGTGTCCAGGGATCGGATGTGCCTATACCTGGTAAATGTAAACTAGCAGCCTATGAGCCTGTTTTTGCCATAGGCACAGGTAATCCTGATACACCTGAAAATGCTAACCTAATTGCCAAGGCCTTGAAAGACAAGTATGGTCAAGACTTGGAAGTTTTATACGGCGGGAGCGCTACCAGCGCAAACTGCAAAGATTTTGTAAACCAGGAGAATATCAGCGGGCTGCTGATTGGAAAATCTTCTCTGGACCCTCAGGAATTCCTAAAAATTATCAAGGAGTGCAGTGGATTTTAAACTAAAAAAACTAAAACTACAACAAACCCAGACCAGTGGTTTTTTTGCAAAAAAATTTGAAAAACTCCTGGTTGCGGTTTCAATAATAATTGGCTGTGTTGTTGTTTGGTCTATTTTAACCTCAACATCTTCAGTCTTTCAGTTTGTTTTTTCAAACAGCGGCCTCAAATCCACCAATGATCGGGTTAATGTTTTATTGCTTGGTATTGCAGGCGGAACCCATGCAGGCGCACAGTTGACAGATTCTATGATCATAGCGTCCTATCACCTTAAAACCCACCAGGTAATTTTAATATCCGTGCCAAGGGATTTATGGCTTTCTTCAATATCCGCTAAAGTCAATGCCGCTTATGAAATAGGCCTTAGCCCTAAAAACGAGGGTAATGGTTTGAAGTTTGCCGAAGATAAGATTGATGACATATTAGGTGTTCCCATCCATTACGGGGTGAGGCTTGATTTTAGTGGCTTTGCCAGGGCCATTGACCTTGTGGAAGGTATCGATGTTAAAATCCCTAAAACTTTTGATGACTTCAACTACCCTATTGAAGGCAAAGAAGACGAACTTTGCGGGTTGGTAGAAAAAGACGTTGAACTTTCTGCAGGCCAGATACAGGATTTAAATGCCCCGTCCCTGAATTTAAAACCAGGCAAAAACAAAGTCTTGGTGGACTTACAGGAAAAAATTGCAACCAGCGCTGCTGATTTTGGATGCCGTTTTGAACACATCCATTTTGAGCAGGGTATCCAACATATGGACGGTGCAGAGGCTTTAAAATTTGTGCGTTCAAGGATGGGGACAAACAGTGAAGGGTCTGATTTTGCCCGTTCCCGCAGGCAGCAACTGGTCCTGCAGTCTTTTAGGGATAAGGTTTTGTCAATACAAACATTGACTAATCCGCAAAAAATAAGCGAACTTATTAAAACTTTCGGGAAGAGCTTTGAGACAGATATTCCGCTGGAAAGGTTTCTGGATTTTTATAAGTTGGTCAAAGATGTTGATGGGGTTAAAAGTTTAGTGTTAGGGGATTTGGGGACTGGAAAATCAATATTAATCAATCCTCCTGCTGCCGATTATGGAGGAGCATACGTTTTAATACCGCCTGGTAATGATTTTTCAATTATTAAAGAGTTTATCAAAGGGGAGCTTGAGAAATAGTCTTCGTTCATAGGATATAGACATCTAATATTATTTGCTATACTTAAAAAGTAATAGAAAAAAGTCCTGCCCGAAGGGTTTGGAACGAGTCGAAGGGGTCTGCCCCACTGGTGATAATAATTGTAGTTATTGCAATTGTTACTGCCTTTTTGCTCTTAGGTTTTCTAAAACAATCCGTAGTGCCAAAATCTTCGCCCCAAACAGAAAAAGTGGAAACTGTACAAGATAAGAAGTCTGGGTGGAAAGAAGGTGGAGTGGCAATTGCGGGGGGATATGCCGATGCGGAAGTGGTTGACATCGGTGATGATAAATACAGGATGTATTATTCCGTTGAACCGGAAGTTCCCGGAAATAATTTAGAAATTTATTCCTCAACTTCAACAAACGGTATTAATTGGACAAAGGAAGGAGGAATCCGCAAAGAAATGGTGACTTTTCCTGATGTAGTTAAGCTGGCTGACGGTACATGGAGGATGTATTTCCAAAATGCAGGAATTATAAAAAGCGCTGTTTCCAAAGACGGCTTAACTTGGACGGATGAGCCGGGCGTGAGGGTTACGAATAGCGAACTGGGGTTTACATTAGATAATATAGGCGCCCAGGGGACATACAGGTTGGATGATGGTATTTTCATTATGCTTTACCGAGGCGTCATCAATGAAGTTTTTAAAACCGCAGACAAGGTTCCGAACCAAACAACCGGCATTTATTTTTGGGCGACTTCAAAAGACGGGTTAACTTTTGAAAAGAAAGGGTTGGCTATTGATTCAAGAAATGAAACGCTGCTTGGAGCTGTCGATGGCGCCGAATGGGTTAAATGGGACAATGGAGAATTAAGGGTTTACATTTGGAGTTATGCCGGTGTTTTCCATGTTGTTTACAAAGATGGGATTTTTTCCCAGCCGATTTTTGACTTTACAACAGATAAGGAGGATCCAATGGCTAAATTTTCTCCCAATCCCCCCGGTGATCCGACAATTATGAAAATAAACGGCAAGTGGTTTATGTACTACGGCCAGCATACCAAAGGCATATATTATGCGACTTTTTAATAGTAGAGGAGGTGGATAATTTGTCAACAGCAGCCAAAGCATTAATAGTGACTTGGGTTATGATTGGGCTTATTGTTGCCGGGGGAGTCGGGTTTTACTTAGGCAGGGTAACAATTCCCAAAGGGCAAAACCAATCTCCTTTTGGGATACAATCTAAAGAAGGTACAACTGATGACCGACAACCAAGGGAAAACCTGGGGCCTCCGAAAGGATCTAACCAAGGCCCCAATGCATCAGGCATAGGGTCGGGTAGTCCTGCACCCAGGCGGGAAGGTCAAGAAAATCCGTCGGTTGGAACTCCGCCTCCTGTCAAATGAGTATTAACAATGAGGCTATAACCCAAAAAGGGTTTGCCATATTTTTAGTAACAGTTATAACTGTAGCTTTCTTTGCTGCAGGAGCGGTGGGGTTTTTGATAGCCCAAAAACAGGAAACCCCGCGAATCCAACACCCGTCATCTTTGCAAGAAGCGGTAAACCAACAAGGAGGTGAAAAACATAAGCAAAAAGCTGCCGAATTTACCCCGCCAGTTGGTAAAACTACGGGGCCGGGCGCAAACGGTCCCTGGTCAATGCGTCTGATGTCGGCCACTTCAACAGACGGGTTAAATTTCACCAGGACCAACCAAGTGATTACTGACCAGGGGGATGTTCCTGATTTAACCGTTGACAAAAACGGTAGGATCTATCTTTATTATGTCGGTTGGACAGTGGCTGATGAGCAAAATAAATCGGCAGTAGCTATTTCTGATGACAATGGGAAAAGCTGGGTTTTTAAAAAACTTAGTTTGACCGGGTTTGAAGGGGGGATGGCTGCTGCAGTTGATCCCGACGTCCAAATATTAGAGGATGGTACTTTTAGGTTGTATGTGACATCTGACCCTGAAGACGGTTTGGGTCCTCGAACCTACTATGCCGAAGGAATAGACGGCATCAATTTTACCAAAATGGGGATAGCGTTTTCCGGTGCAGGAAAAGCTGTACTTGATCCTTCTATTTTGCAAACTTCTTCTGGTTGGCATCTCTTTGCCGGAGGAGGTGGGTCGGAAAAGGGATGGTACGCCGTCTCACAGGATGGAATATCCTTTACCCAAAAAGAATACAAGGAATTCATAAAAGATGGGAAGGGATACATAGTAGCCAATCTTATTCCTGCGTTAGGAGGATATAGGGCGTATGGTTTTGGCAATAAAACAATTGTATCTTTTTTTTCAAAGGATGGAAAAGATTGGGTAGCCGAAGAGGGTGTGCGCTTAAGCATAAACCATAACTCAGGTTTTGAAACAGGCGTTCTTAAAGACCCGGCGGTAGTGCAGCTTTCGGACAGTAGTTACCTGATGGTTTATGTTACAAAAATTCCCTAACAGGATTATTGTTGGTATAATTCTTTCATGAATTTAATAATCATGCATGGCAGTGGTTTGTCTGCGCTATCGCATAAACTTTCCGCTATTAAAAAAGGATTTGACCAAATATCTATTACTGAGCTCAATTGTAAGGATGTGGGATTGGGGCAGGTTCTGGCTGCAATTGCAACTCCCCAGCTTTTTTCCGATAAACGCCTGGTGATATTGGAGGGTTTTGATCCCGGTTTTAAATTAACCGGGCTACCCGAGGATGAAAATTTAACTGTTGTCTTAAAGTCAAATAAAAAACTTACCGCCTCAAGTGAAATTTTAAAATCAACGGCATCTTCCAAACCCCAGGTAATTTTATTTGAAGAAAAGGGTGAAACTAATATATTTCCATTTTTGGATATGCTGGCAGAAAAAAAAGGCGGCGCTTTTGGGCAGCTGGAAAATTATCTTGAAGAATGGGGTGGGCAGTATGTTTTGACAATGATTTTTTATATGTTGAGAAGGTTAATTTTGCCTGTAAAAAAACTTCCCCCATTTATAGCTAAAAAAATTGAGCTTCAGAAAAAAAATTTTAGACTGGAAAAAATTACCTTTTTGTATAAAGAAGCGCTGGAAACTGATTTTAAAATAAAAAACGGATTGATAGGGGATAAGTTGGGGCTGACAATGCTTGTAGAAAAAATAATCAAAGTATGAGTACAATGTATATCAAGAGGGAGGTGAGGAGTATGAATAACAAAATGCTACATATGGTGGTATTTACGCTGGTGTTAGTTGGCGCGCTCAATTGGGGTTTAATGGGGCTTTTTGATTTTAATTTGGTAAGCGCTATTTTTGGTTCATTGGGGTTGGAAAAACTGGTGTATATTCTGGTGGGGGTTGCAGCGGTATATTTGGGGTTTACACACATGCAGGATTGCAAAATCTGCGGCGCTAAAAAATAATTTTAGTTTCCAGGTAATTATCCAAATCCCGCCCTTTTTAGGGCGGGATTTTTTGGGCAAAAAAAGGCCCCGACTTTTACATCGGGGCCACTGTCTGTCAGCCTTGAGGCTGTCCCATCAAGCCACGCCTGTGTGGCTTTAGGGTTAGCTTGAGACTAACCGGCAGAACGATTGAATTCGAGAGTCAGTCTGGTTGATACTTGAAGGGTGAAACCACAATCCGGGGTTCAACGTAAACCACCCCGGTTTTATTGCTGCCCGGATCCTTCAGGATCACCCAGGTCCCCTCGGCCGAAGCCGGCGAGAAGAGCCCATTCGGGTCAGCCTGGGGCAGGGTGGTTATCGCCGACGTGTAGGGGTTTATGACCCTCTGCGGGTTGGTATATTGGGTTGCATACGGCAACCCGTAACCAACCGACTCGCCAAGGAACGTCAACTTTCCGCCCAGCGCGGTTTTACCCGGAACCACTATCGGAGAAAGATTCTCCAGGTAGGTGAACGTGACCAAGCCTTCCTGGTCACGCAGTTCCAGGATGTCCTTCATCATCTTCCGTTCCCGGAAGTTGACGATGTTGGGCATCCCGGTCTGCCGGGTACCTTCTTCCAGCAGCTTGTCCTGCTGCCGGGTCTGCTGTTGGTCACTTGTGGGCGTAGGCGCTGGGGCGCAGCCCCAGACTGCCGTTACCAAAACAGCTGCTACGGCTACTAACCGCACGAGTTTAAAACGAGACTTCACTCGCTACTCCTTTTTCGTCAGCGTGCAGAGCGCTCTTCGCGCTCAAGCTGAGCGATAAAAGCCTGCAGATCCGCAGGCATCCTATCCTTGTTCGGATACGCATCCGACCGACGCAAAATGATCTTGCGCAGCGCCGGTTTGCTATCCTCAGGAGCCTTCAGGTACTCGCGCTGCATGTTCTGCAGCTCCTGAATCATCCCCTGATTGTAGCTCGGTGTACCTTCGTACACCTCGCGTTCTACAACCGCGTACTGATGTGCGAACACCTTGTACAGGAAAAAATTGCTCCCCTGGGCCATCCAGGTGAGCGCCAGGAGCACTAAAAGCGCTCCAAGAACCACGCCGATTGTTCCTAAGACGGCTTTCACAGCCTCCTCCTTTTGATAAGTCAGCATCCATGGCTGCTGTCTGCCAGCTCTCAGATGAGAAGCACAAAATACACCAAAGGCTTGATATACTTTGCGCTTCCCAACTGATAGACTGAATAGCCCTCAAATTTTTAATGTGCTGCAAAAGTTGAAAACTTTTGTCACTTGGGATTCTAGCACAGATTTTATAATTTGTCAAACTATGGGTTTTTAAAGCGACTGGAGGGCTTTGTAACAGGCCCATATCTTTTTGATTCATTTCTGCAGGCAGGCAAAAAAAGGCCCCGACTGTTACATCGGGGCCCAACTGCCTGTCAGCCTTGAGGCTGTCCCATCAAGCCACGCCTGTGTGGCTTTAGGGTTAGCTTGAGGCTAACCGGCAGAAAGTTGTGGAACTAGCGTTGTACAGGAGTTGTGCGGCGACCAGGGTTTAAGAAAAACCCGGGTAAGTTGCCACCACCACCGTCAACGACAGTTTCGGGTACATCACCCTTGTAGCGCTGGGCAACTTCAAAGTCAACCAGACTTGGGTGTTTATCGAGTTGTTCGCCTCTCAACCTTAAGGCATCCGCCGAAGCTATCGCTTCAGTCCTTGTGCGATAAGCGTTCGCGTCGGCATCAAGCTCAACTTTGCGCTTTGCGGTTTCAGCGACGGAGATATCCTTGAGGTTTGTCTCTTCCTGCGCCCGTTTTAACGCTTCCTGCCTGGATTTCTCCAACTGTGCCGCGAAAACCGTATTGATCCCTTCCTGGATTTTGGGATCAGCGTAAGTCATACCCTCACTGCCGCCGACGTAATCAATAGTGAGGCCGAGCGGTTTAAAGGCAGCGCGGACTTGTTCCTCGGTATACGAAAAAATGACCTTCTTGTCCTGCCTTCCCTGGTCAAGAGACCGGATACCGAACTCATTGAACAAGATCTTTTGCACCATGTTGCGGACATTGCTGTCCATAACCTGGGCTAAAGGCTTATTGGGGAAGTTGTACAAAAAGGTTGCCGCGTCTTCCTCCTTGATAGAGGCGCTTGCGACACCTCCGATCCAAAAATCGATGGACTCGTTTGATTCCACCCTAAAGGCCTGGTTGTTGGCACTCGTGCCCGAATCCGTAGCCTTGGTCCACTCACGGACTGCAGGTGTACGGTCAACCTTAATGACCTTCATGGTTGGAATGTATTCGAGTTCCCAGGGCATATAGCCCTTATGCAAGTCTCTCTGGGGGATAGTCACCCTCTTGCCTGCTACCTTTTTCTCATTGAGGTACTGCACGCTTTGAAACTGAGCTTGCGAGTCTTTGGTATCCTCAAGAGGTACCAGGAAAGCCGTCTCGTTTGGAGCGATTTCCTCAAGGAGGTCCTTTTTGTAGGGGGCGCAGGCGAGGGAAGGTAAGACAAACAGCATCACCACGAGGGCGATGATGTGTATCTTACCGTTGCCGTTGTCTCTGAGTAACCGCAGAAGTGTTGGAAGCACTGTGATCCAGATAAGGACCAACAACGCCACCAGTATTCCGCTAACCCAAGTAATCAGCAGGTCGTTTTGTGCAGCAGCGCGGGCAAGCGCTGCTGTGGCGGGGTCATTAGAGACCTGACCAGTAGCCATACGAGCCTGCACGTTTGTGCGAAATGGCCCGTAAGCCATATTAAACAGTGCGTAGGCAACCACAAGGGTTGCTGTCAGTACTAGCCTGATTTTCATCACTCCTCCTGATTTAGAGACTGAACGATCCACCAAAGGCGGATCAGACGGATAACGATAGGTTAAAAAATCCCTCCTTCACTTTGTTCCACAAATTTTCAAAGTGCTGTCTGCTCAAGAAAGAGCAGAGCATTTAAACATAAATGCAGGGTGATAATAACAGAATTAAAACGAGAAGTCAAATGACTATGGGTTTTAAAGCGACTGGAGGGCTTTTTCCAGCAGGTCTAAATCTTTTTGGTCAATTTTCCTGTCCCCATTTACATCAGCCTGTTTTAATTTTTGTTTTTTTGAAATATTGTCAATCATAATTGATACATCAAGTGCATTCAACTGTCCGTCATTGTTTAAATCAAACTTTTTCAGCTGTGCGGAGATAGTTGCAATTGGGGCAGTGGAAGCTGCTATCTCATGCCTTAAATCCTGGTTTTCGCCCAGTATAATTGGAGGTAGGGAGTGGTTTACCGGAGGTAAAATTATCACAGCAGAAGACTCCAGATTTGCCCGGGATACAGTCAAAATAACCTCCTGCATTAATTCGGGTGTAAACTGTCCTGCCAAATCCTGCTTGTATAAGCCTTTTAAAGGGATTATAAAATTGCCTGCTGTTGTAGTAAAACCTGCCAGTTCAGCTGCTCCGGTAATTTTTAGAAACACCAAAGCTTCGTCAACCGGGTTCAGGCTTTGGTCGACAACGCTTCCGCGCAGAGGGGTTAGGGTAGTATCTGCTGTGATTTCCTTGCCTGTTTTAAAGGATAATGGTTGGTTTGGATAAAGGAATTGTGGCCCTTGTATCTTAAAATAGTAGGTTTTGTCAGGTTGCAGGTTTTTTAAGGTTACAAAATGTGTCAAACGCAACTCCTGGTTATTTTGATTGCGGTCATCATTTTGCGCCTGGTCTAAATTTGTATCAACCCCGTATACCACCGACTCCAGCGCTGGTGTATATGTTTGCCAGGTTATTGTTGCCGAAGATTCAGTAATGTTGGCCACCTGGATTTTTTTAGGCATTAAAATAAGTTCCAATTCTTTTTGGACCTTTTGTTTATAAAAGAAAATGATGATGCCTAAAACAACTGCAACTGTCAGCAATGCCAAGCCCAATAATGTTGGAATTTTCATTGTGGAATAGCAGATCCCGTTGCCGGTTGTTCGCTTGGTTGCGGGTTGGTAATAACCGGAACTTGTATCACCGGTGGGTTTTTGATAGCCTTGATGGTTTCTTCATCAAAGTTTGGGTCAACAGGATCCATAATTTTTTGTAATTTAGGGTCAGGCGGTATAGAAGGTTTAGTATTGCGATAAGCATCTGAAATGATCCATATGGCGACTACTATAAAAGTAATTGCAAAGACTATAATCAGTTCTTTCCTGTTCATAAACCTTAAAAGTATTAATTCCTAAGAAAATAAGCTACCGCATTTATTGACATGCTCAAAGGACTATCAAGAGGTTTATTAAAATTGACTGAGTTTATATTAATCAAGCGGTTGGTGGTGACAATGGAATTTAAAAACAAGGAAAGATTTTCATACGAACCTTGGCTGTTTAATGTAAACTCTATCTCTTCGGGTTTTGCATCTTTGCTAAGGGTTTTCGGCGCACCTAAGAGATCTACAGGTTGAAATTGTAATCCGGATATAGAAGCTTCGTTTTGGACAGCAAGTGTAGTTAAGTTGTCAATTAATTTTGGTAAGGAAGTATAATCAGGGAGTAAGCTTGAAAGTTTGTTTTTTGCATCTGGATCCAGATTGTCCAGATTTTGTTTTCCTGCAGATAGATTGGCTGTTTTTGTATCCAATTGCTTCAAAATCCCTTGTTGTTCAGCAATACTTTTTTGAAGTGAGACAATAGTGTTTAAAGTTGGCCGGATTGCTAATAAAGCAAAAATAGTGATAGTGATGAGGCTAAAAATAAAATACCCATAACTTTTGACAACCTTATTTTTAAAAATAGGTTTTACAAATATGTAATATCTTGAATACCGTGGGTTCATTTAATACTCCCTGTTATACTAAATAATATATACCCTTGCTCAAAGCTTATATTGGACAAGTTGATATCTTTCAATTCCTTGTCCTCCCTGAGCCCTTTTAACAATAGAGCAACATCACTAATATTGGTTGTTTGAGCATTTAACTTAAATTGCAAAACTCCACTATCGTTTTTTTCCGAATTTATACTAGTTAGCTTGGCAGTAATTGGAATTTGTGCACTAATTTTGGATAAAATGCCTTGCCATGAACCGGAAAATGCATAGACGTTTTTAATAATAGCTAACCTTTGTTGTGTCTGTTTGATCCTTGCCTCGTCAGCTGATAGGCTTTCAATAAAAGGCACTTTTTCGTTAATCTGTTCTTTAAGGTTGGTCAGATCAGCATCCAGTTTAAAACGGAAAGCGAATGCGGCCAGCACGAATATCTCTACTGCAACAACAATGAAGCGGCCATATGATAACAGCCATCTCAAAAAGCGGATGGGAAGTTTTTGGGCAATACCCTGCGGGTACAAAAGGTTCAAGTTAACTCTAGGCGTATTTTTCTGGACAGGCTTAGCCATAATTTAGTGAGATTAGGATTATTGTAAAACAAGTTAGGGTAAAACCCAAGTGGCAATCAGCCTGGTGTAGTCTTATTTAAGTCTACCGAAAACCGGATGTTGTCATTAAATGTGCAAGCCTGCTTTTAAGCCGTGAAGATTTATTGGGGTGTATAAGATGGGTTTTGGCAGCTTTATCCAGGGAGCTACTAACCTGTTGTAAATTTTTTGCAGTTGGTGTTTTGCGCATCTTTTTGATTAAACCCTTTATGGTTTCCTTATTTTTTTTATTATGCATAGTGCGTTTTTTATCTTTGCGTACCTTTTTGATAGCTGATTTAATGATTGGCATAGGGAGTATTTTATCAAACTTAAAGCTATTTGGCAAACTCCTGTATAATATCATAAAATTTAGCTGATGGTAAAATCTTTTCTTTCTATTTTAGCAGCCAGGCAAAACAGTATCCTTTCAGGGGCGATGGTTTTGATGGTTGCTATTTTTGCCTCTAAATTTTTAGGATTAATCAAAGACAGATTATTATTCCATAATTTTGATACAACACAATCAGCAATTTTTTTTGCAGCCTTTAAACTGCCTGACCTGATATTTCAACTTTTAATTTTTGGCTCTCTCTCGGTTGCGTTCATACCTATTTTTACTGAATACCTCCACCAAAAGGGGCCAAGGCAGGCGTTTGAATTCGCTTCAAATATTTTGAACCTGTCACTGCTGGTTTTTGGCCTGGTGGCGCTTATAGCTTTTATCTTTGTTGTCCCCCTCAATAGCCTGTTGATTCCTGGTTTTTCCGGCCACCAAAAAGAGGTGACAGACCAGTTGACCAAGATAATATTACTGTCACAGCTGTTTTTGATAATAGGCTCTTTTTTTATAGCGGTAGGGCAATCTTACCAGAGGTTTATTGTACCGGCCCTGGCCCCGTTTTTTTATAACGTCGGTATTATTTTAGGGATCACTGTTTTATCACAATTTTTCGGTATTTATGGGCCTGCTTTTGGAGTTTTAATAGGAGCGGTGTTACATGTATTGATCCAGGTGCCCCTTATTAAATCTTTGGGGTTTAAGTATCAACTTTCTTTTGATTTTTTAAATAAAGGCGTCAAAGAGATTTTCCGGCTGATGAGTATAAGGAATATAGGTTTGATAGCAGAGCAGATAAATGATGTTGTGGCAATCGCATTATCGTCAGTTATCTCCTATTCTTCGGTATCCCTGCTGACTGTAGCCCAGCATTTGCAGACAGCGCCGATTGGACTTTTTGGTGCAACAATTGCCCAAGCAGCATTGCCTGTTTTATCAAGAGAGCAATCAAGGAACGAATCTCCCGCATTTAAGATCACCCTCTTGACGACCATGCATCAGATCTTATTTTTGGTTTTGCCTGTGAGCGCGATACTGATTATTCTGCGGATTCCGTTGGTAAGGCTGGTTTTCGGCGCCGCCCGCTTCAGCTGGGAGGATACAGTTTTGACAGGTTGGACAGTTGCCTTTTTGTCGCTTGGTTTAGTCAGTCAATCTGTTGTGTTGCTTTTAGTCAGGGCTTTTTATGCCTTAAAGGATACTAAAACACCCGTTATAGTTTCTATTATAAGTGTGGCGGTTAATATTTTATTGAGCCTGCTTTTTATAAACGTGATGCATCTTCCGGTTTGGGGTTTGGGGATCTCTTATTCTGTCTCTTCAAACCTGTCTTTGGTCCTGCTTTTTTCTTTTCTTCATAAAAGGGTGGGCGGTTTTAATTTGTACAGTTTACTGATGCCGGCTTTTAAGATGCTTGTTTCTGCAGCTGTTGCCGCTGTTGCGCTTTATATACCGATCAAACAATTGGATCAATTGGTTTTTGATACTACCAGGACAGTGAATTTAATTATATTAACAGTAATTGCTTCATGTTTTGGGTTGATCGTATATATAATTTTGGTCTGGTTGTTAAAAATTAAAGAGCTTTACACTTATGCCGAATTGGTGAAAAAGATTGGGCGTACCAAACTTAAAGTAACCCCAAAAGAAGTAGTGGGAGAAACATGAATATTAGGAACTTCTCGATTATTGCCCACGTTGACCATGGCAAATCAACTCTAGCTGACAGGTTTTTGGAGATCTGCCACACTGTTGCGCCTGACAAAATGAAACCCCAGTTGTTGGATTCTTTGGCGCTTGAGCGTGAGCGAGGTATTACTATCAAGCTTGCGCCAGTAAGACTAAAATACGAATATCGAAATCCGAAATCCGAAACAAATTCTAATTATCAAAATGCGAATGATCAAAATTTCGATATTCGTGCTTCGAATTTCGAGTTTCCAGATTCAGGAGAGTATATTTTGAATCTGATCGATACTCCCGGGCATGTTGATTTTTCTTATGAGGTTTCCAGGGCTTTAGCTGCAGTTGAGGGGGCAGTGCTTTTGGTGGATGCCACGCAGGGGATTCAGGCACAGACATTGGCGCATGGTTTATCCGCATTGGAGCAAAACCTAACTCTGATACCTGTTATAAATAAAATAGATTTGCCAAATGCTGATGTGGAAAAATGTAAAAAAGAATTAGTTGCAACTTTCGGGTTTTCAGGGGAGGAAATTTTACTTGCATCCGGTAAAACAGGGCAAGGTGTTGAGGAGATTTTGGGAAGGATTATTGAACGTGTTCCACCACCTGGGAGTAAGGGTGTCAACCTAAACTACCCGTCGGGTGTCATAGGTTCACACCTTCGGGCTCTGATTTTTGATTCATTTTTTGATCCTTATAAGGGTGTAATTGCCCAAGTTAGAATATTTGATGGTGAGACGCCAAAAGAGCAATCCCCAATTTATTTTTTGGGGACAAAAGCAGAAGGGCAAATTTTGGAAGTGGGTTATTTTTCACCACAACTGGTGTCTTGTGAAAGCCTACAAAGCGGGGAGATAGGGTATATTGCAACAGGGATTAAAGAGCCGGATCTGGTTTATGTAGGTGACACTATAACAAGCTTAAAGCGTAAAGTGAAAAGTGAAAAGTTGGAAGAATGGATTAATGGCGATGTTTCAAAAGTTGTACCATTGCCCGGATACAAAACTGTAAAACCAATGGTGTTTGTGGGGTTCTATCCGATTGAGGCATCAGAATATTTTGAGCTGAAAGAGGCGCTGTCTAAATTTGAATTAAATGACCCGGCTTTTATCTTTGAACAGGAACAATCAGCTGCTTTGGGCTCAGGTTTCAGATGCGGATTTTTGGGGCTGCTACATGCAGAAGTTGTGCAGCAAAGACTGTCTGCAGAATTCGGAGTTAACCTTTTAGCAACTGTGCCGTCAGTAGCATATATGGTTGGTGAGCAGCTTATTAATAATCCGGCTGAATTGGATTTGAGTAATATGAGAAACCTGAAAGAACCTTGGGTCAGTTTAAAAGTTTTTGCACCCAATAATTTTATCGGTTTGGTGATGGAGTTGGTGCAGGAAAGGCGGGGGAAATTTTTGAATATGACTCACTTCGGATTTCAGGTAGAACTTTTTTATGAGATGCCCCTGTCAGAGATGATTACGGATTTTTACGATAAATTAAAATCAGTCTCAAGCGGGTTTGCATCATTGGATTGGGAATTTTTAGATTTTAGGGAGGTAGACGCCGTAAAGGTTGATATTTTAGTGGGAAGGGAAAAAGTGGATGCACTAACAACAGTAGTGGTCAGGCCGAAGGCTGAATCCGTTGGCCGGCGGATGGTAGAAAAATTAAAAGAGGTTCTGCCCCGTCAGAATTTTGCGGTAGCAATCCAGGCTGCAATAGGGGGAACAATTATCGCCAGGGAGACAATCTCACCTTTTAGGAAAGATGTGACAGCTAAACTTTATGGGGGTGACAGGACTAGGAAAGATAAGTTGTTGGAAAAACAAAAGAAGGGGAAAAAGAAGATGAAGATGATAGGAAGGGTAGAGATTCCCCAAGAAGCATTTTTATCTATTTTGAAAAGTTAATGCTATAATACCTCCATGAATGAGTTGATATCCCGGGCTATTGTAAATGCTCAGACATTGTCTGAGATAAGAAGCTCTATTAGGGCTTACCTCAAATATAAAAGCAAACGGCAAAGCAAGGATTGGATTTATTTCCGGGATGGTAAGTTCAGATGGTTTAGATAAGATCCCCCAAAACATGGCAAAATTGCAGGGATATACTTTACTTATGGGCCAAAGATATCCTGGTGCAGCTTTCTTTTCAGCAGCAGATATATTTACGACGGATGTTTATGAAAGGTTAACAGAATTTAAATTACCCAAACCAGAGATAGACTTTGTTTTTATAGAATTTTGGAGGGGAATTTTGCAAAGCGGAAATATAAGCGATCTATCGTTTACCCCAAGATGGAGAAAATCTTTAGGGTCTAGGGATGAACATGATATTGCAATAGAGCAAAGACTTCCCCATCAGTTTATTATGAAAATTAAGCCGCAACTGCTTTTAGTAAGAAAATGCTGCTACATGGCATAAACTATTGAAATCTTCCTGGGGATATTTCTAACGATCCTTAAGAGTTAATTTTTTGGTAGATAAATATTGAGCGGTTCAGTTTATCGTAGGGGATTTGAATTTCATCTATAAATTGCATTGATTTTTTATCTGCAAAAGCATTCCATAAAATCTTCTTAGAGGTAGTAAGCAAAATTGCTTTACCGTCCTGTTTAAGCCATTTTTCACAGATTTGTGCTAAGAATCTATACAGTTCGATGTTTTTCTCCCTGGAACCCGAATGGATTCCATAAGGCAAGTTGGAAATAATTTTTGTGAAATAACCGTCAGGAAATTTTTGGTCTTGAATGTTACCGTGTTTTAATTGAATAGTGAGTTTTGCGGTTTGAATATTTTCTTTGGCGCAATCCAATGCCTGTGAATCAATATCCACACCAATGCAAGATGCTGGTTTTAATAATTGGCGTTCAATCAAGATTGTCGCTGATCCACAACAGGGATCTAAAATACGATCTTTGTCATCAAGACCCCCAAGATGGTTCATCGCAAACGCTATTGCCGGGTTAAGCGAAGATTTAAGAGTGTATTTTCTGTAAGGCCTGTTAAAAGTTCCCTCTGAAATTAACTGGGCTATATCCATGGTTAGCCCTCATTATTTTCTAACAAATATTTATCAATTAATTCTATATCCCTCAAATCTTTTTCCCTGCCCATTTTTGTTTGAATTTTTTTAAAAGCTCCAAATTTATATAGCGGATACCATCGAATATATCCGCGGATCTGAAAATTTCTTCTAAAGAAGCAATGGAAGAATCTCTAAATATTGAACCAGCGCCTAAAATTTCGATATCCTTACTATGAACCTCAATTTTGTCAATTCCGTTCTCGTTTTTGATAGGATATTTTTCAGACAGAGAGCTCCAAAGTTTATCTGTGACTAATATATCCAGATCCCTGGCATCCCTTATTCCGCGTACTGCCATAGATCCCGAAGACACAACCACAAATTCATCTCTGGGCAAGTTTAAAGCTTTTAATTTTTTCAAAAGTTTTTCAAAATTCATAGAGAGATTATATCCTAAAACAGTTTATGGTGTAGAATTGGATTATGAAAAAAGTTGTAATTGTCCATTGCTGGGGAGGGGATCCTGACTATTGCTGGTACCCCAAAACCAAACAAGAGCTTGAAGAAAAAGGGTTTGAGGTTTCAGTCCCCGAAATGCCTGAAACTGATTTTCCTAAACAATCTTTATGGCTGACTAAACTAAAAGATGTGACCGGCAAAACTGATGGTAGCCTTTTTCTTATCGGACACAGTTTGGGATGTATAACAATCCTTAGGTTTTTGGAGCAATTGAAAGATAACGAAAAAATTGACGGAGCAGTCCTTGTCGCGGGATTTACAGATGACTTGGGATTTCCGGAGGTTAAAAATTTTTTTACCGCTCCTGTCAATTTTGAAAAAATAAAAAATAAAGCCCGCTATTTTGTGGCAATAAATTCTGACAATGACCCGTATGTTGATTTAAAATATGCAGAAGAGTTTAAACAAAAACTTGGTGCAAAGGTAATTATTAAACACAACATGGGGCATTTTTCAGGACCAATTGATAATGAAGAAAGCTGTACTCATCTGCCGGATGTTGCAGAATCTGTTTTGGGTATGATTTAACTTAGGGGTCATCTTATATTAAGATCTGCACCATCAAATTCAACATGAATTGGTTTTATGATGACTTTTCTGGGACCTTTCTCCACAAAACCTGCATCAAAAGCCGCAACCGATTGGCTCTGTGCAATTTTCAAAATCCTATCAACCGAGGAGGAAGGTGCATAGATCGCCAATCCCGCACCCATGTTAAAATCCGCATACATCTGTCTATCATCCATAGCGCTTTTTTCCCGGATTTTTTGGAAAATCAGCTGCGGTTTGGGGATATCTTCTAAAACATAAGTAAACGGTCTCTTCGGCCTCATCAATTTTCTCCATCCGTGGCCGGTAATATGGGAAACATAATGGATGTCAACTTTATCAGCGAGCAATTTATTAATGAAGGGGAGATAAATGAGGGTTTTATTTTTAACCGCTTCAGTATAGACCTCCAGGTCATCCGGGAAATTTTTCCTGATAAATGTTATCCCGTTGGTATGGATGCCGGAGCTTTCACATAAAATTATCCTATCGCCGGGCCTGATTTTTTTCTCTTCCAGGATTTGGCGTTTGGGTTTAATAATGCCTGTTGCGGAACCTGCCAGTATAAAAGAATCCTCCTGGATTAAACCGGGAAGAGTTTGTGTCTCACCACCATTCCAGCTGCAGGATGCAAATTTTGCAGCTTCACCAAATCCTGCTATTAAGTTCTGCCAGCAATCTTGATTTTTAAACCAATTGGCATGGCCTGCAGCGATGAACAATTTGATTGTTAACGGTGTTGCACCGGTGACTGCCAAATCATTTAAAACCGAGGCAGCATTACCCCAGCCAACTTGAAAATAATAATCCTGTTGGGTTTTTTGGTAGATAGTGTCTGCAAGTTTGTTTAAGCTGCCCAAACCTTCCAGGATATCAACTAAATAAAAATTGGGAAATTCAATTAAATTTTGACGGTTGCCTGAATAGTTTAAAGCGGCGTTTTTAAGCTTATCCATTGCCTCATAATCAATGCCGGACTCCTTGTAAGTATGCGCCACAAATTTAGTATATCCCAAAAAGGGTCTTGACATTTTTTAGCACTCGTGGTATCTTACTGCTAACCAAAGAGAATTATGACAGACTTGACTAGTAGGCAAAAAGATTTACTTAAAGCTGTTGTTGAATTGTATGTTAAAGGTGGCGAACCGATTGGTTCAGAACTTATCGAAAAGCATGCAAGCTTAGGCGTTTCCCCTGCTACAATCCGCAACGAGATGGTGCATTTGACTACAATGGGTTTTTTGAAGCAGCCCCATACTTCTGCGGGGAGGATTCCTACTTCCATGGGTTTTCGGGTTTATATCTCTGATTTGATGAAGGAAAAGGAACTGCCTGTATCGGCTGAAGTTTCCATCAAGGAAAATTTATGGCAGCAGCGGTTTAAGGAAAATAGGCTTTTGAAAGAAGCTGTCCGGGGTTTGGCACACCGTCTGCAGATCCTAGCTTTGGCAGTTGATGATGAGGGAGAGATGTTTTATGCCGGGGCAGCCAATATTTTAGATTGGCCTGAATTTGAAGACATTGATGTTGCCAGGTTTGTACTGTCGCTTTTTGATGAGTACCCAACCTTAAAGCAGATAATAGGCCAGGCAGTCGGGCAGGATCCGCTACACGTCTTGTTTGGGGAAGATCTGGGGTATGCGGATTTAGCGCCAACCAGTTTTGTGTTTTGTAAGTTTGGGGCAAGGAATGGAAAAGAAGGGGTGGTGGGGGTGATAGGCCCTGCCAGGCTGAACTTTCCTGTAGTCCTGCCTTATGTCAGGTATACCAGTAATTTGGTAGAGCAAGCATTACGTTCCTGGTAGGAACGATCTCAAAACTCAAATGTTAAAAGTCAAAACTACAACTAAAAAATTAAATCTATAAAGTTTTTAAATTTTAGATGTAGATTTAAGATTTGCGTTTTGCGATTTAAGTTATAACTATGAAAAAACAGAAAAATGAAAATATGGTCAGCAAAGATGACTTTGAAAAATTAAAGCAGGATTTTGATAATCTGCAGAATCAATTAAAAAGGGCAGTGGCTGATTATCAGAATTTAGAAAAAAGAGTGGCTGAGGGGAGATCTGAGTTGACAAACTGGGCAACAACTGAGTTAATCAGGAAGCTTTTGGCTGTATTGGACCATTTGGAGAAGGCTATGGAAGGGGCAAGTGAAGAAGAAAAAGCCTCTGGATGGTATAAAGGGATGGAGCTTGCGGTTAAACAGTTCCAACAGGTTTTGAAGGATGAGGGTTTGGAGGAAATTGAAATAGATCCCTCGACTTCGCTCGGGACAAGGTTTGATCCAAGCTTACATGAAGCTGTAGATATGCGTGAAGGGGAATATGATAAAATATTAGAAGTTGCAGAAAAGGGTTATAATTTAAATGGAAAAGTGCTGAGGCCAGCTAAGGTAGTAGTAGGGAGGAAGGAAATGTCATCCTGAGGAGTGCATCCGACGTGAGGATCTTGTTAAACGAGATTGCCACGCTAATCGCTCGCAATGACAAAATAAAAAATGAAATGTCCAAATGATCAAAGTGAGATGGAGAAAGGTAAGCTAGTTGATAGATTAATCCAGGAAGTTGCGAATATGTCATGGATGGGTGAAGGTGACGAGCGAACAAAAATTATTGCCTTAAAATGTCCTAAATGTGGCAAAGTGGAACTTTATACTGAAACAGAAAAGGAGGAAAAATAATATGAGTAAAATAATTGGTATAGATCTTGGTACAACAAATAGCGCAGTGGCGGTGATGGAGGGTGGAAAACCCAAAGTCATCCACTCTGCTGAGGGGGAAAATATTATCCCCTCTGTTGTCAACCCTGTTAAAAATATTGTGGGAAGAGTGGCAAAAAGGCAGGCTGTGGTTAACCCTAAAGAGACAATATTTTCTGTAAAAAGGCTGATGGGGCGGAAGTTTGCTGATCCTGAGGTCAAAAGGGATATGGAGTGGCTGCCTTATGAAATTAAATCAGGTAAAAATGGTATGGCTGTGGTGGACGTAGAGAGCCATGAATATACTCCCCAGGAAATTTCTGCCATGATTTTAGGAAAAATTAAAGCTGATGCAGAGAGTTATTTGGGTGAAAAAGTGACAGATGCAGTTATCACTGTCCCGGCTTATTTTGATGATGCCCAGCGCCAGGCGACCAAACAAGCAGGAGAGATTGCCGGGTTGGATGTTAAAAGAATTATTAATGAACCCACTGCTGCGGCGCTAGCTTATGGGCTGGATAAAGCCGGCGCCCATACCATTGCAGTTTATGATTTAGGCGGCGGGACTTTTGATATCTCAATTTTGGATTTGGGCGAGGGGGTTTTTGAGGTTAAATCCACCAACGGCGATACCCATTTGGGTGGTGATGACTTTGACCAGAAAATTATTGATTTTTTAGCGGATGATTTTAAAAAGAAAGAGGGGATAGACTTAAAAGGCGACAGGCAGGCTTTGCAAAGGCTCCGCGACGCGGCTGAGAAAGCAAAGATTGAACTGTCCTCATCCCAGGAAACTGATATCTCCATACCTTTTGTAACTGCAGACTCATCCGGTCCGAAGCATCTGGAGATGAAGTTAACCAGGGCGAAGCTGGAATCTTTGGTGCAAGAGTTGATTAATAAATCCTTTGACGCGGTAAAAAACGCTATCAAAGACGCTAAGATCGAAACATCCAAAGTAGATGAGGTGGTTTTAGTAGGCGGTATGACAAGAATGCCGGCTGTGCAAAAAGCTGTTACTGAATTTTTTGGCAAGGAACCCCACAAAGGTATAAATCCGGATGAGGTGGTGGCGATCGGCGCTGCAATCCAGGGAGGGGTGTTAGGTGGAGAAGTAAAGGATGTTTTGCTTTTGGATGTGACACCATTGACTTTAGGCATTGAAACTTTAGGCAGTGTTTCTACCCCGCTTATTAACAGGAATACTACCATTCCTACTTCTAAATCCGAGGTTTTCTCAACAGCTGCAGACAACCAGACTTCAGTTGAGATTAATGTTTTGCAGGGTGAGCGGCAGATGGCAGCAGATAACAAATCTTTGGGTAGGTTTATTTTAGATGGTATTCCTCCAGCGCCCAGGGGTGTGCCTCAAGTTGAGGTGACATTTGATATTGACGCTAACGGGATTTTGAATGTCTCCGCCAAAGATAAAGCCACCGGCAAAGAGCAAAAAATTACCATCACCGGTTCAACAGGGCTTGATAAAACCGAAGTGGAAAGGATGACCAAAGAGGCCGAAGCTCATGCTGAGGAAGATAAAAAGAAAAAGAAAGAGATAGAGGTTAGAAATCAGGCTGATACTTTAATTTATACTGCTGAAAAGAGCTTAAAAGATGCGGGAGAAAAAGTTCCGGCGGATATAAGGACCGATGTTGAGCAAAAAGTTTCAGAGCTAAAAAGCATAAAAGATACCGGGACTGTTGAGGATGTAAAAGCCAAAGCGGATGCGTTGGGGGAGGTTTTGCAAAAAGTAGGGGCAGCAATGTATCAAGATCAGAAGTCAGATGCCGGAGGTCAGAAGTCGGAAGAAACACAAAATTCAGAAGAGGCTCAGAAAGACTCAGAAGCCAGCGGGTCAGAGGAGCCGGAAAAAACAGCAAAGAAAAAGGATGAGTCCGACTCCGCCAAGGCTTCGACGGACGAGGCTGTTGAGGGAGAAGTAGTGGAAGAAAAAAGCCAGTAACTGGTAACTAGTTTCTCGTAACTAGTCATGCCTCGGGCAACCGGGGTTTTTTGTTCTTTTAAGGCAAAATGTAACTGTCATCCCTGCGAAAGCAGGGATCTAGAAAAATGTATTACATTTACATCCTGGCTAGCCAAAGAAATGGGACTTTGTATATTGGTGTGACAAATGATTTACAAAGAAGGGTAATGGGAACATAAAAATGAATTGGTAAAGGGATTTACAGAGAAATATGGGATTCATATATTAGTATATTTTGAACAAACGGAAGATGTGGGGCAAGCAATATTGAGGGAAAAACAATTAAAAAAATGGAAGAGAAATTGGAAATTAGAGTTAATAGAAAAACAAAATCCAAAATGGAAAGATTTATATGAAGAAATCTGATATCTGGATTCCTGGTCAAGCCAGGAATGACAGTCTTGTTACAGCAAATTTACGGGGATTTGAAATTAAATTCCGCACCAAACCAGGTGTGTTTTCTAAACATGGTCTAGATTTAGGGAGCAGGTTGCTGATTGAGATGATGGAAATTAATAATGGATCATCAGTTGCTGATTTAGGTTGTGGAACAGGAATAATTGGTTTTGTAGCTGCGAAACTAAATACAAAAGGAGTTACTCACTTGTTTGATGTCAATTTAAGAGTCATTAATTTAGCAAAAGAAAATGCAAAGCTGAATAAGCTTGAAAATATTAAGGTATGCTTAAGCGACAATTTTAGCGCTGAAGCACATAGAAAATATGATTTGATACTATCAAATCCTGCGCAGCATTTAGGTAATGAATATTTAGAGGAGGCAACCAAAGCATGTGTGGATCATTTAAAGGAAAATGGTCATGTTTATTGGGTTATACAATCAAGAATGAAACCATTTGTCAAACGACTATTTGAAAAATATTTTTCCTCTCATGAGATAATAGCAAACAAGGAAGGGTATGTTGTGTTAAAAGCAACTAAATATGGCTAAGCAAGATTCACTTATGATGATCAACACCCCCCATAAAAATTTTGAGGATATTAAAAAAAATGATGAAAATGGTTTTGAGTACTGGGAAGCACGGGCATTGATGCCGCTTCTGGAATATTCAGAATGGAGGAATTTTAAGGGGGTTATTTTAAAAGCGCAAGAAGCCTGTAATAAGAGTAAACAAAAAATAGAATATCATTTTGTTGATATCAACAAAATGATACATATCGCGGCGGGAAGCCCCAAACAAGTAATCAGGGCAATTGAGGATTATAAGCTATCGCGTTATGCATGTTATCTTATAGCACAAAATGGGGATCCTGCTAAGGAAGCGATTGCCCGAGCTCAGACTTATTTTGCAATCCAGGCTAGACGCCAGGAAATTTTTGAATCTTTAAATGGAAACGAGAAGAGGCTATTTGTCAGAGGTGAAGTTAGAGATAATAACAAAAAATTGTTTGTGACTGCACAAAAATCAGGCGTTACTAATTTTGGAAAATTTAATAACGCAGGCTACTTAGGTTTATATGGACTCAGGAACAAACAGATACAGCATAAAAAGGGTATCGGTAAGGATGATATTTTAGATAGAGCTGGTACTACAGAATTAGCTGCAAACCTATTCAGAATTACCCAAACTGATGAAAAATTAGTTAAGGACCAAATTTCTAATGGAGATAAAGCTAATCAAACTCATTTTGTAGTAGGTAAAAAGGTAAGACAAGCTATTAAAGATATTGGTGGAACCATGCCAGAAAATCTGCCAGTAGAAGAGCACATTAGAGAAATCGAAAAACAACGGAAAAAACTTTTCGAAAGTGACAAAGTCCAAAGAATTAAGAGAGGTTAAATGCGAGAGATTATTGGCAAAGTTTTACCTAATATAAAATTTGCAGATTTACATATGCATACCAGTAGGTCTGATGGTAGGATGGACCCTAAAAGTGTAATTGATCTGGCAGCGCGTAATTTGAACCTGAATGTTTTAGCCATTACAGACCACGAGGTTACCGGGCCTGCAATTTATGCAAAAAATTACTGCCGCAGGATGGGATATGACCTGGAGGTAATAGTAGGATCTGAAATTACCACATCAGAAGGCCATCTGGTTGGATTGTATCTTAAAAATGATATACCAAGCGGTAAAAATCTAGAATGGACCATAAAAGAAATCCACAAACAGGATGGGTTGGCTGTTGCTCCCCATCCGATGTACCGTCTAACCCGGTCAATAACAAAGCAGGATATTTTAAGGGCAACCAACAGCCAGGATTCAATGGTCTATTTTGACGGGTTTGAAATTTTTAATGCAGGGATTTTGGATAATATTTTTATCGGGGCAAACAAATCTGCACAAAAATTTTATAGGGATTTTCCCAAACAACTCGGAGCGGCAATAGGCAGCAGCGACGGCCACTTTTTTTCTGTCGGCAGAGGGCTGACAGGATTTAGTGGTGATTTAAAGGATGCAATAACCAGAAATGAAACAGCGGTTTTATCTTCAGAAAGTCCTGAGAAAATAGAAATTTTGGAACTTATTAAGCAGATGTTTGGCAGCATGGTTTTGGAGCCAAAAAGAAGGATTGAAAGATATACAATAAGACAGTTTAGCAAAGGAGAGTTAGGGGTATGAGTGATTATTACGAAATTCTAGGTGTTGGTAAGTCTGCTTCTGAGGCGGAGATTAAATCTGCTTACAGAAAACTGGCCAGGCAGCATCACCCTGATGTGGATAAAACCGCCGGGGCTGCAGAGAGATTCAAGGAGGTGTCTGAAGCTTATCAGGTTTTATCAGACCCGGGGAAGAGAAAAACTTATGACCAGTTTGGGCATAGCGCGTTTGCCCCCGGCGGAGGCGGCCAGCGGGCTGGCAATCCTTTTGAGGGCGGTTTCAATCCTTTTGGCAACGGCGGTTTTAGCTATAGCTGGTCTTCATCGAGTGGTCAGGGTGAGGGTTTTGCTGACCCTTTTGAACTTTTTGAGCAGATCTTTGGGATGAGCGGATTTGGGGCAGAGTTTAGCAGGGGTTTTAGGAGAAGGCAGACTTACCAGATGGATTTGACTTTTGATGAGGCAGTCCATGGCGTAACAAAAGAGATAGAGATACAAAGAGTAGAAGGCAACCAGGGAAGGATGGCGAAAGAGAGGATGACTATTAAAATCCCGGCCGGGGTTGATGAGGGCACCAGGATGCGTTTTGGGGATGTGGATATAGTTTTCCGGGTCAGGCGCCACCCTTTCTTTCACAGAGAAGGCGCGGATATTTTTACAGAGGAGACAATTCCAGTGCCGCAAGCGGTTTTGGGAGACACTATTGAAGTTAAAACTATCCATGGAAAAGTCAAACTGAGGATACCTCCTGCAACCCAGCCAGGTTCCCTGGTTAGGGTCAAAGGTAAAGGTGTGCCAACCCTTAAAGGTGGAAGCGGCGACCATTATGTGAGGGTTAAAGTAGAGGTGCCCAAAAATTTAACCAGTAAAGAAAAACAGCTTTATGAGCAGTTAGCCCAAAGTTTAGGTAAAAAAAAGAGCTGGTTTTGAGTTGGAGGTTGGGAGTTAGTCAACACGGAGTTTGGGTAAGGCGGAGGGAGTGGATTCTTCTGCAGGGATTTGAGATTTTCCAACAGATTTAAACATTTCTGATATTTCTCCGGGCAGCGGGCTTGTGAATGCCTTATCCAAAACAGACACAGCAAGGTAAAGGTTGAAGACGAAAAATATAACCGCCAAAACTGCAGACAACATCCAGAGATTTTTTGCAACAATTACTTTTGAACCTGATGCCTTATCATGCCAAGCCAGTTTATTTTCATATTTTAAGATAGACAAAAAACCCAGCCCAAATACCAGGGATGAAAACTGGTAGCCGATGGTTTGCCTGAAAAAAACCCTTTTAAAATTCAAACGTTGCCCTAAACGATCTACCACTTTCAGTCCGGTAACCAGCTTGCCTATAGTCCCCCCCAGGTAGTATGTGAACAAAAGACTGTGCAAAAGACCTAAAGGGGATAGCGCCAAGACAACCAAGTATAAAATGAAATTATAAAAAAATTGGGAAATTGAACTGCTTTGAATAAGAAAAAACCAAAACAATAAATGCATGCTCAGAAAAATAAAAAATTCAGTGATAGTGGCTAAAAACCGCAATCCAAACGATGCATTTCTGTTGTTATCCATATTTTTTGGCTATTTTGTTATAAGCAATTGTCCAGACAGAAGTTTTGAAGGCATTCAAGATTCCTCCAAGCAATGTTAGCCCGATAATGACCACAAAGAAGAGGATGGTTCCTAATATAATCAGAACCACAGCCAAATCCTTGAAGGCGCTTAAGCTAAGAAAGCCGCCTACTACAACACCAAAAGCTACAACAATTGGAATACCTGTGACAACTGCAGATAAAATGGTATTGACAAGACCCAGCAAAAGCATTGACCAAAGCTT
The DNA here is from genome assembly GCA_016186955.1 of Candidatus Daviesbacteria bacterium. Taxonomy (GTDB): domain Bacteria; phylum Patescibacteriota; class Microgenomatia; order Daviesbacterales; family UBA10151; genus JACPKP01. The sequence goes on along the minus strand of JACPKP010000002.1, from coordinate 32,822 downwards.
TTTCTTGGCAAGATAGTAGCCTCTTTTGAACGCTTCCATGGCCGGTTTTTGCCTGAGGATGACTTCCCTGTAAGACCAGATCAAGGTTAAAGAGAGCATAATAAGAGCCAGCAGGAAAAAGATAACCCAAACTGCCAGTAAAAGCCCGGCTATAATTTTAAATACAGCGCCGCCAAGCGTCAGCAAGAATATAAAAACTGCGGACATGACTATTCCCACACCAACAATAACAAAGCTTGGTACAATACTTAAAAATGCTAAGGACTTAATGGCTGGAAATGCCTTTTCAGAGGTGTCGGCTATGGTTAGTTTTTCACTGCCCAGGGCTTTCTGCACGCCCTGTATTAAGGAGGCGTGTGACCAGACACTATAAATTATACTGATGGTATAACCCAGAATAACCAAGGCTAATATTTCCAGGCCTAAAATTAAATATAAGTACCAGGGGATGCTTGCGAGGATTGGCGCCATATTGCCTAAAATTAAATATAAGTACCAGGGGAGAATTAAGATAATTTGCCCTATGTCGGGTAAGTTCGGGTTTGAGGCCGCTGCACCCAGCACCTGGCTGATCTGGTTTGAAGCAGGGGAAGCCAAGGGGCTGGAAGAAGGGTTGATTAGATCTTTGAAATTGGAAGAAGAGTTGCTAAAAGAGCTGAAGGATGATCCTGCCCCAGCCAGCGCCATCCCAAAAACCCAAAGTACTTTATTTTTTTTGATTATCTCCCAACTTTTTTCGTAAAGCTCAGAAATGGACCAGTCGGGTTGGTTGCTATTTTCTTCCATAGTAGATTTATGTTACGCTGTTGAAAACAGTATGTCAAAGGGAGGTGATTAGTTTGAATTATGCAGGTTTTTGGATCAGGTTTGTGGCAGCAATTATCGACGCCCTCATTGTAGGTGTGGTGAGTTTTTTACTGATGTTGGTTCTTACCAGCATTAAGCTTGGATTTTTGGGTATGATCATACAGCTGGGGCTTGGCATAGGCTATTATGTTTTCTACCAGCAGTCTCAGACCCAAACTATTGGTAAGAAAATTATGAATATCAAGGTTGTTGATGTGTCGGGTAAGACACCGACACTGATGACCTTTTTCTTAAGGGAGATAATAGGGAAGATGATCTCCGGAATTATTTTGGGCATAGGGTATTTAATGATAGCATTTGATGCTAAAAAGCAGGGGTTGCATGACAAAATAGCAAGTACATTTGTAATTAAAGTTTAGGGTAGCTCATAGTTTGACATCTTGATTCTGTTTGTGTTACAATTCCCCCGCATCAAAAGATGGTGGCAAACCTTAAGCGGTTTGTGATTGTCTTCGTGCAATGGCATCTGGAAAGAAACATTGGGAGGTTTTTCGAGTGGCTGAGACAGGGACCGTGAAGTTCTACAGGGAGGATCGGGGCTATGGTTTCATAGTCCCTGATTCCGGCGGAAGGGATGTTTACTTCCGGCTTGAAGCTGTCCGGGTTCCCCGGGTGGATCTTGAATCCGGGGTTTTCGGATGGGATTATCCAAAAGTAGGTGAGGTCGTCTCACCAAACGAACAGCAAGCTCTGGATGGGGGTGTCTCCCCGCGGGTGGTGTTTGTTCGGGTTGTTTCAGCCAACGGTGATTCAAGAGCGGTTGGTTGGGCTTACTTGGAGGTCCATGAAAACGCCGTCGATGCCTTGTGGCACTTGATGGCGAAATTCAGGTTTCCTAGTCAGAAGCTGGTCCAGCAGCAGGCCGGTTGACGTTCAGGTTCCAGGTGTCTTTGCCCCCTGCCGGTTGGCGGGGGGCTTTTTTCTGCCTAAGGGTTGACTTTTGGGTTGTTTTGAGATTACAATATCAACTGTATTAGGGTGGGCTTGTCCCACCTTTAAATTTATATGGCCTTACAAGCAAGGACAGAATTTGCAGCTGCCATTAACCAGATCGCCTCTGAAAAAGGGGTTGATACCCAGGTTATCATAGATGCCATTGAACAGGCAGCGCTTGCCGCATACAGGAAAGACCTTTCATACAGAAACGAACCCATCCCTGATGATTTTGATACATTAATCGCCAAAATTAACCCTGCCTCCGGTGAAATAGGAATATTTAGGGGGGATGTTAATGTTACACCGCCCGGGTTTGCCAGGATTGCAGCCCAGACAGCCAAACAGGTGATTGCCCAAAAACTGCATGAAGCAGAAAAAGGAGCGATTATAGATGAATATGCCCAAAAAGTTGGGACTGTTATTTCAGGTTCAATACAGAGGCATGAAGGCAATACTTATTTTGTAGATTTGGGGAGAGCTGAGGGGATTATGCCACCATCAGAACAGACCAGGGATGAGTTTTATTCCCCAAACCAACGCTTGAAAGTTTTTATCAAAGAGATCAGGGAAGGTGGCAGGGGTCCTGAGGTGGTTGTATCGCGTACAGATCCGGCGCTGGTAAAAGGGCTTTTTGCTTTGGAAGTGCCTGAAATCCAATCAGGCGCGGTTGAAATCAAGGAAGTTGCCAGGGAAGCTGGGGGGAGAAGCAAAGTGGCTGTTTTGTCACATCAGGACGGAGTGGATCCGGTGGGCAGTTTAGTAGGACAAAAAGGAGTTAGGGTTCAGGCGGTTATTAACGAGTTGGGAGAAGAAAAGATTGATATTATCTCTTTTTCAGAGGACCCGGCCAGGTTTATTGCTGCTGCCCTTTCCCCGGCGAAAGACATACAGGTTACTTTGAATGAAGAGGCCAGAGAGGCGAAAGTAAAACTGCCTGACAACCAGCTGTCTTTGGCGATAGGCAAAGGCGGGCAAAACGTCCGGTTGGCTGCAAAATTAACCGGATGGAAGATTGATATCGAGGGTAGTGGCGAAAGCAGTGACAAGTTGCCCGCTTCCGCCGAAGCTTCAGCGGGCACGCAAGAGTCTAGAGTCCAGGAAGAAAGTGGGGAAAAAGAGGCAGCAAAAGAGTCAAAGGAGCCAGCGGATAAAAATGCAAAGGGCAAGAAGGATGAAAAAAAGGAAAAAGGAAAAAAGCCGAAAAAAACAAAAGAGAAAGGCACTCATGAGAAAAAAGAAAAGCCGGCAGACAACACCTCCGGGGTGAAGCCGGAAAAAGTAGTTGAACAGGTGGAAAAGGATATTGATGAGGCTGTAAAAGAAGAGGCAGGTGAGGTTCAGGCAGAACCTGTTGAACAAGAACAGGCAGAGGCTGTAGCTGATGCAGAAGAGGATATGAAAGAGACTGACCAAGTAAGTGAAAAGAAAAAAGAATGAAAAGTTTATGATTTTTTTGCAACACTTTAATTCTTAGTTTCTAATCCTTATTTTTTCAGATTCATTGTTGTCATTTCGAATAAAGTGAGAAATCTCTCAACTTGTTTGAGGGTAGTAAAAATAAAAAATATGGCAGAGCAAACCAGACCGCCGATAGTCACAATACTTGGCCATGTTGACCATGGAAAAACTTCCCTGCTCGATTTTATCAGGAAATCTTCTGTTGCAGCCAAAGAACATGGTGGGATTACTCAGGCGATTGGGGCCTACCAGGTAAAAGTCAAAAGTCAAAAGTCAAAAGTCAAAAGTGATGAGGAAGATACGATAACTTTTATAGATACTCCGGGCCATGCAGCTTTTGAAAAAATGAGATCAAGAGGTGCAAAAGTTGCGGATATTGCTGTATTGGTTGTAGCTTTAGATGATGGGGTGATGCCTCAGACAGTGGAAGCTATAAAACATATCCAGGAAGCTAAAGTCTCCATGATAGTGGCTTTAAACAAAATTGACCTGCCGGGGATTGATATTAAGGTCCAGACTGAAAAAATTAAAAAACAATTGTCTGACCAAAAGGTTTTGGTGGAAGAGTATGGAGGGGATGTGCCGGTTGTGCCTGTTTCAGCAAAAACAGGGGTAGGAGTGGATAAACTTTTGGAGATGATTTTGTTGGTGGCGGAGTTAAACGAGATCAAAGGTGACCCGCTGGCCTTACCTGTGGGAGTGGTAATTGAAGCGAACCTGGATAAATTTAAAGGCCCGATTGCAACAATATTGGTGCGCAGTGGAACTTTAAGAAAAGGCGACCAGATAGCGCTGGGCGGAGTTAAAAGTAAGATCAGGGGGATGTTTGATTTTGCCGGCAAACCTGTTGACAGCGCCGGCCCCTCAACACCGGTTGAAGTTTTGGGTTTGGAAATTGTGCCTGAGGTGGGGGCAGCTCTGGGGGAAGAGTCAAGAGTCAAGAGTCAAGAGTCAAGTGAAACCAGATCTTTAATTGATAAATTGAGGCAGGCTGATACCACAACTTTGAATGTGGTGATAAAAGCTGATAAACAGGGTTCGTTGGAAGCGATAGAGGAAGCGCTCAAGGGATTTAATACTGGGGGTGAGCATGTCAAGGTAATATCTTCAGGGACAGGTGGGATTATGGAATCAGATATAAAACTTGCTGCCTCAACTAGGTCAATTGTGATAGGTTTTAACAGTATTGTTGTCCCGACCGCCCAAAAGATTGCAGAAAATGAGCATGTTTTAGTCAGGACTTACACAATAATTTATGAGTTGATTGATGAGTTAAAACAGGTAGTGGAGGAGATGTTAAAAGTGGGGGCGATTGAGGAGGTTTTTGGGACTGCGCAGATTGTGGCAGAATTTCCGTATGGCAAAAACGAGCGGATTGCAGGATGTAAGGTTTTAGACGGTAATATTTCAAAAGGGCCAAAGGCAAGGGTTGTGCGTGGAGATAAGGTTATAGGAGAGATGAAGATAAAATCCATTAAAAAAGTTAAGGAAGAGATAGTGAAGGTTGAAAAGGGGGATGAATGCGGGATGATATTTGAGCCCCAGGTTGATTTCCAGATCGGGGATTTAGTGCAGAGTTTCAGGACGTTATAGTATAATAAAAATATGGCTCTAATTTGGGATTATGACCAAAAAAAACTTCAAAAAACCGAATCAGGCAGAATCTTACTGCTTGAAAGATTAATTAACTATGGCAGAGAGGGTAATAAGAGGATAAAACTGGAGGAAGTTAAAAAGCATTGGGGTAAATTACACCTCTTACCCCTCAGAAAGAGATTATTTCAGCTTCTAATATGGGGAAAATAACTATTATTTCTTCTGAGCAAAAATTGTTACTTTCTGAATTTGCAGTGGATCCATTTCTTAGCGCTAATTTTTATTTTTCCGGCGGGACTGCCTTATCTTTGTATTACCTTAACCACCGCATTTCAGTTGACCTGGATTTTTTTTCAGAACAGGAATTCGACTCTCAAACTATATTAACAAAATTAAATCTTTTAAAAAATAAATACCACTTTAAAATTGAGTATGTCCCGGCTGAAGAAACTCAAGTTTATATTTTAACTTTCCCTAAACAAAATGCAGTCAAGGTAGATTTTGCGTTTTATCCTTATAAAAGACTTGAGCCTTTAATTGTAAAAGATGGGGTTAAGGTTGACAGTTTATTTGATATTGCTGCCAATAAGTTATTGATGACAGAGCAAAGGGCAGAAGTTAAAGATTTTGTTGACCTTTATTTTCTTTTAAAAAGATTTACAATTTGGGATTTAATAGGAGGAGTACAGAAAAAATTTGGAATAAAAACTGACCCACTAGTCATCGCTTCAAGTTTTTTAAAAGTAGAGTCTTTTGAGTATCTTCCTAAGATGATTTTGCCGCTGACTTTAGATGAGCTAAAAGATTATTTCCGGAATTTAGCAAAAAAAATTGGAGGCAAATTAGTCAAGTAAATGAAAATATCAGGTTGATTTCCAGATTGGGGATTTAGTCCAAAGTTTTAGAACATTATAAGTTGAAACCTGTGTTATAATGTTAAGCATGTCTTTGCCTGAAATTCAGATCTGCCCAAATTCAGAAGAATTTGTAAGAAAATATCATGTGGCAGAAGAGAGAACGGTTTATAGTGAACAATATGTTCACTGCATGGAACATCCAAGTATTGAAAATCTGTTAAAAATAGATCAACCTAAATCCCATGATGAAATAACAGAAGTTTTTACCATAGGTCAATTTGAAACTGCATTTCCTCATCCAAGTGAAGAGCAAAAGGCCAATTTTGGAGAGGAGCTTGAATTATATAGACGGCATCAAGTAATAATAGATAAATTCATAGAAGGAAGAAAAAGACATGACTGGCCTTGCGGGTAATCTCAAAATCCTCTTTTATAGACTGAATAGGCCTTGGTCATATCAAGGTTGACAAAGAAAAAATTTGTGGTAATATACTGTTTGTATGCCAAAAAGCCCGGAACAGGATTTGGGCAGTGCACTACTCACCTTTACCTATAATGACCTGTTTGACGGGGAAAATTATTCCCAAGCAATGGCCCGCTACGGGGAGCTCCATTATAAACAAGGTCCATTGACGCCTGAGGAAAAAATAGAGATGGATAATCTTTATGTACCTTTATTCCGCCACTTCTTTGATCCCATTTGATTTTTCAGGCTTGCACCCATTTTAAAAAAGGTGTAAAATTGCACAAAATATGTCTAAATATGACTTACAGCTTGGAGATTTAAAAAACCAGGTTTCCTCAGCCTCAAACATATTGATCTTTCTTCCTACCAAAATTACTGTGGATAAGCTGGCTGCTGCGTTGTCCCTGATGCTTTCTTTGCAACAGTCGGGTAAAAGGGCGGCATTAGTGACACAGGATACAATCAGGGTTTCACACACTAATTTATATGGAGTTGGGGATGTGGCAAATGAACTGCCTAAGGGCGGCGGTGATTTAACTTTGATGTTGGAAGGCGTGGTGGATTCTTCAGGGAAGATCCCTGCGCTTGAGAAGCTGGACTGGTACCCTGAGGGCGCCAACTTAAATCTGGTTTTTCATGTTGTGCCCGGCCAGAGGTTTGAGCCGGTTCATATTACCCCAAAATATCAGGGCGGCGCTTACAACATGATTTTTACAATAGGCGCCGGTCAGCCCAACCAACTTGGTGCAGTTTACCAGCAAAACATCCAGAGTTTTCAAAATATCCCGCTTATAAATATTGATAACTCATCCCTCAACTCCAATTTTGGTTCTGTAAATATAGTGGATCCTGCAACCAATTCCATCTCCGAGATGATGATACAGCTTATTCCTGGTTTGGGTTTGAACCTGGATGGGGATATTGCAACAAATATCCTGACAGGGATCTATGATGCAACCGGCAATTTGACAAACAACCTAACTGCGGATACGTTTATTTCTCTAGGGCAGGCGATGCAGGCAGGCGGGAGGGTGCAGGGCCAAAGCGTGCAGACTCCGCAACCCGTGCAAACTCCTGTTCAGCCTGCTAGCGGGCATGCAAGCCCTATCCAGTATAGCGAACCACCCCAGCAGGAACCTGCTGTGCAGGGCTTTGACTTGAGTAAAGTCTTCCAGATTCCCGTAACGCCGCCAGCGGATCCGGCAGGCTCACCGCCAGCCGGGCAGCAACCGCAACAGCCTCAAACAGAACAAGTCCAAAAAAAAATCGGGGCAACAAACATACAACCGCAACAGGATGTACCATCACCGGAGGAGGTACCGTCCGGGGAATTCGCAGCAACGGCCTCACCAGATGGGGGGACCCCAACGCCAGACTGGCTGACACCTAAAATTTATAGAGGCGGAGGATAGTATTTAATTTCTAAAGCTTGTTTAGTATTGTTTTGACTAGTTTTTCTTTTGTTATCTTCCCTAAAGCATTTACATAACAGTAATCACCATCCTTGTTCCACCAATCCTGAAGGTTTTCTCTACTCACCAGCAGCGTAGGATCTCCAAATCGACCGACAGTCAAAAAATGAGTTATATACTCTGAATTACCCTGTTCAAATATTTTTCTACCGCCGCAGCCCTCGACATAAATGCTCTTGCTGCCCAAGTCTATTCTCCAAGGACATAAACCTCCGCCTGCAAGCACAACCCGGAATTTATGGTTATGGTTGATAAAATTAATGTAATTTTTGAAGGCGGGTTCATTTACCAGGCTTTCTATAAAACCATAATTTTCTAAAGCTTTATCAAGCAGAGTTTTGGATGTTTTATCATTTGCAGGCTCTTTTTTTACCTCCTCCAGAATTTCCCGGAGCCTTTGCCTGGCGCTGTATTTTAAATTCTCTTTTTGATCTACCGGGCGGGGAGCTCTTAAGGCAAGGTTTTGAGCCGGCTGCAGCTCCGGTTTAGGCTGCCCGTAGGCTGCATCCAGGCTTCCACCCATGGCAAGCTGCAAGCTGCTCCTCAGCTCATCATTATCCAAAGAGGAGTAAATATCGTTTGTCTTTCCGGCAATTTCCAAAATTGAACTGTTTATCTCCTCTTTGGTCTGGTAATCACAATTTAAGGCAGCATCCATGAATTTTTTAGATTTGGCTATTAATTTATTTAGCTGGGCAAGGGCATCAAGATATTGATCAACCTGGCTGCTGCTGAACCTGGCAGCATCAAAATTAAGCAGGGCATGTTGTATGGATTGTTCATAGCCCAGCACGTTTTTTTCAAAAGCGGTTGAATAGTCTGGTAGATATTGGGGTGTGTTTGGCTGTTCAGGTTTACTTAGAGGGCTTGCCAAGCCTTGATTTTTATCCAGCCGGTTTAAAAAATTAACCCTGCCGGAATAAATTCCGGCACAAAATAAAACAGTCTCTTCCCTAAAAACAGGAACCAGCTTAAAAGCATATTCCAGACTTTTGGAATATTTGAGAAGGCCTTGGTTGAGCCTATGGGGGTCAGAAGGGGTAGCAGTAAACAGCAGCCCGGGGAAACTTGTTTTTTTGGAAAATGGCAAACCTGGTTCTTTTTCTGAACTTACCGCCTTTTTGAAGGTGTCGTCAGTCCCGCTGAAAGCCTGGATCAGCGGAATATCCTCAGTGAGCTTTACAGCTAGGTTAGCGCCTGCTGAGATTATGCCGTCAGGAGAGGCATTCAGCAGCTGCTGCCGGAATGGTCTAAGCTCAAGCTCCCGTTTCCCCCTCAAGTTATTGAACTGCTCCATTATTTTGGACAGGTCCGCCCGCCACCCGTTAATCTCCGGAAACCCGGTTGCATCAATGGCGATCCCTGCAATTTCCGGGAGGCCGCTTTGCATGGTCCTTTGGAGGAATAAAGCCTCAAGCTCCAGCATTTTAGAAAGATAGGGCAGGTTGAAAACCGTATCCTCTTTGTGGATAGTCCCGCGGGCTTTCTCCAGATATTCTACCGCTTCCAAGCCTTCAATTCTTAACATAAGTTTCTAAAACGGAATTATAGGTTCAACTGCCAAGTTTGTCAACTGCACCCTTGCATAATTTTCAAATTTCTGGTAAGATTCCAAAGTAATACATAAGGACATCGTTTTGGCACCAAGGTTGTCCGGAAAGTAAAGATGCCACTTGACCCGAAAAGCAAGCAAAAAATTATAGACCAGTTTGCCACTCACAAAGGTGATACAGGCTCCCCGGAAGTCCAGGCAGCGCTTTTGACGGAGCAGATCAAAAACCTCACAGAGCATTTACAGGAACACACCCATGATGTCCATTCCAGAAGAGGGTTACTTTCGATGGTGAACAAAAGAAGAAGGCTTTTGCAATATCTGCTGAAAAAAGATGCGGATAGGTATAAGATGGTTATAGAGAAGTTGGGTCTGGCAAGATAGCGCTTGCACATCACTATCGGTTGTGATATACTTGTTTTTAGTAGGTGGTTTGGGGATTGCAAAGAGGCAGTTAGTATTTGACTAATTCTCTCTTCCACAGTTTCCAAACACCCAAGAATCAGTTATTGGTTCTTAGTGAATAGTTCATAGAAGATATGTTTTGTTTTTTCATGAACTATTTATGAAAGATGAGTAAACTCTCTTATGAAAGATAAAGTTACTGCGAAGCAGAAAACTTCGTTTATTACTAAGGAGATGGACTTAAACGGCCGTACTCTTAAACTTGAAACAGGCAAGTTTGCTTTGCAGGCTGATGCTGCTGTTTTGGCTACATGGGGTGAAACAGTAGTATTGGCTACGGTTTCAACCCAGCCTATCACTGAGGATCCGGGCTATTTCCCGCTTTCTGTAGAATATGTGGAAAAACACTATGCCTCAGGGCGTATTACTCCTCAAAAATTTATCAAAAGAGAAGGCAGGCCGTCTGAAAAATCAATCTTGTCAGGCCGGGCCATTGACCGTTCCATCAGGCCGCTTTTCCCCAAAGACTTCAGGGATGAAGTCCAGGTTATTGTCACAGTGTTATCTTATGATGGTATCAACGACCCTGTTGAGTTGGGGTTGATCGGTACTGCTGCAGCGTTGTCCATCTCTTCCGTGCCTTGGGCAGGTCCGATCAGTTTAACAAGGGTGGGAGAACTCAATGGAGAGGTTGTGATTAACCCGAATTTGAGTGATTTTGAAAACCTGAATTTTAACCTGTTGGTTGCCTCCGGCAAAGACCTGGTAACAATGATTGAAGCTGAGGCTAAACAGGTTAAAGAGGAGGTTATATTTGATGCTATCAAGAAAGCCCATACAGCTTCCCAGCCGGTAATTGATTTAATTTCAGAATTTGCCAAAGCTGCAGGAAAAGAAAAACAGACATTTGTTAATGTAGCCGAAGAAATTGATGTTAAGCTCTTGACCCAGGTTAGGAAAGATATCAAAGAGAGGATTGAAGCAGCCCTGTTTGATAAAGATAAAACCTGGCATGACTTAACCGGTGATATCATCAAAGACGAAATCATCGCCCTGCATGCAGATACATTGACAGCGATCCAGGTCGTTGCGGTTTTTGACAAAGTTGCCAAAGAGATAATGAACGATACAATCTTAAATAAAAGCAAAAGGGTAGACGGGAGAGGTATGGAAGAGGTACGGGAGATTAATATGGAGATAGGCATTCTGCCGAGAGCTCATGGCAGCGCACTGTTCCAGCGTGGAGGATCCCAGCTGCTTTCAGTTGCCACACTGGGCCCGCTCTCTGTCGGCCAAACCCTTGAAGGTATGGAGGGTGAAAGCTCCAAGCGTTTTATGCATTATTACAATATGAGTATTAATCCTTTTGCATCGGGAGAGGTTAAAAGGATTGGTTCGCCCAACAGGCGTGATATCGGCCACGGTAATTTAGGGGAGATATCTTTAGAGAGTGTGATCCCTTCAATCCAGGATTTTCCTTATGCAATCAGGGTAGTTTCGGAAGTTTTGGGGGCTAACGCCTCTACCTCGCAAGCTGCAATTTGCGCCTCAACTTTGGCAATGCTAGATGCGGGTGTGCCTGTAGAACCGGTGGCAGGTATCGCCATGGGTCTTATAACAGATCATAATATTAAAAAAGGCTCAGGACAGGGATTTCAGGTTATAACGGATATGCAGGCGGTGGAAGATTTTTACGGGGAGATGGATTTTAAAGTGGCCGGCACCAAAAACGGGATTACCGGTATCCAGATGGACACAAAATTACATGGGTTAACCTTTGACATTATCAAAGAAGCGCTGCGTCAGGGTAAAGCTGCCAGGGAGTTTATTTTGGAAAGAATGGCTCAAGTGATGCCAAAAGAAATCAAGATTAGTGTGTACGCCCCTAAAATTAAGATAACCCATATCAAACCTGAAGAGATTGGCATGTTGATCGGTCCCGGAGGTAAAAATATTAACGGGATTATTGCCAAAACAGGGGCGCAAATTGATATCGAGGATGACGGAACTGTGATGATCTCCTCTACGGATGAAGAGTCTATCGCAAAAGCCATGGAAGCTGTTGAAGGCATGTTTAAAGAAGTCAAACCCGGAGAAGAATTCGATGGTAAAGTTGTCAGGATTGCACCGTTCGGGGCTTTTGTTGAAATTTTACCCGGCAAAGACGGTTTGGTCCATGTTTCACAGATGGCGCCGGGGCGGGTGGAACGGCCTGAGGATATAGTGTCAGAAGGGCAGGTTGTACATGTGCGCGTGACTGATGTTGACCCGCAAGGGAAAATTGCCCTTTCAATGTTGTTTGGTGATGACCGGAAGGTAGAATCTGAAGGCAGGCCTTCACGCTCCTCCGGTTTTGGCCGCTTCGATGGGTCTTCAGTGGGGCGAGGGGAAGGAAGCGGGTATTCAGGAGGCGGCGGCCGTCCGGCAGGAGGTTTCCAAAGGAGAGGTTTTGGTGGCGGCAGACCCGGAGGAAGCGGATTCCGGGATAGAGGCAGAGGCGGCTTTGGAGGAAATGACAGAGGGTTTAGCCCCAGAGGTTCTACAAGAGGCAGGCCGGGCCGCAGGGATTTTGGTAGATGAAAGAAGCAATTGACTCCACTTGAGTATCATGGGATATTTTTTCTCCATAGGGTAAGATATACTAAAAGGGTGAATGGTAAACAATAATGATTTAATAGGGAAATTAAAACAGAGAATTTCAACATCACAACTGCCGCAAGACGTACTGGGGAGATTACAGGATGAATTATCGCATGTTGACATCAGCTTACGGGCAAACCAATTTGGTCCTGAAACAGACAGGACGATAAATTATATAAACTTTATCTGTGACCTTCCCTGGGAAAAAAGCGTCCAGGATATCCTTGACCTGCAAAGGGCCAAACAAATATTGGATAAAAACCACTATGGCCTCGAGCCCATTAAAGAGCGGATACTTGAATATTTATCAGTATTGATTTTAAATAAACAAAAAGGGCAATTACCGAGAGAGCCAATATTGGGGTTTGTCGGGTTGGTAGGATCAGGCAAAACTTCACTGGCTTTTTCAATAGCGGAAAGTTTAGGCAGGCCGATTATCAGGATACCTTTTGGAGGGTTAGGGAGCGCGTTGCAGCTGAGGGGTGAGTCAAGGATTAAAGCGGAAGCTGAACCCGGATTGATTATGAAATCCCTAAAAAGGGCAGGGGTTTTAAACCCGGTTATTTTACTGGATGAGTTAGATAGGGTAACTGAGGAGGCCAGGAATGATATTATGGGAGTCCTGGTTGAACTGTTAGACCCTGAACAAAATATGGCTTTTTTTGACCATTATGTTGGCTTTCCTTTTAACCTATCCCAGGTGCTTTTTATAGCGACAGCCAACAATATAGGCAATATTGCCACAGCTGTAATGGACAGGATTGAAGTTTTAGAGATGCCGTTTTATTCGGATGAGCAAAAAATAACCATTGGCAGGGAATATCTTTTACCGCAGGCGCTTGACCGTTCAGGTATAGACGGTAAGCTGATACAAGTTGACCCTCAAACATGGCCGGCAATTGTACGTCCGTTGGGATTTGACGGAGGAATCAGGTCTTTGGGCAGGAATATAGACGCGCTAGTGCGTAAATTAGCAAAAAAAATAGTAGAGGGCCAAAGAGGCCCTTTTATTGTTAACAGCGCTAATTTAGGCGAGTATTTATCACTATGAAAATAAAAAGTTTCAGGCCCAAACAATTTAATGGACCGGTCAAGGGTACACCGGCTTTTTCCGGCAACAAAATTTTAAAGTTAATACCGCTTGGTGGGGTGGGTGATGTTACTAAAAATATGTATGTTTATGAATACGAGAATGATATTGTTATCATTGATTGCGGAGTTGGTTTTCCTGACGAAGGCATGCTTGGGATAGACTTGGTTATCCCGGATATCACCTATTTAAAAGATAAAAAGCATAAAATACGGGGGATTTTAATAACCCATGCGCATGATGACCATATAGGCAGTCTGCCATACATCTGGCCCCAGCTTGGTGAGGTGCCTATTTATTCACAGAAACTGACTTGTGGCATGATCAGGGCAAAATTTACCGAACATAGGCTGCCGAAGGATAAAATCAGGGTAGTGGGTTTAAAAGATAAACTGCAGTTGGGAGTTTTTAGCGCTTCATTCTATCAGGTTTCTCATTCCATACCGGATTCTACAGGGATTGTTTTATCAACTCCGGTCGGGACTATTATCCATCAGGCTGATTTTAAAATGGACTGGACCCCTGTCAACGGCCAGGTAACTGATGTTGGCAGTGTGGCAAGGGTGGGAGAGAGCGGTGTGGTGTTTATGGCCATTGATTGCCTCAGGGTGGAGAAACAGGGTTATACACTATCGGAGAAAACCATTGAGAATACTTTTGCCTCCGTAGAGAAAGAGACAGAGGGGAAAGTATTGATCACAATGACATCATCCAACGTTACCAGGATCCAACAGGCGATCAATGTTTGTGTCAAGTCAGGCCGCAGATTAGCTTTAGCAGGTAGGTCTGTGGAAAATAATTTCCAGGTGGCAAGGGATTTAGGTTATCTTGATGTACCGCCGGGTTTGGTAATAGCTCAGGAAGAAATAAAACGCTTCCATGATAATAAGTTGATGGTGCTTATTGCAGGCTCGCAGGGGCAACCAGGTTCTGCCCTGTCCCGGGCTGCCAATAGTGACCATAAATTTGTCACTCTCCGTAAAAAAGATTCAGTAGTTTTCAGCGCTGACCCGATACCCAGCACTGAGTCAGCACAAAGCGCCTTGATAGATACACTTACCAAACTCGGGTGTGATGTTTATTATTCCGCCATGCTCTCGGATTTACATGTATCAGGCCATGCAGCCGCAGAAGAGTTAAAATTGATGGTAAATTTGGCCAAACCAAAATATATCCTGCCAATTGGGGGAACCTTCAGGCATATGAAATCTTTCTCAAGGATGGCCCAGGGTATGGGTTACCGGGAAGACCAGGTTTTAATGGCCCAGGATGGACAGGTTATTAATATCAGGAGAGATAATGTCAAAATGGAGGGTTTTATTCCGGTATCCAATGTTTATGTTGACGGTTTAGGGGTGGGGGATGTGGGCAGTATTGTATTGCGCGACAGGCAGGTGATGAGTGAAGAAGGGGTGGTTGTGGTCATAGTGCCGGTTGAGCAGCAAAGCGGTCAGGTGGCTGGCGAACCGGATATTATAACTAGAGGTTTTGTATTTGAACAGGAATCAGAGGAGTTGATTGAAAAGGCTAAAAGCATTGCCAGGAACTGTCTTAAAGGCAGGGGTGAAGCTCCCATCGACTGGCGTTATACCAGGCATCAGATTGAGGAGCAGCTGGAAAAGTTTTTCTATGGGGAAACCAAAAGAAGCCCGCTTATTTTAACGACAGTGGTGGAGGTTTAAGCCCATAGTGGGTATGGTATAATTAGTATATAATTACGAAATTTGAATATCGAAACTCGAAACTATGATTAAATTCTAAATTCAAAAATTTTAATTTATTTGCAAATTAAATATTTGAATTTGTTTCGTATTTCGTATTTCGAATTTTTTAAAATGCCTAGACGAAGATCTATCTACTCGATACCCAAACTCAAACTCCGCCAAAAAACAGTTGTGGCTGTTGGCTCAATAATCTCCCTGGTCCTGGCAGGCCTTTCAGCAGTATCCTTTATAACCCGTGCTTCTGCCCTGTCGTTTTGGCGGGAATTTTTGATATCCAATTTAGGGTTGATGGCATTCCTTGCCCC
The DNA here is from genome assembly GCA_016186955.1 of Candidatus Daviesbacteria bacterium. GTDB lineage: Bacteria > Patescibacteriota > Microgenomatia > Daviesbacterales > UBA10151 > JACPKP01. The sequence goes on along the minus strand of JACPKP010000002.1, from coordinate 17,454 downwards.
GGTAGTTTTCCTGCTTTGCTCGCTGGTGCTGCAAAGAGTCAGGTGGCAGTTTGCACAAACAAATGTTTTATTGGGGCTTGTCACCATGATGGTATCTTTAATGGGGGTCTTTGCTATTTTTAGCATTCAGGCCGGCGGGGTTTTGGGCCAGACAGTTTGGGAGGAATTAAAAAACCTGCTGACTGCCCCGGGTGCGTTGGTTTTTCTGCTGGGAATTTTTTTAGTCGGGTTTGTTGTTTTTCTCAATACTAACCTGACCCAGGCGCTGCACTTTATTACTCAAGTTTTTGCATCACTGGCAGCGCTTGGAAAATTCATGGGAAAAATTTTTGGAGTGATCAGAAGAAAGGAAACGTTTGAAGTAAAAGGCGCGCTAAAGGTTTCCGGAATTGAAGACCAAAGGTCAAAATATAAGCCGGTTGAAAAAACACCAAAGGAGAATGTTATGGCAGACACCTTGGTTGCCAATATGGCAGGCCAAACACGGGTTTGGAGATACCCCCCGTATAATTTGTTATCCGATAAAGGCGGCGCTCCTGCCAACAGGGGTGATGTTAAGAGAAACGCAGCCATTATAGAAAAAACCCTGGATTCTTTCGGGATCCAGGCAAGAGTTGCTGAAGTAAACGGCGGACCGGCCGTCACCCAATACGCCCTTGAGATTGCATCTGGCACCAAAATTGCCAAAATTGCCAATTTGCAGCATGATATTGCTTTGTCTCTGGCGACCAGGACAGGGACGGTCAGGATTGAGGCCCCTATCCCCGGTAAATCATTGGTAGGGATTGAAGTACCCAACCATACCCTGGAGATAGTGACATTAAAGTCTGTTTTGGCTTCAGAAGAGATGAAGAAAAATAAGTCAAAACTGGCTGTGACTTTGGGGAAAGACACCGGTTCAAATCCGGTTACGGTTGATATTGACAGGATGCCCCATGTTTTAGTAGCAGGTACAACCGGCTCCGGAAAATCCATTTTGATCCACCAGTGGATTACCGCCCTGCTGTTCCGCAACTCTCCTGCAGAGATGAAATTAATCTTGATTGACCCCAAGCGGGTGGAGTTGACACAATACAATGGTATTCCGCACCTGCTGGCGCCGGTGATAGTTGAACCGGAAAAAATATTGTCTGCCCTAAAATGGGCGATGGCGGAGATGGATAGGCGATATAAGCTTTTCCAGTCTGTTGGAGTGCGGAATATTGCAGGGTACAACGAAATGAGCGGGTTTCAGGTTCTGCCTTATATTGCCATCTTCATTGATGAGTTGGCAGACCTGATGATGTTTGCCCCTGTTGAAATTGAAGATGCAATTACCCGTTTAGCCCAGCTTGCCAGGGCAACAGGTATACATCTAATATTGGCAACACAACGGCCTTCGGTGGATGTTATAACAGGTTTGATGAAGGCCAATATTCCCTGCAGGATTGCATTCAATGTTTCATCAATGATCGACTCAAGGGTTATTATTGACCAGCCCGGTGCAGAAAAGCTTTTAGGAAGAGGGGATATGCTGTTTTTACCGCCTGATGCTGCAAAACCAATGCGTATACAGGGTGTTTTGGTGACAGATGCTGAGACCAATAACCTGGTGAAATATTTGAAAGAGTTGGGTGTGGCGCCCCAATATACCGCTGAAGTGACAGAGATGCCGATTGGCAGAATTGGCCGGGGGATGGGAGCCAATACAGGCGGGGACGGGCAGGATGAGTTGTTTGAAGAAGCTTTAAGGACTGTCTGTCAGTACGACCGTGCTTCAGCCTCGCTTTTGCAAAGAAGGCTTAAAGTGGGATACGCCAGGGCTGCCAGGATCATAGATGAGCTTGAAGGCGCTGGTATTATTGGTCACGGTGAAGGGTCAAAACCCAGGGATGTATTAATCAGAAATGCAGAGGAGTATTTTGATGGTCAAGGTGATGGAAATGCTTCACAACTTGGTACTACTACACGATAAATTAAGATCAGATCTATAGAGTTGACAGTAACTATTCAGTTATCTCCAGTAAGTAATTTGTATTAACTCAGTTTTTTCCAGCAGCGCCACCTTTCAAGTGGTTAAAATTGTTAAAAAAGATAGGGTGCCAAGCTAATACACCTGGGGGGTGGGTTACGTTGACACATACTCTTTATGGTAGTAGTCAGTTGAGTTAAACAGGCTACTAGCTATGAGCAGGGAAGGGGCGGTTGGTTGATTATAGGATCAAAAGCGTTATAGGATCAAAAGGCGTCCTCTTTTGAGGCTGAAAGCCGAAGAATATAATGAAATATATATCCTTCGCTACGCTCAGGATGACAGTTTACTGGGAAATACTAACTAGTTACAGTTGACATTGGGTCTATTGACTTTAATAGACGCGTGTCTTATGATTGCCTCATGAGTTTTGGCAGCGAATCACAAAAGGATGATGGTTTATATTATCAAAGATTGGCTAAAGAAGGTAGGATTTACGCCAAAACAAAAGAGTTGAAACAAATCGTAAAGATTTAATAAGTGGAAGAATGCTTTTTAAAGATGCAGTTTTGAATACAGTCTATACCTTATTTTTTAAAGAATATCCATTTTATGACGATTTAGAGATGCATGGAAAGTTGCAAGATGCCGGAATCCCTAATTATTACCGAATATTAGGAGAACATAGAAGTGACAGACTTGAATCACACAAGAGTTTGAGTGGCAGACGTACCGGGCGACGTTCTTCAAGAATTTAGCTAAAATTCTTAATTGATTCCTCTAAGGTTTTTAAGGTTTCATCTATCTCTTTATCGTTTACATAACCCATATGCCCGATCCGGATGATTTTCCCTGCCAGTGCACCCATACCACCTGCCACCACCACTTTTCTTTTTTCCAATTCCCTGATCACATGTCCTGCACCAATCTTTTCCGGGATATAGATGGCAGTGACGGTGTCTGAGGCGTGAGCTTCATCAGCTACCAGCTCAAGGCCCATGTTTTTAGCCCCGTCGCGGACTTTTTTGGCAAGTTTTTTGTGCCGGGCAATGAGATTGTCATGTCCCTCTTTTTTTAAAACCTTGAGTGCAACATTTAAGGCAAAATACAGCGAGACAGCAGGAGTTTGGGGTATATTGCCCGGGTTTTCATAGTCAATAAACCGCCCTAAGTTGAAATAATACTTACTCATCTTGGAAGTTTTATATGCCTTCCAGCCTGTTTTGCTTAAAGCAACGAAAGCCAAACCAGGGGGTGTCATCCAGCCTTTTTGTGATGCAGTACAGACAGAATCGATACCCCATTTGTCCATCTCCATATCTATTCCCGGGATGCTTGAAACAGCATCTACAATCAGCAGTTTGTCAAACCCCTTGGCTACTTTTGCAACTGCCTTAAGGTCGTTTGTCACGCCTGTTGACGTTTCATTATGGGTGATAAGCACTGCCTTGATTGAGCTGTATTTTTTCAGCTCCTTTTTGATACTATCAGGATCAGCTGCTTTGCCCCATTCAACCTGCATCAACCTGACATCCGCACCGAATGCTTTGGCTATCCTGGCAAGCCTGTCGCCGAAATAGCCCATTGATACACCCAAAACTTTGTCTCCGGGGGAGAGAAGGTTTACAACAGCAGCTTCCATTCCCCCGGTGCCAGAACTTGTCGGCACCATCACCTCATTTTTTGTTTTGAAAAAAATTTGTAAATCCTGTGAAATACTTCTTGCCAGCGGTATGAAATAATTAGCGCTTCTGTGATTGACCATCGGATGGCTCATCGCTTTTAAAACCTGGGGAGGACAGGGGGTGGGGCCGGGGATGCGCAGGTTCAGATCCCAAAGCAGCGGGTCAAGTTGGAAATTATGATTTAATTCCTTGTTAGACATGTAAATCTGCTATGTTTTAACACAAAAATTTATTAAAGTCAAAAATCTATAGCTTGTAAGTATTGGGCAGGCATAGTATATTCTCCTTCTTTAGTACCTATCCCCCCATTTTGGGGACCACCTTTTTCACCATCCTCATATTGGTATTGATTGCGGCTGGATGCGACTTTAACTTGCATATTTCCTCCGCCGCGTACCAAATTCAAACCTGTTTTAGGGTTAAGAAAACCTAAAGCAAACTTGTTCAAATGTTTAGTCATTAGTGTTTGATTATGGCTTGTATAAACCGGCTCAAGGAATATGCAGGCTTCCTGGCTTTGGTCATCACGGACAATTTTAGTGACTCTTCTGGCGATCATTGCTTCTAAAAAAGCATAAGTATTATTATTGAATATTTCTAACTTTTCTTCATTGGTTGTTGCACAGGTCAGTTTTTCGGCCACATCTTCTGGCAGATTATTTTTGTCGATCAAAAGGCATAGCTTGGTCATTGCATCAGCTGGGTAGGCTGCTAAAGTTGTACTGCTCTGCCAGTAGCTCTGGCATGAAACAGCTCCCTCAGGATATTTTCCCACAGTGAGGCATACCAGTGGATTGTCAGTAAATACAAAAAGTAAGTGGTTATCTTGCCCGGGGTTTTCTTTTCTCAGGCTTTCCTGAATAGATGCCAGTTTTTCGTCTAACTCATTAAATTCACTTAACTGTTTTTTAACAAACTCTAATTTTTCTGTAAACTGTGCTACAGATAAAGTCGAAGGATTTGCAGCAAGCAAAGAAAACAGCTCTTTTTGTATCTTCAAATTTTTTATGGTTTTGTAGACTTCTTTATCATCTGAATCCAGTATGGGTTTTATAAATCTTCTTTGATAGCAATACTCTAAATCGTCAACTAACTCCCTGAGTTTTTCCCGGATCAAAACTTCTACAACCCCAATCCTTTTTTGATGCGAAGGCTTTGTTAATGCATACCTCTCTAAGAAGCTTGCCAGTTGAGGGTCGATATCCTTTGGCAGGTTGGCAGTCAAGAAAGCTATGCTTTGATAATCCCTCAGCAGATTTTCAAACCCGTTACCCAGGGTGTTAATAAGTTGGTTTTGAAGCAATGAAAGATTAGCTAAATCTTCGCTTGATGGTTGAATGTTTTTGGAATTTAAATACTCCAGATGGTTTTTGGCTTGTACATATTTTTTAATAACACCGTTTGCAGCAAGGTTTTTCACCTTAATTTCATTTTCAGCGCCCAACCGTTTCCTAATTCTTTCAATCTCAGCATGGATCTGTCCGGTTGTTTTAAGGTGAGAGAATCCGGCTTTTCCCATAGCCACCCTTTTTTGGGCTGCCGATGCATTTAGCTCCTGAATACTTTTTTCAGCACGTTTTGCAAGTTCAAGGTCACCTTTTAAGGTAATATATTTAGTAAAAACCCCGAGTAATTCTTCTTTCCGCGATATTTCAATTTTTGCCATGTACTCAAAGTTACTGTCTGAAGGTCGATACTCTGCCAGAAAACATGCCAGTTGACTTGAAACAGATTCTGGCACAAACTTTTCAGGGCAGGATAAAAACTGCTCAAAAATAACCTTGGTTTTAGTTATCAATTCAGGTAAATTGTTGTTTAGTATGTCTGAAGCATTCAGCATATAATCATTTGCATATGCGTCTAGACTTTCACTTTCCAAAAACCCAACCTGTTCTTTGACTTTTTTATTCTTTAGGTTATAACGCCACTTTTTCCATGCCTTGAAAGTAGGAGGATCTGTATGGGCTATGACTTTACCCATAAGGCTTATGATGTCTTGGTAGAATGTTGAGTTGCAGCTTTTTAGTTTAGATACATAGATCAAAAAAGGTTCCATGCCACCCCAAACAGAACTAATCTGCACAATGTTTTCAGGTTTTAAACCCTTTTTAGGCAGAATTTTTTGTACAAGCTCAAGTATATGCTTGTCTAAAGTTTGATTAATTATCTTAAGAGCAGGTGGTTTTGTATCCCTTGGTAATGGCCACTCAATACCGTAGTAATTTCTCCGTGCTGTAATAGATTTTTTCCCTGACGGGTCATATAGAGAAATTAAGAATTTAAGACAGTCATCCCGGTTGTCATGCGTTTGTTTTAACAGAAAAAGCGATCTCTTAAGGCAGCTAAGCAGGAGAGGTAATGATTCTGGTTTTGGGTTATTATGCAAAAGTGCGCGCAAAACCCAGGAATAGCCGTAAAAATTATTTTCCCGGATACCTTTTTCTTCCAGGAAAGATGTAATAAGGAGGGTTAATTCTTCTAAAATAGCCCGGTTTTTATTTGCCAGTTGAAATAATAAGTCAAACCTTTTGATTGGTAGGTCGCTTTCTTCGGAAGCGATGAGTATTTGTAAAAATGCTTCCTCAGGGATATTTGGTGTTTTATCCCGGTAGCTGGTGATACCATCTGCCAGCCAAAGACCGGTATTTTCCATTTTCTTTTCGATTGATCTAAGGGCTGAAACGCGGAGCCCTTTGCTTGGGTGGGAGTATAAAGTTGTGAAGGGTTTTAGCCTGTCCCATTGGATATCTCTGCTGTCTCTAAAAATGTGATTACTGATAAACTTTGACACACCACTGTAACCGTCAAAAATACCTGCTTTCAGCAGTCTTGTTAAGACCAGTTTTCTGATCCTGGGATCTAAAACCTCTGCGGTTGCCAGCTGGACTGCAGACCTTTGGGCGTAAGAATCACTTAAAGAACAGCTGGTTCTGACAGCCAAAGACTGTTCAGTGCTAAGTTTAGCTATTTGCCCTTTTTGGCGGATAATTCTGCGGGTTAAAGTAGCCATATGCCTGACGAGTTCTCCATCAGACTCGGAATTAGCAAGAAACGTCAATTGTACCGCTGCTTCTCTTCTTATCCTTGGGAACTGGTCCTCAAGGGCAATTTTGATTAAGGCTTCTTTATGTTTTGTATATTCTTCATCAAGCATACCTTTTGATCTGGCTATAAATATTGCCTGTCTGGCTATCTCCTGCTGCTCAGATATCTTCCTTGTAATCTCTTTTCTTCTGTTGATGATTTCTTCGTTTGGTTCCGGGATGTTTTCATTGGGTTGTTCTGCGTCAACAACTGGCAGTTTGACTGCTTGTTTGTAGCTATCAAAGATAGGTATTTTGAAATCCTGAATATAGTGTTTGATGCCCCAAGACTTTTTCAGCTCGGATTCATAAAAGAAGATTTTATGCCACGATGTGTTTTTCTCTTTGTCCATATTTGCAAAAAAGGATTATACCCTATAAAAATAGGTATTGCAATATTTTGTATAAGTTAAGACTTAAGTGTTGGAGCAGGAGTGAAAACTGGTATAATTCATTTTAATGAGAACTGTTGGGCAGATTTTGAGAGAAACCAGGGAAAATAAACTGCTTACCCTAGAAAACGTTGAGAAAACCACCAAGATCAGAAAAGAGCTATTACAAGCCCTGGAGGAGAGTGATTACTCCAAGCTCCCTCCAGCAACTTTTATACAGGGGTTTATTAAAAATTATGGCAAATTTCTTGGTCTGGATGCTTCAAAACTGCTGGCGGTTTTCAGACGGGATTTTGAGGGCAGAAAACATCCTCCGGTAGTGCTGGAGAGTTTTTCCAAGCCGATTAGTGAAAACAGGTTCCGTATCACCCCATCCAGGGTGGTGTGGCTTACTTTGACTTTAATTATTTTAGGTTTTTTTACCTATCTTTGGTTGGAGTACAGGCAGTTTGTCGGTTCACCTAACTTAGCAGTTACCAGCCCAACAGAAGGCCAATCTGTTGAGATCCCCGCAGTGATGGTTGCGGGCAATACCGACCCTGATAATAAGGTTTTGGTTAACAACCAGGAGATAGGTGTTGACAAAGAGGGCCATTTTCAGGAAGAGATCAAGCTTTCATCTTCAGCGAATATAGTATCTGTTATTGCAACAGGCAAATTTGGGCAGATGACAAAAATTGACAGGACAGTGTTTGTCAGAAAGTGAAAAGTGCAAAGTGAAAAAGAAAAAGTTATGATAAAAATATGGGTATTTTAGAATCGCTACTGGTCATACTTGTTTCCTTATGGATTGTAATTTTTGCAGTAATTGCTTTAATCCTTTTAGCGATTTTTTTTACCATCAAACGGGGGCTGAAGAAAGCAGATAAGATTATGGAAGAAACAGAGTATGTCGCCAGAAGGGTGGATTTGCCTTCGAAAATAGTTATTGCCTCGATACTGGCATTTTTAGCTAAAAATTCCCTGGGTATGATAAAAGATTTATTGACAATCTTCCTCCCAAAAGGGCGTAAGAAAATATGACCTCTTGTTTCTGGTAATTTAATTGTTATAATCCGATGTAGATATGCGGGAACAAGAGTTTTTTACAGAACTTTTTGAAAGGGCAATCAAATGGAGGGAAGAGGATGGGGATAAGGTTGTTGCAGAGTTTTGGCGGCAAAAGACTAGCCCGTGGAGCTTACAAGAGTTTTGGCGGCTTTTTAAATTAGACTGGGGGATGGTATTGAGAAATAACAGATATGACAGCGCTTTTGCATTGGGGACAGAAAGTGTGCCTTCGCCCAAAAGAGACAACGAAACTTGGGTTTTTCATTTTGGTATCTGGAAGAAATTTCCTCGTGGAGAAATTTATCCAAATACCTACGCAAGATATTTCAATAAATTATATAGGGGTTCTGGCAAGTTCTATATTGAGCCAGCGCTAAAAAGACCAAAATTGGATTGTTTTGCTGATTTAGGTGAATGGGGAGGCAGGGAGTACAGGATTGGCCTTTAAAACAATTCTTGACTGATGAAGGGTTGGGAGAATGCATGAGTTTACTAAAAGTTGTAGGGCATGTGATTATGAGAGAACCTTACAAAAAAGAACCCTGATGGGATAACTCTTGGTGTTTTTTAAACTCTTTGTCAAACTCCTCCCTGCTTACTTTTTGCCCTTTTTCTAAAAACAGCTCCTCGATGAGTTCAAAAGGAAAGCCATAACTTTGGTAAAGATCAAATGCATTTTTGCCCGTGACTTTGTCAATCTTTTTAATTTGTCTCAAACCTCTTTTTAATGTTTGCTTGAATTTAATTAGTTCTTCTGCGATAGTTTGTCTGATCTGATCCCAATCCCCTGTTTGGAAGTAATCCGTTTCTTGGTATATATCAATGATAGGGTCTACCAGTTTAGGTAATATATCATTAGCCTCCCAGGCCCGGGAGTCATTTAGACTCCCGTCCGCACTTCGTGCAGGACGGCCTTGCGGTAATGCATGGATTTTTACAGCACAGCGGCGGAGCAACCTTCTTAAAACATACCCCTGCATCTTATTGGAAGGTGTAACCCCATCCTTGATTAAAAATGTGGCAGCTTTGATATGGTCTGCAATAACCCTCAGTGAGGCTGTGGAATTTTGACCATCACCATATTCAACCCGGAGATCCTCTTTAAGCTTTTCAATAATAGGCCAAAACAGGTCTATTTTGAAAATATCAGGTTGGTTTTGACAAGCTGCTACCAACCTCTCCAGACCCCCGCCGAAATCAACATTTTTTTGGGGAAGTTCTATAAAACCTTTATCTTTTTTCTGGTACTGCATAAAAACCGAGTTGGCAATTTCCAAAAACCTGCCGCAATCACAATTCGGATGGCACTTTTTGCCAAACTTTGGGTCATGGGTAATCTGGTCAAACAGATAAAACACTTCAGAGTCAGGCCCGCCCGGTTCACCCTCAGGCATAGATTCCGGAGAATCCGCCCTGGTCCACCAGTTTTTGGCAGCGCCGTAGAGAAAAATTCTCTCATTTAATTTTGCCTCAATCCCTGCAGTTTTAAAAAGCTCCTGCCAGATCTCTACTGTCTCCCTATCTTTGGGGATCTGCCCGTTGCCCTCAAATGCAGTCACATAAAGCTTGTTGGGATCAAGCCCTAAATCCTTTGTTAAAAATTCAAAAACCCAACCCAGCTGCTCTTTTTTAAAATAGTCCCCAAAAGACCAGTTGCCCAGCATCTCAAAAAAAGTGGTATGGCGGTTGTCTCCAACCTCCATAATGTCCTGGGAGCGGAAACACTTTTGGGAGTTGACTATCCTTTTGCCCTGGGGATGGGCCTCACCCAAAAGATAGGGGATCATGGGTTGCATGCCAGCGGATGTAAAAAGGGTGGTGGGGTCAGACGGAATAATGGAGGAAGAAGGCGTTAATTTGTGCCCTTTTTTTGTAAAAAAATCAAAATATTTTTGCCTAACTTTAGAAGATTTCACAGCAAGAAGTATACCATTTTTGCAGAGTATGTTAATATAAACCCAGAGGCTTGTTTTAAGCAGGCTGATTTTCTATATGAGTTTACTGAGTAACCTGTCCAACCTCCTGCCTTTTTCAAAAAAACCCTCAACAGATAAGTATTTTTTCGCCTTAAATATCGGTCCTGAAAGAGTTGAAGCCATGCTTTGGGGTATTGCAGGCAATAGGCTCCAGGTTATTTCAGAAAGTACGGAAAAATATGCTTCCGGTGAAAAGTTAACCCAGGCTGCTAATCTTGCCCTGGATACAGCCTTGGCTGATTTTCAGCCTGAACCTGAAAAAATCCTGTTTGGTGTCCCGCAGTCATGGTTGGTGGATGACAGCCTAAAACCCGAATGCCTTAAAACATTAAAACAGATGGTTAAAGACCTTGGTTTGGCTCCTATGGCGTATGTTTCAACTGTACAGGCAATTGCCCATTATCTGCAAAAACTTCACGGGATTCCCTTGACGGCGGTTTTGGTAGAAGTGGCAGATCCGTTAACAGTGAGTGTTATCAAGGCCGGGAAAATTGTTGCCACAAAGGAACAAAAAAGGTCTGGCAATTTGCCTGAAGATATAGAAAAAGCCCTTTTAACATTTGAAGATATTGAAGTACTTCCCTCTAAGATCTTGATCCACAATATCCAAACAGGCAGCCAAAAGTTATCCGGATCTGACGAACTGCCTGACGCCCTGCCTGATGGCAGACAGGGCAGACAGACAGGCGGGTCTGCTGAAAAATTCAAGGATGAGCTTTCATCTTTCCCTTGGATGTCGCAGTTGCCTTTTTTACACCTCCCGAAAATTGAGATACTGGAACCGGAAACCGGTTCAATGTCGGTCTGTTTGGCCGGCGCTGCTGAGATTAATCCACATCTGTCATTTCATGCAACTGACATCCAACTTAAAGGGCATGAAGCGAAAAAATCAAACCCGGTGCAGGATTTAAATTTTGTGGTGGGGGATATCTCAGATGAGGAGTCTTTTGGTGATGGACGGAGGCCGGAGTTTAATTTGCCCGGAGAAGGCAGGGAGCGTTATTTACCTGCAAACAGGGTTGATATTTACCCATCTTCTATTTTCCAAAAAATTCAAAAATATTTGGCCTTACCTTTTTTCCCGGCAAAAAAATTACCGTTATTTTTTACCAAATATGCCATAATTTTTCCAGTTTTGGCGCTTATGCTGATTGTTGCAGCCTTCCTTTTTTTACCAAAAAGTAAAGTGACGGTTTTCATTGATTTACGGGTGCTGGAAAAGGAATCAACTGTGGTGGCTGACCCTGGGCTTAGCCAGATTAATGAAGCAGAAAAAACTATCCCGGGAAAGGTGGTTGAAACTACGGTGACAGGGTCTTTGAAGGGGACTGCTTCCGGTAAAAAGCAGATCGGGGATCCTGCCAGAGGTAATATTTTAATTTATAACAAAACATCTGCACCCAAAACATTCTCACAGGGTACAATTTTGACGGATGCCCATGGTTTGGCATTTACTTTGGACTCATCAGTTAGTGTTGCTTCATCTTCCGCTGTTGAAGGAGGTATCGCATTTGGCAAGCAGGCGGGTAATGTCACAGCTGTAAAAATCGGGCCTGATAGTAATCTGCCGGCAGGCTCCGAACTGGCCATTAAAGACCAACCAACTTCGTCTTACAGCGCTAAATCAGACAATGCTTTTTCGGGTGGGATAAGCAAGGATGTGACTGTTGTTACAACTGAAGACCAGAAAAAACTGTTAGCTTCCCTTACCTCTGATCTGCGCAAGAAAGCCCAGGAAGACCTGCAGGGCAAGCTGACAGGAGGGTTAAAAATTCTGGAGGAGGCTTTATCTGAAAATATCGTCAATTCAACTTTTTCCAAAGGGGTTAACGACCAGGCTCAAGAATTTACCCTTAATATGACTGTCCGCTATAAAGGGACAGCCTACAAAGAGGATGATTTAAAAATGATTGTATCCAAACTGGTTGAGACAAATGTGCCTCAAGGCTATGAACTTGACCTGTCAAAGACTGAAACCCAGGCTCAGGTTTCAGAAGTTAAAAAAGACGGGAAATTAATATTCGTTTCAAAATTCCGCGCTAAACTTTCGCCTAAAATTGATACTGAAAAAATTAAGAAAGATTTATCAGGCAGGACGATTGAAGATGCTGCAGAGAGGATAAAAACAATAGAAAATGTGATTGGGTCAAATATTGAACTGAGCCCCAAACTGCCTATCAAACAGCTGCAAAGGCTGCCGTTCCTGCCGCAAAACATCACAATAGAGGTGACAGCAAAGTGAGGTTTTAGGCCGGCAGTTTGCCCACTTGTTTTCTGATACTTTGGTTGATAGTATAGCAGTTGAAATGAAGTGACAGAAATGAATGCAGAAGGTGAAACATATATATCATCTGAATATTGCGAGAGGGTAACGAGCAAGTTTATAGAAGTGATAAAAGACCCTGATCTATCTGCGTTTTTAGAACCATGGTTGGAACTAATACTTGACCGGATGGTTGCACATGAGGTATTCACCAGAAAACAGGCAGACGCATTAGAACACAATGTTTGGTTGCAGGGGCAGGAACTTGATTTAACAGATGAACAACAGGAAGTATTTGATCAAGGTTTACTAGATACTGATCGTGTGCAGGATGCTATTTATTCCCATATGAGAGTACAAGACTTAATAAGAGAATACCCTTTTACAGTTTCCGGCAGAGTTCACTCTCATCAAGGAACCATCGGGTGACAGTAAAAACAGAGATGCTAATGGGCAGGATCAATAATTAGAGAAAATCCAGCTATGGGAGATAAAAAAGGTATAAATCCGTTTGTCGCAAGTTTAGCGGGGGCTGCCGTAGGGGCAGCTGTTGCAGCAGGGACAATCGCATTATCCGATAAGAAAAACCGCAAAAAACTGGAAAAGGTGTTTGACGAGTTGAAAGATGAGGGTATAAAAGTCCTGGATAGGTTGCAGGAGGAAGCCCGGGAGGTAAAAAAACTGGTGGAACCAAAGGAAAGCTCGAAACAAAAAAAAATTAAAGTTAAGGCAAAAAATAGTGATTTGATATAAATATATGTCACCCGAAAAATACTCTGAGTTACAGCCTATTTTCAGTGAAATAATTGAAAAACTACTTAATAATGGGGTAATTTCTCAAAAAGATGCGGGAAAATACACAAAAAATTACAATTTCTTTATTGAACAAAAAGGGGTTATTCTACAAGATGGGAAAGCTGGGAAATGGGCAGGATCAGTTAATGGTAAGATTTTCCGTGCACAACGGTTGGATGATCTCAGAAAGTTGATGGATCAAGAACCAGATGCAAATAGAGGTTATATTGAACAAATAAAAGACTAAAGCCCCAGGGCGTTTAGAAAATCCAGCCAGAGTTTGCCCCAAAAGCCGCTTTTTTGGTATTTTTGATACCGCAATTTTTTATAATAATCCTGGGTGCCTTCCAGGGGCGGATCTATCCAACAGGAGATAATCACCCACTGGTACTGATCATTTTGCTTGGCAATTATGGTGATTTTGGATTTCCCAAACCATTTTTGGTATTCAGACGACCCGTTTTTGCCCGCATAAGTCTTATCAGGGTGCTGGAATGCTTTCCAGGCCAGTTCCTGGGACAGACCCCTATGTCCCAACCTTTCCAGGGCATGATTTGTCCAGACTAAATTGCCGTAGTATTGGTTACCGCTCATATTTTGAATTTATTTCGAATTTCGATATTCGGATTTCGTATTTAATTTTAACCCATTGCAGAACTTATCTCAAATTGAGTTAATATAGAAATAAGGTATGTTTTTAAAAGGACTGTCATTATTATTGCTTGGTGTGGGGGTATTTGTATTGATGCAGGTGATTTTGCCTTTTTTGGCTTACCAGATATGGGAGATCACTGCATACGATAAAAGCCAGATTTTAACAGACCCGGCCCCGGTAAGTTTAAGCGGGGATTTAATAGGCAGTAATATACTTGGTGTTTCTGTGGAAAATATTGACAATTTTCCTGCATTTATAGCAGGCAACAAGATAATGGTTCCTTATGCCGAGTTTAAATTGTCTGTTCCAAAGCTCGGTTTGTCTGATATCACAGTTAAGGTTGCCAGTAATGATTTTGAGTATACCTTGGCGCATTTGCCAGGGACAAACTTGCCTGGCGAGAGGGGGAATGTTTTTATCACAGGGCACTCTTCTTTATCTTTTACCCCGGGGAGTAAAAAGAAGGCCTATTTTGCCAACTTACATCAAATTAAAATAGGGGATGAGGTTTTGGTAGAAGCTGTAGGCCAAAAATTTAAATATATTGTAGAGGGGATGAAAATTGTAGACCCTAAAGATACATCAGTTATCTTGCCGCCTGATAAAATGGGCCGTTATTTGAGTTTAATGACCTGTGTACCGCCCGGTTTTAATACCAAAAGGTTGATAGTTTTGGCAAGGCTAAAATCATGAAGTATTTAGGTATTGATTATGGCAAAAAAAAGATTGGTATAGCTATTTCTGAAGGGGAGATGGCAGAGCCTTTTATGATTTTGGAAATAAGCAGCTTAAAAGATGCTTTAGGAAAAGTAATAAAAATTATTAATGATGAAGGGATTGAGGAGGTGGTTATAGGGATGCCTGAGAGCGGGGAGGCAAAAAAAATTACTGAAAATTTTATTGAACTTTTGAGTAAACATGTTAAAGTAATAGAATCGGAAGAAACCTTAAGCAGCCAAAAAGCGCAAAAGATGATGGCTGATTTGGGAATTCCAAAAAATAAAAGGGGAGATGAGGATTCATACGCGGCAGCATACATATTGCAGGATTACTTGGATAACCTCACCATGTCATCCTGAGGGCAAAGCCCGAAGGATCTCTGAATTGGTTTCAGATACTTTGTGTAACTCGCATTCGCGAGAGATTCTTCACTTTGTTCAGAATGACAAATAGATATAGCTGCTCTCCAAATATGAAAAATAATAGCTGGAAGAAAATACTGGCCTGGATAATTATTCTGGCAGCCCCGTTTTTTATAGCAAAAAGTTACTGGAATTTTTTAAAATCCCCTACGGATGAAAAAGGACAATCTGTTGCTTTCGTTGTAAAAAGAGGGGAATCGGTTGCAAATATTATCCAAAGACTCAAGGAAGAAAATTTTATCAGGTCTGAATGGATTTTTAAATTTGAACTAAAACAATCGGGGAAAGATGGGGAGATTGCTGCAGGTGATTATAAACTTTCAACTTCAATGTCTACAGATGAGATTATTAAAAACCTGACTTCAGGGTCAATAGACAGATGGGTAACTTTAATTGAAGGATGGAGAGTGGAGGAGGTGGCAGAAGCATTAAATTCGAAATTCGAAATTCGAAATTCGAAATTTATTGCAATGGCAAAAGAAGGGTATATGTTTCCCGACACCTACCTGTTTAACCCTGATGCGACTGCAGAAACCATTGCCCAAACCATGAGGGCAAATTTTGACAAAAAATATAATACTGATTTAGTCCGGAAAATAAATGCTTTAGGGCTTACTGCTGATGAGGGGGTAATATTGGCATCTATTGTGGAGCGGGAGGCCAGAAGTGATGAAGTGCGGAGGATGGTGGCAAGCATATTATTAAAAAGGTTAAATATTGGAATGGGGCTTAATGCTGATGCAACGCTCCAATACGCATTGGGTTACCAGAAAGATGAAAAAAGCTGGTGGAAAAGGCATATAACTGCCGGGGATAAAAAAGTAGACTCTCCTTATAACACTTATCTTTATAGGGGTTTACCGCCAAAACCTATTTGCAACCCGTCGCTGTCTTCCCTGAAAGCTGTCTCAGAAGCAGACCCCGCAACCCCTTATTTATATTATTACCATGACTCAAAAGGTAATTCATATTATGCAAAAACTTTAGATGAGCACAACCAAAACGTTGCCAACCACCCCTAGTTGTGTTATACAATTTAGTAGATGGGCAAAGAAACTTCTAAACAAAAACCCAGAAAAGACATAATCATAATTGATTTGGCTGGCCAGTTTCCACCCGAAGATGATTTGCAGTTTTTAAGGGCAGAGTTACCAAAAGGAAGATACAGATATTTTCTGGCCCTTGTAAGATATGCACACTCTGGAGTTGAATCTCCAATGGGTGTCAGAATAGACCTTGATAAACGGGTTTTTCTTGATGATTTTAATTCGCCGGAAATTGAAAAAATTGCCCAAAAATCAGCCCCTGCGCTGTCAAGTTACATAGCCTCAAAAGTAAATAAAAAGAATCTTTAATTTGCAATTTTAAAAGTAATACGTTAAAATAGGTATTACTATGCAAAATCTGGCAACTACTGTTACCCAAAAAGGACAAGTGACTATACCTGTTAAAATCAGGAAAATGTTAAACTTAAAGCGTGGCGACCAAGTCAAATTTCAGGTTACTCATAAAAAAGAGGTTAAAATCAAACCTGCCAAGCGCTCCTCTATAATGTACTTGTATGGTTCTTTAAGATCTAAAGTTAAACCAAACCTGAGCGGTCAAAAACTTATTAAGTGGGAGTTGGAAATGGCTCACCAAGCTTGGGCAAAAGAAGCTAATAAATGATTTTTTTAGACGCCAATGTAGTGTTGCGTTTTCTTCTAATAGATGACCCACTTTTATCTCCTAAAGCTAAAGATATTTTTGAAAAAATTGACGGAGGTGAGAAGGTTTTTATTCCTTCTGTAATTATAGCTGAGTTAGTTTATGTATTATTAAAGGTTTATAAATTCCCAAGGGTAGAAATTAGCCAAAAACTGTTGCAGGTTATCCTAAAAGAAAATATCTTAACTGAGAATAAAACAATTTATAAAGGGGTATTTAAAATTTTTGTCTCTAAAAATATTGATTTTGAAGATGCATACATGGTTTCTTTAATGGGGAAGAAAAAAGTATCTGAGCTTTATTCTTTTGATAAAGATTTTGATAAATTCACAGACATAAAAAGGCTTACCGGTTAATCGGAGGTGTGGCATGATTTGGCCTATTTACAAACGCTTTTTTTTGCTATTATAAATATAATGCCCGGATTAATCAAAAACCAAAAAGACTTACTTGGTGAAGCAGGGGTAATACATTTTCTACCGCTGATCATTGCTGCAGTTGGATTGATAGCCTTTCTTTTAATAACTAACACGACTGATTTTAAAAACAAGCTTTTTAGTAATCTTTTCCAAAAACCCTCTTCTCAGGCAGTCTCAGCACCAATAATTGCCGACTACAAAAGGGTATTTATTTCTTCAGATACAACAAACGGGAATTTTGCAGGGATAAGTTCAGGTGATGTTGTTTGCGGATATTTAGCACAAAATGCTAAGTTGGGGGGTCAGTGGATGGCATGGTTATCTGACAGTAAAACT
>JACPKP010000015.1 GCA_016186955.1 Candidatus Daviesbacteria bacterium | reverse complement strand
TCTTGTCAATACCCCAATATAGCTTCAAATCTTTAGACTAAGATACCAGTTTAATATTTTATCCCCCCAAAAAATTACCACCACACTACCCAAAGCCAGGAAAGGTCCAAAGGGGATGGTCTGGCCTAACTTTTTCCTGCCTGCCAAAAGCAGGGTTATGCCAACTAAAGCCCCGGAAAGGAATGCCAAAAGCAGGGCTACAAGGGAGTTTGGAAACCCCAATACCAGGCCCATGAAAATCCCCAGTTTAAAATCCCCGCCACCCATACCGCGCCCTCTGGTAATAACAATCAGGGAAAAGAAAAAAAGACCAAGGATAACGGCCATAATTATCCCTCCTGTGAGAGGTTCTGCAGTTATTAAAGCGTGCCTAAAAAAATAATCGTTTTTGGGGGGCAAAAGCAGCTTGCCTATTACGCTTTGAGACAATACGTAATAAAGGTAAACCACTTTATATATGGTAATACTAAATAAGGCTACCAACCCGATCAGGATTGAGGGCAAAATTATCCTGTCCGGGATTAGGGTTTTTTTAAGGTCTGTCAAAGTGATTATAAAAAGCGTGGTAATAACAAGGGTTTTAAAGATCAGGTCAAAAAAATAAATTATTGATTTATAGGTATCACTTAACACTGCTTTATTGGGGAAGGAGATAAAAAATAACAACCCAATTAGAACCCCCATCAAAACTTCAACCCAAAAATAATTTATGCTAAATTTTTTATTGCAGTAACGGCATTTGCCCTTAAGTAGAAGAAAGGAGAACAGGGGAAGAAGGTCATACCATTTCAGGGTAGTTTGGCATTTTGTACAGACAGACCTGCCCCAAAATGATTTTCCTGACAAGCTCCTGTCAGCCAAAGCTTTAACTAAGCTTCCCAACACAGTACCCAGTATAAACCCTACAACTGTAAATAATATTATCATAGCCATTAAGCGCCCATCCTCCAAAATACAACTGGTTGCAGCCGGGAAGACTGAGCGCCCAATGAACTAAACAACATTAAGGGTTGTACGTACAAGGCGCTACTCCGCTTAAACTTAGCTTGGTGCCTGCTTCAAACTTTGTATCATCAGGCCCACCGTCTGTTGTCATCTTACCTGACTGTTGTGTAGATTCCAATGTTGTAAAGATAACCCAATCCGCAGTAATCCCAGTAAGCCCTGTATCCGCACAATAAGTATAATGGAATTGTAAGCCATCGTTTGGATCAATAGGCAGTGTCGGGACAGAAACTGCTTGCTGAGAGCTCAAATCAACTCTCACCCAACCAGTGCCATTAGAATTCCTGCTGTCTACATTGCTTCTACCCTGGCAAACATTGCCTCCGCCTACACAAAGGACTTGGTTAGGAGTGCTGGTGGCTTCCTGCACAGCCACTGTAATGGCCTGTTGCAAACTGGCAATATCAGACAGCCTTGATGCATCCCTTGCCCTCCTGGTTAGTTCAAGAGGATTAATAACGATAAAAGCTACCACAGCTAAAATTGCGATAATTGCAATTACAATCAAAAGCTCAACGAGCGTAAAACCCCGGGCAGTTTTTTTCAAAATATTTCACCTCACTCTCTTATATTAATTTTAGACATAAACTATTGCCAATAGTCAAGTACCAGTTTTATGTAACTGATGTGGTCAATTGATAAATCGGCAGAATGATTGAAAATACTAAAAATGCCACCCCAATACCCAAAACCACCAAAACTAAAGGTTCAATCACCACTGTCAAGTTTTTAACAAGATGGTCTGTTTCCGCTTCAAAATATTCCGCCATTTTAAAAGAGACTTTATCAACCTTACCCGTCTCTTCCCCAACACGGAACATCTGTGAAACAATTTTGGGAAAAACACCCGTTGATTCAAGTTGGGCAGAAAAAGTCAATCCCCGTTCCACACCCTGCTGGGTCTCCGCCAGCGCTTTCTGGTAGACTGAATTTCCCAAAATACCGTTGACAATCTCCAGCCCGTTTAAAAGCGGGATGCCTGCCGAAGCCAAAAGCCCAAAAGTACGGGTAAAATTAGTCAGGGAATTGCCCTGGATTATTTTTCCTACAATGGGTGTTTTTAACATCAGGCTGTCAAAAGAAAGCCGGCCTGCCGGTTTGGCAATCCATCTTTTGAATGTAATAACCCCAACCACCAGAAAAATCAGCATCAGCCACCAATAACCTGTAAAAAAATTCGAGACGGCAATCAAAATTTTGGTCGGCAGCGGGAGTTCAATATTGGACTGGGTAAAGAGTGAAAGCAGCCTGGGTATGACAAAAAACATCATAATACTGACAACTACACCCATCATTACCACAACCATAATCGGATAAATCATCGCCCCTCTGATCCTGCTTCTGAATTCCCGGTCTTTTTCCAGATTAAGCGCCATCTGTGTCAGGACAATATCAAGTTTCCCCGATTCTTCACCTGCTTTGATTAAACTGGAATAAAGCGGAGGGAAAACTTCCGGATGTTTTTTAAAAGCCGTTGCCAGATCCAACCCGCCTTTGATATCCCTTGACACTTCCCCTAAAATATCCTTGAACGTTTTATTGGGTTGCTGTTCTACTAAAATATCTATCGCTTCAGACAGCACCAACCCTGCTTCAATCATAGTTGCAAGCTGCCTGGTAGCTATAACCAAATCATTAAATGATACTTTATTAAAAAAAGATGTCAGGCCCTTACCGCCTTCTACCTGCTTTCGGATTGAAATAACAATCAAACCACCCCTGCCCAAAATTTGGGCAACCTGGCGCTCATCCCCTGTCTCAATAGTGCCTTTATGGTCACGCCCTTCTAAATCACGGGCAACATAAGTAAAGGTAGCCATTTTTTATCCGCCTGTAATTCCAAGCATTTTATTTAAAAGCTGGGGCCTGTAGGTATATTTTTGGGCAGTCTCAGCGCTGATCTTACCTTCCCTGACTAAAGTTACCAGTGATGTCTCCATATTCCTCATACCAAGCTCGGCTGAGGTTTGGATCAGGTTATCAATCAGGTGCGTTTTGCCTTCCCTAATTATGGAGCGCACGGCGGGGTTGCCGAATAATAGCTCTGTCGCCAAAACCCGGCCGGGGAAGATGGTGGGGATTAAACGCTGGGAGATAATGGCCTCTAAAACTGCCGCCATCTGCACCCTAATTTGGGGCTGCTGGTTAACCGGAAAAACATCGATAATACGGTCTACTGTCTGGGCTGCTGAGTTGGTATGGAGGGTGGCAAATACTAAATGCCCTGTTTCTGCTATAGTCATTGCAGCGGCCATTGTCTCCAAATCCCTCATCTCACCGATTAAAACAACATCCGGGTCTTCCCTTAAGGCAGACTTTAAAGCATTCGACCAGGATTTGGTGTCTGAATTGAGCTCTCTTTGAGAGATTAGCGAATTCCCCCTGGGATAAACATACTCAATCGGGTCTTCAACTGTCACAATATGCGCATGCCTTGTCAGATTAATCTGGTTGATGAAAGCAGCCAGGGTAGTGGATTTACCATGGCCTGTCGGACCAGTCACCAGAATAAACCCTTGTTTGAGTTCAGGTATTTTATTGACAACTTGGGGTAATCCTGTTTCCTGCAAACCTCTGATCTGCCTGGGAATCAACCTGAAGGCTGCCGCCAGATTACCCCTTTGTTTGTATAAGTTAATCCTGAACCTGGCTTTATTTTCAAAATCCAGGCCTAAATCAAGTTCCCAGTTTTGTATTAATACACCTTTCTGGTGTTCTACGAGTAAAGGAAAAATTAATGTTTCTATATCAGCAGCGGTAATTTTTTCAACACCTTGAACCGGCACCAGATCACCATTGATCCTTAAATTAGGAATTTCACCTACTAAAAGATGCAGGTCTGAAGCATTCCTGGTAATCGCCAGGTCTAAAAGTTGTTGTATGGTCATTTTAGTCTTGGGCTACCCTCAGGACTTCTTCCAGTGTAGTAACACCTTCAACTGCTTTCAAGTACCCGTCTATTTTGAGTGTCATCATACCCTCGCTGACAGCCGTTTTTTCGATCTGGGCTGTAGAAGCACGCTCCAGTATTAACCTCATGATTTTATCTGTCACAACCAGCACTTCAAAAATCCCAATCCTGCCAACATAACCCAAATTGCCGCATTGGTTACATCCTTTTCCTTTATATAGCTTGATTTGCCCTCTGGGGATAAGCGGTCCCAAAACTGCAACAATATTGGTGAGTACTTCCGGAGGGGGGTCATAAGGGTAGCGGCAATTTCCGCAAAGTTTGCGTAAGATTCTCTGGCCGCAAACAGCATTAATAGCAGAAGCCAGCAAAAAAGGTTCTGCCCCCATATCCAACAGCCTGGGCAGGGCGCCTGATGCAGAATTAGTATGTAGGGTTGAAAATACCTGGTGGCCGGTCAATGCCGCCTGTATTGCAAGTTCGGCTGTCTCGGTATCGCGGACCTCTCCCACCAGGATAATATTCGGGTCCTGGCGCAGGAAAGAACGGAGCGCTGATGCAAAAGTTAAACCAATAGCCGGATTAATCTGAACCTGGTTGGCTCCGGTTATATGGTATTCAACCGGATCTTCAATTGTTAAAATATTCACCCTTGTTGTTGATAATTTTGAAAGGATGGAATAAAGGGAGGTAGTTTTACCAGACCCTGTCGGACCACAGATCAAAATTATGCCGTGGGTCCTTAAAAGCTGGACATCCAGGTTTTTTAAAGCGCTGGCCCTCAGGCCTAATTCCTGCAACGTAGGCGGCTGGGTTGATTTTGGCAAAAGGCGTAAAACAACTTTTTCCCCGAACACTGTCGGGAGCGTTGAAACCCGAAGGTCTATTTCAATATCCTGATAGCTGAAGGTAAAACGGCCATCTTGAGGCAGTCTGTGTTCATCAATTTTTAGGCCTGATAATATCTTAACCCTAGAAATCACTGCTTCATGGACTTTTTTGGGAAGGATGATTTTTTCATGTAAAATTCCGTCAATGCGGAAACGCACCCTGGTCTGTATCTCTTCCGGTTCGATATGGATATCTGAGGATTTAGTTTTGACAGCATATTCTAAAAGTTGTGTCACAATATTGGAAACCGGCGCCTCCCTGATAACTTCTTTTTGGTCTAAAGCAGAGGATTTTTCTTCAACTACATTTGCACTAACCTCTTTTAGCGCCGACACTACCTGCGATGTCAGATTTTGCTGGTATTGGTCACCAATGGCTTTTAAGATGTCATCTGGTAAAGCCAGAAAACGTTTGATTCTTTTACCGGATTTTTTTTCAATAAACTGGACAACCTGCAAATCTAAGGGGTCTGCCATTGCCACCGAGATAGTATCCTGGTCCCTGTCAAAAGGGATCAGCTTATAACGCCTGGCAACAGGTTCGGGGATCAGGTTTAAGACCTCGGGTGAGATAGCCTTACCTTCTACCTTCATAAAGGGTACACCCAGCATCTGGGCGTGAGCTTGACCTACTTGTATTAATGTAGCTAAGTTATGGTCCAGAATAATTTTTTCCGTAGACTGGCCTGTGCTGATGCTTTCCAGCTTGACAGAAGATACCTGGTCAGGTTTTAATATACCCTCAGCCATCAGGATATCTTCAAGGTTACTTTGTTGGTTTGGTTGCATGGGTCTAACTTTATAATATTAATTTGAGTATTCACTGTCAATGATAGACAATTGCTTTTGAATGTTATGCTAGCAAAAATTTTAATCTCACCATTATTGGAAACTAGGGTGGGGGAGGCAGAAAAAATTTTATTGGGCTTTGGAGTAGCAAAAAACCATCCTGATGTTTTATGGTTTGAAGATAATGAAAAACTGGGTGTTGAACAGTCAAAAATTATCAGGGAACATTTAAACTTTAAACCATATTCTGCAAAAAACAGGGTTGTGGTTTTGGAAAGCGCCCAAAAAATAACAGACGAAGCACAGAATTCCCTTTTAAAAACCCTCGAGGAACCTCCCGAAAATGCAATTTTGATACTTTGCTCGGATTCTGAGGACGTTTTTTTGCCGACAATCTTATCAAGATGCCAGGTTGTCATACTTCCAACTGTCATTCCCGCGAAAGCCTGCCTTGCCGGCAGGCAGGCGGGAATCCATTTTAAAAATGATCCTCGCTTACGCGAGGATGACACAAAATACACCGATGATATCACACAGTTAATAAAATCCTCGGTTGAGCAAAGGTTTGAGTATATTGAAACACAAAAAGATAGGGAAGATTTTTTACAGGCATTAATCATATTTTTCCAAAACCAATTGGAATCCCACCCCGGGGGTGGGATGTTGGAGTTTGGCAAAGATCTGCTTCAGGCAGAAGAATGGGTAAAATCAAATGGCAATATCAGGGCTGCTTTAGAATACTTAATGCTCAAAATGCCTATGACAAGTTAACAACAACGTTAGGCGCCTAGGCTGTTATAACAATCTAAATATTATACACCAACTTGCAAAAATTTGCTGAAACTGGTAGACTGGTTATTGTCATTCTGAGCACAGCGAAGAATCTAATGACAAAATATTATGGATAAAAAACCTAGTGAATACGGAGCAAAAGAGATCCAAGTTTTAGAGGGCCTGGAACCTGTACGCAAAAGGCCGGGAATGTATATCGGCTCAACGGATGAACGGGGCCTTTGGGTCATGATCAAGGAGATTATTGACAACTCAGTTGATGAGGCAATGGCAGGCAGGTGTAATAACGTTTGGATTACCCTTCAAAAAGATAACTTTGTGACTGTAGCTGATGACGGTTTCGGAATTCCCTGGGAGCAGCACCCCAAAGTCAAAAAATCTGCGCTTGAGGTGGCAATGACGGTTTTGCATGCAGGCGGGAAGTTTGGGGAAGGAGCGTATAAAGTTTCAGGAGGGCTTCACGGGGTTGGGGCTTCTGCAGTAAATGCCTTATCTGAATACATGCGGGTAGAAACCAGGAGAAATAATAAAACCTATTTCCAAGAATATACCAGGGGAAAACCCAAAGCGCCGGTGGCAGAAGAAAAAGAACAAGCGCCATTTAATTATTATTTTCCCTGGCATGCTAAATCAGGAGTCAGGACTACTTTCAAAGCTGATAACCAAATCCTCTCAGTTATAGAACCAAAGCTCGATACGGTTTTAAAACAGGTCAAAAATAGGGCATACCTGGTGGCAGGATTGGCATTCCATCTATATGATGAAAGCTCTAACCAGGAGAAGCATTTTTACTTTGATTCAGGCATTACAGCATTAGTCAAACATATCAATAAAAACAGGACTGTAGTCAACCAAAACCCCATCTATATTCACAGGAGTATCGATGAGGTGGATGTGGAAATTGCCATCCAATATACTGACTCCTACACCCAAAATGTGGAATCTTATGCCAATGTCCAGTCAACGGAAGACGGGGGAACACACCTGACCGGCTTTAAGACAGCATTAACCCGAGCTATCAATGACTATGCCAGAAAACAGGGGTACCTTAAAGAAAAAGAGGATAATTTAACCGGTGATGACACTCTTGAGGGTTTAACAGCGGTGGTTGCTATAAAGATGAATTCCGAGAAACTGCAATATGAATCACAAACTAAAAATAAGCTGGGCAACACAGAGGTTGCTCCAATTGTTTCCCAGGTTGTCAAAGAGGGCTTGGATACATATTTTGAAGAAAATCCTGCAGAAGGCAGAAGGATTATAGAAAAGGTGCTGATGGCAGCCAGGGCCAGGATGGCAGCCAGGGCGGCCAAAGATGCAGTTTTGAGAAAAGGCGCTCTTGAGGGGATGACATTACCGGGCAAACTGGCAGACTGCCAGGAAAAAGACCCATCCCAATCTGAGCTATATATAGTTGAAGGCGACAGCGCAGGAGGAAGCGCTAAACAGGGCAGGGACAGAAAATCCCAGGCAATTCTGCCACTTAAAGGAAAAATTTTAAATACCGAACGAGCCAGGCTTGATAAAATTTTAGAGTTTGAAGAAATTAAAGCGCTGGTGATAGCGCTCGGGACAGGTATTGGGGATGGTGTAAGCTATGACCGGCTCCGCTACCACAGGATAATTTTAATGACTGACGCTGATGTGGACGGGTCACATATAAGAACCCTGCTTTTAACCTTTTTCTTCAGATATTTACCGGAACTGATCACCAGAGGATACGTCTATATTGCCCAACCGCCGCTTTATAAAATCCAAAAAGGCAAGGAGATAGATTATGCTTATTCTGATGAAGAAAAGGACAGCATCTTAAAAAAATACAAGATTCCCCAAACGCCAACACAAGATGATGTGACAGAAGAAACAGGCAAAAAAACAACCGGGCCCAATCTCCAAAGGTATAAAGGCTTGGGTGAGATGAACCCGGACCAACTTTGGGAAACCACTATGAACCCGGAATTTAGGGTGCTAAAACAGGTAAATATTGAGGATGCAACAGCGGCTGATGAGGTTTTTAATATGCTGATGGGGGATGAAGTCCCTCCCCGCAAACGCTTTATCCAAACCCATGCCAAGCAAGCAATTTTAGATATCTAACCCATAGTTTGACATTTGTACTGGGTTTAATGTATAATTACATGCATGAGTCAAAACGAACAGGAACCTTCATGGGGTGATTTGGTTGAACAATGGTTAAAAACCAAAAAAGCCGAACAGGATGACCCAAACAAAAGGGCAACAACCTCTTTCGAGAAACTACTGGAGGAAAACCCTGACATAACAGTTTTCCGGGACCGTGAAGAGGATGTGCACATTTGGGTTGACCTGACAAATGGCGGAAAAAGGCTGATATCAGTTTCAAGACGGGTCAGAAACTCCTACAACACTGATATAATTTTAGTTTCACAGCATATCAATATAAACGGCAAGTCTGTACCTGAATATACTCATTTGACAGCCCAACCGGAAAGTCCAGATGTTATTCATATTAAAGGATACACAACAGAAACGGATTTAGATTTACAGTTCCTTTTAAACAAAACAAAGGTAGGACTGGAGATCCTAAAAGCCAGCAATAACACACCTCCTGCTGATCAGAAAAGGTTATGGGAACGGACCGCTGATTATTGCGAAACAGCCGACAATGTTAAAGAATTTATATTAAACACTATGTTGAGATTTGTAGATGTTTATATTGAAAACAGTAAAAAATGAGTAAAGAAACATCAAAACCTTACGGGTACTTCGGTAGCGCTGAAGAAATTCTTTTTGAAATCAGAAGAAGAACCAAAGAAAGCGAACCAATTTTAGGGTCGGGTCTACTCTTTCCGGGGGCGGTCATTATAAAAGGCATTGACGGAAGCATTTCAATGGTGTGCGGGGAAAAGGAACCGCCAATGCTTGAGTTTGATGTGTACCCGCTGGAAAATATTGTAATTTCCTCAAATGAACCCATTCCAGGTTTCGGATCCTGGGAAGAAAAAACTTAAGTCTTTCACCAAATATCTGATATAATCCTTTAAATTTAAAGCTGGTATTATATATGAAATGTATCTAAAAATTGGCAGCCAGAATATTTACTACCAAAGGTTAGGGAGGGGGAGGAATTTGGTGATGCTCCATGGTTGGGGAGGAGATGTATCAAGTTTTTGGAAGGCTGCGGAACTTTTGAAGGAAGATTTTACTGTATGGCTCCTAGATTTGCCGGGATTCGGCAGGAGTGATGTCCCAAAGAAAGCTTTTACTGTTTCAGATTATGCAGAAATAATTGCACAGTTTATCAAAAAAAACAAAATCAGGGATTTAGTTTTGCTGGGCCACTCACTGGGGGGACGCATTGCCATAAAACTTGCAGCTTCTGAAAAATCCCACCCGGGGGGTGGGATATCAAAACTTATTTTGGAGGATGCTGCAGGGATTAAACCAAAAAGGGACATCTTAAAGTATTTTATTTACCCCTTTGCTAAAATTTTGCGTTTTTTACCCAACTTTTTAAACCTGAAAAATAGACTGCGCCATGGGTTTTATAAAAGTTTGGAGGCTGATTATATAAATGCCGACCCGCTCAAAGAAACACTGACAAACATCCTTGAAGAAGACCTGACACCAGACCTGCCCAAAATCAAAACTGATACTTTACTGATTTGGGGTGAAAAAGACCCAACCCAGGAAGCTTCCCTCAAAAACGGTAAAAAAATGTACCAGCTGATCCCAAATGCCAGACTGGAAATTATAGATGATGTTGGGCATTTCCCGCACCTGGAAAATCCGGCAATGTTTATTTATTGGGTGAAACAATTTGGTAAACAATAAATAATTTTTAATTTCAAATTTGAAATTTTAAATCAAATTGTAATTGTTAAATTTTTAAAATTAAAACATTGAAAATTCATTATAAATTGAAAACCTGTCTGCCGACAGGCAAGACTAAAAATTGAAAATTTAATGATGCGGTATTTAAAGTTACTATTTCCCTTACCAGACCATCTCTATATATTCCAGCTTTTGGAATACAACAGCCGTGAATTTTTATTCTGGTTTATCAGATATCCTTTCAAAAGGAACCTGCAGAGGAAAAACCGCCTGATATTAACCCAAAAATCAATATCACTACTTATTTTAAGCAACCTGCTCATGGTTTTTTTAGCAGTCTGGTTTAATATTTTGTTTTTCAGGGGTTTGGACCTGCCTGTTTTGGTCTTATTTATCTTATATTTTCAGCTCCTTTCCCCATTTTTTTTAATGCTTTCGCAACTTTTGCTTTTTCCGCTTGAAAATTATTCAAAACAGCAAAAAATTGCAGCCGCCCGGCTGAAATTATCCGGTATGCCAAAATTAAAGATCATCGCCATCACCGGCAGTTTTGCTAAAACCTCCACCAAAGATATGCTCTACACGCTGCTCTGGAAAAAATACCGGGTTGTCAAAACCCCGAAAAGCTATAACAACCCCTTGTCGATTGCCCAAACAATCCTGGAATTGGTCAAAAAAAACACGCAGGTATTAATAGTTGAGGTTGGGGCATACCGGAAAGGGGAGATCAGAAAAGTTGTATCCTGGCTAAAACCCGGGATAGGGATTATCACCGGGATAGCACCTCAGCATCTGGAAAGGTTCGGTTCCTTGGAAAATATCGCCAGGGCAAAATTTGAACTGGCAGAGGGGCTGCCAAAAAATGGGACGGCTATTTTAAACTGGCAAAATGAGACCATTAAAAAAATGGCCAAAAAGGTCAGGTGCAGGATTATTTTCTTCGGCAAGCCAAACTTACAAATTGACTTACCTCTTGCCGGGGAACATCATCTGCAAAACTTTTCAGCTGCAGCTCTGGCTGCGCTGGAATTGGGGTTGTCTCCCGCAGAGATCAAGGAAAGGTCTAAACAATTTCTGCCCACGCCTCACAGGCTGGAGATCAAACATCAAAATGGGCTGACTATTATTGATAACAGTTACAATACAAATTTTGAATCTTCGAAAATATCGTTTAAATTATTAAAAGACATCTCCGGAAAGCCCGCCTCCGCCAAGGCTTCGGCGGGCAAGCAAAAAATTATTATTACCCCGGGGCTGATTGAATTGGGCTCCCAAAGCCAAAAAATTAACCGGGAATTTATAATAAATGCCGCCAAGGTGGCTGATGAAATAATCATAGTGGGGGAGTGTAACCAAAAAGACCTGCTGGCGGGGCTTGTAGATGCAAAATTCCCCAAAGACAAAACTCACATAGCCCAAGATTTACAGCATGGGATACAGCTTTTGGGAAAAATTACAAAAAGAGGCGGGGGAGTAGCGCTTATTGAAAACGACCTGCCGGACCAGTATTTCTAACCTGGTTTTGCAACTCTCTTTTTTGTCTCCTTCGCTCCCTTATGAAAGCTATTGTTGACCCAGCTAATGCTCCTACTAATAGAATTGCCATTCCCTCTATACCCTGTGGTTCTCTGCCAAGCAAGTGCATCAACTGTTCATAACCCAATGCTGGCACCCAACCTCCAACCAATATACCTCCTGTTGCAGCAACCAATAACCTATCAGATTTGTCTCTTTCTTCCAACCATCTGATATATTGTTCTCTATCCTGTAACATATCCGTATTTTACTCTTCTATGGTTTTGTAAACAATCGGGATATCTATGGGAATCTCTTTTGGCACCAGCCTTTCAAGGGACCTTAATTGCCTTTTTGTAAGTCCTGACTTCAGTTTTAAAATTAAAGCCAATCTCCAAAATTCCCCATTTTCGTTTTCTTCTGCTTTGGCCGAGTAAGCGCCTGCTTCCAAAACCAACCTGTTACCGGTAAAAGCTTCGTGGAAGCTGTGGAAAAAGGGTGCAATTTCAGGAATGGTTTTACCAATCCTCCTGCTGTTTTTACTAACTACCAGTTTAAATACTTCCTCATCCAAGGGGATAAATTTTCTTTTTGCTTCAGGTGACATAAGGTATTGTTATTGCACAAAATCAGGCAGGTTGTCAATTATCTTTTTAAACCTGCACCTTTTGCCATTTGGGAAAGAAGGCCTGAGTTAAAAATATACTGGGTCTTTTTTTGCTCTTCAAACCTTTGCAAAGCATAATTTATCAGTTTATCTAAAAGTTCGGTATATTTTATGCCTGATTTCTCCCAAAGATAATATGCAAGGGATCCCGGAAGGGAGTTTATC
>JACPKP010000008.1 GCA_016186955.1 Candidatus Daviesbacteria bacterium | reverse complement strand
CGTGCGGGTCTGAACTCACCAGACAAGGAACTTCGCTCGTATCTTTTTATTACTAGGTAAGTAGTACCTAGAGCCTCTTTATCGCTAAAGAGATCGGACTATATCTTCTCCGATATTTATCGGAGTTCTGCGTGTAGTCTCTGAGGGTTGTCCGATGTAATATCGGACTCTTCCCTGCTGATTTACTCCACCGATCAGATTGTCAGTCCGACGTTATGTCGGACTACTGTCGGATACTGAGTTTTTCCAGCATATAGCAGAATTTCTAAAACACTTTTCATTTCTAAGGCAACGATAGTTACCATAGAACAGTTAACGTTTGTTACAAGTTCCGATTGGATACGGAATCTGCATGTCGCCATGCAGGTCGGACTATATCATACCCGATATTTATATCGGATCTTGGCGTATAGTCTCTGAGGATTTCTCAAGAAGAGATTTAAGCACATCAGCTTCTGTATATTTTCTAGTCCTACCAGCACCTATATTTAAGGTTTCTCTGATAGAAACAATTTCTTTTAAGCCTTCAATATGTTTATGATTTCCTTTATGCATCAAATCGGCTATTTTGCAAAAAATTGCAAAGTTTTTAATAGCTTTCTTTGACCTAAAGGGGAATCTTCTAAAAAATGGTATTACCCTTAAAACAATATTTGATGGTTTTGTAATGTCTAATGAATAGACTCCATCAAAACGTTTTTTGATAATCCCACAACCTAGAATTTCTTTTAACGTTACTAAATTTGTAATATCTCTTTGGGAAACATTAAAACTTAATACTGCTTGCCATTTAATGACATAATCTGGTTTTTGTCTTAGAGAGACATTAAAACTGCCTTCTCCATCAACAAATCCAGTTAGATAGAAACCTAGTTTTTGTGGAATTTTGTTTAACCACTCTTCTTGAAAACTTTCCTGCTGATTGTCTGCACTTGAAGCTTTTTTAGTTAAATTAGGCATTAATTCTAATATTACCGAATTAAACCCAAATGTCAACTAGCTCAAGATTCTCAGATATTCCAGCATATAGCCAAGTTTATCAACTACAACAACCTAAAGGTATCATAGTTACTGCTGCCGTACTCCGATAAGCTTGCGCTATCGGAGGTCAGAAGAAGTTTTAAATTACTGGCACTGGGCAGGTGTCAGCCCCTATACATCATCTTTCGATTTAGCAGGGACCTGTGTTTTTGATAAACAGTCGCTCAGCGTCTTTTGTTGTACCCCGATAAGCTTGCGCTATCGGGAAGGACATCTCGCTAACTTACGTCCAGCTTTTGTTGCCGAGTTCCTTAAGGATAGTTCTCTCGATCGCCTGTGTATACTCAACTCGCCCACCTGTGTTGGTTTGTAGTACGGATTCTATATATTCTATTTACGGGTCTTTTCCTGAAAACAGAAAATTGCTAACTTACGTATTCATAACTCGCATAAACATAACAACGGATTTATCAATCATTACTTGCTTGTTATTTAAACCAAGATTGGACGATAGATGATGGAAGATGGAAAATAGTATTTTGAAGATAGAAATTCGAAGATAGATTCTATTCTACCCTCTATTTTCTATTATCAAATCTCTACCTTCTATCCTCTACCATCTACCGTCTACCCTGGCCTAGTTTTCCCATTCTGTCCACCCTTAAATTAAAACGAATATCTAAAAGTACAGGACTTTTAACCTGTTGTCCATCGGATACGCTATACGCCTCTCCTTAGGACCGACTAACCCGACCCTGATTAACATTGGATCGGAAACCTTGGGCATTCGGTGTCCCGATTTCTCATCGGGATACGTTACTCATACCGGCATTCTCACTCCCGCCCGCTCCAGCAAACTTTACAGTTTACATTCACTGCTGGCGGGACGCTCCCCTACCACTTACGCTTGCGCGTAAATCCGAAGCTTCGGTAGAAACTTTGAGCCCCGATTCGTTGTCGGCGCCATAACCCATAAATAGACCAGCGAGCTGTTACGCTTTCTTTAAAAGATGGCTGCTTCTAAGCCAACTTCCTGGCTGTCTAAGGATCATGACTTCCTTTAACACTTAAGTTTCATTTAGGGACCTTAGCTGTCGATCTGGGATGTTTCCCTTAGGCCCGCTCCGCTTAGCCGGATCGGACTGACTCCCATTACATTTACAAGTATTCGGAGTTTGATTGGTCCGCCTCACTTGCGCTTGGTGGACCATCCAGAGCTCTACCCCCACAAACAATCCACAGGGCTATACCTAAATATATTTCGGGGAGAACCAGCTATCTCCGAGTTCGTTTGGCATATCACCCCTAACCACACCTCATCCCAACCTATTTCTACAGATACGGGTTCGGGCCTCCACTCGCCTTTCGGCGAAGCTTCACCCTGGGCATGGTTAGCTCACTCGGTTTCGGGTCTATACCAATCTGCTTCCGCCGGTTGGCGGACGCTCAGTTAGAGCTCGCTTTCACTACGCCTCTGCGCCTTACGGCGCTTAGACTTGCAGATTGGAATAACTCACCGGTTCATTCTTCAATAGGCACGCAATCCTTGCGCACAGCGCAAGAAACTCAAATGTCAAAATTCAAATGTCAAAACTACAAGTCAAAATTTAAATCTTTTAAACTTTTTTCAGTTTTTAGATTTGCGTTGCAGATTTGCGATTTAAGATCTACGATTTAAGATTCCTGTGCCATGCACAAGTTTCACGGCTTGTCAACATACGGTTTCAGGGACTATTTCACTGGGCGTTCCGCCCTTCTTTTCACCTTTCCCTCACGGTACTAGTTCACTATCGGTCTGGAAGCATATTTAGCCTTAGGTCAATGGTCGACCTGGATTCACTCAGGATTACACGTGTCCCAAGTTACTCGGGAATCAAGCTGCGCCGGTTTAAGTTTCGAATACAGGGCTTTCACCCTCTTTGGCGCCGCTTTCCAGCGGCTTCTTCTACCCTTACCGGATCACGTATGCTGGTCCCACAACCCTCACGCTCCGCGTGAGAAAATCCGAATATCTAAATCCGAAATCCGAAACAATGTTCAAAATTCAAATTTTCAAATGTCTAAAACATCAGAATTTCTGTCATTTAAATTTGTTTCGAGCTTCGATATTCGTATTTCGAATTTCCTCGTGCGAAGCACGAGTTTAGGCTTTTCCCTGTTCGCTCGCCGCTACTTGGGGAATAACTTTTGTTCTCTTTTCCTGCGCTTACTTAGATGTTTCAGTTCAACGCGTACCCTACTCGCGTCTATATATTCAACGTGAGTTACTCATGCACAGCGCAAGAAACTCAAATGTCAAAATTCAAATGTCAAAACTACAAGTCAAAATTCAAATCTTTTTAAACTTTTTACAGTTTTTAGATTTTAGATGTAGTTTTGCGTTTTAAGATTTACGATTTAAGATTCTTGTGCCATGCACAAGTGGATTACTCCATTCGGAAATCTGCGGGTCAAAGCTTCTTGGCAGCTTACCGCAGCTTATCGCAGCCTAGTACGTCCTTCATCGGTGCTTCCAACCAAGGCATCCACCGTATGCCTTAATGTTGAGTATTTTTTAATTTGGCCTTCTTCGGTCGCCATAGTTCTAAACAACGGCGACCTTCATTAACCGCCTTCGCGTAAAGCTACGGCGGTTACAATCGTATTCACATTTCAAAGTACAAACCCTAGGACTTTGATTGTACCTAAGTAGCAACTTCCAAATTTTTAGAAATTCCTACCTAAATACAAGGTAGCCCTTCGGACTGCGCTCAAGGCGCTTCTCCTTACTTCTGCTTGCACTGAGCAAGCGAAGCGCGTCGAAGTGTGGACCGTGGGAGGCTCGAACTCCCTACCTCCTCATTGCAAATGAGGTGTTCTACCTGCTGAACTAACGGCCCAAATTAGTTCACGGCAGCTTACTTACGTTAGCTTTGGTTCACCGTCCATAGATCGAACAAATTATGCCCATTTACCATGAAACATGAACTAATAACCAATAACTATTTAAAAAGTGAGGGATGCAACGCTTGAGTACCCTGCCTGGTTGGGCAAGACCCCAAGCACAGGAGGCTAATAATTGGCGTTGTTTCTCAAAGTTAACATTACTGGATGGTAATATACCAAATCTTGTTTACGGAGTCAAGTGGTAATACCACTTCCAGGAGTCAGAGCCCACCTGGAAGGTGGCCGTATGGACTCCTTCCAGGTGAAGTGTTGGCAAAAACTGAATAGTTACCGCAATAGAACTTGACATGTCAGTACATTGTCAGTACAATATGAAACATGGGAAAAGTATTTAAAAATGGTAACTCAATAGCAGTTACAATACCTAAGGTTTACGCACATCAGCTCAATATCAGGCCAGGCTCCCCGGTAGAGTGGAAAAAATCAAGTTCAGGCCTCACTCTTGTGCCGGAAAAGACTCTTAAACCCTCCACAGAAATTGATCCTGAGGTAGCAAGATTAATTAAAAAAATCTCTACAAAATATACTCAAGTATGGCAAGACCTGGCAAAACTGTAGGCCATGTTAAGTATCTCTCCGAGGCTGAAATAATCGCCGTTAATGAGGAGATGGTATCCAAATACGGAGGCCTTGCAGGCGTGAGAGACCTGCATTTACTCAAGGTTGCTGTAGGCAGGCCGCAAATATCAGTCTTTTTTGAAGATGCGTATAAATCAATTTTTGATAAAGCTGCAGCGCTTTTCCATTCAATAATAAATAATCACCCGTTTTTAGATGGGAATAAACGTACTTCCCTGTTTAGCGAAGTGTTATTTTTGGATTACAATGGATGGTATGTACAATTTGAACGCGAAGAAGCTGTCCGGTTTACCATGGAAGCACATAATGATAAATGGTCTGTTGAGCCAATCTCCAAATGGCTGAAGGATCACTCCACCAAAGCTAATTAATATAGTCTGATATATTTATTTTTGCAATATTTTGTTAAAAAATTTGAATATATCAAACTCTCTCAGCACTCACCTGGAAGGTGATGTTATAATACCTTGACATACCCTTTCCCAACCTCTATTGTTAAATTACATGCCCATTATCAGTGACAAGCTGCAAGAGTCCGGCAGCAAAGAAAAAAATCTGGACTCTGGACTCTTGACTCTTGAGACTATTGGCTCTCAATCGGGAATAGCCCAGGTTTTAGTACTGGTTTTGCTGCTGGCAGGAATAGCCATAGGCACATATTTAGTCCAGCAAAGGACAAATTTACTGCCTAAAGCACAGAACAGGCAATATTTCAAATGTGAAAGATCAGCTTTAGGTTTTCAAGACGAATCTTGTACTGCCGGAAGGCGGATAGCTTTGTCTCATTGTGATGACGCAAATAATCCTGACAATAAAAAAGATAATTTTGAGGAATGCTCTACATGGGATGTGCCAAACCAATGGTATTGTTATTGGGATCCTGAAGTATGCCCTGCTGCACAACAACAACTTCCGGCTAGTTTTTGTCAAAATCACAAAAGAGTTGATACTAAAACTTTTGATATTATAGAGACTTGCACCAGCTTAAAATATTGCGAAGAGCAAAATGGCTCAACTTCCTGTGTAGGGTGTCCTCCCGAACAACAACGTTCATGTTCTTTATCAGGCAAGCTTTGCGAGGCAGATGGTCCTGGAAAATACTTTTGCATAGATAAATCTGGACAAACTTCTGATTTTATGTACGGTGATCAGTGCATAGATGGTAAAGTAGTTAACCCAAGAACATTTGATATTATAAAAGATTGTGTAAAATTAGGTAAAGATTGTTTAAATGGTATATGTGTAGCACCTGCTCCAAGGATATGTGTGAATGAACAAATTGTTGATGCCAATACTTTTGATGTAGAAGATAACTGCAAAGCGAGAGGATTAACTTGTGGTTCTGGAGACACTAATTGTAAGTCTGTACCAGGCACCTCGTCCACAACTGGGACTACAAGGCCTGGCAGCCCGGGCGGGGGCGCTGGCTCAAGCGGAGGCACAACCCAACCATCAGTCCCTGACCCCGCAGAATGCCAGCAAAGAACTGCCTGTATCTATTCCCAGGCGCCTAACCAGTGCTTCCAGGGGGCGCAGTTGGATAAAACCAAGCCTGCAGGTTTTAATGTCAACTGCGGCTATGTCCCAATATGTACAAAGACCTCATACAATAACAATATTTTGGGTAAATCCACGGCCTGCCCCGGGCCAGATGAAGGCAACACTTTTAATGTACGGGACATCCCCTTTTTCGGGATACTGCTGGGTCCTGACTCAGATAAAACTATTGCCAACCTTAAAGCTGAAGCTTCAAAAAGGCTGACAGAATTAAATGACCTTGGCGCCAGCTTGAACCTGCTTGCCCAAAAGATTAATGACCCATTAGTAAATAGGTTGATAGCTATTGCACAAGGGAGGGCTAGCGCCAGCGCATCAAGCGTGAACGCATGTAAGTAAATGTCAAAGCGCAAATCTGAAATGTCAAAACTAAAAAACCAATCAGGCTCGCCTCGTTTCGCGGGCGAAGCGGGCATTACACAAATCGTAGTCATGATCCTGCTTTTGGCAGGCATTGCAGTAGGCACATATTTAGTAAGCCAAAAAACAAACCTTTTACCCAAAGCTGATGAAGGCACTTGTACCTACGACCAATTCTGTGATCCCAACGGAGGTAATGACCTTTCAGCTGGGCAGCAAAGCTGCACCGGAACAAACCCCAACGGAGCAGGGGAAAACCAGTGCGGGTATAACCCGGCAGTTGAACCTGCCTGCAGTGCTTGTAATCCAATCTCAAACAGCGGAGATACCACACCGGGCCGCTGCAAGGATGTTAATCCTGATTGGGTTTACTGTTCCAAATCTCAGGCTGACAGCGGTTTTCCTGTTGATAATAACGGCTATACCCATACTGATAATGTTTGTTACAGAAAAATCTACCAATACGCGGATAAAGGCCCATACACTGACCCTGAAGATTTTTGCTGTACAGTCGTCGAAACTCCTGCTGCAAACCAAACTGAATGCAAAGCTTTGTCTCAGGGCTCATCAGGAGAAGGCGCTACTCCGGGGACCGGAACAACAGAGCCTGGCGGCACAGGGATAACTGGCGGCGCCAATCCCTGCCGGGACAACCCGGTTACCCCGCCCGAAGGCAACCAGTGGGTGGCGGATTGCAGCAAAAGCTGCGCTGATAAATCCGCATGCCCGCTGCCCAACCCGGCCAATTCAAATATATCAAACCAGGACGACGGGCGCTGGTGCTTTGGTTTTGACGCAGGCAATAGATGTATGGTTTTAAAGGAGGGAACATCCCTAACCTGTAATACCTCTGTTGCCACAACCAGTTACTATGAAACTAAAGTAGCCACCAATTTAGCATTTTATGAGGGGATCTTAAGGGGCGCCCCAAACACCTGTGTCAAAGCGGATTTAGGACTGGATCCGCATATCTATGCCCATGCCAATACCGGCGACGGAACCGACGAAAGACGCCTATTCCTGTGCGGCGGAGCAAACAATAAACCGGGCAGCCTGGATCTAACCTGGAGGGTTTTATCAGGCGACGGCCAAACACTGGTTTTAACTAAAGAAAACTTCTCCTTGAACCCGTCTGCTGCTGATTGGCCCAGTAAAAACCAGGCTGCACAGGCCAGACAACTTTTGGGGGTGAGTACACAATGAAGATGGTTATAGGTATTGTCCTGCTGGCGCTTTTACTGCTCACAGCAATATTAACTTTAAGAGGGTTGAAAACCCCCCAAGGGTCCGCGTCCCCTGCCGGCAAAACCGGCAGTACCAAGATTGACCAAAATTGCACCAGCACGGATTATGGAGGCTGCGACAGTGAGAAAAACTTTTACCAGTGGAAAGATGATGGGTTGAGGAAATAAGGAATAATTTGAAATTTTAAATTCGAAATTTGAATTGAAATCTAAATGAATTAATGTTTAAAAATTAAAAATTGTAAATTGAGAATTATATTATTGTTCTTCTCGTAGAAGAGGCAAGGTGGACTAAAATGTCATGAGGCAGTGTTGCGCAGATTTTTGCGCTCTCCTCAATAGAATTAGGCTTTGACCTATCATCGCAGTAAATGATTACTTCCTGGCCCAAAAATGGGTTAGAAACTTGGGTTATATCAATGGTAGTGATATTCATACTGATCCTGCCTAAGATTGGGCATTGCACATTGTCCGCCAAAACAACCCCGCTGTTGGACAACCGTCTGTCCACCCCATCGTTGTAACCTATCGGGAGAACCGCTATAGTAATATCTTTTGAAGCTATGTAAGTTCCCTCGTAACCTATTTTAGAACCTTTTTTAAGCTCTTTAATCTGGACTATTTGAGTTTTTAAGCTCAACACACCTCTTAAGTGCAGCGTATCATTCAGTTCAATTCCATAAATTGCCCTGCCCACCCTGGCCATATTTGTGCCTTTG
Source organism: Candidatus Daviesbacteria bacterium (assembly GCA_016186955.1). Taxonomy (GTDB): domain Bacteria; phylum Patescibacteriota; class Microgenomatia; order Daviesbacterales; family UBA10151; genus JACPKP01. The sequence goes on along the minus strand of JACPKP010000008.1, from coordinate 47,905 downwards.
GTAAATCCGTTCATCAGTCCGCCTGAAGCAGCCAGATGCCTCCATTTTGGCTTAATACCCAATTTTTGGCAGATTTTTAGGGCTTTTTGGTAATTTTGCAGCTGTTCCCTAGGTTTGAGGTCAAATTTGGCTGATTGAGCAAGATGGCTCATCAGCCCTTCCACCACAATCCCCTTAATTTCCTTAACCTCCCTTAAAAACCCTTCTAGCTCATCTAAATCTACACCCTCTCTGTTCATCCCGGTGTCAACAAAAATATGCACCCCGGCGCCTGTTTGGTATCTGTTGATAGCCTCAACCTGATTCAGATCCCAGACTGCATAAGCAAACGGCAGTTTTCTGGTTTTTAAATTTTGCGGGTCAACATATCCCATGATCAGAACCGGAGTTTTCAGTTTAAGCTTGTCAAGCTGGTAAGCTTCAAAAATACTGTCAACACAAAAAAATGGCGGGTTTAAGGCATCCAAAACACTAGCAATCTGACTCAAACCATGACCATAAGCATTACTTTTTAGTACCGGCGCAATTGATATATTAGGATTTAGTTTGCGTAGATATCTATAGTTACCCTTCAGGGCAGCTGATGACAACTCTATCTTATTTAGAGGCTGGTACCCTCTACTCAAGAAATTGTGTAAAACCCGCAAAACTCTGAACATCTCCTGCAAATAATACACCAGTTAAAAAAATTGTGCACGCTCCGCTGTAGTTGACATTAAATGATGTGTATGCTAATGTGTATGTGTATGTTAAACAAAAGGGCACAGATATTATTTGATAAAGAGCTTTGGAATATACTGGAAAAATTAGCTAATGAAAAAAATCTTTCTATCGGTGAGCTGGTAAGAAAAGCTGTTAAAAAACAATATTTAGATGAAGCTAAGTTTGAGAAACGATCCAAAGCTATCCAAAGAACTTTAGACAGAAGGCTTATTTTTAAAGGAAAAATTAATTACAAAGAACTCATTGATTATGGCCGCAAATACTAAAAGGGACCTTGTTATAGATGCTTCTTTTGTCCTCTCTTTTTTAATGCCCGATGAATACCAGGAAGAGGTACATCATTTATTTAATCAATATCAGAGTGGTTTAATCAATTTTGTTACATCCCAACTTATGTATTTTGAGGCCGTTAATGGGTTAAGGACAGCCTTAATGAGAAAGCGGTTAACATTGGAATACGCTAAAGAAAGGGTTGAAGAATTATTGGACTATGAAATAGACCTCAAAGAAGTCGATTTAAAAGAAGCCTTACTACTTGGGGAGAAACATAATTTAACAGTCTATGATGCTTCTTATTTGTATCTTGCTAAGTCACAAAACTTACCGCTTTTGACCCTGGATGAAAAACTTAAAAAACTATCTTAAACGGAATATGCAACGACCGTTTAAAAAAATGCATTTTCTGCAGACTGATATCCCCTACTCAAGAAATGTGTAAAATCCGCAAAACTCTGAATATTCCCTGCAAATATTAACATATTTAACTACAACCGTACAAAATAGCATATACTAACTGGCAGTTTTTTGATATTATCTAATTATGCTAGGATTCAGGTTTCTAATGATCATGTTAGTTGCTATGACCCTATTTATAGGGGGTATTATTCTGCTTTTGGCTAAATTACCGTTTTGGTCTTATTATTTTGGCATCCCCTCCGTACAGATAGGTATAATCTTCCTAATCCTCAGTTTTGAAAGACTTATGAGAGGCCCTTTTGGAAGAAGCAGCGGAAAAAACATCGGCGAGGACGGCAGTATTAACTTGATTGCTTAAAAGCTTTATTTACTCTCTCTCTCTCTCTGCATACCTGATTTGAACCCTTGGCTATGCGATCTATGTGCAATGAGGATAAAGAAAAACCCGGTAAACAACGTGCCAAAAATGATAACGAGCAAGCTTGAGTTACTGTTTGCAGATACAGGATATTTTTCAACCAATGGTTCTAAATAAGAGTTGATAATATCTTTATTGTTTATAATAAATAACGTCCAGCTTTGGTGATCTATATTAATCCTTTTGAATGTTACAATTTGCTCTTTGGCGCCATCTTCCGGATATTGGAAAACCCAATTGATTGCTCCTTCATCCTCAGAAAAAATATTTTTATTGATGTTTTGCACATAATTAAAAATGTTTTTATTTAATAACTTACCGTCACCGGCAATTACTAAACCATCCTGTTGGATTAAAACCGACTGTCCGGCTTGATAAATTCTCAGCGGTTCAATAAATTTATCAGAAAAGTCATTTAGTAAAACCGCAAATATAATAATACCGTTAAATTCATCATTATAATAAACAGGCGTTATAAGCGCTAAAACATTTTTATCTTTACTAATTCCGGCTTGAGATATAAACGGGCTTGTTATATATATCTTCCCTTTATTTAAAGGATCCTTAGCCCATTTAAAATACTCTCTTTCTGAAAAATTAGTCCCTTCCCCTACAGACATTCTTTCCCTATTAGTAATAATTTTGGCTTTGCCATCCTTGTCCAAACTGCCTATACCTATAAACGGTGTGTCTTCAGCTTGATCTATCAAATTTTCAAACCTTTCTCTGGTTTTTTGTTCATCTAATAAAACAACATCTGGAACCTGGCTTAAAGTTAAAAGTTGAATCTCTAAATCTTTTAGAAAAAGTTTGACTGTTTGTGCCCCCGAACGGGCTTGAACTAATTGGCGGTTATGGGTTTGGATAAGCAGCAATTCCCGTTGGATTTGGTCATTCCTTAAGGCTAAAACTAGATTTATTGAGCTAATAACAACAAGCCCCAACAGAAACAAGGTTAATATCTTGTACCTATCCCGTAAATCTTTATATTTATTCAACATCTAAATTAACATTAACACCCATAATTACTTGCGTCAATTAAGTGATTCTTTTTTTCTTCCAAAACAAATGAATATACAAACCACCAGAAGAAAAAGAGCCAGGCTATAATAACTATTATTGAACCATGGTCATGGATTATATTCCCTACATTTTGTCCAAAGTAAGATGCAATTAAAACAACCAGCGTGATCCTGAAAAGATTGATTAAAAATGTGCCTAAAAACCCAATAATCCAGGCTTTGGTCTTGGAAACTAAGGTATATTTATCTCCCTGTAAACCAATCCATCCTGTGAAAATAAAAAAGAGTAACGATTGCCAGCCAATACAGTTCCAGGCAACCTCAACAAGCAAAGGGTTACCTTTACCTATAGCTAAATACTCACCCACAACAGTAGGATTAAAACCAAAGGGATAGAGTATTACTCCTATTAGTCTAATTTCCCAAGGGATAATCACATTCTGGATATATTTATAGAGATCTAAATTAATTACTATTCTTGTAAGTAGATCGTTAAAAACAGTAGTAATGGGTACCAATATTAACACTATTACTAATATTAAAAAGATATACACAAAGGTCTGTTTTTGATTAAATGGCATCTTTTCTCCTTAATTTATTTAAAGCTTTTGGTAAAAAAGGGGTAAGCAAAAATAAAATCCAGTAATTTTCAGGCAAGGTGGAAAATTCAAGTTCTGAATTGGTAGCATCCTCAACAACAAAACCTACTCCCTCAACTGAGTTTGCACTCATCGTACCTGATAAATCCTCAAGCCCCGATGCTCCTCCCCCAAAAACGCCAAGGCTTACCTCGGTAGTCCAGGAGATAGTTGTTGTATCAGTGCTAGTGGTTATTACCTCCTCGGTTGCTCCACTGCCCCGCAGTGCAAGTGCAATAATATCATCCGTGCCACTATCATAGGCTAAAGATACCTCTGTGATATCTGTTCCTTGAGAACTCCAGGGGTCAGCAGCATTTGTCCAAGTTGATCCTGCTGCACAAGCCGCACAAGTCCATAAATCAACGCCTGAAGTACCTTGGTCTATAATCAGCCACACATCAGTTCCATCAGTAGCTGCTGAATAATTAGTACTGGTATTATCAGCAGCAACTCCTGTAATGTCAGTATCTGCACTATCCCAAGCTGGTGTACCATCATTAACATAAACCGAATGTCTGATTGTTGTTCCGTCCTGAAAAATAGCATGCAAAGTCTGGGTGCCTGTTGCAAGAAGTATTGGATTGTCAGATGCATCAACTCCAGAACCAGAAAGGATTGCAGTAAAAGTACACCCCCCTGTGGCAATTCTGTACATATTATTGACAGTAGATGTAGAGGTATCAACATAAGACACATAAATTGTGTCCGATGAATCAAGCGTGATAGTTGTTTGCCAAGTAGTAGGGTTGTGATTTGACTGATCTGCTCCTGAGCATAAAGTGCCTGCTGTTCCTGGATCTGCAGCATCAACGTCAATGTCAACAAATTGCAGATTATCGCGGGAATTATCAGTCCAAACTACCCACATTTTAGCCCGGTCACTTTCCCACCAAACTGAAGGATTATTATTGTCAGTATCAGCTGTACCGCCTGATTCACCAATATTAGTTCTGTCAGTCCAATCTGTCCCGGTCTCACATCCATCTACAGAGGGTACACATTTTTCGTAAAATATTCCTCCTGCATCTTCATAGACAGCATACCAAGCATCACCATTTAATGCTCCATTAGCCCAGACAATTTTTCTTTGTTGTTGGCCATAATCTGATTCCGCTGTGGAAACAGCAGTCTGAATTGTTGAAGTGGTCTGCGTAGGGTCTAAAACTACAGGAAAAGCCCGTTTAGGATCAGCAAACCATTTTTTACCTTCTTCTGTTAAAACTTTTTTAACCTCCCAACCAAAAGCTTTCTTTTCCATCTTATATTCCACGCCATAATTTTTCTTTTCTGGATTATTTTTTTCATAAAGATAAGGTTTATTCCAAATAAATAAAGGCGCTCCTCCTTCTTCTGGAGCAAAGTAGATCTGATTGTCATTTAAAGCTACTTCTAAATTATTAACCCTTACTTCCCAGGTTATATTTTCAAAGTATTGGTATTTTTCAAAAATAAGCTCTTCTTTTAAAATTTCCCGTTGAACAGTTACGTTAAGATCAACTCTTGGAAAAACATCATCCCAGAAATATTCACCATTTTTCTTTAAGGCCCTCTTTGGATTTGCTTGGCCAAAGTTGTTTGCTGAGACTAAAGTGGTTTCTATCTCTTTTCCATCAAACTTAGTCCTAACCCTTTGCTCAGGATGAAAGATATATTCCAATACTTTATTACTCCCATAATCAAATCTCACAGTAACTGGATTGTTAATCTCGCTACCAGCTTTAGATGGAGAAAAATCACCCTGATGTAAATTTCCAGCATTTATTCCTAAAAACTTTCTTTCTGAAGCAGAGACTGGTTTAGAGTGGGGCACCAAAGGAGCTAGACTGGTCAAAAGGAGTGTACTAGTTAATAAAATAACTAGTGCCAAATTTCCTATCCATCTTAATCTTTTAGGCCTAATTTCAAATTGATTAAATCTATTATTAGAAGATCTTAAACTTAAGGTTTGGTTGATACCGACAGCGGGCTCAGTCTCTGATGTTTGGGAAGGCTTAAACCAACCAAATATTAATTTATATAGGCTACTCGGCTTAAATTGGTCTGTGATTCTCCCTGTTTTAGGTGTCCTGAACCATGACCCCTCCTGCTTTTCTAAAAACCCTTTAACAGCAGCATACCCCTGAAAGGCGCCATTATATATGAAAGGGCGACAAATGAGAAAAGCCCAAGGTAATCCCTCTCGTCTGCTTCCTCCAAAAAAAGCCCCACCAGGTTCATCAGGGGCAGGGCAAAGAGGTTAGTCAAAACCAGTGACCAACCCCAAACGGCTGTCCAAAAAGGCAGGTTTGACTGAAAAACTGCCTCGGATAAAAACCAGGAGAATGTACCCAATATAAACAGGCCAGACTGTAAATAGTACGGGGCAAGGTAGGCCAGCTCAAATTTTTCAGCAGGTGTCAAATTTGGTGAGAAAATAAGCCTAGTAAACATCTTTTTTATATTGAAAGAGTGTCCTTCTGCCCACCTCATCCTCTGGCGTATCAACCGCTTTATAGTAGAGACAGCCTCTGCAGGGGCCTGGATATATGGAGTATAAGCAACTTTATAACCCTGCTCATAAAGCTTCAATGTCAGCTCAAAATCTTCAGTAATGGATGTACCCAACCCATCTCTTTTAAGATACCTGCTTTAATCATATAAACTGAGCCTGCAATCTGTTTTAATCCTGAATACAACTCGACTGCAGCTCTTTCAACAACATAAGACCCCGAATACTCACTCCTTACCCCCCCTGGTAATCCAATTTTCTGATTTGTTGAGCACATGCCACTGGTAACCCTGCACTGCAGCGACATTGGAGCCGCAGTAGCCCGCCGAAGCTTCAGCGTAGGCGGGGATGGCAGCGATGTTAGAAGACAATACCCTGTCATTCCCGCGAAAGCGGGAATCCATCACTTGAACATTATTTATGGATCCCCGATCAGGTCGGGGATGACAGTTTAATTCCAGGCTCCCTACACTCAGCTTAAAGTACTTTAAAAACTGGATTATGGTGTCAGGATAGGGAATAAAGTCTGCATCCAAAATTACCACATACTCTGACCTTGGATCCATTACGTTCAAGGCTTTATTCAGCGCCCCACCTTTAAAACCAGCCCTATTATACCTGTGAATGACTGTTATCTTTGGTTCATTTTTAAAAAAAGGTGCGGAGATGAAAATTTCATAATTATCATTTTTAGCTTCATCAAACTCCCCCCTCCTTTTCTTTAAAAAACTTTTTATTATATCCTTGGATCCATCTGTTGAGTCATCAACAACTATTACTTCATAGTTTTTATACTCCTGGGCGGTTGCTGCTGTGAGTAACTTTTCCAAAACTCTCTTTTCATTATATACAGCAAGGTGGATTGAGACGAAAGGTTTCCTGTCAAGATCAATTGTATGTAGATCAGCGGTCAAACCCATCGGCTGTTTTAGCCCTAATTCCGTAGGCGTCTTTCGTGAAAATAATAAAATCAAAGCTATTGATATGTAATACTTTAGCGAATAGAGAAAAAACACCATACCAAAAGTTAAAGAAACATAGGCAAGGATCATGCCTAATTTAGGCGCCAGGCTTGAAGCTTTAGTTATTGAAGCAATGGATGGGATGGTAAAAACAGCGAAGAAAAACGCGATTGCAAAGATAATCAAAAACGACCGGGTATTAAAAAAATAGCCTGCCCTTGGAGGAGGCTTGGAAGAAACACCCGGGATAGAACCAAAAACCTGCTTTACCGGCGCTGGCTCCTCCTGGTATGGGAATGCTGTCTGTTGTTTACCTCTTGCATATACTAATCTTTTTTCATATATATTCAAATTATGTTTTTTCAATATTTTATGCACCCCAAAACTTGAAATTATTGGTTTCCCGTTGGTTTGCTCCAACTTCCTGCTGATCTGGTGCGCTGAATATTTTGGGTTGCTTAAAACAAGCTTTAAAACAAGATCTTCTGCGCCGGGGATAAACCTCCAATGGCTTTCACCTCTTGGCCTTAGTCCCACTAGAGATTCTGTGTTCTTTTCCTCCAACTGCTGGTACCTTTTAAGCCATCTGTAAAATACGGTCCTTGAAACATTAAAATCCTTGCAGATTTGGGTAACTTTATCCCCATTTTCAAATCTTCTTAACATCATCACCCTATCGTTGACCGGCACCTCCTTCACCAGGCTATTGCCATTTCTCTCTATATAAATTCTTTTATCCTCCTTTGTGCTTAATCTGTATCTTTTTAAGGTCTGCCAGACAAAATATGTACTTAATTTTGTAGCTTGGGCGATCCCTGCAATTGATAGAGATGGATGTTTTATAGCTGCCTTAACAATCTCCTTTTCTTTAAACTTAGGTATTTTCCTTGGGTGTACAGAACCTTTAGGGTATTGCGGGAATAAAGATTTTTTACTTAACCATTTATATATGATAGTTCTTGAAATTTTTGCTTCCCTTGCAAGTTTTGATAATCTCTCCCCTGCCCTAATCCTTTCCAGAAGGGCCTTTTTTTGCTCCTTGGACAACTTCCTATACATATTTAAATGTTAACATTAATGATAACTACTTTGTCAAGAGTCTATAAGATAGCTTTAAAAAGCACTCTTTTGACTTCTATACCAATTTAATCATATATTTATAGGATATATATGTTCTAAGTAAATTTTACATTTCATTATTATATATGTTTACATGCTAAAATTCGGGAGTTTAATGTTGTTTAGCCTCAAATTTGAAGGAACAGACGGCTTTATAATTAATTTTAGAACTTATAGTAGATAAATGTCTTTGAGCTTTTTTATTTTTGAATAAAAAAATTTAAATATACTTTTCTTAAAATTTAAGCCTATAAATAATATTAACCTAGTTCCCAATTTTAAAATCAGGTGCTCAAAAATAATTACAATTTATTATAAATTTTTATCAATTATACTGATATGGAAGGTAAATTAATTGATTTAGAGTATAACAGGTTATCAAAATCTACTTAATTCATTTTTTATAAGCTTCTAGTTTATCTCTTTTCCTGGTATATTTACATATACTGATAATAAACATGTATTTTATTGGAAACCCTATAGAATAGTACCTGAGGCGGTATAAAAGCGTAACCTCTGGATACCGCGGCTTTACCCTGTATTGTACGGTACAGTAGGTATATAGCCGGGGTGCGGATAGTGTTTAAATATGGGGACAATATATCCTATGGAGATTAAAATCATCCAATTTAGACTCAAAAATGATTAAAATCTATTATAGGTTACCTTACTTACTCTCTATAATTTTTTACTTAATATCCCTTTTTATAAACTACGGGGTAGTTTGTTGTAGTGTTTTGCCTATATTAATCACCAGCTCTACCAACCTGTTGGCATATCCCCACTCATTGTCATACCAGGCAAAAATTTTCAGCAAATCACCATCTACAACCTGAGTCAAACTCAAGTCCACTATTGCCGACTCACTGCGTCCAACTATATCAGATGATACAAACGGTTCCTCCGTCCAGGCTACTATACCTTTCCACAATGGTTCTTCACATGCTTCTTTAATCGCTTGGTTTACAACCTCAACTGTTACTTTTTGATCCAATAAGAATGTAAAATCAGAAATTGACCCAACTATGGTTGGGACACGGATTGCCCGGCCGTCAAACAAACCCTTCAGGGCAGGGATTGCTTCAGTTGTTGAGATTGCCGCGCCAGTGGTGGTAGGAATTATATTTGAATATGCAGCCCGAGCCCGACGGAGGTCATCTGACTTACCACCGGGAGGAGGGCCGTCTATCAGGTTTTGTTCTGCTGTGACAGAGTGAATAGTGGTCATAAGCGCCTTTTTAATGCCGAATTTGGCCTGTATAATGGCTGCCACGGGGGCTATGCAATTAGTGGTGCAGGAGGCATTATTTATCAGGTTTTCGCCCTTGTAGTCCTCACTGTTAACCCCGACCAGGAAAGTGCCGATCGTACCTCCCTTGGCAGGCGCAGACAAAATCACTTTTTTTGCACCCGCCAGTAAATGCTGCTTCATCCCTTCCTCGTCCGTAAACCTGCCTGTAGACTCTATCACCACGTCAATGTTCAAATTTCTCCAGGGTAGTTTGGCAGGTTCCTTCTCGGCATAAACAGGGATTTTTGCCTGCCTGCCCTGACTGCCGTCAGGCAGGCCCTGACTGCCGTCAGGCAGGACGGGAGGCAGGTTCTCTATAATGATATTTTGGTCATCAAAGGTGACTTCTTTCCCCCACTGGCCATAAGCTGTGTCGTATTTTAAAAGATGGGCCAAAACTTGAGGAGAAGTAAGGTCATTTATGGCAACAATTTCAAGATCCTGGGGATGTTCCTCCAGCGCTACTTTAAATGCATTCCTGCCAATCCTGCCAAAACCGTTAATTGCGACGCGTAACATATATTTTTATCATACATCCATAATATCAAAAATTTTAATATCAGGGAAGTTTTGAAAATCTTTAGTATTGGCAGTAAGAATGGAAAAGATCTTATTCGAGAGCATAGTAGCCACAAGATAAGCATCAAAAATCTTGCCGTCTTTTAAGTTAAGCTTTTGACAAATATCCGATAAAACATTTAAGGCGTCTGTACCTGGTGAAATAACTAAAAATAATGAATTTATTAAATCTTGAATTAATTTAAGGCAGTTGTCAGGTAATATTGGATTTGTGACTCTTTTTGAATCAGTCATTACAGAGTAAAATTCTAAAAGATTTTGTTGAGAGAGTACACCAACCAACTGACCATCTACTACCTGCTTAATGAGGCTCTCCGCCTGGGAATAAAATTTTGATTTTGGATCCTGCGCATAGATTAAAATATTTGTATCGAAAAGAACAGGCTCAGATATTCTCATACAATTTTTCTCGGCTTAAACTGCCTTTTATTGGACCAACATTATAGACTTTAAACTCAAATTTTTGTTTTTTTGGTGTTTTTTTAGTTTTCAGAAAATCTTTTAGCGCCTGGTTGACAATATCTGCAAAAGGCATTCCCTCGTCAATGGCTTTTTTCCGGGCTTCTTTAAATAAGTTTTCTTCAAACCTGACTGTCGTACGGATCATCATGATTGTAAATTTAGCATAAAGACATCTTGCTGTCAAGATGTCTTTCAGTAACCGTTCAGGATTTAACAAAGAAACTGTCATTCCGAGTAACGAGGAATCTCTGAACTTGTTTCAGAAATACTCGCATTCGCGAGAGATGACAAAGTTTTGACAACTCCTGAACTTCTACGTCTTTCACCAATAAGCCCTAACACAAAAAAGAAAAGCATCAGGTGGGCTATAGACTGGATCTGCACCAAAGTCCAGGCCAGATAAACAATCAAGAACACGCGCTGCCAATCTTTGGCTTTTTTAAAGCATGTATAAATAAAAAACAGCCAGGCTATGAGGCCTACTGCGCCTGAAAACATTAATATATCCAAGGGGTAGCTGTGGGCGCGGTCAACCACCAGATTTTTCAGGGAATAAAAAGCGGGGTTTTTCACAGCATTAAAATCCTGGCGTGTAAAAAACTGCGCATAGGCTGAATCTGTATTTTCCAAACCGTAGCCCAAAAATGGCCTTTGCGCTATTGCCTCCCCCATAACCTGCCAAATATACCCCCTTTTTTCCGGTGAGTTAGACCGCAACCATCCATGGTCAGCGGGTAACACCAGCTCTTGTTGCAAAAGCGCAGCCAGTAAGAATGCAGTCAAAAACAGCAAAGCTGCTGACAACAAAACAGCAGTTTTTTTAAAACGCCTCAATTTGTAGATTAGCAGGGCAAAACCCAACCCTAAAGCAACCAGTATTGCCGCCCTTGATCCGCTTATGACAATTGCCAAAACTGTCAGCGCAACTCCTCCCCAAATAAACAATTTGAACCTACCCTCTCTTTTTACCAAAGGATATACCAGGGGAAGACACAACAGCAGATAGCCTGAATAAAAATTAGGCTGGCCAAAGCTTGAGACCACCCGGCCTGCGTATGTGGGCGCATAACTATTTAATATATGTATTAAAACCCAATCTTTGAGCGCCCAAAACGAAATAAGCACAGCCTGGATAAAAATCAAGCGCCGCCAGATTTTGGTATTTTTTACAAAATTTGCAGTAAACATGCCAAAAACCCAAAGACAGGCATATAAAATCCAACCCTGGAGATACGGGTTTTTGCCTGTTAAACTATTTTGAGGATTGATGCCAAAAATTGAACTTATCAACAGCGCCAGCAGGAATAACCCTGAAACCTTCAGCGGAGCGCCAAATGAAACCTTATCACATTTGCCAAAACCAAAGCTAAATCTTAAAACCCAAAATAAAACCGTAAAAGATAAAGCGGTAATAAAAAATACTACTTTAGCAGCTTCATAACCCAGCCCTGAAACAGGTGGAAGCAGGGGCACAAGAAACAGGATGGATATAAGGATCAACTCCACATGTGGTTAATTAGTAGTTGTTGGACTACCCGGACAAACTGCAAATTCACATTTCGGGCCGGTTCTTTTTACATACGAGCCGTCCGGACACAGCCTGGCATCCTGGGCACAGACTCTTCCTAATTCCGGGCTTTTTGAGGGGGTAGGGTATCTGCATATACTGGTGCATGGGGGGCTGCTTGGGCAATCAGCCCTGCCAGCAGGACAAGAAGAATCTACCAACGCGCAGGCCTTGACACACTTTCCCCCGATTTTGCAATCACTGTCTGACTGGCAGGTATTCCCGGGACACCATCTGCCTACAGGTTCCGGCATTCTACATGGCGGGTTGGCATCCAGGCAAGCCGGCCTGGGACGGCAGGAAGCAGGAGGTGTCACGGATGGCTTTGGGCAGGAAGTCCGCCCTGCACAAGCTTCCAAGGCATATTTTGACCAGTCCTCAGAAGTTTTACAGCTTGTCTCATCCCCCAAGCTGCCTGAAAAACCGTCGTAACACTCATAAGTGACGCCTTGAAAATTTCCCCCTTCACAAGGTTTTCCTACAGCAAAACTGTTAACACCCTCTTTGCAGAAAGGCGTTGGGCTTGGGCTTTGGTCATTTAAAAGTTCCACTACCGCAGGGAAAGGCTGGGCATTGACGGATGCCACCGGGCCTGATGGCGAGGTTTGTCTCTCAAACTTGGCATACAGGGTTTTTTTGCCGTGATTCCCGGAAAAGACATATTTGGTAAAAAGCGGGGCTTTATAATAAGGGACTGTTTTTACATTCAGGGTGAAATTCGGGTCCTCAGCCATAGTGATCCTGACCCCAAATGGAGGAGGGGTAGGTTTAGGTGTCGGTTGCGGTGAAGGACACCAACCACCTGGCGGTTCTGCCATCAGACAAAAGGGCGGATTATCCAGGCAGCGCGGACGGGGACGGCAGGAAGGGGTTGGCCTGGCTGAGCCTGATGCAGTTTGCGGCTGTAACCTGCCCACAGTTCTCCCAACAACAGTAGCAGCAACAGGAGCCCATGGCGCTGTCAATTTAACATTAACCTCCGGGGTAGGTGTGGTAGTAATTGGGTTGCCTGCGCTGTCTACAATCTGTATAGTCTCTCCACCAGCCTTAGGCAAGAAGTTGGTTTTCTGCTGGACCAGATACCCCCCTGCGCCCAGTCCCAACAGAAGGATTACGATAACAATCACCGGCGCAAAACCAGACTGAGGTTTCCCCATAAATTAATTAAGTCATACCCTGTATACTTTGTCAATATAACATTATTCGAGAGCTTGGATTGTCGGCAGTGTGCCTTTTGCCAAAAATTCCAGCATCGCACCCCCGCCTGTTGAAACAAACTTAAATTGATCAAGAAACTTAAGTTTTGCAAGGTAAGCAACAGTGTCCCCGCCCCCGATAATACTTTCTGCCCTGCTTTGGATAACCAACTCAGCAATTTTGCGCGATTTGTCATTTTCAGGCTGCTCAACAAAACCTACCGGCCCGTTCCATACTATCATTTTGGCTTGCCCTATTAAGCTTTTCCATGAATCTACCGTCTCTTGCGCGATATCCATCCCGGCTTCATTGAGTTTACCCACCAATACATTGGGAGGCAAAACGCGAGGGGTGGTGTTAAGCTCAAGCGGCAGCTTCCCTCCTACTAAAACCGCATCGGCAATTTTTGCCATTGCCTCAATTACAGGCAACTTGTCTTCTACTTTTGCGCCTCCCATGATAACCACCAACGGTTTGCTTGGGTTTTCCCTCACTTTTGTTAGCATTCCAACCTCTTTTGCAAACCTTAAACCGGCAGCATGGGGCAGAAGTTTAGGCAAAACCGTGGTTGAAGCTGCAGGGCGGTAAGCTGCAAATGATTCATTGACAAAAAAATCCCCCATATCCGCCAGCTCTTTTGCAAACCCTTCGTCACAAGGTTCCTCGCGCGGATCAAACCTGAGGTTTTCTAAAATATCCAGTTTAGCCTGAAATTTCTGGGTAAATTTTTTCTTCAACCACTCTGCAACAGGCTTGACGGATAATCTTGCAATTTTTTGTCCTTTGGGCCTGCCAAGATGACCCATCACCACAACTGATTTGGCATGGGTAAGGCACATTTCCAGGGTAGGCGCCCCTGCTTCCAACCTAAATTGCTCTCCAACCTCCCACTCCCCACCGGTTTCTTGCAGTACCACATCCATATCAAGCCTGAGCAGCACCCTCTTGTCCTGGATCAGGGAAGGGGTAACAGTCTGCATAAACCAATCATAACATCAATTTATCTTCAAGAAAAAGGATTCATAAAGAGAAGCCAGGGTTTCAACCCCATGGTTTTTGCCAAAGATAATTTTCAATGGGACTGGAGCATCTATGTCTTTCAAAGAGGTCCGCTTCCCTAATTTTAACGCCTTACCAGTGTCAATAACTTCCCAGGTATTAAAAAACTCCCGCTGGTTTGGGTAGAAAAATGTCCCCTCAGGCATAGTAGGTTCCCTGGTATAAACTGAAACTACAGGCCTATTTTGCGCCTGGCTAAAAACAGTGATTAATCCGTCATAAAAATCAGGTGTGGCGCTTGAATAAAACTCATACTGCGACAGGTACGGCGGCGGGAAGAGTAATTTTGGATCTATGTTAAATTTGTGCCTCTTTTTATGATCCACTTCTATCGAGCATACTTCGTTATTTCCGTGGGCAAAATTAATGGAAAAATAAGGGCCTTTTACCCCATCCTCAGTAATCTTAAATATGTGCTGGTAGCCTCTTTTGTCATATTCAAACTTGATCTGGTTGCCTTGTCTTTTGATGTTTGAACCAAAATATTGGTATTGGCGGTCTCCTGCCCGGACTGTAACAAGCGCATCCCTTTGAGCCCATCCCCGTCTGGCCTCTTCATACAAAGTCAGAGTTTTTGAGTCTTCAATGCCTTCCAAATACGGCCCAATGTTTTGGAGGTTGGTAACTCCGGCAGCCAGCGCCCCAACAGCCACCCCGCCTGTTGCCAGTTTTAAAAAGTCCCTTCTGGATAATTTACGGGCAGTCCCTCTTCCCGAGAGATGCTCCATCTTGAGCTAATCATACTACCAAAGCAATATTTTTAAAAGAGCCATCCTGGTATAAAGGCCCATGCCTGTTTGCCCTGGTTGGCCTGTCTTTCTGAACGCCCTAACCCTGGGGTCATCAGTAAACCGCTCAGGCAATTCATCAAACCCCTCACTTCTGGGCAAGGGGTGCATGATTATGGCATCATCCCTAACTTTTTCCATAACAGCCTCACTAATACTGACATCCTTTGCGTGAAGGAATCTTTTTGCTAAAACAAATTGCCAACCCAAAGGCAATTTTTTCATATAAGGGATTCTCTCCGTTTGCAGCCTGGTCATATAAATTACATCCGAGTTTTGTGCTATTTCCAGCAAATTCGAATGCTGGCTGAAGGAGACTCTACCGCTTAATTTTTCCAAAATATCAGGTTTCATCTGGAAGCTTTGGGGTGCAACCAAAGACAGATGGTTGCCGTGAAATTTGCTCAAAAGGTAAGCCAGCGACCTGACAGTCCGACCGTTTTTTAAATCTCCAACTAATGTCACATTCAACCCATCCAAAGTACCAATAAATTTTCTTATCGTAGCTACATCAAGCAAAGCTTGGGTCGGATGCTGGCCTGGTCCGTCACCTGCATTGATGATGGGAACTGTACCGCTAACTTTTGCCGCTTCATGCGCCCCCCCAACATAGTCGCTTCTTAAGACAACCGCATCAAAATGATAGTCGCTCACTGTCCTGATAAAATCTTTTAGGCTCTCCCCTTTTGCTGCGCTTGAGAATTTTTTGGCCTCAGAAGTAGACTCAACATGGGCGCCCATGAGCCCTGCAGCCTGGCCGAAAGATATCCTGGTTCTTGAAGAAGGTTCATAAAATAATACACACACACTTTTATTTTTCAAAAAAGTGGAATAGGCTGGGGATCCTAGCACAGGCATTGATTTAAACACAGGATCAGGTTCAAACAGCTTGCTTATATAATCCAATTCAGGGAAAAATTCTTCTTCCAACCACTGCCTGCTGAACTGCTGCGCTTCCAGGATATGGTGAAGTTTTTCTTTTGCCACTTAAAAAGAATTTATACAGCAGTCACACATGCGGGTCAAGATGGCAGTTGATTTTTAAATTTGGTTTGGTAAGATACACTTAGTATGGCTGAGCAAGAACCCGGTCCAGACTGGCAGGAACCTTTTAAAAAAGCTTTTGAGGAGATGCCTGAATTTAATCTTCCGGAAAACCTTTACCAATACCAATGGCGGGAAATTGATCCCCGGCTTCAACCAGAGCTGACAAAGCTAGCAGCCGGGTACGGCCTTGATGATGATATCGCCCAAAACCTGTTGGTTATAAGCGGGACGGAAACAGACTGCAAGCTTACATCAAAACTTGTTGAGTTGGCGATGTACCAACTGCACCAGCGATACTGGTCTCCAAAAATCATGGAATATGATACATATGGCTTTGTTTACACCAGGACTCCGGTTTCAATCATCTGCCGCAGCAATGACTTAGTTTTATATAGGCATCCGGCTGTTAACGGAGATCAATATAACCAATATGTACAAATTTTAGTAGAAGAAACAAATTATATTTTAGATTTTGTGGAAAAACCCCAACTCCCTCCTTTAAAATGATCTGAGTACACCCTCCGGTCATCGACTCTGAGGCAAATAGCCTCATCGCTCAGACTCGAAGGGGTGGGTTACCTGCCTGCCGGCCGGCAGGGCTTTACACCTGCTCTTATTGCATCAGCCAGAAAACCCCATACTTTTAGTCTGGAGGTCTTTCATTTTGCTAAACCGTCAAAGATCATCTTCTTAATTAACGCCTGATAAGGAATATCCATCTTATGGGCTTCTATCTTCAGGCTATCAATCATGCCAGCTGGTAGCCTGAGAGTAATTGGCTTAGTAGTAAGTTTTAAGTTAGGAAATTGAACGTGTTGAAAAGTTTTATAATCTACATACTTCGTAGAATCAACACTTTGCCAAAATTCTCGCTCCTGCTTTTCTGATTTAAACTTAGGAATTTTTTTTAGCTTCTTCATATAACCTCCTTTCTTTTGTGTTAGCTTTCCTTGAAGAGATTACTCTAACCATGCTATCCCTCATAGTGAATACTACAAATAAAAGTTTTTCATTTAAAGTCGCTCCTATTGCAATATATCTTTTTTCTGTTTCCTGATGTTTGATGTCTCTTTCTATCCCAACATTCTTATCAACAAAAACTTCTTCAGCTTCATTTGGTGTAATCCCATGTTTTTGGTAGCTTTTATCAATATTCCACTTATCCCACTCAAAACCTTTAATATTAGTTAGGTCAACCACTGTACATATATTACATGTACACCAGCAGCTTGTCAAATATTGGATAGATGTACACCGCTTTACACCCGGCTTTACACCCGTCGGGTGTTTTAAGTTTACACCTATTCTTAGTGGCATAGCGGACTATCAGTCCGCGGAGTTTTACAGATAGTTGCTTGGTATATTTTTGTCACAACATGTTTGACATTTTATCCGTATTGTTTTAAAATGGTATTGTTATGCAAGCAACAATATCAATTACAAATAAATGGCAGCTTCATATCCCAAAAGCTGCCAGAATTGCTTTAAAGTTGACCAAGCCTGGCAAAGTAGAAGCCAGAGTAGAAAATAACACTCTAATTCTAACTCCCACTAAAAGTAAAATTTTAGAGGTGGCAGGAAAATACCAGCATCTTTATAAAAAACATCCAATTGATATTGATAATGTTAGGGCTATTATTGATTACTCAAACTTATGAAAATCTTCTTAGATTCTAATATTTGGTTGAGATTTTTTTTACAAGATATCCAAAAACAATATGAATCAGTTGTAGAACTTTTATCCCAAATAGAATCAGGCAGGTTTAAAAGTTATACTTCTTCACTCATCTTCATGGAAGTAAATTTTATTCTGGAAAAGGTTTATAAATTAAAACGGGATGAGGTTTTTGACCTTTTTGTGCGGATTCAAAGTGTCCGGGGACTCACAATTATAGAGAAGACAAATCTTAAGCTATCTTTAGAATATTACAAGCAATATAATCTCAAATTTCCAGATTGCTTAATTGCTTCCCAGTTACCCAGTAATACTACTTTGATAAGTTTTGATGAAGAGTTATCTAAAATAAAAGAAATTGTAGTGAAAAAACCTCAAGAAATCAAATTGTGAAGGCTGAGTACTTGTTGTAGCCAAGACACCTGGAGGTCTTCGACTCTGACCTTCGACTTCGCTCAGGTCACCCTGAGTGTAAATCGAAGGGTGAGGAATGAGCCTTTAGGATCAGACTCAATTACTTTGAACCATAATCTTTAATGTTTCTTTTATTGTTTGCACACTTACTTTAGAGAGTAGGTTTTGATTAATTTCATTAAAGCGGATTTTTTGAGTTGGGGCAAGGGTTGCTATTTGAATACCTGAAATAGTTTGTTCTCCCCTAAGTATGGGCAAATGAGTGTCATGATCTGTAATATGCTTTTTAAAAGCCTGAAAATAATTTGTACCCAGAGTTGGATAATTTTTTTTAAAACAGGCTAGCGCTAAATAATAAACAGCTTTCTCTCCTAAAGACATTGGGATTAAAGGTCTATTGAAAAGGATCAGCAATTTTTTAACACCCATTTGATCTTTCATAAACTCGACTGGAAACTGATCAGACATACCTCCATCACAATTGAAGCTGCCATCAGCCAGCTGAAAGCCATAGTCATCACCAAAATTTCCTCTAGTGCCAAATCCAGGTACATAGATTGAGGATAAAGGTAATAAATTTGGATCATCTGAAACATCTTCCAGCGTTAAATATCTAGGCTCTCCTGTTTGTTGATTGGTGACTACAGTTCGAAAGTCTATGCCTGTTTTTTTAATTACAGCTGGGTTTACTGGGTAAGTGAGCCTTATGGCTTCTTCTATTACTGAATAATCCATTAAGATATGTGGCTTGTTGAATGATGCTTTAAAGATTTTAGCTTCAGGAATTATATATTTATGAAGCTCAATTCCTGCATTTATGTAGCCCCCCAGGGCAAACCATAGATGGCCTGCGCCACAAGAGATACCAACTGCACTTTTTATATTTAATAAAACTCCAGCCTGATCCATACCTTTTAAAACAGATGAGCTAAATATCCCAGCCTGACCACCAGGCCCTGCAAACAAACCAGTCCCCTCTTCTCCGGCTTTTATAGCATCAATAACACTGGTATCGCCATATAATAAAAGTTCCTGTTTGGACATAAATGTGGGCAGTAATGGAGTCGAACCATCTGCCCCTGCCTGCCGGCCTGCCTGACGGCAGTCAGGGCAGGCAGGTCTTCTTTATAAGCGGAGCTTGTCAGCTCGCCAGAACAGTGTGGGCGATGTTGGGATCGAACCAACGACCTCGTCTTTATCAGAGACGCGCTCTACCACTGAGCTAATCGCCCAAAATCTCGCCCACGCTTGCAAGCTACGCTTACAGCTCGCTGATCAGAGAAGCGTTCTTGTTGATATTTTATCATGGGGCGCTTTGCTATGCCAGTTTAGACAATTTAAGTGCTTCTAGCCTTTTATCAGCCAAATCTAATACATCAAACCCCATCCTTGAGATTAATTTCTTCATCGTGCTTTCAGGACTGATATCTATAAAAATATTATTCCGAAAATCCTCCAAACCAGCATCCTGCTCCCCCAAAGTAAATCTTGCAGCCTCTTTGAGTATATCTTTTAAAACAACCCTGGTTGTCATCAGCTGCCAAAGTTCCTCCTTAACCATCTCCCCGCTAGACAAAAGCCTTGGGTTTGTAGAACTGATAATATTAATCTTCGGATCACAAAATTGTTTATTAGATAGATAATCCGCAAATTTGGCGCTATCCTGATCCCGCTCCAGACTGTGATACTCAGCCTCTGCGGTCAAAAAACCCATTAACCGTACCCCAACCTCAACAGCCATAGCCTCCAAATCTCTAATTTTGCCTGCCAATACATGTACGCTTAAATTGTCGTTTGTCCAACGCAATCCAAATTGGTCTGCTAATTTACCGGCCAAATCACCATTACCGACAATTATCGCCATCGCAGTTTTGTCCTCCGGTTGTTTCAGTGACTCTGTCTTCCGGACAATATCCGCCCTTTTAAAAGCATATTCAAAAGCCTGTTCCCTCGTGAAGCAGCCTGCCAAGGCGCCGGCAACAAACGTACTGATGCTGTACGGCAACAAGATATCGGGACTAAATTTAGGGTGAGTTTTTCCTACTAAAATATCATGTTGGACAAATAACTTACTCAAGATTATTTCTTCGGGTCGTTTAATAGATACATCCCTAATCTGAATTTGTCCCGGTAAAAGTTCTACTAGCATACTATGAGACTCATCATACCATATTTTTAAAATATTTCCCATCTGCCTGATTTTTTGGTAAGATTAGTAGGGTTAGTGGCCTGGTGGGAGAGTAGCTATCCAGCGGTCTGCAAAACCGCGTACACCGGTGCAAATCCGGTCCAGGCCTCAAAAACTATTTGTGTCCAAACAATATAACATTATTTGGTTCGCTCGGACCATATTGTGTGATCAATCATAACATTATCAGACTCAATCACAGCCACCCAGTCCTCTATCTCCAAATTTGTGATTAAATTTCTCAGTTTCTCTGTTATGTTTTCCTTGGTAACCCAAACGCTCAACTGCCATTTTTTGAAACCCCATTGAACCAATCTTCTTCTAAATAACACTCTGATTTTTCTTTTATTTTCCGGAATATCAAAAATCACTATCCTCCATTTTCCATCCCACTCCGCTTCCTTAAAAGTTGTGTTTCCAAGGGCATCTTTACCTAAGCTAGTAAGTTTAAATATTACTTTATCGCTATCAATATCAGCTTCCAAAAATCCTTTTTCTCTGAGCCTCTTAATGGTTTGCGCCAGAGTAGATTTGGGCAAATTTTGTTCCCACCTGCCACCAAAAGCATACATATTCGTCTTAGATGTAAAATCCTCCAGCCTGATATAACCATCAACAGCTTTTTCCAGTGCAAGCAGCACAAAATAACTGAGGCTATTTTTTCTAATAATTACCTTCCTGGAACTCATTGTGCCAGAGTATATCACATTGTTTGGTCCGATCGGACTATTAAATGTGATTTGAATATCAAACTATATCTAGAAAATTTGTTAGTTCATTGATTAGCTAAAAAGTTGAATTCACAACCATTAAGGACCCCAGGGTTTGAGGCGAACTACTACTTCATCTACCAATTTTTGCAGTTGATCAGGAGATCCTAAGCTCGATTTAAACAGTTTTAAGGTATCTTCATGATATCTAATATCATCCTCTCCTTTTATATGTGTACTTTTTCGAATAATTTGTGTCGTATAAAGGCTTTGCAAATAATCCGTTAGTTGTCTAAGAGATTTACTATTCAAAGAGGCTAACCCAAAATTATAGATTATTTTATCTTCAGGAATGTTGTCCAACTCATCGAGCATTAATTTAGCAATATGGTCAATCGCTTTTTTGGTACGATCCAACATCAAGTAATCCATAGAAGGATTTGTTGGATCTTCGGGATATAATTCATTTTTATCTTTTATTAACCGATGGATAAAAATAGCTACTTTACAAACTTTTATGAAATCATTAAAGCTTGGTTGAGCATCGGATTCAATCTGTTCTGCTCCAATTCTATTTAAAATTTCTTGCCAATTGATATTTTTGTATTCATCAAAAGCTTTATCAATAATTATCTTAATATCCGGGGTATCTCCTATTAGATCAAAAAAGCTTTTAATACCTGTGTACCGATTTTCCCTGTCCGATAATTGTTTGGGGGCTTTGATAATACCATCTTCAACACCAGTATCTGAAGATTCTGCCATTAAACAATTATAACATAATTTTGTGCCAAAAAAAGTGGTGGGGAGAGAATTTTTTAGTTCTCTTAAAAAAGTTCAAAACAATATAACATTGTTTGGTCCGATCGGACTATTAAATGTGATTTGAATATCAAACTATATGTTACACAACTAAGATGCTGGAAAATTATTTTATGTTTATAGAATCTTTGTGCGGGATCAACAATTCTTCAATTACTGTGTAGTAGCAATCTTTATCATTTGCATAATTAATACCTATCGAGATCCCATCATATTTCCATCCCCGCAAGGTTTGCAAAATGGCATGCTTATATTTTCGGTCTATTATAGAGCTATCTAATAATTCACCTAATAGACGATTCGTTGCACCCGTCGGGTGTGCTATTTCTAAATACTTCATTTCAGCTGCTTGTGCAGCTTTGCTGCATTCTTTTATTGCTCTTCTTTCCAAAGAAGTTTCCTCCAATCGATATTATAATACACACTGTCAAATTTGTGCCAAAAAAAGTGGTGGGGAGAGAATTTCGTTTCTAATTGACTGAAAGAAACAGGACTCTATCTGTCCTTTTCGGCTGCCATTCAACAGCCATTTACCGCTTCGTGAGAAACGGCTGTGGATCGAAACCGCAGCTATCTTCAGGCAAAACCTGATTAAGAAATCTGTCAGTCTGACCAAAATCTCCAGAAAGGAGGTGATCCATCCGCGCCTTCGGGTGCGGATACCTTGTTACAACTTAATGCTCATCGCTGGTGTCGCCTTCGTCCGACGTACATCGGACTTCGGGCGCCCCCAACTTTGTTCACTTGATGGGCGGTGATTGCGGTAAGAAACCTTCCGCTCCCCACTGGACGTGCGGGTCTACCGCATCCAGCGAGTCCTTGCTAATTTTCAAAAACCTTCTCATGAAACGAATTTTTTCAATCCCTTCTAAAGTTTTATGTTCCCCATCTTCCATCATTTTGGCTACCTTACAGAAAAGCTCAAATACTTAAGCCTTACTTCGGGTACCCGGAATCGTTTCTGGCTGATAGATACACAAAAGCATCCTTCACCATCAACAAATCCAGTAATGTAATTTGGGTTTAACAAGGTTCGTTCCTTCGGTAAAATTTCGGATCTTAACTGAATATACCAGTTTTTAAAGATCTGTCAATTACCTACTATAAACTCAGCTGACTTCCTAAGGTCTTAGTGTTCTGACACCTTAGGATCTCCCCGGGTCATTTAAAAAACTATTTCCAACATTCCTTGAACTCTTTTAAAAGCATCACTTATAGGTGCCGCTCTATGTAACTTCCCTATCGTACACAGATAGATCGTCACGAGTTTTTTTACAAAGGCTGTTATTCGTATGTTGGACCCTTCAGTCCGATAGATTACTCATCGGACCTGTCCTCAACTAATCTGCTTGCGCAGATAGTGGATTTCCACCACTTAGTTTTTAAAACTGCCGGGCGCATTTAAACATGTACAAGAGGCGAGAACGTATTCACCGCGACCTGCTGATTCGCGATTACTAGCAATTCCGACTTCATGAGGGCGAATTGCAGCCCTCAATCTGAACTGAGGCTAATTTTAAGAGGTTAGCTTGCCCTTGCGGGCTGGCAACTCGTTGTTTTAGCCATTGTAGGGTGTGTGTAGCCCAGGGTGTAAGAGCCGTGCTGACCTGACATAATCCGCGCCTTCCTGTCCGATGAAAATCGGACCTGTTCCGCATGATAAATTTAACATACGGTGCGGGTTGCGTTCGTTTCCCAACTTAATGGTACAGCTCACGCCACGAACTGATGACGGCCATGCAGCATCTGTCCCGATGTCCTTGCGGAAACCCCGCTTTCACGAGGACGTCATCGGGATGTCAAACCCTGGTGAGGTTTTTCGCTTTGTTTCGAATTAAACCACACGCTCCACTGCTTGTGCGCCTCCCCGTCAATTCCTTTGAGTTTTAAACTTGCGTTCGTACTCCCCAGGCGGGATGCTTAACGGGTTACCTTACGTCGGTCCGAAGTACATCGGACCAACTAGCATCCATCGTTTACGGCATGGACTACGCAGGTCTCTAATCTGCTTCGCTACCCATGCTTTCGTGCCTCAGCGTCATATGCTTCCCAGGTATCTGCCTACGCCTTTGGTGTTCCTGATCATATCAACGCATTTCACTGCTACATAATCAGTTCCAATACCCTCTGAAGCCATCAAGTCTGACCATATTTCGCCCAAAACCCCGATTGAGTCGGGGGCTTTCAAACAAAATGTATCAGACCGCCTACGCAACTCTTTACGCCCAATAAATCCGGATAACGCTTGCACCCTACGTCTTACCGAGGCTTCTGGCACGTAGTTAGCAGGTGCTTATTCGCACAGTACCGTCATAATCTTCCTGTGTAAAAGGAGTTTACAACCCGAGGGCCTTCAATCCTCCACGCGGTGTCGCTCGGTCAGGCTTTCGCCCATTGCCGAATATTCCCAGTTGCTGCCACCCGTAGGTGTATGGACCGTGTCGCAGTTCCATTGTGGCTGACCATCCTCTCAGACCAGCTACCCGTCGTCGCCTTGGTAGGCCGTTACCCCACCAACTAGCTGATAGGACGCAGGCTCATCTGGAAACGACTTACGTCTTTAAATGATAGAGATTGCAGATCAGAAATACTCAGAATGACTCAGGTATCAGATTTTCAGAATATCAGATTATCTGACCTTCTGGTTATCCGAGTTTTTCTGAGTTATTCCGGAACTTCTAAGCTATAATCTCTACCATTGCTATGGAGAATTACCCTCTCTTTCGAAAGGCTATGCTCCATTTCCAGGTAGATTCCCACGCGTTACTCACCCGTCCGCCACTGTCCGATAGCCCTTGCGGATCATCGGACCGTTCGACTTGCATGCTTAAGGCACACCGCCAGCGTTCATCCTGAGCCAGGATCAAACTCTCAAAAATATTTTCAAGTAAATTGATTTGGCTCCACTAATAAAAGCAGAGCTACTCTCGCTCTACTCAAAGAATTGACAAGAATTCACTTGTCTTTGCCAGATTCCAAATTTAGATTTTTCTGTTGAATATTGCTATCCGACTTCCGAAATCCGACATCTGATATCTGGACTTATCCCACCACTCTTCCGGACACAAATTAAGAAAATTTGTGCATTAAAAAACCGAAGAGTGGTTTTAATCTTCGGTTGTCAAAGTGCTTGCCTCGTTTCGCAGTCGAAGCGGGCATAATTCGGCTAGTGAGTAGTATTCTTCAAATTGATGAACTTGCTCCAGTCTTCCTGTATCCGCCAGCTGGCGGAGTGCAGTACAAAGAGTATTCTAGTAGATTAAAGGTGATCTGTCAACCTATTGTTAAATTGGCTCAACATTATTATCTTTAACTCTTTAAATTTTTTTAAATTTTCATCATTCGTGATAAAAAGCTGGGCTTTTGCATCAAGCGCGGTTGCAAGCTGGATTGAGTCAGGTAAACTAAATTTATGTTCCCTTCTAATCCTTGCTGCCTCAGTTGCAATCTCTCTGTTTAACTCCAAGATTATTAGATTCGGCACATCAAATAATTTATCTTCCATTTCTTTTGCATCTTTTTTAGAGAGAATCCGGTGAGCTAAAATCTCTACAACAGCTATTGAGCCGGTGACGGCAGAAAGGCTTTGATCGCTTAATTTGTCAAAAATTCCCTTTGAGGCATTTCCAAATTGTGGATTTTGCTCGAAGTAGTAAATTAATACATTAGTATCTAAACCAACCAGTCTATTTTTCATTCCAAATCTTTGCTTGTTTTTCCAGCCTTTCTTCCCACTCCTCTTTCATTTTTTCCACTTCAGCTATTGGATCAACACCTTTCCAGTATCTCTTAAATGCGCCATAATTTTTATCTGACCAGTTTTGTTTAATGGGTTTTAAGGTAATGGTTTCTTCATTTAGTTGGATCATCAGCTTTGAACCAGGCTCTAAACCTTTGATCTTTTTCCTGACCTCTTTGGGAATAACCACCTGATATTTGGTACCGACTGTTGCCATCTGCATAGTATGACGATTTTACCTCAATTTGTCATACTTGTCAAATACCACAACTGTTTTGCCGGATCAATCATCTGCCGGGCCTTTGACTAAAAGAGAAGCCAGCTCTTTTAACCCGTCCCTGTAGGAGCACTTATCTCCCCCGACCAACCTCTCCCCTAGGTAATGGGACATCCCCACCCCTTCTGCCCAAAGTTCACGGTTAGCAAGCACAGTAACTGTGAAGAAATGTACGCAAAATGCTTCCCAATCCTTGTCGGTAAACATTGAACGGATCTCTTTTACATTCTCAAAAACAGCATGCCGAAGAGTCATATAGGCAACCACATACTGGCAGTAATTGACATAAACATTGGCGGCATTTCTTTCTTTGGAAGGCACATAGCTATCCTCCATTGTGTCGGCCACATTCCAAACAAGATCATAATTCCCAAATTCTTTTCTGTAGTTTTCCAAGCCCCAGACAACCAACCTGGCCATCTTATTGCCTCCGTCAGCCGCAGCCCGGGCAACGGGCAGGTATTCGTCCACAAATATATTCCAATCTTCAAAAGTTTTCCCTGCCTCAAAAGGGGAAGAAGGTTTCATGCTGTTTAATCTTTCAAACGCCTCCCGGATCTGGCCTTGGCGCGCCTCGCTTTCCATCCCGATATAAGGCTCCCTTTTAAGCCCTAATTTTGCGCTCACCGCGTCATGGTATGTTCTTGCCGCATGGCTGATTTTTGAAACAACATCCTCCCCCATCCTTACTCCAATCTTATTGAATCCGACATTATATAAGTTGAGAAAAATCACATTCAGAGGGTAGCGTTTAATTATCCTGACAAACTGATCAACATCAACCGGTTCTTTGTGCACCAAGGCAGGAGTGATTTCGATATCCATGCGGTCGGGGTTTTTCCTGAACAAGTCCTTAATAGTTAACCCCAACCAACCCCAGTTATGGTCTTGGGAAATCTGCATCTGGAAAGTGGTCCGCTCGATATTATCGGATGGCCTGAGAAAGACTGCGGCGCTTCTGTTTAAATCTGTGTCAAATCCATGCCCGAGCAGCTCATGCGCCACGGTTTCCTCAACGGAATCAGTACTACTATCTTCAGGCAATTCCTCCATATTGACTTTTAATTTCCCTACCCATTCCCCGGTTTGGCTTCTCCCCATTCTGAATGATCCCGCAAGATAGGGGGGCATAGGATCGCTTGACTGTCCATAGTGTCTGCTATAAAGCTCAATATCCAAGTTTTGCTGCTGCAAAAAATCAAAAGTTTTCAGCCACCCGGCTACTTTTTCCTGGTGTTTTTCAAAAAGATCTTCACCCCCGGCAGTAGGATTGGGAATGGTTGAATCCATCCTGATTACAGGATGGCCTGTAGGCTTACCCAATTCATTACCTTCAGGACCCGGCGAAAACCATAAAAGCTGCTGTTTTAAAACACCGTCTATATCCCTTTCTGCGATGCCTATCTTGATTCCCTTCTTTTGAAAATCCCTTAAAATACCCAGGAAAAATTTCAGGTTGTCGAAAGAATATTTTAAGAAATGCTTCTCCATGTAATAAGATATTGTTTCCTCCGGGGCAATAAACTTTGGGTCAATTTTGCCAAGCATATTGGCATACAACCCAACCAGTGAAGACTTTTCCGGGTCTTGCTCATATTCTTTATGAAGCTTGATCAGGCCGTTGAGCCAACCAACTGTCGGTGTATATCCCCGTTTGAGGGTTTCAACGTCGGTTTTGAGTGTTTCGATATTGATGTAATCGGATTTAAAACCCAGCTCTTTTAATTCATCCGCCAATTGGAAAATTTCTGACCAGGGGAATTCCGGGTCTTCTGTTTCAGGTTTATTTTCCTTATCCGGCGCCGTGGTAGGCTTGGGCGCTTTTCCCGCGGCAAAATTCAGCAGCGGTGAGTTTGGCAGAAACGGCAGGGTGGCAATAGCCCCAACCCTTCTTAACATATCCCGCCTGTTTAACCGTTCTGTGTTCATTTGTAATAATTTTTGTGTTTATACTACAAAACAGCCAAAAAGTAAATACCCTTGACAGTAACTAATTAGTTCTGCCCAGCGGAATCGTCATCGCGAGATCCGATGTACATCGGATCGTGGCGATCTTTCCAGATTGCTTCGCTATGCTCGCAATGACGCACTTACTGGGAAATACTGAATAGTTACCCTTGACAATCTGCCCTGGTTAGCTTACACTCCGTTTAGAACTTTAACCTATGTTTGCAGAACAGGTAAAAGAATACATAGCAGGAAAAATCTTACGGCCGAAACTGGTCAGACCGCTGTTGGTGTCGCTTTTGGCAGGGACAATGCTGGTTGACTCCTCTCCGGCCTCCGCGAACCCCAGCTCCTTTACCGCTACCATAAACTGTGAGGGAACAGGCGGAGGAGATGGTTTCGCATATATTGTTTTACCGGACAGACAGGAGAAGTTGGAGTGTGCTAATGGGGGTGACAAATCCCAGTCAAAAACTTTCAGCGCAGAGACTTCATTTGCTGCCGAAGTTGGCTATCTGTATAGGATGTCGGAGGCAATCAACGGTGTGGATGCCCTGGCGGGTTGGTATGACTACGAGATCAGGGAAAATCCCGAAGGAGGCCTGGAGTTTTGGCAACAGTGGGTAGAACCTCCCGCAAAAGTTCCAAAAATGTCAGTAGACTTATGGACCAGAGATGCGGAGTTTATAGTAGTGGACTTGGATTTACGGAAAAATTAAACTTCATGCAAAATGAAACTTCTCTCTTTAAATGTTTGGGGTGGGACTGATTTCGCACCCCTGATGGATTACCTGCAAAAACAGATAGCAAGCGCTGATATTTTTTGTTTCCAGGAGGTTTTTGATAATAATGAACATGTTTCAGTAACCCATGGGGCCAGGGCAAACCTTTGGGAAGAATTGTCCAATTTATTTTTGGATTTCCATAAGTTTTATTACCCTGCTTTTAAAAACTTTGATGTGCACAAAAAAGTAGATTTTAAACTTACTTCAGGGCTGGGGATGTTTATCAAAAGAGATATTAATATATCTTCTGAGGGGGATTATTTTACTTACAGGCAGAGGTTCGCTCCCCTTGCCAAAGACATCCATGACACTCCGGTTAACCTCCAGTATGCCATTTTTAACAAAGACGGCAGGCAGTATCTAATCTGCAATTTCCATGGCCTCTGGTACCCCGGGGATAAACTTGACACCAAAGACCGGATCAGACAATCTGAGAAAATCCTGAAATTTTTGGATAACCAGACAGGGGCAAAAATCATTTGTGGTGACTTTAACTTAATGCCCCAAACAAAAAGTGTGGGTTTGTTGGATGCAAAACTCAGGGACCTGATTAAGGAATTTAATATCAACACCACCAGAAGCAGTCTCAGCCCGTTTTATGGAAAAAAGGGTGAGCAAAAATTTGCAGATTATACTTTTGTATCCAAAGATATCAAAGTTGTGGGTTTCCAGGTTCCACATGTAGCAGTTTCAGACCACCTGCCTATGGTTTTAGAGTTTAACTAGCTGGTCTTGCAACCGACTCATAATTATTCCGCTATAGGACTTCTACAGATTTTACCACGTTCAACCAAGGAAAATCCGAAGCATGGAATCAGAAACAATTTGACTATGGGATGCTACTTTGGTATAATTTTAAGATCTGAATCCTTAGTCTTAAGAGGATTTTTCCTCAAACAGAAGCAGGCTTTAGGTGTGTTCCTTGACAAATTGATTACCGAGAAGAGGAGGAAGTAGGGGATCCTACTTGGGCTGATCGCAGCCCATAGCCTACCCGGCCTTTTCTAAAGGCTGGAGAAAGAAGGAAAGCATGGACTTTCTGGAACGGTTTATCGAGGCCGTGGGAATGGCTCTTGTGGTGGGCGCCGCCATAATCATTGTGGTGCTGGTTGGAACCTTCGCCATTTTGGTTGTGGCTATGCTAATCTGGAGCTACCAGTGGCAGACGGTTTGGCTGCTGGGGTTAGCAATGATCAGCATGGGTTGTTATTTGTGCTACAAAGACGCCTACAACGGCTCCGGCTGGTTCTCCCAGCTGGGGTTTTTGCTGGGCTCAGTGAGCCTGGTGTTGTTATTGGCTGGGGGTGTTGGTCACTTTTTCCTCGGGCTGTTCTAGCCCTCGTCGTAATCAAGGTCAGATGGCCCCCCGGGCATCCGGGGGGCTTTTCAAAATAGCTGCTGCAGCTTTTGGGTAAGCTCCATCCTGTCTACATTCAACTCCAGTTTGCCGTTTTCAGCCAGGGAAACCTCTCCCCTCTCCTCTGAGATGATCAACACTACTGCATCAGTATCCTGGGTGATAGCAACTGCAGATTTATGACGGGTCCCCAGGGTTGGCAGCTTCACCTCGCTCGAAATGGGCAGTAAACACCCTGCAGCTATAATCCTGTCATCTTTTATGATAACCGCCCCGTCATGGAGCGGGTTTTTGGGATAGAAAATTGAATGCAAAAGTTTTGCCCCAAATTTAGCGTCAATAATTACCCCTGTCTCAATTGTTTCACCCAAGCCTGTTTTGCGTTCCAAAACAATTGTTGCCCCAATTCTTCTTTCGGTCAATTCAAAAATTGCATCCACCAAGCTTCTTATAAACTCAGCCCTTTTCTGTTTGGTTGTGACTTTAGGCACATGCAGGAAGGGAAACCTGCCCAGCTTCTCCAGGTAATGGCGGATCTCAGGGGCAAAAATCAGTGGCAGGCTGATAAATACAAACAAGCTGCCAAGGCCAAAGATTGAGGCGGTGATGTAAAGACGACCCAGATAGAAAACCAGCGCGCAGAAAACCAGGAATACCATGCCCAAAAGCACCCTGAAAATTGGGAATTTGCGGATGTAAATTAAAAACCCTATCCCCAAAGCTATAACTGTGATGATATCTATTATAGAAAGCGGCTGGCTCAAATCAAAACTTGGATATGTAAACATAATTAGAGCCTATTCCAAAAACTTCCTTTGTCATCCCCGATCTAATCGGGGATCCATTTTTATTTTTTTGATTGGATTCCCGCTTTCGCTCGCCTCGCTGAAGCTTCGGCGAAGCGGGCGGGAATGACAGTTTTGAAATGGCTTCTAAATAATACCAAATTCCCCCCTTGTTATAAACTGCAATCTTTTGCTACAATCTTTTTGTAACTTTATGTCTGCTGAAGCAGCTGCAAATACACCTTTATGCCCCCATTGCCAACAATGCAACCCAACAGAAAAAAATAATTTCGTACTTTTAACCGGTACTTCAAACCCCCAACTGGCTATTAACGTAGGTAAAAACTTAAAACAAGCAGTCTTCTCAGGTATAAGAGAACCTCATAGTGACGGTGAAATTGACCCCAAGATACCTATTAGTGTACGCAGGAAAAATGTCTATATAATCCAATCAACTTGCGGGCCAAATATAAATTCCTCTATTTTAGAGCTTGCCTTAATGATTAGGACTGCCCAGGAAGCAGACGCTAATGAAATTACCGCCATCATCCCCCATTTTGCTTATGCCAGATCAGATAAAAAAAACGAGTCTAGGGTGCCAATAGGGGCAAGGATGATAGCTGAAATACTGGAATTGGCTGGAGCCACCAGAATAGTCACTATGGACTTACATAACCGGGCGACTGAAGCTACTGTTAACAAAGCCCGATGGATAAACCTGTTTGTCAGCAGATTATTTATTCCTGTAATAGAGAGTTTAGCTTATGATGAGGTCACTATTTGTGCTACTGATGCGGGCGGGTTGAAAATGGCCAGATGGTTCAGAAATGCTTTAAGGGACAGCGGGAAAGTCAATGTATCCCCGGATGTACAGGCTGCAGACAAATACCGGGAGTTAGGTGTAAAAGATAAAAGCTATTCATCTATGCCGCAAGCTGACTATAAAGACAGAAATTTCATCCTGGTAGACGATATGCTCAGCTCGGGTGGGACAATGGTGAGCCCTGCTGTAGATCTTATGAAAATGGGCGCCAAAAGCGTGGGTGGAATTGTCACACATGCACTTTGGACAGGCAAGGCAGTAGAAAACGTAGCAAAATCCCCTCTCAAGTTTTTATACGTCACCGATACAGTCCCCCAACCCAAGGCTGCCCTGGAGTTACCCATAGTGCAACAGATATCTATCGCCCCCATGCTTGCAGATGTTATCAATTGTATTGAATACGGCAAATCAGTTGATGACCTGTTCATGAAGGCATCTTATCAGGAGAAACCAATTTCGCCCCTATATGACCCATGTTGAGAACTTACCGATAATGGTTCATTTCTCAGACAACACTGAGGGATATGGGTTTTGGGTAAAAAGCAGGTTATTGTAAGCAAAATCGGCAGTTTGGGTAATTTGATCATCAGAAAAAATTTCTACAGCAAGAGTCCTTCTTAGCACAGATTCAAACTGTGACCCCTGTAAGATAACCTGTTCTGCTAATAACCCGGGCATCCGTTTAGGATAAAGGTCAATCAACGCACGCGCCAAACGTGCAGAAAGATTATATCCATCATCAAGACTATCTTCCCATCTTCCTGTCTTCTCTAATTGGGCTTTTTGTCCTAGCGCCCATTGATAAATTTTATCATCAGGCCGCTCAATGGCGCCACCAAAGAGTCTTTGGATCCCTTTGTAGCTCTCTGCGGATAATCTAATAGCTTTTGTTGCTTCTGGCTCAATATCAACTTTGTTAGGATCTAAAATTATCCCCCTCTCATTATTTCTTGTAGCAATAATATGCGCCCAAACAGCTCTACTGAATTGTTCACCGGAGTTATCTAAAAATAGATAGGATAGGTGAACTCCATTCCTGCTTATTGAATCACGGGAATCTACAAAATTAAACCTGCCTAAACCTATCCCCAGCTTACCTATTTGAGGATTTTGGGCTAATATTTCTGCCGGGATACCGGTATCCGGGGCAATAAATTCCGGGGCAAAGCTGGATAAAATTTTCTCAGCTTTTTGTAATCTTATTAGAGTCCATCTTTCTTCAGCAAACTCCTGTCCGGTCTTTTTATCTTTTACTACTAGCTGGTCACGGTTATATGGAATAAACCTAACCGGGAATTTTTTTTCTAATTCTTCATGGAATATGTCTTCTGCATCTCTTTGTGCCTGCTCAGGATCTGATATAAAATCCGTTACCCTGCCCAGTTGTATAGCTGCAGGCGCAGCCAATACTGTACCTAAACCACGTGCTGAAAATGTTAAAAAAGACCTGCGGGATAAATTTGGACCGGATTCATTACTCATGTAATGAGTACTATACCCTATAGACTCACAAATGTCAAGCCCTTGATGAGTAACTCTTCGTATTTCCCAGTAGATACGTCATTGCGATCACGTTCAGTTTCATGAACGTGAGAAGCAATCTTATTAGATCGCCACGGGGCGTACTATTTTGGTACATCCCTCGCGATGACGGTTGCATTGGGAAAGGCTAATTAGTTACCTTGATGAACTCATAACCTGGTACAGCACTATCCCCAAACTGACCATCACATTTAAACTGATGTTTACCCCATACATAGGGATCTCAACTACCGCATCCGCCATCTCCAGCGCCTCTTTTGATACCCCAGAAGTCTCATTACCAACTATTAAACATACAGGCATTTTGTACCCAAACTTATTATATTGGATTGATCTGGAGCTCTGTTCGATTGCAATAAATTTTAAATTTTTAATTTTAAATTTTAAATTCCGGATTAACTCAAGAGTTGATCCGGCGTATTCCCACTCCACCCACTCAGTGGTGTTGATGGAGGCTTTTTTAATCCTGGCATTCGGCGGTGTTGCGCTACCCCCGCAGAGATAAACTTTTTTTGCAGAGACTGCATCTGCCAACCGGAAGATTGACCCGATATTGTAAGTGTCTAAAACATTGTCCAAAACTATATAAATCTCATTCCTGACCAACTTGTTTTTAAACTGGCGGCTGGCAGCTGACGGTTGGTGGCTGCGGAGCGCTGCAGCATTCATCTTGGTTTCCATACTAAAGATTATACCAATTTATAGCTTGACATACACAAAAAATAAGGCCAATAATAGAACTGTGGGCAATTTAAATTTCAAATATATCCTCATCAGCTTTGCTTCGGTTACCCTAGCAATTTTTGCAGGATATATAACCGGTAATTATTTTTTAAGCTCAGGCAAACCTTTGGCCAAACAGCTGGCAGTGCAGATAGATGCCAATACCACTTTGAAAAAAGACCCCTTATTCTCAAGCCAAAATGCTACATTTGAAGGCGTCATTACCAAATTAAATAACACCACATCAATTGAAGTAACAAACAGCAACAACCAGCAGGGCAAATTAATGCTTGGTAAAAATGTGGTTATTTACAAGGCTGCAGAAGGCACAAACAAAGCTATAGCTTCACCGGACCTTAAGTTTATCTCATATAACCGCCAAGCAACCATTTTCCTGGAGTTAAGGGATGGCCAGTACCAGGTATTATCTATCACTTACCTGCCTGCCGGCAGGCAAGGCCTGCCTACCGGTAACCCGAACCAGTCCAAACCATAAATGTTAACACTTACCCGCTGCCTTGCTTTGTTGTTCTTTGCCGTATTGGCATTTTATCTGTTTTTCTCAGTCTTGCCTGACTCCAACAAAGTTTATGCATCCTGGCGTCTGACACGCAGACAGGCCCGGCCTTTTCCCGTATCCCAACCGGCGGGTCTGATACCAAGTGTCCGTTTGCCAATGATTTTTATTTTGGGCCGGATGTCTTAAATAAACCACCCAGTTTTTATATATCAGTAGACCTACCTCTCGGGTACTTAGGAATCTCCGCTACTGCAAAAACGAAATCAGGCGGGAGTATCAATTGGACTCCTGTCAACTTATCCCAAATAATCATAACCGGCCTGCATGCCACAAATTACGCCCAGGTAGATTTTGTGGTCAGGAAAATCCCCCCTCCGGGACCTTTTAACCTAACTGCCTCCGCAGGTTGTACCGGCATTCCGGGCAAACAATATGTTCTCCTGAATTGGACCGCATCTGAAAATGTCGACCCTGTCAACAGGCCCTCTACTTATGATTACTACCAGGTCCTCCGGTCTGAAAATGGCGGACCTTTTAATCCGGTTACCGCGCAGCATTTGACAACTTTATCTTATAGGGATGAGGGTATACCCAGCAATAA
The DNA here is from genome assembly GCA_016186955.1 of Candidatus Daviesbacteria bacterium. GTDB lineage: Bacteria > Patescibacteriota > Microgenomatia > Daviesbacterales > UBA10151 > JACPKP01. Next base: position 12,938 of record JACPKP010000008.1, on the reverse strand, counting down.
AAACTACGCATATCAGGTTATCGCATATAATCCTAATGGCTTTAGGTTTGCAGATCCTAACCCACGTGACGTTCCGCTGCAAGATTGCATGGCGCCTCCACCGGTTTGCTCTTGAGATAACTTGACAGGTAGTAAATATAACGGAATAATGAATTTAATGAATAATATAAACTGGAAATATTTATTAATACCAATTGCCTTAATAATTTTGGGGCTTTTGGGGGGCTATCTTTATGCTTATAGGACTGCCATACCTTTGCTCTCTGTACAAAGTCCAAACCAACCTAAAACATCCTCACCTGATATCAAAAAGGAGCCTATTTTTACTGCTAAAACAGCCTTGGTTGAAGGTGTTATTTTAAAAATCGAGGGCCGGGAGATTATTGTCAAAAATAACCAGGGCATTGTCCAAAACCTATCCCTGAGCAAAAACCTGGTTATTTACAGGTTTGCCAAACAGAATAAAACTGCCACCCCGTCGTCTGATTTAAAATCCATCAGGTTCAATACCAGAAGTATTATTAATTTAGAGCTGATCAATGGAAATTATGAGGTAGTATCAATAACCCAGTAACCTAAAACCAATGAAGCTGCTGCTGGTAATTATCAGTATATACATATTCCTCGTAGTCATACCCCTGGCAAAACCTGCTTTTGCCGATTGGGACGGGCTAGGTTGCGTTACTGCAGATATCGACGGAGCTGCCCCTTATACGGATGTGGGGATTCCGGCCATTGTTGAAGCTACTGATTCTTTGACTGCACCATCCTGGACTACGGAATTATCCGTCATAAGCGGGGGTACGGATTCATCCGGTGCTTATTGCACTGTTGCGGAAAGTTTTTATAGTGACAACGGAGCGAAACTATTGACTAAACCCCTGCCGTTTTATATCAGGATTACTGTCCCCACAGGTTATACAACAATAACCGGGGTATATCCTGTTGTCAGTACCAAAAAAGGCGGAAATGTCTCTTTCGATCCCCCGACCTCAGAAACCTGGGTCAGGATTACAAGTTTAAGTAGCACAGACTTCGTCCAGGTCAATTTTTTTCTCAAATCATTTAACCCACCGGGGCAATTTATAATAATCCCTGACCCTCCCATAACAGTCTGCCGGACGTTAAATCAACCTGAGGTCCGCTTAAGTTGGACCCAATCTGCCAATGTCGACCCTGAAGGAAATCCTATGACTGATTATTATGAAATTTTCCGTTCAACCTCTAATGACCCTTCATCTTTTGAATCAATCGGCAGAAGCTATACTTTAACCTTTTGGGATTCAACAGGAACGGCAAATGGTGTATCTTATTACTACCGGGTTGTCGCTCACAATAAAAGCAGGCTGCCTGTTGCTGCTTCAGGCATTGCCCGGAGTGACCCCAGGGACTGCAGTGGACCCCAGATCGTCTGTTTACGGGTTGAACAAGCTCCACCCAATCCTCCCCCAACTTTTTCCGGAACAGCCCATATCTCAGGCAACCAACCTGATGAAAACGGACTCAACTGGTTAAACCCAATACGTATTAAACTGGTTGCCAAAACCGGGGATGAACCAATCACTGAGTCTTATGTTGCCTTTTATAACCAACTTTCCCCATACTCGGATAATGCCACTTTTCTGGGGGATGTCCAAAATACCCTGATAAATGATCCCAAAAAAGGGTTCCTGCTGGCTTTCGGGAAAGATAACTCTGCTGCAAGCTGTGCATTCCCCAATGTCTGCCAGTCATCTGACACCTCTTATGTCTTTGATCCTGTTCCAAAAGCCTGGATTAGCTTGAATGATAAGACTGCAACCGGTTACAACATTTGCACTGAACCCACATGCAAAGACCTGCTTTATACAGCCGCTCCTGTTTCGCTAACCGATCCTATATGGAAAAATTTGTTCTATAAAAAATTTGCAAGTAAAAATATGTTTACCGCAGCTTATGTAAAAAACAGCCTGGGCAGCACCCTTGGCCCTGACCTTCCACCTCTGCCTTGATTACAAACATTGTTAACTTGACTAATCAGGCGGACTCTTCTAATAATAGGGTATGCCCAAGTTTTATCTTTTGCTTACTCTAATGGTTCTGGCGGCAATTTTTTTCAGCGCCCAAAAAATATTTGCAGCCTGGGCCTATGACAGCGAACCTCCGGCCATCTCTTTCCCCACACCTAAAGCCTGTAATACCAAAGATGAGTGGGATGATGCCCAATATTTCAAAATCCAAGCTAGCGATAGTCCTGCTGGGGTGCAAAGCATTACTATAAAACTTACAAAAAATGGCAGTTTTTTTAAGGAATGGCCTACTGAAAATACACCACCAGGTTCAAATAATTGGGTAAAACTTGTTCCATCCGCTGAGATGGAAATAGGCGACTATATTTTAGAAATTACCGGGCTTGATAATGCCGGCAATAGCGCCTCCTATACTTATAATTTTGCCTATAAAATAGAGTGCCCTTCGGACCAATGGATCCAAACAAAGGTTGGTGATGTCCATTCAAACGATAATATTGATACTAGAGGAGGGCCATGATGAGGAAATTTTCAATCTTACCTGTCGGCAGACAGGTTTTCAATTTTCAATTTTCAATTTATACCCTGTTGGCATTATCTGTTTTTACATACTACATATCAACTGTCGCTGCACAAGTTGATCCATGTCTGCCAAATACATGCGAGGTCCAGGATTCCGCAACAGCCAGGGCTGAAGGTTTGATCAGCACGACAAAAAAATGCACTTTGACCAAGTTTGGCAACGACGGTAAATGCGTTATAAGCAACAAAGCAGATATCACCCCGCCAAAAGACACCAATTCTTATAGTGACTTTAAAACCACTTTTTATACCAACTCAAAACCACCCCGTAGACAAGATCCTCCTATTGACATTACCACTACTCCGCTGCCTAACCCGCTTTCCGGCGATGGCGCATCCGGCGGAGGCATTTATTTAGTAACCAACGGTGATTTAACTATCGATCCTGGTTTCTCTTATACCGGGGTTGAAGTTGTGTTTGTTGACGGAAACCTAAATATCAATGACAATATCAATAATAATACTTCAAATAACGGTCTGGTTTTTGTAGTCAGCGGTGATATCAATATAGCCTTGTCAGTGACAGAAGTAGACGCATATTTGGTCTCTTTTGGGTATATCCGTACAGCCGGGGACACCTGCACTACTAATTCAGTGCGGGATTTGTTAAACTCACAACGGTTAACTGTCCGAGGTGGGTTGGTATCCCTCAATAAAGATACGGCAATCCAGTTCTGCCGGGCGCTCACAGACACCCAAAATCCTGCAGAAACAATCATCCATGAGCCTAAATATGCGGTTATTTTGCAAAATTTTCTCTCCCGCACAGTTACCATCACAACCGAAGACACCACCTTCTCCTACTCCCTGCCCCATACCTAAACTGCCCTTGACATTATCCTGACACTGGTAAACAATAGGGTTAATGTCCATTTTGTATACTAAAGTTTTTTGGGTCAGTTTTGTGTTGGTTATCCTGGCTTTTTTACTGGGCCTTACTGTTGGCAGAACCAACCTTAAACCAACCGCCAACAGGGATGCCAACAAACCAGTAAGTGCCTACCCTGCTGATGTTTTTTCAATGCAGTCTGCTGTTTTAAAAGGCCGGGTTATCAAAACAGACGGCTCTACCCTAACAGTCATGACCCCAAAACAGGTCCAAGCAACTTTTCCGCTTGCCCAAAGGGTATATATTACAAAATACGACAGCCTGGGAAAACCGTCTGTTAGCAACAGCCCCAAAGATATTGAATTGAACAAAGACGTCACAATAAACCTGGAGTATGTTGCAGCCTCCAATAAATATTTTGTTTTAACCATTACCTATATCCCCCCATTCCCGGGCCAAAAAACAGCCACTTCCACACCAAAGCTATAAAATAAATGATGTTTCGAACCTATTCCAAAACTGTCATTCCCGCGAAAGCGGGAATCTATTCTATTAATGGATCCCCGATCAGGTCGGGGATGACGGAGAAGGTTTTGAAATGATGTTTAGGAAAACCCTGTTAATATTTTTGATAACTGCCTGCTCTGCAGCCTTGCTTTTTAACTTTACACCAACCGCCTTTACACAGGAGGTACCATCTGATTTGGGCACAGGTTTTGGGGGGTGTTGCACTGATCCTTTTGGTGGAGGCTCTGATATTGGTTCCTTCGTTGATAGTATAATGGAGTCTTTTGGCGGATTTTCCTTCGATGCAGCTCCAGATATGTCTTCAGGTGTGGCTGTAGATGCCGGCACAGCCGATGCCCTTACAGATACTGCAGTAAATGACCAGGGTGAAACTAACGGCAAGGTACCGGCTTCCCCGCCGGACCCTAACAGTTTCCTAGCTTGTATCGGAGGAGACCCGGCCTCCCTATCATGGCAGCCTGCAGCCAATTTAAGTTATTACAATGTCTTCCGGACAGACCTAAACGGCACGCCTTTAAATGGGACAGGCCTGCTGGGTCAGTATTTTGACTCAAAAGACCTGACCCATCCCATGATGACCAGGATTGACCCGCCCGGTGCAGATTTTACTTTTAATTGGGGCTTGGATACACCGGACCCCAAAATCTCCCCTGAATCGTTTTCCGTAAAATGGATCGGTAAGATTAAAGCTCCTTCAACCGGCGCTTTTACTTTTTACACCAATGCCCAAAGCGATAAAGGGGCAGTCCTGTATATCGATGATGAAATAGTTATTGATAAATGGAACCAACCCGGTGAATTCTCCGGCACAATTTCCATGACCCAGGGTAAGTTTTATAACATCAGGCTGGAATACCAGAGCTACCAGGGGGCAGCCTCAATGTCACTCAGCTGGACTGGTCCGGGTATCCCTGTTAAGACACCTGTTCCTAAAACCGCCCTTTTCCCGGGTTTTAGCAATGGGGTCAATATGCAGCTTGCCAATAACGATCCTATTACAGAAACCAACAAACCAATAATCTTTACCGATGGGTCAGGCAATGGGGACGGGTTGTTCGGGGCATACTATGACAATCTGACCCTGCAACCCCCAATGGCAACTTTCAGGATCGACCCTCCTCAACCCAAAACAGATTTTGATTTCTCAGACTGGGCAAATCAGGCTCCTGACCCCACCATTAATTCCTCAACCAATTACAGCGTAGTCTGGTCAGGGAAAGTCAAAGCCCCGGCCACCGGTACTTTTACCTTTTATTTTACTACTTCAGACGGGTTGATCGTAAGTATTGCTGAAGATACACGCAAAGAATTCCGCATTATCGAGAATTGGGGGAGCAACCGGGCGCTCACAGAAGATCAGGGTAATTATGACTTAATTAAAGACAAGATGTATGACATCAAAATTAAACATTATTTCAACGGAGGCGCGGCAGGGGATGGCGCTTTTAAAATGTCATGGTCCTGTGCCTCATGCTCCCCCAGTCTTTCCAAACAGGCAATCCCCAGAGCTAACCTCTACAGGACAATAGACATTAACTTTAACCAGGGGTTTTATGCCCAGTATTATGACAATGCTGATTTGGTCCAACTAAAAGGTGATGCCGGCGCACCGGTAAATTCCAGGTTTGAGTTACAACCCCTAAACTTTACCTGGGGGACAAGCCCGCCGTCTGATTCTCTGGTCACTGCTGATAATTTCTCTGTTAAATGGACCGGGATGTTAAAAACCCCTAATGAAACAGGCACATATAAATTTTATGTCACTACCCAAGCTGCTGCTAAATTAATAATCACAACAGATACTGACACTCAAGTCATTAATAAATCTAATACTGCTACCGCCGAAACAACACCATCAACAAATTCAATTGACCTGGAAGCCGGCCAGCTTTACAGGATGGAGCTTTCCACCTCGTTTACCACCGGGGATGCCTCCATGGTATTTTCTTGGCAAACGCCTTCCATGATTTTAGCAGGCACACCCGCTCAAATTATCCCTGCCTCCCAATTTCTCTACCATACCAGTAACCTGCCCATGACCATACCTTCCGGCACACTGGGCAAGTATTTTGACAACCAAAACTTAAGCGCCCAGACTTTGAGCAGGATTGACGCCACTATTGACCATACCCAACCCCCCTGGACCGCCATCCGCCCTTCACCGGAACCTTACGTACCCATTACCCCTGCTGACCCTTTCATCAATACCGATACTTTCAGTATGCGCTGGGTCGGTAAAATTAAAATCCCTGAAACTGGGATTTACCAATTTACTGTCTGGGCCAATGACGGCGCAGCAATATTTATGGGACTGGGCGGTAAAAAATACAAAGCAATACGGATGACAGATTGTACAGGGACATACTGCGCAGTAACGATTTCACCTACTGACAATTTTATAGCAGGCAAAACTTATGATTTCCGGGTGGAATATTATTTTAACCAGACAACAGATATTCCACATATCCAGCTGCGGTGGAAAAGGCCTACGATGGCTGCCGGGACTACAGAGGTTATCCCTGCTACAGCTTTTTACCATGGTGCAGTTAATTCATCCCCCATACTTTATACCGACCCCGGCGCTGTGCCGGGACAGGTATACTGGTACCAGGTCAGCTCAGTCGGCCCCTCAGGCAATATCTTCTCAAGATGGGTATTTAACACCGCTGCCAGCTGTTCATACCCGGTTGTGACAGCCACAGCCAATTGCATGGGAGATACACCAAAGGTAGATTTATCATGGACCCAAAACGCTGCTGCGACTGAGTACCGGATCTACCGCTCTGATGCACCAACAACTGTTTTGCATACCACTGATGCTGCAGAGTTTGCTTCCAGAACCTGGACTGATACAACAGTTGCCAGGAATACTGTTTACGGGTATACCGTGGCGCCTTACAACCCAACAGATGGTGAGCTCCCGCAGTCAAAATGGTATTCAGTAGTGACTAACCAACCTTTAGATGCTAACGATGGCACTAACAAAACCCCCTGGTGTGATAACACCCCTCCTGTTGCAGACTTTAATTTTATTTTTTCAGCAGACCAATGCTTTACTCCTCTAACTTGGCCTGCCACCCCACCCCAACCTATCCAGGCCACTGCAACTGATAGTGCGTCTCTTGTGAAATCTGTAACTTTCAGGCTGAGCCAATGCACTAGCCCGGATTGTTCTACCACCAGCAGTAACGCAGAATACCCCGCCAGCCAACCTGATCCCATAACCTACCCCAACCTGTGGGAAAAAACTTTCAACGGCACAGGGGATTTAAATAACCCGCCTTTTGGAGGGGTCGGCTATAAGTATAAACTTGAGCTCCAGGCAGAAAATTACAACAACAAGGTACTGGATTGGACTGCTCCCAGATTGTTCCGTTATGCTAACTCATGCGTTGCAGATTGGATCCAAACTACAGGAGGCGATGTCCATTCCAACACCAACATTGACACAGTCGGCGGGCCATAAAACCTGCTCAGTTAAATTGTGTTTGGGCCTTTTCTACCCCTTCTTCAATGATTAATTCCAAAGCCTGCAGCGATTGTTTAACCATTTTTTTGACAACATGGTGTTCACTGGGTAAAAAGGGCTCCAGGACATAATGTTCTGCGCTGAATGAACGCTTTCTGTGTTCACCTGATTGAGACTGCAGGTTGCCAATCCCGAGCCTAACCCTGACAAACTGGTCTGTGCCTAGCTTATCAATAATTGACTCTACCCCATGATGACCTGCCCCGGCTCCCCCAAGCCTGATTTTGATATGGCCCAACGGCAGATCCAGCTCGTCATGGATCACTATCAAGTTAGTAGTTGGTAGTTTGTAGTAGGCAGTAAGCAGTTGGGCTGCCAAACCTGAATTATTCATGTAGGTCTGGGGTTTTGCCAGAATCAGTTCAGGCGCTTGAATAATCTCAGACTTGAATTTATTTTCCAATCTCCAGTCAACCAGGTTAAGCTTTTTGGAGAGCTCATCTAAGACCTCAAACCCCAGGTTGTGCCTGGTACCAATATATTTCTCCTCAGGATTTCCCAAGCCTACAATGAGTTTCATAGTTATTAGTAATTAGAGCTTAGTATTATTTCTAAAACTTCTAGTTTGATTTATCAAACCACTCAACATTTTACCTGTTTTATCCATTAAAGCAAATAGATTGTCTATGGTGGTTTGATTAATATACTGTTGATCAAGGGATAAATAGAGATGACTTTTTATTTCTAATATCGATCCTCTAGCCATCTGGTAAAATTGTATGCTTTCTTGCGGATGATACCTACCAAAGCCCTCAGCTATATTAGCACAAACTGAGGATGATGCTCTTCTTAATTGACTAATCAAATTATTTTTTTCTTGTATGGGAAAATTCTGGGTAACTTTGTAAACTTCTTTATTAAGAAGTCTTGACTCCTGCCACACTTTTAAATCCTCAATGCTTTTAATTATCATCTAAGCTCCAAGCTCTAACTAACTAATAACTTTTTGACTGTTTGATCTTCAACCTCCCCAAAATTCTGGAAGTAACTGGAAACAGGCTGAAAATCTTCTGCCGGTATGGGGAATAAAACAACACTTTCAACGCCTTCCAGCACAATTCTGGCAATTGCATCTGATACACCCACAGGAACCGAAACCACCACCTTTTTAGCCCCTTTCCTTTTTAAATATTTCACTGCCGAAAGCATAGTTTCCCCTGTGGCAATCCCGTCATCCACCACTATCACCACTTTATCTTTCACATCTAAAGGTTCTTTATTCTTCCTATATATCTTTTCTCTTCTTTTGATTTCATTCATTTCCTCTTCAATTTTAAATTTAAAATTTTTAATTTTTAATTCGGGCTGCTCCAACAACCCACTATCCCAAACCACTTGACCATCAGGATCAACAGCTCCCAAAGCCAGTTCAGGCTGGTGCGGGTCGCTGATTTTGCGGGTGATCACCACATCCAATGGCAGCTTTAAAGCTTTTGCAACCTCATAAGCCACCACCACTCCTCCCCTGGGGATACCAAAAACAATGGTATCCTTGCGCCCTTTGTATTGATGCATCCTCTCTGCTAAAAGTATTCCGGCTGACCGGCGGTCTTTGAAGATAATCATGTATCAAATTTTCAATTTACAATTTTAAATTTTTATTGAATTTTTAGTTATTAAATTTTTAAATTTTAAATTAAGATTTCATTTCAAATTTCTAATTTCAAATTAAAAATTAAAACAGGCTAATTTGTTCTTCCCCAGCTTTTTTTTCCTCCTCCCCATCCCAAATCTTTACCACCCCGTATGTATTATCATATCCCGGTTCAATCTTAAGTTTACCATCACGGACCCGCCCAATCCCCTCAGCCACCCTATCACCAGATGCCATAGCTATTAAATCAAGCGAAGTTTTGGTCAAAAGCTTAAGTTCCGGGTCCACGGTAGTAACTAACTTAATGTACTCGTTTTTAACCTTTTGGCTTGCCACACCAGTGCTAAACGCTTCAGCAATAATCTCCTCCAGTTGGACTAACATCCTAAAACCGGGGCGGTCCGGGAATGCATCTGATTTGGTTATCCCACCTTCAACCGTTAATCTTAAATCTTTAATCTCTCTTGTCGCGAGTTCTTCTACCCTTTGCATTACACCTATTGTTAAAGGCCTTTTACAAACCGGACAGATCCATTGCCCTGAGCTTGTCGAAGGGTTACCTTTCTCTTTGAGCTCCTCCGGACCATACACTATATTACAGTTTCTGTGGCCTGAATAATGGTACTTACCCTCCTCCGGAAAAAACTCAATTGTGCCGATAATATTTTGCCCTTTTAAAGCCTCACAAAGACCCTTAAAAGTTATTCCACCGCCAAAAATGGTTACTTCCCTGCCCATTCTTGGGAGTGAATGAAGGTCAGAGAAGGAGACGATTGATTTATTATCCAGATCACCTATGCGCCAGTTCATGGCAGGCTCACTGGATAATCCTGTTTCAACAGCATAAATCTGCCCTGTAAATTCACCAAAACAGTCGGCAATTTTGTTATAACCTGAATTTGCCCCATAGAGGGAAAACCAGGGTGTCCAGATATGGGCAGGGATAATTAAAGCTTTGGGCTCTACACCAAACACCAACCCGCAGAGATTTTTTGAGGACATACCCATTATCGGGCGTCCATCTGAAGCCAAATTTATCCCCTTCTTGGTTAAAGCTTCTGATAATTTTTGGACAGAATCCAGGCTGGGCAGCAAAATTATGATATGGATGCGGTAAACTCTGCCATTTTCTGAATAGATACAGGCTACTTCAGTAGTAAAGATAAATTTGGTACCGTCAAATTCATATGTGCCGTCACCTTTCTCTTTTAAATCCTTTTTAAGCTCGATTTGCCATATGGGGTGCAGGCAATCCCCGGTCCCTACCAGGTCAATCCCTTTATATTTTGCCCATTTGGACAGATTGGGAATGTTTAAATCCCTGGAACAAGCCCTGGCAAACCTGGAGTGGATATGAAGGTCAGCTACGTAAGGCATGGACAAATTATAACACCTGTCTTCGCTCTATTCTTTTCCTAAACAAATTTTCTCTAAACCCGCCTTCATTCACAAATTTCTCTTCCAACCACCTGAGTTTCTGATCCAACAACCTATTTGTTTGGTTAATCAGACAGATCATTATATTAGAAGCGTTTTCCGGGTTCTCAATATAATATTTATAATTTTTATAATTATTATAATTGTTATAAACCAAAGCTCTAACTTTTTTAGATTCAGCAGAATCCTTTTCCCAAATTTTTAATTCATGTTGCCTTGAATAATCCTGATAATCATTTAAAAGCTCTTCTAAACTACCTCTAGAAACTCCTAGAAGCTTTATTCTTCCTTCTAAACTTTTCTGCAAATATCCTTCAGCAATATTTTGTTTGCCGGAACGTGCAGCTTGCTCCATCTGATCTTTTGTGCGGGATTTATAATCTATATATCTTTTAACAAACTCCACTGTAAAATCATAGATGATTTCTGTTTGCTTGTAGAATGGGAGATCTTTGTAGCCCTGTGTCATATAATTTTTATAATCATTATAAATTTTATAACTTTTATAATTTACTTAGCTGGAATTTAAACGATCGTTGCAAAAAATGCAATATTTGAGTTCAAAAAGGTGGCTTTCTATTAACTGAAGGTCATTTTTTAAATTGTTGTTTGTACATTCCAACCAGCTCTTTAACTGTTGTTGCATCTTCTGCCTTTTTGTCTGCCTCACGGAATTTTATCAAACGGGGAAATCTCAAAGCAAACCCAGGCTCAACATCAGTTTTACCTGCTGTATGTACTGGGCTTCTGGTAATTTCATCCGCTAAAACCTCTATCACTATTTCAGGCTTTACCCAGACGCTCGGAGTTAAAATTGAATTTACCCTGGCTGGTTTGTGGTCGACTTTAATCTTATCAGCCCTTTTGCGGATCTCCCTGAATTCATCATCCGTCAAACCTGTACCAATTTTTGAAACAGTGACAAATTCATCTTTTTTATCATCATAAACCCCAACCAGAAGCGCCCCGGCCCCAAAAGAAACTCTCTTCCCCCTGCCGTAGATATAGCCCAAAATCACGCAGTCAATCGTATCTTTTAATTCTCCTGAGGAATGCCTTTTTAACTTGACCCAGTTAAAATTCCTGGCTCCAGCCTCATATTTTGAATCCAAACGCTTTACAACTAACCCCTCCAAACCTTTTGATATGGCATCATCTAAAAGCTGCTGCAACCTGTCAACCCGGTCCACCACCTCACCAATCTCCGGAAACAATACTTCACCCTCTTTGATGGTCTCTTTTAAAATCTCCATCCTTTTTGTCAACGGTTCATCAATTAAGGATTTCCCGTTTTTGTACAAAATATCAAACACAAAAGCTTTCAGGGGTATCTTTTTGGCGATCTCCTCAATCCCGTATTTTCTTCTTCTTTGGGTTGTCTCCTGGAATGGTAAAAATTCATCTGAGATCGGGTTAAAACCGATAGCCTCAGCATCCAAAATGGCTGATTTTGCATCAATTTGATGTTTAGCGCCTTCTACCACCTCAGGAAACATCAGCGTTGTTTCTTCTAAATTTCTGGAAAACAATCTGACTTCAACCTTATCCGACCTCCGACCTCCAACCTCCAACCTCCGTTCTAGGTGTATCTGCACCCTAAAGCCATCAAGCTTGCGCTGGGCATTGACTCTCCCCAGTTTTTCTATCACTTTTTCAGTGGTAGGCAGCCTTTCTGCCAGTTCGGACCGGATCGGCCTGCCAACAGTTACCTCAAGTTTCTCAACAGCCTTAAGTCCGCCTTTCCACAAAGTTTCTCCTATTAACCCAAGATCAGATACCCTGTTATAAGCTCCTTCCAAGAGTGTGCGTTTAGACCTATCTCCCAGCTTCAGCTTGGCAAAAGCATCTAAAATTGTGGGGTCGCCAATCCCAAGCCTGGAAACCCCTAGCGGGATCCTCACCAGATGCTTAGCCTCTATAGCATCACTCTTTTTTAATAAATTCTCCAGTGTTGAAACTTTCTGCTCCACTGTGCCTGCACCGCTAAACGCTGCAATTTTCTTAAGCTCCCCAAACACCTCAGTTACATTTAACTTTGCGCTTTTCGCTTTTCGCTTTACACTTAGTCGCGAAGCGACTACCCCCAGATCCCCCACCCTCCCATATTCCTTCAAAACTTCCTCTCTGCCCACTCCATACGCCCTGGCCATCGCCTGGGCAACTAATTTCTCACTCATCCCCAGCTCCACAGGCTCATAAAAAGGCGCCACCCGCCCCTGGATCAGATAGCTTACCCTGGCAACCTCATCCGTCTTAACCTCTGAAAAAAGTCCACACAAAATATCAATCAAAGATAGCCTGGAAGATGTCGCCTCCAGTTTTTCAAAATAATCTGTTAGGGTTTTGAATATCACAAAGGAATTTTACGTTTTGTAGATGTAAAACGCAAGATTTTTGTAGTTATTTTATGCCTTTTTTCTCTCTCATGAT
>JACPKP010000013.1 GCA_016186955.1 Candidatus Daviesbacteria bacterium | reverse complement strand
AAATGCTTCTTTTCTTCAACAAGTTTTAAAACCTGTTTAAATTTTTGAAAGGCATCCTTTTTAATAATTAATTTGCTTTCAAAAAATGGAATAACTTTATCTCTTAAGCTTGGAAAATCACGAACAACATATGCTAGTGATTTATCCGTTATATCAGTTTGGCTATTTTGTTTAATGTAGCCGCAACCTAGACGATCTTTAAATTGGTTCAAAACTCCTAAACCGACTGGATTTTGTGACAGCTTAAAAAAGTAAATCACTTGCCAGCCTGTTTTAGTTTCTTTCGAAGGAACAATCCCTATATAAAACATCCCCTCTCCTTCGGTAAAACCAATTAAATAATCGTCGCTTAAGCTTGGACTCATAAAACTAGTCTTTCCTGCTGATTGTCTTGCTCCTGATTTATTGGATGAGTAACCATTTTCACTAGTATATAATTTATACACTAGTAGATTACTATTTACAAGAGTTTCCAGCAAATAGCTAGATTTATCTACACTCGCGTGTAGTCTTCCAACTTTTAACAGTTCTCAATTTAAGTTCTTCGCGTTGGAAGAGAGACAGTTCATTGTAAGTGTCAAATGTTAAAGACACTCAGCTGTCTCGCGACGCTCTGAACCCAGCTCGCGTACCATTTTAACGGGCGAACAGCCCGACCCTTGGAAGGTACTTCCCCTCCAGGATATGATGAGCCGACATCGAGGTGCCGAACGATCTCGTCCTTGTGGACTGTTGGAGATCACCAGCCTGTTATCCCCGGGGTAACTTTTATCCGATAAGCTCCGACGCTCCCATGAACAATCGGAGGATCACTAAAGCCTGCTTTCGCACTAGTTCGACTTGTGAGTCTCACTATCAAGCCCGCTATATACTTTTGCGCTTCAAATCCCGATTTCTTTTCGGGACAAGCGGACCTTTGCACGCCTCCGTTACTTTTTTGGAGGCAACCGCCCCAGTTAAACTGTCCGCCAGACCTTGTCCGGACACCTGTTTTTATAAGGTAATCCGTTAGTCCTGAAAAACTAAAAGAGAGGTGTTTCATTAGCGCTCGCGCTCCGCGCGAGAAACTCAAATGTTAAATCTCAAATGTTAAATCTACATCTTAAAATTCAAATCTTTTAGTCTTTTTTCAGTTTTTAGATTTGCGTTGTAGTTTTGCGATTTGAGTTTTGCGATTTAAGATTCCTGTGCGAAGCACAAGCTCCCTCCTACGCTACACAATTAATTTTTCAAAACAGGGCCAAGCTCCAGTAAAGCTCCACGGGGTCTTTTTGTCCAAGTATGGGAAGGCCGCATCTTCACAGCCATTGCAATTTCACCGAGTCTATCCTCAAGACAGTCGCTAAGTCGTTCTACCGTTCGTGCGGGTCTGAACTCACCAGACAAGGAACTTCGCTACCATAGAACAGTTCACATTGTTACAACGCTCCGATTGATTACGGAGTCTGCATATCGCTATGCAGGTCGGACTATATCATCTCCGGTTTAACCGGAGCCTGGCGTATAGTCTCTGAGGATTTCTCAAGAAAAGTTTTTAACACATCCGCTTCTGTATATTTTCTAGTTCTACCAGCTCCTACATTTAGGGTTTCTCTGATAGAGATAATCTCTTTTAAGCCTTCTATGTGTTTATGATTTCCAAGATTCATTAAAACAGCTATTTTGCAAAAGATTGCAAAGTTTTTTGCGGCTTTAATTGATCTAAAGGGAAATCTTTTAAAAAATGGTATTACTTTTAGAATTACGTTTGACGGAGTCGTTATATCTAACGAATATACTCCATCTTTACGCTTTTTAATAATTCCACAACCTAAAACTTCTTTTAAAGTTAGTAGGTTAGTTATGTCTCTTTGGGAAACATTAAAACTTAATACTACCTGCCATCTTAAATGGTAATCAGATTTTTGTCTAAGAGAGACATTAAAGCTGCCTTCTCCATCAACAAAGCCTGCTAAATAGTAGCCTAAAGTTTGCGGAATTCTTCTTAACCATTTTTCTTCTTGAGATCTTTCCTGCTGATTATCTGCACTTGTAGCATTATCAGTTAACGAATCGGACATTAATTTCAGTATTACCGAAATTAACCCAAAAGTCAACTAGCTCAAGATGCTCAGATCTTCCAGCATTTAGCCAAGTTTTACAACTACAATTAACCTTTCGGTCTATAGTTACTGCTGCCGTTCACCAGATCTTAGACCCCCAGCTCCTCCGCACCTTGCGGATTGGGATCACCGGAAATTTTAAATTACTGGCACTGGGCAGGTGTCAGCCCCTATACATCAGCTTTCGCTTTAGCAGGGACCTGTGTTTTTGATAAACAGTCGCTCAGCGTCTTTTGCTGTGACCTCCAACCTTACGGCGGAGGTATGACATCTTGCTAACTTACGTCAAGCTTTTTTGCCGAGTTCCTTAAGGATAGTTCTCTCGATCGCCTGTGTATACTCAACTCGCCCACCTGTGTTGGTTTATAGTACGGATTTCCAGTGTTTCTTTTACGGGTCTTTTCCTGAAAACAGAAAAATTCTTCCTTGCGGCGTCATAATTCGATTTTGTAGTCCAACTGGTTACCCGATTGGACTAACCCGACATAATGTCGGATCAGAGGCGGATTTTCCTACCTCCACTATCTTGTTATTTACAGTCCGACGTTACGTCGGACCGAAGGTTTTCCCACTCTGTCCACCCTTAAAAGGTCCGATGTCGTCTTACGACTCACCGGACTTTGTCAAACACCAAAAAGTACAGGAATTTTAACCTGTTGTCCATCGGTTACTCCTTTTGGATCTCACCTTAGGACCGACTTACCCGACCCTGATTAACATTGGATCGGAAACCTTGGGCATTCGGCGGTCCGATTTCGCATCGGACTTTCGTTACTCATACCGGCATTCTCACTTCTATACCGTCCAGCCCGGCTCACGCCGTAACCTTCAACCAGCATAGAACGCTCCCCTACCACGCTCGTGCTTCGCACGGCGATCTCAAAACTTAAATGTTAAATCTTAAAACTACAATTAAAAACTGTAAATCATTAAAGATTTTAGATGTAGATTTGCGATTTGCGATCTAAGATTTAAGATTATCGTGCGTAGCACGAACATCCGTAGCTTCGGTAGATGCTTTAGCCCCGGTTCATTGTCGGCGCCACTACCCATAGTTGCCCTTACGGGCAATAGACCAGCGAGCTGTTACGCTTTCTTTAAAAGATGGCTGCTTCTAAGCCAACTTCCTGGCTGTATAAGGGTAATGACTTCCTTTGACACTTAAGCATCATTTAGGGACCTTAGCTGTCGGTCTGGGATGTTT
>JACPKP010000014.1 GCA_016186955.1 Candidatus Daviesbacteria bacterium | reverse complement strand
TATGTTAAAATTCCCCCTGCACCTGGGATGGCTTAGGTGAATTTGCAGCCAAAAGCTGTTCCGGGTGTAAAAATTTTGCAGGAGGAGAGAGTGAGTGCACAGGCACAAGAAGGAGGCAGTGGGGTCGGTATATTATCGGCATTAGCGTCGTTCTTTTACAAGTATGAAAGGGGAATGGAGAGGGCCCGGAGGAACCTACACTCCTGACAGCGCATTTGGTAAGCAGCTCGAGGAGCTGCTTAAGCAGAAGAATAGGTAGGAGGAACACGTGCTGTTACCAAGGATTCTGGCAAGGGTGACTGACCTCACTCATCTTGGTATCGTGGTTGAGGTTTGGTCCGGCGCTGTGAAGGAGACCATAGCGAGTGAGCGGAGGACCGGAGGCCCTTCAGCGGCGGAGCTAAGCCTGCTATCATCTACCGTCAGTTTTCTGGGGGATGACCTCGGAAAACTTATCCGGCTCAACGAGCTGGAAAACCGGGTTTTGGAACAGGTCATAAAGGTCGTTTCAGGGTTTGGCGAAAACGATCCGGACAGGATGGAGAAGGATAACGTCGGATTAAAGGAGGCGCTTGACGCGCTGTACTCTTTCATTTCCGACCTGAATCCGTAATTCCTGCAAGAAGGTCAAACAGGCGGGCTTGTAAGCCCGCCTTTCTTTTACCACTACTGCTGTTACTTGCTATGCTTGCAAGGCCAGGTTGGTTTTTCGTAGACCCTGGTTATGCTTGGTAACATTATTTGGTCCGTACGGACCATAATATGATAACTGAATGGATAAACGATAAATTGATTTATTATTTGTTTTATGATACATTCCTTCACTGTGAAGCAAGAAATTGGAGTGGGTTTTATTGGAGCAGGTGATGTTTCTCTTAATCATACTCCCGGTATTAAAGCTTGTGAAGGAGCCAACCTGGTAGGATTATATGATATTTCCCCTGAGCGGGCTGCAGCTAGGTCCAGAAAATACCATTGTAAACGATATGATTCAGCTGAAGAGTTAGTCAATGATCCCAGAATTGATGCAGTGGAAGTTTTAACTCCTCTTGAATTCCATCTTCCTAATGTCAAACTAGCCCTTGAGGCAGGCAAACATGTGCTGGTTGAAAAACCGGTTGGAATAACAATTACCCAGATAGAAGAGATGAAAAGGTTATCAAACGGGCGTGGACTTATCTGTATGCCGGGCCATAATGAGATTTATGCCCCTGATATGGTTGAAACCCAGGATCTGATAAAAAGGGGTAAGTTCGGCAAGTTAAGTGCAATTTATCTTCTTTATAACATCCGTCACCCGGAGGAGGTGGCCAAAAGATACCATGGTGTTATTAGGGAAACCGGTATACACAAATGTTACACACTGCTGTTTTTAGCAGGCAGACCAAAGAGTGTCCAGGCGATGAAAACCATCCAACATTATAAAGATTATGATCAGGAAGATATCTTTATGGCAAATTTTGAGATGGAAAACGGTGCTTTAGCTCATATGGAGGTGAATTTTGCAGCTGATGATCATAGTGCAGACCCCTGGAGTTTATATGCTAAAGTCATTGGCACCAAGGGTTCAGCCAGATATGGCCACAACGACAGGGTGGTTAATAAAAAAGCCAGTGTTCACTCCCATACCTATCTTGATTACCCGGAGACTATCAGAAGAGAAGATGCCCATTTTATTGATTGTATCCGGGGGCAGAAGCAACCGTTGTCTACGCTGGATGATGCGGTCATAGCTATTAAACTTACAGAGGGAATCGAGCAATCAATCAGAGAAAGCAGAACAGTTACTTTCTAAAAGAATCCAAAACATGAACTCTTTTGAATTTAGGAAATTTGACAAATTCTAAGAAAAATCTTAGAATAATCTTAGGAAAATCTTATTGTCCAAACGCAATACCACAACCGTTGAGGTTGTGGATGAAGTTTTTACGAGCGAAGCGAGTACTCCGCGAAGCGGAGCAACAAGAAGATACCACGGGCGTAAGCCCGTGGAAGATTCATTGTAGTCTACCGGAAACTCCGATTTAATCGGAGATGAAGGCAACGGAAAGAAACGGAGTTTCATGATACCTAATGCTCAAAATACCAAAAGTGTTACTGATTTAAGGGAAAGAGCGATCCCGCTTTTAAACCAACTCAAAAAAGGCGGCCCCACATTTATTATGCACCGCAACAAGCCCAAAGCAGTGATGCTTTCTATTGATGAATATGCAAACCTGCTGGATATGGTAGAGGATTATTTTGATAATCAAACAGCCAAAGAACTGGAGGAAAACCGTGAAAAGGGAGGGATTACTTTAGAAGAGATGGCTAAAAAATATAAGCTTAAATTGTAATGTACCGTCTGGCAACCCTTCCCCGTGCAGAAAAACATTTTGCTAAACTTCCACAAAAAACCCAGCAAAAAATTTTTATAGCGCTTTCAAAACTGGCAAACAATCCTTTTAATCGGGAACTCAATATTAAAAAGATGGTAGCCAGTAAACAAAGCTATAGATTAAGGGTAGGGGAACTTAGGGTTATATATGAAATGGATACTAAAAGCAAAGCAATTTTTATACTGGACATAGATTTCAGAAGAACCACCACATACTAATTTTGTGCCCAGATATTCTTCCGGGGAAAAACTGGATGAAATCCCGGATAAAATGCCAGTTGAGAAACTTTTAAAAATAAGGGATAAATTAGTTGTAGGGGGTGATGGGGAATGGAGAGGCAACAAAGTATATTTTCAAAAATCAGGTCAAAAATAGAAGGGTATCAAAAAAGGCAGCAAGAAAAAGAACTGGAGAGAAAGGAAAGGAGACAGGCAGAAGAGGTGGGAAATCTGGTTACCTACCCTGATTTTAATCATCTGGCAAACTGCCCAAAACAATCAGGGATTAGGACTTATATTCTCTCATTCGGTGAGGGAGGCTGGGGGACAACGGCTTATTTAGTCAGAGGTGTGTGTAAAGATTGTGACGCTGAACAAGCTTTGGATTAAGAGTTTCTTTTGCCAGTATTTTTTGTCAAAATATTGAACGATCGTTCAAGAAAATGCAAAAGTTAAAGCAAAACTTGGTAAAATACACAACTCGTGATATAAGATAACAATTAAGACTATGAAAAAAAGAATATTAACCCTTCGACAAGCTCAGGGTGAGAATTCTCGAAAACGAATTCTCACTGGCGACAGGCCAACTGCTGGCAGGTTCCATCTGGGCAACTATGCCGGAAAGCTTAAAAACACTGTTAAGTTGCAAGACGCATACGAAACATTTGTGCCTCTGGTAGATCTTCATGCTTTGACTACCCATTTTGACCGCACCGCTGAGCTTGAAAATAATATTAAAGGTTTAATGCTGGATTATTTATCTGTGGGTTTAGACCCTAAAAAAGTGACTTTTTACATCCAGTCAAAAGCACCTGAAGTTTTAGAGGTCGCTTATTTTTTAAGCACAATCACCCCGAGATCTGTTATCGCCAAACAGCCTGCTTTGAAAGAAAAACTGGATCAGGGTTCCCAGGATACGGTGGCATTGTTTTACTATCCGGTGCTAATGGCAGCGGATATATTAACCTTCAAAGCGGATTTGGTGCCTGTTGGAAAGGACCAGAAAGCCCATGTTGAATTTGCCAAAGACATCGCCCAAAAATTTAACGGGTTATTCGGTAACGTCTTTACTATACCTGAGCCTTTGATTGGGGGAGAGGATAAAACACTTCCCGGTACAGACGGGCAGGAGAAGATGGGGAAGTCTTTAAACAACGCCATATTTTTAAGTGATTCAAACGCAGAAGTTGAGAAAAAAGTGATGAATATGTACACAGACCCCACCAGAATCAGGGCGACTGACCCGGGGCATGTGGAGAGAAACCCTGTTTTTATTTATTTAGATACTTTTGGTTTAGATAATGATAAAGCTCAAATAGCTAAGTACAAAGAACTCTATAGGACGGGCCAAGTAGGCGATATTGAGGTAAAAAAGTACCTGGCCAAAATCCTCAATAGTTTCCTGGATCCGATCAGAAAAAAGCGGGCTGAATATGAAAGCCAGCCGGAATTGGTGGAAAAGATCTTGAAAGAAGGAACTGCAAAAGCCCGCGCTGAGGCGCAGAAAATTTTGGAAGAGGTAAAAAAGGTGATGAGGTTAAATTACTTCTAAAGAAAAAGGGCGCTTTCTCCACATTGTGGATCAAGCGCCCAAAACCTTGGCAGTGCGGAATAGTGCGGAATCAGGAGAACCTTACGAAATCACCATTTGTAGGGACTCTCTCGGTCCCGAAATCTCGTACGATCGTCGAATCTCTTATGGTCTCTCTCATGGTCGTCCCTGCGCGTCCTTCTCGATTGGGACCCTCCTCGATTGGAGGGTCCTAAAAATGATGCAACGACAATTGCTACGGCGCAAAGCCATAGCACCATTAGTGCCATCACGACGATAGCAACAAGAATTTCCATAACCCCTCCTCCTTTAGTGTCTCAAGCTTTTGGGGAATGATGCTGTTTTATTGGCTGCCCATCCAATAACAAGCCACATCCCCACAGCAAGAAACAACCCCAAAATGAGGCCTGCCGCTGCTTCTGCCGGCGGTAAAACCCGTATCTCTTCGTACATGGACAACAAAAGTTTGATGACAGCTACTGCGCCAAGAACGACGCACCCTAATGAGATGCCAAGTTCTACGATCGCGACCGGGATATTGATCAAACGCCGTGAAGTCTTTTTAAAAAGAAACTTCACGAAGATTGATACAAACGACCCGAGCATAACCAAAACCAGGATGTCAAGGACGGATAAACCCCAGACCCAGGCAGTTACGTTCTCCACGTTTTCTCCCTTGTTCCGATTACACTGTCAAAGTGCACGGAGATTATATAGTACCTATGTGCCAAAAGCAACTATGGGTTTACAATGAACTACCACGGCTATACACCTTCCGACTTCGTCGGAACAAAGTCGTGGTATCCGAAGGCGCATTACGCCTTCGGCGAGTTCTAATCGTTCAATTCACCCACGGATAAATCCGTGGTACTCTTGAACAATTATAGAATCCCACCCCCGGGGTGGGATTGAGATGTATTTAACGCAGCTCTCACCTGGAAGGTGGTATTGCCGGGATAAATGACATAGGAATTTGGATGTGGTAAACTGACCTTCAGTAAAAGATATGGTAAATGCCAAAAGACCTCTTAAGTTACCTAAAAATAAGTTTCTTGCTACCTTTAAAGGTATTGCAGTTTATATATTGATAGCTTTGACGGCCCTGGTTTTTTTCTCCGGTTTGGCTTCCGGGGTACCCACAGGTGATGAAATCCCTTTGTCCCAGGTGGTCAATGACATCAAAGACGGAAAGGTTGAGAAGCTTGAACTTGAGGGTAATAAAGTCAAGGTTGACTACAAGGATAAGAAGATAGCAAGTTCCAGGAAAGAGGAAGGGGAATCTATCTACCAGGTTTTAAAAAACTCCGATGTTGATCCAAAAGTAGTCTCTATTGAAGTTAAAGACCTCTCTTTACAAAACGCCTGGGTGTCTATTTTAGGCACAGTTTTACCCATTGTGATAATGGTTGTTTTCTTTATGCTGATCTTCCGCCAGGCCAAGGATGCAGGCCAGGGGATTTTTTCCTTTGGACAATCGCGTGCCAGGCTTTTTACCAAAGATTCCCCCCAGGTTAAATTTGCAGATGTGGCAGGTGTTGATGAGGTCAAAAGGGAACTTTCAGAAGTTGTGGAATTTTTAAAAACCCCTGATAAGTTTAAAGCGTTGGGCGCCAGAATCCCCAAAGGGGTTTTATTGGTAGGCCCAGCCGGTGTGGGGAAAACACTCCTGGCGAGGGCTGTTGCAGGGGAGGCCAATGTGCCGTTTTTTTCGATTGCAGGCTCTGAGTTCATGGAAATCTTGGTGGGGGTCGGTGCAGCCAGGGTGAGGGATATGTTTGCCACTGCCAAGAAAAATGCCCCGTCGATTATTTTCATTGACGAGATTGAATCCATCGGGCGTATGCGTGGTATGGGGATCTCAGGAGGGCATGATGAGCGGGAGCAGACCTTAAACCAGATTTTGGTGGAAATGGATGGTTTTACCCCCAATGACCATGTGATTGTGATCGGCGCCACCAACAGGCCTGATCTGCTGGACTCGGCATTGGTGCGTCCGGGCAGGTTTGACAGGCGGGTAGTGCTGAATTTACCCGATTTGGAAGAGAGAAAAGCCATAATCCAGATCCATATGAAAGGCAAGCCTTTCACCAAAGATGTCAGCATTGAAAAACTTGCCAGAAGGACAGTCGGTTTTTCCGGGGCTGATCTGGCCAATATGTTAAATGAGGCAGCAATTTTGGCAGCCAGGGAGGGTAAATCCGCAATTGACAACAAAGACCTGGAAGAGGCAGCCACCAAAGAAAAACTGGGGCCGCAGAGAAAAAGGATGCAGTCTGAGCGTGACCGCAACCTTTCGGCCTACCATGAAGCAGGGCATGCTATAGTCGGACATTTCTTAAAACAGGTTGACCCGGTGCACAGGATCTCCATCATCTCAAGAGGCATATCAGGGGGGCATACCCTTTTCCCTCCCACGGAGGACAGGTCTAATGAAACCAAATCGCGCTTATTGGAGCAGATAACAGCTGCTTTGGGAGGCCACGCTGCTGAGGAACTTATCTTTAAAGATGTCTCAACAGGGGCTGCTTCAGACATCGAAGTTGCAACTAGTATTGCCAAGCAGATGGTGACCCAATATGGGATGTCTGCGCTCGGGCCTATTAATATCAGCCCGAGGGCGATGTTTGGGATGTGGAGAGGGGATGAGGGTTCAGAGTCCTCGGATGAGCTGCAGGCTGCAGTAGACAGGGAAGTTAAAAAAATCCTTGATAATGCCTATAAAGAGGCACTGGCCCTTATCAGAAAACATAGAGCCAAGCTTGATGAAGTAGCTAAAGCCTTGTTGGAAAAAGAGACCCTGGAGTCTGAAGAGTTTGAAAAAATAGTTGGCAAAAAAGTGACAGTTTGAAGATATTTTCTAACTGAATGTTTCAATGTATGTAAATCTGCCTTTTTCATCAAAGGTTACAGATTTAAACAGGTTAAAAAACCCTTGCCTACCTAATAACAAACCTTGGTGTTCCCGGCTAAAATCTGCTTCTGTCTTATATCTTGTATTATTTAACCAGATATTTATTTTTGCGGTGTAAGCTTTTATTTGTGTTCCACCAATTCCATAAATTGTCTTTTCATTTACCTTCTTGAATTTGATGCCCAGCATTTTTCCTAACTGCAATGGAAATAAATTTGTATCTGAGCCTGAATCAATTAAAGCATCTACTAGATTTGTGGGATTTTCATGCGCAACAGAAAACTTGATTGGGATGAATGGGGTAAATATCTCTTCCTGGGTATTAGTTTTGGGGTTTATTACAATGCGTGGAAGATACGAAAAGCCTAATTTTGCCATTAAGGTGCGTAATTCCCATTAATGGGCAGGACATGATGATATATCAAGTTATTATTTTTTTGTATTTTTTTAACTTTCTTATCCAGGTCATTGATATTTTTAGCAGCAGTGATGACTGTTTTCCTGTCAGGTGATAGGGCTACCCACTGATTTTGATATTTTATAAGTAGGTTTATATGCATGTATTTATTATACTCTTTTTGGTCAAGCTTTTTTCACATTGACAGATGCAGTTTCGTGGTAAACTGGGATCAATGAGCCATTTGCCGTTTACCATCCTGGCGTATTTTTTCAACAGCATCTCTGTAACAGTTGATAAATTTTTACTGACCAAGCATATCCAAAACCCGCTCGTTTATATTTTCTATATCAGCGCAGTCAGTCTTTTGGCGCTTTTTCTTTTACCGTTTGCCCGTGTTCCCGGCCCCCAGGTTTTTGCTTTAGCTTCGCTTTCAACCATCCTTTGGACAGCAGGCGCTTATTTCCTCTACAAAGGCCTTAAAGAGGGGATTGCTACCCGGGTGGTGCCTGTGATTGGAACATTGGTGCCCCTGATACTTTTACTTTTTGCCTATACTTCCAAAACTGTAAGCATTGACCAGATATGGGCAGCCTCAATACTGGTTTTAGGGCTTATTTTTATAACCTTACCTTCCTGGAAAGGGGAAATTACATGGCAGGAGATAGTATTTGAGCTTTTATCAGCCTGCTTTTTTGCCTTGTCATATATTATTTTACGCCAGGCCTACCTCCAGGAAAACTTTTTGACAGTCCTGGTTTATTCACGGTTTATCCTGCTGCCTTTGGGAGGGATTATTTTACTGGTTCCCAAGTTGAGGCGGATTATCTTACCCCAGCAGAATGAAAAATTTAATTTTCTCTCCAAAACAGGGATACTGTTTATGTTGGGGCAGATAACAGGAGGCAGCCAGGAGCTTCTTTTGACCTTTTCCGTTTCCCTGGCCGACCCTTCCGTTGTGAACTCTTTGCAGGGTACACAATATGTATTTTTGTTGATTTTCGGGTTGATGTTATCAAAACGCTATCCGGCGATTTTTAAAGAAAGTATATCCAAACTTTCTCTGATAGCAAAAATTTTAGGGATATTGCTGATCTGTTTGGGTTTGTATATTTTAGCCGGGGCAGATACCGGCAAAAAAGCGCCTGAAACAGGCATAACTTTTTCACCAAGATATGCACAAAGTTTAGGGCTTGATCCCGGGGAAGCATACACCGCCAGTTTAGATGAGTTGAAAGTAAAAAACCTAAGGTTGCCTATTTATTGGGATGAGATTCAAAAAGAACAAAATTCATTTGACCGTACGTATATGATGGATTATTTAGATGAAGCTCAAAAAAAAGGGATAAACATTATTCTGGTGATAGGTTATAAACAGCCCCGTTGGCCTGAATGTTTTGCCCCATCTTGGGTAAAAAATTTATCCGATCCCAAGTTTAAGGAGGCTGTATTAAACCTTGTTTCTGAAGAAATCAAACTGTATGGGACTTACCCTGCTATAAAGATGTGGCAGGTGGAAAATGAGCCTACCCTAAGCCATTTTGGAGATAACTGCAGAATATTTGGAGCTGATTTTTTAAAAGAAGAGGTTGAGTTAGTCAGAAGCCTTGATGAAAGGCCTGTGATGGTTACTGCCAGCGGAGAGCTGGATACATGGGTTATCCCGATGCAAAATTCTGACGTCTTAGGGGTGAGCCTTTACAGGACTGTCTATAATGACTTTTTTGGTTACACCACCTACCCTCTTTTTCCTGCTTACTATCCGCTCAAAGCTGGCTTTATCAGAAGCGTTTTTGCACCCGGAAATGCAAAAACCATAATTTCAGAACTCCAGGCTGAGCCTTGGGCATCCAAAAACAACCTGGTCCAAACCCCTCTTGACGAACAGATCCGGACTGTTCCGGTTAAGGCTTTCAAAGAAAATTTTGAATTTGCCAGACAAACAGGGATGGATAGTATCTACCTTTGGGGGGTGGAGTGGTGGTATTTTATGAAAACCCATGGATATCCGCAGTATTGGGAATATGCAAAGGATATTTTTAAATGATAAAATTGCCTCAAAAGGGGACGCCTTTTGTGCGTAAACGATCGTTCAAAAGTTAATTGACATACAGCATCTATACACTATAATCTATCCACTATGCCGGAATCTGAAAAACCTGATGATTACGAAAAAGGATGGGCTGAAGGGTTTGCAAGGGGGAGAAAACAAACCTATGAAGCATTTAAATGGTGGTATGAAAAAAATGTATCTGCAAATAGAAATATGATTGGACAAGATATAAGGGAGTCAATCGTAGACCAAATCTATTATTCCAGCTTTAGTGTAGAGGAAGCTATCTTTGAGTATCTCAGAAGAGAGATGGGGATATTCCCTACACAAATTTCTGCAATGGAATCAAGGGAAATAACAGAAATTGCCTCATCGCAAGAGGACAGTCTACACCAGCAGATAGAAAAAGGTGTAGCTGCAGCACAAGCATTATATGGTGATGATATAATCCCTCAAGCTCCGGAGCTAGATGATTTAATTGAAGACTATTCCCGGGCTACCAGAAAAAAGACTTCTTAGTTAACTTCTGTTAAAATTTACCATATGAAAAGGTTGGTACTGGTGGATGGGAATGCTATTTTACACCGGGCATATCATGCCCTGCCTCCGATGACCTCCCCAAAGGGCGAACTGGTTAATGCAGTGTATGGTTTTACTTCAATGCTTCTAAAAGCAATCACTGATTTGCAGCCTGATTTTATGGCAGTGGCCTGGGATGAAAAAGGCCCTACTTTCCGCCATCAGGCCTACACCCAATATAAAGCTACAAGAGAGCCTACAGATGAAGGTTTATCAAATCAATACAAAAGGGTTTATGAGGTCACAGAGGCCCTAAATATCCCTGAATTCCGTCTGCCAGGCTATGAGGCGGATGATTTGATAGGGACCCTTGCCAGACAAGCCTCCAAATTCGAAATTCGAAATTCGAAATTCGAAATTATTATACTTACAGGGGATAGGGATATTATGCAAGTTATTGATCAGAATATCAAAGTGCTTATGCCCAAGAAAACCTTGCAGGATGTGGGGTTATATGGGGTGGATGAGTTTATTGCCAGGTTTGGGTTTTTGCCGAAGCAGATTATTGATTATAAAGCTTTGGCCGGGGATGCCTCTGATAATGTTCCCGGTGTGGCAGGGATAGGGGAGGTAACAGCCACAAAGCTGGTTAAACAATTTAATTCGGTTGAAAAAATTTATAAGGACCTTTTCGGCGCTTCGCCTAAAGATATTATGGCTCGCGCCTCAAGAACCTTGCCTTCCGCTAAAGCGGAAGGTGATCCCAAAAAAACTTTTGGAATATCAGAGCGTACTCTTATGTTGCTTGCAGAGGGCGCTGAATCTGCCGGCGCCAGCAAAGCTTTAGTAACCTTGGATTTAAATGCTCCGATTAAGCTTGATTTAGAAAAATGCAGGATGGGGGATTATTCCTTTGATAAAGTTGTAAGCCTTTTTGAAGAGCTGGGGTTTAAAAGTTTGGTGAAGCGTTTGGATGGTAACGTCATTGCGAGCGAAGCGAAGCAATCTGACAATCAGAAAGAGATTGCTTTGTCCTCCGATGGACATCGGAGTCCTCGCAATGACGGTCAAAATCAGCAAACTACAGAACTTGACCTGGCTGTCCAGAAGGTTTTGGATCAGATGTCAAAAAACGGAGTTCTGGTGGATTTGAAGTTTTTAGGGAAGCTTGGGAAAGAATTGAAAGCCCGATTGACCAAACTTGAACAAGAAATTTACTCAAATGTAGGGCATCAATTCAATATTAACAGTCCAAAACAGCTTTCGGAGATACTTTTTGATGAGTTAAATTTACCGGTTGTCCGAAAAACAAAAACAGGCCGTTCAACAGATGAGGCCACGCTTCATGAGCTGTCAGTAGCCCATCCTGTGATAAACCTTCTTTTGGAATACCGCCAGCTGTTTAAGCTGATCTCAACCTATATTGATGCCCTGCCTAAATATGTGGGTGATGACCTGCCTGCCGGCAGGCAGGTGGGTAGGATCCACTCCACTTTTAATGTTGAAGGGGCTGCAACAGGCAGGCTTTCTTCCCAAAACCCCAACCTGCAAAACATTCCTATCAAAGGACAACTGGGAGGTGAAATCAGGAAAGCATTTATAGCGCCTAAGGGGAAAGTTTTACTCGGAGCTGATTACTCCCAAATTGAGCTTAGGATCATGGCCCACCTGGCGGATGATCCCGGGCTTAAAAAAGCTTTTGAGCAGAGTTTGGATATCCATACCGCCACTGCTGCAAAGATCTTTAAAGTCCCGGTGGAGGACGTCACAAAAGCGCAGAGGATGGTTGGTAAAACTATGAATTTTGCCACGCTTTACGGCCAGGGGCCGCATGCTTTAAGCCGGCAACTGGGAGTGGATTTTGAGACTGCCAGGACCTATATTGCCGAATATTTTGAACAGTTCCCTAAAATCAAAGAATGGATGAACAAAACTTTGGAATTTGGGTATGAAAACGGATATGTAGAGACTATCTGGGGGCGCAAGCGCTATATCCCGGAGCTCCAAGCCTCAAACAGAATGCTTAAATCTGCCGGTGAACGGGCAGCAATAAATCACCCGATCCAAGGCACCAGCGCAGATATGATCAAGAAAGCGATGGTGGAGATAGATAAAGAATTTCAAATTTCAAATTTCAAATTTCAAATTTGTGCGATGATTCTACAGGTTCATGATGAGCTATTGTTTGAGTGTGATCCTAAAGCTGTGGAGGAGGTGGCTAAAATGGTCAAAAAGAAGATGGAAAATGCGCTGAAGCTCTCTGTGCCTGTAGTGGTGGATTTAAAGGTTGGGTCAAATTGGGGTGAGATGGAAAAAATAAGCTAAGATATTCCCTTGTCAAATTGCTGCGCAATTTGCAAGGGATCTCCTTTGCTCAAAACAATTAAGATCAAGTATAATTGTTTTTCGCTCAGTCCGATTAAACCACCATTTTTTTAACTTCCCGTACTTCAGTGATAAATTTAACAAACCCTGTTTTTCTGAAAACCCAGAATATAAACCAGATTACAGGCGACAGGAATAGTGATAAAAGCCACTCATACAAAAACATCAGGGAAAATAAAGATGAGGCAAGTGTTACCGGAATCCAGGAGGTAAAAGGTTTGATAAGGTTTTGTATCTCATCTTTTAGCATTTTAGTTATAGCGCCATTGTCAGCCCTTTTTGTGGTTTTATCCTGCGGAGATTGAGGTGTTTCCAGGGAATCAAGGGTTTTAGGGTCAATCCCGTATTGCTTTAGGATATCAGGGTACTGTTTTAACAACTCAATTTGTTCTTTTGATAAACTGGGCGCCTGAGCTAAAAAACGCACCCCTTTTACACTGGTGTTTCCGGGCAGCTTGACCCCTGTTACCGAACCTGACATATTTACCAGCTGGTCAAGCAGTTTGTCAGGGACCTGAAAACCATTTTTGCTGATTTCTGAGTTTGCTGATAAAAAATAGGCAAAGGAAATAAAAAAAACCATTGTCAGGGTTAAGTTTTTAACAGCGGGTGATAGTAGTTCTGTAGGGTGGAAAGTAATGTATGTTTTCAGCTTCACAGCCAGCAGCGGATAAGTTAATAACACAGATATTGAAAACCCTGCTGCAACAACAAGCCCCAATTGGATTGGGACCAAGATTAGGGGTACTGCGGCAGCGGCAGCGGATACTAAGGCAATAAGCCGCCAATCCTGCGCCAATGCAGCAAATACTACAAAAAAAAGGTCTGCCAGCAGGAGTATTGCGCTTAAGGTAAGGATCTGAACCAACAAGGTGACAATACTTGGCATGTCAGTGGCAAAAAGGATCATTGGTGATTTCAGCAAGGGGGCCAGAAGATAGTTGGTTAGTGCAAAAAGTATCAAAAATACCGGCGCAAAGGCAAGTTTTTTAATGTGTAACATAAAAATATTACAATAATTATTGTATACTTAAAACTTAAGAAGTAGCAACTAATGAAAATTTTAGTAACACATATTAATCCCCATCTTGATGATATAGCTGCCATCTGGCTTTTCAAAAAGTTTTACCCTGAATTTAAGGAAGCAGAAATAGAATTCATTTCCCAAACCAAAACAGGGGATATAGGCAAAGAGACAACAGACCGTATTTTTTTTGGCACCGGAGGAGGGAGGTTTGATGAGCACAGCTCTCCTACGGATGAGCACAGCTCTCCTACGGATGAGCACAGCTCTCCTACGGATGAGCACAAAGGTGACATAGGAGAGTCAGCAATGTCCCTTGTCTGGAAAGAAATTAAAAATAAAGATTTGGCTCCTGAAGATAAGTTTGAAGCCCAAGCCCTGGATGAGATAGTCAGATGGAATACGCTTTATGATACAGCCAAAATGCCTTTGGGGGAATTTGATGAGTTTTCTGTTGAAAGTTTTATCCGTTCAACCAGGAATTCATCCAAAGACAGCCTCAAAACAGTGGAATTGGGTTGTGAGATTTTAGATAGGATTTTACCTGTTCTGGTAAGGAAACAGCATGCTTTGGCAGATTGGGGTAAAAGGATAGAATTTAAGACAAAATGGGGAAAAAGTGTGGCGCTGGATTCTGAAGCATTCCATAAAACCTTGGCTTATAGGCACGGTTTTCAGTTAGTAATTCAAAAAAGCCCGAAAACAGGTTTTATCGGCATCACCGCACCGGGTTTATCTGATGTCGATTTATCCCCTGTTTATAAAAAATTAATAAAAACCGAACCCGAAGCCGGATGGTACCTACACCAGAGCAAAAAAATGGTGCTATGTGGAAGCAGTTCCTCCCCTGATGCAAAATTATCAGCTCTTACAACAAAACAATTAATAGATATTGCAAAAAGCATTTAGTTGTGTTATGCCGAAATCACTAACTTAAAGTGGCTGAGCATAAAGAGGAAGAATGGTTGGGTGAACCCATGCCACACCTTCCCGGTGCATACATTCAAGATGAACCTGAACAAGGGTTTCACGACCCCTCCTATGATGTTGAAGTTTTAGCGTTGCTTGCAGTCTCATTTATTTTAGGCTTCTCATTGGCATATCTGCTTGACAGGTACAGAAGAGAGCGCGAAGCGCCCACAAATTTAGTTTTTGTATAATGACAGTTAAAAAATACCCACAGTCGCATTTGGTAATCACACAAGGCCAAACAAAGATTGTAATTGACCCGGGGAATATAACTTTCTCAAAAGGGTTCAAAGCAGAGCAGTTTCAGGGTGCGGATGCGTATTTGATTACCCACCAGCATGAAGACCATTTGGGGCTGCAAACCATCAAAGAGATTGTAGGCGAAAAGCCTGTTTACGGGAATGCAGATGTGGCGGAGAAACTAAAAAACCTTGGAGTGGATTGTACTATGGTAAACGACAGGCAGAAGTTTGTTGCAGCAGGGTTTGAGATTGAGGCTGTGGATTTGCCGCACTGCAAGATGGGGGATGGTTCCGGTGGCCCACCCAACACGGGGTTCCTTATTAATCCTTCGACTTCGCTCAGGACAGGTGGGGTGTTATTCCACCCGGGGGATGGTGACAGAAATCCGGGTATTTTATCGGAGAATGTTGCCCTACCGATTGCAGGACCCTCCATAACTATGGAAGGCGCGCTTAAATTTGCCCAAGACTTGAAAGCTGAAATTGTTATCCCGATACACTATGACTTTTTTAAAAATGACCCTGATGAATTTGCCAAGATGGCTCAGGCTGAAGGCATAGAAGTGCGGGTGCTTGCCGCAGGTGGTGAGACTATAATCTGATACTGGAAGTTTTCCTCTCTTTGACATATTATTGCCTTAATGGCTGAAAGGCAAAGGCAACCAATCGACCCTGAGGTAGAGCGCCAGATTGCAGTACAAAATGAATTGGAGTGGTTGGCTTATTGGTGCAAAGAAGACCAATATGAAGAGATTGAACCGGCGAAATTTCCCCACCTAAGACGTGATCAAGTAGCGTTAGCCAGATATAATACTGCTGACAGCTATGCTAATAAGATCCAGACCTTCAGGCATATATCACTAGATCCCAATGTACAGATGAAGCTGGATATATTAACCACCAGTATCTATAAAGAGAGCGAGAAAAAACTGGATCATGATTTAGGGGATATTGAGGGCGAGGCAGATTTAGAGCTTATCAGGCGCAGGGCAGCGCTGGTCATCTCTTCAGATTTTAACTCTTCTTTGGACCGGGCGATCGTGGATGGCGATGAAAAGAGGATTGACAGGAGCAATTTCCCGGGGCTTCGGGCTATGGATGACATGCAGATCCTCCAGGATAAGCTGCGGGCAGTTTTAAACAAGATAGCTTTTCTGGAGCGGATGGAAAAAATGTTCAGGCCGGCAAAGATTGGTTATATTGAGGAGGGGCAGAAAGATCAGGAAGAGATAGCCATAATTAGGGAAAGGTTTGAAAAAGATTTAAAAAAAGCCCAAAAAAGACTGTTGGAACTTTCAAAGAGGTACGTGGGGTTGGAATGAAAGTAGCGCTTGTCCATGATTATTTGAGGGAATACGGCGGGGCAGAAAGGGTGCTGGAGGTTTTGCATGAAATCTTTCCCGAAGCGCCTCTTTATACAGCCTACTACAATCCGGGTGGTTTGGGTGAAAACGGTAAGAGATTTAAGGATTGGGATATAAAAACCTCCTGGTTCCAGTATTTTCCTTTCGCTAACCAGCTCTTGTCTCCTTTCAGAATCTTCGGGCCGATGATGTTTGAAAGTTTTGATCTGTCCGGATATGATCTGGTTATTTCCTCATCAGCCACCCATCTTGCCAAATCAGTGATCACCAAACCCGGCACCCTGCATATCAGCTACATCCACACTCCGCCAAGATTCCTATATGGTTATACAACCTCATTTAACTACAAAAAAAGATGGTGGACAAGGATTGGCGGGGAGATTATCAACCACGTTATGAGGATGTATGATTTTGAAGTGTCACAACGGCCGGATATTTTAATTGCTAATTCCAAAAATGTGGCCTCAAGGATAAAAAAATTTTACAGAAGGGAGAGTGTGGTGATTTACCCGCCCGTTTCGCTACGCGAAGCGTTGCGGGCAGGCCCGCCAATAGAAATTAAAAAATTCGAAATTCGAAATTCGAAATTCGAAATTGAAAACAGGAAATATTTCTTATCTTTGGGGAGGCTGGTGAGGGGGAAGGGGACTGAGGTGATTGTTGAATCTTGCACTAAGCTTGGAGTTCCGCTTAAGGTGGCAGGATCAGGCCCTGAGCTTGAAAATTTAAAAAGCCTAGCTGGGGTAAGCGTGGAGTTTTTGGGCTGGGTTTCCGATGAAAAAAGATTGGAACTTTTAAGCGGGGCAAAGGCGCTGATTTTAGCCTCAGAAGATGAAGATTTTGGCATAACATCTATTGAAGCTCAGTGGATGGGGACACCAGTTATAGCGCCGGCGTCAGGAGGTTATTTGGAAACTGTTATCGCAGAAAAAACAGGGGAATTTTATGGCGGTCCTGGTCAGGTTACCGTAGAAAACCTGCTGGAAACTTTGAAAAATTTTGATCCTGATAAATACAAAACTGAGGATTGCATTAAACAGGCTCAAATGTTTTCAAAAAAGAGGTTTAAGGAAGAACTTTTAAAGTTAATTAAATCGAACCTCAAGGATCCTTTTCAGCCCCAGGGCGATAAGGATTAGCCCGGCTCCAAAAACCATAAATATAGTGGCTGCATCTACCTTCTCTCCGATCAGGGTGAGCAGCAGGATTGGAACAGGTACAACCGCAGATATAGTCACTGTCACAAAAGCAAAAACCCTGCCCAACATCTCAGGCGGTGTATTTTCCTGTAAAATTGTCCTGGGATGGACTGTTTCAAAAACAGCAGTTATACCTACCGCCACAGCTGATGCCATGGTTAATATTCTAAGCAATTGTAGGCTTAAAGATTTGGAGGCAAAACCAAGGCTTAGGATAATTAGGCCAAAGGTTAATATACCGATAAACATTGACGATCCCCGGCCAAGCCATTTTTGGACTGTTTCCATGATTGATATGCCTATAATCAAACCAATAATAAGAGGAATGATCAGGAAATAACTGATGGAAGTTGAAGGAAATTTCAGGTAAATTTTTACATAATCAATAAAAATTATTGCCAGCATGCCTATACTAAATTCAATTAAAGCAAGCAGGCCGATTGATAAAGAAATCTTAATATTATTTTTGACCTCCCAAAAAATTTCTTTGGTCAATTTCCAGGTTGTATTAAATACATTCTTTGCTTTTAATTGTGGTTTTTCCGTTTCAATGGTTTTTAAACTGAAAAGCAGAATGGATCCTATTGCTGCTGAAGCCGAAGCTATCGAAAATGCAGCCTCAGCGCCGCCTTTTTCAATTCCCCCAAAAAGTTGGATAATAGGTCCTGCCAGTGCGTAACCTGCCATTACAGCACCGAGGGTCGTAAATAAAAAAAGCGCATTGGCATGTTCCAGCTGTTTTTCTGAAACCAGCATTGGTATGGTAGCGGATTCCGCAGGAGTAAAAAATTGTGATACTGATGAGGCCAAAAAAGCCACAAAAAGAATCGTCCAGTAATGTCCGGCTGCAAAGATATACCCTAAAAACAACAATGTTAAAAGCAGGTCTGTTATAAGCATTAGCTTTTTGCGGTTTGTCAGGTCAATAATGCTGCCTGCATAGATCCCCACTAAAAATGCCGGGAGTGTGATCATTGCATAAAATTGGGCCAAG
Organism: Candidatus Daviesbacteria bacterium; assembly: GCA_016186955.1. GTDB lineage: Bacteria > Patescibacteriota > Microgenomatia > Daviesbacterales > UBA10151 > JACPKP01. The sequence goes on along the minus strand of JACPKP010000014.1, from coordinate 15,577 downwards.
GCAAAGCGGGAGGAGGTCAGATGGTCAATCAAAAGCAGCGCTGTAAAACCAGCTAAATTGAAAGCAATTTGTAAAAGTATCTGGTTGCTCCAGAGTTTTAAAAACTGGGTGTTTTTTAGTAAATCCATAGAATTTGCATTCAAACCTAACATATATTATAATCTATAATATGGGAAAAAAAGAACAGGAACAAATTGATATCATAGAAAGCGGGTTGGGGAAAGCTTATATTTTGTCTGCAAAACAAATGAGATACTTAAAGGGTTTGTCTTTTCCGTTCAAACAGACCCAAACCTCACAAAAAATCAAGCCTGTAAAACAGTAGTCTATGCCCGAGTTACCTGAGGTTGAAACAATCCGTTTAGGCCTTCGGGGAAAAATTGTTGGTTTAAAAATCAAGGATATCCAAGTTTTTAATCCCAAAAGTTTCATTGGCAGCCCCAAAAATCTGCGGGGACAAAAAATACTCAAAATATGGAGAAGAGCCAAGATTTTAGGCATGGAGTTAGGTATGTCAATTGCGGATCCTGCCGGCTCGCAGCCCCATCCGACGTCCTCGCTCGTAACAACTTCGCTGCGGGCGGTCGATGGGGCCCCCCGCTCGCCGTCACCCGCATTGACATTGCTTTTTCATCTCAAAATGTCAGGCCAATTGGTTTTTGTTCAAAGACAAGAGTCCAGAGTCCAGAGTCCAGCAAACAGATTTATTGGGGGGCATCCGACGGAAGATATGATGGGGGAATTGCCAAATAAATCAACGCGTGTGATATTTGAATTTTCAGATGGATCAAAACTTTATTTCAACGACCAGAGGAAGTTTGGCTGGATACGGTTAATTTCGAAATTCGAAATTCGAAATTCGAAATTTTTTAGTCAACTAGGGCCGGAACCACTGGAAAAAGATTTTACATGGCAGGTTCTGAAAAATAACCTGTTAAAGCATAAATCTATGCCTGTTAAAGTGGCTATTATGGACCAGAGCGCGGTTTCCGGCGTGGGGAATATTTATGCCAATGAGGCTTGTTTTGATGCCAAAATTGACCCGCGGATGAAAGTTGGCAGCATGGATGATAATCAGTTCAAACGGCTACATAAGGGGATAATTAAATGCCTCAAAGATGGTATTAAATATGGGGGGTCTTCAAAAGTCCATTTTGTCAACCCGGAAGGCAAAAAGGGTTATTTTTTGGATTATGCGTATGTTTATTGGAAAGAAGGGGAGAGATGCAAAATTTGTGGCGCTGAAATCAAAAAGATGAAGTTGGGAGGCAGGGGAACATACTATTGCCCTAAATGCCAGAAATGATGTATAATGGTGATGTATGCAAAGAACACAGATTTATTTACCTGAAGACTTAAGGAGAGAGATAGACCGTGACCGCGCCCAAAGTGGGGAAAGCAGGGCTGAATATTTGAGAAAAGCTGCTTCAGAACGTATTGTTAGGCGGAGGAAAAGCAAAATTGATCTTACAAAACTTGCTAAAGAATTCACTTCTGGAGTCAAAAAGAGTGGTTGGGATGGTATGACCAAAGAAGACATAATTAACTGGCAAAGAGAGATCCGTAAAGACAGAAAAATCTTTTAAAAATGTATCTTTTAGATACTAATGTTTTAATTCTTGGGATTAAAGCTCAGAACCCGGATAAAAGTTTTCTTGAAAAAGTTATTTCCCGAAAACAACTCTCTTTATCTGTAATCACAGTAAGTGAATTCTTAGCACAAGCATTACAAGCAGAAGAAAAGAAAATAAATAAGCTTATTTTGCGATTTCCTATTTTACCAGTTGATTTGGAAATAGCTGAATTAGCAGCTCATTATAGGAAAAAGTTTCTGAAAACCAGGAGAGTTCAATTGTTGGATTATTTTTTAGCAGCGCAAGCTAAAATAAACCATCTGACTCTTGTTACAAACAACAAAGCTGATTTTCCAATGAAAGATATTAAGATAATTTCCCCCTCATAAGTACAAGTATAAACTTGATATATCTTTTAGCACATAGTTGACTTTAGCCTATAATTCTAATATAATTGTTAAGTTCTTTTAAATATACTTTTCAGGTAGTTTGTGGCGGTCAGCCCATTTTCATCAGTGGTCTGGTTGCTGCAAGTTACCCTTCTGCCGGATGATCCGGTAGATTGAGATTGGTAACGCAGTAAGGAGAGAGTTGTGGGTTATCTAGCCTATCTAGCATTTTTCATCCTAGCGACCCTTGCGATTTTGGCGGTAGGCTGGTCGGTGCATTAAAGGTGAGACTTTGAGAAGGTGAGAGTTGGTCAAAGGCCTACAAGCGGTCTGAAGACCGGCCAAGCCTGATCTGGCTCTTCAAAAGCCGGGGCGCCTAACCGCCCCCGGCTTTTTTCATGCAAGTATAAGTGTAGTACAATACTGTTTAGGCTAAGTTTATGCAGCAGCACGCTTCCTTTAGCACTGTGATCAGAAATAGGGGTTTTCTAAACCTTTGGATAAATCAGATACTGGTGCAATTTGCTTATAACTCGTTAAACTTTGCACTCATAATTTGGGTATTTAAACTGACTGATTCCAATACCGCAGTCTCAGCGCTGCTTTTCGCGGTTTACCTGCCGGCAGTGATTTTGGGTTTATTGACAGGCATCCTGGTTGATGTAACTGACCGTAAAAAAGTTATCCTCTGGGTTAATTTTTTATTGGCAGTATGTTTTATCAGCCTAATTTATCTAAAGACAAACTTTATTGCTCTTTTGGCAGTAACTTTTTTCATAAATACTTTAATACAATTTTATAATCCTTCGGAAGCCTCTGCGATACCGCTGGTAGTTAAAAAACACCAGCTCCTTGCTGCCAATGCGCTTTTTTCCATAACCCTTTTTTCAGCTTTTTTGCTCGGGTTTGGACTGGCCGGTCCGCTCCTGACCCATCTGGGGATAAATTTTGTCTTTAAGCTTGAAGCTGTCCTGGCATCTGCTGCATTTTTAATGGCTTTCAGGTTCCCCCCCATTTTGAATAAGCGGGATGAACAGGGGAGGCTTTTGATAAAAGCTTTAAGGCAAAAGGATGCCGGTTCCATCAAACGGGTGGTATTACAGGAGATTGGGGAGACTATAAGGTTGATAAGGGGTAAACTGATTGTTTTTTCGGCAATCATGATTATGGCCGGTGTACAGATGGTGATAGGGGTTTTGGCTGTTTTAGTGCCTTCATTTTTTGAAAGGGTTGTGCAGATTAGGGCAACAGAAGCATCACTGGTTTTGGTTTTGCCATTGGGGTTGGGGATGGTGCTTGGCGGTTTTTGCCTTGGCAGGTTGGGACATAAATTCCCCAGAAGAATTATAGTGGGGAGAGGTATTATTTTAGCAGGCTTACTCCTGTTTACAGTCGGGTTTGCCCCAATAATTTCCCCGGCGATAAAATATTCTGAACGGATTATCACAAATAACCGGATTATGATGTTGAGGAAGCCGAAACCCCTGCCTTTTTTCTATCAACCGCCGTTATCAGCAGTCCTAGCTTTTGGGTCATTTTTATTGGGTGTTGCGATGGTTTCCATCGTTGTCCCATCACAAACAGTAATCCAGGATAGTACGCCCGAGGGGGACAGGGGTAAGGTTTTCTCAACCTTGGGTGTAGTAATGGCCGGGATGTCCCTTTTGCCCGTACTTTTTGCAGGGGTCATGGCTGATGTTTTTGGGACAACACCAATATTTATAGCTTTGGGTGGGGTGATTTCCATACTAGGGTTTTTAGCCCTCAAGCCTGATTTTTTCTTTGCCGAGCACCACCTCCCGCTCCATATGAAGCAGTTTTTGGGCCTGGGGCATTGGAGAAAGAAGTAGTTAGGGGAGATTATGGATAATCTAGAAACATCTGACGGAAAAAATCAGGAATTACCTCCACTTCCTTTTACATATGTTAAAACAGATGATGAATCTAAAGCAGATATAAAAGTTTGGCAATATAAAATTGATTCAAAATATCGGACCAAGGAAGAGCTTTTAGAACGAGCTAGAGCAACAAAAGAAGATGCCTTGTGGTATGCATCTAAAGAATGGCGGGAGAAAGGAACCCCTTTTGAACAAATAGAGTTTCAGGTGGGTGATAAAGAAATCACAGTCTACAATTACAATGAAAAAAAATTTACAGATGAGCATATAAAAAAATTTCAACAGGTTCTTATAAAACTTGCAGAACACTTTCCGAAGATATTAGAAAGGTTAAGGTGGGTGTTGATTAATGATAAGCAAGGGCGGAGTGTTTATGGAGACGAAAAAGAATATCCTTTAAATGGTAGCGCTTGGGTTCCTTGGAAAGTTTTTAAGCTGCAACCCAGGGGAATGGAGATGTTCCCACATAGGATTATTAAAACTACCAATTTTGAAGGCACTTTAATTCATGAATTATCCCACTTGATTGCAGACGATTTTTACCAAGAATGGACTGATGTAGTACGTTGGCAGCATATTACTGATTTAGAAAAGAAAGACAGGGAGGATTGGGAATCAAGAAAAACTCCAGATTCTGGTTTGAAAGCATTCTATAATAAAAAAACAGGGGAAATGGCTCCAAATGGAAAAATACCCCTGCAACCCGAACAGTGTGTAACCAAATATGCGCGGATTAAGGAAGATGAAGATTTTTGTGAGAGTATGGTGGCTTATTTTTATGATCCTGAGCTTCTAAAAAGAGTATCGCCTGAAAAATTTGAAATCATAAAAAAACATGATGCAAAAAAGCCCATCCCAAAAATTGAGGTTAAAAGAATCCCCAAAGACCAGATAAAACTACCGGAGATTAAACCAGAAACAGTTTATTATTTTGTTAAGGAACCAGCAGAAAAAGAAATGATAAAATGAGATTAATGAAAAAAGATGCTGAAAAAGAGCTTGATAAAGGTCATTTTGTAACATTAGAAGAGTTAAAGAAAGATTTCATGGTGCGTAATAAGCAAAAAGGTTGATTAAATTTGCAGGTAACAAGAGAACGTAATTTTAATGATCTTCGTTTGAGCGGTATTCTTCTTTGATCCTGTGGTAAGTCTCATAGTCTAGCTTCATATCCGCAGGATATTTCACATTAATTTTCGCCAACTTTATCTTTCATATGGGGTATATTATACCAATATGTTTTTGAAGTCCATAAAACTTAAAAATTTCAGGAACTACCATGTTTTAGACCATTCTTTTACTACTCCAACTACTATTTTAATAGGGGATAATGCCCAGGGGAAATCCAATTTTTTGGAAAGCATCTATTTTTTAGCAACTGCACAGTCCCCCAAAGCAGAACGGGACGGGGAGTTGATAAGGTATGGGGAAGATGTTTTGAGGGTGGAAGGGGTGGTGGAAAATTCAGAACAACTCGGAAAAACTCAGAGAATCAGCGATTCAGAAATTCAGATAAACCGGAATTCTGATTTACAGAGTTCTTCTGAGTCATTCAGGACAAACCTAACAATTACAATGCAGCTTGTTGACGGAAGACTTAAAAAAAGGGTAGAGATTAATGGCATTTCGAGAAGAGTCTCAGATTACAGCGAGAATTTGGCAGTTGTGGCATTTGCGCCGGAAGACATAAACTTGGTAACAGGTTCCCCGTCACTGCGCCGGGACCATATTGACCAGGTTATCTCCCAGATTGACCGGGGGTACAAAAAAATAATCTCAAGCTATGAGCATATTTTAACCCGTAAGAATAGGGTTTTAAAAGCTATAAAAGACGGGTTTGGGAAGATTGATGAACTGCAATTTTGGTGCGAGCAGCAAATTATTTTAGGAGCGCAGGTTACTGATAAAAGAAAGAAATTTTTTGAATATATTAATAGCACTGAAAAAAAGTTTGGCGGCTTCCGGTATGATTATCTGCCAAGCCCGGTAACCCAAACGAGGTTGGGTGAATACCAGGAGCGGGAAATTGAATCAACAGTTTCACTGATAGGCCCGCACAGGGATGACTTTAGCTTTGTCATCTTAAGCGATAGCGAAGGATCTCTTGCGAATGCAAGAACCTCAAACAAGTTGAGAGATTCTTCGGCTGCGCCTCAGAATGACAATACGAGAGACCTGTCTAAATTCGGTTCCAGAGGAGAGCAAAGGACAGCAGTGCTTGATCTAAAAATTGCAGAGGTATCTTTTATGGAACAAAAAATAGGTTCAAGACCTGTTTTGCTTCTAGATGATATTTTCTCAGAGCTTGACCTGGAGCACAAAAAACATGTGGTAGAACTTGCCAAGCTGCAGCAGACTATCATTACAACTGTGGAGTTGGATAAATATCTTCATGGCCAGTTTCAAGAAGCAGAGGTGTTGAAAGTGGAAGAGGGTAAAATAAAACGTTTTACGCCTTAAATTTTCTTCTGTTGGAACCTGGCAGCAAGGCGGGAGAGCTGATAAGTTATAAGCACTGCAAAGACAGTAATTAAAATTGCATAGATAAATTTATAAAATATCCCTGACCCGGGAATCCTTGATTCAATAAATTGTTTTACAAACTCCTGGATAGCCTCATTCCATGCTAAGGCTGCCACCAGCCCAAAACCTGAAGTTGCCAGAGTCAGCATTTGGGTTATCAGCTCAATATGAAACCGTTTTTCTTGTTTTGTCTCTTTTTTCTTGGTCATATGTTAATTTTATCATAATTTAACCTAAACATTATTTGGTCCTATCGGACCATTAAGTGTTAGCCACTTTTTTCTTTGCGGGAAATATGCGATAATCGGACTGAGTGAGAAATGATTAAAATTAACTACTAATCATTTCGAACGAAGGAGATCGCCTGCAAATTGCGAAGCAATTTGACAGGCGTAACTAGAAGATTCTATCGCGAAACTAACGTTTCGCTCCAGAATGACATAACTATGTTTTCCAAACTTGATCCTGTTAAATTTATCCGGGCAGTAGTCACCAATGATCTTTTGTTGCCCCTGATTTTGCTTTTGTCATATCTGGCCTTTCTTTTCATTGCCAGAGGGGTTTTCCCTACATCTGAACAGCTGATAATATCTTTTGAAAACCTCTACGCAAAATATGGGTATGAGATTATCTTTATGGCTGCTTTGTTTGAGAGCCTGATTTTTTTAAACTTATTTGCTCCCGGGGGAGGGGCGCTGATTTTAGGGGTAATTTTTGCAAGGTCAGGGCAAACAGAGCTTGACCTGGTCATAATTTTTGCATCTTTAGGGGCTGTATTGGGTTATACCCTAGATTTTGTCATTGGGTACTTGGGGTTGTTTGATATTATTAATACGCTTGGATACGGCAAAATGATTGACCGGAGCAAGGGCAGGATAGAACGGTTTGGTAACCAAGGGTTGATCTTCGGTTTTATCCATCCTAACCTGGGGGCATTTGTATCTTTAGCAGCGGGGGTTTTAAAGATCAAGCCAGCAAACTTTTTTATTATTGCCGCTCTTTCTACTATAGTATGGGCTACACTTTGGGGTTTGGCAGTTTATGCAATGGGTGATGTATTTTTGGTAATTTTAAGAAAATATTCATTCCTGGTGGTGTTGTTGATTATTGGAATTATGATGTTGGGAAGAATTTGGGGGAAAGAGGAGAAAAATCTCAAATCTTAGATCCCAAATGTCAAAACTACAGTGTAAATATTAAATGTTAAAATTTAAGATGCAGATTTGCAATTTGACATTTAAAATTTGAGATCCAAAAAATGTTCATAGCTAAATACACGATCACTAACTCTATTTTAAAAAATGTCGGCGTTATTGATGCCGCCCGGGAGATAGTGGCAAATGCCCCCCTAATCCCTGCCTGGGAAGCAAAATTCAGGAAAGAAGCCATGGAAAGGACTGTCCATCACGGCACCCACCTTGAAGGCAATAACTTATCTGAGGAGGAAGTCAAGGATGTTTTGGATGGGAGGGAGGTTTTTGCCAGGGACAGGGATGTGCAGGAAGTTATCAACTACAGAAATGTTTTGAAGTTTATTGATAACATAGCTGCCCAAATAGGCGTTGGCAGGAGTTATATCCTGACAATTGAAACAATCCTGGAGATCCATAAATTAACTATCCAGCGGATTTTGCCTGATGAAAACGCAGGGAAATTCAGAGTAAGGCAAGTAGTTGTTAAAAATACCAAAACAGGGCAGGTCAGTTTTACGCCTCCTCCTGCAGCAGAAGCGCCTTATCTGGTTGAGGATTTGATAGCTTGGATAAACAGCGATGAAACCCGCCAGCTTCATCCGGTAATTAAGGCAGGCATTATCCATTATGAACTTTCCAGGGTCCATCCTTTTGTTGACGGTAATGGTCGGACAGCCCGGGCTGTGGCAACCCTGATCATGTTTTTGGACGGTTATGATATCCGCAAGTTTTTTTCCCTTGAAGAATATTTTGACGGAAACCCGATGGACTATTATGTAACACTGCAGAGCGTTTCAAACCAACTGGTACTGGATACCCATGAACGGGATCTGACTCCCTGGCTGGAATATTTTGTGCAGGGGGTGGCGATAGAATTAAACCGGGTTAAGGAGCGGGTCTCAAGGATTTCCGCTGATGCTAGGGTAAAAGATAAGCTGGGGGAGCAGGTAGAACTTAATGAGCGGCAGATGATGGTTATGGAATATTTGCACAGGTACAAGTCAATGATGAATAAAGATTTCAGAAAGATATTTCCTGACTACTCAGATGATACGGTTTTGCGGGAGCTGAAATTTTTGAAACAAAAAGGGCTGGTAAAAAAAGTAGGGGGGACCAAGAAAGCAACTTACGAACTAAAGTGAAAAGAGCCTTTTTTTGCAGGAAATTTCTAGCTGCAAGCTTAATTTAGCCTCAATTCGTACCCTTGACAAGTCTATATTTGGATGTATACTCAGACTATTAGTGTGAGCGTCTGCGTAACTCATGTTAACAGAAAGAATTGAACTAAAATCAGAATATGAAGAATATCTTGCTAAAGAGCGTAGTTTAGTGTGGACGGGCAAGCTTCAGGATTATTTGGATCTTCTAAAAGAAAACTCAAAAGTTAATAGGTTAGCGCACGGCCGGGCTTATGACATGATTATGAGCCATGGTTTTGATGAACCTAATGAAGAGAAAGGTGAGGATTACAGAAAATATCATTTCTTTGATGGGGTGATTTTTGGTGAGGAGAAAACCTTGGATGAGCTGGTAAAATATTTTGCCGGCGCTGCGAGGAAGATGGAAATCCGCAAAAGAATACTGCTTCTTGTGGGTCCTGTCGGAGGCGGTAAGTCTACGATAGTTTCGCACTTAAAGAAAGGTACAGAACAATATTCCAAAACCAAAGAGGGTATAGTTATATCAATTAAAGGTTGCCCTCAGCATGAGGATCCGCTTCATTTGATTCCGGAGGAGCTCAGACCCAATCTTGAAAAAGAACATGGTGTATGTATCGAAGGAAGATTGTGTCCGGTTTGCGAAAAGATGACTGAAGATCGGTACAATGGGGATATCTTTGAAGTTCCCCTTGAAAGGGTTGTATTCTCGGAAAAAGGGAGAAAAGGCATTGGTACCTTTACCCCTTCCGACCCGAAGAGCCAGGATATCTCAGAATTGACCGGCTCAATTGACTTATCAACAATCGGTGAATTCGGTGTGGAATCAGACCCACGCGCATTTAGATTTGATGGGGAGCTGAATATTGCCAACCGGGGAATGATGGAATTTATTGAGATGTTGAAAGTTGACCAGAAATTCCTTTATAACCTTTTAACCCTAACACAGGAGCAGAATATTAAAACCGGACGTTTTGCTTTAATTTACGCGGATGAGGTGATTATGTCCCATACTAATGAGCACGAATTCCAGGCATTTACAGCAGATAAAAGGTCGGAAGCCCTCCACGACAGGATCCATATGATTGCGGTTCCTTACAATTTGCGGATTGATGATGAAATTAAGATTTATGAAAAACTGATCCGCGAAGGTGACATAAAAGACATACACATTGCTCCTGAGACCTTAAAGGTTTGTTCCATGGTTGCTGTTTTGTCCCGCCTGCTGCCTCCCAAAAAACAGGGAATCTCAATAGTGCAGAAAATGCTTTTATATAACGGGGAGAAAGTTGCAGATAAAAATCAGAATGACGCAAGGGAGCTGCGGGATGAGCACCCAAGGGAAGGGATGGATGGTGTTTCCCCGAGGTTTATAATTAATGCCCTTTCAACAGCCGTATGCGGCGACGGACAAATCTGTGTGAACCCGATTGATGCCCTCCGGGCAATAAAGGGTCAGATTGAACATCAGCCTGCATATACGGAGGAAAGGAAAAAAGAGATCCTAAACCACATTAATTTAGCCAGGGAAGAGTATGACAAGCAAGCCAGAAAAGAAGTTCAGAAAGCTTTCGTGCATGCTTTCCAGGACGCGGCACAGACAATTTTGGAAAATTATCTTGACAATGCCGAAGCCTCAACTAAGACAGGAGGTAAGATTAAAGATCCGATATCAGGCGGGTATACAGAACCTAATGAAAGACTGATGCGGTCTATCGAAGAAATGATTGGCATATCTGAAAATGAGAAAAAAAGTTTCAGGCAGGATATAATGATAGGTGTTGCAGCATTTACCAGAAAGGGAGAAAAATTCACCTATACTTCTAATCAGAGGTTAAGTGAAGGGATTGAGAAAAAACTGTTTAACGATACCAAGGATTTAATCAGAGTTATAACAAGCGGGGTAGTAAGTGGTAGGAAGCTGGAGGATAAAGATGAGAAAAAACTTATTGAGGCCGAAATGCTGCTGATTGAAAAAAAAGGCTACTGCAAATCCTGTGCCAGGGAACTCGTTAGATACGTAGGTACACTGCTTAACAAATAAATCCGATATGAAATCATCACCGGAGGCTTATGATCTTGATCAGAAGGCGCCAATGGATCAGGAGCGCCATCTCAAAAAGGTTAAGGAAGCTATTAAAAATAACCTGAAAGATATCGTCGGTGAACATGATCTGATCACAAAAGATGGAGATAAAATTATCAGGGTTCCGGTTCGTGGTTTAGATTTGCCGGATTTCCGTTTTGGAAGGAATGATAAAGGTGTCGGGCAAGGGGATGGTGGTAGTGAGGTTGGGGATGTTATCGGGCAAGAGCCAGGCGGCCAGGGCCCGGGTAAAGGAAAACAGGCAGGGCAAGAGCCAGGGGTGGATTACTATGAGGTTGATATTACAGTGGATGAGCTGGCCGAATTGGTATTTGCAGATCTTGCGCTCCCGTTCATTTTACCTAAAGGAGGAAGATTGATTAAAACCAACGAAGTGGAATTTGATGAGTTGAGCCACCAGGGGCTTATGCCCAACCTGGATAAAAAATATACTTTAAGAAGACACTTGAAACGTAAGGCTATGGGTGGGGTAAAAAATCCCAAAGTTGGGGGAGAAACCCGCTGGGATAGGATTATTGATGATGACTTAATGTTTAAGATCTGGGATGAAAAAGAAAGACCGTTGTCCCAGGCTGCAGTGATCGCCATGAGGGATGTTTCCGGTTCTATGGGGGAATTTGAAAAATATATTTCCAGAAGTTTTTATCTTTGGATGGTGAGGTTTTTGCGGTCAAGATATCAGGAAGTAAAGATCGTTTTTATTACCCACCACACCGAAGCCAAAGAGGTGAACGAAGAGGCTTTCTTCAACCTGGGTGAATCAGGTGGAACCAAAGTATCTTCGGCATATGCATTGGCTGATAAGATAATTGATGAACGTTTTCCAATCTCACAATGGAATATTTACCCGTTCCATTTTTCAGACGGTGATAATTGGGGGGATGTGGATAATAATGAATGTATAAAGTATATCAATAAATTGCTTGGTCCTGACATAAATAACCCCCGGTGTAATGTGTTTGGTTATGGTGAAATAAGGGAAGGAGGAAGAGGTTCATACGCGACCTCTACTCTAATGAAAGCCTATGAGGTAATAAAAAATCCAAGGTTTATAAGAGTTACTCTGACCCAAAAACCAGATGTTTATATGGCGCTTAAGGAGTTTTTTAAGAAAGACAGAGTATTAAAAATGGAGTTTTGAGCATGACAGAGCGGGAAAAATTTTACAGAGCTATTGATAATATTGAGGATGTGGCAAGAAATTTTGGACTTGACTTCTTCACAACCCATTTTAAGCTTGTGCCTGCTACGAAAATGTATGAGTTTGGGGCATACGGAATCCCAGGCAGGTTTTCCCATTGGACATTCGGGAAAAACTACTGGATGATGAAGACGATGTATGACTATGGCCTGAGTAAAATTTATGAGCTGGTTATAAACGCCAATCCCTCCTTAGCTTATTGTATGGAGACTAATGCCTTGGTGGCAAATATGACTGTTGTGGGGCATGTATTGGGCCATACGGATTTTTTCAAAAATAATATCTGGTTTGAGCATACGGACAGACAGATGCCGGACACTGTTACAGTACATGCGGAAAGGATGAGGGAATTTACCAAGGAGACCAGTGAAGACGAAGTAGAAGATTGGCAAGACCACGTACTGGCGATCCAAATGCATTTTTGTACAACACCTGCAGAATTTAACAGATCTACAGCCCAGGAATATGTAAAACAAAGCAGGGAAGAAAGCAAAAACAAACAAAAGATAAAGCAGACTCCCACAACACCCTATGATGACATTTGGGATTTGGGCAAAGTAAAAGAGGAAAAAGTAGAGGAAGTTAAAGTCACAATCCCCTACGAAGAGGAAAGTGATCTGCTTTGGCTGATTTCGGAGTTTTCCCCCAATAACCTGGCTGACTGGCAAAAAGACATATTACTGATGGTTCGCAACGAACAGCAGTACTTTCTTCCCCAGATACAGACAAAACTTATGAATGAGGGTTGGGCTGCATACTGGCACCACAAAATAATGCAAAAATTGCTCGATATGGATAAACTCTCCCAGGATGATTGGATCAGGTTTGCGAAAATGCATGCGGGGGTAATTGCTGCCCATAGAAATAATTTAAACCCCTATAATGTCGGGATGAAGATATTTGAAGATATCGACAGAAAGCATAAAGGTATCCCACATCCTGAGGGTGCGGTTGAGAAAAATTGGTTGGGGGAGGAACTTGATCCTAAAGAAACCATTGGCAACCCTAAATATGACATTTTTCAAGTGAGGAGGGATTACAACGATAAATGGTTTATGCGTGATTTTCTACCGGATTATCTAATTGAGGAATTGGGTTTGTACCAATACGAACTTCAGGATGATGGTAAATGGGTTATTACTGAAAAAGACCCTGAGAAAATCCGGTTTACGATCGCAGAACAGCTTACTAATTTCGGCAGACCGGTAATTTATGTACCGGTAGATGGTGTGGATTATAACCAAAAAAGGGAGCTTTATTTAAAGCATGCATACCAAAACGATAGGGAAATCAAGATTGATTTTGCTCAAAAAGCCCTGCAGCATGTTTATGCGCTTTGGGGTAGGCCGGTTCATTTGGAAACTGTTTTGAACAAGAAAAAAATTCTTTTGACATATGACGGTAAAACTCAATCAAGTAAATCTATATGAAAGAATCAATCGCAGAACTGGTTAAAAAAGAAGCAGCACAATCTAAATCGGAAAAAGCGGATAATCTGGGAAGTTTATTATCCATGATTGAGGCTGGGAAAATAGCCTATCCATTTTTGAGGTCAGGAGATTTGGTGAAAATGGCTGTAAATTCACCAGCACCAAAAGTTGATCCGGTGACAGGTTATATAGATTACCCGGTTTTTACTAAAAGAGAAGATGAAAAGTGTATGTTTGGCATTGCCCGTGCTCTGGATAGGCTTGGTTCCAATATAAACGCTATGGTATTAGATAAGCAAAGAATACTGATGGTTATCGGGCCGACAGGTTCAGGTAAGTCAGATATTGCAGATATCATAACCGAAGCTGTTGAAAAAAAAGCAGCGGAAATAGGGCCGTTTTTTTACTGCTTACCGAAATGTTTGGTAAGGGATAATCCGTTGAAACTTTTGGGTCCCAAAGCCCGCCAGAGCTTTCAAGATCACTATAAAATTCATATAGAGGGTGGGCTTTGTCCGGATTGCCTAGAGACGTTTGGTGATCAACTCCACGACTCCGAGCATATTTTGGATATTCCAGTTGAAACTTATCAATATTCTGCATCTCTTGGAATTGGTATAACAAGGTTGGATGCAAAAGATACCAAACCTCTTGAGACGGAAAGCTGGAAAAGAATAAACAGCATTGTTTTAGGTGCAAGCGGGGGGGTGCTTGTTATTAGTGAGTTGCAAAAAGTAAACAGTCAATATCTTGATACAACTCATGATTTTTTCCGTGGCAGAAGGCATAAGATAGGAAGTAAGGTTTACTATCCGGATTGTTTTATTATTGCTTTAACGACCACGAAGGAGTGGCAGAACTTTCAAAATCCTGAAGATAATATTCCGCTGGTTGAGCGGACTGGAAATGTTTATATTCCATATAATACCGCTATATCTAAGGAAGTTGAAATTTACAAGAAAGAAATAAGACCTTTTTTTATAGAACATCCCAAACAACATTTAGCGCCAAAACTTTTGGAGTTTTTGGGCGAAATAGCCATCAGATCAAGACTAAAAGATGAGTCTCAATACATTTCGGGTCAGTTTTCAAAGTTTGCTGAAAAGAAAAAAAATATCACGCAGGAAAACTTTAATGATTCCGAACTAAGGATGCTGGTGAAGCTGTCATTATATGATGGTAAACAAATAGCAGGTTTTACCCAAGAAGACCGGCGAATCATAGAAGAAGAGGGGGTGAAAAAATACGAAGCATTGCAGTCAGCTGCAAATGATACCAGTGGACGTATTGTAGCCGTAATTTCCCCGCCTTTCATGAGTGGAAAATTATTCACCATGCTTAATGATTACGCAGTGGAAGGTGAAACTTGTTTGAGTCCTTTGAAGGCTGCCAGGTTTTTTCAGGAATTGATTGATAATACTGCCGATGATTTTCTAAAATGCAGGCCTAATTTGATAGCATGGATGCCAACTGCAAAACATAGATACGAAACTTGGCTAGCGGAAGAAGTAAAATCAGCCTTCCAACTGAATTTTGAAGAATCGGTAAAAAAAACGATAGATGATTATATTGAAGACATAGCAATAATCTTGGATGGGAAAAACCCAAATAAAATGAAGAAAAACCGAGTTACGGGAAAGCTGGAACCACTCAATACAAAAACTGCAGAAACACTTGAGGATAAAATCCATGGACGAACTTTAGCGCCGGCTGATAGAAGTCAGTTCAGATTTGAAGTAATTACGGGTGATGAAAAGACTTTGCCATATTTTGAAGCCGGGGTAAGAAAATTTGTCAAAGAAGACGGGAATAAAGCGGAGGCTGTCTTAATACAATTTCCGCCAAGACAGGAGGAAGATGAGGAACGTTACCAGGAGGTGTTAAAAAAGCTAATGGACCCGGATAGAGGTGAAGATAGGTTTTGCAATATTTGTGCCCAGGAGGCATTAAACAAAGTTAGTGAAATCATGAGAGAGAAAAAAGGCATAAAATAACTACAAAAATCTTGCGTTTTACATCTACAAAACGTAAAATTCCTTTGTGATATTCAAAACCCTAACAGATTATTTTGAAAAACTGGAGGCGACATCTTCCAGGCTATCTTT
>JACPKP010000001.1 GCA_016186955.1 Candidatus Daviesbacteria bacterium | reverse complement strand
TATAACCAGATCGTCATAAATTTCCCGCACCTTATCCCAACCCATTTTATATTCCGGATCTTGGTATAGGGTTGCGTTGCTTGTGACCAGGTTTAACCTATGAAGGTATTCCGGCGCAAATTGCACTAGATCCCCTTTGGCAGGATAAAAAACATAGACACCGTATAGATGTTCTTTGTTTATTTCCCTTAACTGTCTAAATTTTTCCCATTCTGGATCAAAAACCCTTCTTAAACCTCTCCCTGCTTCAGCATCCTCAAGGGCTTCATTCAATCCTTCCATCTCCTGGGAAAGTGATAAATAAAGGTTATATGGCCTAATTAATTTTTTTTTAAAACCCAGTATTTTGACATCTGCCTTAGGAGGCCTGAACAAGATGTTTTTACCCTGTAATTTTAATGTAGCTTGTTTAAATGCTTTTTCCGCCTGATAAATTAACGGTGCGGTTGGGTAACCAAGAAAAGGATTGTTTTTTTTAATCTTTGTCATCGGAAAATACCCGCGGCGCTAGATAAACCTTAGGCCGATCCTGAGGTTCTGCATCCGGCTTCCAGTACTCCTTAAATTTCTCCCTAATCTCCCGGGAATATTCATTCCTGCTGGGAACAACCCCAGATAATTCTGTTGAGAAGAGGTTCGATCTTCTCAAAAACCTGTTTACATTGGGAGCCAAAATCAGATATGCTACTTCAACACCCAATCCTTTCATTGCACCCTGGCTAAATACCCATAAGTTTTTCATAATCCATTTTCTGTAGTCATAAACAGTTTGTTTCTGTTCAGCCGGCAAGTTTTTTATTAAAGCATCAATTAACGGATGAAAGGCCAATCTGGTGTATTCCGCCATCATACCCGTCCCGCCCCTTTGCTCATGCAACCATTTATTACCCGGAGCTGCCTCGAAAAGACGGAAAACCTCCAAGTTATTGCTAAAAACCAAACGGTGTGTGCCAACTACGATCTCTTTATCTCCAAACTTATCAATAGCTACCACAGTCAAGTTTAAATCTGACCGGTCAGAACCCTCCCCTTCTAAATCAACAGTAGAATCTGAACCCTTAAGATAAAGCCTATTATATCCAAAGTTTACCATGGATGCTGCCTGTTCCCAGTATTTAGCGCCGGGCTTTGGAATCTTTATCGTTATATTTCTTTTACTCAAACATAATTCTTCCATCCCTTCCAGTGGACTTACAAGATCAAGATAGAGTTGCCTCAACGGCAGGGATAAATTGCATTCCGAAAATAAATTTTTTGTTTTAAAACTACCAAATGAATCAGTTTCCATATTTAATGAAAATCAATCCCGGAATCTATTGTTTCCGGGCGCTGCCCGCTTTGGGGCTTTTTTGGGAGCAGGAGATACAAAGGGTAGCAGTGGGCATTGCTTCCAACCTTTGCGGTTCTATCATACGCCTACAGTTCTCACATTTGCCATATTTACCTGACCGCATCTTCTCTAAGGCTTTTTTGGTATTGATAAGTATATCCTGCAGGCTTATTTTAATCGCCACAACCCTTGAATGTACATCTGCAAGCCATGAGTCTGTACCGGGTTCGCTGCTTTCCGCCGGCCCACCATTCATCACAGGGTCTTCTTTTTCCATGGCTTTTAAGTTCTCTTCAACTTTTTTTTGTTGCCTTAGAAGTAGTTTCCTGATCTTTTCAAAAGTATTCATATTAGAATTTCTGCGGGTTAGCCCGCACATTAAGTAACTTCAACAAGCCTTTTTTTGCTTTTTGAAATGTCACTTTAAAATCTACTTTCAGATTATACCAGTTTTTACCAATCTTGGAAACTAGTTCATGTCTTTTATCAGACCGTTGGGCTAAAACTTTCAGCATCTTCAAATCAGCCAGTGGCGAGCGCTTATTAGTAAAATAATAAACCCACAGAGCGCTAATGATGAGTAAAACGGAGTAAACCAACCCTGCTGAAAAAACACCAAACTGTTGTCTGCTTCCATAGAAAAATTCCAGCATGAATTTGAAAATACCAATCAGCATCAGGCCTTCTGCTGTTATCGCGCCAAAACGATGAAACCTTAAAGCCCCTTTCCAAAGATATAAAAACCCAAGAAAAAAAAGCAGGGATTCTACAACCTGCACCGGAAACCTCTTATCTACTAAACCTGCCTGTATTATGGCAAACGGGGCATTTGTCACCAAACCATACTCACAGCTGCCTAAAAGACAACCCAGAGTGGCCACTGATATGCCTAAAAATACTCCGGGCATCACCAAATCTGCCATTTGCCAAAAGTTTAATTTAAAACGGGCGCAAAGCACTCTGAATATTCCAAAAGCCCCAAAAAATGCACCCCAAAATGAAAATCCTGGATAACGGTTTACTAAAATAATTTTAATGACGCTATCAAATTGCTCAATGTGGAAAAGGACAAAATATAACCTTGATACTATCAACCCTCCTGCGATAGTAAGGATGATCAGGTCAAGGGACTTCTCTTCGTCTAAATCATAAACCCTGACGATCCTCCATATAATGTACACCCCAACACCACATGCAATAAGCAAAAAGAAACCAAATGAAGAAATTGATAAAGCGCCGACAGAAAAAAGCACCGGCTTCATACCCACTTATATTACCAGAATTGTTAAAGTTTGACCAATTAAGGTATACTCAATGTGATGACAGCTACTGCACATGCACTGGTCGGAGGAGCGATCGCAGCCTCAGTCAAAGACCCTGCTTTAGGCATCACCCTGTCTGCTGCAACCCACCCATTCCTGGACATGATCCCTCATTGGGATTTTGGCTGGGGCTGGAAGAAAAAAAATAAGGTAACGCTTTTTTTACAGGCTTTATTTGACCTGGTGTTGGGTTTTACGTTGGCTTACCTGCTGTTTGGGCAAAATATCAGTTTCTGGTATTTTACAGCCTGTGTTTTTGCCTCAGAGGTCTGGGATATTATGGAAGCGCCCTATTGGTTTTTAAACTGGCGCTTCCCGCCATTTTCCTGGATCTACAATGTCCAATCAAGGATGCAGGGAAAACTAAAATTGCCTTGGGGGATATTAACCCAAGTGGCAGCTGTGGTGATTATTGTTTTAATTTTTAAGGGTTTTTAGATACTCTGCAAAATCCTTGCCAATCTCGGGATGATCCAGCCCATATTCCACCACAGCTTTTAAATAATCCAACTTATTGCCTGTATCCCTGTATTTGGCATTCCGGATTTCTACGGCATACACAGGCAGATTTTTATCAACCATCCCCTGAATTCCATGGGTATAAACCAGCTCCTGGCCAGAACCCAATCCCGACTTTGCCATTTCAAGCGGTTCATAAATCCCCGGCGTGACGATTATCCCTGAGACTACTGCCAAATCTGAGGGTGAATTTTCGCTGCTGCCGGGTTTTTCTAAAATCTTACTTATTTTAAATACCCCTTTTTCAACCTCCTCACCTCCAACAAAACCGTATTTTTTGTAGTCATTTTCAGTGCGCGCCCGGAGAGCTCCAAGGATCGCGGCATCATATTTTTCATAAGCTGCCAAAAGCTGCCTGGCCCTTGAGGGGGCTGCATCCACAAAGTCGTCGCCCCAGAAAACCATAAACGGATCATCACCCATGATATGTTTTGCATTTAAGATCGGTGTAGCATTACCAAGAGGCCCTTTTTGCCTAAGGTATACAAATTCAGCCAAAGATGAAATTTTACGCACAATTTCCAGCTCTTTTTCTTTGCCTGCCCGGGCCAGTTTTTCTTCCAGTTCAAAGTTGTTGTCAAAATGGTCCTCAATACTTCTTTTATTCCAACCAGTCACAATCACTATAGTCTCAATACCCACATCTACCAGTTCCTCCACCACCCGCTGGATAATAGGTTTATCCACCAAAGGCATCATCTCTTTGGGCATGGCTTTAGTCTGGGGCAAAAACCTGGTCCCAAACCCTGCAGCGGGGATTAACGCCTTACGGATCTTTTTCATTATTCTAAGGTTAGCACATTTGACAAAGTGAGTAAAATTTCCAAACTCACTTTGTCATCCCGAGCGACCGCGTTCATTTCTATGAACGTGGGCGTCGAGGGATCTCGTCATTTTACTCTCTCCACATACTCCCCGCTTCTGGTGTCAATTTTTACTTTTTCACCAACCCTCATAAACATCGGCACCTTTACCGCCAAACCGTTATCCAAAGTAGCTTCTTTGTACACATTTGATACTGTATTGCCTTTTTCACTTGGGCCGGTCTCTGAAATGGTATAAATTAAACTTAAGGGAAGTTCTATCCCCAGCGCCTCAGCGCCGGAAACAATCAAACTTACTTCAAGCCCTTCTTTTAAGTATTTCGCCTGATCACCTAAAACATTTTCTTCTACGGAAAACTGCTCAAAACCCTCAGGGTCCATAAAGTTGAAGCTACCCTCATTCTTATATAAAAACTGGGCCTTTTTCTTTTCAACATCTGCCTCATCAACCCTGGCGCCGGTAATGAAAGATTTTTCAGTTACAGAACCTGTCCTCAAATTTTTAACTTTGACTTTGATAGTGCCAGACCCCCTGCCCATTTTAGTATGCTCATATGAGATCACCTGCAGCAGCTGGCCTGAATCTTTGAAAACCGCCCCATTTCTGAGTTCTGTAACGTTAAGCATACTTTTGCCTTCTAATCCTTATCAATCCCGAACAAGGTACAACTTCAACCCCCTTTTTCTCCAGTGCATCCAAAAATAAGTTTGCCCCTATTGAATCTGCAGCCATATGCCCGCAATCTATTACATTAACATGCATTTTTTTTAACTCCTGCACTGACTCTTCCGGCATATGCATTTCCACAATTGTCCCGACTCCGGCTTTGGCAAGCTCAATATATAGCTCTTTTGAAGGGGAAGTACCACCTGTATAACCCACCGCTATCCTACCCACCCTGGATTTCTCGCTGCCTGACACTATAATGGGAGGGTTTTTCCCTTTCGCAGCTTCTGTAAACTCAGGTATCTTTAAAATCTCATCATATAATTCTTCCAGATTTGCAAATTCTTTATTGTTCAGGTAACCTACAACAAATTTATGTCCCATATTATCCCAAACAGTATGGATCGACAAAAGCGGTACGCTTAAAAGTTTAGCCGCATCTATAGTATGCCCATGATTTAGCGGAGAAAAACGCCTTTGGACTTCTCCAATCCTAGTTTGGAACAGGGAATGAGCTACATTTACCGGAACCTGTGCTTCTGCAAACATATCTACCTGAACTTCCATAACCTCATGCAGGGAAGCTAAAGCATGCCCTGAAGGGTGGTGGGAAACCAAAAGGTCTATCTTCGCACCTGCCTGGTTTAAGCGGTCAAAAAGCAAGACTTCTGATGCTTCAGCATCAATACCTACCAAAAGCTTTCTAATTGCAGTTTTAGGGTTGCCGTTTAAGATCCTTGAGTCCGAATATGGGTTTATTAAAGACTCTGTATCAAAAAAGATTTTCTTTTTTCCTGTAAGGTCTTTAAATTCTTCTTGCCTTTTTTGGAGCAATTGCTTAACTCTTTTCCCGCCTCTAGGGTCAGCTTCAATCCCCATCTTGATTGCCAAGTCATAAATTTCCTGAAGTGTCATGCTGTTAAGTGTAAACTAGCCTCAATACAATTGCAACTTTTACCCAACATTATCTGATTCAATTACTTTTACCCAATCTTTTATCCCTACCTGATTAATAAAATCCCGCATCGGTTTCGTACAATTTTTTTTGCTTGCCCAAACGCTTTTTTGCCAGTGTACAAAACCCCATTGCTTAAGCTTTGACCTTAACAAATCTCTTGCCTGTCTCCTCTTTTCCGGGATATCAAAAATTACCAGCCTCCATCTTCCATCCCATTTTTGTTGTTCGTTGCGGATGCTGGCCCAAATTACCTGATCCCGACCGCTATCTGTTAACTTAAATGCTAATTTTTCATCATCTATAAAATCAATCAAACCATTTTCCCTCAATCTTTTTAGGGCTTTGGAAAGCGCTGATTTCTTAACCAATCTGGGATACCCATAAAGATATTTATAATAATTGGTTGCAAAATCTTCAAAGCTAACATATCCATCAACCGCTTTCTCTAATCCCAACAGAATAAAATCTCCAAGTTTTTTATTTGTATTCATGATTTTCTGTATCTTCGTAAACTTTACAATACGACAACAGTACGATAACAGTACAGTGACTTGTTGACATTATTATCACGATCGTAGTATTAATGTCAACAGCTACAACCGTAAATAATGCGAACGGGAGTCTAAATGACTCCAAAAGTGAAGAATCTCAAAATCAGTCTAGACTTTCGCTACGCTCCAAAATGACAAATTCACCGGTAAATACTCCATAGTTACCTACAATCTACCATCTACTGTGTTTCAGAAAGAAGGCTTTAAAAGAAATTTTTTAAAGAGAGCTTTTTTGCAAATTATACTAGAAACACTAAGTTTCTGGTAAAATATAGTATAGCCGAAGTGGTGGAATGGTAGACACGCAGGTCTCAAAAACCTGTGATCGCAAGGTCATGTGGGTTCGACTCCCACCTTCGGCACTAAATGCTCTCACTTAATCTGGTATGTACCCTTCACTATCGAAAAGGAACCCGAAGGCCCGAATGAGAAGAAAGTCCCTGCCAACCCCTGGTCGTATTCAATGACTGCATCCTTGCTGATTTTAACCTTCCAGGCTGTAATGGAGGTGATATGGTTTTCCTTGGAAAGACTGATTTTACCGAGACCGGAATATAAAACTCCTGTATTGCCCTCCCGCTTAATCTTTATGGCATCCCTCCTGCCGGGATCGTCTTTACTGTTAAAATTGGATATTAAAATCAAATAACTTCCTTGGGTACCGCTTCCCAGGGCTTTCCCGTCTTTGTCAAGCTCTATAAACCCATCCGCTATTACCACCCCGCTTGATGAACCGAAACTTGGATCAAGCCTTAATATGACATCTTCCTGCATATCCAAATTCCCTGTGATCCAAACAGGGGCCGTCACATTTACGAGACAATGGCTGGTCAGACGAACCGAACCTACATATTTTCCTGCCAGATTGGACGGACAACTATTTACATCCCCGGTGTAAACACCGACACTTTCAGCATCTTCTTTCCAATCCGAAATGTTCCCACCCGAAATGGGAAAAGCTTTAGGCAGTGGGTCGCTTGAACCGGGAAAATAGCTTGCCGCATTGATGCGGTCTGAAATCTGGTAATATGCGCCCTGGCGAATAGTTAAATCCTTCAGCGTATTAGCATGAGCATTCCCTTCAATAACAACCCCGCCTAAATCATGATCCCCCTCGATGTATGTTTGTGCGCCGCCCATAAAAGTCTTAAACCCTAAATCCAAGCTGGTACTGTGCCAGTCAGAACGACTGCTCTCCCATTTAGGCGACCAGGTACTTATACCCCTTTGATAACTTTGGACACTATCCGCCGACCAACTCCAGTAGTTTGAAGTGTTCAAAGAGGTATCTATCATAATCCAATAGGTAGCATTCGCATTAAGCGTAACGTTGTGGTCTAATGCCACGTTTACAAAATTATACGAAGTTGTCACCAGAGATGATGACAAAGTACCATCGGCCAGAACTTGGTTTTTGTCCGGCTTGCCGTTTTCGTCCCCCAAAATGCGGACACGCACATTGGGCGGGCTGCCGAACTTTTTAAGCTTCAGTGCAACCTGACTGATAACCTGGGTAGATGAGGGTTTGAAGCTTTGCGCTACATCAAGCTTGTCTTCCCCGTTGACATTTTTCCCAAATATAAAATCAGTGCAGTTTACCCCCTGGCACTCTGTTGCC
Organism: Candidatus Daviesbacteria bacterium; assembly: GCA_016186955.1. Classification (GTDB taxonomy): domain Bacteria; phylum Patescibacteriota; class Microgenomatia; order Daviesbacterales; family UBA10151; genus JACPKP01. Next base: position 52,072 of record JACPKP010000001.1, on the reverse strand, counting down.
TGGTCAATATTTATCCCGGTTGCAACATAAACATCACCAGTAATCCTGCTGTCTTGGGACAAGTCAATACTGCCGTTGGAATATATGGATCCCTTAATTAGGGCATTCTTTGCACTTTCCAACCCCCCCTCACCCACCTGCATAGCATAATTAAAAGCAGTGCCCACTCCGTTGCTTGCCTGCACCTTGACAGTCCTTTTTACTCTTGGATTTGTTTTATTTGGGATATAACCCGTACTTTCTATTAATTTAGTTGAAGGGTTTTTATCAATAATTGCCACCGAGTATGCCCCATCCCCAAGTTTTGTCTCCGATTCTCCAATAAAGCTGTTCCCTGATTTATTAAGGGATGCTATCGCTTTATCTATCCCTGCCTCTGCCAGGATCACTGCTTTTTGTGAATCAAGGGAATAGCTTGTATTCTGAAAATAAAGCTGGGAACCTTCAATAATAGTCAGTGTGCCAACAAGTATAACCCCCAAAGAAATAAGAGCCAGCACCAGAATCTGCGCTTTTTTGTTTGTTGCTTCTTGAACATACCGCGAAAAAGGTATTGTATTTAGATTGAAAAGCTTCATTCCTGGTTTATCATACCATACAAGTTCTGGAAAAGGCCGCAACCACCCTCTGGAAAAATCACCCTTACCATGATATTATTGCTCATGTCATGGGCCCAAAAAAAGTTATTATCGGCTTAATAGGTGAGATCGGTTCAGGCAAAGGCACCTTTGTTGACCTGTTAATGCAAACCGCTCCCAACTTAAAAATTTCCAAAATCAGGTTCTCCGATGTTTTATCAGATACTTTAAAAATTTGGGGCATCCCCCTAACCCGCAGCAATCTGCAAAACCTGGCTGTCATAATGAAAAATAACTTCGGTCCGGTACTTTCCCATGCTGTTTATATGAGGGTTTTATCAAACCCGGCGGATATTGTAATTTTGGACGGGGTCAGGTGGCAAAGTGATGTTGATTTAGTGCGGGGTTTCCCGAAAAACTACCTGGTTTATGTAACTGCGCCTGTAGCAATCCGCTACGACAGGATCAGATCCAGAAAAGAAAAAGAAGGGGAGCTGAATATCCCTTATGAACAATTCATGAAGGAAGAACAAACCGAAAACGAGATATTAATCCCCAAAATTGGCACCGGTGCGGACTTTAAAATAATAAACGGGACTACCCTGGAGCAATTTAAACAACAGGTTCAAAGATTTTATGATAAATTTCTAAACAGACCTTAATTCAATCTCCAGTTTATCTAACCGATTTAGTTCTTCCGGGCTGAAATTATTTACAATTATAAGGTCGGCATTTTTCCTGGTTGGCTCAACATACTTTCTGCTCAGAGGCAAAACTTCTTCCAGAAAAATCCGGAGCACTTCTTTGTGGGACTGCTTTGTCCTACCCTCTGGCCCGCAGTCCCGCAAAAGCCTTCTCATCAGCATTATGTAAGACTTACAATCTACATAAATTTTTAAATCAGCAAACTGCTCAATTTTAGGATGCAGCGCTAAAAAACCATCCAAAATCACAATTTGTCCAGGGCAGAAAATTGAATAACCTGTTCTTTGGCCTCCATTTTCATAAATGTAATTTGATTTCCAACCAGACTTACCGGCCTTACAAACTTGAAACAGTTTTACCTGTAACTCAAAATCCATGTTTTTAGGATGGTCCCAAGGCCTTCTGCCTGTAAGGAATTGGTCCTGCTGAAGTTGATTGACAATGAACCCTTCAGTCTTTTGCTCTGCATTAAAATTTATTGAAAGCGCTGCTATCAGCTTATCCGTTACCTGGGTAGTTTTCCCTGATGAGGTTGGGCCTGCCACAGCAATAATTTTTGGGCTCTCAAAACTGGCATCAAGCAATTTTGCCAATCTAATTGCTTCATCCACACCTTCTGCAAGGTTAAAATGCGGAATTTTTTCTTTTCCCATGCAAAATCAATTTACAAAAAAACCTTTGGAAAGTAAACAGTCTACTATCTCCTGCCAGGATTTGACAGGCATTATCCCCTCCTGCATGAGCAGCTCATCAGGGGCTGATAAGTTCCAGGGACGTCGGTAAAGCAGCGTCTTGATCCCAACCAATGCACAATCCCTCACATTATCCAATGAATCATCAATTAAAGTATCCACACCCTGCTCCAAACAAATCTCTGATTTTTTTCTCTTAGTCTTCCAGTCTGCTACCAATAAATTTGTGTGATAGATGGCTGAAAAGCAATCCGGAAAATATTTTTCAGTAGTGTATAATGTTTCGGCAGTAAATTCTTTCGGTCTTGAAGTAATGATTACTAAATCAAACTTTTGTTTTAATATCTCCATTGCCTCTACTGCACCTTCCATTGGCAAAACCCGTTTCATCTCTCCTGATTTATAATAAGCAATTACCCTTCCAACTGCTTCTTCATAGCTACACTGCCAAATCTCCCATAAGTTAAAGGAGTAGACATCATCCAACACAAAGCTTGTACCATACTGCTCATTATGGAATCTCTGTAGGGATGTATTTAAATCCACTAACACATCATCTTTGTCTACACCAATTGTTCTTCTTTTATCTCTTTCCATTCAATAGGAGTTTACAAAACAAAGGTGTAAATGTAAACTGTTGAAAAATTTTGAGAATTTGTGGTAGAGTATGGAATAAGATGGTTGCTGATGATGATATTATTACAAAAATGCTCAAGGTTTTCCCAATAAAGGAAGACTTGGTGGGGTTGGCAACAAAGGAAGACTTGGTGGGGTTGGCAACAAAGGAAGACTTGGTGGGGTTGGCAACAAAGGAAGACTTGGTGGGGTTGGCAACAAAGGAAGATCTCCAAGGTGTCAAGGAAGATCTCCAGGGTGTCAAAGAAGACTTAAATCATGTTAAAGAAGTTGTCCAATACCATTTTAAGAATGTTTATAGAAAGTTAGATTTATTAGACGAAAAGGCGGATGGGATACTTGAATATGTTGATAATAGTAACGAGGAGTTGGAAAATGTTGATAAAAGGCTTAAAAGAGTGGAACAAATCCCAGTTGTTGCCCATGCTTTAAAATAAGGAGGTGAGATTATGTTTAGTGTTGAAAAATTACGTGCATTAACTCAAAATGGAGTCAAAAACTACGAACAAGCCTTAATCCATCGCAATACCCTAATGGCCTTACAAAATGAGGACGGGGAAAAATTCTTAAAGGAGTTTTTAAAAGATGCCTGGATACGGACCAAAGCTTCAGCTATAGAAGGTGGTAACGCGGTATTAATAGGATCTCTAGATAGAGATGATTATGAGGTAAATCCCGAAAATCCATATTTTGTAGAACCTACTCAATTAAGGGGTCTTGCCAGTAAACTTTATGACTATTTTGAACAAAAAGGGCTGAATCCAGGTATACAGAGGTGTGATAGTTGCGGAAATTGTGAAGTTCATAAAAATTGGGGATACTTGTTATTTATAAGTTGGAAGTAGGAAAAATTATCATTTTGCAGGTTCTTCTTTAACAATAGTTTTTCGGGTTTTTTCCATCCCGTAAAATTTGACCCGATCCGGCCTGAATATCATATCTATATCCCCTGTCGGACCATTCCGGTGTTTTTGCACATCCAGTTTCACCTGTTCCATTTTTTCAGGATCCTCACGCCAGATAAACATCACTACATCCGCATCCTGCTCTATCGCACCTGAGTCCCGAAGATCTGCCAGCTGGGGCCGGCGGGTCCCCCGTGATTCAACTGCCCTGGAAAGCTGGGAAACAGCCAAAACAGGCACCTTAAGTTCCCTTGCTAAATTCTTTAATCCCTGGGAAATTTCCGACACCTCCTGTACCCTGTTATCTAAATTCCTGCCATGGATAAGCTGCAGGTAATCAACTATCACCAACCTTAACCCATGCTCTGCCTGAAGCCTGCGCGCTTTGGTCCTTATTTCAGAGATGGATGACCCCGGGGTATCATCTATAAAAAGCGGGGCTTCTGCCAGCTGGCCCATGGCATGCGAAAGCCTGTCAAAATCCTTTTCATCCAACCTGCCTGTCTTCAGTTTCCATGCATCAATATCCGCCTGGTTAACCAGTAACCTATCCACAAGTTCTTCCTGGCTCATCTCCAGCGAGAAAATCCCCACCGGCAAATTGGTATTTACCGCTACATATTGGGCCACATTTAACACAAAGCTGGTCTTACCCTGACCCGGGCGTGCCGCAAATATAATCAGGTTGGAATCCTGAAGACCTGCCAATTTATTGTCCAAATCCTTAAAACCTGTCGGCACACCGCGCAGTTTGCCTGAGGATTTCTGGATATCATCAAGCCTGTCAAAACTCTCAGCTAAAGCATCCTTCAGCTGGATAAAATCCCTTTTGATATGCTGCTGGGCCAGTGAGAAGATCGCCTGCTCACAAGATTCCATCACCTCATTGATATCCCTACCCTCATCATAAGCGCCATCAATAAATTTAGTGGAGTGTCTGATCAGAGAACGCCTTAAGGCATGTTCCTTAATAATCCTGGCATAAGACTGCACATGGGCGGCAGTCGGAACCATATTGACCAATTCAGCTAAATAAGCAGAACCGCCCACAAAGTCCAGCGCCCCGTTTTGTTTGAGCCTTTCTGTAACAGTAATCAGGTCAACAGGTTCCCTTTTTTCAAACAGCTCTATTATGGCATTAAAGATCTGGCCGTGTTGTTCGGATTTATAAAAATGGTCTGGCCGCAGGGTTTCCACAATATTGACCACAGCATCTTTATCAATAAGAAGCGCCCCCAAAAGGGATTGTTCAGCTTCAATATTTTGTGGAGGCAGTTTAGTCACAAGATTAGTATAGGCTTGTGGCACACTGTTAAAATTGGAGATTTGGCCTTTTGCCGGAATTCCTGCCATAAATTAAATCAAAATTCAAAGGTCAAAAATCAAATTTGAATTATTCTTCAACTTTTATTTAAGACTACCACTTTTGGTTCTTCTGGAAGTTTATCTTTAGTAATAGAGAGCTTGGGCAAAGGCTCAGAACCCTCCCCCATGTCTTTAAGAAAATGTTCTACCCCTTCCAATTCAAACTTCAAACCCGGTATCAAATAATGCATCGGGATAATAATCTTCGGTTCAAGCTGGACAATAATCTCTTCTGCTTCTTTTGCACCTACTGTATATATACCTCCTACCGGCGCCATTAATATATCTGTTGAGCCTATTTCCTGTACCTGATCTTCGCTCAGCTTATGGCCCAAATCACCCAGGTGGACAATATTTAGGCCATCAACCATGATATTATAAACAGTGTTTTTTCCCCGGTCCAAACCGCCTGTCCCATCATGGGCCACTTGAATCCCAATTATAGAAACACCTTTAGCTTCATATTCTCCGGGGCCGCTTATTTTTACAGGGTTTGATAATACAGCTTCGAGGTTATTATGGTCATCATGGTCATGTGTTGAAAGTGCAATGTCTGCCTCCATATCTTTCGGAAGTTTAAGCCCGGTAAAATCAGGTTTAAAAGGGTCAATAAAAATTGTTGCATTTTTACCCTTAATTTTGAAACAAGCCTGTCCATACCAGTATATATCCATAAATCTCAGATTATACTAGCATAGGTCTTGCTAAAGTAACAAGATATCTTTTAGTATAATTAACATAACAAGTAATGACAAACAGACAGTTGTCCGCCAAACAATTCCTAATCTCCCATACAATTATATTTATTGCCGGCCTGGCCTTTTTAGGAGGGATGCACCTTATCCTAAATGACGGAAAACTGCCGTGCTGCCAAAAAAATCCCGCCCAAACAAAGTGGGCCCTGCAAGGCCCTGTGACAACTCTTCCTGTAAGTTTCAACCTGGAAATAAACAACCCTGATGATGATATTGTCATTTTTGAAAACACCATCTCGGTTTCCGGGAAAACAGCGCCTAATTCGACGGTCATCATTTCAGTAAATGACAACGGTACCGGACTTCAGGCCAACAACAAGGGTGAATTTTCCAAAGTCATTGACCTTACTGGTGGTTTAAATACCCTGACAATTACTGCGTTTGATCCATCAGGCAATAGCAAAACAGAGGTGAGGACTATATATTATTCCGAGGAGAAACTGTAATGAAAATTTCAAATTTTTTAATTGCTTTCTTGCTATTGCTTTTCATCTTTCATTTTTCATTTTCCACCATCTTTGCTCTAGAACCGGCCACTGCTTCAGCATCGCTTTTGGAAAAGCTTAATACACTGAAAAAAGAGATCGCCTCAAAAGCAGCCTCCTTAAAACTTGATCTTAATAAAAAATTAACAAACAAGCTGATGACCGGCCAGATAACCGGCCTTGATGAAAATAGAATTACCATCAACACAAAAAATGGCACAAAAACTGCCACCACAAATGAGTATACACTCTACCAAAATAATATAGTTTCAAAAAAAGGCGTCAGAAAAAGTAAGATCAGTTTAAAGGACTTTGCAGTTGATGACTATATATTGGTACTTGGTGATGTGGATGATAAACAGGCGCTGATAGCCAAAAAAATTATTAAATCAACTCTCCCTGAGAAAAACACACTGATGATAGTTTGGGGCAAGGTAATATCTGTTACTCCATCCAGTATAACCCTAAAAAATAAAACAGGTGAACAAACCAATATTGGATTAAACAACCAAACAGCCCTCCGCAGGGACGCTGACGAGATCACTATGGCAGATATCAGCATAAATAACCTATTGGTGGCGCTGGGTGCAACAAATGAGGGAGTGCTCCGCGCCAGATTAATTTACCAAATCCCCCCAAATACCATGAAAGCAGGCAAAGAAAAATCCGCTACACCATCTGCTTCTCCTAAAACCAAAGGTAACTAAAACCAACTTATAGTTTGACTTAAAACAGGTATTATGTTAAGATTACCGGTGCAATTAAGGCCAGCGCTAACCGTTTGAGGTTGGCTGCTTGTCTAATATGCAACAGCACATTTACAAACTGTGAAAGGAGATTTAGCCTCGCAAGGGGACGCCTTGCAAGTGTAAACGGAACAAGGAGGAAAGGTGGAGACGCCAGAAAAGAAAATCCTGAGGGACAGCATCTATGTCCTTTGGGTGAGGCTTTTGACAGGCTCTTGGCTGCTTCTTGCAGCCGGAGTCATCTTTTTTTCGAACATCAGTGTTAGTGCCAGCTTGGAACCTGGCTTAATTATAGGGGCTGAAGTCCTAGGAGCAATACTCCTATTAATGGGTTTCATTTCGTCGTATGAAGGTTCAGGTCTCAGACCGACAAGCAGCATCAGCCTGTTTTTTGGTCTGCTGTTTACTGCCGCATCAGCAGGAATGATGGCAGCGCCGCTGGCTGTGGCTATTGCTGAACACACCAACCTGGTCAGGGTACTCACCCTGGCCGGGCTTACTACTCTAGTCCTGACAGTGGGATTCTGGACTACTGTCCCCAGGATACAGTGGCCCTGGCTGCTGTCAGTGAGCTGGGCAATCCTGGCGATTTTGGCAGGTCTAAACCTAAGGGGCTCAACCTGGCCGCTCACCCCATGGGACTGGACGCTCAGCATTGCACTGCTGGGCTACATCATCCGTAAGTGGATAAAGGGAATGGCTTTTGAGTTCACCCTGAAAAGTGCATTCAAGGTGCCGACCTTACTCTACATGGACATTGTGGTCCCGCTGGCGGAGAACTTGTAGCCTGCGGGCCAAACCAACCTCACAGTTTGTGAATAAACAGGGCGCTTCGGGAGAAATCCCAGGCGCCCTTTTTTTAACTTAATTTTGATTTACCTTTCAACAGAAATTCTTCCGCTTCAGTTTTGTCTTTGACCACATCAACTGCCCGCCAAAACCCCATATCTTTAAATGCAAAATATCTTTCTTTTTTCAGCTTAGGAAAAGTCTTTTGTTCGTGATCTCCCTTTTTCGGTAAAAGCGGCTCGGTATCTTTGTTAAAAACATAGATTCCCCCGTTAATCCAATACGGCAGCTGGGGTTTTTCTTTAAAACCTGTAACATGGTCATCAGGGTCAATTTCCACTATCCCCCATCTTGAGAGATACGGTATGACCAGTTGCGTCACCAACGCCTGGTTTTTTTCGTGGAAATTCATCATTTTTAAAAGATTCATTTTGGTGATAATGTCACCGTTTGTAACCACAACATTTTCCTCGTTTTTGGCAAGAGGGCTGCCAAAGGCCTTTTTAATTGCTCCGCCCCTGCCTAAAGGCTGCTCCTCTATTGAGTAATCAATCTCAATCCCAAATTTTTTACCGCTCCTAAAAAAATCCTGAACCACCTCATACTTATAACTAAGGGTTATGATAAATTTGCATATACCGTGGGATTTTAACCAATTAATTTGCCAAAGCAGGATTGGCTTACCTGCTATTTCAACCATAACTTTAGGCTTGTCATCAGTATAGGGCCTCAATCTCTCCCCTTTTCCGCCTGCGAGGATAATTGCAGTTTGGATCATCAAAAATGATTATACAATACCATAAGCAGTTGACAAGTCACCTTTTTGAGTTTAAAATACACAAAATGGCTATAGGATAATACAATGACGGAGCTGTTGCAGGAAAATAGACAAATTACACAAAAATCAAATCAAGATATATTACCGGGCGTAAAAGTCTTGGATATGCCCGGCAGATATACAGTAGCCGAACTTGCAAGAAAAATAGGTATCCCTCCAAGAAGGCTTTGTGAATATGTAAACCTTGGTAAGCTGGAGGGAGTCAAAATAGCCAGACAGGGAAGGTATTGGGCAATAGATTGGGATGGTAAAACTTCATTATTGCCTTCGTGGAATGGTAAACACCTACTTCAGGAAGCCCTTGGAGTAACTAAAATAAACCAAGAATTTTATTGCTTAAACTGTAACCAACACATGCCTAAAAAAAGAGGGCAAGTAAGACAACTGTATTGTTCAACTAAATGCAGGGGTCAGTATGTAAAAAAATTAAACCAACAAAGAATCAATCATTCAAAAACTCCTAGTTTTGAAACTGATGGAAAAGATTTTAATCCTGCAAATACATTCACCATAAAAGAGCTTGTTGAGAAAAGTGGAATTGCTGAAAAAACTTTACACCGCTATATAAGGCTGGGAAAATTGAAAGGGATCAGGGCTGCCAAAATTAAAGGGATTTGGGTGGTTGAATGGGATGGCAAAACACCTTTAGCGCCAACATGGCATGGCAAAAACTTACATCCTGATCTGGTAGCTTTGGGAAGATTAACCCACCAAAGGGATGATTGTTTATATTGTGGAGAAATTCTTATTAAAAAGAACGGTTATAAACAACCTCAAACTTGGTGTTCAAAACAGTGCCAGGGAAGATACCTAAAATCTTTAATGCATCAAAAAATTATATCTTCGGGCGGAACTATAACTAACCGGCAAAAAGACAATTATGATTTAAGAATTTTGCCTAAAAATGAATCTGAGCCAAGTATAGATGCTTATGATATTTATATGGATGAGATTAAAAATATACCTCTTTTATCCTACAAACAAACGATTAGTTTGATTAAAACCTACCAGGACGGTATTCTGGCTAAACAGCAGATGTCAAAATATCCCTCTTCAAGCCCGGAATATCGGCATTTTAGAAATAAGGCCTTAAAAATACAAGGCGCTACAGATCAGATAGTAAAGAGAAACCTTAAATTAGTGTTATCAATTGCCCAAAAACATGCTAACAATAATATGCAGCTGTTGGATCTAACCCAAGAAGGCTGCATTGGGCTGTTGAAAGCAATGGAAAGATTTGATACTGAGAAAGGCTATCAATTTTCCACTTATGCTTCCTGGTGGATCAGACAAGCTATAACAAGAACTATTTCAAATCAAGCCAGAACTATTAGAATCCCCACTAATATTAACCAAAACATAGTTTTTTTAAACAGATGTAAAGATGAATTATTAGGACAACTCAGCAGGGAAGCTACAGATGAGGAGCTTGCTAAAACTTTAAGCTGGAGAGTAAGCAAGGTTAGATCAACCCAAGCAATAATCTATCATTACCTCCCTCTATCTAAACCTTTGAATGAAGACGGATTGACAATAGCGGATCTGATAGCTGATCCGGAAAATTTTGAATATGAGGTGGATTGTAGGCTTTCAGGGGAAGAAGAGGGCAATGAGGATAGTCACTTCCTGGAAATGTTGAATAAGGCAGGCCTGACTGAACAAGAAAATGAGATATTCAAATTAAGGTACGGTTATACAGGAAACCGGCCTTGGACATATTTAGAAATAAGTAAAGCATTGCAATCCAGCCAGAAGTCAATCCATAGGGCAGAACAACAAGGACTGGATAAACTAAAACGGATGCTATCTGCAAATTAATTAATCCTATAGTTGACAACAGATTAAAATGTGGTATAATGTATTGACAATTTAATATTACAAGCGCCTGACCGGAGTCACGACCCGGGATGCTGAGGGCCAAATACCCTACAGAAGCTTAACTGTAAAATAAAGCAGACGATGTCGGAATACCCGGAGTCGCCACTGAGAGCTTGAAAGTAGTAATACTTTCAGGTACCAAGGATGGGACCGCGGGAGGTCCCTTTTTCAGATATCGGAGGTCGGAAGTCGGAAATCAGATAATTTGTATTTTTATCTGAAATCCGAAATCTGACTTCTGATATCCGAACTAGCCTCTCGTTCCTTGCTTATCATGTCCCCCGTTCATTCGGGGCAGAAAAACATGGTGGGCAAAGAACGGGAGGTTTTTTGGTGGTCGTAGCCTGGCACCTCGGAGGTGGAAGGTTAAACTGTTGACATTAATACTACGATCGTGGTGTTTTTGGAAACGGAAAGGTTTTATATGAATGTAACAAATTTAACAAAGAAGCTTGTTTCAATCCCCTCTTTTGTGGGGCAGGGTTTTGACGAACAAAAAATTGGCGAGTTTTTATATAAATTCCTGAAAAGTTTGAAAAACTTTGCAGTTATTAAACAACCTGTAGAAAATAACCGGTTTAATATTATTTTAAAAGATAAATACCCGACGAAACTACTTATTTGTGCGCACATAGATACTGTACAACCAAAAGGCAATAATGCATTAAAACCCCGGGTTAGGGGTGAAAAACTTTTTGGGCTTGGATCAACAGACATGAAAGGCTCTTTGGCAGCCTTAATTTGTGCTTTAGGAAAAGTTCAAAAAACCAAAGGTTTAATGCTGCTTTTATATGTTGATGAAGAATATGATTTTTTGGGGATGAAAAAATTTATTGATGAGTACAGAAGTAAAATTAATCCAAAACTGATTATATCTGCAGATGGATATAACCTTAGCATTGGCAATGGTTGCAGGGGCTTAATTGAAATAAATTTTCAAGTCAAAGGAAAGACAGCGCATGCTTCTAAACCCCAAAATGGTAAAAATGCCATCCTGGGTAGTATAAATGCCATAAACGAACTAAAAAATATTATAGAAAAGTACCGGGACAATATGCTTGGGAAAACCAGCTGTAATTTAGCTTATATTCAAGGCGGTTTGGATTTAGGCAAAGGAATAGGCAGGGAGGGAAATAATGTTGCAGATATAGCTGAATTTGTTTTGGATATTAGGCCTGCTGACCCAAAATTAAATGCAAAAAGGGTGGTTGAAATATTTAAAAGTTTGATTGAAAAAGAAGGGTTAAAACTAATAAATTATAAAATTAGGCATGATTTTGGATTATGGATGACGCCAAAAAACAAGCTAAAAAAGGTTGAGAAAATTACAGGTAAAAATTACTTAGGCCTCGGGTCCTTCGGGTTTATAGATACTCAAATGCTGTGGCAGGTTTTCAATAAAGTACCGAGTATAACATTCGGCGCCGGTAATTTGGAGATGGCCCACAAAGAGAATGAGTATGTTTTTATACCAAACCTTTTGAAAGCTGAAGGCAAATATTCTGCCTTAATCCACAGCTTTGGAGGGGGTGAGGAGGAACATGGAAATGATTAATATGTATAAATTCAGACCGGAAGTAGATACAACCGAACTGGTTTTAGCATACCAGGAAGTTTTTGCCGGCCCGCCCTGGAATGAAAAAACTAAGTGCTTAGAATGTGAATCATTTTATGGACTGGATACAAAAAAGGGTGACATTTGCCCGAAAGAGTGCTCTGGTAGTTTGGTTGAAGCCTATCCTTATCAGGAAACTAAAAATTATCTAACACTTGACTGCCAAAGATTGGATAGTTTAACAGTTATCTTAAGGGATCCTAAGATTGCATACCGGAATCTGCCTGATTATTTAGGCAGATTTGTAGGCTTTGGTTTGGGTTTTGTTTTTGATACTTCTGAGTTTATTCTGGAAAAATATAAAACTGGTTTAATGCAGGAAAACATCGAAACCGTTTTGAACTTAAACGGTATAGAAGATCAGTTTTTTTACATTTCAGAGGTAGGGGTTAGGGAGCCTTACAGAGGCAAAGGTCTCAGTAATAAGTTAGTTGAAAAGTTAGTATCTAAAGCAATCCAACTGAAACAACCGGTTGTGATGAGAACTAACATGGGATCACCTATGGTTGCTGTTGCCCAAAGGTTTGGTATGCAACAGGTTTTAGGCCCAAAGGTCGAGGTTTGTAGGGGTTGTCAAAGGTTTAATACCGGGGTCGACACCGGGCAAAGATGCATATATACTAAAGGAGAAGAAATGGACAAAGTAAAAATGCAGACACCAAAAGGTTTTAGGGACTTCTTGCCCGCTGATGCAATCAAGCGGCAGGCTGTTTTGGGCAAAATTATCTTAGTCTTCCAAAAATTTGGCTTTGACCCGCTGGAGACTCCCACCCTAGAGTATGCTGACATGTTAAAGGGAAAATATGGTGAGGAGGAAAAATTGATCTATGAATTTAAAACAAAAGGCGGTGACGAGGTGGCTTTAAGGTATGACCAGACTGTGCCTCTGGCGAGAGTGATAGCCCAATATGGGCCAGGTGGCCAACAGCTCCTGCCTATCCCGTTTAAACGCTACCAGATCCAGCCTAACTTCCGCGGGGAAAACCCCCAAAAAGGCAGGTACCGGGAGTTTACCCAAGCTGATGCGGATATAGTTGGGGTCACCACTCCCCTGGCAGATGCTGAAATTTTGGGTTTGGTTTATGAAATTTATAAAAACTTGGGGCTTGAAGTTGTCATAAAAATGTGCGATCGTACATTGTTTTGGGATGTGGAGCCAAAATATTTAGCAGCCATAGATAAGCTCTCAAAAATCGGTGAAGAAAGGGTTTTGATGGAGCTTGAGCAAAAAGGCCTGTCTAAAAATGACGCTGCTGCAACGCTACAAAAAATCCAAGCCCTCAATCCTACTGGGAATTTAAAAAAAATTATGGCTTTATACGAAAAGCTGGGTTACCCAAAAGATTCTTTGGTTTTTGAACCCACCATGGTACGCGGTTTAGATTACTATACCGGGCTGATTTTTGAAGTGGTTTTAAAATCAAACCCCAACTCTTCATCCCTGCTCGGAGGAGGCAGGTGGGATAAGATGATCGGTAAATTTACCGGTTTAGACCTGCCTGCAGTCGGGTTTGCAATCGGGCTGGACAGAACCATAGAAGCATTGGATGAGGCAGGTAAATTGGAAAACAAACCAACCGAAACAAAAGTTTTAGTAACAGTTTTCAACCCTGAGCTATTGGAAAAATCCCTGGAAATTAGTTCCCGCTTACGCTTAAACAATATTAATGCTGAAGTTTGGTTAGATCCCGCATCTAAGCTTGAAAAACAGTTAAAATATGCCGACCAAAAAGGGATACCGTATGCTGTAATCATCGGGCCTGATGAGCAGGCTGCAAACCAGGTTACACTGAAGGATTTAACAAACAAAACCCAGGATACACTCACGCTTGACAATCTGGTAAAAGAATTATCAAACCCTTAAAAGCTCGACTTCTTTACACCAATACCTTACAATTTAGACACAACGAATGAAACTAAAAATATGGAAAGCGGGTCTCCCCTACCTTGCCCTTTTTACAGCACACGTTATCTGGGGGGCAAATTTTGTGGTAGCCAAAATAACTTTGCAGGAGTTCCCTGTCATGAGCCTGGCTTTTCTCAGATTCTTTATGGCTATAATATTGATCACACCATTTCTTCTTGAGATTGAACCAAAAAAGCGGAAGATTGAGGTAAAACACTTACCTAAACTTTTGTCTGTCGGACTGTTTTTAATAACCATTAATATCGCCCTTTTTTATGAGGGTTTAAAAAGGACCTCTGCTATTGACTCCTCGGTTTTAACACTGATTATACCAATCCTGTCTGTTTTGGGCGGGTGGTGGTTTTTAAAAGAAAAAATCTATTGGATAAATTTGTTGGGGATCACTTTGGGCCTATCAGGCGCCCTATTCGTAATAGGCCTACCTCTGTTTTTTTTGGGTAATTTCTCAACACAGGGCTTAATCGGCAACCTGTTGATTATACTGTCATCCATATCTTTTGTAGTTGGCGCAATACTTTCTAAAGAAGTTTTAAAAACCTATCCTCCCCTGCTTGTTTTGGCAGTTATGTTTGCTGTCGGGGCGGCAACGTTCTCTATCCCTGCCCTCCTTGATTACTTTAATAACCCAAACTGGTTTTCTCATATCAGTATTTTGGGCCTGCTGGGTTTTTTATTTATAGTAATCCTTTCTTCAATCTCAGCGATGTTTTTTATGGAATGGGGGTTTACAAAAATCGATATAACCCGAGCCAACCTTTTTACTTATATTGAACCTGCAGTTGCAGCAACATTGGCTGTCCCATTTTTGGGGGAGCGCATCTCTTTTTCTTTCATTATCGGGACATGTCTGGTAGTTTTAGGTGTTTATTGGGGAACCATGGGTAAACCCCACCATCATCACACAGAACATAAGCACCATCGGACATAACACGTGCTTGACAAAGCACAACTCTTACATTACTCTTACGCTAATCATATGGCTACAATAAAGGAAAGATTGCTTCCTAAAGACATTTGTTTAAACCTGGCAGCGTTGGGGGTTGTGTTTGGTGTTGGGTTCGGCACAGGATATATCATCAGGGAGGGTGATGTAATAAACCTAGATGCTAATCTAACCTTCCCTGGAATTTCTCCTGAACAATTGCCAGAAGCTACAGAATATATTAAACAAAACAGTAAACCTGAGTACCCGGCAATGGAAGTTTTTTACATCCCTACCCCACAACCTCCGGAAATCCAAGAAAAATTATCTTATTATAAAGATCTTCAGTCAAGGATCAAAATGAAAGAGGAATTTACAATATCCCGCCAAAATGAAATTATCCTGCCGACTGTTGAGTTGGCAATTTTAATGACCTTGGGGTTGGGGTTTGTGGTAACAAGAAGCGGGGAAATTTTTAAACAAGCATTATCTTAAAAAGGAAGGGGGTGAAAAATATGGCAAATACAGTAGAAAGAGTCGGGCTTGTTACGGCAATTTTGCTGGGTGGATATGCAACAGTGGAATCCATAATCAACAGGGCTGACAACCCAAACAAGGCAACAAAGACAGACCTAGCAAGGGTTGAACAAAAAATAGCCAAGGATGTTGAAGTTGTAGATACAAGAGTAAGCGCTTTAAGGGATGAGAGTGCAAGTATTGCTAAACTGGAAGCCCTGGAGAAACGGCTTAATGAAGATAGTTCTGATCTAACATCTAACCTGGTGAACGTAGCCGAACAAACTGATGCTGCTTTAAACCAGATTGTCATGGCTTTTGCTCAAAACCTGGCAGGAGACTGCAAGAATGAGAACAGCTTAAATGCCCTCAAAGGGATCCTGCAACCTAAAAGCTTACAGGAATGCTACCAGGAAAGGGTTGAATGGTTTAACCAATTCCAGCAAAAGTAGCATCTTCAGATAGCCAAACTTGATCCTGGTTTAATACCCTGCTATAATACAGTAATGAAACAGGGTATACATCCAAACTGGTTTAGAGAGACCAAAGTTACTTGTGCCTGTGGTAATAGTTTTATAACCGGTTCAACACTGGCAGAGATCCGTGTGGAAATTTGTTCCAAATGCCACCCCCTTTTTACAGGGTCGCAAAAGTTTGTTGATACTTTAGGCCAGGTTGAGAAGTTTTCCCAGAAAGTTAAAAAATCAGAAGAAAGATCTGAACTCAAGAAACAGATCCTGCAAGCGAGGGCAGCTAAAACCCAAAAACAGACTATCGATAAACCAACCCTCAAAGACTTATTAATGCAGGCCCGCAAGGATCTCCACAGCTAGCAATAATTTTCAATTACCAATTTGTAATTTTTATTGAATTTTCAATGTGTTAATGTTTGAAAATTTAAAATTGATTGAAAATTAAAAATTAAAAATTTAGAATTAATCTATGGACAACTATATAAAACAGCAGTTGGCAGATATTGATAACAGAATCGCTGAGGTAACTCCCTTATTGGGGGATCCTGAAATGGCCCAACTTGCCCGGGCAGAGATTGAAGAGTTGGAAAAACAGAAAGAAGAACTAAAAACCTCCGCTTCCCAACCAATTACTACAACGCCGTATGAATCTGATACGTCCCATAAATCGTATAACCCTAATGTTGCAATTTTGGAGATCCGTTCTGCTGCGGGTGGAGACGAGGCAGGGCTTTTTGCATCTGACCTTTTGCGGATGTATTTAAAGTTTGCGGAAAAACAAGGCTGGATTGTTGAGGAACTGGATAGATCCGAGGGTGGGATCGGACAATTAAAACAGGTTGTTTTAAAAATTCATGGCAGGGATGTTTATCCAAACTTAAAGTTTGAAGCAGGTGTGCACCGGATCCAAAGGGTCCCAAAGACCGAAAGCTCAGGAAGGATTCATACCTCAACCGCAACAGTGGCAGTACTACCAGAGGTCAAAGAGAGTGAGGTTTACATAAACTCTGCTGATATAGAATTTGAGGCTTTCCGTTCAGGCGGAGCAGGCGGGCAAAATGTGAACAAGGTCTCAACTGCTGTGAGAGTAAAACACAAACCCAGTGGTATTGTGGTCACAGCCCAAACCGAGAGAAGCCAGCTGCAAAACAGGGAAAATGCCATGGCGCTGCTTCGGGCCAAGCTTTGGGAGATAGAACAGGCGCAAAAAGCACAGGAGGTTTCAGGAGCAAGATCCGCCATGGTGGGAACGGGAGAGCGAAGTGAGAAAATCAGGACTTACAACTTCCCCCAAAACAGGGTTACAGACCACAGGATTGGAAAGTCGTGGCATAATTTGGAAGATATTTTAGAAGGCAATCTAGAACCGGTAATCCGAACTCTCCAGGATAACCTTGACAAACCTGCCTAAATCTATACCATTATTTCACAATGGTGAAGTTTTGGAATATTATGAAAAAAGGTACAACTTTAAAATCAGAAATCCAAAGAATCCAGAGTGTGTCGGAACAACCTAAACAGTATGCACAGGGTTGGACTGAATTTTACAAATTAAAATTCTATCTCACCAGGGATGTTTTAATCCCCAGACCAGAGACAGAGCTTTTAGTGGATGTCGTGTTCTCTCTTTGTCATCCCCAACCTGACCTTTTGCGTCAGCAAATGACAAGCTCTGCTTATGGGGGATCCATTTTGAAGATGGATTCCCGCTTTCGCGGGAATGACATTATTTCCATCCTAGACGTGGGTACTGGCTCCGGCTGCATCGCCATAGCAATTGCCAAAAACTTGCCAAATTCCAAGATCATTGCTACTGATGTTTCCAAAAAAGCCCTTGAAGTGGCTCAAAAAAATGCCAAATTCCACAAAGTCTATAACAAAATCTTTTTTCTGGAAAGTGATCTGCTGGACATATTTTCAGAACAACAGTACACCCCTCCTTCGGAGGTCAGAACAACTCAGAAGATCATTGAGTCAGATAATCAGATTCACCGGAACTCTGAATCTCCGAGTCATTCCGAGTCTTTCCGGAAATTAGACATTATTGTCGCCAACCTACCCTATATCCCCACAGCCAGGCTGATGTATATCGACCCGATGGTAACTGATTGGGAACCCAAAATTGCCCTGGATGGGGACAAAGACGGCTTCCAGCTTTACAGGAGAATGTTTGCCCAAATGAAAAAGTTCAATATTATCCCAAAATACCTGATCGCTGAAATTGACTATGCCCAGTCAGAAACAGCTGTGCTGGAAACTTTCAGGTTTTTCCCGCAGGCAAAACCTGAAATTAAATTGGACCTTGCCAAAAAACAGAGGATTTTAATTGTTAAATTTTAAACTATTGATTTGGGGATTCTGCCAAAGTGGCTGTCACTGTTCTGGTTTTACCGTCTGTCCAAACCTCCAAAGAAACTGTTTGCCCTATTTTTTTACTTTGAATAATTTTTGAGATTTTGTTCTCCTCATTTATTGTCTGACCGTCTATTTTGGTGACAATATCACCGGCATTGACCCCTACTTTTTCTGCGGGTGAACCCGTAACTACCTCTTGTATATATGCTCCCTGAGGAACTTCATTTAAAAGGGCTATATCACGTGTCATCAAGCGGTATCTTATACCCAAAAATGCCCGGGAGATGGTCCCGTTTTGATGAAATTCATCAACCAGTGATTTAACCGAGTTGATGGGGATAGTAAAACCAATGTTTTGCGCCCCTTCTGTAGTGGCTACATTCACCCCTATCACCTGCCCTGCTGAATTTAAAAGCGGGCCGCCTGAATTACCCGGGTTGATGGCGGCATCTGTTTGTATCAGGTCATCCAACCTCTCCGTATCGCCTCCGAAAGGATCCCCGGCTGAAACCGAACGGCCTAAACCGGAAACCACCCCTGTTGTAACAGTATTATCAAACCTGCCTAAAGCATTGCCTATTGCTATCACGGTCTGCCCAACTTTTAGTTTTGCTGAATCACCCAGCTCTAACGCTTTAAGCCCGTCAACACTGGCAACCTGCACCAGCGCCAGGTCTAAATTGGGATCCCTGTAAATCCTGGTAATTTCCAGTTTTTTGCCGTCTTTTGTCACAACAGAATACTTAGCGCCTGTATCTGCAACTACATGACGGTTGGTTACAATAATCCCTTTGTCAGACACTACAAACCCCGTACCTATTGTGGACTGCTGGTTTTTGGGGACGGAAAAGGGGTCAAAAGGATTCACAATGCGCTGGTTGATGCCTATTGCCACCACCGAAGGTGAAGTTTTCTCAACAGTTGAGATTATTGCATTCTCTTCCTGGACGATAGTCCGCGTCTGGGTATTTTGAACCTGGAGCTGCCCGGTATCAGAAGTTATTTTAAACGGAAGTTTGCCCAAAACAACCAACCTGAAAGTAGTCACTCCCGCCAATACCCCCACAACTGCAGCTATCAAAAATAGTTTTATCTTGTCACTCATTGGTCTAATAATTCAAGCGCTTTTTCAAGCTGGGGATCTTTTTGGTCCTTTTGGTCCTGGCCAATACTGGCAGGCATGTCAATTTTAATGTCAGGTGTAAGACCAATGTTGTGTATCCATCTTTCATTTGGTGTAAGCCATTTAGCAGTGGTGATATGTATACCGGTCCCACCTTCTAAATCCTGTGACGATTGGATTGTACCTTTACCAAACGATTGTTCCCCAACCAGTTTTCCTCTTTTATAATCCTGTATTGCCCCGGCCACTATTTCTGCAGCAGAAGCAGAACCCTTATTAATAAGCGCCACTAAAGGCTGGTTTAGAAGTTTACCGGTCTTTTCAACTTTTAATGCTTTTTGGTCACCCTGCCCATCTTCCTGTATGACAATATCACCTCTGGCTATGAATTCTGAAGCGATAAATACTGCTTCCTCCAAAAAACCACCCGGGTTATTGCGTAGATCCAATATGACTCCGGCAGGAGCATCCGCAAGTGCATCGCTTATAGCGCCGTCCCATTCTTTTGGTGTCCTCTCACCAAAGCTTGATAATTTAATATAGGCAATTTTCTTACCTTTAGGGGTTACTTTAGATTCATATTCAACGCTTTTGACTATAATTGTATCCCTGGTCAGGGAAATTACAGTAGTCTTAGAATCACCTTCATGGAAAACCTCAAGTGCAATTTTTGTGCCTTTTGGCCCTCTTATCAGGGAAACAGCTTCCTGAAGAGTCATATTAGTGGTATCTTTGTCACCTACCTTTAAGATAAAATCACCTGCTTTAATACCGTTTCTGGCTGCCGGGGTATCTTTCAAAGGGGCTATGACAACCAACCTTTTGTCTTTATTAAACCCCAACTGAATGCCTACACCCTCAAAACTTCCTCCCAAAACTTCTTTGGTAGATTTTTGGATATCCGGCGGAAGAAAAAAAGTGTATGGGTCACCCAAAGCTGCCACCATTCCCTGGATTGCGCCATAATACATTTTTTGGGGATCTACAGCTTTTTTGTCCACATACTCCCGGGAAACTTTATCCCAAGTATCCCAAAAGAGTTTAAAATCCAGGTTTTGTTTATTTTGCGGAGGGGTCAGATTTTTAACATCTAATGTTGGCTTGTAATGTTCCAGCTGGTATTTGATGTCATAATGCCCAAGCTGCCACCCTGCATAAAATATAAGCAAGTAAATGGTAACCGCTGTAAGATTGATTTTTCTAAGGAAATTCATTTTATAATCTCTATATTAACAAAAGGCACCCTAAGTTTTTGTTTTAATGTCTCTATGGTGAGCAAAATTGTCGAAATCCCCGAATCTAAAACTGTCGGGGTCTGGTCTATAGCTAGCACCTGGCCCTGCAAACCCATAAACGGCGGCCAGACAATTCTAACTTTGTTGCCTATTGATATCTCCCCCATTTCAACTTCAGGCGTAATATCAGGGGATTTGTTGAGAGCCAGGTCAATTTTCCGCATTGTAAGTATACTATCTGAAGTTGCTGTTGGCAATAAAAGTTTACGGGCATTGCCATGAATAAAAACAAACTTATTATTGAAGGGCTCAATCAAGGAAAAGATATCATCCCCCATGGGAAGCAACCCAAAACCTTCCGTAGCCATCACTGAAATACCGATATCCGTACCAAACCTTGTGCCAGGGTCAACACCTCCGGTAATAGCCTTATAATCATTGACATTCAACCCCCCGCAAATAATTCCTGAAAGTCCAAAACCGGCTGCGCTTTTTAATACACTTCCATCAACTAAACTTCCGGCAACCAATACATGCTGGTGCATTGTAACCTTAATTTGTGACTGGTTTACCAACCCGCCCTGGTTGCCTATAATATCAAGAATGCCTCCCCTTTCCTTACCAGAACCAAGAATTCCAAAAACCTCTGTTACCATAGTCTTAATGGTTACTTCATTTTTGTCATAGTTAACATCATCAATAATCCCGAATACTCCTGCTATTAAAGAAACAGTTTTTGGCATAAGTTGCAGCCTAAGCTCGCCTGTTTTATCATCATAAAACTCTACCAGACCGTCTGTTGGCGCCTTAATTGCTTTTTCACCAAACATCCCTTTTTTAAAAGCTAGCAGTTCACCTTTATAAATTATTTTACCCAAAGCCCTTTGCAGGTATTTTCCTCCTTCAGAGGGCGGGACGCCAAGCATTTTTGCAATATTTACTGAAGAAAAACCTGCGCTGATTAAGGCTGTACCAAGGACATCCTGAGGCTGCACTTCTTCACCAATCTTGACATTTAATTGGACCTTACCAGCCATATATCTTTTAACATGGCTGACACGGTTTGCCCAAATCCTGGTACGCACATTAGCTATTAAATTCATTTTAAAGACTCACCGGTTCTAACCTAAAATCCAAAACCAACCCAAAAGTTCCACCTGCAACCATCATTCCATTTAAGCCGTCAATTTTGAGTTTGATATGATGGTCTTTTAGCGACAATATACTAATACCGCCAAGCCTAATTTTGGTAGGGGTTCCGTCTATAAATAATTCCAACATTTCCTGTTCTTTTAATTTGTCAAAATTTGGCAACTTCCTGATATTAATTACACTCCCGGAAACAATCATGCCGACATTATTTTTCACAAGAATTGTTGTCAGTTCAGGAAGATCAAGTGATTGTACAATTATGTTGATAAATTTTGCAGCAGGGGGGAATCTTGCAATAAAACTTTGTTCAAGTGAAATTTTGTTACCAATAGGATTAAGATATAACCGCTGGTTTCGCCTGATACTTTCTCTCATAATTGCATAATCTATCCCCAGGTCTGATTCATTTAAAGCTACTGTCTGCGGATAGAGAATCCTATTACCGATAAAATTTTCTATGGCTTTTGGGTCTTTGGCATGTTTTACCCATCTGGTTATATCCTGAAGCGGTATCTGATCCGGATTTTTAAACTGTTCAAAAACTCCTGTTAATTTTGACATCCTTAAAGTAAACCTCCTGTTATTTAATCTTACCAGAATCTTTAGTTTATGCGCTAGAAGCTATTTCAAAACGTCATCGCGAGCGACCGGAGGGAGCGTAGCGATCTTACTTCAATCAGATTGCTACGTCACTCGCTGCGCTCGTTTCTCGCAATGACATCGGGTTTTGAAATGGGCACTAGTTGAAAGTTTCCCCAACACTACATCCCAGCCTGTTTTGGCAATATCAAATTTTTTACCGGAGGAAGGAAATTGATGCATGTCCAGATATGGCAGGCTGTTGGTTTCCAAAACAGCACAAGATTGTCTTTTATAACTTTTACTTATATCCTCACATATAAAATCAATCCCTATCAGCTGCGTTTTAAAAAACCCGGCAAGTTCAATAAATAATCTTTTATTTCCAGGATGCGTTTTTGCACTGCAGTCTATCACATCACAACCGGTTGATAAAATAAATTTCTCTTGTAAGTAAACCTGCTGGTTTTTGGCAGGTATTGATTTAAAAGTCAAACCCTGGGATTTTAACTTCAGTAATGTGGCACTGTTTATGGGTATTTTATGCAAAGTTGTATTCAGCGCCCCCTGTTCTCCTCTTTTCGGATCGCTGTTTTTTTCAAAGATAAGTTCTTTGACAGTTGAAAACCCGTCTCCTATGACATTGGCTAAATTTTTCCTGCAGACAAAAATATATTTTTTTCCGACCACTGTTATCCGATAGAGATTGCCCGCGACAAACTTTTCTACAATAAAATCAGGCCTGTAGGATTTTGCTACGGAAATTGCTTCTTTTAACGCTTGCATGGAATTTATATTTGTTGAGAGATGGTGGCTCAGCGACCCCATATTCGGTTTTACAACCAACGGAAAACCTAAATTTTTTGCAAATTTTTCCGCCTGTTTTATTGATGTAAATTTCTTGCCCAATGCTGTTGGAATACCTTTTTTCAAAAGAATCTCTTTGGTTTTACTTTTATCATCTAAAGACTCTTGTCCGGAAAATATATTTAAAGGCGTACCCTCAAAATAGTGCTTCTTCCCCCGGTAAATTAGCCTGAATTCATGTGTTGGCTTTCCCAAAAGTTGTATTGCTGATAAATCCAAACCCCTTTTTTTTGCCTCATCCCAAAAAATCAGGCTCCTGTTATAAAATAAGCTTCTTACGATATCCTTTTCAAACTTGACAATCCCCACCAAGGCAAGAAATTCCAGAACCCAATTATCTATCAAGGGAAGGCTTAAACGGATTTTGGGAAATTTTTCCAAATAAAATTCCAAATGGAGGCTGAAATGGCTTGTCCTGTTTGTAGGTAAACAATATTTACAAAGCTTAGACTTCACTATACGCTGGGAATAAAAGGTAACAGGGCCAGGTGACGGGCGTATTTTATCTGGCGGGTTAAACGGCGCTGGTGTTTGCTGCAAACCCCTGTCCTCAGCTTGGGCTGAATCCTGGAGCGGTCTGAGATAAACCTGCGCAACGTCACAGAATCCGTAAATTCAGGCTCTTTTTTATTGTGGCAGAAAAGACAACCTTTTTTTGCCCTGACAGGCGCAGATATTGTTTTTTCATCCAAAACTTCCTCCTGTTTGGTTTCTACAACAAGTTTCTCTTTTGGGGTATCTGTTTTCTTAGTTATTTTAGTTTTTACAGACATGATATAGCATTTTACCTTATAAAGAAGCAACTAGCAACAACTTGGATAGTAACCGATTAAAATGGCAGGTCGTCTAAATCACCGGGGTCTTCTTTCTTGGGAGTTTGGGTATCTTCTGCAGGTATGTCCGGCGCCTTTTCAACAGGTTCATTTTTAGGCTCTTCGGGTTTTACTGCCGGCGCTTCGGCCGGTTTGGCTTGAACAGCGGGTTTTGATTCCGTATAATCCGCTTCAGGTGCACCATTTTTGGCAGTGAGCAGAATCATGTCCTCGATCACAATTTCCGTGACATTACGCGATTGGCCATCCTGGCCTTCCCAAGAACGGTTTTGCAGCCTGCCTGAAACAAATACCCTGTTGCCCTTTTTGAGCAGTTGGCTGCACAGTTCTGCCAATTTATTCCAGGCTACACAGCGGTGGAAATCAGCCTCTTCTTTTCTCTCACCATCTGTCACATAGGT
The DNA here is from genome assembly GCA_016186955.1 of Candidatus Daviesbacteria bacterium. Lineage (GTDB taxonomy): Bacteria > Patescibacteriota > Microgenomatia > Daviesbacterales > UBA10151 > JACPKP01. The sequence continues at coordinate 27,702 of JACPKP010000001.1, read as the reverse complement.
TCTGTTGGTTGCAATCGTGAATGTTGCCACAGCAGCGCCTGAGGGGGTAAAACGCATTTCCGGATCCCTGGTTAAATTACCTATTAACTCAACTTTATTCCAGCTTCTGCTTGCCACTTATTAATCCTTTCTCAACAACAGATAACGGATGATATCTTCGTTTAATTTAACCATTTTGTCAAGGGATGAGATGCTGGCCGGTTCTGTTTCAAATTCCAGGTGGACAAAGTAAGCTTTGTCTTGATGTTGAATTTTGTAAGCTAGATTTTTACTGCCCCATAAATCTTCCTTAAAAATTTCCCCCTGCCTGCCGGCAGGCAGGCCATCACTCAGTTTCCCTTTTATTCCGTCCAAAACTTCCTGGCGTTTTTTATCATCAAGGTCATTTTTTAAAAGCATTGTCAGTGTATATACCGGCATATTTGATAATTTTACTAAATGGAGGCTAAAAATACAACAGCTAAGGTTTGAGCAACCTGGCGCCAAACCTAATTTCCACCCCGCCTATTTTATCTGTAATAAATCTGTATGGAACATGCGCTTCATCAAACATATCAAAGGCTACTTTGATTGATGCCTGCCAATCCGGTCTGTCATGCTCGGGTATTTTATGGATTACGAGTAAAGCAACCCCCGATTGAATAATTGCTCTGCCACAATCTGCGCAAGCGGACCAGGGGCAATACATTGTCAACCCTGCTGTTTTAATGCCTCTTTTGGCAGCATCATAAATGGCGTTTCTTTCAGCATGCTCAGTAAATAAATACTTATCAGGCTTCCGGCTTAACCTTTCATGCGTCAGATTAACTCCTCTGGGGAATGTGTTAACACCATAAGCTAAAATTTGACCGCTTTCCGGATCTACCAGCAAAGCAGCATTTTGAATACTCAAATCAGGACTTTCTTTTGATGCTAAATAATATGCAATCCTTAAATAGTCAATTTCACGGGCAATTGAATCTGTCTGTAACCGCTCCATCTTTAATCTTGAACTTATCTTAAATTACAGCTTGATGTCAAGCAGATACCAAAAATTCAACTACATCACCATCTTTTATAACATACTCTTTTCCTTCAGTCCTGATCCAACCTTTTTGTTTAGCTCCTGCATATGATCCAGCCTCAATTAATTTTTCATATTCTATAACCTGAGCCCTAATAAATCCCTTTTCAAAATCTGTGTGGATAACCCCCGCAGCCTGAGGGGCTTTGGAGCCGGATTTGATAGTCCAGGCGCGGACCTCTTTTTTGCCGGCGGTTAAAAATGAGACCAGGCCTAAAAGGTGATAGGCTTTTTTGATTAGCCTCTCCAGACCTGTCTCAGCAATCCCCATCTCTTTTAAGTATTTCAACCTTTCTTTTTCAGACAGATCAGCTAACTCCTCCTCAAGCTTGGCACAAATTGCTAAGTCACTCGATATCACTCCGTCATTGCGAGGGCTCAAAGAGCCCGTGGCAATCTCACCCGAAGAGGATCTTTGTTCGTTGGATTGCTTCGCAACTTCGTGGTCTCGCAATGACGTTGCATATCTATCCTCACCTACATTAAAAATATACAGTATGGGTTTTACTGTTAAAAGAGGCAAGGTGAAAAACCATTTTTTTAAAGCTTCATCCCCTATTTCATAGTTGCCAATTATTTTTCCCTGCTCCAGATTTTGTTTAATTGACTCTAAAATTTGTACCATTTTTTCACCATTGTGAACATTTGGTATAGATTTAGTTTCTTTTTGAACATTATCAATTAACTTTTCAATTATTTGTAAGTCAGAGAGGGCTAGTTCTGTTTCCACGGTTTCCCGGTCATTTTCAGGGTCAGTACTCCCCTCCCTAATAATTGGCGCTTGCCCTGAGTTTGTCGAAGGGTCCTCAAAATCGCGCAAAACATGGATTATGGCATCAACCTCTCTGATATGGCTCAAAAACTGATTGCCTAATCCGGCGCCGGTTGAAGCGCCTTTCACCAGCCCGGCAATATCTACAAACTCCACCACAGCCGGAACAATCGGGGGGAGTTGGTCCATTTTTTCTTCAGATTTTACAAGCTCAGCCAATTTACTTAGCCTTTTATCAGGCACCGCCACCACTCCGGTATTAGGCTCAATGGTGGCAAAGGGGTAATTGGCAGAAAGTGCCACCCTTTTTTTCAAAAGCGCATTAAAAAGGGTAGACTTCCCGACATTAGGCATTCCAATAATTCCTATCTGTAGTCCCATATGCCATGTTCTCCTTTCATATTTCCTTCAATTTAATATACCGAATAACTGCTTCTTCCGAAGGGTGACATCTGAATCCGACATCTCCCTGTTTATCTTGGAAATTATAATAACTTTTATACGGTTCTTTATTAAAATTTTCCGAAAAAACCTTCTTCCCATCAACTATCACAGTAATAATGTCACCCTCAACTCTGGTAATTACTGTAAACCATTTTTCAGGAGTGATCTTTGTATCTACATTAATAGTTGAAAACCTATGATAGATTTCGGCTTCCAGGGGCATATTTATATTGAAAATATGCGGAGAAAATTCATTTTTTAAATTTATATTAAACATTATGAAAAATGGCGGTATAAAACTATCGAATGGTTTTGTCCCCTTAACAATCCATCCTACCGCTCCACGAATAATTTTGGCTTTAAACTCAAATTCATAATTTTTCAGAATTCCTAAATAATTTGTCATAATTGGGAAATTAGCATTTGTAAATCTAAGTCCTTCGTCTGTCAATCTAAAGGATCCTTGAGGAGAAGTTGACCATAATCTAATAAATTTATCTAGATCTTGAAAAGTCTCATGTTCAGAATACTCAGTTTCAGGGACAAGTATCGTTCGCAGCGATTCAGATATATTATCATAAATCCATTTTAATAATTTATTTTGAAAATCTTTAAAACCACTGTACATCTGTATCGTGAATCCTCTCAAATCAGAAGGAACTGGTATAGAACGGGGGGTAAAAATTCCGTAATATTTTATTTTCTTTTCTCTAATTACGTAACCTAGCTCAAGAGTTATATTTTTTGAATCAGAAATAATGTCCGCTACAAAATAATCGGCTTCATCAATTGCATCTGTTATTTTCTTCCATAGATCTTTAGTGCTTGTATCGTCTTCAATTATTATTGGCTCTATATCCAGGGCATTACAAACGTTTCTAATTATTTCAGTTTGAATTTTATAAAATTCACCGCAAGGTATTGCAAAAAATATTTTTATCTTATTTTTCATATCTCATGTCTCCTTTTACGCAAGTTAGGTAACATGCAAATGAACCTAAATCGCAACAAAGGGATAGTAAGATGCGTATCCACTACAAAAATATTCATGGAGAAATTATATCAGGAATTCAATGCCTATTCCTAAGAGCAGTTTCATAACACTCCCAGTCGTCTTTTGTCATTCCGTATGTATTTCCATCCGAAGATTTTTTAACTATGATTTCATATTGGTATACGCTTATATCTTTATTGTTGCACCAATCATGATACTTTATTATTTCTCCAGTTCTCGAAGGGGGTTGATTGTTTGCTTTGTATGTTCTAACCAAACCATCAGTATATGACTTCATTTGTGTCCCAAAATGTTGCACCACAACTGGTTCGCCTATGTTGAATAGATTTGTATTTATTGTAGGATAAACTACCCCTACTCCTGTTTCTTCATATACACTCTTTAAGATATTCTCTTTATGAGTAGGACTAAACATCCAACCACTAATAATACTATTTACACTATAAAAATTCTTCGCTTGATTCTCTCCCGCTTCGGTATATGGATAGCCGACTTTTTTAAAAAATACCCAAGTTTCAACACCTTCAGGAGAATTATGAGACCAATAACCTCTTTCAAGCATATCCTTAGCTTTTAACTCAGCTGATTTATCAAGCAAGACATTCTCTTTTAATGGATTTAGTCCGTTTTTAATTCTTTCTGCATTAACTAAGGTAATAATTTCTTGTTTAACTTCTGCTGGAGAAAGCGTAGGCGCTGGAGTTGGAAAAGGTAGCAGACTTGAGATAGGTCTATTACCTAATAGGCCTCGCAAGAGAACTGCCGTAACTAAAACTAGTATGATAAACCAAATTATTTTCGATCTAGTTACTCGGATCTTTTTGAGCAAATCTATAATTATTGAAATAACCAACAACATAAATGCAAGAATTCCAACTAAAATATCTATGAGGGTTATTACAGCTACCGAAACAGGCATTTTATCTACGCTTCCAAATAAAGCTATCCCAAAGATAAATAATCCAACTGATGATAACCAAGTAATGAAAAATGCTTTTTTAGGAATATTTCGCGGGGATTTTTTCATTTAATTTCATTATAATCTCAAATACAATAGAGTGAAAGAAATATAACTATTAGAACACCTTATAAAATAGCAGAAGCATTTAAAGTTTCAGCTTCAGAATCACTTGACTTTCTAAAAATTGATTGTGTTAAGATAAACCAATGAATCGGGATCAATTAAAAGCTGTTAAATTAGAATTGACCGAAAGGTTAAAATCACTAGAAAACGACTTTCAGAGAGCTTATATAAATATTCCTGAAAATCCGGAAATAGCACCTAGTCCTTTTCCAATAGTTATGTATACAATGGCAGCGTTAGATCTTTTCTCCAGCCTATGGTCAGGATGGAGTGACTCTAAACATAGAGGATCAGATACACGATCTCAAACAGAAAGGATGATTGATTTTCTCAGCGCTTTTACTAATTATCCTACGGGAAAAAGTAAAATTCTCGTACAAATGTATCGGCACAAGCTAATGCACACGAGCGAAGCAAGGCAGCTATTGGATCCGTCCACTGGAAATATATATCTAATGAGCATATCCCCTTCTTTAAAACCGAAGGCTTATCTTGAAATAGATAAAGTTGGAAAATATAACTGGCTTCACTTGGGAGTAGAAAATTTCATAAATGATTTAAAAAAAGCTATCTTTGACAAGAATATGTACTACGATCAACTTAAAAAAGACCCAAAATTGCAATCAAATTTTATAAGATGCTGGACAGAACTTAATTCGTATACGCTGTAGTGAATTTACCCTACTTACTAGCCTCATAAATGATATGCTCTTGACGGAGTGTACAACTCTCTTGAAAGCATCCCTCTTATAAATAATCTCTTTTCTCTTCGTCTTTCGGCAATAAACGAGAATCTGAATTTTAACGATGGAATAGTGTAATGTAATTCCCTACCTTCATAGAAGGCAAGCTCCGCTTACTTTTAAATTCATACCTAAATTTTCTCCTTGAATCTTTTACTTTTTTGTGGTAGTATATTCATATCACGATGACCGAGCTAAGCAGCCTAAGGTTTCGACCGACCGTTGATCTCGGTCTTTTTTTGAGCTTCTAAAGAGTTCCTTAGTAGATCTACTCTAATTATGTAACGGTTATATTTACGAAGCAATCCAGAATAATGTCTATTTGGAGCCAAAATGTGCAAGAGTTTTTCTTGCTGATCTAGGTATTCAACCAGACAATGAAAATCTCCATCTCCTGAAACAATTATTGATTTGTTATATTCTTTATAGTGAATCATTGAATGCAGCACTAATTCTGCATCAACATTTCCCTTAACAGTTTTATCTGGTAATTCCATCGTTGGTTTAAGCACAACAATATAGCCCATCTGTTGCATTTTGGTATACAAAGCTTCATTACCGGCTTTATATCCAATAAAAGTATACGCTTCTGAAACGTTGTATTTATTACGCAAATATTGCCTAAATTTACGCCAGTCAAGTTTCCAACCAAGAGACTGAACTCCCAAATTTAAATTTTGGCTGTCAATGAATGCATATGTTTTCATTGCTGAGCTTAATTTTAACAATTACATGGAGTATTTTAAATGGTTAAAATGGAACCTGGCAGCCGATAAGGCTGCCCATCATCTTCCACGCAGCGAAAGTATCGGCAAGTTTGCCATGCCCTAGAAAATCCCTGTCCTTGGTCCCCATCAACCTTGAGGGCGAGGTATCCAGGACAAATTTTTGTCTTTCGCTGCCACCAGCGATCACACTCTCATCCGGCGTGACAATAACATCATATTCGCCTGCCAAAGTTAAAAGCCCCAATCCGTACTCCCTTAAAAGATCCGCCTGCGACATGACACTCAGACGATAAACCAAGCTCTTGCCGAACTCCTGAAGATCTGCTACAGCGGGGCATTGCGGGATGCCGGGCTCAATTAATATACGAAGCCCCAACTCCAAGGGGTTATTGCATTCCCCAAGGTCCGACCCGAAATGAGGGCTGCCCAGGGTAGACAGTGTCGCATACCTATCGCCAAAAAGGTACATGCTTTGCCTGGATATCGCGGATAGCGCCTGAAACATCAAAAACCCTCCCAGGCTTTCCCCGACAAAATGCATCTGGGCGCCCCGGGGCAAAAAACTGTTGTAATAGTTGATATTTCTGATAAAGGTATTTATGCCGGTTTTAATAGGCGCTTGAGTATCTTTCGGGCCGTATAGGACAGGCTCCCACAATTCCCTTCCAAACCGCCCGTTGTAGCTTAATTCAAAAAAATCACTGCTGCAAAACCCCAATTCCCTGCGGCAGTAACCTAAAAACCCCCGGAGGCTTGCGGTTACATCCCCGCTTTTGCTGTTTAAACCGCCGGCCAATATTATTTTTTTCATTCCGCCGCGGTCAAAATTATTCTCAACCATTTGTCTGATTATACATTTTTTTTGGTCACTATTTTGCAAATCCTTGTTTATCTTTCATAGATAGTTGGTGAGTTAAACTTAAAGATTGTGTCACAGCTTCCTTGTTGAAATTCTGCTTTCAGAGTTGTTCTGCCTAGTAACTGAATAAGTATTTTGCCTGAGCGGATAGAGGATTTTTGATTAGATAAGCTACCACCTTCACCCATTGCATAACAATAAATTTTCCCATCAGCAGTCACTTCTGTTGGCTCACGATTTATCACTCCTGTATGGGTAGGTTCAAAACCTAACATTCCCGGTTCATGAATCATTCCCCCAAAAGCAATTATACCAATTTCAGGATTGATATGATCATGCACAACAGCAAACTGCTGACCCCAATCACCTGAGTCGCTTGATTGATGTTGATAGTCTTTAACTTGCCAGTTGCCGGCAATGGTACCATCTTTATCCTGCATAAATGATCCACATTTTGGCTCTGATTTGGCGGCTAATTTATCAAAAAGTTGTTCTTTAAGCGGAGAGGAGTAATAATCCCAAGGACAGACATTGTGCAGGGTTTGCAGCTTCCGTGCTTCCGGGTAAAAATTTCCTAAAAATTTAAGTTCTGCAGTTCTAGTATCAAAAGCGCCAAAATCCATACCTGAAACACGGATACCATCACTTTTTACAATACCGATTACTTCACCAGAGTGAGTAAGATAATCAACCTTCGGATAAGTACAAAAAGTATATTCTAAATCATTCTCCTTATGAGTATCACAGTACTCTTTTGGCAGATCAATTATTTTTTGAAGAGATTTAGAAATAGTACTGACATGGCCCATATAAACAACAAACTCTCTGCAAGGTGAAAAGGCAATATCATAATCTTCCTTTTCCTTTTTGCCATTTCTGGAATAAAGGGTCCTTTCTATCCTAAAGATATGCCCATCCCCCGGGGCTTTAATTTCAGTCTCTTCAATGTATAGATTTTGCCCCCAAGCCCTAGGATACATAATACCTCCATGATCACTGGGAAGAACATGTCCGAGAGGTGATATCCCACCTCTGGGTATAATAATGGGTATTTTATCCAAATCCATTGGTGAGGAGACCAGCAAATGACTACCTTGGCAAAGAGGTAGGTTTTGAACGTGTGAATTATCATAAATTTCAGTTGCCTGAACTGTTTCTTCTTGCCCATGTTCATTGGTATTCTTTGCCTTATCAATTTTATCTGTGGATTTTTTCTTTTGATCCCCCGCTTTTTGATTTGTTGGATTAAATCCAATATTGTCATTTTTAAAATTTGCCCAAAGAAAAAATCCAGCAAAGATAGCTAAACCAACTCCTATTAGAATTATTAAGATATTTGCAAATCCTGCCTGCCGGCAGGCAGATCCTGTTTGTTTCGTTTTCGAAGAAAAGAGCTTGTTCATTTTGAACACTCAACTGGTTTTTGTAAAACATCTTCTGAGTAACAACCCATTAGTTTCTTTTTTATTTTATCCAGATCTTTTATCCCAATCCCCAAATAGACATTTTGCTCCTCAATTATTCTGTCTCCCGGTCTGCCATTATCAAAATACGGGCCTCCTTCAGCTCGGTATTTACAAGGATGTGTTTCCCTCCATTCTCTTGAAATAATTAGATCATCACGATTCACCAAACCAGGAATTGCGGACTTATATTCTTCAAATACAGCATCTGACATGTAATTAAAAACAGAGTCCATTTTTTTCCATGGTTCCCCATTGCCGTCTTTAAATTGCGGAGGAATCGCAGTAACACCTGCAATAAGATCCAAGGTAATTGGCGCTTCTTTTTCAGCGTTACCAAAACGGTCATCATTAAAATAACCAATCAGCTCTCCAGCTTTAACCTTGTTAATAATTCCACCAAATTGCGGCAAGGTGTGAACTGGCTCTACATTGAATCTCCACTGGTTCAATGGCCACCAGGGAAAACGGGTAGATAGAGGAACCATAGTTACTCCCTGGCTCAAAGGATGAACAATATACCCGTCAAAAGGGGCAAAAATTTTCACCTGCTGATTATTGCCAGGAATCCTTTTATCCTTAAAATACAGATAGTGTTTGAAGCTGCTGTTTGGTTCATCGGTATATTGGGGCATATTTCTGTGCCCCTCACAACTTCTGAGTTTAGAGAGACCATCTACTTGAGTAATATCTACAAAGTTTTTGGTGATTAAAAAATCGCTCGGTGGCTTATCAGAAACTATCTGGCTAATCAGGTTAACCAATATTAAAAGGGTAAATGGCACAAGAAATATATTTAGAATAATACGAAGTCCGGTAAATCCTTTTTGGAGCATTATCCTAACTGTAACATTTCTTGGAAAAATTATTTATTTAAAATCCAAATATTGTAGTTTAAAAATGCAGCAAAACTGACCCAGAGAAGATAAGGAATGAGTAAGTTTCCAGCTACTTTGTTTATTTTATAAAAAGTTTTAATTGTTAAAACAATTGCTATCCAAAAAGCCGCAATATCCACTAAAGCTAAGGCAGGATTTTTTATGCCGAAAAATATGATGGACCAAACAGCATTTAAAATAAGTTGAACCCAAAAAACAGTTGGGACTTTCTTTTTTAACCAGACCAAATACAATGAAACTCCCATTAAAATATAAAGAATCGTCCAGACTGGTCCGAAAATCCAGTTTGGTGGTGAAAAGAAGGGTTTGCTTAAAGTTGCATACCACGACGGTATTGCGGAAATGGTAAAAAATGATCCCATTATCCCCGCTCCTAAACAAAGGCTAATGGAAAGAATAAGCAGTGGGATTTTCTTGGGCATACCTTTAGTATACCATTAAAATTAAATGAGACTTTCTAATGCAGTATCGTATGAATGTGTCAAGTATAGTACTGAGCACAGTCGAAGTAACCGAATCATGGGAAATATTGTCTGGCTATTAGGACTTGCTTTTATTAGATGAAAGTACTATAGTTCGCCTCAGGTATGAATACCACTGGTGACAGGATCCATGTCACTCATGTAAATATCAGAACCAGTATTTTCCTGGTTTTATTTCAATTACTTTTTGTCCAAATTATAACATTCATTTTTATCATCGCAGGATACTTACTAATCTTAAATTATGGAGCGGCTGCAAACGTGTTTCTACACTCAATAGCTGGTTTAATTATTTTGGTTGCGGCTTTCATATTCTATCTGTACCTGACAGTATTTGCTATTCTCCAATGGGTCAATGAGTATTATGAACTTTACAGAAAGGAATTTGTGCACAAGCGGGGAATCATTTGGAGGAAAGTAGAAAAATATTCCATAGAACACATGAAATTTGCAGAAGTCAAACAGGATATGCTGGGAAAATTATTCAATTATGGTACTTTATCATTGTATGATGCCAGGCGGATAAAATTTTTAGAACTGTATTTAATCCACAGCCCCATGCAGTTTCTGGAGATCCTTGAAACAATTAATCCTGATCTAGATGAGATGGAAAATGTCATCCGCGGCGATGAAGGCCTAAACTACACCTAACCCTCCTAGGCAACACAGCAGTAGTCTTATTGCTCAAACGCAATACTCCTGTCAACTTTTTTAGGGAAATTTACCAACAGGTCAGGATAATTAGGTAGATTAATGGCAATTTAACAGATGGCGCTCATTAAAGCTTGAAGGTTTGGATGGAAGCATCAATGTTGGCTTTTTCACTATCCCAAAATTCCATATTGGCCATCCCGATAAGAGCAACCAGGTATTTTTCACCTTTTATAACAATGTATCTTCCCTGCATTTTGTCACTTCCAATCATCCCGGTAAATTCAAGCTCATACCCGTCCAACTCACCGATTTTAATCTCTTTTTCTGCAGTAACCTCAGCGTTACTAAATTGCTTTTTAAGGAATGTCTTGTGTAAATCCGCAATTGTGGCAAGCTTCATATCTCTATTATCCTTCAAATCATCTGCTACCACACTAACTAATGCATCCGCCTGGTCACCCCCTTTTGTCGCTGAGGGCTTAAAAAAGTTCACATTATTGGTTTGTTCTTTAACTTTCCACCCCTCAGGATAACTTATAGAAAAGCCATATTTTGTATCAGAGTAACTTTCAGAATTTAATTTAACTGCAGGTTTCGGTGTGTCTGTTGGAGCGGGTTTCTCGGTTTGGGTTACCGTTTGGTCACCCTGGGGTTTTTTGGAATCATCTACTTTGACGTATCCTGAGAATTTAAGACTGCCTGAAGCAATAAGTATGATGATAATTACCGCAATCACACCGCCAATTACCAGAGGCGGGCTGGCAACAAAACCTGCTGATTTGGTTCGGGCAGAAAAACCTTTCATTAATCTAATTATTGGATACAATATCATAACTTGTCAAGGGTCAGTTTTAATCCATACAAATTTAATTTGACAACCTATTATCTTTTTGTTTACTATTAAATTAATGCCCAAGGAAAAAATTCATAGCTTAAGGTTCGTGGTTAATAGTCAGAAGGGTATCCTACCTCTATTTTTTCTAATTGCTATAGGCGTAGCAGTAGTTGTTGGAGGAACTTACCTTATTAGGAATGAGTTTGTTAAAACCGGTAAATCAGGCAAAGCAGAGGTAGATAAGGTAAAAGTTCAAAAGCAAATAGGTAACACTAATCCACTGCCTTCCTTAACACCTGCACCAAAGACTGACATCCAATATGGTGCTTTTGTCTACAAACCACCTACAAGTTCAACAACTGTTGTTCCAGAGGATAGAGAACCCTCTTTCAGTATAAATGCGCCATCAGACTGGGGCAGGTCTGGCCAATCAGATAATGTTATTAAAGTCAAATTTGAAGCTCCCGAGGAAGATCAGGAAGTTGCCGGAGAAGATTTGCAGGCAACCAATAAAGCTAAGGTACAAGTGAATATGATTAAAGGCAATAGTCAAGGCTCTTTAGAATCATTGGTGGACTATTACGTAAAATCATCAGGGGCGGAGTGGGAAAAACTAACAGTTAATTCTAAAAGTAAATCTAAGCTTTCCGGGCAAGATGCTTATAAATTAGAGATAGATGCTTTCAAAAAAGGAGTAAGCTTTAGAACATTATCTTACGTGCTGGTGAAAGGCAAATATGGAATAGTTATTTATGGAGGAGCTTTAAAATCTGCCTGGGATAAAAGAGAACCGGAAATTTATAGTTCCCTCAACTCTTTTAAGCTATCTGATTAATGTTGAACTTCCCTAAAATTAAAGGACAATTTTTGAACCAGCATGGCTCGCCTCGCTTCGCGAGCGAAGCGGGGGTTTTCCCACTGTTTTTGTTAGTTGCAATTGGGGTGGCGCTGGTTGGAGGAGGCGCTTATGCTGTTAAAAATAATTTAGTCACTACCAAAAACGGGCAGATTGTTTTTAATGCAAATGAGCTAAAGCTCTCTGCGAATAAACCCAAAGATATATATAAAGATACGACTCCATCTTCTAAAAACACTTCTTCTAACAATTCCCCCATTCCTAAAAAAGCAGAACTTTCCCAAAATTCTGCAGAGTTTAAACCGGATACAGGTGAACCCAAATTTTCTATCACCCCGCCAGCGGGCTGGATTAAAGTAAATAAAGAAGGCAAAGTTAAACTATTTTTTGAAGCCTCCCAGGAAGATAAAAAGGTGTTTGGCAACAGCACAACAAGATCAACCGCCAATATTGAAGTTACCTCGGAAAAAAGTAGCGCCAAGAGCCTGGATGAAATTATGGCTAAATTAAAGAAGGAGGCTGATAATTATTCAGCTAAGATTGAATTTTCAAATGAACAAAAAACAACTTTTGCAGGATATGACGCGATCCGCTATGAGGCGTCAGTTAGCATGACAGACTTGAATGATACCCAAATTGAAGCGGAATTAAAAAAAGCCGGCAATAAAAGTTCGGTCCAGGATGTCAAGGATCTGATTAGGGAAGGAAAGGTGAGGGGTGTGGGCTTTGTTCTCCTAAAAGACGGGTATGATATTGGAGTTGGCGGGACAGCCTTAAATTCTGCCTGGGATAAAAGAGGCCCTGTAATTGAGGCTTCACTCAATTCATTTAAGTTTTTAGATGATAATTCAAAAACCGTCCAGTCCCCTTCTTCCCCATCTGTAACATCATCATCGGTTGTATCTTCAGGTTGGGCTACTGTTCCAAATTATAGTTTTACCCAATCTTCTGGATGGAAAAAAACCAAAAACTTTGATTCGGGCAGAAGCCACACAACAACCTATGAATTCTCGAAAGACCCGGATATACAGCTTTATGTTGAATTAAAAGAAGATTCCCAAACTAATTATAAAGCTGTTATCGATAAATTTATCTATGATTCAGCATAGCTACAAAAACGGTTTTGAAATTCTCATCTCAGTAGCTTCTTCATCTAGAAATTGGGATATTTATCAGGAGAATATTAATAAATTTATTGATTCATTCAAATTGGAGTAAGGATAATGGAATATATTTTTATCTTAGCTGCAGTTTTACTAATCAGTCCGTTTGTATTGCGTTTTGCCTCGAAACAAGACAAGAAAACCAAACTCAAGACCAAAACTATTTTTTTATCAATCCTGATAATGCAGCTTGTTTTAGGCTTTTTTGATTGGGAATCATTTACAGGATTTGGCAGGAACGGTTTTGAACTTTCATTCTCTTATCCCAATTCTTTGCTGGGGTTATTTTTTATAGTGGTTGCAGTCCAAATTATTCTTTTGCTAATTAGTAAATCTTTTAGTACACTGGTTGTAGTGTTGAATTTTGCTGGCAGCATCATAATTTTTGCAGGAATGATCAGGTTGAGCAATATTTTGGGATTCCAGGCAGTAAGCTTTGCCAGTGTGCTTGCTGTTTTTGCCGTGCTTTTGGGCAATGTCGCTGGTTTAGTATGGATAAACAAGGACAGGAATTTGTTTAGAAAATATATTACATGAAATATTTAATTATTATAATTGCTTTAGCCCTGATAGGATTTTTTGCCTTCCCAAAAATAGCTCCGTGGCTTATTGAACAACCTGTTGTCCAGAATAAACTGGAGGAAATTGCCCCTACCAAAATTTCCAAAGAACTGGCTTTAGAAAATGTCAAAAAACTGCCTGAGGTCCAACAGTTTCTGAAGGATGTTCCGGGAGGGATTGTTGAGGTGGATAATGAATCAGAGGGGCAGTATAATGTCCATGTTTATGAGATAAAAAACGGGCATACTGCTACCTTTAATTGGTACAGGGTAAGCATTAAAAGTGGTGAGATCACCCCTCAATTTGAAATTACGCCCGAGAAGGAATCCGAAGCCCCCAAAGGCACTGTTACCGGCAAACTTTGTTATCCATCTGAAGTTTTGCCCAAAGGGTTGATTGAAGCCAAAAGGGTGTCTGACAGCAGTATATTTGTTCAAGAATACCCCGGAAGTATGAATGGCGGCAAATCAACTTACGCTTTTGAACTTGAGGAAGGCGATTATTATTTAAAATATGTTATTTCTAAACAATTCATAGGCTATTCAACTACTGTTTGCCCAACAGGGATGGAGGAAAGTTGCGGGGACACAAAGCCAAGAGTACTTAGAAAAGCATCTGTCAAGGTTGGCCAAACAGTTCCAGGCTATGACCTGTGTGATTTTTACTATAAAGACTCAAACGCCCCTAAGTTTTAATTTATATGAAGTTTTTTAAGGCTAAAGTATCCAAATTTGGTTTACTCTTTACAACTTTCTATTTATTAATAGCTATATGGGCATACATCAAACCAATTTGGACTCCAGAATGTCTGGGATGTGGCTTCCTACTAGCTTTTATGGGGTTTCCCTGGTTCACTCTCATTGCTCATACAAAACTATATAGTATCCCTATGGTAGCTATATTATTTCCAATCATAAGCATCTTTTTTAATGCGTTTATCCTTTATAAAATAATAACATCAATCTCTGGGTTTCTAAAATTTGAGCAGTTGATGCAAAAAATACCCTCAAAATGGCGCTTTTATATTATTATTGGTGTTCTTTTATTAGTTAATTTATCAATATTCCTATTTACTAAATAATCAAGGACACCTTTCATTTGACTTAAGTTCACACCTTTGTATCCTTTGTACTTACACACCTGGTGTGTAATCCCAACCTTTTTGTGTTTATACCATTTCTTCACAATTGTGAAATTTTGGTATAAATTGGAATGAAGTTGGTTACTAGTCAATCTCTATGCTTGTCGTCGAATGCGGTGAACTTCCATCCCCGGGGTGGATTAGGTTGACACCTGCCGATTTTTAAGCTGTCGCATGCTCAAAGTGAAGAGAAAGTTACCTGGAGGTTTTTTCTTAGGAGTTAAGAATCTTTTACCTCTTTTTTAAAGTTAGTCTAAAACCTTGATGCGTGTTTTACTTGTACAATTTTAGCTTTTGACATTAATAAAAAGTAATGCATATAATAAATTTGTGTATAAACTGCCTGTGAAAGTAAACCAATTAGGTGTCCTAAATTTATTTTTAACACTGATTATTCTTTTTGGCTTTGCCATAGGTTCGTGGATATTTTTTAGAAAACCAAACTTCTTTTTCCAGTACCAAAAACCCCAGCCTACTCAAACCGCTAACCAATCCCCCATTCAAACCAAGCCTGTTGCCGATAAAACTGTTGATAAAAAAGACCCTAAATGGCTGGAGAAATATTGTAAGGAAGAACTGGTTAAAATTCCGGACGCCCCATTTAAATATAAGGATAAGGAGGGCATTGTTGGCACTTTGGGCGACCCTCTTATTTTAGATAAGTTCCCCAAGGATAAAAAGTATAAAGGAAAATCCTGTGTAATAGATTATAACTATGAGGAGAGAGAGGCCTATGCTTCCGTTGGGGTGGCATATAAATTTGACATCAGGTTCAGAAACCAGTTTGAAGAGGCTGTTGATAAGCTTATCACCTCAAAGATGGATTCTTCCTGGAAAAAAATCTCCCCGGTGAGCAATAAGGAAGGCGGTAGGCCTTTTTATAGTTACAAAGGATTCCCTATGGTTTTTACCAGGGAAAATCCTGCAAAGGGTACTGTTGATTATGTTGATTTTAACTGGGGCGCCAAATCCCTTTTTGCCACTTTTTCAACTTATGAAAAATAACACTGCTCCAAAATTAACAAAAAAATCGGAAAAATCCCCTAATGGTAAAAAGGGCTTTGGTTGTTTGAAATAATCTTAATCCTCCTTGCTTTACCTTTTTTGCTTATACTCGCAGGACTCTTATTTGTATTTATCGGTACAGCCGGACAACGCACTTCAGATGAGGATGTATTGAAATCCTATAAACCAGCAGCTGAAATTGTCGAAATAGCTGAAAAGAATACTCTTACAACAAAAGGCAAGGCGACTTTCTACCGGGCTGACCCGGAAATAGTTGAAGGAGATGTTTTTAGAAAATACTGTTTTGCTAACGGAGTTGAGGCACTGGGGTGTAACGCGCCAAAACCCGGTGGCGGTCCTTTCGGAGGACGAAAAATATTTTTGCTAAAAATTGATGATCCTAAATTTTCCGACCATAAGTACTCCGCTGCTATCCATGAAATGTTGCACTCCGCATATAACAGGTTAAGCTCAGATGAGAAAAAACGCATTAATGCACTTCTGGAAACTGAACTTGATAAATATCAGGATGATCCCCATTTAACCGGCCCGCTTGAAATACTTAAGAAAAGAAAAAACAGCAACATTAAAACTATCCAGGAAGAATTACATTCCAAATTTGCAGTGGAATATAAAGAACTTTCACCAGAGTTAGAAAAATACTATAAACAATATTTCACGGACAGAAGCAAGGTGGTAGAGCTTTTCCAGAAAGGCGGATTTAACAGCCGGGTTAGAAGGCTTGACCAGATAAACAGCGAACTTGGCGCTTTAAACCCCAAACTTACCGCGATGGACAACCAGCTGGTTTTGTTAAAAAATTCCGGAGACATAGATAAATTCAATAGTTTAGTTGGACAATATAACAGCCTGGTTGGGCAATACAATGCAAATGTGGCGGAATCGAAAAAGGTTTTCAGTGAAGTTGAAAAATTCTACCAGTATTTTAACCCTGATTATAAGCCTCCAGAAGAGAAAAAACAGTAAGACATTTTAAACCTTAGAGTCCATATACACCCTGTCTACTGAAACTTGCAAAATCCATCTCGAGCATAACTTGCTCTTGTACTCTTTTGCAAAATGAAGCTCTCTCCTCTAAAGAGACCTCCTCTGAACCTGTCATCCGTGCAACTGTTTCTCCTAGTTCATGCGCATACGAATACGACAAACTCCACTCCATTTTACCAGTACCGTCATAATAAGGACCAACCCTATGGATTATTTCGTGCCATTCCTCTTGATCGGGGTAACGTCCCTCCAGTGCATTTCTAACAAAGGGCAAAAAATGATTCCTCAAAGTCTCTCTTCTACAAGAAAAGCCTTGCTGAACGTTTTCTCGACACATCTTTTTAGAAAACCACCCTCCTGATTTATCCACAATACGGCTACAAGATACACAGTGAGACTTAGGATCATCCATCCAGGTATGGTCTTTCAAGTACTGCTCTAAAACAGCATCCGCAGTATAAACTCTGAGGGTCTTTTCTCCATATCTGTCACGATTTACCTCAATAAATTGTTCTCTGGAAACCATCAAATGATAATTCTAGCATTTTCAGGTGGAATCTGCAAACTCAGGACAACAAGTTTAGTTTATTTATTGTTTACTTCCTCATAGACACTGTTTGATAAAGTGTAGGCTTCGTCTTCGAAGCGGTTTTGACGGTAGCCTTTTCTAATTCTTTCATATAGATACAATATCGGGAAAATGACAGGATATCTATCACATTGCTCAACATGGATAATTTCATGCTCAAGATCATTTTTTAATAATCTGGGACCAAGTAAAATGATCTGTCCAATTGTGATTGCCCGCGCTTTTTTAAAAAATCCAAATGCCCACCAAAAACTTTTTATCTTAAATACAAAAGCATATGGATTTCTAACCAGCTTAACATGATATGGACCAGACAAAATCACAGGAATAATACCAGTTAAAGTAAAAGGCAGATTTAGAATGAAGACAATTACCAACCGCACTAGCTGATTCTAGAACTTTCTATAGTGGTGAGTCAGCAGTGACAATATGGTGTGCGATCGTCCACTTTAATAACAAACTATATCAATTTTTGAAAGTTAGTAAAAAAAAAGGGGGGTGCCAAGCTAGTTCAAGTGGAAGGTGGATTATCTTTGAAAATATTTGCCCACAGTGACAATATGGTGTGCGATCGTCCATTTTAGCAACAAACTATATCAACAGCAACAGGTACAGCGTTCAAAATTTAAGAGGCGCTTTATTGCTTTGAATTAGTTTTAAAACACAATCCGATTCCGGGGTAGCTACAAAATATGAATCATATGCCGCTTCAGAGATAGATCCGCCGGTATTAGACAAACATTCCCTGAT
The DNA here is from genome assembly GCA_016186955.1 of Candidatus Daviesbacteria bacterium. Taxonomy (GTDB): domain Bacteria; phylum Patescibacteriota; class Microgenomatia; order Daviesbacterales; family UBA10151; genus JACPKP01. The sequence goes on along the minus strand of JACPKP010000001.1, from coordinate 9,588 downwards.
CACTTCCGACAACCCTTGTTTTGCATGGTTTCCTCCATTCCACGGGTTTATCACCCATTTACCCTTTACCTCTACTACATTTTTGGATATTTGAATGATACCAAAGTTGGGGTATTCTCTGAGATATCTTTTTGGGGGATTATGGGCTCTTTTATTAAGATCTCTGATGTTACAACCCGGATCCAAAACCACTCTGTAAATTCCACCATATACAACCCTCAACTCTGAAACTTGACATTCTTCATTAAGGTCAAATAAGCCCTTTTTTGCGTTTTCTGGACGCTCCCACGACCAATTCCCTTTACCTGTCAATAACCATGTATTTCCAAGATCACGATTGATTGTATAATCTGAAGTTTCCACTACATTGGGTGCTGTGGGCGCACAGCCGGTTGTCATAGCTAATCCTGCAACTGCCACACACCTTAAAACATTTTTAATCTTTTCTCTTTCCGGTAACATTTTGCTGAATATAGCTTCTTTGGACTGATTTGTCAAGCTAGTGTTGTGGTGATGAAATTATGGTTATGTTAACCAAAGTATACACGGCCGTTATTAGTTTGGTATGAGGAGTAAAAGCATTATAGGAATTGTCACTAGGTAATAAATAAATCCAATTTTAAAGAGGGTAATGATTTGCTGTTTTATATCATAACCCCATCCTGATTTGAGCTGGCGGAATTTTACATAATCCCTGAAATTTTCCGGGGATAATTGCCAAAATATTGAATCCAAAATTGCTCCAAAAAGAAAGGGTGCAAACCTAATCTACCCTCCAGATGTTCCTTTTTTTACCTATATTTATGGTTGTACTTATTGTAACTGAAATCAATATTCATTACTTACAAGAAGTAGACTATTTTTCCATTACTGTTAATATATAAGAAAAAGCAACCCCTGTGGCACCTGGGTAACTTATATCCATAAAATACTGCTTGCCGTCTTTGGTTTTTGTAAGAAGCATTACTGGTACCCGTCCATTGGTTTCACCATACTGGGTTTGCCTTGCCCAGCCTGCTTTTTCAAAACTGTTAGAAAGTGCTTCATCTACCCTTTTTTCAAATGTTTTGATTGTTTCTGGTAAGACATATTTACTGCCGGTTTTAGTTATTGTATAGTAGGTGACTCCCATATCAGCAAAAGCTTCCACCATTACCCTGTTATACATATAGCTTGTATAACAGGAATAGATATTTTTAGCTCCACTAAACCGATCTTTTTTATAGTTGGGCTGGAGGGTACCGACCGGACCATCTTCCAGTTGGTACCTAAATGGTGGTTTTGGCACACTCTTTGCTTCAGACAAACAGGCTTCTTTCAAAGACATTTTTTGAGGTGAGGCAGACGGAGAGTTGGTTTGTGTGCTGACTGGCTTTGCACTTTGGGAAGGTGTTGGTTTTATATCATTTAGAATTTTAAGTCCGGGGATATTCCTATTCCATAAAATGAAGCTAAGAAAGAAAAAACAAATTAATAATACTATAAATAATGGGGCAATCCCCTCTTGGTTTTTGGAGCAGGCAGGCATAATTTAAGAGTAAACCAAGGATAAAACTTTGGCAAGAGGTAAAACCTGTTTGATACTAATAGTAATAATTGTTTTAGAGGAAATAGAGCAAATATAGTATTATCGGGGCTGTCAGAAGGTAATATATAAAACCAATTTTAAAAAGTGTCACTATTTGCTGCTTTATATCATATCCCCAACCGGATTTAATCAGTTTCAACTTTATATAGTCCCTAAAGTTTTCTGAAGATATTTGCCAGAATATAAAATCAAGCAAAGCTCCAAGTATAAACCAGGCCCCTATCATATTGATAAGCCCAAGAAAGACCGGGATTGCATAACTTTTGCCCGAGAAAAAAGCTGGGCCGGAAATCATAAACCAAATAAGCACTGCAAATCCACTGCTAAGCAGTGCCGTAACCCAAAGGCCATACAGAAAACCAAAATAAATTGGGTATTGTTTGGTGGAAACCCTTATCCGTGTCTCGCTGTCGAATTCATTTAACTTGAAAAATTTTTTAAGGTATGGATTTGCCCACTTAACAAGTGGCGGTACCAATGCTCCGACCCAAAATTGTGTTGAGCTCATCTTTTTTTGGAAAGCTTTAGTTTTCTTCCCTTAACAAACCAGATTACCCCGCCAGCAACCGCTACCAGTACCACACCTAAAATGGCAAGTTTTATAACTGAAAGTTTTTGAGAAACTACCACCACTCCAGGTTTGCCACCGTCCGGAGAGACAAGCACAGATTCATTTCTTCCTTTAGTTTTCACTTCAACTTCCCCTTCATAAACCCCAACTGTTGTTTCTTTCTTTTTCGGGTCATAGGAAACCCAATAATGGGTACCTTTAGATTTAACATTAGTGTTGGGTGTTTTTATATCAATTGTATTTTTTTCCGTTTCTACCTCTACCGTCCCCATTAAAATATCAAAGTAATTTCTCCACCTATCTGTACCGTAATTTACCGCGCCTGATGGATCTATATAAACCCAGCCGCCTTTTGAGATTTCAATCATTACACCTTCTTGATAGTTTTTGATTACCGCTCCGGGGATTAAGTGGCTTTCAGTTACCTGGCGGGCTTTTGAATTGGAAGATGGTTGACCCTGTTGAATCTGTGGTATCCGATCCCGAGCCTGAGTCTCACTGATTGGAGCCGGCTTTATTTCATAATCCCCAAGGTTTTCCATAATCCAGTCATTCACCTTTTTTGGATCTCTAAACTTGACTGACATCCAAGATTCAGTAGGTGTGATTCCGAATGCTTCTCCCTGAGACAGATCCTCTGGGGAGGGTTTAGGTACACGGGTAAGAACAGCGTGTATTGTTTCATAATTTCCGGAATAGACACATCTCTCCGGATAATATTTAGGGGCATCGTAAGTGAGTTCAATTGTATTTTCAGAGACAATACCGGTGGTAGGAATATACGTACCTAGATTAGGACAATCATCAGCGGTTTCGTAAACTTTGCCAACAAAGGAGTTTCCTTTGATAGTACCGGTTAATCCAACTGTACCAATTAGTTTAGGATTTTTCCCAGCCTCGACAATAAGGGAAATAGAGTCGCCGGACTTTTCAGCTTTAAAAGAGTATCCCAATTCGCTTGTCCAAGTGCCGTCCAGATTTATTGTTTGGGCAAAAATATTGGAAGCAAAAAACAAAAAGAGATGGATAATCAAGAAGGGTATGGGGAGGGTGAACTTGTTCATTTTCGCAGAAAAGAGCTTGTTCATTTTCGCAGAAAAGAGCTTGTTCATTTTCGCAGAAAAGAGCTTGCTCATTTTCGCAGAAAAGAGCTTGCTCATTTTCGCAGAAAAGAGCTTGCTCATTGCCATACGTAAGCTTGCTCTTGCGATATTGAGATTGTTTTTTTGACAATTTCAGCTACTTTACCAAAGCCGCATCCGCTGGGGTTAGGATCATTCATATGGGTTTTTAAATCAACTGAGGAAACTTCCAGATCAGCATGATAGTGCAAAGCCCCGCACTCATCCGGAGAAGCTACGCGAAATTGTTTGGACGGGAAATTTTGCCCATTGATTACCAGCACCTCTATCGACGCTTGTCCAGGGTTCTGGTCACCGAAATTTTGGCTGGTTGTATCTACCTTTTTTGGTGAAGGGGAAGGTTTTGCCGTTACAGATTTGTCTCCGCCACATGCCGACCCGTCTTTACCAAGTAATCCTTTTTGTCCTACTGCCTTACCATCTTCACCCTTGACATCCTTTACACCCACCCCTCTTTGTACTCCGGGCGGATATTTCAAAGACACATCCCCGCCTTTTCCGGGTGTGGCATAACCTGTACCGGGTTTGCCTCCTTTACAATCACACTTATCAGCATCACCACCCTCACCCGGATAAACTTCGGCATCCCCGCCATTTCCTCCAACCATTTGGTCAATGTAAATATTTTGTAAACCCCCGACATCGCCTGTGGCTGACAAAACCCGATGGTTGGGGGCTCCCCATCCTCCTTTGGCTGTAGCGTTAAAACCTGTTTTGCCCGGGCATCCCGGATCTCCTTTATCTCCATAAGCTATAGCCTTACCGCCATCTCCACCCTTACCAGGATAGATGAAAAAGCTGCCGACTATGTCGATATTTTCCTGGGCTGTCCACTTAAAGTTAGCTGCATTCCCCCCATGCCCTGCTATTGCTTTTCCCGGCCTGCAGTTTTTATCAGTCACAGCATCTCCACCCTTTCCGCCATCACCTAAAAACAAATGGAAATTTTTAACTTTAATGACCTTGGCTCTGGCTCTCATTCTCATGGCGTTTTTTTTGACAGCATCCGTATCGTCATTTTCATCCTTGATTTTTTCTGCGTCAGGGGCGTTGATATCACATCCTCCCAGTATATCTTTGGCATCATGGCCGTTTGGAGTAAATATCACAGAATCATAAAGCTCTAAAGTCCTGTTGGGCATATTAACCCAAAACAGAAGATAGTCTAAATATCTCGGGATATCTTTTAGATCCACCCATCCCGGCAATTTGTCATTCGGATTACCCCAAGACTGGCCAATTTTCCCCCTAAAAGCTCCTCTTTTACTATTATCTGCCTGGACTGTCTTGATCAATGAAACAGCAGGTAGGTTAGTATCCGTTTGAGGTGTAATCTGTAGTTGGGGCAGATTGTCAAATGTGGTCTGTTTGGGAATATTGTTAAAAAGCGGGCCGATCCTAAAACCTTCACCTGAATCTTGAGCGGTTTCATTAAAAGCATTTTTGAAATCTTCTTGAGTTTGAAGTAGCAGGTCTTCGCTTTCAACAATCTGGATATGGGCGTTGCTTGCCAAAACCGAATCTTTTTCAAAATCAAAATCTCCTTTGGCAATAATATTTATGCCCTGCTCATCACCTGAGGGTTTCTTATCACCTTTATCCCTGTTGCAAACTATTGCTCCTGTAACCTTTAGGTCCCCTTGGGTTTCAAGCTTGATTGCCCCATTTTCACACCTTAAACTGCCTGCTATTTCGGTTTTACCCTTAACCACAACCTTTGAACCGTTCCTGACGACTATAGTTTTATCTTTGCCGATTTTGTAATCCCCGCTGATAACAGTATCTTTATCAATGGATGAGCTGGAGTTAAAGTTTTGATAGCCTAAAAATGCTGCTAATATTACGGCCAAGCTAATTAAAATAATTTTGGGCATTAATTTAAGTATTATCCTCTACTTTCAAAAAGTCAACGATGTCATGTCTTTTTCACCCATGTTTAATTTTGCCTCTGAGGTAACTCTTTACCTTCTTTATCATATAGTTTAAAGGTTAGTTTGGTTTCTCCCCTGATGTACCAATCATCTGAGATGGTTGGACCAGCAATAGAAGCACAATCATCTAGGCTATCATTAGCCCAACAGCTAACATTACCATTCTTCATAGTTCCTTCCCAAAATTGATTTCCATTGGTAAACATCACTACCCTAATGGGTAGGTAGTCTTTAATTGTCTGAGGATCTTGTAAAGACAGATGTATATCAAGATAAATAGGTCCTTTAGCTAAAGCCATAGTTGGAGTATGGTAACCTCTAGGCCAAACTCTAAATAGAAACACACTTCCTGCTTGGGAAACTGGTGCAGCTTGATAAGCATAGCCCTCAGGCTTAGTGGTTTTAGGGATGTAGCCTGCTTTATCAGAACAAGGTAAACCATCTTTGCCTTTTTGCCCAAACTCCGTTATTGGTCTACCTTCTGGCCCGTCAGAATCATTTACTTCAGCCATTCTTTTAACTTGTTGGGGGATCTTAAGTTGGTATTTTCCCCCTTTACCTCCCTTAGCTTCTGCCTGGCCTGGTTGACCACCTTTTGCCCCACAACCACCTGTTCCCCCAGAACCAGCTTTGGCTCCTGCATTTCCCCCAGCACCAGCAATGACTGAATCTATGCTAATATTTTCTACCCCTTTAACCACCCCCAACCAGGATAAATCTTTAATATTATCAGCCCCGTTACCTCCCTTAGCAAAAGCACTGCCACCTTTTTCTCCATCTTGGTAATCTACCCCATTACCTCCACCTCCAGCTGTAGCTATAGCATCACCACCAGATCCTGATATTCCGGGGTGGATATTAAAAGAGCCCTGGACATAAATCCCACTATTGGCTTGGAAGCGGAAATTACCAGCTTTACCCCCATCTCCAGCAATGGCTGTAGCTTTGGGATAACAGTCAACTTTTGTTTGGGCTGTACCACCTTGGCCACCACTGCCTAACCAAAGCTCAAAATTATTGATAAAAATATTTCGAGCTTTAGCATTAAAACGCAGCGCATCTTTAGCTTTTTTATCAACTTCAGATTCCTTAGCTGGGATGTTGATGTCACATTCATCACTGATTGATAATCCATCTAGCCCATCTGGTCCAATAATTGTTTGGTCTTTCAGCTCTAAATCAGCCCCTGGTAAATTATAGTTGATGATGATATGCCTGATACCTCTGGGTGGAGTGGCAATACTTAAGTCTTTAGGTAGTTTTTCTTTGGGGCTCCCAATTACAATTGTCCCTTGCGAGACAAACTTGTGGGAATCTGCATAAACAGGTTTTACTAGATTAAAGGTTTGATCTTTTTGAGTTAAGCCATTGGGAACAAGGGGCCCTAGTGTTGTGTTATTTGAGGGAGAACTAGATTCAACTTCGTCAAAGATTTTTTCAATATCTTCTTGGGTCTTGGCAATATTCTCTTCTTTATCAACAAATTGCAAATTACCATTAGTAATTAAGATAGAATTTTTACTAAGAGTGGTAGAGCCAGAGACTACAAAAACCATCCCCATTCCTAATCTACCTGATTGAATTTCTGCTTCTGTCCTTTCACACTTGATAGTTCCACCAACCGTTAAGTTACCTTTAACTTCTATATAAATTGGGCCATTTTGACAATCCACCTCACCATTTAAACTTACATTACCCTCAACAGTTAATTTAGCGCCATTTCTTAATGTGGCAGTTTTACCCTGGCCGACTTGAAAGTCCCCTTTGACAGTTTTATCAGCATCTATATAAGTTTTACCAAGTAATTGATTATAGCCAAAAAACCCAGCTATGATAGCTACAACTGCTAAGAGGATAAGTTTGGGCATTTTTTAAGATTAGTCACCTTTACCTAAATCCGAGGGGAACTCAACCTCTATCTCTACTTTATCATCCAAACTTTTCCCTGAATTATCCTTAAAAATAACTTCCAATATTCCGGTTTGGGGCTCTACCGGTAATCCAAATTGGATGGCCTCGGCAAAACTGATATTATCTGACTTTCCCTGTATTTTTACTATCTTGTCTTCTGTAACATAAGAACCACCTATCCTTTGTTTTAACTTAATCGTTAAAGTTCCATTATTTCCATAAACAAAACCTGATATGGTTAAAGGCGAAGTAATTTTTTCTCCTTTGGTAGGCTTTTGGACAATTACTACACCCTTAGGACTGCTTGAAGTGCTTGATGGTTGATCCGGTTTAGGGGTTATTGTAACTTTTTTTTGCGGAGAAATTTGTTCTTTTGGCTGCTCTTTTGAACTATTAGAAAAGGGGAGCTTATTTTGGCTTAAAAGAAACCCGGCAATTATGGCAGCTAAAATTACACCAATAATTAGGATAACAGGTTGGGCAAAACCTTTTTGCATCTACTATTTATAATAACATGGTTTCTTACCTGGTTGTCAACTTATATGATACAGACAGGTTAATTTTTTCATTTACTCCTTTTACTTAGTCCTTTTGGAGCAAATTTTCTTTTTAGAATTAATATAGTGCCCACAACTACTGCTGCCAATACCCCACCAACAATAGAAAGTTTAACAGGTGACAATTTTTGAGAAACTACCACCACTCCTGGCTTATCACCGCTGGGGGAAACTTTTGCGGTTTTGCCATCCTTTGTTTTAACCTCCACCTGCCCTTCATAAACCCCCACTATTGTCTCTTTTCCTGGTTCGTGAGTTATCCAATAATGAGTACCAATAATAAAAAGGTCTATAAATTCTGTACTTGCATCATGTTGTCCCTCCAGTTCAACAGTACCGTTTAAAATATTCATGGGACCGGTTTCCGGCAGAATCGCTTCTGAACCAGGTGTAATGATAATGACAGAGCCATCTCCAGAGAACAACTTGACTGACTCATCAATGGCTTTAATTGTCGATCCTGATGGAAAATCCCACAAACGTGCCTTGTCTATCTTAATAAATTCCGATGAACCCGGTAATTTAATCAGTCCTGTCTCGGAAAAACTCATACCTAAATAAAACTTATTTTTTGCACCTGCTTTTTTTGCTGCTTCTTTATCTTCCTGAGTAATATTTGGCGTCCTTTCCAGTTGAGCGCCAGTTTCAATTTTTTCAATATTCAAATCTAAACCATTGGAAATAATCCAATCATTTATCTTTTTTGGGTCCCCAAATTTGATTGGCTTCCAAGGTTCAGAAGGTGTGATTCTGGACGCTTCTTCCTTAGGCAGATCCTCGGGGGAGGGTTTACTACTTTCTGGGAGAGCTCCGTCTCCTTTCATACATCTTTCATAAGTCTCGTCATTACAATTCTTCGTTTTTTCATAACAACCATCCTGACAACTAGTCCATGCCACGTAATCCTCTTTAACTTTCAGGCAGGAATCACCACATTCTTGGCCAGCTTTCTTACACTCATCATAGGCTTTGTATGTGCAGCTATCATGGGAAGGTTGCGCCAAGACAGTTAGCGGGAAGAATAAGATAGCAACAATGATTGAGGAAAAGACGACTTTTTGGTTTTTAAATATAGATAGGATGAATTTTTTCATTTTGTGTATAATTCAACTTTAATATATAAAATACTAGCTCCAAAAAAGATATCTATATATTCAACTGTTCCTAATTCTTTATTTTCCCTTTTAAACACCATTGGGAAACCTCCATAGGAATAGCCCGGCTCACTACTTACCTTTTTATCCAAAGGGGATATTTTTTCCCAGGAAGAATCAATTTTTGCTGTTAAAAGTTCATCAACGCTTTTACTAAATTCATTTGCATATTTTATATCAAATTTGTGCTCTACTCCCACTGAGGCATATGCTTCTGCTTCATTATACTTATAGCCTATGCTACATCCCACCTGATGGTCAAACCTTGTCCCCTCAGGAAACATCTTGCTGATCCAAACCATTGCTCCACTTCTGGTAGGGCCTTCTTTGGATTTATATTTAAAGGGAGCTTCAGGTAGCTTTAAAACTTCCTCTTGGCAGTATTTATACATCCAATCTTTATCTTTTTTATCCACTTGCGGAGTATTAACATTGGTTTGTTTTACAGTAGATTTATCGGAGCTAAATTTTGCCTGGCCAAAGAAAAACCATATTCCTACAAGGCAGAAGATAACAATAACTATTATTAAAAGCGGGCTTATTACACCTTTTTGGTTTAAACTTTTGGGCATTAATTTAATTATTATTCTCCCCGGGCTCTAAGTCAATATGGGCTTCTGCCCTGGAGTCGAATTTCGCAGACTCTTTCCCTGATGAAGGATATGAGTATCGAGTAAGATTAATAAGGAAAGTAGTTGATACATTAAAGTGCTTTATGCTATAATGTAAGCATC
>JACPKP010000012.1 GCA_016186955.1 Candidatus Daviesbacteria bacterium | reverse complement strand
GCCAAAGGGGATCTAGTGCAATTTGCGCCGGAATACCTTCATAGGTTAAACCTGGTCACAAGCAACGCAACCCTATACCAAGATCCGGAATATAAAATGGGTTGGGATAAGGTGCGGGAAATTTATGACGATCTGGTTATAGCTGTAGCAGGAGGGAGTGTAGGTAATAATATTGCCAGGATGATTGCCAAAGACATCCGCCCGAAACAGATTAAGGTCGCTGACCAGAGGCTTTACAAATGGGCCAATGCTAACAGGGTTGACCTTTTTTATGATGATTTGGTTTGGTCTCAGGAATTGATCGGAAAGGATTTTGCCCCGACGGGTTTAAAAAATAAAGCCATCAGTACTGCCCAGCAGATACACAAAACAGACCCGTTTATCAAAATTTGGGCTTACTTTTTGGGAATAAACAGCGAAAGTATTGAAAGTTTTATTAACGGTAACAAAACTGAACCAAAAGCAGATATAGTTGTTGATGAAATGGATTCTTTAGAGATGAAATTCCTTATTGCGGAAAATTGCCGAAAATCAAAGACTATTCTAATACGTGGTACAGATGCCGGTTCGGTTGCACAAATAGATATATTAAGGTTTGATAAATACCCGGATTTATCACTTGCCGCAGGTATCTCCGACGAAAATCTTTATCAAGCTTTGGGAAAATACAGGGACGACAAAAGCAAAAAAAACTTTTTTACCGTTGCAGATATGCTTTTGGGGAAAGAACATAAAGCAGGAGAATTTGCCCGGATTATAAATGACAAAACCCCAAATATGTTTACCAGTATCCCTCAGCTTGGTTCTACGGCTGCCTTGACAGCAGCTTTGGTGACTGAAGTGGCTGCGAGGATACCATTAGGTTTTAAGTACCCGCAGAGGTTTATAGTTGACAAGAAAAATCTTGAGTTAAAAGTCTTCTACAATGAAAAAGGCGTTAAAGCATAACCTGTGCTATAGGCAATCTGGGAGCATGAGGTTGAGTGCGGGTTGAATAGCCCAGCCGGAATAGTATGACAACAAAGTCTTCAGCATGGTTGATCCATGAGAGGCTTTGTTTGATACCTTCAACTTCGGCAATGCCTGCATGGATAGCCATAGCAAACCCTGACGCTTCTGCTGTTAGTGCTATTTTGCCCAGGAGCCTGCCTGCTTCAATCCAAAATTTTGGTATATCTTGTTTTACGGTGATTATTCCTACAAGCGGTGCAGATTCAATTCCTTTCATTGCACCCTGAGAAAATCCGGATTTATCTTTTATGGAAAATGCCTTTCTTAATTTAAAATTCAAATAAAGTTTAACAGCCTCAAGGCTGTTTTTGACCCCAAAAGTGCCAAAAGGCATCCCCAGTCCTTTATCGGAATCATTTTTCAAAACCCATCTGCCAAGTTCAGAAATAAATTGATCATTATTGAATACGGTTTTATCCGCTTGGAATTGGCTATTGGCGATAAGCATAAGTTTTGGAGCTGATTTAGTATCCCTTTCCAAAAGATGAACACTGACTCCGGGGGTTTTTATAGTACGTAATTTTTGCAAAACCGTGCTAGGGATTTTTTTGGATAAATTATATTCATCCCTATTAACCCTTCTGGTAAAAATAGCCTCAAATAATTTTTTATCAGAATCAGATTTTGTACTGCTTAATTTGATGTTTGCAACAGGTATTAAGCTGTTGTCTGTTGGGACGGGATTTTTAAGGGGGAGTACGATTTTTACAGCAGGTGACAATATTACAGTTTCTTTAAAAACCCCGAGAAATCGGGCAGCTGCTTCAATATTTGCTATTGCACAGCCAATACTCACACACCCTTGGTGTCCGTTTTTATCCGAAACAGGCAGCACCCTTCTTTGGTCGATTATTTTGCCTTTGTCCTCATAATACCGGCCTAAGTCCAAATACACCCTGATAGTTTGATCAGACATAGGCTGGAATTTCCACGGCTGGGTATTATGGGAACTTGGCGCTAGATGTCCACAAGCACAAAGATATTCCATTTGTCCTACGGGTGTAAGTTTCTGAAAGCTTGAAGGAGAATGTCTGGAAATTTTCCAGGCATCATAATTTGACCCGCTTTTTTTATCTTGGTTGCTAGACACAATTTTATGTAGTATATCACGTTGTAAATTTTACGTTGTCTTTGTTATATTTAAACTGTGGCCGTATTTTTTATAGCTTTTGCTGTAGTTGTCAGTAATCTTTTCCTGGGGGCGTTGGCTTTTAGCAAGAACCCCAAAAGTGCAACACACAGGCTTTTTCTACTTCTTACTGTAATTTTAGCTTTATGGGCGGTTGCAAATAGTATTTCTGTAACAGTCCAATCTAAAGAGGATATTTTCTTCTGGGTTAAAGCCGTAATGGTTATAACAAGCGCGATGTTTTCAACTATCTATCTTCTCTCAGCAACATACCCGCATAATAATTTTATTCTGCCAAAAAAATGGGTATTACTGACTGTTGTAATTACTTTTGTTACCCAGATTCTTGTTGTTTCCAACCAGGTTTTTCAAAGGGTTGATTTTGCTAATGGTATTCCCGCACCTGTGTCCGGATCTGGAATGGTAGTTTTTGCTGCAAATATTTTAGGTTTTTTTACACTATCAATTATTACCTTAATCAAGAAATACAGACAGGCCTTGGGTATGGAAAAAACTCAGCTTAAATATTTACTATTTGGTATTATTACAACTTTTGTATTAACCAACCTAACTAATTTTATATTTGTTAATGTATTACACCTGACAGAGTTTGTTGCAATCGGTCCCGCATTTACCCTTCTTTTGGTAGGTTCAATCTCATATGCAATAATCAAGCATAGATTTTTAGACATCCGTTTAGTTGTTGCAAGGACTGTTTCTTTTGCAAGCCTTTTGGGGCTGCTTGGTATTTTATATGCGCTGTTTTTTGCCTACCTTTCAGTTATTTTCAGTAAGGCTTCAATTGAGGTACGGACTGTTGCAGTTTCTACAATACTTGCTTTAATCATGGCCTTTTCCTTTCAGTACATCCGCAGAATTTTGGAAAAAATAACCGATAAATTTTTGTATCAAAACCATTATGACCCAAGCAAGTTGTTGTACGACCTGGCGCTGATTATGTCTTCAACACTCAGATTGGAGGACCTAACCCACCAGATCCTGCAAAAATTGCTTAAAGAGATGAGGATTACCAGGGGGGCTTTAATTTTAACAGAGCAAGGGTATATTTACCAGGTTGCTTCTGAGGGTTATTCTAAAATCCCGGAGCTTGATGAGGAAAAAATATCTTCTTTAATGTCCCCTAAGCAAACTATTATTATGGAGGAATTGACGGAAACTGATGCCAGAAAAGAGTTGATGAGGTCCTTGGATTTGACTGTTGTTGAACCTTTATATAGTGAAAGCCATGACATTGGTCTTCTGGTGTTAGGGGAGAAATTATCAGGAGACCTCTATACGCCAGAAGATATCAGAGTGCTTGAGATTCTTGCCCCTGAAGTTGCAGTGGCCATACAAAATGCCCGCAGCTATGAAGAGATCAGACGGTTTAATGTAATTTTGCAGGGCAAAGTGGCGCAGGCTACCAGTAGTTTATCCATAGCCAATGATAAATTACAAGAGCTGGATAAGCTCAAAGATGATTTTGTCTCAGTAGCGTCCCATGAGCTTAGGACCCCGATGACCGCGATACGCTCATATGCCTGGATGGCTTTGCATAAATCAGATATTCCGTTATCCGACAGGTTAAAAAAGTATCTTGACAGGACGATTACTTCAACAGAAAGGTTGATTAAACTGGTTAACGATATGTTAAATATTTCCCGTATTGAATCGGGCAGGGTAGAAATTTTACCTGAAGTTTTTAATATCCAGACATTTGTTTCGGACATCTTTATGGAGGTTGGTGTCAGGGCTAAAGAAAAAAACCTGCTGCTTAAAATTATCTACTCAACCATCCCGAAAGTATTTGCCGACCGGGATAAGGTACACCAGGTTTTACTGAACTTAATAGGTAACTCCATCAAGTTTACACCGGATGCAGGTATTATCACGGTGTCTTTTTTTTCTGACGGGAATAGTATTGAGACATCAATTGAGGATACCGGAATAGGTCTTGATTCAGGGGATTTACCGTCTCTTTTTAAGAAATTCAGCCGTCTGGATAATTCCTATATATCCTCAGCAGCGTCAGGGGGTACTGGTTTGGGGCTTTATATATGTAAAAACTTAATTGAGCTTATGGGAGGAAAAATTTGGGCTAAATCAGATGGTATAGGCAAAGGTGCAATTTTTACATTCTCCCTGCCTGTAGCGACAAATAATATCCTTGCAAATTCCCAAAACTTTATCAAAAAAGTAAATGGGGGAGCAAGAATGTTAGAACCTGTTGCAATTTAGTGCAATACAATTTAATATAGTATCTAAGATGGATATCCAAGGCAATGCCGGTAAAAAAATCCTGATTATTGAAGATGACCAGTTTTTAAGGGAATTTTACCAGGAGCTTTTACAGACAGAAGGTTTTATTGTAGATACCGTTGCTGATGGAGATACAGCCTCATACAGGATACACGAAGGAGGTTATGCGCTAATCGTCTTAGATATAATGCTGCCTAAAAAGGATGGGTTGCAAGTGTTAAGGGATAACAGGGCAAACCCGCCAAAATCCCCCAACGGGCCAATTGTTGCCCTGACAAACCTTGGCCAGGATGCTGTGATAAAGCAGAGTTTTGAATTGGGCTGCGCAGGTTATATGATTAAATCAGCCCTTAACCCGGACCAGGTTTTGACGGAAATCAACAACTACCTCCAATCTGCAAAAAAATAGTTTCCACCTGCCTGCCGGCAGGCAGGCCTCCAATGTGCCAGGCTATTATCAGAGAATAATTTTTCTCCTATATAGGTTACAATAAACCCATGGTGAAAATTCCGGTAATATTTGAAGATGAGTACCTGATGGTGGTTGATAAACCCCCTGGATTGGTGGTTGATGAATCATCAACAAATAAGGGTCCGACCCTGGTAAGTTGGTTAAAGGAGCGCTATGATACTCTAGAGTATCATAGCGGGATAAAACTGGAGAGGATGGGGATAGTGCATAGATTGGATAAGGATACTTCAGGACTTTTACTTGTTGCAAAAACCCAGACAGCTCTAGAAGGGTTGCAGTCCCAATTCAAGGAAAGAATAGTGAGAAAAGAATATTTAGCGCTTGTCCATGGATTTGTAGAGAAAAACGGAGTGATTGTAGGCGCTATAGAAAGAAACCCTGCAAGAAGGGAGAAATTTGAGGTCTCAACAGATGGGAAGGAAGCGGAGACAGAATATGAACCTGCGGGCAATTTTCAATCTTGCCTGTCGGCAGACAGGTTTTCAATTCTCAATTTTCAATCAATTTTTAATGATTTAAATAAAATTCAAACTAGGAAATTGGAAAGAATGCACTACAACGAATTCTCCTTGCTTAAGTGTCATCCCAAAACTGGACGGACTCATCAAATTAGGGTACATTTAAAGTATATCGGGCATCCGGTTGTATCCGATGAAAAGTATGGGGGTAGAAAAATTGTCAGGTTAGACAAAAGATGGTGCCCGAGACAATTTTTACATGCCGGCGAAATAGGTTTTAAGCATCCCGTAAATGGTATATGGATTGAATTTAAAAGTGATTTACCTCATGATTTACAAGAAGCGTTAGGTAAGTTACATATTATAAATTCTTAATGGAAAATATCTTTTTGCAATTTGCGTTAGTTCTATCACTGGCTTCATTCTTCGGTTTTGTTATGTACAGGCTGAGGTTGCCTTTGGTCATAGCCTATCTGGTCTCAGGAGTTACATTGTCTGGTTTGGCGCTGGTGGCATTTCAAAGCAACCCGATAGATTTGCACAGTCTTTGGATATTTAATTTTTTACCGGAGCTTGGCATAGCTTTTGTATTGTTTTTGATAGGTATGGAACTAGATCTACGGGAGATAAGAAGTCTTGGCAAACCAATTATCATGACATCTTTGGGCCAGACCATTATTTCTACACTAGCAGGATACGCTATAGCTGGTTATTTAGGTTTCAACCAAGTTGAAAGTTTCTATTTAGGAATAGGTTTGGCTTTTTCGTCGACCCTGGTAGTGATCAAATTGCTTCTTGAGAAGCGGGATCTTACCTCTTTATACGGCAAGCTTTCCCTGGGTATCCTCCTTCTGGAAGACCTGGTTGCGATATTGGTTCTAATGGGGATATCGGTTAGCAGCTCATTTTTACACCTGGGTCTTCAACAATCACTGCCGCTTTTGATCCTCGTTTTCAAAGCATTGCTGCTTTTCTTTTTAACATTTGTACTTTCAAAATATGTGTTGGAAAAGATCTTTGATGCTGTGGCAAAAAA
Organism: Candidatus Daviesbacteria bacterium; assembly: GCA_016186955.1. Classification (GTDB taxonomy): domain Bacteria; phylum Patescibacteriota; class Microgenomatia; order Daviesbacterales; family UBA10151; genus JACPKP01. The sequence goes on along the minus strand of JACPKP010000012.1, from coordinate 28,882 downwards.
TACTGAACTGCTTTTTTTAACAGCAATAACCTGGTGTTTTTTATTTACCACAATAGCAACACTAAGCGGTTTTTCGGTAGTGATTGGAGCGTTCCTCGCGGGAATAGGGTTGGCGTCGTCGCCGTACCACCTGCAAATACAAAGCAAGATCAGACCTCTGCGTGATTTTTTTGTGACACTGTTTTTTGTATATCTAGGCACACAGGCAAAACTGACCGATCTTCTTTCAGCCTGGCCGGCCATACTCGCATTTAGCGCCTATGCTTTATTTGTAAAACCGTTTATCTCTCTTCTGATACTCGGGATGTTTGGGTTTAGGAAGCATACTATGTTCCAGACAGCGTTGCATTTATCTCAAATTTCAGAATTTTCCTTAGTTATTCTGCTTGTGGGGCTTAAAATAGGCGCTGTTTCCACAGTTGCCCTTTCTGTTATGGCGGCGGTCGCAGTGATATCGGTTATCGCCTCTTCTGTGCTCATAGCATATTCCCGTCGGATTTATAATCTGCTATCCCCGTTGTTACCCTTTTTTGAGCACTCAAACAAAGTCCACTTTCTTGAATCAAAAGTTGAGAGTGAGATGCAGGATCACGTTGTGATAATAGGTGCGCACAGATTGGGTGGGCCTATCGTCAGATTTCTGCAAAAATGGCATATACCGTTTTTGGTGATGGATTTTAACCCTCATATCGTTGAACAATTAAGAGAGGAGGAGATGAATGTTGTATATGGAGATATTGGCGACCCTGATGTTTTAGAGAGCTTACAGTTAAACGGCGCTAAGTTGATAATTTCTACGGCGATTGATATGGAGGACAATGAGATGCTTTTGGAAGAATGTCGAAAAAGGAAGGTGAGAGGCAAAATTGTGGTGAGGGCTTTAGACCATGAACACGCAGCAGCGCTTAAGACACTGGGCGCTGATTATATCATCCTGCCGGAAATTGTTTCTGGCAAATTCCTGGTAGAGCAGCTCCAACAAACTTGGCCCAATATCCATTTTAAAGGGTTGGAATAGGCATTGACAGCCTACAGTTTAACCTCTACTATAATATTATATGAAAGATTTAAGAAAAACTATTTTGGCTGTAATTTTGATTTTATTGGGGATTTTGCTTGCGTTGGCCGGGCTTAGCCTGATACAGATCTCCCAAGGTTTGCTACTTTACTCTGGTATTGGGTTGCTGGCGCTTGCTATAATATTTTATATTATTTTTTAAAATTTATGGGATTTGGCAGTTTTTATACAGGTGAAAAAAAGAAAAAGAAAAAAGGGGAAAGTGGTAAGCCCATTTCCGCCTCACCTGTGTTTATCCCCCCAAGTGTAGCGCCCAAAGGGAAAAATAAGTACTAAAAAGAGGCAGTTTGTGCGGAAAATTTTACAAAATCATAAAGGGTCCCAAAAAAGCGCCAGATTAGCAATCCTGGCCTTAGGGATTTTATTTTTAGTAGTTTTTTTGGGAAAATCAACTGCTTTTTTGACTTCATTACAAAAACCTTTAAATTTAAAAAGTGAAAAACAATATTCCTGGAATGGTAAATCCTCGTTAAATTTAATATATGTATCATTATCTGCTGTTTTGGAACAGCAGATATCGGTTATTACTATTGACCCGAATGAGAAAAAGGCAACCATCCTCTCTGTTCCCAACAAGGCTTATGCCCAGTTGCCAAAAGATTTTGGGTGGTGGGAAGTAGGCAGTATTTATAAGCTGGGCCAGGAAGAAAATCCTCCGATAGGAGGTAGTCTGCTTAAACTGTCACTTAGTAAGTTGCTTGGTTTGCCGGTTGACGGGATTATTATTCTAAACTCCAAAGACCCCAAAACAGCACAATCTTTTATTGAACGCTTTCATTCTAACCCAATCTATGCTTTGACAATAATGCCGGATATAAAAACTGACCTGACACCAAATGAAATCTTTCAAACCTATCAAGTCTTGACAACAATCAGGAGTGATAAGATAATTTCCTTAAACCTGGAGCGGTCAGATATTACGGAAAGCAAGCTGCTTAAAGACTCATCCAGGGTGTTGGGGGTAGACAATGTTAAGTTAGATTTATACATCAGGCAAAACTTAGCTGACAGCAAAATTTTAGAGGAGGGCAAGTCAATAGCTGTGTTAAACGGTACAGATAACCCGGGTATTGCAGCAGAAGCTGCCAGGGTTATTGCTAATATGGGGGGGAATGTGGTGATTATCTCAAGCGCAGATGAAAAGGCACAACAATCAGGTGTTTATTCTCAGGCACAAGATGGGGGAGGGATGACAAAAGATAGGTTAACCCAAATATTTGCACCACGTTGTCTAAATGAAAAATGTACCAGTACAGATGCAAAAATTACTAATTCCCGGGCCCAGATAACTATAGTTTTGGGTGAGGACTATTTTAAATTTTGGCACGCACGCTAATATGGATGTATTTTGGATCTGGTTGTTTTTTACAGTTATAGCGGCCTCTTTCTTTTTGGCCTACAGGTCAATGAGCAGCATGCAGGAGAAACCTTTATTAAACCCCTCTTATGGGTTATTTTTGATCAGGAACAAATCTGCTTTTAACCTGGAGACAATTATCAAACTTCATGGTTGGGCATCAGGTTTAAAAGCATATTTTTCACTGGAGAAGTTATTTAAAGGGTCCCAGAGCGCCAGTGTCATCTTTGCGCCTTTATCCGTTGTGGATTTCCTACCTGAACTGCAGCTTCTGCAACTTGAAACTTACTTACCCGGGGTTGAAAATACATATGTTTGGTCAATTGCTCCAAATAAAACCCCTAAAAAAATTACAGTTGATGAAACTTTTTTACAAGAAATTAGTTTAACAGACGAGCAGCAATTTTTTTGGCAGGTTGTCTGTTTCCCCCAAAAAGGCAGCAGTTTCAATGTAACGGTTAGGGCAATGGTTAAAGACAATGAACAAGTCAAAAGAATAGGGCTTGCAAAAACTATAGATAGACATATATTAGACTGCACCGGGCTTATCAAACAGCGGGATGAAACCAATACTGAACTTTACAATGCTTTTGAAAATAGGTCCTTAATTAAAAAAGAAGCTTTGAATTTTTTGCTGACCGCCCGGGAAATTTTAAATATAGCGTCATTGGTTTAATTCTTCGCTTGTCAAAGAGTCATCATTTTCTAAAGGTAGGCTATCAGGGTCGAGAGGAATGTTATGGGAGGAGTAGATTAAAATTTTGGCATTGTCTAAAAATGAAGGCTGGTTTTTAAATTTTTTAGAACGGAAGGTTTCCCTAACTAGCAGGGTTAAACCGTTAGGTTTGACAGATTTGATCAGCGCTTGGTATTTATTTCCGCCTTTAATAAGTTTTAAAAGATGATGGGCTGTGTCATCCGGTAATACCCCCAAATAAAGGTTATTCCCATCCGTTACGGATATGCCCCTATTTTTCGGAATTAAATTAACTAAACTACCCGCAGATAGGGTTAAAAGTCTTTGCGGTTCAGCTACTTTGATCAGGCTTACCAGTTTGGTAATTCCGGGTTCTTCCAAAAAAAGGGATGGTGAGATGGCAACCTGTATGGGTATGTTTTTTGCACCGGCATTTTTTTTAAAAGCCCCTGCCTTCTTTAAATTTTTTTGGGCAATTAAGTTGTAAGGGTCAAGTTTTAAAACCTCCTGATAGATTTTTTTAGCCTGTAAGTATTTACCAAGTTCAAAATAAGCTTTGGCCAGGCGGTTTAAACATTCTACATTTTCCGGCTCTGTTTTTTTGATCTCTTTGTTATATTCCAAAGCTTTCTCCCACTGGCAGCTTAGTGCTGCATCAATCGCCAGGCGCTCAAGGTTTTCTAAAGGGGGATAACTCACCATCAAACAAAGAGTATGTCAAATAATAGACTAATTTTCAAGTACCAACTCCAATTTACAATAAATTTTCAATGCAAACGATTAAAAATTGAAAACTGAAAATCTAATAGTATAATAGATCCTATCATGTCGGGGCATAGTAAGTGGTCCACTATTAAACGGCAAAAAGGGGCTGCGGATATCAAACGCGGCATGACTTTTACCAAAATAGCCAATGCCATCACCATTGCCGCTAAACTTGGAGGTTCAGGCGACCCCCAGTCAAACCCCAGGCTGAGGGTGGCTCTTGAAACAGCAAGAAATGCCAATATGCCCAAAGATAATGTTCAGCGGGCGGTCGACCGGGGTTTGGGAAAATTACCCGGGCAGCGCCTGGAAGAGGTGACCTATGAGGGGTTTGGTCCTGGGAAGGTTGCCTACCTTATTGAGGGCGTAACTGATAATAAACTGAGGACTACCCAGCTTATTAAAAATATGTTTGAAAAAAGCGGTGGGTCTTTGGCAGGCCAGGGTGCAACTGCTTATATGTTTGATAAAGTTGGCGAAATTAAGGTAAAAAGTAAGGGAGGGCAAAGGGATGAAGAAGAGCTGGTATTGATTGATTTAGGGGCATCAGATATTGAGGACTTTTCAGAGGGTGGGGAACAGAAATACTTAGTATATGTGGAAAGCCCAGAACTTTTTACTATGAGTAATAAAATTACTCAGGCTGATTTTGAAATAGAATCTTCAGAGATAGTTTTTAAACCCAATATTAATGTAGAAATAACTGACCTGGAGATTGCAAAAAAAGTTTTAAATTTTACAGAAAGCCTTGAGGAGCTGGATGATATCCAAAAAGTTTTTGCTAATTTTGAATTAGAATGAAAGAGTGTTTGGGGGTTTTAATCTCTGGGTCCGGGACAACTATGGCTGCAATTTTGCGGGCTTACAACATGGGTGAACTAAATCTGGATATTGGTTGTGTAATTTCCAGTAATCCAAATGCAGAAGGGATTAAAAAAGCTAGGATAGCAGGGATTGACCCTAAAAATATTGTCTGTTTAAACCCCAAACTTCCACAGTTTCCTGAAGAGCTTTTAAAAAATTTGCAAAAACGGAATGTTACAGTGGTCACCCAAAATGGGTGGATGCCCAAAACTCCTGAGATGGTAATTGAGGCATATAAGGATAGGATTTTTAACCAGCACCCGGGTCCGGCGCCTGAGTTTGGCGGAAAAGGAATGTTTGGGATCAGGGTACATCTGGCAGTGCTTTTGTTCAGGAGACTGACAGGCAGGGATCTATGGACAGAGGTGATCGCACAGCGTGTGGATAAAGAATTTGACCAGGGAGTAATTGTCAGAAGGAAAAGAGTTGACATTTTACCTACTGATACAGCCGAAGATCTTCAGCAAAGATGTTTACCCTTTGAGCATCAAGTCCAGATAGAACTTCTAAAACATGTTGTTGGTCATTTTTTATGGGAATACCCTAAACATGCCCAAACACCTCTTTTTAAAAACCAAAAAGAGAAAAAACTGCTGGAATTTTGTAAAAAAGCCGCAATTAAGGCATATCCTAATGCAAGAGATTAAAACCGGGATTATCAGGTTTCCAGGATCAAATTGTGACTTTGATACCTTAAAATACTTCCAAAAAGACCCTGTGTTTGGACCTGAGTTTATCTGGTATAAAGACAGGGTTTTTAAAAAATATGATTTATATGTTTTGCCAGGAGGGTTTGCTTTTGGGGATAGATATTATGTTGAGGCAACAGGGGAGTATGAACATAACCCCGGTAAAATGGCAAAAAGCGCCCCTGTTATGGAAACTATCCACCGCGCAGCCATGCTGGGGTTGCCTATTTTGGGGATTTGCAACGGTTTCCAGATTTTAGCTCATGCGGGGTTATTGCCCGGTTCTTTAGAAAAAAACGCCTCCGGGAAATTTTACTGTGATTTTACCAACTGCCGGGTTGAAGGCAGATCCTTTTTTGGCGACAGGACGCTTTTGGGCAGGTCTTTTAACATTCCGGTGGCCCATGGGTATGGGAGATATGTTGTAGATGATAAAAAATACCAGGAGATGGAGAAAAACAGCCAGGTTTTTTTAAAGTATTTAGGGTTTAACCCCAATGGTTCAAGCCATGATATTGCCGGGGTTTGCAATAAAGAAGGAAATATTTTTGGCATGATGCCCCACCCCGAAAGGTCACCTGATGGGCAGTTGTTTTTGGAAGCGTTCAAAAAGTATATTTTGCAATTATGACAGAAAAAGCAGAGTTGACCCAAGAGCTGGCCCGGGCTTTGGCAAGTGAGCATACCAGTTATGCTTCGACCAAAAAATACCTGGCTAAGCTGCCGACTTCAGGCAGGTATGTTATCCAGGGGCCTGGTGAAAATGCCGGAGTTTTAGATTTGGGGATTGGGTGGGCGCTTGCCCTGCGCATAGAAAGCCACAACCACCCTTCATTTATTAATCCATATGAGGGTGCGGCAACAGGCGTTGGAGGAATTTTACGTGATATTTTTACCATGGGCGCCCGCCCGGTTGCCCTGTTAGATATTTTACGGTTTGGGACTGATAAGCAAAGCAAAAAAATTATGGAGGGGGTAGTCAGAGGTATCTCTGACTATGGGACTACAGTCGGTGTGCCTGTTATTGGCGGGGATGTATATTTTGATAAAACTTATAACAATAACTGTTTAGTGAATGTGTGCGCCATGGGTTTGGTTAAGAAAAAAAATATTGTTTATGGTAATGCCCTAAATGGAGGCCAGGATCTGATCTATGTTGGGGCGAGGACCGGCAGGGATGGGGTGGGCGGTGCCCAGATGGCCTCAGAAAATTTACAAAATCTGGACAAATCCAAGGTTCAGGATTCTGACCCGTTTTTGGAAAAACTGCTTCTTGAAGCATGCTGTGAGCTTGCCCAAACAGACTGGATTGAAGGTATGCAGGATATGGGGGCAGCCGGGCTGTTATGCTCCACCACAGAAATAATACTGAGGGGGCGTAACAAAACCGGCCGCCGGCTTGGCGCAAGAATTTACCTAAATAAAATCCCAACAAAAGCTGATGATTTGACTCCGGCTGAGTTTTTATTGTCAGAATCCCAGGAGCGGATGATGGTTGTGGGCAAAAGGCCATACCGGGAAAAGATTTTAAATCTGTTTAAAGCTTGGGATTTGGAAGCGGTAGTTTGTGGTGAGGTAACTGCTGACGGTTTTTATACAGTTGTTTTGGATACGGAAAAACAGCAAGGAAAATTAATTAGGATGGACTTTAATGAAATTTTACCTGATATTTATAAATCCTGGGAGCTAAAAGATTGGGTTTTTCAAAAAAGCGAACATATTAAAGTTGGTAAAGCTATCACTACAGATATTTGGCGCCAATATGACTGGATGGTGGGGACAAGGACTTTGAAAGGTCCGGATGAGCCTGGAAAGTATGCAATTTTGGATATGCCTGAGACATATGGGCAGATTGCAATTTCCTGGAGCTCTGATGAGGGTTTGTCCAACCAAAATCCCACCCGGGGGGTGGAACATGCTTTTGACAACTGTTACAGATGGATGGAAAAATTAAAAGCAGAGCCTTTAGGGTTGACAAATTGCTTAAATTTTGGCCACCCCAAAGATTCAATGGGAGCTTTTGCAAAAACCATTGATGGTTTGGGAGAAAGGTGTTTAAAATATAAAGTCCCTGTTGTTTCAGGAAACGTCAGTTTATATAATGCTTACAGAACCCATTCCATCAAACCAACACCTGTTGTAGTGATGGTAGGGAAAAGATGACACAAGAAACTGATTTTAATACCTACCAGTCTCCGTTTTCCTACAGATATTCAGGTCCTGATATGCGTTCCTACTGGTCCCAGGCAAATTTCTGGAGGAAGGCCAGAAATATCTGGCTGAATGTGGCAGAAGTTCAGATGGAAGCCGGTATTGTGACAAAAGAACAATTTAAGGATTTGCAAAAACATGTTTACGAGATCTCTGTCAAAAGGATTTACGAGCTTGAGAGAGATCCACAAACAGGTACAGCCCATGATGTGATGGCTGCCATCAAAGAATTCTCAGAAAAAGCGCCTCTTGGAGGGAAAATTCTTCAACAGGGTTTGACCTCAGAAGATATTTCATCCAATGTTGAAATAAAAATCATCCATGACTCCTATGACCATATTTTAAGGCCAAAGCTCCTGGATCTTTTATCCGCTTATGCGGTTAAAATAGACAGATATGAAAACTTAGTCTGTATGGGGTATACACATGAACAGATTGCGGAACCCACTACCATGGGCTACAGGTTGGCAGAATGGGCGCAGGACCTGCTGATAGATTTAAAATTTTGTGACTTTATCAGGTTGGAGATTAAGGGAAAAGGGATTAAGGGGCCGGTTGGGACAGCTGCTTCGGTGGAGAATGCTTTAAAAAATACCAGGATGAGTGCAGAGGAGCTGGAGCAGAAAGTGATGAAAAATTTAGGACTTAATTATGTCACAATTGCAGCCCAGACCTATCCTAGGAAATACCTGTTTTTAACTATGGTTGGTTTGGCAAGCATTGGAGCCTCACTGCACAGGTCCCACGCCATGATCAAACACCTGCAGGCCCCCTGGATTGATGAAGTTTCAGAGCCCAGAAGAAAGGGGACAACTGGCTCAACAGCCATGCCGCATAAGCAAAACCCCGTAATTTCGGAAAATATCTGTTCGCTTACAAGGGAGCTTCCCGGCAAGCTTATTTCGCCTTGGATTACATCGGCATTTGTCACATTTGAGCGTGGGTTGGAGGATTCCGCTGGTAAAAAAAGTTATCTGCCGGAAGCTTTTATGACCATAGATGATGCTTTGACAAAATCGGAGAAAGTAATCAGCGCCATGCAGGTCCATGAATATATGGTTGATGCAAATTTAAAAAAATATGCACCCTTTTGCGCCACTGAAATAATTTTAGGGGAGCTGGTTAACGCCGGTATGGATAGGGTAGAGGCCCACCAAAAATTGGTGTGGGTATCTGAGCAGTCGATGCAGGCCAACAGGCTTGGTTTGCCAATCAATATGAAAGAGCTGCTCATAAACGATAAAAGGATAATGGAGGTTTTAGGCGGATATAAAATTAAACAGGCCTTTGAGGACATCTCCCGTCATGTTGGTAATGCACCCCAAAGGTGTGATAAATTCCTAAAGGAGGAACTTTTACCGGTGTTGGAATGAGTACTGAAAACCGTGAGGAACCAAAGCAGTTGGCAGTTTTAGTGCTGGGATCTGAAGATGACCTGGATTATGCCAGAAAAATTACCGACCAACTGCAGGAGTTTGGGATAGAATACCAGTTTCGGGGAGGGTCGGCGCACACATCACCATGGCATGTCTTTAATATCATAAGGGATGTAGAAAATGGGAATAGCTCTATTGTGTACATCTCAGTGGCAGGCAGGTCGGATGCTCTTAGCGCTTTTATAGACTCGCAGACTAAATTTCCGGTTATTGCAGCCCCTCCCAAAAGTGAATTTGGCCTGGCAAAGTATCTTTCATCAATTGACACCCCTGCCGGTATTGGTGTAAGTTTGGTTATCCATCCCCAGGCAGCAGCGGTCAGCGCTGCTAAAATTTTTGCGTTAAACAACCCATCACTGGCAAGGAAGATAGAGGAGCTTCATGAAGAATCCGTGAGGAAAAAAATAACGCTGGATAATAAACTGATAAAAAAAAGATGAGGGAAAAATTATCTGAGGGTAAAACTAAAATAGTTTGGAGCTTGAGTGATCCAAGCCTGGTATTTATTGAAAGTAAAGACAGTATCACGGCAGGGGATGGGGTAAAAAAAGATATTATGGCAGGTAAGGGCGTAATTTCAACAGAAACCACAGCGAATTGCTTCAGGCTACTGAACAGGGAAGGTCTACCAACCCATTTTATTGCACCTATTTCAGAGAATATTTTTTTAGCCAGAAAAGCGGTGATGATTCCCATTGAATCAGTTGCCAGGAAAGTTGCAACAGGCTCATATCTGCAAAGATACCCTAAAGTAAAAGAGGGGACAGTTTTTAAAAATTTAAGGCTTGAATTTTTTTACAAGGATGATAAAAACCATGACCCTTTGGTTGAGTATGACTTTAGCAAAGGGGCTTGGTTAATGTATGACGCACACTTACCAAAAACACAAAGCAACTTGATAGCAAAAATGAACCCTTTCTGGCAGGATAAACTGCTTTTTAAAATTTATCACATAAGATATTACACAAAAGAGGTGTTTAGGGTTTTGGAGCAGGCTTGGGCAAATCTTGGGGTTACCTTAGTTGATTTAAAACTTGAGTTTGGGCAGGATTATCAGGGCAAAATTATGGTTTGTGACGTCATTGATAATGATTCCTGGAGGCTGTGGCCAGGAGGTAACAGGGCAAAAATGCTGGATAAACAAAGATACAGGGAAGGGGCGGATTTGGAATCAGTCAAATTGGATTACCAAAAAGTAGCAGAGTTGACAGCCAAATTTTGATATAGTTTGACCATATTGACATATGGGTTTTCTTCGGGTATAAAGCATTCATAACTTCAATCTCTAAAAAGGTAAGGAAAAGAGAGTAGTTTGGAAAGGGGGTGAGTAAAAGGTATGGAGAAGAAACCATTAAAATCCTCAGTGTTAAGGGCAGGCAGAAGGACTTTCTTCTTTGATGTCAACCTGGCAGCAAACAATAAAAAGTATCTTAAAGTTACGCAATCAGCGTTTGTGGGTGAGGGGGATGAGAACAAAAGGAATACTTTTATACTTTTTCCTGAAGATATCCAAAACTTTCAGTCAAGGCTCAGTGAAGCAGTAGGATTTCTTAGTGAGTAAAGTAATGTTGCACACCGGTGTGTCAAAGTATTAGTTCAGTTCTTTCCAACAGTTTTGTCATTGCGGGAAACGAGCGTAGCGAGTGACGTAGCAATCTAATTGGGGTAAGATCGCTACGGTCCGATGTACATCGGATCTCGCGATGACGTTTGACTGGCAAAAAACTGGATAGTTACATGCCAAAAGTATTGACTTAGCATTTAGGTTAGGCTATATATTCAATAATGAATGAAAAAATAAAAAAACCGCAAAATCTTCTTGATTCTATAAATGCTGAATATGATCGGTTAACCGAGAACGAATTGACTAATCTTGGAGTAGTTTTGGGGGCATACCGCTCCTTTAGAGGAGATCGCCGTTCTCATATAGCGTACGTTGGAATGCCAATAACTACGGGTAAACGATATTATGATGTGTTGAGTGAGCACGGAGTGAAAAGTAGGGAAGAATTGACAGAAAAGGTGGGTCAAAAAGCGCTTTGGGAAGAGGTTATTCAACCGAATATCAACGAAGGAATCTCTTTTGCGGATAGTTTGGGAAAACAAAGAGATATGCTTTTTATCGCCCCATCCGTATTTGAAGCCAAACAGTGGAGATGGACTGACGATGCGTATATGTCTCTGTGGTATAGGGTTTTAGGCGAAATGGCTGGTACCCACTGGGTAATGGATGGATGGGAATATTCAACCGGGGGTTTACGGGAGGTAATGTTTTCCATGATAATGCAGTGGGGGGTAATTAGGTCTTTTAATAAAGATACAGCAGTAAAGGCATTTGGGCTTAAAAATTTTCACTCCGGATTAACCAAAGAGGAAGAAAGCCTTGAGTTTATGGAAATGAGAAAAATGCGAGTATATGATTCTGCTGGAATTGACATAAGGATTGATGGTGCATTGTCAAAAAGTGTTGATGCTATTTATGACTTAAAGCAGAGAAACTTTCCCTACCAAGATCTCTTAGGTCCCGCAAATTCTATAATGCAGACCCCATTTATGAGCCCTTATCTTATGGCAGACGAAAAATATTCTCCCGTTGGTTTCGGTACTCAAAAATATCGTGAGGCTAAAGATCGATTAAAAAACCTCAAATATTAACAATTTGCTTTCAAACCATCTTTGCGCTACATTATTAAACAATGACTCTTCTTGGCATTGACCCAGGTACTGCTACCACAGGTTTTGGTCTGATTAAAATACCTGATAATATTTTAGGGCGGGAATTTGAATATGGCATAGAGCTTATCACCTATGGAAATATTTCAACCTCAAAAGATAAATTAATGCAGGATAGGCTGCTTTTGATTCATGATAAGTTAAACGGAATTATTGAAAAATATCAACCTGATATGTTAATTACTGAGATGCTTTTTTTTGGGGCAAATACCAGGACTGCGATTTCCGTAGGTCAGGCTAGGGGAGTGATCATGCTTTCCGCAGCTAAATATAATTTACCTATCCATGAATACAGCGGACCTTCTATTAAACTCATGGTAGCAGGATCGGGGAGAGCTGATAAAAACCAGGTGCACGAAGGGGTGAGAAAGTTTTTAGGCGGTAATGGTCCCAAACATAAAAAACTAAAAGTAAACTGGAAGGGTGGGCATTTAGATGATGCAACTGATGCAATTGCCATAGCTATTTGCCATGCGCTAAAACTGGCAGCGAAATGAGCAAGCTCTTAAAATATAATGAACAAGTTCTTAAAATATAATGAACTTAACAAAACGGCATAAAATAATAACAGCCTCGACTCTAATAACTATAGGACTATTATCTACGCAGTTTGTTAATATTTTTCATGTAAGCTATCGCTTATTTTTACCGCTTGGGATACTTGCATATTTATTATCGCTTTGGGCGCTTTGGGAGAATATGAGCAAACTGAAGGCGGTAGTGCTAATGATTTTACCTGTCATGTTTACGGTTGCTGTTGCCAGTTTTTATTTTTTGCTTCCTATACGATGGTTAACCAGATTTCCCGTTATAATTCTTTTTTTTCTCTCTTTTTACAGTCTACTTCTTTCCCAAAATGTTTTTAATGTTGCAGCTCAAAGGACGATTCCTCTATACAGAGCTGCCTCAACGGTTGGTTTTCTTTTTACTCTTATAACAGCCTTTTTTTTATTCAATGTAACATTTGCTTTAAAAATGCCTTTTTATATAAATGCATTGGTTGTGTTTATAATCAGTTTTCCGCTTAATTTACAACTTCTCTGGTCTGTTGAAATGGAGAAAGTAGATACAACCATTCTTGTTTATAGCCTGATCCTTTCTTGTCTGGTAGGTGAGGTAGCGCTGGCTTTATCATTTTGGCCCGTAGCGCCCACTATCTGGTCATTGTCACTTTCTGCGATTATTTATGTAACCTTAGGGGTCGTGACTGAATATATGAGGGATAGGCTGACTAGAAAAATAACCTGGGAATATATTGGAATAGGGGGGTTGGTACTCCTTTTTAGCATGCTGGTAACCAGTTGGGGAGCATAATTGACAGTGTTTGATATAGTCATTGTTGGTGAGTATAAAAACTATAGGTTCTATTAATATAAATAACTATCTTTCCTTACAACACTACTATCAAGTTTTTTGGTGGATAACTCTTTAGGGGGAGAAGTATACTCTAACTGCTTCTCTGCAAAATTAGCCGGTAATTTCCAAACCCGTTTACACGCGTGAAAAAAATAGAGGTACATAAATTTCAGAGAAGTACAGCTTACATTTATCAAAAGGTGGTAATGGATTTTAGGCAGCCAAATAATTTTAGCCCCCTTAGGAGAGCATACTCCTCCAAGGTTTGGGCTTTTAAGCGCCACTCATTCACAACGTCGCACAATGTATCTTATGCGACATCATGGAGGCGGATTTTCAGGGGGACACCTACAAACCCAATATAAAATAATAAGGGGTAAAATTAAAGGTTTTTAGCGAGGCTTTATATGTACCTTTTTCTGCTGATTTTTCCATCAATTTTTTTCTAATAATTTTTTAACTCGTTGGATAAATAATAAATTAAGTTTAGACTGCTATGACAGTCTAAACTTGAGATGATCAACTGCACGTCTCCCCTGCCAATCAGCCGTTTTTGGGGGTATTTTAAGCCTTGTGGCTAAAATGGTTGCAATGAATATGACGTACTTGTCATTCTGGAAGGAGCGTCAGCGACTGATAGAATCTAATTTAAGTAAGATCCTATCGCTCGTTTCACTCGTTCCAGGATGACAAATAACTAATGCAGGATTTCCGATCTTAAAATCTGTTCATATTTGGAATTATGTTTATTCTTGAACCAGAATACCTCACAAGCTTTGCGGAGGATGAATGGTTTACAGAAGAACTACAAAGCTCGTAATCTTGTCGTACAATATCTGACTTGGTAGTTGACAAAGGGATCCTTTTTGTTCCACTATAGTATTAGTGAATGATTTAGTAAGTTTTCTCAAGACAAGGCGTAACCTTGTCAATTTGTTGGTGTTGGTAGTGATAATTTTAGGCCTGCCTATTGGCATCGCCCTTGTCAAACAACAGCAGATCCTTTTTTCCAGGGCTCAGGTAGGTTATATTAAATTTAAGGAAGGCGCCTGTGTAACAACCCGGAATAACCAGCTGGTGGCAACCTGCATAGACCCGGTGACTGTTGAGGCTGTTTCTCCAATCGGGCCTCCAGGGACACCTGAGCCTTCTCCAACACCACCTGCAAGCTGCGGAAGTATAGGCAATTGTGATACCCCTACGCCCACCCCAACCGCAACCCCTACCCCGCCTCCGGTTCAATGTAAAAAAGATAAAGATTGCCAACCGGGTTTTACCTGCCAGGATATTGTCAACAAAGTTGGTGTTTGCAAACAATCATCTACCCCACCCCCGGGTACCGGCCAAAAATGCCAGAAAACTAAAGATTGCCAACCGGGTTTTACCTGCCAGGATATTGTCAACAAAGTTGGTGTTTGCAAACAATCATTCACCCCTACTCCAAAACCAACAGATAAAAATAAAAATGGCGCATTATTACCGGACTTTAATTTAGTGGGAAATGTTTTAGCTCAGGAAAGTTGTAACGAGAACGGTTGCCAGGATTTACCTCAATATTGTCAGGATGGAGTAACCCGCCAATGCACTGGAGGTTATTGTGATGATAGTGAAACTTGTCAGAGATCTTGTGATGTTGTTGATGGGGATCCGCTAAATTGCGGAGGGGGTGGTGGAAACTGTAATCCTGCACCAGGTACATACCATGTGTGTGGTAACGAGCAAACAGCACAGTCAGCCTGTGGAAATACAGATCCAACCCATCAATACCGGATATATAAAAACAATGCATGTAATTGGGAGAGTTGCAGGGATGAAGGCGCCAATGCAAATTGCGGAGGGGGTGGTGGGCAGTGCGGTAATGACGGTGACTCTTATACTGAATGCAGCGGCAACCCGGCTACTTATTGTTACACAAAAGGTGGTAATTTTAGCCAGGCGGGTTATGTCATTGATGTCCAGAAAAAAACTGATTCCTGCAGTGAGCCATATGAATGTAGTAACCCCAGGCAAGTTAATGGGTTTTGCGGTTACTCAAGCGGAGGCAGTTGCTCGGACCAGGGCTTGCATAAGGTATGTGGTGATGAGTTTGCTGCGCGGGAGATATGCACCAATCCCCAGGCGGATCATCAGTACCGGGTATTCAGGAGCAGTTCAGGTGGTACATGCCATTGGGAGCAAGGTAGCTGTCAAGATTTGGGTGTAAATACAGCCTGCAATGGATCTCAAGGCACACCAACCCCTACTCCGACATCTTCTGGCAAAAAAGGTACAGGTAGTCCGGGCAGTGGTGATACAAACAAGAAATGTAATTTGAGCTTTGATCCCAATCCCCTGCCAAACGGCGCAGTAGGCGCACCATATAATGCTCGTGTCAAATTGTCCAATTGCGGAGGAGTTTCCGGTGTTGTACCGTCTACAAATACTACCCTTTCAGTCACAGGCGGAGTTCTTCCTCCGGGTATTAGCCTGGATGATTCACTGGATTTGATAAAAGGTACGCCTTCCAATACAGGTACATATCAATTTACTGTTTCGGCAAGTAAGGACAAAAAGAAGGATACAACCGAAACCCTTGCCAGTATTGCAGGTTCGATCACAATTAGTGGTGGCGGTGGAGGTGAAACCGGCGAAAAAACATCGTTTTATAAGTTTTCAGAAACACCCGAGGGGCTGTCAAGCGCCCTCCAGATCCCCTACAGCGATGAACCTGTGCTGATTAACTTCAAATTCGCAAATGATACTCCCGGGGATAAATTTATATTTATTGAATTTGTCGGGTCTAAAGGGACTGTGCAAAGGAAAAGCGCATCTATTAAACTGGTTGAACCGGATCCGCAGGTGACATCCAAAAATTGTTCCACCAGCCTTGGTGATGATGGAGTCAGGTTTCATCTTTCAGGCAGGCATTTTGGATCTCAAGGAAGTTTGCGGGTTGCTGACTCTCTTGATGCCCAGGTTAACAATTGGGATGATCACAATATAGATGCACTGCTTAAATTTTCCCTGAATAATTTAAGGGATGTGATAGATTTTCCCCTGACTGTCAAAAGAAGCGATGGGGTGGAGACGGAGACAGTTTGCACCATAGGCCAACTTGAACAGCTTGAACTTGGCACCAAACTGTTTTGCCGTCAGCCCAGCGACCATACCCAAAACAATGTTGAGGTAATCATTTCCCAACAGCCTGAAGCCAGTGAATCAGCCAGTAGTATATCAAACCCCAGGAGGGAAACAACCAGTATCGACAGGTTAGGTAGGGTTCAGGGTTTGCAAACCAGGTTTGAGATAGGCAAAGCATACAATGTTTGGGTGAAAGCCCCTGGGTCTTTAAGGCGTATGTTTACCTTCATAGCTGCAGCAGGGGTAAATGTTATCCCTGATATGATATTACCAGTTGGTGATATCTTCCCCTTAAGCGGTGGAGATGGTGTAATAAATAGCGCTGATAAGGCGGAATTAAACAGGGAATGGGGGGAAAGCAGGTCAGCCAGCGCCGCAAGAAATGGTGATTTTAACAGGGATACTAAAGTTAACTCATTTGACTGGGCCTGTATGAGATATGATTTTGGCCAAAGGGATGAACCGGAGCCATGAACGAAAAAACTTTGCCAACTATATTTGAAAGTGACACCTCAAATCTCATTAAAGAGAAGGAGACACCGCAAAGCAGTTTCCTCAGCTTTTTTAAAGGAGGCAAGGTTATTCTGATTGTTTTAGTGGCTGTAATACTTTTTGAACTTGTTGTAGGATTTAGGATTTTACAAACCCCTATCCCCAAATTAAAACTTTTGGAACCTGTTTCAGGCGGGAAAATTGTTTTGGCTGCAGATAAGCAAGATGTGCCTGTTGGGGATACCCTATCTGTCAATATCCGGGTTTCAACAGGAGGTTACATGACTGACGGTACGGATTTAGTTATAAGCTATAACCCGGCCCTGCTTGAGGCAGTAGAAAGCTCTTTGTTTACCTCAGGTGATATTTATACAGAATACCCAATAGTTACAAATGATGTAAAAACAGGAACCATCAGGATTTCAGGTATATCTGCTTCTGACGGTGAGGGGTTTGTTGGGACAGGTAATTTTGGGACACTGCTTTTTAAGACTAAAAAAAATGGGAACACTACCGTGACAGTAGTTTTTAAAAAGGGATTGACAACAGATTCAAATATTATTGAAACCAAGACCAATACAGATGTATTATCCGGTGTTTATAATCTTGACCTTGCAATTGGCAGCAGAAACTTAAATCAACAAAATATCTCTCAATTGGGCAGCTGTGAAGGGTTTTCCCAAATCTGCCGGGACAGCAATGGTAAACAGGGTGTGCAACTTTGCCAGGGAGGCAAATGGAAGGATAATGCTTGTGTTTGGGATCCTCAGTTGACAATAAGTTGCGGAACTTGTGAAATAAACCAATGAACCCAACCAAAATCTTGCTGCCTGGTCTTTTAATATTGACAGCCTCCCTTGTACTTATAAATCCTATGCTTGTATCTGCCGCTACGCTGTCTTTGAGCCCGTCGACCGCCGCAATTAACCGTGGCTGCAATTTTTCACTGAATGTAGCACTTGATACAACCGGTACTCAGACAGACGGAACGGATGCAATCTTAAGTTACGATCCTACGGCAGTTACCCCGGTCACTATTATTAATGGTTCTATTTATCCTGATTATCCCGGCAACTTTATTGATGTCCAAGGAAAGAAGATTAATATTTCAGGGTTGGCTTCAGTCACCCAGGCCTATTCCGGCCAGGGTGTTTTAGCTACTATAAATTTTACTGTGCCGCAAAACGCCCCCCTCCGCTCAACCCAGATCAATTTTGAATTTGACCCGAATGATAAAACCAAGACCACAGATTCCAATGTTGTTGAAAGGGGTACAGTTGCCGATGTATTAAATTCAGTAGTCAACGGGACTTACACGGTTGGTTCCGGCGCCTGCATACCTGTGGGACAACCAGTCCCAACCCCTTCCCCCACATATAGGCCTGGGCAAACCCCTTCCCCTACTTTTTACCCTGGCCAGACCAGTACTCCTTCAGCCACCCCCCTTGTAACATTATGTCCCGGAGGGACTTGTCCTGGTATTGTGGGGCCAACTCTGGCGCTCACTATTATTGGAGGCATATTGACTGTTTTGGGAATTTTGGGACTTGCTTTGCTCTAGCTGATGACTCTCTCTACCCTTATCACTGATTTTTTAGAATACCTTGAGCTTGAGAGGAATGCGTCAGTGCGGACTATTGCAAACTATGACCATTATCTGCGCCGTTTTTTGGAATTTGCAGGAGATATCCATCCTGAGCAAATTGACCAGGTTTTAGTCAAAAGGTTCAGGCTTTACCTGTCCCGCTTTATCGATGAGAAAACCCAAAAACCCTTAAAAAGGGTTACCCAAAACTTTTTTTTAATTGCCTTGCGAAGTTTTTTAAGGTACTTGGCAAAAAATGATATCAAGGCCCTTTCTGCGGAAAAAATAGAACTGGGGACACAAGATCCTTCCCCTTTGAAAGTATTGGACCAAAGTGATTTGGAAAAATTAATTATGGCGCCGGATACCACAAAAAAAGACGGTATCAGGGATAGGGCGATATTGGAAGTGCTGTTTTCAACCGGGCTGAGGGTTTCAGAACTGGCTTTATTGGATACCCCCCAAATTAATCTGCAAAGAAAGGAGTTTGGGATTGTAGGTAAAGGTGGCAAAGAAAGGGTGGTGTTTTTATCAGATACTGCAGTGGAATGGTTGAGCAGGTATCTGCAGCTGAGAAAGGACAATTTTAAACCCTTATTTATCAGGTTCCAAGGTAGGGTTGATCTGCAGGATGATGGTGGAAAAATGAGGCTTACTCCCCGCTCTATAGAAAGGATAGTTGAAAAATATGTTAAATTATTGGGGTTGCCTATTAAAGCCACTCCCCATACGCTGCGCCACAATTTTGCCACAGACCTTTTGATAAACGGGGCTGATATCAGAAGCGTCCAGGAGATGCTGGGGCATTCAAATATATCAACAACGCAAATTTACACCCATATTACCAACAGGCAATTAAAAGAGGTTCATAGATCTTTTCATGCAAAAAACCAGCTTAAAATATGAACCTGAAGTAGCTAATTTTTGCGCTTTTTACCGGTTACTGCCAAATCCCTTGCCAGTGTTGACAGGGCGGTTGAAACAACAGACAGCACTGCCGCAGCGAGTATTGCCCACCAAAAATTGTCTAAAGTGAATGCAGATCCGAGCACCCAGGCAGTCAGTGATAACACAATAGCATTGACTACAAAAGTAAAAAGGCCCAGTGTCATAAAATTCAAGGGGGCTGTTAAGAAACTAAGGAAGGGTTTTATGAATGTGTTGATAAGCCCTATCACGATTGCAGCAAGTATGGCTGTTTTGTAATCTGCTATATTAAATCCCGGCAGCAGCCAGTCAGTAATGATCAAAGCCAGCGAGTTGAGCAGTATAAAGATAATAAGTCCCAAATTAACTTCACCTCCTATTTATATTGTACTCACAAAGTATGATCAGTAGTCAAGATATAGTCTGAGTTGACTATAAGCTTATAATGTGCTATGATTGTACTGCTTGAAAGGCAGGAGTCTTTCAAAGCAAGTTCTTTGATAAGGAGAAGGGTTGTGCTGACGATTGGTATTGGCGTTTTGGTGGGGCTGGTTGTGGGAGTGGCTCTCTCAAAAAGCGAACGCTTCCCATTTTTTGTAGGAGGAGTTTTCGGGCTTTTGATGGGCGCCGTTGTTGGTTTCATGGTAGCCATGGCGGTTACCGTGAATGCTCCAACCCCGTATAGGCTGGAAGAGGTGGGAAGCTACAATTTAGCCAGCCTCAGGTCAGTCGACGGTGTCTCGGGAGACTTTTTCCTCGGGTCCGGTTCAGTCGGCTCAGACCTGTACTATTTTTACTTTGTGGACCAAGGCGACCAGGGTCTGGTGGCAAGTAAAGTAAATGCCACTGGAGGTTGGTTAACCGTCAGGGTTCATGAAGTTGATGGCCAGACGGGTGGAGTGCTGAAGACCTACAAATGGGTCCCGGACCGCAGTAGTCCGGTGGTCTGGTTTGGTGTTGCGGTAGAAGGGCCCGTCAGCGCTTACGACTTTTACGTTCCGGCAGGAAGTATTACAAGAAACTTCCGGCTGGAGTAGAGTTTGCACACTGATCTTTTGGGAGCCCTTCAGGGCTCCCTCTTTTTAGATTGGTTTGCCGGCCAAGCCGTAGTACAAAAGGTCTTTAGTAAACCCGATTGCCTGGTAAGGCCAGGTAAAAGTTACCACATAAAACCCCGGGCTCAAATACCCTAGGGGGGGCCATCTATAATAAAGCGCAAAAGCAAAAGCAAATATTATCCCAAACAGAAAATATAAAGTGAAAACCAAAGACAGTTTCTTTTCCATTTCAATCTTCTGTTTCTCCGGAACGCTCCTTGCTTGATACTACTGTTGCGGCAGCCACCTTTTCTCCCACTCTTACCCTCATCAGTATGACACCTTGGGTTTGCCTTTGCAATGTTGGGACATCCTTTAAACTAAGTTTTATCAGCTGGCCTTTATTAGATGTCATAACCAGAGTGCCCTCCCCAAAACCAACAATCTCTGCTGTGACAATTTTTCCGGTTTTGTCCGTCACCTGGGCTGCCTTTATGCCGGTTCCTCCCCTGCCCTGCCTTTTCCAGGCAGACAGGTCAGTCTTTTTACCAAGCCCGTTTTCCATCACCACTAAAACCTGGGCTTTGGGATTTTCTATCAGGTTCATGGAAACTACCTCATCGTCTTTTGTCAAAAAGACCCCCCTTACTCCGGAAGTATCCCGATGGGTTGGCCTGACTTGAGATTCTCCGAAACGGATGGATTGGCCTTTCCTGGAGATGAGAATCAAATCATCCTCCCCTTTGGTTGGAACAACCCATCCCAGTAAATCGCCGGGGTCAAGTTTTATAGAGATCAGGCCGTTTTTGCGGATATTGGCGTACTCTTCTATGGCGGTTTTTTTAACATTGCCGTTTTTAGTGCACATAAACAGGAATTTCACCGGGTCTTTTGATCTTGTTGTTAGCATCGCCGTAATCTTCTCACCCTGTTCAATATTGATAAGATTTACAATTGCCTGACCCCTGGCAATCCGGGATACCTCTGGTATTTCCCAGACTTTAATTTGGAAGACCCTGCCTTTATCAGTAAAAAACAGCAGGTTATCTAAAGTCCTGGTATAGAAAATATGGCTGACAGCATCCGCCTCTTTAGTTGTGATCCCAGAGACACCCTTGCCTCCCCTGTTTTGGGTTCTAAAAGATGAGGGCGCCTGTCTTTTAATATACCCTCCGCTTGTGACAGTGACAATGGTAGGTGTATCCGCAACCAGGTCTTCTTCGGAAAAATCCCCAACTTTTTGTTTATAAACCCTGGTTTTCCTGTCGTCAGCGTACCTCTCCTTGATTTTTACCAACTCTTCCTTAATTACCTTGAGGATTTTTTCAGGGTGGGCCAATAAATCCTCCAGGTATGCAATCAGCGCCTTTATCAGCTTCAACTCGTCCTCAATTTTTTGCCGTTCCAACGCTGCCAACCTCCGAAGTTGCATATCTAAAATAGCGATCGATTGGATTTCGGTAAGTTTGAATTTTCTCATCAGGTTAAATTTGGCCTCATCGGCATCCCTGCTTTTTTTGATTGTTTCAATGACTGCATCGATATTATCTACTGCAATTTTTAAACCCTCAAGAATATGTTCCCTGGCTTTGGCTTCTGCCAGTTCAAATTTAGACCTTCTGGTGATGACTATTTGCCTGTGGTGGATGAATTCTTCAAGAATCCGCTTGAGTGTCATCAGATGCGGGACACCGTCCGATAAGGCGACCATATTAACATTAAAAACAGATTGCATGGCGGTATGCTTATACAAATTGTTTAAAATCGATTGGGGTTTTCCATCCCTTTTTAACTCAATTACCACCCTCATCCCCCTTCTGTCTGACTCATCCCGCAAATCCGCGATACCTTCAATTTTTTTATCCTTTACCAGCTCGGCAATTTTTGCAATCAGGATTGCTTTGTTTACCTGGTATGGAAGTTCTGTAATGATAATATCAAACCTACCCCCTTTAGTTTCTTCAATTTCCGCCTTTGCCCTTATGACAATCCTGCCTCTGCCTGTTGCATATGCAGCTTGAATTTCTGAAGCATCATAGATGGATGCGCCTGTGGGAAAATCAGGTCCTTTAATAAATTTCATCAGGTCGTCTGTGGTGGCAACAGAACCAAATGGTGCAAAGTTTTTTTGATTTGCTGGTTCACTCAGTTGTTGAGCTTTAGCATCATCTGGTTTTTCCTGGTGTTCTATCATATAAATTAAGGCATCTGTTATTTCTCCGAGGTTATGGGGAGGGATTTGGGTAGCCATACCAACTGCAATACCTGCAGCGCCATTAAGCAGTAAGTTTGGTATAACTGAAGGCAGCCAAACCGGCTCCTGGGTTGTGCCGGAGTAATTGTCAATAAAATCTACTGTGTTTTTCCCGATATCCCTCAAAAGCTCGTCGGAGATGGCAGACAGCCTGGCTTCTGTATACCGCATAGCTGCCGGAGAATCACCGTCAATTGACCCAAAATTTCCCTGTCCGTCCACCAGCTGATAACGCATGGAAAAATCCTGGGCCATCCGTACCATAGCATCATAAATAGATGAGTCGCCATGGGGATGAAAATGTTTCATCACCTCACCCACCACTGCTGCAGATTTTTGGTATCTTGCATTGTGGTGCAGGCCCTGTTGGTGCATGGCATAAACTATGCGCCTTTGGACCGGTTTTAGTCCGTCCCTGACATCCGGCAGGGCCCTGGAAACAATTACACTCATTGCATAGTCCAAATAGGACTTTTGCATTTCATCAATAAGTGAGATGGGTTGGATTTTACCTATATTTGCCATAAAAACCTAAGGAGAAAAGTGTTTTCCCTGTCCAAATTTTAACATTATTTGCGGGCAAAAACCAGGGTGGTTAATCCATGAGATAGGAGATGAAGTCAACTCTTTCTTAAAACTTCGTAAAGTCCCATTTCAATACCCAGGATTGCTTCTTCAGGAAGGATGTTTTTATAAGTCTCCAAGTATTGTTTCCAAGGTTCCGTCACTTCTTTTGAACTGATTCCAACAGGTGTTTTGGTAATGCCTTGAAAAAGACCGTTTTGTACCAACCTGCCTTCCAATTTTTCAGGAGGCCATATGTTCCAAGGAATGTAGAAATCTACCTTTTGTATTTGGGATTTTTGGAAAAGCGTAAGACAGTATGTTTGGCCTTCGGCGCTGTAAGGCATAAATAAAAGCCCGGATTCGTTGTTCCGGCCGTCACAGAGAGTCCAACCGGTTCCGAATACCGCCGGTTTATTAAGTTTTTCACCGGTGATTCCTGCGTAAAACATATCTTTTTCCAGCACAAGATGGGTTGAGATGGTGGGATCCTTTGCCGTTAATATTTTATGCCAGTTGGCAGATAGGGTTCTTGGGTCTAATGTTGGTAAATAAAGCATAAACCTGCCTGCCTGTTGACTGCATGTTAAGGCAAAAAGGTCTTCAAGGGTTTTTTGGGAAGCAAAACTTTGATTTTTCTGTTCCTGCTGCTCGGTCATGCGCCAATACTAGTTGATTTTAAACACTTTTGCAACCGCCTGGTTGAATTTCCTTCCCCGGTCAAATTCATTCTGGAAAAGGTTAAAGGAAGCAGCGCCTGGAGAAAAAAGTATAATATCTCCAGCATGTATGTTTTTCTTAACATCCTGCAGTAATTTTTCCAGATCATTGTATATTCCCACCAAATTTAAGATTTGTTCGCGAAGCGGGTGTATTGTTTTAAGATTTGAGATTATTATATCTGTTGCATCTCCTTCTAAAAAATAAACAGCTTTTGCATATTTTTCAATAGCTTTTGCAAAATCCCTGTAATCTAGGTTTTTATTTACTCCGCCTGTAATAAGTATTGAATTAGGGAAACTTTTTAAGGCTTCTATTGCCGCGTTTGGATTGGTGGCTGCTGAGTCATTGTAAATTTTTATACCCTTTTTGTCATAAATTTTTTGGAGTCTAAACTCCACCCCCTTAAATCCCTTAAGAACCTTAAGAACCTTTTTGTGATCAAAACTGAATGTTTTAGCTATAGCCAGAGCAGCTGCCATATTTTCCTTGTTATGCTCCCCCCCTAAGAAGGGTTTAAAATTTTTGGGCAGATCTTTGGGTGAAAAATATATTTTCTTGCCCGTAAGTCCTTTCAGAAACCCGGGCTTGTCAGTAGCTTCATCACCTGTTCTGATAAAAAGAAAATCAGCCCTTTGCTGGTATTTAAAAATTAATCTTTTGGATTGGATGTAATCATTCATACTTTTGTAATAATTGAGATGATCAGGATAGATGTTGGTAAGGACTGCAAATTTGGGGGCAACTTTGTGCTCATTAAAAGCTTCAAGCTGGAATGATGAAATCTCCAAAACCACTAAGGTTGAAGTTTGGATTAATTCAACTGTATCAAGAACACTTTTTCCGATATTCCCTGCAAATAAAACACCTTCTTTGCAGTTTTTTAAAACCTCATAAATTAGTGACGCAGTGGTTGATTTTCCTTTGGTTCCTGTGACCCCAATAATTTGTTCGGGTTTTACCAACTGCAAAAATATCCCCATGTCTGTCTCAATTTTTTTACCCTTCTGCCTGGCATATTTGAGATATGGATTGTCAGGTTTCAGTGCAGGGTTTCTGATTATCAGATCTGCCCAATCAATATCTTCATACCTGTGTTTACCAAGAATATACTTAATATTTCTAAATCTTTTAAGTTGATTTATCGAGGTTTTTAGGGTTTTTGCATCTTTTAAATCTGTAACCCGGACTTTTGCACCGCTTTGAGCAAAAAATTTTGCCGCCCCTGTCCCACCCTGGTTTAATCCAAGGCCTAAAATTAAAACCTTTTTACCTTTAAACATAATATTTTGCATATTTTTTAACAAACTCCCGGGCAATTTTATCTATATCCCCTGCCCCCATGAAAAATACTACATCATTAACTTTCACAATTTTTGCCAAAACTTGCGTTAAATCATAAATTTCACTGATATATTTTATATTGTTTCTTGCAATAGCCTCGACAAGCTGTTTGCTTGTCACTATCCCTGTATCTTTTTCTCTTGATGGGTAAATATCAACTATATAAATCTGGTCAACAGGAGCTTTTTTAAAAACCCTTACAAAATTACCAAAAAAGGCTTTTGTCCTTGTCAACATATGCGGTTGGTAGATAACCCAGATTTTTTTATCGGGGTATTTTTCCCGCGCAGCCTGCAAGGTTTTCTCAATCTCTGTTGGATGATGGGCAAAATCGGAATAAATTTTTGCACCGCCAACTTCCCCCAAGAGTTCAAACCTTCTTGATGAGCCTTCAAAAGCCATCAGGCTTCTGCGGATGGCTGTTTCATCTATCCCAAGAGTAATACCGGTTTGGTAAGCAGCTGTAGCATTTAAAATATTAAATTCACCGGGAATTTTTAGGGGGAAATCTATTTTCATTTTTGAGCAGTCCAAGATTGGTTTAAAAAATATTCCATATCCTACCCCTTCCTCTTTTAAGGTTTCAAAACTCCCGGGATCCTCCAGATTGGCGATGATCATTTTTCTGGTCTTATTTAAAAAATTTTGGAAACATCTTTTGTATTGGGTGAAATCCTTAAAAAATTCCGGATGGTCCATCTCAATGTTGGTTAAAACCGTAATGTCAGGGTCATAATTTAAAAAGTTATCATTGAATTCATCCGCCTCCACCACAAAATATTTGCTTTTCCCGGCCCGGTAATTTGTCCCCCATTTTGGGACAATAGCACCAATTACCACAGTCGGGTTAAGTCCGCCGTCCTCCAAAAGCTGTCCTATCATAGCTGTGGTGGTTGTTTTACCGTGGGTCCCGCAAACTGCAATTACAAAGTTGTCCTTCGTCAGATATTTACCCAAAAATTTTTGCCAGGTCATAATTTTGATTTTTCTTTTTTTTGCCTCCAGCAGTTCTGGATTTTCGGGGTCAATGGAGGTAATTGCCGGTGATATTATCAATATATCTATATCTCCACCCTCCAGGTGGGAAGCTGAATGTTTTGCAAACAATTGGGATCTGTCAAAACTTTGGGTGAATTCATTATAAGGGTTATTG
This sequence comes from Candidatus Daviesbacteria bacterium, assembly GCA_016186955.1. GTDB lineage: Bacteria > Patescibacteriota > Microgenomatia > Daviesbacterales > UBA10151 > JACPKP01. The sequence continues at coordinate 2,500 of JACPKP010000012.1, read as the reverse complement.
TCACAGCCTGTAACAGAAAACCCCTGAGCTAAAGCTATGGCAGCGCAGGCAGATGCACCGGACCCGCCTATTCCCATAAAGTGGACGTTTTTCATTTCTAGATAATTTTACACTAAAAACTATGTAGCTTTTGGAGATAAACAAGCCCTGGACCAGTTTTTCCTTTTAACTCACTATCCAGAACATATTTTCCCCTGTAAATTAACTCTTTTCCTGCATACTTTCTGGTGAATAATTTTAAAAAACCCTTAGTTTCTAAATCATTAAACCACTCAAAAGTATCCAGAATATATTTTTCTAAAACTGGCCAATCTTGTTCATTATAAAAAGGCGATTGGTTAAAAGCGAATGATATATGTATTACTCCTCCTGGCGCTAGAGCATATAAAGCATTTTTTAAACCAATATGCGGATATCTAAAATATCTAAAAGCCATATTGGATAAAATCAAATCAAATTTTTCTGAAAAGTCTTTAGGTAACCTTTCCCCGAGACAAAACATATGGCCACCCCGCAGCGGCCATACACCTGGTTCTGGATGAATCGTGATATTTGTGACATCTAAGTTAGGGTCTAATTGTTCTGCGTCGTAAGCGCCCAAACCGTTACTTCCGCCGATATCAAGCCCCTTGAGATTGTCAGTAGCTTCTTTTTTTTGTGATTTTCTAATTCTCTTTAAAATTTCCAAAAAAGATGTTTTAGTAAATCCATAAGAATCCGGGTAACCTTCATAGCTTTTATCGCACAGGTTTCTGGTGCCATTACCTAATGCATGGTCTGTTGTATAACCACCGTTGCCAGAAAATTCAATGTATTGCATCTCAGTCCAAATTTTTGGATCAGTAAAAAGGTTAAATTTATCAGATGGGGTCATTAACTCTAAACCATGGGCAGAACCTATTTCCCAGGCTTTGTCCCCGGTTATCATAAATGGTTGATCAGCAAAACTGTGGTAACTTCGGACTATCTCTGCATACTCCCCTGGCGGAAGATATAAACAATCCCCGGCGAAAGTAGGCCAAGTGCCATAGTAATCAGTGCTATAATACAAACTGAATTTTTGAAATAAATCAGTTTTCAATAACGCTTCTTGGTTTTTTGTTAAGGCAATGAGAGGGTGGGTATTAAAAAAGTTCGATACTATATTTTTAAGCTGAGTGTTATTTAAAAATACAAGTTCTCCGTTAAAAATGTTTCCATAAAATTCCCGAAATTCCGGGAAAAAATGTTTGGGTAATTTTTCTGCACAAGCCTCTTTTAACATAGCTTTAAATTTTACTATAAATATTTCTGATAAGCAAACTATGGGTTGATAATTTATGTAACTAAATTCGAACAATAGTATCTTTTGCTGTATAATTTATGGTATGGGTAAACTTAAAGTTGGCTTGTTTTTTGGTGGACAATCTGTTGAGCATGAAGTGAGTGTGATTACAGCGCTCCAGGCTTATGAGAACCTGGATAAAAGCAAATATGAGATAATCCCGATTTATGTTGATAAGTCAGGCCATTTTTTTACCAACCCCAAGTTTTTGGACATTAAAAACTACCAGGATATAGATGGCTTGCTTCTTTCATCCGCTCAGCTTGTTTTGGCCAATAAATCTGGCCATGGGGGGTTTTTAAAACAGGGATTTTTCAAAAAATTCACCCCTATTGATGTAGCGTTTCCCCTGTTTCACGGCTCGTTTGGTGAGGACGGTTGTATCCAGGGGGTTTTTGAAATTTACCGGATCCCTTATGTAGGGTTCAATGTGGTAGGGGCTGCTTTGGGTATGGACAAAGTTTTGCAAAAGGCTATTTACAAAGAACTGGGTTTAGAAGTTGGGAAATATGTTGCATTTAAAAGAAAAGAGTGGGAGCAAAATCCAAGAAGGATTCTGAAACAAGTTCAGGATGACATAAGGTTTCCCATGTTTGTCAAACCCGCCAATGTTGGCTCATCAATCGGGATTAATCCCGCCAAAGATGAAGATTCGCTCTCCTTTGCCATTGAGGTTGCGGCGGTTTATTCGGAAAAGATTTTGGTTGAAGAGGCTTTTGAAAATTGCATTGAAGTCAATTGTTCGGCAATGGGTTTTGGCGGCGATGTGCAAACCTCAGTTTGTGAAATGCCGGTCGCTTCCTCCAAGGTATTGAGTTTTGAGGATAAGTACAAAAAAGGCGGTAAAGGTTCAAAATCAGCTGGTATGGCCTCGCTTTCCAGGGTAATACCAGCGCCGGTCGGTGAAAAATTGGCCAAACAGATCCAGGAGGCAACAGTCAAAATTTTTAAGGCGTTTGACGGCTGCGGTGTGGCCAGGATAGATTTTTTTGTGGAAAATAAAGATGACACTTCGTGTCGATTTTGGGTTAACGAGATAAACTCCCTTCCGGGATCCCTTGCATATTATCTTTGGGAGAAATCAGGCATAAAATATACCGAACTTTTAGATAAACTGATAAATTATGCTTTGCAAAGGTTTGAAGAGCAAAAAAAGACCCAGTATATTTTTAACTC
>JACPKP010000010.1 GCA_016186955.1 Candidatus Daviesbacteria bacterium | reverse complement strand
TAAGATGATGCAGGGTCAACGCTTAATTTTGTGAGAACTGAAACTGCAGCCGGGAGGTTTTTATCAAGGAAAGCTCCGATTTTCTTGCCGAAAGATTCCGGCTTTAACCTGTCAACCTTATAATATTTTGTTACCCCGGTAAGTCTTTCCTTTTTTCCGCTATTTCTTATTATCTCCAAAACTGCAAACCTAATCGACATCGGTAGCTCTTCAAAGTGAGCATTTTGGTTCCTGATAACTTCTTCGTATAATTTAGGTGTCAGGTCTCTCAAGATTTTATCTTCGGGGTTACTTGCCCAAAAAAGAGTATAAACATCTGCAAATTGATGAAGTTGTAAAAATGGAGTTTCGCCGTCTAAATAAACTTTGCCTTTAGCCGTATTATCTCCAAGATAATCCTGAAGGTCTTTTTCTAATGTTTCCGCTAATTTTTCAGTCATGCTAAATAAACATTTAACCATAAATGCTTATGCAGTACAATATATCAGATGCACATTTTAAAAAAGATCTTCCTCGTGGTATTTTCTACTCTTATTTTGGGCGCTGTCATCTATTTTGTTGAACCGCCCAATTCTTGGGAAAATGCATCAATATTCCAAATTTTAGTTTTTTTTATCCCTTTACTGTTTTTTTTCAGTTCAATTTTCAATGTATTTATAATTAGTTTCCCAAAAAGTTTTGTCTTGGGTTTGGGACTGATGTTTATCACAGTTCTTTGGGCAATAGGGAGGATATCTATAACCTCAGTCGTAATTACTGCTATTGCAACAATACTGCTTTTTACCTCGTTGCCTAAATCCCGTTTTACAAGACCTAGTAAGGGTTTGACAAGCGCTTCAAAAGCCTCTACACTTTCAAAGTTCAGGAGATTAAAACTATAAACAGATATTTTGTTACGACACCAATATATTATGTCAACGATGTGCCTCACATAGGGCATACTTACACTACTGTTGCAGCGGATGTTTTAGCAAGATTTTATAAACAATTAGGTTATGACAGCAGATTACTAACCGGAACTGATGAACATGGTGCAAAAATTGTTGAAGCTGCCAAAAAAAATGGTAGGGCACCTAAAGAATATGCTGATGAAATTTCAGAGAAATTTAAACAATCCTGGAAACTTTTCAATATAGAATATTCAAGATTTATCCGGACAACTGATGAGGACCATATAAAAATTGCCCAGTATTTTTTGCAAAAACTTTATGACAAAGGGGCAATCGATCTTAAACCAAGGCTTTATAAAGGCCTCTATTGCATCGGACATGAGAAATTTATGTCACCTGAGGAACTGGTTGATGGTATTTGTCCTGACCATAAAACAAAACCTGTTGAACATTCAGAAGAGAATTATTATTTTAAATTGAGTAGTTTTACAAAAGAGTTAGAGGAAATTATCACTTCTGATAAATTAAAAATACAACCCTCTTCTAAAAAAAACGAAATTTTAGGGAAATTAAGACAGGGGCTTGAAGACATCTCTGTCTCCAGGGCATCGCTGGAATGGGGCATCCCCCTACCTTTCGACAAAACCCATACAGCTTATGTCTGGATAGAGGCATTGATAAATTATTATACCTATGGATCTCAGGAAAAGGTTTGGCCTGCTGATTTGCATCTGGTTGGGAAAGACATCCTTTGGTTTCATACTATTATTTGGCCTGCAATGTTACTTTCAATCGGTGAACGACTGCCAAAAGAAGTTTTTGCACATGGATTTTTTACTATCAATGGACAAAAGATGTCAAAAACCATCGGTAATGTTATCAGCCCCAAACAGTTAGTGGATAAATATGGTGTAGATGGGGCCAGATATGTACTACTGGCAGCATTTCCGTTTGGCGAAGATGGAGATTTTTCCTGGGATTTGTTTGATCGCTTATATAATTCCGATCTTGCCAATGGACTTGGGAATCTAGCAGCCAGATTAGCAAAACTTGCAGAAACTTCAGAATTTAAAATAACTAATGCTGAAAATCCCAAAGAAATCTACCGAAAAGCTCAAAAGTCAGCAATAGAAGAACTTAAATTTCATGATGCTTTAAATAACATATGGCTTACAGATATAGGATCACTAGATAAACACATAAATCAGGAACAACCTTGGTCTATTAAGGATAAAAAAAGATTACAAGAAGTTCTTCGTTATGAAATAGAAGAGTTAAGATCGATTGCACTCAAAATTTATCCTTTTATGCCCCAAACAGCAGAAAAAATTTTAAAGCAGTTTTCAGGAGAGATAAAATCATCTCCCCCGCTTTTCCCCCGCATAGGCTAAAAATATACCAAAACTTCACAATAGTGTAAAAATGGTATGTAACTTTTCATATGAACTTTTACATTACACCACTCAACAATTATAATTATTTTAATGCTAACAGATACTCATGCACATTTATATTGGGATAGTTTTAAACAGGACTTTGCTTCTGTAATCCAAAATTCCCTTGACGTGGGAGTTACCACTATTATAAATGTAGGGGTTGATGTTGAAAAATCAAAACAAGCACTTGAACTAGATTCTGGACAAGCCAAAATGACGTTTTATTCTACAGTAGGCATTCACCCTCATGAAGCCATAAAGTTTGCAGCTAATCCTAATGTTCTAATTCCTGCTGAAATTAAAAAACTGGAGGATGTTTATTACCAAAATATAAAAAAAATAGTTGCTATCGGGGAATGTGGGTTGGATTTTGCTTTTGATAACAATCCGGATTTTCAACTGTCGAAATTAAATTCTGATCAAACAAGAAGGTTACAAGTACAACTTTTTAAAGAGCAGATTGGCCTGGCACGAAAATTAAACTTGCCTTTGGTTATACATTGCAGGGATGAGCGTTCACAGGATCCCTGGAACATAGATGCCTGGAACCATATACTGCCAATGGTTGCAAATTCGCGCGGAATACTGCACTGCTATAGCGGCACAGCAGAAATCACCAAAAAAGCGCTTGACCTGGATTTTTTAATATCTTTTGCAGGAACCTTAACTTATCCCAAAAATGAGTATTTGCGGGAAGCCGCCGAAAACATACCTTTAAATAGGATTTGCATTGAAACAGACTGCCCATTTTTACCTCCGCAATCAAAACGCGGCCAGAGAAACGAACCATCAAATGTCTTAGAAGTAGCCAAAACAATTGCAGAAATTAAAGGAATCTCCTTAGAAGAAGTAGCAAATAAAACTACAGAAAATGTTAAAAGATTATTTAATCTAAAAATTTAAAGGTAGGAGGATTTTTACCAAAGTAACTTGCAAACTAATTGGTTTGTGGTATCCTAATCAAGATATGCGCACCCCGGAAAACCCTGAAGATTTTATTAAAGAATGGGAGACTACGGAAATTAATCCTCAGGAAATTGCCGAAGCATTAAAAGGCCGTTTGATCAAAAGGGACGGCCTGGATACATCCTGGGATATACATCTTTATTACGGAAGGCGCAAACCGGTCATCACACTCATGCTTGCCCCTGAAAAAAGAAATATTTTTTTGGCTTTCCCCGCAATGAAATTCCGCGATGAGCAAGCTTACAGATTTGACGTTAAATTTGTTAATGTTTGGATGCTCAGGTTCTACACCTATCCAAACCCGGTGACAAACCAGGAACAGACGGATATGTACATAATGATGCGTGATAGCGGCACCAACCTTATCGCCGAAGCAGGAGCTATATCAAGTCATGCCCATTTAAGTTCCATCAGCCTCAACAAAAACTCTGCCCGTTGAATTTGCATTCCAGCTTCAAATTCCTTACACTTAAAGGGTAGTTTATGCGCATAATATTGGCTTTTTTGCTTGGGCTGGTCTCTTTTTTTTATTTTGGTGAACTGGCCGGCAGGCTTTTTAAAAAACCCCTGCACAGTATCCCGGGGCTCTTGATGGTCTTTACAGGCCTGATAATAATTATTTTCGGCAGGTTTTTCATTCCTTTACCCCTAGATGCCTTACTGGGATTTTTTCTACTGGGATCCGGCTTGGGGTTAACTGCCCATCATCTTCTTTCACGCCGTTATCTGGTTTCTGAAAAAATCGAGCTTGATTTTGTAAAGAAACATGAAACAAAATTTGAAAGGTTATTTGAGATTTTACCAGGAACACTAACATGGATCGCATTAACTTCCCCGCTTTGGCTATCTTTTACCCTTCCTTTTGCGGTTGCTTACTTTATTATCATTGCCGATGTTTATTGGCTGGTAAGCGCATTGAAAATTGCAGTCTTCATAATATTGGGTTACAGAAAGATGGAATGGGCTAAAAAACAAAACTGGCAAGCTAAACTAAAAACTGATTTCCCCGATGAATGGAAAAAATATTACCATCTGATTCTGCTTCCCACTTATAAAGAACCTCTGGAAGTTTTGGCGTCGGCATATGAGGCAATCGCAAATTCAGACTACCCGAAAGAAAAAATTATTATGGTTGCCGGTTTTGAAAGCAGGGATAACCCTGAAAAAATCCGGGAAACTACTATTTTTCTAAAAAAGTTTGAAAAAAAATTAGGCGGGGTGTTTACCACTACCCATCCCTTCGGTTTGCCGGGGGAGGTTCCCGGCCAAGGCTCTAATAAAAACTGGATGATAAACAAGGTTATACCTGAACTCAAAAAAAGAGGCATCAACTTTAAGGATGTATTGGTCACTACCCTTGATGCGGACTTTGTTATCCATCCCCAATTTTTGTCAGGAGCCTTATATAAGTATGTATCCACTCCGCCAAATGTCCGTGACAAACGCACTTTTACCGGTGTCTTCCTTTATTACAGCAACTATTGGCAGGCGCCGGCGCCAATGAGGCTGATCGCAACAGGCACAGCATTCTGGCAGCTGGCGGAGATGGTAGGATCGGACAAATATATGAATTTTTCCTCCCTTTCGATTAACCTCAAGTCGCTTTTAGATATTGGCCTTTGGATACCAGATAAAGTAAACGATGATTCCGGGTTCTACTGGAAAGCTTACTTTCATTTTAAAGGGGACTATAAAGTCATCCCCCACTATTTACCGATTAATGCCGACACCGTACTGGATGTCTCTCTTTTTAAAACTTTCCAAAACCAATATTTACAGCTTAAAAGATGGGCATACGGGGTAGAACATATGCCTTATGTATTTAAAGAATACTTTAAAAGGACTGACATTGATTTTTGGGACAAGACAGATAAACTTTTATTTGTACTGTGGGCTAACTTGAAGTGGGGAACTTTAGCTTTATTCGTAACTTTTGCGGGGTTACTGATACCATATATCAATCCTCAGTATAGCGAATCTGCTGTTGCTATTAATTTACCTATTATCTCATCGTGGATTTTAACGACTGCTTTTTTCGGGCTTTTTGCCACAATTTATGTCCATGAAAAAACTGTTCCTAAAAGACCTGCAAACTGGCCGCTTTTAACAAAGATTTGGTCTTATTTGCAATTTTTACTGATCCCTATTGTGATGGTGACTATCTCAACAATACCTGCAATAGATGCCCAAACCTCTTTAATGTTTGGTAAATATCTTGAATTTCGGGTTACCAACAAAGCCAGATTATCATGAAGCAAAAACCGGGTTCAATTTTTAAGCAATTCTATAACCGTCAGGATCCGGTTATTTTTTGGTCAGTTTTTTTTGCTCTTTTTTTAGCAGGGATAATTTTTCTTTTATGGGGTTTTGAGTATCAAAAACTTCCCCAATCATTACCACTCTTTTTTTCTTTGCCGTGGGGTGGATTGCAGCTGGTTACTTCACTGCAATTTACTATTCTTCCGGCTATTATACTTTTGGTGACTCTTTTTAATATAATCCTTACCTTATCACTCCATCCTTCTCAATTGGCGCTAAAAAAGGTGATTTCCGCAGTCACTGCTACTGTAGCAATCCTTATTACAATTACCGCTTTTAAAATTATATTTATTTTTATATAACGCAAAATTTTGGGTATTTTATGATAAGTTTTATAGCGCCGTTTTTGGTAAGTTTGCTGGTTACTGTCTTGACAACCCCTTTGGCTGTCTTATTTGCCAATAAGTTCAAGCTGGTCGATGACCCCAAAAAAAGACCCCATCCTGCTCATGTCCAAAACAGGGCTGTCCCAAGGGCAGGAGGCCTGCCTATTTTTTTGGGGATCCTGGTTGCTGTTTTGCTTTTTATACCTACTGATAAATATATAATTGGGATTTTACTGAGTATCTCCCTGCTGCTTGCAGTGGGACTGATTGATGATTTTCTTACGAATTTCAGCCCTTACCCAAGGCTTATTTTGCAGTTTTTTGCTGCAGCAATAGTAGTTGCATCCGGCGTGGGGATTACTTTTATTACAAACCCCCTAGGCGGTATTTTAATGCTTGACCAGTTTGTTATTCCTATCAACTTTTTGGGCTTGCACAACATAATCGTTATAGCAGATTTGCTGGCTTTCCTCTGGATAGTTTGGGTCATGAACATGATCAACTGGTCCAAAGGGGTAGATGGACAAATGCCCGGAATAATTTTTGTTGCTGCTTTAGTGATCGGCTGGGTAAGTTATCAGGCTTTTTTAAAAGGGGACCCTCACCAGTTATATATTGGTTACTTGGGTTTTATAACAGCCGGCGCTTCATTGGGTTTTTTATTTTTTAATTGGTATCCGGCAAAAATTTTTCCCGGTTTTTCCGGTTCAACAATTTTGGGATTCATGATAGCCACCCTTTGTATACTTACCAGCGCTAAACTTGCTACTGCACTTTTAGTTTTACTTATTCCTTCAATTGATTCTATTTACACTATAGCCAGGCGGATTGCATCAGGTAAGTCGCCATTTCGGGGAGACAGGCAACATCTTCACCATTTACTTTTAGAAAGAGGTTGGTCCCATCAAAAAATTTCCTTGTTTTACATCAGTTCCTGTGCTATCCTAGGTTTGGTTGCGGTAAATCTGTCGAGCGAAGGCAAGCTGTTTACTGTAATTGGAGTCGGGATAATTATTTTAGGGTTTCTTTTATGGTTACATTTTTTTGGGCATTACTTAGGGCGACAAGACCCAGACAATGGATAAAAAATTTTTCCCTTCTAACAGGGCTTATTTTTTCCGGCCAACTTGATAACCCTAATGCCATTATTATTTCTATTCAGGCTTTTTTGATTTTTTGCACTGCGGCCAGCGCCACTTATCTTTTAAATGATGTTTTTGATATAGAGCGGGACCGTCTGCATCCTTTTAAGAAAAAACGGCCTATTGCCTCCGGGCTGCTGCCTGCGCCTCTTGCTGTAGTAATCGCCTTGCTTCTTATAACCGCAGTATTGCCTCTGTCATACCGCCTTTCTACCCCGTTTTTTTTGGCAGTCCTAATTTATTTAATTTTACAGCTTCTTTACTCCTCTTTTCTGAAGGCGGTTATTTTACTTGACATCATGGCTATTGCGGCAGGGTTTGTCCTCCGCATCTACGCAGGAGTATGGGCTATAGATGCCCATTTGAATATTTGGTTTCTTCTTGCTGTTATTTCCTTCGCACTGTTTATAGCAATCGGAAAAAGAAGGTCTGAGTTGACTTTGCTTCAGGCGCAGGCTGCCAAACACCGGGAAACTCTCCTGCATTATCCGGAAAATTTACTGGATATTTTAACAGGAATGTTTGCCAATTCTACCTGGTTATCTTATGCATTTTTTACATTTTTACAGCCGCCTATTTTTGCCCGTCCCAGGGTTATTGGAATTTTGGATAATTTCTCACTTCCTTTTTCCCAGGCAAAATATCTGATGGCAACAATCCCGGTGGTAATTTATGGAGTAATGCGTTACCTGTATATTATCTATGAAAAAAGAGAGGGTGAATCTCCGGAGAGGGTGTTACTGACGGATAAACCACTCCTTGTAACAGTCATCCTCTGGTTGGTGATGGTGATTGGGATTATTTACTACTTGGGGGCTTGAGGTTTCAGTAATGATTTTGCAAGCTTAATCAATTCCGCATCCGCATTTACGTAAATCAGCCACTGTACAAATTCTTTATTAAGGTATTGAATCTTAAAAGGTTCTGCAGACCTCGTGTGGGTTTGAATACCGTCGGGTTTTGTTTCGTCTGACTGGCGTTCTGTCATCTTAAATTCATTTTAACACAAGTTCTAATGATTTTCTTTTTCAAAAACATCCAAAGCTTTCATGAATCTCTTCAGGGTTGTTCTTTTAAATGTCCTGTTTGCATCTGCAGAAATCCTAAGCAAACCATCACTGATCCCTGCCTTTTCCCTCGCCTCCTTATCCATCCCGGAGTGGGTAGTGGAGGCAGGGTGGACACCTGTTGTAATTTTATCTTCCCCAAAATGGGTCACAATATCTAAAATACCCTCATCATGCAGTATATTTAAAAGCCTCATCGCCCGGCTCTGCCCTCCTTCAACATCAAAGGACAAAAGCACTCCTCCATAACCTCCCATCTGTTTGTTGACAAGCGACAGTTCAAATTCATTGGCAAACCCCGGGTAATAAACCTGATATCCCCTGCAGGCAAGGTCATACGCCAGCAAAAAAGCGTTTTCGGAGTGTCTTTTCATACGTTGGGCAATAGAACAGGCATCTTTGGTAACTTCAAATGCCACTTCATGATCCATACAAGCTCCAATATTTTTTCTGACATCCAAGCAGTTTTCAATCAATTGTTTAGAGCCGATTATCACCCCGCCCGTCTTTTTACCCCTGGTGGCAACTTTTGTCAGGGACGAGAGAGATACATCTGCTCCAAGCTCAAGAGGCTTCTGTATCCCCAAACCCATAGTGTTATCAACAACTAGGGGAGCCCCATACGAATGGGCTAACTTAGCAATCTCTCCAATATCATAAACGCCAAGCAGCGGGTTACCGGGGGTTTCCAGAAAAAATAGCTTTGGCGGTTTATCATGTAAATCTCTAACACTCTCCCATGAGGCAAAGTTGTCGGGTTCACTGACAAATTCCGTATATATATTATTTTTTGCGGGCAGGAACTTTTCAAACAAAGTGTATGTTCCGCCATAAATCCTGTTTGAAGAGACTATATAGTCACCGCTTGTGCACAAAGCCAACACTAAGGTTGTTGTGGCAGCCATACCTGAAGACAGGATGACTGCATCTTCACCACCTTCAAGGTCGCGGTAAATTTGAGCTAAAGCATTGGTATTGGGGTGGGCAATCCTCCCATATACGCAGGAGTTTTTATCTGCAAAGGCTTCGGCTGCTTTTTCAGCGTTTTCATGCCTGAACCCTATCACATCATACAAGGTATTTTCCGGCAGTTTTTCATATCTTTTGGGTATATTTGTAATGCGTTCCAATCTTTGCATAAAATCAACTTTCACCCCGTAGTATTACATAATTATTTTTTCTTTTCAACATAACTTAAGGAAACATAACCCTCTTTACCGTCAGGCAACCTGACCCTGTCCCATGCAGGCAATTCCTCAAGCAAAATTAAAACATCCCCAGGTTTTGCTCTTGCTATCTCTTGTCCGTTAATTGAAGGTGCGCTTCTAACCCTTAAAAACCCTGTTGGGGTTTTTCTGACTACTACCTGTGCTGTGGCAGAAATCGGAGTGGTGGTTATCTTGGTTAAATCTGCTTCAGCCAGTGATAAATCTACATTAATTGTCAGGTTATAACCTTCAACACTATTTACCCTGACACTTCTTTTCAAATAACCTTCCTTGGCAATAACAAATTGGTGTTCCCCTGCAGGCTGATCTGTAACAGTCAGCGGAGTCCTGCCTATATTTTTTCCGTCTACAATCACGTCGGCAGAGTTAGGGATAGAAATAATTGTTATGCCATTGCCTGTATCCAAAGTGACAACCTCCCCGGCAGAAACAGCAGGACTATTACCCAACTCACGGTTGATAACCGAAAGCGTGCCTTTGTTTAATTTAACGTAGCCTTGCCAAATCCTTGCTGAAGCGCTGGCTTGCGTATCTGTTGTTTCAATCTGGTCCGCTTTCAACCCTACTAGATATTCCCCTTCAGCTAAATTTTCATCCTGATATGGCGTATTTCCTACCTCGCTACCTTCTGCTGGGCAATTATTAGACTTGTTACAGATATGAACTTTAGCCTTAATGTTTGACTCCACCCTTAGGCCGGCTCTTGGTTCAAGTTTAAACATCTTTACTAATGGTTCTGCTCCAAACCGAATACTAAGTGTGACCAAACTCAAAAAGAACAAAATAATAAAAATTACTTTACGCATTCATAATCATTATATTACGTCCACAACAAGACTGTGTAAGAAAAACAACTTTTAACCAGTAAAGATTGTGTAAGATTTGACTTTTGAACTTAGGTTTGGTAGCATTCATATTTGTCCCGCCCCTGTAGAATCCAGGTTCAATTTGGAAAAACAGACTTTAGGCGGGATTTGATGTTAAAAAGACAACCAGTTATGCGCCTGTTCAACAGGCGGGTAAAACTGCCTCTTCTGTCTAACTTCCCAAGGCTTTCTTCCAAAGCAGCATTTTTGGTAATTTTGATAGCCTTTTTGATGGATTATCAACCATCTTTGAGTATCCCCCCGATTAAAAAAGGTGTTGCACGGGCACAAACAGAGCAGATACAATCAGTCGCCGCTGAAAATTTACCTTTCGAATTCCAGTTACCCCATCTGGGTTATATCACCACCAAGTTTAGCTTTTATCATCCAGGGGTAGACCTTGCAACGGGTTTAGGTATGCCTATCAAAACAATTGCTCCGGGAACTGTTACAAACACCGGCTTTAATTTTTGGGGACTGGGCCTTAATGTAGCTGTAGACCATGGTTACGGGTATAAGTCGCTTTATGCCCACATGGGTAATATCTACGTTCAGAAAGACCAGAGCGTAGAAAAAGATGATATTTTGGGAACAGTTGGTTTAACAGGGCATACTTCCGGCCCACATACCCATTTAGAAATAAGCAAAGAAAGCCACAATATAGACCCGCAAACAGTTCTTCCCCCAATCAGGGAAATCCCCGTCGCTGCAGATTTTAAACAGGTAGCCAACACAGAACCTATTGCCGAAAAAGCTGATGCAACAAAACCTGTAGATTTTAAGAAAGAACTCCGTCTAAGCCTGTAAATTATTCAATAACCTCACCTTCTACTGCCACAACCGGCCCTGTTACGCGGCCAAACTGTTCCCTTTCGCGGTTAATCAACCGTTCCAAGAGATTTTTAAATTCAATCGGGGCATCCACAAAGCCCAACCTGATCTCCCCTTTGTTCATCCCTGCGGTATTGATAATAACAGATCCATGGCGGAAAATGATCCTGTCATAAAGGCTTTGGTCAACTTCGATATGTGTAATTTTATCATACAGCGCAGATGTCAGTTTCACGGAAAACAGTCCATTCTTGATAATCACCCTTCTGGTGGTAAGAAGATACCGGTGTGCATGATAAGTCCAAGTGGTTTTGATGTATGCGCCAATTATTGCTAAAACTGTCCCTCCGATAAGTCCATAGCCAGGTGCAGTTTTAAGAAGATAGGCTACACCAAACCCAAGTAAGAGAAAAACTACCCAAAGTATAGTAAAATAAAGCACCCATCTGTGGCGGATGTAATTCTTACCAAAACCTGTTGCTAGGATCAATTCCTCATCCTCAGCCAGAAGAGGGGCAAAAGATCTTTTTTGTTTAGCGCTAGCGCCTTCGCTGTAGGTAGGTTTACCCATTTATCCCATCATACAACAAAAACACTACTTGCACTAAACCGAATGTTTTTTTAATAATGGATTGCATGAAAGAAATTGTTGTGATAGTTGATGGCGGAGGCAGGGGTTCTGTCCAGGCAGAAAAATATGCCCAAAGCCCTTTGGTCAACAAACTGATCGCCATCCCCGGCAATGATTGGATTTTATACAAAACAACAAACAAGGAGGTCGAAATTTTTCCGGCGCTAAAAACTACGGATGTCACTGCTATAACAAAAATTTGCGGACAAATGAAACCATCCCTGGTTGTTGTCAGTCAGGATAACGCCATAGCTGCCGGACTTGTTGACAGTCTTGCCGAAGCAGAAATTCCGGTACTTGGGCCAACCCAACAAGCAGGGAAACTTGAATGGGACAAAGCATATTCAAGAAGGCTGCTGTCAAAACTGGATATACCACAACCCAAGTTTAAAGTATTCAGCAGCGGGAAAAACGGTATAAATTATATTCTTGACAACCCAAACCAGGATTATTTTATAAAAGCTTCCGGCCTTTGTGAAGGCAAGGGGGCGCTGCCGGCAAGAAATAAAAACCAGGCAATCGAGGCAATTTTAAAAATGAAAAGGTTCGGTCAGGCCGGAAAAACTTATCTTGTTGAAGAATGGCTCAAAAATGACGACGGCACACCGGGTGAAGAATTTTCAGCTTTTGCCTTATCTGATGGTTTTAATTTTCAAATCCTGGGTACGGCTAAAGACCACAAAAGAGCCAATAATTTTGACGAGGGGGAAAATACCGGAGGTATGGGTTGTATCAGTCCCCACCCTAACCTCAACAAAGAGACATTAGGCAAAGTTGAAGAAATTTTTGATAAAACTTTCAGTCATCTACGGAAACTTAAAAAACCTTACCGGGGTATCCTGTATTTGGGAGGTATGGTGGTCGGAAAAGCAGGGAAACAAACTCCCTATGTTATTGAATTTAATGCCCGCTGGGGAGACCCGGAAGCCCAAAGCATTATCCCAGGTATTAAAAATGATTTCTGCAAACTCGGGATGGCAGTTTTAAACAAAGATTTAAAAAATTTGAAAATAGAAACGGATAATTTAACCCGGGTTGTCATCGCCGGAGTCACCAGGGGTTATCCCGGACCTGATTTAACCTATACCAACAAAGAAATTTTCGGGATTGACCAGGCAATAGAGTTGGAAGAAATTAGATTTTACGGAGGAGGATTGAAGATCGTTGACGGGCATTATTTTACTCCAAAAAAACCTTCCCGTTTATTCTATGTTGTAGGAGAAGGAGATGATATTTGGGCGGCCAGGACAAAAGCATATGGGGCATTAAAAGAGGTTAGGATTCCTGAAATTGGCCTACATTACCGGACAGATATTGCCCTTACGGCTCTCTCCAAACGCCATCCTGTTTGAGTAAATTAATTAGCTCATCAAGCCCACTCTCCTGCGGAATTCCTCTTTTGACAATCTCTTTTTTTCTATACAAAGTAATTTTTCCTCCACCCTCCCCGACATAACCATAATCACTGTCTGCCATCTCACCCGGGCCATTGACAATACAACCCATCACCGCAATTGTTAAGTTTTTCAAATGGCTCGTATACTGTTTAACTTCGGTAAGCACGGAAGGTAAGTTAAACTTTGTCCTCCCGCAAGATGGGCAGGCGATATATTCAGTTTCTGTAATCAGCCGTCTTGTAGCCTGTAAGATACTAAAACACACCGGTATCTCTTTTACCGGATCTTCTGACAAAGAAACTCTGATGGTATCGCCTATCCCCTCCATAAGTAGGGTAGCAATTCCGCTGGCGCTTTTAATCCGGGCATATTGTCCATCTCCTGCTTCAGTCACTCCAAGATGTATGGGATAATGCATCCTTTTGTGTTTCATCCTTTTTATAAGCAGCCTATTTGCTTCCACCATTATTGGCACATTGCTTGCTTTAAGGGAAATGATTAAATCATCAAATCTATATCTCTTGCAAATTTTTATGTACTCCATTGCGGATTCAACCATCCCGTCCGGTGTATCACCATATAAAACCTTCATCCTATTAGACAGGCTTCCATGGTTTACTCCAATCCTTATGGCAGTCCCGTTTTCTTTACAAGAGATTATTACCGGTTTTAGTGCTTTGTCAATTGCTTCAACTCTTTGGTCAACATCATCCTCTGTATAGTCTTCTTTAAAACCTTCAAAAACTCCATGGTCAACAAAAAGCCCAGGGTTTATCCTTACTTTATCAGCATATTTTGCAGCCTCTGTTGCGATTCTGCTTCCTTGATGATGGACATCGGCTGATAAACCAACAGGCAGTTGAAAACTTTTAAGTTGCTCTTTAATCTCCCTGAGATAGTTTAAATCATTCAGTGTTGGCACTGTCACCCTGACAATTCCTGCACCGGCCCTGTATAAATTAATTACCTGACTTACTACACCGGCAACATTTTTTGTCTCTTCAGTCACCATTGACTGGACAACAACCGGGTTATCCCCACCAAGAGTCACATCCCCAACTCTTACTTCCCTGGTTTTAAACCTGGGATAATAAATTTCAGCCATTATTTCCGTTCCCATCTGTCTTTATCCCGCCCGTAATACTTATCCATAACCCTCTTAAAATGTTTATCTAAATCTATCTCCAGTGAATTAGCTAAACAGGTTAGGGTAAAAATAATATCGGCAATTTCATCTCCAATTTCCTGGGTTTCTTCTTCCGGTTTTTTCTTTTTTGGGCCAAATCTGTGATTTACTTCCCTAGCTAATTCACCAACCTCCTCGGCCAAACTGGCGATTATCTCTAACGGTTTAAAGTAGCCGATTTTATATTGAGTAACCCACCTATCTACCTCTTTTTGAATCTCTTGCATTAGTTTTGAGATTATACCAGATAAGGCATGTTAAAATTAATATGTAGTTGTCCTAAGCGCTAATTACACTATTTGGAAAAGATAAGTTCTTGTCAGACAAAAGAAAAAGTTTAAACTTATACCAAAAGTTCACAATGGTGAAGAATTGGTATACTTGCATAATGCCTCATATCAATATAGAGATCAAAGCAAAATGTACTGATCCTGATAAAATTAAAAAAATTTTACAGTCTGAAAATGCAAGATTGTTGGGTACTGATCATCAAATAGATACTTACTTTAGCGTCCCTAAAGGTAGGTTAAAGTTGCGGGAAGGCAATATTGAGAACTTCTTAATTTATTACGAGCGGGAGGATCAACCAGGCCCAAAACAATCTAATATCACGCTCTTATCTATCCCCCCAAATCAAAACTTAAGAGAAATTCTCATTAAAAGTTTAGAGGTTTTGGCCGTAGTTGATAAATTCATGGATATCTTCTTTATTGAAAATGTAAAATTTCACATTGACCAGGTGAAAGCTTTAGGATCTTTTGTAGAGATAGAGGCCATTGATAAAGATGGTTCTTTGGGAAGAAAAAAATTGATGGAGCAATGCCAATATTACTTAACGTTGTTGGGGATTAAAAAATCAGACCTGCTTTCCAAATCATACAGCGATATGCTTTTAGCCTCTTAGTAGTCGCCCATTCCGCCACCCATGCCTCCCATCCCGCCAGGCATTCCCGGCATTGCCGGAGCATTTTTTTCAGGTGCATCTGTAACTAAAACATTGGTGGTCATAACCATAATTGCCACTGACGCAGCATTTTGCAAAGCAGAACGTGTTACTTTTACCGGGTCTATAACCCCGGCTTTTACCAGATCTTTCACTTTTCCGTCTGTCACATCCACCCCAAAAGTTGCAGCAGCTTTGGAAACCTCAGACAACATCATCCCTGCATTCAAACCTGCATTTTCCATTAACTTATTAAATGGCTGCTGCAAGGCTTTTTTAACCATTTCCACCCCAACCCTTTCTTCACCCTCAAGTTTTAAGACGTCCAAAGCTTTGCCGATACGGAGCAGCGCCACCTCCCCACCCGGAACTATCCCTTCCTCAATCGCTGCCTTGGTTGCCGCGACTGCATCTGAAACCCTCTCTTTTTTCTCCTTCATTTCAACTTCCGTGGCAGCACCCACATTAATTACAGCCACACCGCCTGTTAATTTTGCCAACCTTTCCTGTAGTTTTTCTTTATCAAACTCGCTGTCTGTTACTTCTATCTCTTTTCTTATCTGGGAAATTCTTGAGTCAATTTTTGATTTTGTTCCCTTACCGTCAACTATCAGCGTATTGTCTTTATCTGAAGTTACCCTGGCTGCCCTGCCTAAATCATCCATCTCTATGGATTCAAATTTCCTGCCGGTATCTTCTGAGATAACTGTCCCGCCGGTCAAAATTGCGATGTCATCCAGCATTGCTTTCCTTCTGTCCCCAAAGCCCGGGGCGCCTACTGCCAAAACATTAAATGTCCCCCTTAACTTATTTACCACCAGTGTTGCCAACGCCTCCCCTTCAACTTCATCGGCAATAATCACCAAATTTTTAGAGACCTGGACAAATTTTTCTAAAAACGGCAGAAGCTCTGCCATATTGGAGATCTTTTTATCTGTTATTAAAATATATGCATCTTCCAGGGAAGCCTCCATTTTATCGGTATCTGTCACAAAATAAGGGGAGGCAAACCCTTTATCAAACTCCATCCCCTCTTTGTAATCAACACTCATCTCCAAAGTCTTACCCTCTTCAACAGTAATTACCCCGTCTTTGCCAACTTGGGCGATTGATTCAGAGATCAACTTGCCGATCTCCTCATCCTGGGCGGAAATTGTTGCAACCTGGGTAATCTCTTCCGGGGTGGTCAGCTTTTTGCTCATTTTTTTAAGTTCACCTACCAAAACATCAACCGCCTGGTCGATCCCTTTTCTAAGTATCATCGGGTTGGCACCGGCCTGGATATTTTTCAATCCTTCAGAAACCATCGCCTGTGCCAAAACTGTCGCAGTGGTGGTGCCGTCTCCTGCCACATCATTGGTTTTAGAAGCTGCCTCTTTTAAAAGCTGCGCCCCCATATTTTCAAACGGATCCTCCAGGTCAATCTCTTTTGCCACTGTCACCCCGTCATGGACAACCTGGGGAGCCCCCCATTTTTTATCCAAAGCAACATTCCTACCCTTAGGCCCAAGTGTTGATGCAACAGCATCAGTTAAGGTATTTATACCTTTTAAAAGTTTTTCCCTCGCTTCGCTGTCAAATTTCAATATTTTTGCCATATTAGTAATCTACTCCTGGTTCTTGCTGTGGATAAGTTATTTTTGGTCGCTCAGTATTAACCGTTTTGACAATCTCATAACAAGACATTAAATAATCCAACCCTCTACTTTGAGAAGCCAATTCCATATAAAGTTCATGCGATACTTTATCCCATTCTTTAAACAATACCTCAAATTTTTCTGGATCTACCGGGTGTTCGTAATGGGCATCCAGTAACGAACGCAAACTTCTTATTTCTTTTTGCTCTAATGTTTCCAATCTTTCTCTATTTATTTCTATCATTTCTTCTCCTCTTTCTTTTCTGTCAATTTAAACTCAAACTTTCCTGCATGCGGTATTTTAACACTAATCTCATCTTTTTTTCCAGCTGCCATCTCCAAAACCCCTAATCCGAATTCCAGAAATAACACTTTCATCTTAGTCGGCATCCAAACTGCTTCCGCAAACTTTTTTTCATCAGGCGTTAACCCTTCCAGCCTGACCCGCTCACTTTCAAGCCTTTTCCCAACCTCATTAAACCTTCTTTTTTTAAGCCTCTCAGCCATTACTCCAATATTGCCATTAAATCATCAAATTTTACTAATTTATATTCAACACCATTAAGCTTTATCTCATCCCCGCCCCATTTTTTGTAAACCACTAGATCCCCAACTTTGACCGGACAGGAGACAACTTTCCCGTTTTCCAAAACCATATCTGTCCCACAAGCCATCACTTTTCCTTGGGCCGGTTTTTCCTGGGCTGTTTCCGGAAGATATAAACCGGAAGCTGTCCTGGTGTCTGCTTCTGACGGTTCAACCAGCACATAACCCATGAGGGGTTTAAGGGTTTTTTTATTTTCAACAACTGGTTTTTTAAGTTTACTTACCGGCATATTAAGATATTAGTTGTGAATTTGAGCTTAAAAAGCTTGAGCAGATTATCCGTAAAGATTTATACAACAAATTAGCGCTTCTTGTCAAGTACTGCTTGTATCATCGCTCTTCTCTTCTATTTTTATTGTCTCTACAGGTTTGTCGTGACTCTGGTCAGGGAATATTTTCGGGACCTGCTCCCCTAAAAGATTTTTTTCTTCTGTAGGTATTGCTGCTTCAGTTTCCATGGTTTTTGGTTTTTCTTCTTTTTTTGCCTCTATCTCTACAAATTCCTCCCCCTCAATTTTTTCTTCTTCACTCAGCTGATTTTTTGCAGCAGTCAGTTTTGCCTTAAGGTATGCTGTAACTTCCTCTTTTGAGAAACCACCTAATAAAAGGAAGGGTAGTATCTTGGATACCATCTCTTTACCCTGTCTTTGTTGCTCAGGATCAAGTGATGCTAAAAATTCAATTGCAGCCGGAATTTTGGTTACTTCGTCTTTGAGCCATTGCTTTCTGCTCCTTGGGTTACCGTTTTCATCAGCAGGCGGTTCTAATGTTTTATAATTCTCTTCCCATGTTTTTTTGATCTCTTCATAATCTTCAATATTTACTGTCTGGACCCTGTTAACCACCGGAAGCGTTGCCTGGGCTGCCGGTTTTGTGGCCTCAATAATTGATGATGCCAGAGGGTTCCCTTTCCCTGCTTCTTGCACAAGGTTGTTTTTTATTTTTATAAACTGTTCTTTCTCCATAGGTGTTGTCAGGGTACTGGCGCCGCTGACCCGTTTTAAGCTTTCTGTTAATTTATGGGCTTGTTCGCGGGCAATAATATTGCCGGAAATAAATGAGCTATCTAGTTTTGCTACATCCCTCAAGTTAGGAATACTCAAATTAGCAGTCCTTAAAGCTTCCGTGAGGGCCTGACGGTTCTCATACATTCCTCTTTCAATAGCCCGCGGTATCTCTCTGGCTAAACCTGTTGTTTTGGATATTGCACGGGCGAAACCTGTATAACCAGAGCTTGGCGGAGTTGATGAGGGAGGAAAGACAGGAGGCATGGGAGAAGGTTTAACCGGCGGGTTAACAGGCGCAGGACCCGGCCTTTGAGGCCTTGCCGCATTAAGTACATATTTGACCAAATTATTATCCTGCAATGAAATTGTGTTGAGGTAATCAAGAAAAATCTTAAGCAGGATAAACGGCACAATTATAACCATCCACAACATCAGCAAAGCTACCAGATATTGGATGAAGGTATCTTGAAAGTTTAAATTATTAAGCTGGTCTACGTTTTTTACTGAGCTTAGCGGTTCCGGAGCAAGCTGCTGGCAAGGTCCTCCCAGCAGAATGTTTGTCGAAGTTGGATAAACAATTTCGTTTTTAGAAAAATCTTTACAGGGAATGTTTAAATCAAGGGGGATTCCAATCCCATTACTCCAAAGAGCCACCAACCCTGCCAGAAAAATTGCAAACAGCGGGCCGTATAAAACCCACCTGAAAAACTCACCTACCCAAATCTTAGCGGTATTACGGACCGGCGAAAAAAATAAAAGTAGGGGGAAAATAGGAGACACCACCAATAAAAACCAAAGTATCACTTTCCTGATAATTAAAATTACAAACATTGCATAGTAGGTGGCAGCAGTAAGTTTGGTCAACAGCAGGGAAATTATTGCCGATTCATCAAATTCCCCGTCAGGGCTAAATCTCCGGAACCCGATAAACTTATCATAATCCCAGGAAACATTCAGTAAATCTGCTGCCTGAATTATCCCCCCGTTATTAGGTTTATTCAGGAAAAAACCCTGTATTAAATCTGCTATCTGATAGAGGAACTGGACCAAAGCAAATGACAGATAAACAAGCACGAGCACCAGGACGAATCTCGGGATAAAACGCCTGACAGTAATACTCTCCCCCCTGGTAATAATCAGTAAAAATGCTGCAGCTAAAATAAAAAGGGCCAGGAGTGAGTAAGCCAGGGTGCTAAGTTTAAGCCAGATTGCATTAAAAGGGTTAGGGGTTATTGTCACTTTAGACCATTCATAATTCCTGATCACCCAGTTTAATACATCCCTGGAGCGGGCCGCCACTTTTCCGGTAAAAGTCACCTCTTTGTCAACCTGCCACTGCCCGCTTGATATTGCTGCCGGAGGAGCCGGGACAGGTTGGGCATATACAGAATAAGGAAGTGCAAAAGTAAAAACGCAGAGTGAAAAAAATAATACAAGCAGTAATTTTTTCATTGGAACCCTGGTATTTTTATGACATTTGCTGCAATAATCCTGTATATACTAAACCCTGCAATAGCCAGAACAAGCCCCACAATTGCAGAAACTATGTAACTTTTACCTCTTTTTAATTGGTTTTGGTCACCCTTAGAAGATAGTATTAAAAAACCCCCGAATACTATCGCAACCAATGCAACGCCTCCAATCAGCCCTAACCCGATTTCATATAATTTTGTGGTAAAACCTAACGGGTCTGTTTTAGAAAAACAACCAAAATCTGTTTCAGTTTCTGTATCAGGATTGCATGCAGCAAAAACAGAAACAGGGAACGTAAATCGCAAAACGAAAAGCGAAAAAAATAATACAAATAGCACACTTCGAACATAGTGCAAGATTACAATATTTTTGACTTTTGACTTTTGACTTTTGACTTTCCTTAGCATGCTACCCCCAATACATTGCAATCCACTCCTGTTACTACTGAAAATACCTTGATGATGGTAAAAGAGAGTAGAATGATTATTAGCCCTACCAAAGCATAGGTTATTGACTGCTTGGCTTCATGCACTTTAATCTGATCCCCCCCGGAAGTGATAAGTTTAATCCCGGAGATAATGATAAAATAGACTGCAACAATCCCTGCCAAAAGCAGCGCAAAGCTGATGATATTCGAGAGAAAATAGGAAATGATTGTCAGCCTTGGCGGACTGCCGGGAGGGCAATCAGGCCCCGGACACTGGGCAAATACTTCCTGCATAAGATAAGGTTACCAATTGAGGACCCCAAGTTCAAGATACATCCATTAAATTTGAGCCTAGTCACTTATTTATTGCAACGCTTTTACACGGAGTACAGGAAGAGGTCAACTTAGGGTCGAAAACACAGGAGCTGTTTTCTAAAACCCCGCTGCTGCAGGTTTGTGTCCCTGTTTTCCCTGACACATCCTGGCAATATTGGGTATACCCGTCACAAACCTTAGGATTACTGTTTTGTCCAACCATCAAATTCTCCCCAACTGCAAAATTGAGGTCATAGACATTTTCCAGTATATCTTTTGTTGTACCCGTCTCTATCACATTAGAATCGACTGTTGCACCTTTTTTAAATTCAATGCTCACCATACTCTGCCCGGTTCCTACTGCTTTAAAATTGAGGGTGCCAAAATACCCTATGCCAATAAATCCATTCTGGTTTGGCGGGGTCAACGCTGAGACTCTGATTATCCCGTTTTCTTTAGCAATATCTACAAAAGGATAATCCTTGAAAATTTGCCCCTTAGAAAAAGCTGCCTCTGTTTTTGCCTCTAAAATTTTGGGGTCAAAATGCAAAACAAGGTCAATACTGTCAACTTGCCTGCCTCCTGTCGCTATTTTAACCTTGACCCCTACAGTATCCCCTTTTTGGAACTCATATTTATCACTGTCTAAAATGATCCTGGCAGCAGACAGCGGTTCAATTTCATTGACTTGAATTTTGGAAACCGGCGTAAATAAAGTCCGGGCAGCCCAAATAATCTCTGCTGCCACAATAAACACCAAAAGCAGGAAAACAATTTTAAAGATCTGCCATTTTTTACTTTGAACAAATATGTTTTGTGCCGGTTCCGTTATTGCTGTGTTTTTATCAACGCTATTTAGTTTATTATCCATAATATTAAGGGGCTTGTTCATCCCTGCTCCCAAAATCATACCTCATACAGGCCCAATCAAATGAGTTGACACGCTTGTCCCTGTTAAAATCCCCTATCCTTAAAGCGCTTGAAGACTTACTTTGCCCCCATTCCCGGTTTAGCTCTGCTTTATCTGCGCTGTTGATGACACCATCCCCGCCATCTACCGGGAAGATATCACCCACCGGCAAGATGAAACTGCTTTCCATATCAGACATCAGTACCGTGGTTCCTTCCGATGCGATAAAAGACCCTGAGCGGCGCAATCCTGCCGGAGCTTTTATATAAACAGTATACTGTTTTCCGGCTTCAAGTATAGTCTTTAAATTTTGGATTAAACCATCTTTGGTGATTGTAGCGGTCTCCTGGGTCTTCTTGCCATCTGCATCAATAAATATTACCTCAACACCTGTAACATCAAATTTACCGGACTCCCTGCAAAAAGTTTTAGCGCCTAAAGATATCTTCACTGTGTTTATCTCACACGGCAGCGGTTCAGAAACCTGGCCATCATCCCTGATTAGTTCTATAAAATAAAGCTGGTTTTGACCAGCGCGGGAAGAAGACTGGTGAATCGCTGTAATTTTTTCTTGGCTCCAAGAAAGGACGCGCAGGTCTAACCCGTTGGCTAACGCCTGTCTTGTTTTATTCCCCAGGCCAAACCTTTTTCCTCCAATATCAAAAACCACTTTTTCCTGACTGATATCAAGCCTGCAAGAAACATTAGTTATTTCAGGGTCTTTTTCAACAAGCTCAATATTTATAGAAGATTTAACCTTCTGACCATTGGAACCTGTAAATTCCACCCAGAATTGTTTAAATCCGGGATTTTTGTCTTTGAGTATATAATTAAATATCATAGGTTCTACTTCGTAGGGGATGCTTTGCGCTGTAGCCAACCCGCTTACTGATTCCGCTACTTTAAAAGAGACTGTTTTCAGCAGTGGTTGTGGTGTGGGTGTTGGAGATACCACAGGTGTTGGTGATGATGTTTGAGAGGGTGTAGGTGTTGTTGTGGGTACACTGGTTGCACTGCCTTTTGGTGTTTTAGTAGGCTTTGGTGTTTGGGTGGGCTTTGGGGTTTTTTGGTCTTTTGCAAAAACCTCTTTTATTAAATTAAAATCGTTGTTCTTTTTTTCAAAAGAAACCGCCGGCTTGGGTGGAGCAGAAGGTATGTTTTGTAAAGCCGGGGGGATATTACAATCAGGATTTGTAGCTTCGGGCCTTTCATCTTCCGTCATATTTAAACTTGAGCCCGGTGTTGTTGTAAACCAATCAAGGATTGAAAAATCCCAAAATTGTATATTGCCTGTTTGCACTTTACCGTCCCTTTTGTCGTTGTTGTTGTTTATTTTATTGGCGATATATTTGTTTTCCTCACTATTACCATCCGCTATTCCCTCCTTTCCGTTGTTTTCAACAGTATTATTACAAATTGCATTGTTTAAAATTTTGGTTGTTTGAATCGCTGTAATATTATTTCTGGCAACAACACTGATCCCTTTTGAAAAGTTACTGGTTATTGTATTGTTTAATATCTTATTTTTAGTAACCAAACCGTCTTCGTCCATAAACAGGTTTACCGCCGCTCCACCATTTTTATCTCCGCCGGTACCGAGGTTATTACCGCTAAAAACACAGTGGTCAACAATATTATTGCTTTGTGGTGAATCAATTGCTATTCCAGAACCTTTATTATTTAAAATCTGGCAATTTGAAATCCTAACATGTTCAACTGCATCTAAGTTTCCCGTTGTTTGCTTCTTATAAGCAAGCCAAATACCATGCCAGGAAAACCCCTCAACTTTAATATTATCCAGGAAACCTCCGTCCAATTGTCTCAGTTTGATTCCAGCACAACAATTGAGTATCCCGGATTCCTTAAATAATCCCCTGAAGGTTATGTCCCTAATTACAATGTTCTGATGGCCGTAGTTAGTATCA
This sequence comes from Candidatus Daviesbacteria bacterium, assembly GCA_016186955.1. Taxonomy (GTDB): domain Bacteria; phylum Patescibacteriota; class Microgenomatia; order Daviesbacterales; family UBA10151; genus JACPKP01. The sequence continues at coordinate 2,822 of JACPKP010000010.1, read as the reverse complement.
TTTGCTAGAATTCCATCCGGGTCGGTCAAGAGTGCACTATCAAGTTGTAATATTGTTTTGTCAATCCCATCACCAAACAGAATCGTGTTCGAAAAAAGCCTGATTTTTTCGGTAATTGTATATGTCCCTGAGGGTACATAAACCGCACCTCCCGTAGCCTTTATTGAATCCATGGCAGCCTGAATATTGTTGTTAAAATTTCTGATATTAACGACCGGACCTGGTTGGCCTGGGGTAGGGGTGGGTACTGTTGTACCTCCACCCGGGGGAGTAGGTGTCATATCACTGCCGCCAAGCGGTGATATGAGTTTTAACGGCACATCTTCACATATTAAAACCCGTTTACCCCCTCTTTCTGTCACACACCTTCCTTCAACCACCTGAATGGGTTGGGTCACTGCCATTGACCTAATCACCTGTTGCTGTTTGATTAAATTCACCCCTACCGGCAAACCCAGGATTAAAATTGCCAATACCAGGATATTTATTAAGTTTTGTTTATTCTGGAAAAAAAGGGCTAAATTATCCACTAGTTCCATATTGAAGTTATTTATCCAATCTGTCAACCCATTTAGAACCGGAAAATTATTTGAGGCTTGGAAGTTCAAAGCCCCGCTGTAGTGGGTTTTCTGCGCCGAAAAGTCCAAACAGAAGCTGCAGGATCAGAAATGTGCCTGCTACAATTATCAGCCCAATAACGGCTGCAGTTAAATGTTTGCGTGCAGACTCCACCGCCTCTCTGTCTCCTCTTGAAGTAATCCACTTTATTCCTCCATACATCATATAGGCTATAAACAAAAATATGGCCAGCCCAAAAAGCAGTTTTATAATCAGATTGGGTATGTTTGACGGGTCTATATCGGAAGGAATTGAACCTGGCGGGGGTGAAATTGCGATAGTATCCGCAAAAGCTTGAGTGGCAACCAGAAGATATGCCAGCAGTGATCCAAAAAAACTAATGATCCTAAAGGCAGTTTTTTGTAGCATTAAATTAATCTGAACATATATCCTAACTTTTGTCAACCCCGGTTAAACATCTATGGATTAGTATTAATTAATGCGAATTACGAAATGTTAGGCATAAAAAGGTAGGCAAATAATACTCTGATGTAATGGGCAAGATATCCAAGTTCAGATCTGGGCAGTGAAATAATCAGTCCGAATCTATCCTTAAGCAGGCTAAAAAGATGTTCCACATTAATCCTTTTGTTTAAAAGGAAGAGATGGAATGGAGTAATGAGCTTTTTCATTGTATTTCTGCTACAGGTAAGGAGTAAGTTCATTCTCTTTCTTGCTTTTTGAGAGAGCATTTTTGAGATATAACCTGCATCAGCAATAATGAGGCTGTCTTGTAATATATCCAGGAATTTATCTAAAGCTTTCCTGTCATCCACATTGCCTGTGGTAAACATCAGTTTCAGAAGATTGCCATGCTCATCAGTTACAACATGAAGTTTTAATCCATAGAAATATCCTGTGGTAGTTTTGTACCTGGTGGCTAATCTTTTCATCACCTTATGTGAAGATATCCTGATATTTTTGCATACTGGGATAGGAGTTAAATCAGTCAGTTTAATGATTCCTGCATTTTTGTTTCTTGTTGAGAGCACAATTTGGATTAAAACCAAAAGAGCTGGTGTAGAAATATTCATGGTAGTCACAAAGTTTTTATAACAGGGAAGCTTAAATTCATCTGAAAATCTATCAGTTAGGAGCCTATGGAGTTGTTTTAACTGTACTACTCCATAGTTTGCTTTAATCAAACAGATTGCTGCTGCTTCAGATAAAGATATTGTTCTTTTTCTCCCTACCTGAGCGCCAGAATCAGGAAATATCAGCTTAATCAAGTCATCAAAGAAACAGATGGTTTGGAGTAGATTCTCATCATTTACTTGTGATAGACTAAACATAAAATGGGTGGTTATGAATCCTTTACATATTCATACTACCCATTTTTTGTGCCTAATATCAAGTTAAAGTAATTTCGTAACTGGGATTAATTACAACAATTAAACTCGTATGTATCACTTTGCTAATTTCTTAAGTTGTTCTGAAGTTAACTCAGTTTGATTAAGGATTGCCTTTAAAGTTCCTTTAGCTATAGGCTTTGGATGAATCGCCACTTGAGTTCTATGACAATCTGGGTGGTGGAGATGAATATGACTACCAACTTTATGGATTTCTTGATAACCAATCTTTCTTAACCTTTTTAAGATATCTTTAGGACGAAGACCAGAAGGTAGTTTCATAAAGGAGAGATCAGAGGTTTTGAGGATAATTTAACAAACACTCCGCTCACAATGCCCTCATTAAGATTATCTGGACTTGGGACTTCTTTTCCTTCCTTAATTAGTGCTTCAACAAAACATTGGATTCCCTCTTTAATGTTTGCCAAGACCTGATCAACTGTATCCCCATCATCAGCTATACCCAAAGTTGGGCAATATGCACTATAGCACTTTTCATTTGTGCCTATTCTAATATCCGGTTCAACAATCACCCGATAATTTAAAAGGTATTTTTCCATTGTAAAAGATATTATATCAGAGAAATTTTACATTGACCACCGCGGGCAACGATTAATGGATAAGGATTATTGCTCAAAACAATAAATGGAGGCTTGCTGCTCACAAGATTGGTTAGAGCCTGTAGTCCAACCTGATTTATTCTGGTCATTTTTACCAATGCTTGATTTGTCTGAAGCGTTGGAGGAGGTAAAATTTTGGCAGTTGTTTGAGGCAGAATCTATACCTCCTGAAGGTGTGGTATTAGTCCAGACAGGCCTTCCTGCTGGTATAGTGTTCCCTATCTCATCAATGTTT
>JACPKP010000003.1 GCA_016186955.1 Candidatus Daviesbacteria bacterium | reverse complement strand
TTTTTGGTTTTTAAATATAGATAGGATGAATTTTTTCACGGATTATTTTACAAAGAACTCAATTTTTATATATAAAACATTTCCTCCAAAAAAGATGTCAATATACTCAACTGTCCCCAACTCAGTGTTTTCCCTTTTAAACACCATTGGGAAACCTCCATAGGAATAGCCCGGCTCACCACTTACCTTTTTATCTAAAGGGGATATTTTTCCCCAGGAAGAATCAATTTTTGCTGTTAAAAGTTCATCAACGCTTTTACTAAATTCATTTGCATATTTTATATCAAATTTGTGCTCTACTCCCACTGAGGCATATGCCTCTGCTTCATTATACTTATAACCTATACTACATCCCACCTGATGGTCAAACCTTGTCCCTTCAGGAAACATCTTGCTAATCCAGACCATTGCTCCACTTCTGGTAGGGCCTTCCTTGGATTTATATTTAAAGGGAGCTTCAGGCAGCTTTAAAACTTCAGAGGCACAGTATTTATACATCCAATCTTTATCAGTTTTATCCACCTGAGGCTTATTAACAGCTACAGATTTGGGAGTATTTGTTTGTTTTGCAGGGGTGTTATTGGAGCTAAATTTTGCCTGGCCAATAAAAAACCACAAACCAACAAGACAAATTAAAACTATGAAGATTATTAAAAGGGGGTTTATTACACCTTTTTGGTTTAAACTTTTGGGCATTAATTTAAGTATTATTCACCCCTAACCCTAAGTCAATATAGATTTGTAGGTGAGCCAGCGGATGTAGGATTTTAAAAACTGCCAATAAGATTATTAATCTCCTGCTGGCTTAAGGCTTGGTTATAAATTCTGACATCATCTAAAATGCCTTCAAAATTTCCATCAGTTGCTTTCTGTCCATTTCCTCTTACCCCAATAAATGTTTTATTATTCAGATCAACCAACTTTCCACTTTTTCCAACTGGTATTGGTCCAGCCTCTAATACTCCGTCAACAAAGAGCAAAATAGCTCTTGATGTTGAATCATACACCAACGCAGTGTGGTGCCAATTTCCATCATTAACATTTTTTTTGCTCTCCAGCACTAAGTTGACACCATTACTAAAGTGAAGGTTTCCACAGACTTTATTAACCTTGCAGTATTTAGAACCAACTGTATTTTTTGCACCATATTGGTTAACCATTAATCTATAATTTGTGCTGACTGGCCCATTTCTATCAATAATAAACCCTGGCTTCTTGCTTGCAGTTTTAAACCAGGAAACAACAGTTAAACTACTATCTACTGCCAAATTAGAGTTTGATCCCAGGTCAACAAAGTCATCATTACCATCAAACATTAATGCACCGTTAATCTTCCCTAAATCAGTCCATCCGGATTTATCTGTATTTTTAATATTTGTGAGCTTGCCATCTATCACACTGCCTAAAGACCCCGAATTAATAGCGACATCTCCCTTATTATCGTCAAATTTAAATAACCCAAGCGGTTTTTTGTCTAAAGATGGTGTTGGACTGCTTAAAACAGTTTTACTCACTATAAAAGATCTAATAACCGGGCTGGCACCTGTTAAACTCGTTAGCTCAAATGTCACTCTTACCTCTTCGCCATTTGCTGAGCCTTGCAGCGCTAAAGGATAAACCTTTATTCCCTCTGACAATATTATCTCTTGAGAACCCAGGATGGTTTTAAACCTATCTGTAGATGTTTCAACAACCGCCCTAACACTCCCCCCGTTAAGTAAAGTATCAACAGTCAGATCTCTGTAAAAGCCGGTTGCCATCTTTTTATAATAACTTGTATAAGTGCCTTTATCCGGTTTTATAAAAGAATTAACAGAATAATCTTTAGTAAAATTAAACTCCTCAGGAGTTAAAACACCCCGTACCAACGCCACTTCATCAATCAAACCTTTATAATAATTCCCTTCCGGATCAGAATCCCTTGCTCCAATCACCAAAGCTCTGGTATTACTAATGCTGTCTGATATTTTTGATATATCCAAAGCTGCAGCATCTTGCCTCCCATCTACGTAAATAGTTAAGCTTCCTCCTCTATCAAAAACTGCAGCAATATGATGCCAATTATCATCTGTTAAGGCAGTCTCTCCGCTCACATAAGCCAGTTCATCAGGCCCATCACCTGTTCCCGTACCATCCCTAATCTGAGCCTGGAGCTTGCCTTCATTATTTAAAGCTAGGGTAAATCCTGGTGTTCTCCCTTGTTGGTACTTAGATACCACTATTCCACTTGGGGTAGTTGTCTTAATCCAGGCCTCAACAGTAAAATCTGCCTTATCAAAGTTTAATAAAGGGTCAGAAGCCACCCTGACAGACCCAAAACCTCCAAAACTATAACTATTTAAAACCTTTCCCAAAACCCCTCTTCCAACCTGGGTTATTCCATTTAAATTATTTCCACTGGAATCTAACGCTTCTCCACCTGTTTCATCAAACTTCCAAAACCCCACTAATTTGTTTTCAAGTTTAACTTCTCCCTTTTTAGCAAGTAAGCTTGAAGTATTAGCATAAGAAGAAACATTAGCAAACTCTTCTGGACTAACCCCTCCTAAAAGAAATAAGTTGCCAAATTTATCTAAAGTTTCCTGGTATAAAAACCACAGCTTGCCAGTCTCCCTAAAGCTTGCTACATCATAATTAAACCCCCGGCTTTTTGGATAACTTGTTTTTATAGTATCCCAGCTTTCTCCATTATCAGGGCTGACACTAATATAAAGGTCGCCTGGCGCAATTAGATCCTCACCAATTGGATCAGTGTAAAAAATATAAACTTTATTTTTATCATCAACAACAAGCTGAGGAGCATTCAAGCCGGTATAAAATGCCCTGTCAGGGTTTAAATTTGTGACCTGTTTATTCACCCAGGAAGAACCATTAAAGCTGGTGTAAAAAACCTCAGTTTTTCCCGAGGCTGCATTTTTTATATAAGCAATATGGGGATGGTTAAATGAGTCTATATAAATCCCATTTGACTCTGCCAGGTTCTGGCTGTAATCTAGCACAACAACTGCTTCAGCTGTCTGAGGAGTGATTGGTAAAGTGTAGACACTGCCATCTGATTTCTCCCACCTTTTTAAACTCTGGTTATATTTTGCATAATAAAGGTTAGAGTTTTGCTGCATCTGGGAATCCCTAAAGGTCCAGGCAATATGCATATCCCCATTTTTATCCCAAACTATGTTGCCCCAATAAGGACTTTTTGCTGGAGTTGAACTGCTTCCCAAAATCAAAGGTGTGGCAAAATTTTCCCAGACCTTGTTTAAACTGTCATATCTTTTAATATATAGATCTCCAGTCCCGGATCCGCCATTTCTATATAAAAAATAAAGGTCTCCATTTGGTGATTTATGAAAGCTTGGATAAGTCACCCTATCCTCTGCTGTACCAGTCATAGAGGAGGGCGAAAAAGAGTTTATATCATTCGGGTTATCAGACTTTTTATATTTTAAAGGGACATTTTGCATATCATATGCAATATGAATATAACCATCCTTATCAACCCCTAAACTACAAAAAAAGTGAGGGTCATCACCCACATTTACTGATACCTGGTTATAACTCCAATTTTTCCCTCCATCAGAAGATTTTGCCACCATAGTCTTTAAATCCTCAGAAATAAAGCAAGCTAATATATCTCCATTATGGAATGCCAGTGGTGTAGCCATAAGCCCGGAAGAGATATTCCTGCTTAGTTTAGAGACTGTTGAAAAATTCCTGTTTGGATCAAAATCTGTATCAACACTCCAATTCAAACTTGGTTGCTCTAAAGCAGCTTTTGGAAAAATATTAGTTTTATTTTGTACTAAATAAACCCCCAGCCCAATGCCCAAAAGAAGCAGTAGCAGCAAAAAAATATGTATAACACCACTCTCTCCTAAAAAATATACTCTAAACAATCTTTTGGATGCAAAATTTACCACTAAATTTAGTATATACCACTCGTCATTCTGAGGGAAGCCCATTATGATAGTAAGCTCAGAAAGCGGGCGGATAGAATTCAGGTAATTCTTTTCCTAAATTAGGGATTCAGCTATGAGCAAACAGCCAAGCAGGTATGAGTTTTGAGTAAAAACAAAAGGAGAGATGGGATTTGCGTATAACAATTCTGAAGGTAGATTAGGAAAACGGATTATAAGAGGACATTGCTGCTTGATAAAGTGAGCCAAACCGAGGATCTCTTAAAAACGTATCCGCCCGTGCAAATAATGGATTGTCTTCTGATTTCGGATGCTTAAGTTTTCCTACCATTTGTCGAACTACACCAATTGTCGTTGTTCCTTTTTCCTGAAGCATTCCTACAAACTGTTGTTCTGGACTATTAGGGCCATCTGATAAAGCAATGTCTTGAATAGTGGCAGCAGCAAAAATACCAAGTCTCACCTGCTCTGGTGTTGGATTACCATCAACGTTTTGACTTTCATCTAAGATACCTGTCAGAACTTTTTCTAATCTTAATCTGTAACCAAAATCAGCAGGGTACTCAAATACTTCATTCCTGGATTGGGCTGTAAAGCTAGTCTTTCCTTCCCTCTGTATTCTCCCGACAGCTGAATAGATATTTCCAAATAAACGGTTTGGTCCTGCTGGACTATGGCCGTCACTACCTCCAAGAAATCCAGCTTCATAGTAGGTACCCCAGAATGGATAGGGAAGCGTCTTCGTATCTGTCCTTCCCATGAAAGTCATGCGGATGTATTTGTCAAGTTGCTCTTTGTCCATATGGGTGATATCGGCCTCCATGGGAGCATAGCAAAAGACATTACCTGTTGGGTCAGTTTGCATATTTTCAGGACTGAGTGTCATAACAGTAAAATTATATACCTATATTTTAGACTTGCAACTGTCAAGTTTTGTAAAAGGAATTTGCGATGTTCCAAGGAGTTAATTAGTATGTGTTCCTACCCGGGGGTGGTTTGAGCGGGAACCTGAGGATTTTTAAAATTTTTGATGCTGGGAGGCGCTGAGAGGCATGACCTTTATTTCAAGCTTCTTAAATATTGCAGTAGTCCTCCAGGTGTTATACTCAAAGTATGGCCGAAGGAGGTTATGAACAAGTTCTTTCCTTTGGAAATGAACTACTCCGCAGTAAACTGCGGGGTATCCCTTCGGGAAAGTTCTTCTGTGAACCATTCATCCCCGCAGCAAGCTGCGCGGTATTTTGGTTCAAGAATAAAAGTTTAATCAGTTACAAGTTAGCCCGGATTGCTTTTGATTTATGAAATCTAATAAGAATTATCTGGCAGATTCTTCATCTATTAGCTTGATAGTTTCCAACATCATTGTAATTATCCTGGCTATAGTTCAGGGGTGGGATGTAGCAACAGTGCTTTGGGTTTACTGGATGCAAAGCATTATCATTGGATTTTTTCAGTTTTTGAGGATTTTAAGTTTAAAAAACTTTTCTACTGAAAATTTCACCATAAATAACCAGCCTGTCTCCCCTACTTTACAGACCAAAACTTTTACTGCTTTTTTCTTCCTATTCCATTATGGTTTTTCCCATTTTATTTATGCCATTTTTATTTTTAACTTTTTTAAATCCACAAAAGCCTTTGATTTTACTTATCTTTTTTTAGGGGGTCTGGTATTTTTTATTAACCACTTTTTTTCCTATTACCATAACAGGATTATTGATCAACAAAAAACACCAAATATAGGTACGCTCATGTTTGCCCCTTACAAAAGAATTATTCCTATGCATTTAGTTATAGTTTTAGGGGCATTTTTTGCCAACCAAATCCAGTTATTTTTCTTTTTAGGATTAAAAACAGCAGCTGACCTGTTAACCCATATCTACAAACACCAAAAACCTCAATCTGTAATTACCACTAAAACTCCCTAACTACTTGCTTGTTCTATTTAAAGATTCCACTTTCTAGTGATTTGGCAATTTCCATGTATCCTTTTAAATCATTTTCTGAAAATAAGTCGCTAAATGTTACCTTCAGACCAGATTTCATACCAGACATGGCATCTAATAACCTGTCTATTTTAAGGAAACCTGGGTGAGTGTGGAATGCAAATCCTTTAGTCAAGGTTCCTCTGGATTTTCATATATGTATTGATCAGCTTGAGACCAAAGTGGAATAGTTCTTTCTTCACCCTCAAATAAAGAAGTTAAATGGAATTCTTTGTCCTCAGTGCCCAAATCCCGCAGTCCGACAAAACCGTACTCTCTCCCCCGAAAGCTTGTAGCGGTTGCTTTAGTGGTTTGTTTTATAGCAGTTGCAATTTTCTCCCCAAAATCCTCCCTAGAAAGTAACTTTACCATTTCTCCAGGTTCTATTGGATCCATATCCTCAGTCCAGTATTCTCTCAATAAATCATTTTCACTGTACTTTTTACCCAAAAACTCTGATGGAATATCAAAATCAATATCTTCTTCTTGTCTTCAACCATAAAGAAAGTATATCATTTTAAATAGTAAAGTATGCGTCTGTGAAAAGGTTAAAGAAAGTTTGATAAAATTAACTTACCTATGTCAGATATAGATGCAAGCAGAATTGAAACAGAAGAACAAATAAATACTTACTCTCCACATACTGAATTCTTTGGATATAGAGGAGATACACCTCATCTTCTACCAGCAGATTTTAGGCAGAGATTCCAAAAACTAAGCGAAGGAGTTTATCCCCAAGAACCAATCGAAAGAATGAGAACTGATGGATATAATCCAGTCATAATTGGTTATGCTCATACGGGTCACACTGAGGAGATTGAGGCAATTAAGAAAAAACTTGCAGAGCTTAAACAACAGAATCCACAATTAAAAGTCTTACAAGAAATTGACCCTCAACAATTGCAATGGATGACAGAGTTCTTAGAAGCTGAGATTGAATGTAAATCTAGCGGGACAGTAGGCGGAAAACCTACAAGACCAGATGAACTACAACGTATGCAAGATTATCGACGAAGACTTCAGAGTAATAATGCTGAACATCTTGTACTATGGTGCTTGGACAATGGAATTGAGGTTAAATCTATAGAACATCCAGATGTGAAGAAGTGGATACAAGAGGATAGAGCTAGAGATACTGCATTGGGTGATGAGGAAGAATCATTTGGATTTGCGCAAGCGCCAGATTTACAACCATTCTATACCGCAGTAAGAAGAGATATATATATGGACTTCAACAAATAGACCAAGAAAGACCAGATGTAATCTCAGTTGGTTCAATGCATGCACTCAAATACGATATGTTGTTAGAAAGAGATGGGCATGCAAGCTATTATTATCTGAGCAAACCCTTTGATTGGGAAACTATACTAAAACACTGGGAGAATATACATACACAATATGCTCAACATCAAACTGTGGCAGGTACAAATCAGTAACTTAATATGGATATTAACCAAATTATAGATATTTACAGAAAAGTTATTGAGCCAAAGATTAAAAATTGGGTGGTTTTTAGCAGTGGAACCTGTGTGATCCTCTACCATCCTAAAGGAGATTTGGAAACTGAGGCAAAAGAGGTTTTGCAAAAATACGGTACATCCACTCCGGGAACACCTTCAGCAGATTTTCAGGTAATGAAACTTGAGGGTTTACCAGGTTGGATAGTTTCGGGTGACCAACCCGGGATTTTAAATTATGTTTCAGAAGATGAGGGTAAAGAAAAGGAAGATTGGGAAATTGGATTGATCGCCAGGGATAAAAAAGAACAGGATTTAAAGGAACTAAAAATTATCCATGTCCAAAGTTAAACAGTTGAGACTTTGGGCAAGACGTAGTATTAGCGGATGCCTTCCAGGGTTGAAATAGCAAAATATACCACTACTACCCCCAAAAGTAACATCACAGTTTCCCAGAAAGCCATCTTTTGATCGTCCTGGTTATGTATCTCCGGAATCAAGTTTGCCAAAGCTATATAAGTAAAAAAACCTGCCGTAAGAGCCAAAATAACAGGCAGAAGTTTTTCAAAACTTGCCTGATAAAGATAAACTAGGACCGCTCCTGCTAAAGCTGCCAAGGAACTAAAAAGATTGATTAAAAGCACTTTTTTTCTTTCCAAGCCCTTGTTAAGCAGTAGCCCAAAATCACCTATTTCTTGGGGAATCTCATGCGCTGCCACTGCCAAAGATGTCACAATACCCAAGGGAATACTAATTAAGAAGGTAGCAGCAATCGCCATACCATCGGTAAAATTATGCAGCGTATCTCCGATTACCACCAAAGGAATGATTGATTTTTTTTCTTCTTTGGGGGTACCGGCGTGATTGTGGTGGTGATGGATAAACCGCTCCAGAAGGAAAAACGCCAGTATGCCAAACAACATCCAAAGTGGCAAATTCATATCCACCTTCAACTCCTCCATATGCTTTATAGCTTCAGGCAGCAGATCAAAAAAAGCAGCGGAAAGCAACGCCCCTGCGGCAAATGAAGATAAATAATGGGAGACAGAAAGAGCAAATTTTTGCTTGATTAAAAGCAGTATTCCTCCAACCAAAGACACCACGCTGCCTACTAGGGTAAAGATAATAATGTATGCCAAAATTCCCATGCTATTTATTCTAAATATAAACTCCTAATAAAACAAGCTACCGTACAACTCCTTTTCGTTATAGGACTTGCTTTTTGGATTCAGATGTGTTATGGTATTATTACTTGATTTAAGAATTTGAGCTATTTAGAAAATTCTTCCCTTCAAATTACTGCAGAAATTACGCAGAATACTATATAGGTAGTGGGATTACATTCTTTTAATGCGCTCCATTGGAGCAATCCAACTTTTTTCTTTTTCAATTTAAATTTTTGTCTTCCTGATCCTCCATTTTTGTGAGGATCAGAAGAACTAAATATGTATCAGTATACAAACAACAGATCCTCCATAAGAGGAGGCTATATGAGAAGTTTTAGGACGTCACCAGGCGGCAGGCTCAACAACCCCAAACGTTTTTCCAGCGGGGCAAGGGGTAATATGCGTAAAGTCCAAAAGCTTATAATTGACCCTAACTTATATATTAAAAAAACCGATTTAGAGGAGGTTAACATAAATTATATTCCCCGGAACAGTTTTGAAGATTTTGAAATTGTCCCAGTACTTAAACAAAATATTTTAAACCATGGGTATAAAGTGCCAACTCCAATTCAGGACCAGGCTATCCGGCCAATTTTAGAAGGCAGGGATGTCATCGGGCTTGCCGGAACAGGCACCGGTAAAACCGCTGCCTTTTTAATCCCTTTAATTAATAAGATATTTATATCCCAAAATCAAAAAATACTGATTATCGCCCCAACCAGAGAACTGGCGGTGCAAATAAATGAAGAGTTTAGAAATTTTAGCTTAAATATGAAACTGCATTCGGCTCTGGTTATCGGGGGTGCAAATATGAACAGGCAAATTTATGGCATAAGACAAAATCCACAAGTAGTCGTTGCTACTCCGGGGAGACTAAAAGATCTGGTGGAAAGAAAATTAATATATTTGGGCGATTATTCAAATATTGTCCTTGATGAAGTAGATTTAATGGTTGATATCGGTTTCATAAACGATGTAAGATATTTTATCTCTCTTTTGCCCAAAATAAGGCAATCTTTATTTTTTTCTGCTACTATTCCGCCAAAAGCTCAAAGTATTTTAAATACATTTGTTACAAACCCTGTAACCATCTCAGTCAAAAAACAGGAAACTTGTGAAAATGTGGACCAAGACGTTATTAAAGTAACTGACCCTTCCAAAAAAATTAACCTGCTCCATGATCTTTTAATTAAAGATGGTTTTGACAAAGTTTTAGTTTTTGGAAGGACTAAACATGGCATAGAAAAACTTTATAAAAATTTAACTTTTAGGGGTTTTAAGGCAGGAGCAATTCATGGAAATAAAAGCCAATCCCAAAGACAACACGCTTTGGCCCGCTTTAAACAAAATGAAATCCAGGTTCTTTTGGCCACTGATGTGGCTTCCCGGGGCCTGGATATAGAAAATGTCACCCATGTTATCAATTATGATTTACCGGAAAGTTATGATGATTATATCCACAGAATTGGCAGAACTGGCAGGGCTGGCAAAACAGGCATTGCTTTAACATTTATTGACGCATAATATCTTTGTTTGGTATTATATTGATTCAGGATGAAGATTGCTTTCTTTGAAATAACACGCGATGAAGAGATTAATTTTTTCAAAGAAAAACTCTCCCAACATGACCTTTTTTTCTCCAAAGAACCCTTAGATGCAAACCCAATTTCCAATGCAAAAGATTTTGACCTGATCTCGGTATTTGTAAGCAGTAAAATTGATGCCGCCGCTTTAAATGAGCTGCCAAACTTAAAAGCGGTTTTCCCCCGTTCAACAGGCTTTGATAATATTGATGTCAACACCGCTAAACAGAAAAATATCCCGGTTTCCAATGTACCGGCTTATGGCTCCCATACAGTTGCTGAGTTTACATTCTCACTAATATTAAACTTAACCCGCAAAACTTACCTGGCAATAAACAGGGTAAAAACAGAGAAGAATTTTTCCTTTGAGGGGTTCCGGGGTATGGACCTTTTCGGCAAAACTTTAGGTGTCATCGGAACAGGCAAAATCGGCAGCAATGTGATGCGGATTGCTAAAAGTTTTGGGATGGAAATAATGGCTTTTGATACTTTCCCCAACCATGACCTGGCAAATGACTTAAAATTCCGGTATTGTTCACTTGATTTAGTACTCCAGTCATCCGATATTGTAACAATCCATGTTCCATACAATAAAGAAACACATCATCTTTTAAACAGCAGCAACCTGCAACTTATCAAACAAGGAAGTCTGTTGATAAATACATCAAGAGGCGGTGTAGTAGAAACAGATGCTTTGTTTAAAGCGCTTTCAGGCGGCCGTATCAGCGGGGCTGCCTTAGATGTTTTAGAAGAGGAGGAAGAGTTGAAGGAAGAAATCGAACTGCTGAGTAAAAATGCCATTCCTCAGGAGAAATACAAAAATATCCTGGAGGACCATATGCTGATAAGCCTGCCACAGGTAATTATTACCCCGCACATGGCTTTCTACACAAAAGAAGCGGAACAATCAATCAGACAGACAACAGTTGACAATATTAACTCATTTTTGTCCGGCGCTCCCCAAAATATAGTCAATGGATAACCATACTGTTAAAAACTTTGCTAAACTGGCTACATCAGAGCCAAGATCTGCTGCATTAAAAATAGCTGAAGCAGGTTTGGCAGCAATCAATACTGAACGCATCATCAAAACAAGCTTAAAACTTGACGGCAATGTTTTAACAATTAAAGATAAAAAAATTGACTTAAAACCTTTTAAAAAGATTTACGTATTCGGTTTTGGCAAAGCCTCTTGTGACGGGATAATCGCCATCAATGACCTTTTAAGCGCCCATATCACATCAGGTATCGCTATAGATATCCGGACTGCTCATTGCGAAAACCCCAACATCAAAATTTATGAGGGCAGCCATCCGAAACCAACTCCGGCAAATGTTATAGCAACACAACAAATCATGGATGTTGCAAAAGGAGTTACAAAAGATGACCTGGTTATCTGCATTGTATCAGGCGGAGGGTCAAGCCTGCTTTGCTCTTCTGAAACCGAATGCGCCTGGGATATCGCTATCTATGATGTTTTCCTGAAAACCGGAGGCAATATTAATGAATTAAACACGCTCCGCAAACACACATCAACACTAAAGGGCGGGGGCTTGGCAAAATTACTCTATCCTGCCACTGTCATCGGTTTGGTCTTTTCAGATATCCCCGGCGGGGATATGGAAAATGTCGCCTCCGGCCCGACTTTTCCGGATAAATCAACCCTGGGGGATGTGCAAGCCTTAATCCGTAAATATAACTTAAATTTTCCGGGCATTAATTTTTCCGAAACGCCCAAAGAAGAAAAGTATTTTCAAAAAGTTACAAATATATTGATGGTGTCAAACCATGAAGCAGTTGAGGCGATGGCTAAAAAATCTACTGAGCTTGGATTCTCAACAGAAATCGTTTCGGAATCCTTAATGAGTCCTCTATCTGAAATCGCCAGGCGCCTCAATGAAAACTTATCTCAAAAACAGGTCAGGATTGCCGGGGGAGAACCTTCCCTGACGGCTTACAAAGGCAGATACGGCAAGGGCGGCAGGTGCCAACAACTCGCTCTGGAATCAATTCCTTATATCTCCCCTAACCAGGTTTTTATCGCTTTTGCTAGCGACGGGGTGGATAATTCGGATGCAGACGGGGCGGTTATAGACGAAAAATCAATTGAAAAAATAAATGAACATTTCAGTTATACAGATGAAAAAGAAAATTTAAATTCCTATCCTGTATTTGAAAAGCTGGGGGATCTGATTATAACCGGCCCCACCGGTTCAAATGTCTCTGATCTAATGCTCAGCCTAAAGCTCTAAGCTCTAAGCTCTTCAATTCTAACCACCCTTTCATATTTGACCAACCTCTCCTTTTGCGACGGCGAGCCGGCTTTTAACCCGTCTGCCCCTAAACCAAACGCCAGATCCGCAATAAAATCATCCATCGTTTCCCCGCTCCTGTGGCTGATAATAATCTTCCATCCGTAAGATTTAGCCAGCAGCGCAGCCCGGATAGCTTCCGAGACCGACCCTATCTGGGTCGGTTTAATGATGACTGCATTAACTAAATTATCCTTTTGGGCTCTTTTTATCAGCTGGACATTGGTTGTTGTTAAATCATCGCCTACCACCCATATTTTTCCGCCTAATTTTGCAGTGATATTCTCAAACCCCCCGTAATCTGATTCACCGTACGGGTCTTCTATTGAAAGCAGGTTATATTTGTCAACAAATCCAACGTATAAATTAAAAAGCTCTGACCAGGTTAAAAAGTTTTGCCCTACTTTATATCTTCCGTCCCGGTAAAAAGTTGACGCTGCTACATCCAAACTTAAAAATGACTGCTCCTGTCCTAACTGCTTCCTGGCTGTATCAAGCAACTGAAGGCCTGCTTCCGGATTATCTGATCCAATGCTAAAACCTCCTTCATCCCCATAAACCAACTGCCCGTATCGTTCCTGAATGATTCCCCCCAAAACCTTAATCATCCCCTGGGCTGATTTTAAAGATTGCTCTGCACCGGGTAAATCCGGCACAAACAGATACTCCTGAAATGCCGGCCCGTTTTTTACATGTACGCCCCCTTCAATCAGGTTAAAAAATAAGAGCGGTGATCTTGCGGCTTTCTGGTTGGAAATTTTTGCAATAAGCTGGAATGTCTCCAATTTTTGCAGTTTAGCCCAGGCTTTGGTAAAGGCGCTGCTTAGCGCCAATATCAGGTTGCCTCCCAACCGGTGCTTATCTGCTGTTCCATCCAATTTATTCAAAAACAAGTCAAACTCTTCCAGTGCATTAAAATCAGTTTGGGTTATCCTGGATTTTATATCTTCAAGAAGGTACAGGGCTTTCTGGGGCTCTACAACAACTGCCTCGTTTTTGCCTTTACTTTTCCCCGAAGGTACGCTGGCTGAAGCTTCCTGTCCGTCTAAATTAAGGCTTGCCTCTATTGTCGGATCCAAGCGGGAATCATCTATTATCTTCAGTTCAACAGAGTGCACTCTCATCGCAACTCCTGCTCGAATTTATGCACCATTACCAAAGTCTTAATTAACGAATCGGGGTTTAATGATATGCTCTCTATCCCCTTTTTAACCAAAAACCTGACAAACTCCGGATAATCAGAGGGCGCCTGGCCGCAGATCCCGATGTACTTCCCCCTGTCTTTGCATTTTTTAATAACTTCGGAAATCATTATCTTGACGCTTTCATCATTTTCATTGGCAATACCCCTGATCTTTTCATTTCCGTCCCTGTCAATCCCCAAAGTAAGCTGGGTCAGGTCATTGGATCCGATACTCATTCCGTCAAATATATCAAGAAACTGATCAGCCAGTATTACATTAACAGGAATTTCGCACATGACATAAATTTTTAATTCTTTATGGGTTTTTCTGGATAACCCGTTCTCCTTAATTATTTTAATCACCTTCCTGCCCTCTTCCACACTCCGGCAAAACGGCACCATCACCATGGTGTTGGTAAGCCCAAACCCGTCAATGACCTTTTTAATTGCTTTAATCTCGAGAATAAAAGCCGGGGCAAAATCCGAAGCATAATAACGGGAAGCCCCGCGCCAGCCTATCATCGGGTTTTCTTCTTCCGGCTCATAAATTTCCCCTCCCAACAACTTCCGGTATTCATTGGTTTTAAAATCCGAAAAACGCACTATCACCGAACTGGGGTAAAATGAAGCTGAGATTTTGGCTATTCCATAAGATAGTTTATCGATGAAATATTGCACTTTATCCTTGTAGCCTACTGTCTTTACATCAATTTTGTGGGCTAGACTTTCCGGCAGATGTTCAAAATTAACCAGGGCCATTGGATGGATACCGATCTCTGAGGCTATAATGAATTCCTCCCTGGCAAGCCCAACTCCTTTGTTTGGCAGAAAGGATTTTTCAAATGCGCTCTGAGGGGTGGCGATATTTACCATTACATGGGTTTTGGTCTGGGGAAGCGAGGAAACGTTATGTTCCATAACTTTAAATTTCAATATACCTTTTAACACAACCCCTTCCTCGCTACTGCAGTCAACTGTCACCTGCTCCCCTGTTTTTATTTTACCCGTTGCATCTTTGCACCCAACAACTGCCGGGATCCCCAACTCCCTTGAAACAATTGCCGCATGCGAAGTCCTGCCGCCTTTATCTGTCACAATCGCTGATGCTATCTTCATAATCGGCTCCCAGTCAGGGTCAGTCATCCCAGTTACCAACACTTCACCTTTTTGGAAATTACCGATGTCTTTAGGGTCAAAGATAATCCGGGCTTTTCCGGCTGCAATTTTATTACCGACAGATGCGCCGGTCACGATTTTTTCACCCTCTTGGGTCCTTGAATATTCCCTAAAAACGGAAAAATCACGGGCGGCATGGACTGTCTCAGGCCTGGCCTGGATCATATACAGTTTATTTTCCCGGCCGTCTTTGGCCCATTCCATATCCATCGGTGTCCATCTGCCGTGTTTTTTTGAATAATGGTCCTCAATTAAAACCGCCCAACCGGCCAGTTTCAGGATCTCCTCATCAGTCAGAACAAAACTAATTTTTTCTTTTTGGGAAGTTTCTACAATTTTGGTTGGCTGATCTTCACCGTAGACCATCTTTTTGTGCTTCTCCCCCAGTTTCTTATCAATTACCGGCTTAAAGCACCCCCGCCTAAAAACCTTAAAATGGCTGTGCCTGGAGACATTTAAGGTTTTTTTGAAAACCAAAAATTCATCCGGTGAAACTTCACCCTGGACAATCATCTCACCCAAACCCCAAGAGCCATTGATTAAAACCACACCCGGAAAACCTGTTTCAGTGTCAAGGGAAAACATCACCCCTGAGCAGCCTAAATCAGAACGAACCATTTTTTGGACACCAACCGATAAAGCTACTTTGAGGTGGTCAAAACCTTTATCCACCCGGTATGAGATCGCCCTGTCGGTAAAAAGTGAGGCCATGGCAGACCTGATGGCGTTTAAAATACCCTCCCCTCTGACGTTTAGGAATGTTTCGTGTTCGCCTGCAAAGGATGCATCCGGCAGGTCTTCCGCAGTCGCTGATGAGCGGACGGCAAAATCAACCCCTTTGCCGTATCTTTTTTCTGCAGCATCATGGGCTTTGAGGATATCATCGCGCAGGGAATCCGGAAAATCCATAGACTTTATTTTTTCTCTGATTTTACCTCCCCGCTCTTTTAAATCCTCCATATCCCCGGTATTTAACCCCTTTAGAGTTTCTTTGATAAAACCGTCCAACCCTGTTTCGGAGAGAAAAAACCTGTAGGCAGTTGCAGTAACGATATAGCCTCCGGGCACACTGATGCCTTTTTCCTCAAGTTCGCGGATCATCTCCCCCAGTGATGCATTTTTCCCGCCAACTTCACTGACATCTAAAATACCAACATCTTCAAAAAGCCTAATGAAGTTTTGGGACATACTATTAGATTGTAGCAGAAAACCAACCTAACTTTTACTTTATTCTGCCGCTTTAACCGCAAAAGCCCAGGTATGACATTTTCTTAAGATACTGGAGTACTGTCAAGACAAATTCTGCATGGCTCCAGGTTAAGGGCGCTGCAGATACCTGTTCACCGGTAAAAGGGTGCAGCTGTTCTGATAAAATCCCTGAAGGTAAGGCATACTTTACCACCCAACCAAACCAATGTTTGGTTTTTTCCAAGTCTTCTTTGGTTTTAGAATTTGCAATTTGGAATTGGACATACCAAAGCGTAGTAATAAACCAAGGATTGCCAGGGGTATCCTGGCTGACCCGGTAATAATCATCACCTAAGTAACGGGCAAAACCGCCGACTCCTCCTTGCACAAACAACTTCTCTTCTGTCAGCTTGAAAGACTTAACCAACCTCTCATCATCCGCATCTAAAACTTTGAATTTAAAAACCCCATAGCAACTTGACAAATCAAGTATTTTGTCTGTTTTTAACTGATCTCCTTCAAAATTAATGCTTTTATAAAAATAGCCTTCTTCCTCAGAGTAAAGGTATTTGATGATCGCTTCCCTGATCTCTTGGGCGGTTTGCATATACATTAAGGCTGCATCACCTTTACCCAACAGGTTGGCAAATTGGCTGGCCGCATTTAATGCCGCAAAAACTGAGGAAGCTGTATAGGTATGGACACCAAATTTCTCCTCCCACAGGTCATAACTGGGTTTTGGCAGTTTGGTTTTATCATCCCTATAAGAAACCATAAAATCTGCAGCTTTTTTAATTAAAGAATTATAGATACTTTCTATAAATTCCAAATCTTTGGCTATATCGTAATAATCTTTTAGGGCAACAACAACCAGCGCCGTCTCATCTTCCTGTATAGGCAGTTCTATCTTATTGGCCCTGATCCACGGGTGCCATGAGCTCCCCAAGGACTGGTCTGCAAGGTATTTGTGCATAAAATAACCTCCATCAGTTAAAATTTTATTGGCAAACTGGTAAAAAGTTTGGGTAATATTGTTATCCATCACTTGGTCAAGCGCCTGTGCAACTATTGCCCCATCCCTTGGCCAAACATAACTGTAATTATCCTTGCCGTGCTTTAACATATCCGAATCACTTGATGCAAGGATTGCCCCCCTGTTATCAACCTGGGTTCTCATAATAAAAAGTGATTTTTTAAAAAGGTCTACTGCTTGTTTATCAAAATCACAAAAATCAAACCTTTGTTTATTAACCCAAGCCCGCCAGAAATCTTCTGTAGTCTGTATTAAATGCTTAGGCGATTTTTTTAAAAGGTATCCATTCAGCTGGTGTGCTTCTTTTACCTGCCTGGCTGCAGTTATCCAGTAATAAAGCTCCTGCGTTGACAACCCCTCCAAATGACAGGTAAAACCAATCACTGAATCTACCAAACCGTGCTCAATTGGGTTTTTAGACAGTATGCCGTCTTCCGCATCTTTGTAAGTTCCCTCTTTCCCTTCGATATTAAAATTACCTATACCGAAGTCGTCAAAATTTTCCGTTCCTGAAGCAGCATTTATCAGAAAAACCCTCCTGCCTTTATAATGGATAATGACATTTTTCTCCGGGTCGTAATAAGCGGTATCAGCCCGCCTGGACTGGTTTATTTCAAACTTCTGGTGGAAAAAAACTTTAATAATCCTTTTTTCCTCACTCAAGTTGTATATATTCAGTTCCCTGATAAAGATGTCTGTTTCGTTATAGACTGCATCACGGAAAGTAATTTTAACCCCTAAATTATGGTTTACCGCTTCTATCCGGCTCACCAGAGATTCAAAAACATAATTGATCCCAATCTCCCAGTTCCCGTCATCAAACCAGCTTAATTTATTGTCAACCCAAACCCCGATTTTATGTACATGGTGTCCCCCAACCTGGTTTTCCAAACCAACATAAGGGAAATAAAAATCAGCCACCTGGGCATATTTATCCAACCCTATGAGGGTATTTCCATTTCCAAGCACTAAAGATTTAGGCATATTTTAGCTCCTGCCTGATTTTTTCAACATGCGCCTGCCGGGCTTTTTTCTGATTTTTAGCACGCAGTTCCAAGTCTGTTAAAACATTCATAAAAGATATAAACGCTTCATATGGAGTCTCATAAGGGTTAAAGTATTTGTGCACATCCCCATCCGAAAACCATTTTGTACACATATAGTAGAAGTGGTCAGAGGTGGTAAGCTTCCTCCAATCCTCCAAAAGTTCCGGGTTATCCAGTTCCGTCAATAGGTTCTCAAGGGCATATAATTTTGATAACGCATCCTTTTGGATCGGGTTGGAAACCCAGGCGGATAAATCCCTTTCTGTATCCGCCCAGGAAGTAAATTGCGGCACATCAATCTCTCCAACGGGTTCAAGCTCCGATACCGCCTCTGATGGTGTTATAAAACTGTTACCGGGATTTTTTAAAATCTCACCGGGTAAACTTTTTAAAAATTCAAATATCCCGGTGTCTTCCCATTGGTGTTCTCCAAAGGTTTCATAGTCTAAAAAAAGGTTGACTATTTGCCCATTCCCGTTTATTGCGGAAATCCAGTTTGCAAATTTGGGGGCTGTCAGTGGATACTCTGACCAATCTTTAGAGGAAAACCTGAAAGCAATATCATCCGATAACCTGTAATTTTTTAAAAGTGTTTTGATATTTTTAGCGCCTTTAGTTTTATAGACAAAGTTGGGGCTCCTCCATCCCAAAATATGGTCTGCACCTTCTGCCAAAATTCCCCCAAAACCCAACCCTTCAACTTCATTTGCCAGATTGTTATTGAAAATAAGCTCAGTATTGCGGAAAACTTTAGGTTCAACCCCAAAAAGCTCTTTTATTTTCCGGCGGTGGAGCTGGATTTGACGGCGGAATTCTGCCGGAGAATAGATAAAACTTAGAGAATGATGCGAAGTTTCACTCAAGAGCTCAACCCGACCGGTATCAACCAAAGCCTTAAATGACTCAATAAGTTGCGGTGAGAATTTTTCCGCTTGCCCTAAAAATACTCCTGAGAGTGAGAAGCTGGCCTTAAATTGCGGATACTGCTTTAAAAGTTCCAGGATTATGGCATTGGCCGGAAAATAGCATTTCCCGGCAACTTTTTCAAATACCCTCCTGTTGTTTAAATCAGATTCGGAACTATCATCAAAGTAGTCCCCATCAACCCCGATATTAAATATTCTGTATTTTTTTATCCTTAAGGGTTGATGAACTTGAAAGTAACAACAAACTTTGGGCATATTTTAAGTACTCTTTTTAAACCCTTTCCCCGGGCCTAAAACCATTGTAGAGTCTTTAAGTTTTTCTAACAAGTAGCAGGATGCTCATACTCTCAAGAAATAGCTGTCCAGAATTTGGCGGTAGATATCAATGCATTTTCTGGCAGTCTCCTGCCAGCTTAAGTTTTTGACCTGCTCAATACTATTTTCCTTTAAAGTTAATTCCAATGATTTATAGTTTAATACTGCTAAAATTTTGTTTGCCATTTCATCGGTATCCCAAAAATCAGCTGTCAAAACATGGGTTAAGACCTCTTTGACACCGGATTGTTTTGAGACTAAAACCGGCGTACCGTTGACTACAGACTCCAAAGCTGTAATCCCAAACGGCTCTGAAACCGAAGGCATGACAAAAAGGTCTGCCATCCGGTAAACCTTATTTAACTCTTCCCCGCGCAGAAAACCGGCAAACAGGACCCGGTCTGAGATGCCCAACTCTGCAGCCTCGGTGATAATCTGATGTTCCATATCACCTGAACCGGCAATCACAAAAAATACATCCCTGTTGTACTGCAAAACTTTTTTTGCCGCCTTCAGGAAATAATCAGGGCCTTTCTGGACAGTAATCCTGCCGACAAACAGGACAATTTTATTCCCCATCTCTTTAAGTTTGATGACCGCTGCACTATCTGCATCAATGGACGGATAATCATAAACGTCAATACCATTATGCACTACATGAATTTTTCCAGGATTAATATGGTAATTATCAACGATTATTTTTTTGGTCAGGTTTGAGACTGCAATCACTGCATCAGCCGTCTCCATCCCCGTCTTTTCAATCCGGAAAATTTCCGAATTGATATTATTTCCACCTGTCCTGTCAATCTCCGTTGAATGGACATGTACTATCAGGGGTTTTCCTGAAACTTTTTTAGCTTCTATACCGGCCGGAAAAGACATCCAATCATGGGCGTGAATAATGTCAAACTCATACTCTTTTGCAATAAACCGGGCATTTTTACCGTACCGCCCAATTTCATCAAACAGGCTATTTCCATAAACACTTTCTCTTCCGGGCAACTTATCATTTTGATATTGATCCGGGCTTTTATAAGGGGCAAGAAGGTAATCTTGGGGGTTGATTGTCATGCCGGCTTGATCCTCTGCGAATTTTATCTTGATCTTGTCGGATTTTATATTGACGGGTTTTGGTAAAACAAAGACTATGTCAATGTTTTTTGAAGATAAGGCTTTAGTCAGGCCAAAACAGGCAGTCCCCAACCCCCCGCTGTTATATGGCGGAAACTCCCAGCCAAACATTAAAACTTTTGTCTTCACGGCAGATTTTAAAAATATCCTTCAACTACCAGCATACAAAAAAAATTAATTAATCTCAAATATCCTGCCATCTCCGGCTTCAAAAGGGATAAGATCACCTGAGGAATAAATTTGGCCTGTTTCCAGATCTTTTAAAGTGGGGGTTGATCTTCTGACCCTAATTGTAACCTTGAGCAAGCTGTTACTTCTACAATCTGGATTTAGCAGCACTACATATTGTTTACCTGTAATCTTATCTTTTAAGTATCCTAAATAACCTGGTTCTTTATCAAACCTTAAGGAGGTGTCACTTAAGCTTGAGGTCTTTTCTAAGCTTAATAAAAGCTGTTTAAATGGAGCAATTCTTTTGGCCAGTTTATAAATTTCTTGCTTTATTTCAGGATTATTACTAAAACCTGTTAAATTAGAATCCCCATTATAGATAAACCAGATAATGCCTTTAACCCCCTCACCTATTGAGATCCACTGCTGAGTCCTAAGTTCACTTTTAGTAGGCATTCTGGAGGTAGGATTAGAAAAGGCCTGCAAAATTACCCAAAATGGTTTTGTTTGTGGCCGGGCATTATTAAAAGCTTTGATAGAATTTATGAAAGAGGCTCTGGAATTATCCCTGCCTGTACATGATTGTTTAGTATAATCATAGCTATAAATATCAGCTGATAAAATATCTGAGGCGGTATTGGTAGAATATTCCCTGACAGAGTATGGAGAAAGGTTGTTAACATAGGCGGGACGGGCAGGGTCTCTTTCCTGGAAAGCTTGAGTGGCAAAAGTTATTTTTTTGGTTAACTGGGGCAGATAATTAGACTGAATTTCAGGTTCATCCACCACAAAATAAGATTTAACAGAAGGATGGGTTTTATAAAGATCCACTACGGGATAAATTAAGCTTCTAGCTCTCTCTAAAGTAATTAATGAGGGGTCTTTAATTTTCCACCAGGAACCATCCAGGTAAAGCTCGTCTATTTCTACATTTATCCCAACTTTATCTGCAATATCTAAAAGTGGTAATTCATTTTTATTAAACCAGACTAAGTGGATTAAATCTATACCATTATCTTTAAATTCCTGGGCAATTCCGGGAAAATTATTGCTATTGATATCATTTAGAAGCAGCCAAACCCCAACCGGGAAAAAATCAGGCTTCCAAATCCTGGTGGCTGCTGAAGGGTTGGGTTTTGGTTCTTTGGCATGGGGTAAAAAATTTGTTCTTTGCTCTACCAATAGTGTCCCCACTGCTATCCCTGCAATAAGTAAGATAATCATCAAAACAGCTATGGACCCTTTTTGACTGGTCACTTGTGGTAAGTGTAGTCGAACCATTAAATTAACTCTATCACTTCAAATGTTAATTTTCTATTAAGCTAAATTACTTGGAGAAGGTGAGTTTAAAAGAAAAGGTGTCAAGCTAGTTCAAATTGAAAGCTAGTTTAGGGTTTATTTTGAAGGAGAACAATTTTGATAGCAGTCGGTTAGCTTTCCAACTATGTTTTCTCTTGGTAAAAACCCCCAAATACGAGAATCTGAGCTGTAGTCCCTGTTATCTCCCATTATGAAATAATTTTCCTGAGGAATTGTTACTTCTTTATCGGCTGGTAGAAATTCTCCAGGATTTGAAATAGTTCCTGCTTGAAGGTAGGATTCTTCTAAGACTTTACCATTAATATAGATTTTACCTTGCTTTAGCATTATTTTTTCTCCAGGCAACCCTACTATTCTTTTTGCAAATGTTTTAGATGGATCCTTTACATCCTTAAAAGCCACAACATCACCTCTTTGAGGAGAGCCTGTTTTATATATATTTGTATCGACACGGTAAGATTGACCTTCAACAAAGTTCGGGGCCATTGCTGCACCAGTAATTTGGAAATGTGCATAATCTGTGTACTCTTTATGAAATACAAGAGTCACTAATAATATAGCTCCAATAATTAAAGCACCCACTATAATGATTACTAATTTCTTTTCTCCCATAAATATTATCTTAGCCGATAAAACCCCATCCAAACAGTAATGAGAACAAAACAACCCAAAATATAAATGCATTTCTCACTCCGTTATTTCCATTAAGAACCTGCGATTTACCCATTTTCCTAAGGACAAATTTAATTACAAACCAAACAGTCAACACAATTGGAATAGTTAATATATTAAAATATATATCTGCAATTATGGTGTCTTGAAGAGATGAAAGATACCCTTGTAATTTTAAGTCATTCCTCGTGCCGATTAAAAAGGTTCCTAGTACCCAAAGCAAAACCCAGGTAAGTAGTGGTTTGTGTGTTGATTTTGTCTTATCCATAACCAATTTAATAGTACCACTTTTATTATCAAGTCAGTCAACAATTGGATTTTAATTTAAGGAGTTCAAGGGCTTACTTCTTAAATAACTTCCCCGTCTTGGTTAAGCTCAGTTCTGCCTCCATTGTTATCATCAATGCTTGTAGCATTTAATGATGCTTTGTGTGTAAAGCCATAGACTCAAATACCATTAATGGAGCATTCAATCCGATACGTTTACTCAGTGGCAATCATAAGTATTGAACCACAATTTATGGGTTCATAAGGGTCATTATATTGGTACTGGTTAATTAAGTTAATCTTGTATCCCTCCTTATGGGTTCTTAATATTAAAACTGCATTACAACTTAGTCTTAACCCTAAATACAAAAGTGAATCTACACCGCTTTAAAAAGCGGTGCATCTTCCTGTCATTCCCGCGAAGGCGGGAATCCATAATTTCATTCATCCCCAGCTTTAAAAAGCTGGGGTTTTCTGAAATGACAGTAAAATAGTACTAAAAAAGATAATTATAATGAGAATTAGAGGTTTTTTAATCATAGTTTTCAATTTGTGAATTTAAAGGTGGAGAGGATTTGGTCAAAAGTATCTAAATCATTTTTTGCTTTTGGATTTTTCTGATCGTAAGTCAAAGAAATCATTAAAACTTCATTTGAACTATTTCCTAAATAAGCATAGTAATTATTTGTAATTTGGTCAGGATAGACAAATTCGTAGGATTTATCAGGATAGGTTCTTTGTAGGATGGCTCGTCTGCTGCCTAATTTGATTTCTGTGGGTATATCTTGAGTGAAACCAGGACCGCCACCTATACCACTTCCTTTTAACCAAAAATCACTATTAGGATTGTAGAATTCTGGTTCTTTGATCTTGGCCCACTCTAAACCTCTTATTGCTTCTGTGGTCATAACTTTTATTTCTCCAAATATTAGGCCATCCTTGGTTGAAATATTATCTTGACTATCAAATGGTTCATTTTGGTAAAGAGCGTGAGCCTTTTGAGTTGCCGGTTCATAGTCTTTAAAATACCAATTTTGGGGGTATTTAAGCATAAGGCCAGAATTTATTCCTGGGGTAGTAAATGTTTTCCAACTAGAAATATCTGAAGTTTGGCTTTGACTACAAAGTTCCAATAATTGGCCATTGTCTGTGTGATACTCTAAACGCCTGCCAGTGACCTCAAGGGTAATCAAATAACCAGAAACTATGGCTTGGGTATACGCCATTCCAGGCTTAGGACAACCGAGACTACCATCTGACCACTCCATTTTTTCAACACTGATTATTTGCACTTTGCTAGGATCTACTAAAGCTTGTTTGGCCGCTTCATTAATTGCTAGTTGAACCAAAGTTTTGGCTTCTGCTGGTATATTAGTAGGTAATGTTGGTGACGGGGTTGAAGATGGGGTTGTCGAATTCTTTTGTGATCTCCACACAAATACTCCAGTTCCTACTAAAACTACTAAAGCTACTATCAAAATTATTGGAGCAAATCCTACCTGCCGCCAGCCTGCCGGACGGACAGGGCAGGCACGGCCTTTTTGGTTTTTGAGCATTACTTAAAGTATTCCACTAATATTTACGGATTACAAGTACGGTTGGAATTAATTTTTTTGGAAGTATTCATACACTGCTTTTGATACCATCCCAATCCTCTCCTCTGCCCCGGGGGGATAATCACTTTCGGATAAAATGACTATTATATAATCCCCTTTTTCTGAAAAGACTATGCCTGCATCGTGGGTAAAATAACCTAACTCACCGGTTTTATGTGCTATTGCAATTCCCTGGGGCAAACCCTTAGGAAGTTTATTATTCAGCGTTTGTTGTTTTAAAAGCTCAAGCATTTTTCCAGTACTTTCAGCATTTCCCAGCTTACCTTTGTATAATTTTTCAAAAAATGAAGCTATGTCAAAAGGTGTAGAAACTGGCGCTTCCCCATTTACCCCAACCTTTGATTCTTTAAAATCTTGCTCTTTTAAAAAAGCCGCCACATTGGAAAGCCGGATCTTTTCAGTCAAAAGCAGCGCTGCATAGTTGTGGGAAATAGTAATCATCTGTTTTAATGCGCTGCCCACAGTCAGGGTAATTGTACCTTCTGTCATTTCTGCCAAATCCGGGTCAATGTTAAATTTTCCGTTCAAAACATCGACACTTGAACTGAGTTCCTCGTCTCCCGTTAAAACCCCTGATTGGATTTTATTGAAGACTGTTGCCATAATCCAAAGTTTGTAAAGGCTTCCTACTTGAAAAGTTTTATGCTCATTTAGTTGGTAGTTTTCTTCAGTCTTCAAATTTTTAACAACAATCCCATACGTGCCTTTCGTATCTTTTAATGCTTCCTCGATCTCTTGTCTTAGTTTGTCATTGGTGAGATTACCAATTGCTAGCGGCAAGTTTAATTTTTGCTTGTTTGAGGTAACCGGGACAACTAACTGTGGTGGATTTTCCTGTTTTTGTGGTAAAAAATGTTTTAGTAAAAAATACACCAAAAATACACCAAGAATAATAAATATAAGCCGCACAAGACGTTTTTTTGCCCCTCTTCTAAATACCATTTTTCTTTTAAGTCAAGGTAATTATTACACTCCTTTAATCTTAAAATCCAGAGGGGTTGATGAAGTTCCACAGGCTGATAACTATCCCACCACTCAAAATTAAACCTAAGCTTTCATTTCGGTTTCTTGACCAAAATCCTTACTGCTAAAAATAGGCCTACAACCTCTACCACAAACATTAACATATTTAAACCGTCAGCTGCTGATGAAACCCAACCTGATGAAAGCCAAAAAACCAGATTTAATAACATACCTACGAAAAGTGCTGGAACCAAAAGCAACAACATTAACTTGTTTACCTTAGTACTAAAAAATAGGAACAACGCGGAAACAAGTAATGCAACCGTTACAAACGTTTCCCCCCACATAGTAAGGTAGGCAAAAGTTTGGCTATTCGGTATGGCAATATTTTGCAGGAAATCTTTAACAGGGGGGTAGGGGTTATTACTGGCAAATTTTGTTAAGGTAGGCGCCAAGCTGCCGACAAATTTACCCTCTGTTAGTTTCCCAAAGCTGCTTTTCAGCCAGATATAATCTACCACAAATAAAATCAGAATTAAAGATTTATTCAAGAGTTTTTCATCCGCTTTCTTTGATTAATTTTATGAATAGTTCTGAGATGGGCGGGAAAACCATCAAACAAAAGACAACTGCAGAAACCCATAAAAATATAAACGAGAATTTCTGGTTGATGGGTTTAAAAGTGGGGATGATAACAAAACAAAGTATAAATAATAAAGATGATGATAAAAAAAGGCCCAGCAGCGGACCAACAGGTGGATAGAAATTTAAAAAATCTTTTACCACATTGAAACTTTCCTTAAAAATATTTAAAATCCAAAAAAAAGTCAGGGCAGTACCTGAGGAATAAATTATTGAATTTGACTCAATTATTTTTTTATCCATGAGTTTTAAAGCGGTGCTGTTTTGGTTACCAGTACTGCCTCCCCTGCTACTATCAGCACAAAGACAAGTGATAAAAATAGCGCAGATAATACGCTTTTCCTAAGCCAATAAACCTTACCTTTATCAGAAAAAGAGTCCCCAAGCTTCCAAACTATTAAACAGGCAATAAGTGTCAATATCAACGGTGCAAATGCTAAAAACTCTTTGTGTTCAAAAACAATATTATGCAGCCAGGAATTTTCTGCGGAAGCTTTAAGCAATGTTCTGGGCCCACCCTCTGCCCTGTACGGTACATAAATAGTTAACCCGAACATATCAAGCAACAATATGTCTACAAAAAGAGCTGTCACTGCCACTTTAAACCAAATCAGCGCTGATTTGATTTTATCGGAAAAAAAATACAGTGACAGTGATGCACCAAACAAGATCAGAGACAGCATCGCCAAAAAACCATGGCTTTCGGCAAATTTGCTCCAGAAAGGTATGGCAATTATTTTTTCCAAAAACTCACTCA
Organism: Candidatus Daviesbacteria bacterium; assembly: GCA_016186955.1. Lineage (GTDB taxonomy): Bacteria > Patescibacteriota > Microgenomatia > Daviesbacterales > UBA10151 > JACPKP01. Next base: position 296,053 of record JACPKP010000003.1, on the reverse strand, counting down.
TTTAAAATATTGGATTTAGAGAATAGATCATATAAAATCCAAGCAGCAGCAGGAAAAGGCCTATACCAAGCCTCATAATCCCTCGGTGCTCTTTTCTCCAGCTTTCAAGCTTATCCGAAGAGGTCCCAAAATATGAGATTCCAATTATTATAAAAAGTGGGATGACAAATATAAAATTGTAAAGAAGCAGGAACGGAACTGCGGCCGCAAAAAGACCTTTGGAAAGCATGGCTAAAATTGCAAGATATGGGGCCCCTGTGCAGGGTAATTCCACCATTACAACAAATACCCCCAAAACTGCCGTTGTCAGCACTAAAAGCGCAGGATGGCGCTTTTCCATTTTTTCTATCTGGTTTGTGTAGTATTTAATCCTCTCCCCTCCGCCGGGAATAATCTGCAGTGAGGGCCCTTTCCCATACCAAAAATAATCCTTAATTTCCAAAAGCCCGGCAAAAATTGCTATTAAAGCGCCTATCCAGTAAAAGATGGAGGATAAACCGGAACTGATAGCGGTTTTTAAAATACCAAACCCCAAAAGTAAGTATGTAACATAAACAACTGCCGAATAAAGTAGCCCAAAAAATAGCATTTTCTTGGGGCTTTTGTATACCCTCGTCATAAATGCTACGAGAAAAATTAACACCCCAAACATACAGGGGTTAATACTGTCTACAACAGCAGCAGCAATTACCAGTCCTAAAGTCAAACCTTGTCCCTCCATATATTTTTACATTACACCAAACAAACTTAAGTACGCAAGGGCTATTTTTTCTCTTCCAATGGGCAACCTCCAAAAGCGCCTAATTTTTCAAGGGGTTGAAGCCCTTCCACTCTTTTTCCCTCAACACCATTCTTTTCTATTATAAAGGTCGGGGTTTTACTGATCTTTTTTTCCAGGCAAAGTTCCGGTTTTGGATTAGGCCCTTCCGGGTGACATTCTACTGAATTTAGTTTTTTATATGCTTCGCCCAAAAGTTTTTCCTGCCTTTTGCAATTATTGCATTTTACAGACTTGTAATAAACAACCCCGTTTTTATTCAAACATGCCACAAAGCTGCTGTAATCCTTTTTTACCACGCTGCCTGTCTGCATAAAATAAATTACAAAACTCATCACAACCCCGGTAATAATAAGTGGCGCCAAAATTCTGAAAGTAACCGGGGTTATCTTTCTGGCCGCAAAAAAGGAGCTAAGAAGTATTAATATCATCAAGGTTTTTGACGCTTCACAAAGGATACATACGGCTTTAATGACAAAAATTTCCAGGATTGAGAAATAAAGTGATGGAATAAGCATTAATATGGTCAGGAAGAAAATAAGCTGAAACACTTTTTTTGATTTGCTAAGCAAGATAATTAGTAAAACAGTTAAGAAATAACCCAAGCCCATGATTGATATCGGAACCCCGAAAATTTCAGAATAGATGCTGGTTGTAACAACATCGCAGGAAACAGTCTCTGACAAGTCGCAAAAAGACCTGGTGTTGGTATAATGGATATAGGTTAGATAACTCATTATGCCTACACCAATTAAAGAAAGTATGACAATAAAAATTTTTACAAAGCTGTAATGATGTTTTTTTTCTGCGGGCATATCAGAAACCTTACTTATTTAAATATGAACCATCTAATTACAATAGTCAAGTTTCAGGTGGCCTCCTGAGGGAAAATGTTGTAAAATTCTTAAGTGATAGAAAATACCCCTTTAACAAAATTTGAAAAAGTGCTTTTCCGCTCTTATATGACTTTGCTGGAATTTGGTAATCTGAAAAAAGGTTGGATTAACCCGGCAGAATTCAGGATAGCGGATGAGAAATCCCGCAGGGAGTTTAAGGCGGTAATCAAGGCAGTAGAGGAAGGCTTGCCAAAATCCAAACCGCTTATAAAAGAGAGGTGGAAAACCTTTAGTGAATTTCCTACCTGTTTAGAGGGAAAAGATAACCTAACCAATCCTCCGTTTGTAATTGCGGCGAACCATTACAACCGCGGACGGTTACAGGGGCTTTGGCAAGCGCCGGTGATGGTTGAGGCAATTGCTAATATTATTGACCCAAAAGGAGATACCAAGTTCAGGTTTATAATGAACGGCCATAAATTTACCAACCTTAGCAAAGGTATTATGTCTAATTTTGCTAAAGTCTTCGATGGGATTACTACTTTTCAAACCAGGGAGATTATTGAAACATTACGAAACGGTGATGTTTTGGGAATATTTCCCTCCGCCAAACCAGACCTTGAACTAAATGAAATGGACCAAAAAGCAGGAAGCCTTTTTCTGATTGCCGGAAAACGTAATATACCAATCATTCCAGTAGGCGCCTGGTTTGACAAAAGAGAAAACATTTATAGGGTTAATATAGGCGAACCTGTAGTTTTTGGAAGGACTGATTGTCTGTTGGACAACCAAACTATTGCAGATGCAGTCGGCATTAAAATCGCCAATCTGCTGCCTGAAAACTTGCGGGGCTATTACCAAAATATCTCCGTCTAAATTCTTGCAGACCTCTTCCTTGCTTTTATTTGCCTTTTACTGTATCTTTAAAAGATCGCCAAAAAGGGGGTGAAAACAAAATGTTTCAAGGAATAGAAAGTATTATCTTATTCAGCGAAGATGCAAAAAAATTGGCTGATTTCTACAAAGAAAAGGTTGGTCTGAAATTAACCCTAGAAGCTGAGATGGGAGAGGAAAACACATCACTTTATGGCTTTGATTTTGGTGGAGGGCCCGGACTTTATATGATGAACCATTCAAAGGTAAAAGGATCCAGTCAGGAACCTGAAAGGTTCATGTTTAATTTAGAAGTCAGCGGTAATATTGAGGAGGCAGTCAAGAAACTGGAAGACGCGGGTGTTAAAAAAATCCAGGATATATATCATATAGAAAATTACGGATATATTGCAACTTTTGAGGACATCGACGGGAACTATTTTCAGCTGGTTAAAACCAAGCCATAAATTAAAAACCGGAAAACTTTTAAGGTATATTTAAGGCCTGGTTCACTTTTTCCTTATCAAAACCCAAAATAGTAATCTGTTTACCGGCATCATCGGTGATAACTGTAAACGGCACACCCATTTGGCCTGAGATATTGACCATCTCCTCTGCAGCTTTTGGATTTTGGTCTACAAAGATATTTTCATATTTGATACCTTTTAAGTCAAGGTATTCTTTTTCCAGTTTACAATAAGGGCAGGTAGTGGTTGTGTAAATTTTAATGCTTATAAAAAACACCTCCTTGGAACTGCTCTTCTGTTATCCAAACAACCTCGGGTAAATTTTTATAGTTTGGGTTGGGAACGGGTTTTGGCTCACCATTTTCCTCCACCAGATAATAGGCCAAACCCTGAAGCTTCTCTATAGCCTCATAATCAGCTTTCGTATGCCCGCTCCTCCAATTATCATACGAGACGAATGGCCCTTTTCCTGTATTTGACCATGCATGACCCCACTGAGGTTTAATAATTATCTCATCCCCCGGCTTGGCCTTGATTAAATATACCTCGTCAACCATATCAGGGACCCAAACCCCGTTTTCGGTGTGTTTTTTTTGAATCATCAAAACACCTTCACCCTCTACCAAATGATATGTTTCATCTGCGGCATCTTCAGGATGGTAATGGCCAAATGTTTTAGGGTATTCACCGCTGTAGCTGCCTGGGGCAATAACAGTCATATTGGCCCAATTCAAGTCTGATAATTCACTAAAAACCCAGTAAACAGGATCCGGCCCGATTGCATGAGTGTCTTTAAGTACTGACTTTAACTCCTCTAATTTTCTGATGGAACCAACTTTCATATAGATATTCTAACACAAAATTTTGCTCGGTATTACTGCTTCTTGATTGAAATCTGTATAAGTTGTAATTTTAAATTAAATTCATGCAAAACTCTTGGATTAATTCTGTAGTTTTTTATCACATCTATCCCAGGTCCTTTAAGGATTCCAACAGTGACGGCATTGGCGACCTAAACGGCATCATCGAAAAACTGGATTACCTTAAAGATTTAGGGGTTGGCGGAATCTGGCTTTCCCCGGTCTATAAATCACCGATGGTTGATTTCGGTTATGATATTTCAGATTACTACGTAATTGATTCAATTTTTGGCAACCTTGAGGATTTTAAGCTACTGATTGGCAAAGCCCACCAAAAGAATATTAAAATAATTATGGATTTTGTCCCAAACCATACCTCAGACAAACATCCTTTATTTTTAAAATCGAGCGCTTCTAAAGATAGTCCCTGGCGGGATTATTATATTTGGCATGAACCAAAGAAAAATGGGCATCCTCCAAACAATTGGCTTTCAGTTTTTGGCGGTTCTGCCTGGGAATGGGACAAACAAACCGGGGAATATTACCTGCACTCGTTTTTAAAAGAACAGCCTGACTTAAACTGGCGGAACCCGGTTGTCAGGAAATTAATGTTTCAGGTCCTGAAATTCTGGCTGGACTTAGGAGTAGACGGTTTCAGGGTAGACGCGATCCATCATCTTTATAAAGACAAGCTGTTACGGAATAATCCTAAAAACCCTTCATTTAAACCCGGAAAAGACGACCCGTTTGATGAATTTACACCATTATATATAAAATGGCAGCCGGAGATGTTTGAAGAAACAGCAAATCTTTGCCATTTTATCAACAAATACAAAGACAAATTTGTTGTGACTGAAGTTTATGGTGAGATATATCAGCTAATGAAATTTTACCAAGCTTGCTCTAAAAAACTACCCAAAAAAAAGCAGGGTTGTATCGCTTTTTGTCCTTTTAACTTACAGTTGATCAGTTTACCATGGAAGGCTTCTGCTTATAAAACCTTTATAGATGAATATGATGCAACCCTTTGCAACGGCGAACTACCCAATTATGTTTTAGGAAACCATGACCGCTCCAGGATTGCAACAAGGATAGGTACCCTGCAAGCCAGAGTGGCAGCAATAATGCTTCTCACACTAAGGGGAGTTCCATTTATCTATTACGGGGATGAGATCGGTATGAAAGACGTCACTATCCCCAAAAAAATGGTTTTCGATCCTTTTGAAAAAAATATCCCCGGCAAAGGGTTGGGACGGGATCCGGAACGCACACCAATGCAATGGGATAACAAACCTCATGCAGGCTTTTCAAAAGTTACCCCATGGCTGCCTGTATCTGGGGATTTTAAAAAATTTAATGTCTCTTCAGAGTTAAAAGATAAAAAATCAATTCTGAGTTTATACAAAAAGCTTATACATTTAAGAAATAATTCTGAAGTTTTACAGGAAGGAAAGTACTATTCTTTGCCTGTTTCAACTGATATATTTGCTTATATCAGGGCAGGAGAAACGGGAAAATTACTAGTCGTGTTAAATTTTTCGGCAAAAAAACAAACAATTAATTTTAAAAACTTTGCTAAAGGAAAAATGCTTATAAACTCATACCTTGATACCAAGCATGAAAAAATAGTAGATTTAAATAAACTGATACTACAAGGAAATGAAGGCTATGTATTTGCTGTTTGATATCGGCGGGACACATACCAGGATTGCACTATCCGATGGTAAAACTATCCTCAAAAAAGAAAAATACAAGACTCTAAAGAAATTTTCAGAAAGCATGCAATTGATCCATAATAAATCCTTGAAATTAAGCGAGGGTAAAAAACCAAAGGCCTGCGTTGCAGGAATAGCAGGACTGCTTGGCAAAAACCGTACAAAACTTATTGGGGCGCCCAATTTACAAGATTGGGTTAATAAACCTCTCAAAAATACGCTGCAAAATAAAATATGCAATAAAATATTTTTGGAAAATGATGCTGCACTGGCCGGTTTGGGTGAGGCAATTTTTGGTGCAGGACATGGATATAAAATAGTGGCTTTTCTAACCGTTTCAACAGGTATTGGCGGAGTAAAAATAGTAAACGGAAAGATCGATGCCCATTCTTTAGGCTTTGAACCCGGACAACAGGTTATTAGTTTAGACGGAAAAATAATGAAATTGGAAAACCTTATGTCCGGGACAGCCCTGGAAAAAAAATACGGCAGGAAACCACCTGATATTGAAAATTCAAAAGCTTGGGATGATGAGGCAAAATATTTGGCCATAGCACTAAATAATATTATTGTGGAATGGTCACCGGATGTTGTTGTTTTAGGAGGCGCTTTAATGAATAAGATTTCTCTTGAGCAAGTAAAACATAATCTTAAAAATTTACTGAAAATTAAAACCGCTATTCCTCCACTTACAATATCCAAACTAGGGGATGACGCAGGCCTTTATGGAGCGCTGGAATACCTGAAACAGAACCTGAATTAAATTTTTTACTTTTTACTTTTTACTTTTTACTTTTTACTTTTTACTTTTAAATTATTCCATCCTCTGTGCGGATCCTTCCTACTCTCATCTGTTTCAGTCCCCCTGGCATAATCATCTTCCAACCGGTAAGTGTTGCCAATTTCAGGGGTTGAAACTTCCAAAATGTCACAGGTTGAAGTCCCCATTAAGCGATGTTTTTGCCCAATATGAGTGGTGTAGCCAAAACCCATTTTCATCTCAACATTTTTCATCTCACCGGTGTTATTTTCAATGATCATCACTGCTTTTCCTTTTAAAAGAAACCAGCTTTCCATTTTTTTATCATGAAGTTGCAAAGAAAGCCTTTTACCTTTTACAATGTGTAAAATCTTTCCCATATAAGGAAGGTTGCCGGGGGTAAAATGCAGTTCGAAACCCCAGGGCTTGGGAACTTTTTTAATGTATGGTAAATTTTTAAACTTGGACCTGTCTACTTTTCCCATCAACGGGCGCTATCTTTGATCCCCTGAATCCATTTGATTGTTTTTTCAAAAAGCCTAACCTGTTGCAAAAACAAGGGGTATCTCAAAAGCGCTACCGGGCTGTAATCAAACACCACCCTCAGCGGATATTCAAATTGCAACCCTGCCACTGTTTCAAAAAATTTCTGGTAACAAGGATCCCCTATTTTGATAGGTCCGTGGCCCGGGTTTGCTATATGCAAAGCCACAGTATAATGCCTGACTTTTTCATTTTTTATAACATCCATCGGGTCAATACCCTGTTTGTCGAAGTAATCAATCAGGTGGTCAACTCCCAAAAGGAATTTTTTAAACCCGTGTTTTTCCACAATTCCATCTATGATGGCCTCCGGGTCATACAAAATTGGCCCCTGCTCTACAGGACTGTTATAATTGATGCTGTTTTCTACAATAAGATCTTTTACCCGCTCTCTGACAGTACCCAACTGGCCGGTTTTTATAAGGCCCAGTGCAACATTGGTATGCATATTTGCACCAACCCCCAGCGCGCTTGCCAAATCTATACCATATCCTGAAGTTGCTTGCCTGATGTAATGATACAAAATTTTGTGCTGGATTGGGCTTATCCTTGACCTGTGAAAATCGCCTTTTTCTATCATGAATTTCCTCTCATGTTCATCATAAGCGAATTCCAGATGGACTCTGGAAACTTTAGTCTGGTTGTATTTGTATTGCCACTGATGAACAGTGTCAACCGATACTGGCGGAAGAGAAAAACGTCCTAAAACTTTCCGCTCTTGTACCGGATATAGCTCTATCCCCACCCACTCACTTTCACCCTTTCCCTGATTAAGTCTGTCCGTTAACTTAAAAAGTTTTTCCGGGTTGAAAATATACGCGCTGGTAGAGATATCAAAACCCTGTATACCTTTAAATTCCGTCATCGGTTGGAAATTATATCATAATACCGGAAGTTTAGGGGGATTTTAATCTGTTTTACCGGTCAGAAGGGCGTCAATGACATCATGCGGAAGCGCTGCGGCATTAAGTAGCGCTTTACGCACTAAATCACCTGCTTCTGATCCTATTTCGTCTGAGGCTTTTAAGGCTCCCATCACTGCATGTTTGGCGAGCTCCCCTACATCAGCTCCTACCGCATCCGCCGCTTTAATAGACCCATCCACAGCGGAAACTGCAGTCTCCCCCAAATCCGCACCTACTTCAGAAGCGCCCTTAATCGCTCCATGGGTAGCACTTAGGGTAATACCCCCTAAATCTGCACCTACTTCTTTAGCGCCCTCAATGACACCAGTCACCAAACCCACTACCCCTTCTGTCACAGAAACGCCTACCTCCGAAACAACCTTAACTCCATCGGTTACCAGATCTCCTGTTGCCATAGCCATGTCACCTCCTGCATGTAAGACCCCAATTGCATTTTCTTTGGCAACATCCCTCGTAGTTGCAACTACATCACCTGTCCCGGAAATTACTGAAGACAGAGCATTTTTCAACTGGTCTGATAAATTTGACATTATAGTTAAATTACCAAATTCCGGATAACGTTGTCAATACTGCAAAATTCTCATGAAATTTTATAGTATATATGGGTCATAAGAAGCAACCAAAAAGTCCCCAAAAGGTATGAGCCCAAAACATCTGAAAACCAATGGGCTCCCAAATAGATTCTAGATATACCTATTAATACAATAAGCAGTGTTAAAAACCATGCCAAAATTTTTTGTGTTGTGCTTTTTTGAAATTTTATGATGATTAAAAATAGTAAAAAACCATAAAATCCCATAAAATGCAGCACATGCCCTGAAGGAAAACTATCAGGTTTGGTTTGGGTAACCATCTGTATCACCAAATTAGGGTCAGGCCTTGGGCGGGCTACAATAAATTTAATAAATTCACCTGCTGCATATATACCAAAATCTGAGATGAAAATAAAAATTGCTTCTTTTCTTTTTTTCAATAAATATACAAGCGATGAAATAAAAACCAGGGAGACTAAAGCAACGGATTTATTACCCAACATACTAATTGTCTCCATAAAAAAGTCTAAAAGCGGATTTCTGAAATACTGTATATTTTGAGAAATAAGCAGGTCAAAAGAAAAATAAGGGTTAAACTTTGCAAAAAAAGTTAAAGTTGCGAATGCTGTAAATAAGATAGCCAATAATTTTTTAAAACCCAGGGCGCGTTTTAGTGAGACTATTTTAGAAACAAAAAGTTCCATGACTTAAGTGTAGGTATTTAAAAGTAACTAATCAAGCAGCAGCAAGGGCTTCGTATAATTTCTCTTTTTGCTTTTTTCGTATTGGACCAACCAATTGCAGGTTGTATTTTTCCGGTTTAAACAAATCGTTTGCTGCTTCCGCCACATCCTCTGCATTAACCCCATCAATCTCTTTGCAAAATTCTTCATAAGGCTTAATCTTCCCTTTTAAGAGAAAACTTTTACCCATAGATAACGCTAAATAATGGTTGTTTTCCATTGATATCGCCTTTTCTCCTTTAATCATTTCCTTAGCATCTATAAGTTCCTCCTGCGTTATTTGCTCATTTTTGGTCTTATTAAATTCCGCAAGAATAATCTCAAGTGTTTCTTGCAGATTTTCCGGTTGGACGGCGGTTGCAGCTACAAACGAACCGGTATCATGATATTGAAAGTGAGAGGTATGAACTCCATAAGCCAAGCCTCTTTTATCCCTTATCTCGTAGAATAAACGGGAAGAACCCCCCTCGCCCAGAATATTGCTTAAGATATTTACACTGTTTATCCGGGGGCTAAAACGGTTATAACCTTCAACCCCTAAAATAAGTTGAACTTTTTCACTCTTTAAAGGTTTTATGTTTACTTTAGGTTTAGTTTGCTTCCTTGCTTTATAGGGATTGAATTTATAACTTGACCTTCTTGGAAACTCTCCGTAGTATTTGCCGGCTATTTCAAGGATATTTTTAGGAAGATTGCCCGCATAAACCAATACCATATTTTCGGGTGAGTATAAAGAATCCATATATTTTGCAATATCGCTGCGCGTAAAAGATTGGACTTGCTTTTCATCGCCTCCGATATTCCAACCTAAAGGTTGGTTTCCAAATTGCAGTTTATCGTACAAAATCCATATATAATTACTAGGGTTATCTTGGTTTCCTTTTAGTTCGTTTACAACTGGACCTTTTTCCATCTCTATATCTGTTTCCCTAAAAAGAGGCTCTTTAAGCATTGAGGAGAGAATATCACTGGCAAGTTCTATTTGGCTTGATGGAGACTTGACCATGTAAAATACCCATTCCTTTGATGTGGCAGCATTTGAAGCGCCGCCGGTTCTTTCAACCAACCGTTCTATCATTCTTTGTGTAGGAAAGCGTTCCGACCCCTTAAAAAACATGTGTTCAAGGAAATGCGAAATTCCGTTATTTGATTCATTTTCATACCTTGAACCAGCTCTAACCCATACCTGGGTATCAAAAGAAAAAATATGGGGATTATTTTCTGTGATCACTGTCAACCCATTATCCAAAGTTTCAATAGTATGCATGTTATGGATAATTTAGCGCATTTGGCTGATAAAAACAACTCTTAGGCTGCTTTGGCAAAAATTGGGGCTGCAGCCTGAAGTCTTCTTAAAGCTGAAACATAAGCTGCCATACGGAGATTTATTTTCATTTCCTGACTTATATCCCAAATTGTGTTAAACTCTTTAATCATTTTAGTTTTAAGTTTTTTATAAACCTCTTCTTCTGTCCAATGCTCATTTTCCAAATTCTGAACAAACTCAAAGTATGAAACTATTACCCCACCAGCATTAGTCAAAACATCCGGTGCAATTATACAACCCTTTTTACCTAAAATCTTATCTGCTTCCAGGGTAGTTGGACCATTTGCCAATTCCAGGATAATTTTTGCCCTTATATTATCTGCATTCATCTTAGTGATAACACCTTCCAGAGCAGCAGGAACCAGGATATCGACATTAAGTCCCAGCAATTCCTCGTTAGAGATATGTCCTTTATTATATCCTACCTGTAGGCTGCCTTTTTCCTCTTTTACTTTTTTTACCAAGTCAATATTTAACCCTTTATGCGTTTTATCGTAGATACCCCCCTTTGAATCAGATACCGCAACTACTTGATATCCGTTTGCATAGAGGAACTCAGCCTCATGCATCCCGGCGTTCCCAAACCCCTGGATAGCAACAGTCAACGGTTTTTTGAGTCCCAATTTCTCAACAAGCGCTTCCAGGACATAAAACCCACCCAGTGCAGTTGCCACACCCCTGCCTTCAGACCCCCCATGCCCGATTGATTTACCGGTGATAACCCCCGGCGCTCTTTTAAGTTCATCCTTTGAAAATTTATGCTTATCGATTTGGCTTTGGACATATTTTTCATATTCTTCTTCTATCTGATCCATCTGTTTAGGACCTGTATTGACATCAGGCGCCGGAACATCTGTGGTGGGACCAATGTTTGGGGCAAGTTCGTGGCCAAAAAGCCTGGTCAGCCTTTCCAACTCCCCTGCCGATAAGGCTTTGGGGTCAACTTTGATGCCTCCTTTACCACCACCAAAAGGAAGATCTGAATCAGCACATTTAATCGTCATCCACAAGGCTAACGCCTTCACCTCGTCAATATCAACATCAGGATGGTATCTTAAACCGCCCTTGTAGGGGCCAAGCCAGTTGTTATATTCCACCCGGTAGGCTTCGTATATCTCAAATTTTCCGGAGTCTCTTTTAAGGGGTAAATGAAAGTATATTTCCCGCTCAGGTTTTGATAAAATCTCTAAAACAGCAGGGTCAATATTTGCTACTTTGCCTGCCTCAGCAAGTTGTGCCAAAGCATTTTCAAACGGGTTTTCTTTCATATGGTTGTTACGGGACCTCTTCATCGGGGTCCTCCAACCAGAATCCGCTCAAAAGACTTGCTGTTTTTAAACGGGCCGATAACCTGTAAGTTAAACTTTTCTTCTTTGAAAAGTTCGCCCGCAACAAGCCTTACATCTTCGAGACTAACACCATCAATCCTTTTTTGCAAGTCCCCAAATTCCTCTATTTTACGATCCAAAATAAAGTTAGTACCAAAATATTCCGCTAAAAAGTTTGTTGACTCCGCCCTGATCGCCAACCTTCCCCTGATCATCTCTTTTGCTTTTTTTAACTCATCTTCTGTAACTTTTTCTTTAATAATTCTTAAAAGCTCTGCAATAATCACCTCTAGGCCTTCCTCAACTTTTTCCAGCTTTAATCCTGCATAGACTGTAAAAGCGCCGGTGTCTTTATAGGGGTCAAAACCTGCGCTGACATGATAAGCCAATCCGCGTTTCTCACGAACCTGAATAAACAACCTGGAAGACATACCTTCTCCCAAAATCACACCCAAAACCCTGGCTGCATACCTTTCCGCATCATATCTGTCATAACCCTCAACACCAAGTACCAGGTTGGCCTGGTCAGTTTTTTTATAAAAAACATTGATTTTGGGTTTGTGCTGTTTTAATTTTTTAAATGGCACAAAATCATAATCCGATCTATTTGGCAGATCCAAAAAGAAGTTTTCCGCTAATTTTTTAACATCTTGAGGCAGTTTCCCGGCTAAAACCAACACCATGTTTTGGGGGGAGTATAAAGAATCAAGATATTTTACAAAATCCGGCCTGCCGAATTTTTGAATAATCTTTTCCTTTCCTCCGATATCCCAACCCAAAGGCGTGTCACCAAACTGTAAATTTTCATAAAGGTCCCATATATAACGGGTAGGATTATCCCTGTACATCCTCAATTCCTCAGCAATCACCCCTTTTTCTTTCTCTATCTCTTCCTCCAAAAGCAACGACTCCTTAAGCTGGGAGGACAGGATATCCATGGCAACTTCCAGATGTTTGGCTGAGGATTTGATCCAATAAAATGTGTATTCCTTGCCGGTTGCAGCATTGTTTACCGCACCCATCCCGTCAACTATGGTTGCAATTTGCTCTGCAGTAGGATACTTTCGCGAACCCTTAAAAAACATGTGTTCCAGAAAATGGGAGATACCATTAATGTTTTTAGTTTCGTACCTGGAGCCTGCCCCCACTGCCACCAGCGTTGTGACAGAATCAAGGTGAGGAAGATCAATGGTGATAAGCGTCAGGCCGTTTTTGAAGGTTACCAACTGATACATGAAGGATATGTTAACAGATTACCCAAAATCAAACAAGGTAATTAGAATTTGAAGAAGCTCATTTCAAATAATCGTCAGGCTCCAAATCATCCACATCGCCGTCCAAAAAAATTTTCCGGGTATGTCTGCCAACTATCCTACTGTCAGTAAAACTATGGAATAAAGGGTTTCTGCCGATAACTTCTTCTCTCCTTACCACCTGCTCAGTGACTTGCTTCCGCCCTGAAACTACCTGGTTACACCAATCTAGGGCACTTTCAGTTGTATCAGTAGGAAAAGCAGGGCATTGACCTTTTAATTGTGGACAATTATCTATATTCGGACAATCAAATTTACATTCTGCCATGGTTAGTATGATCTTATAATTAATGCGTTTTGTCAAGCATTATTTTTTAGCCTCAAAAGGGGACGCCTTACGTGCGTAGGGTTAATAATGGGCGATATCGAGATAGTTTCTTTTTCCTAATAATCCTGCCATACCAAAATGCAGTTTTTGTTGGTATTGGGCATCTTCTAAAGCATGGTGGGTAAAATCCCCATCCGGTATAATAATGCTTGGTAACCTGCTTTTAGAGGTCATTTTCCAATCCCAATTCCCTGTCAACGGTAAAGCCAGTGATTTTAAATCAAAAGGGGCGATGCCAAAGGGATTTTCAAATCCGGCTTTTGTAAAATATAAATCAATAAAAGCCCAATCATACGCCGCATTAAATGCTGTAAATACAGCGGATTTTCCAATATCCGCTTTTTTTAATCCTTCAATCCATTTGTAAAAATTACCCATAACACTCTGATAATCCGAAGCCTCTAATAATAAACGTTCATGAGATAAATTATGATCTTCGCAAAATTTCCTGTTACCTGGAATGAATTCTTCAAATAAAGGTTTAATTTCACTATAGAACGCTTCACCTGTAGGGCTTTGGGCGCCTATGGATAGCATTGATCCATAACCTGCTATCCCATCAGCTTCAACATCTACGTCTACATAAAGCTGAGGGGCATTCATCACTATTTCCCGGCCACGGTCGTAAATTAACTGCCGCTTTTCAGCTAAAGATTGCTCTTCCTTCATTTTAACATTATCCCATAATAGTTACCCCGTGTCAAATTGAGGATGGTTAGCCTCAAAAGGGGACGCCTTGTGATCGTAGAAGCTTGCAATTTAAAATTAAGTATGCTATTAACACAACGTGCCTTCACGTAATTCAAATAAACAATACTTAGAAAATAGTTATTACCATATTTATAATCGTGGAGTTGAAAAAAGATTAATCTTTTCAGACCAACAAGACTATGGTGTTTTTTTGTATTATCTAAAGGAATACTTGCTTCCCAAAAACGAAACTGATTTAAAGAAAAAATTGTCTGATCCCAATATTTCTTATAAGGAACGGGCAAAAATTTTACAATTACTCCGTTTAAATAATTTTGCTGACGAGATTAATTTATTGGCGTATTGTTTGATGCCGAACCATTTCCATTTCTTGATCAAACAAAGAAGTGCACAATCCATTGACAAATTCATGAATTCCCTTTGCACTAGATACACTATGTATTTTAACCGTAAATACAAACGAGTAGGCGGATTATATCAAGATGTATACAAAGCTGTTAATGTTGTTACTGACCAACAATTCGTTTACCTGTCCAAATACATCCATAAACAGGCTTTAGCCTCAAAAGGGGACGCCTTGCAGGGGCAACCGTCTTCTTACCCCGAGTACTTAGAAATAAGAAAAACAGATTGGGTCAAACCACAAGAGGTATTGGCATATTTCTCAAAAACAAACCCTACCCTATCGTACAAGGCTTTTGTTGAAAAAAGTGATGATCTATTGGAAATACAAAATATCATAATTGAGGATGGTTAGCCTCAAAAGGGGACGCCTTGCGTGCGTAGGGTTATTCTTTCAAACGAAAAACCACGGATGCTAATCCGTGGATAAAGTTTGCTTCGCCGACAGGCGAATCTCGCCGAAGGCGAGCAGGAAGAGAAACTACGGGCGAAGCGAAGCGGAGTCTGTAGAGGCTCATCTGATTTTTGGACCTTCAGGTGTATCCTCTATCTCAAATCCCATATCTTTTATTCTTTTTCTAAGCTGGTCGGATTTTTCAAAATCGCGGTCTTTTCTAGCCTGTTCCCTTTCATCAACCAATTTCTGTACTTGACCGGGTACATCAATTTGTTTACCCAAATATTTATCAAGCCCAAGCCCCAAAACTTTGTCCATCTTGAGCAGGCTTTCTGCCTTTGCGGAAGTAGGGTAATCGGATTTGATTAAATACCACATAACAGCCAAGGCTTGAGGTGTGTTTAAGTCGTTGTCCAGCGCTTTAAAAAAATCTTCTTCATACTGGGCGCAGCCAATTTTTGGCTTCTCCCAATCCCTCACCATTTCACGAAGCGGTAAGCCAAGGCATCAAAACCCTGCCTGCCGCCCGCCTGCCGGCAGGGCAGGGCAGGCAGGCCTTTCTCCTCAATGTCCTTTAATGTATAAAAATTATTTAAGGATTTACTCATCTTTTGGGCATCAACCAAAAGATGTTCGCCATGAACAAAAAATTTGGCAAATAGTTTGCCTGTTTTTCCCTCTGATTGGGCAATTTCGTTTTCATGATGGGGAAACATCAAATCTATTCCTCCTGCATGGATGTCCAGGGTATCACCCAAATACTTTTGGCTCATCACCGAACATTCGATATGCCAGCCCGGCCTGCCTTTTCCCCAGGGGCTGTCCCAACCAAACTCATCCGCCTCAACTCCTTTCCATAGTGCAAAATCCTGGATATTTTCTTTTGTGTATTCATCCGAAAGCACCCTGGTCCCTGTTTTAAGCTCGCGTTTTTCAACCCCGGATAATTTTCCATAATCCGGAAATTTTGAGATGTCAAAATATACCGACCCGTCTTTTTCGGCATAAGCCAACCCTTTGTCTAGTAAAACCTCTATATATTTAACCATCAGGCTGATATGCTCAGTCGCTTTGGGCTGGACATCAGGAAGTTTTATATTTAGTTTGTTTAAGTCTTCCAAGAAATATTCCGTATACTGCTTTGTAAATTCTGCCATATCCAGGTTTTTTTCTTTGGCTTTTTTAATAATTTTGTCATCAATATCCGTGATGTTTTCTACAAAAGTTACTTCATACCCATCTGCTTCCAGAACCCTGCGCAAAATATCATACATTACAAAACTCCTTAAGTTTCCGATATGGGCGAAGTCATAAACAGTGGGCCCGCAGGCATATACGCCAACTTTTGGGGGATTAAGCGGAACAAACTCCTCAATTTTGCGCGAAAGTGAGTTAAATAGTTTTAACATGAGCTAACCTCCGCCTACCCCTTTGTTCTCTACTTTGGCCCTTTTCCTTTGGACCGCTATCTGCTCTTTTTCTTCCCTTTCATTTTTCTTAACTACCTCAAGCTGTTTTACTTTTTGTTCTTCTTTAATCTCTTTTTGCTCTTCTTCTTTCTCAAAAAATTCTTTTTCCTGAGCCAACCTCTCCTGGTCCTGTTTGATAGTTGCAAAAAATTGCTTAATTCTTCCCACCTCTTTTGCTTTTTTCTGCTGTTCAAGCTGTTCCTGTTGTTGTTTTTGCTGTTGCTGCTGTGGTGTCTGCGCCCCGGGATAACCTTGCACTTGTTGTTTACCCTCCTCTATCATCTCTCCAACTGTATCTTTGGCAAGGTCTTTGCTTGCTCCAAACAAATTTTTCGGGGCTTCCGCAACAACCCCTTTTATTCCAGCATCAGCCATGTTAAGTTAGATTATACCATTAATTTGCTTTTAATCATTTTAAGTGCTATAATTATAGGATAATACGATGTCGGTTGCAGGAGAAGATATGACAGAATCAGTTGAACAAAAATCACAGCGGGAAGTTGCGGAACCAAGGCCTTTAAACCCAAGGCAATATTTTTCCGGTTTCTTAGGATCCTCTGAGTTCTTACAAAAAAAAGCAGAGCGTCTTGAACAGGTCCGCTTAAGAAACCCTAATCTTGATGAAGAAGACACACAAGATGCAACAAATGCTTACCTGAGAACAGACGAGGTTAAAGATTTATTCTGGCAATACTTTAGGCAAAATCCCTTTAAATATGACCCGGTATTTTTTTCACAAGATTTTAATTTCAAGCTTAACGGCTATTTTACTGAACTTAAGAAAATACGCTCTAAAGAAAGGCTAATGAGAGGTCCTCAATCACCTGATGAAATGATGGAACAAGATGAGCTCAGGTCTGCCAAACACACTGTGGCTTCACAACAACTGTTGGAAGACGGTATGGCTCCTAATTTTACACTAGCCAGGTTGTTGGTACATATGATCACAGTCACAGAGGATCTTGACAAAGAAGACCCAAACAGGGATAGGCGTGTGCGGGAAGTTTTAGCTGCCAGAAGATAATTAATACTCTATTCCTGACGGGTAATTTTGTATATTGTGCCGGATTTGTCATCAGAGATATATAAACTTCCGCCTTTGTCAAAAATTAAATCAACCGGCCTGCCTGCAGCCTGTGAACCTTGCAAAAATCCTGTTATAAAATCTTCTGCGCTTAAAATTTTATCACCTTCCACTTTCATATGCACTACTTTATAACCTGTCGGCGTTGACTTATTCCATGATCCATGGTAAGCAACAATCAGATCCCCCTGCCAATCTTTGGGAAACTGTTCAGATTTGATGAAAGTGAGCCCCAATGGCGCTGAATGGGCCGGGATTTCAAAAACCGGCGCTTTAGTATCATCACAAGGGTTACGCACATAAACATTTTTGTCAAAACTATTATCGTGTATTTTATTTCCAAAACATTTGGGCCAACCATAATTGTCCCCTGCTGAGATAATATTTATTTCATCGGGTGGCGCATTATCGCCTAAAAAATCCCTACCCATCTCGGTTGCCCAAACTTGATCATTGTGTAAAGTCAAAAAAACTGAATTCCTTAAACCAGTTGTAAATACATGCGGGTTGTTTCCCTCTGTATCGGAAGCAATGATACTGCCATACCAAGGATTTTTCTCGTTACAAACATCACATGTTGAACCTATCGAAAGGTATAGCTTACCGGAGTCATCTATCACGATAGACCTGGTAAAATGTCTGCCTCCTCCGGGGATTTTAAATAATACTTTTTCCAGATTAGCCTTTAAATTTTCTTCATCAAAGTTATATCTTGCAAGCCTGGTTTCTTCTGCTATATAAAGCTTACTCTTATAAAATGCTAAACCGTGGGGATGGTTTAACCCTGAAAGAAGCGTGACTGTCTGATCTGCCCGACCATTTTTATCACGATCAGGCAGTGCATAAATTTGGCCTGAAAGGTCTGATACCAGAAGCGTCCCGCCATCACTAAACTCCAAATCCCTGGCTTGGTTTAAATTTTTTGCAAAAATCCTGGCTTCAAAACCCGATGGCAAGCTAATTGAAAAACTGACGCTGTCACCTGTTTGGTAATTTGATGAAGGGGTATTATCAGTCTTTATAGCCGGAGGCAAAATAGCAGGCCTTATATCCCCAATCTTTTTAAAGGCGAAAAAAATCCCTCCTGAAATTACAATTAGAATGACTGTTAGCAAAAAAATGTTTCTCATGTCAGCATTTTAATCTGAAGAAGCTACCGGATAGCTTAAAGGCTCTGAAGATCCTGGTCTATGGCTGAAAATCCTTCAGTATCACTGCCTGTATCAACACCGTTTACCTCATTTTCCAGCGCAGTCATTGTCTGGTCTTCAACCTGTTTTTGTGACTCTTTATTGACTGCGCTGTTTTGCATATTAAAATATAAATAGCCCCCCGCCCCTGCTATCAGAGCTAAAAACAGCACAATTAATACAATTTTCATGCCTGACCCGCCTTTGTTACCTGCGGATTGTGCTGATACCGATGCATTCACCGCTTCCACAACAGGGGTTTGGACTGTTTGTTGGGGTTCGAGAGCTGCGGCAGCAGTGGCGGTTTTTTCTTCCATTATTTATTTCCTCTCACAGTTGTGGCTGTTACTTTAATGGCATCTGCAACTGCTTTTTTCGCTGCAATAACCAGTTTTCTGGTCTCTTGTAAATCCTTGTGCAGGTTATCCCTGGCAATCTTTGCATCCTGTCTGATGGTAGCTTCACTGGATGCTTCTATTGTATAATCCTTTTTGCTCTGTGCATCAACTGCTGATTTTGCAGTACTGATGGCTGTTTTGGCATCTTCAATGGCTGTTTTGGCCTCTGCGGTATCTTTATCTGTCAGTTTATTGACATAGTCCTCAACTTTTGCCAGGATTTGTGACATCCTGTCCAGGTGTTTTGCCATTGCCTCTGTCCTGTTTTTATTTAGTTTAGCCAGGTTATCATTTATTTTTTCAACCATTGCAGCCTTTTTTTGGTCTTTAAAACCCTTGAGCTTTTCTTTTAACATTGCGGCCTTCGAGGCAATATTCTCCATCCTGTTTTCCAGTTTTGCAAGTTTAGGGGGTTTTGGTTTTGTTGAAGATGTCGAATCAACCGCATATGCAGGATAAAAAGGCGCTGCAAAAAATACAAGGATTAAAGCAGTTACGAAATACCGCATATTTAAAGCTTACCCAACCAAAAAGTTCTTGTCAAGACCCATTTTGCTTAAAGGAGCTGAAATTGGTAAAATATAGTTTAGGCCCAGTAGCTCAACGGATAGAGCGAGTGCGTTCTAAGCATTAGGTTGGGGGTTCGAATCCCTCCTGGGCCGCCACTGCTCGAAGGGGGTTCGTTCACCATCGAAGATGGTGGGTATACTATCCCTCTGGGGGTGCCAGCGCTATACTTTGGGGGTTCGCTCGAGCCTAAAGGGCGAGGGCATATTGTCCCTCCGAAGCCGCAGTTGCTCAAAGGTTCATGCATTAAGCATCCGAAATGTTCGGCTCAGATTTTGATGTTTTGTAGTCTGTACTGAAAAAGCCTTTTCCTTTAAATTCCGGAGGGGCGCAAAGGCTTAATAGCCTTTTTAACTCACCCCCGCAGAAGGTATGTATTGTTTTTGGTGCCTCAGAAAAGCTTTCAAGAAACTCTATAACCTTACCACAACTTTTACACTCATATTCGCGTATAGGCATAATCTGTGGAAAACATACCATAATTTAAAGACCTTGTCAAACTATAAGATAGCAGTTTCTTTTAATACTTGCTTTTAACTATGGGTTTTTGTATAATATTTTTATGGCTGAACAAGATTCTAAGGAACCTGAAAAATTTGATTTTGAGCGCTTAATGCGGCAAAATCTGCCTGACCTGGAGATAGACCTCGGAGCTGATGACGATACTACTCCTGAAAGTGTCCAATCAAGTATTGAGATTGGGTCTGAATCATCCTGGAAAAAACCTAACAACAACCAGCTGCAAATTTTTGGAGGCTCGATTTACAGCTGGAAAATGCCCATGCCGCTTTTTATCATAGAGGATATTCTACCGCTGTTTGAAGATTTAAGGGCTATAAAAGTAAAAGGTAATTTGCTTACATTATCAAGGGAAACATTTGACCAGGCAGGCGCTAAAATCTATCTTCCGGATGGACAATACAGTACCTATGTACTTTTTTTTACACTATGGAGTCAAAATATCCGGACTAATCCCGCAACAGGAGGTTTGATTATCTTGAGAAATCCGAATGTCAGTTTACCGGGATATGCGGATATTCTGCAAAAAAGCATCGCTAGAACAAATCTGTGCTTAAAAGACATCGGCGATCCCCTTTTACCTGATTATCTGACAATTTAAACCTTCTGTCAGACAGAAAGGGGTTGGGCTTCCTGCAAACTTTGGGTGATGATAGAAGTGCCGCACGCTCCAGGGTGAATTCCCCAAACCTATCATTTATCTTATCCAAAACATTCATGATCTGTTCATTTTTTTGATCTTCCTCCAAAAGGCTCAGGTTTTTGGGGCTTTCCGATTTCAGGTTAGAAACAGACACTCCCACCATCCTGATTTTTTCCCTATCCCAAATTTGCAAAAACACTCTCCAGGTATTTTGAAAAATCTCCAACCCATCATTGGTGTATGGTATTGTTGTCTGCATGCCCCCGCCTGCAAATTCACCCCCGGGGTGGGCATAGTGTAAGACACCCCGGGGGTGAAACTGGGATTGGAATGCCGAGCGGTACCACAGGTGTATTGTTTTCCCCGCCAATCTTTTGGCACGCAACCTTCTTGCCACCAGCTCCGCCAACTTTAAAAGCGCCTGTTTTATCCCTACCAAATCCCCTGTATCCTGATCTAAAGTATGCCTGTGTCCGATGGATTTTACTTCTTCCTTTTCATAAAAAGGCACAAGCGGGGTGTTATCAATTCCCCGGGCCATGTTATAAAGTGTTTGTCCGTAACTTTTAAAAGAGGCCAGCAAGCTATCCAAAGGTACTCCCCTTAAAGCCTTAAAACTGAAAACCCCCATGTTGTTTAGCCTTTTTTTAATTCCCGGGCCGATCCCGCAAATCTCATCAAGCTCAATCCTGTCCAAAACCACCATAGCAGCAGTTTCATCTGCGATGACTGCCAACCCATCAGGTTTGTACAGGGACCCTGCCAACTTTGCCATCAGTTTGTTATAAGAAATCCCTACAGAACAGGTAATCCACTCGCCTATTTCTGAGCGGATGCGGGATTTGATCTGAGTAGCAAGTTGCAAGAGTCCAGAGTCAAGAAAGAAGTTATATTTCCCGGATTCTGTTTCCAAAAACACCTCATCAATAGAAAAAACTTCAAGTTTGGGGGAATAATCTTTTAAAATATTTAAAAACCTTTTGGTGCATTCTAAATATTTATCAGAGTCACCTCTCACTAAAATCAAATCAGGACAAAGTTTTTGAGCTTCCCAAATAGGCATACCTGTTTTCACCCCAAGTCTCTTTGCCTCAACAGATGCTGCCCCCAAAACAGTCCTTTCCATTCTGTCCCCGCCTGTAACACCGATGGGTTTACCCCTCAGTCTGGGATTTGCCTGTTGCTCAACTGTTGCAAAATAGCTGTTAAAATCAATATGCAAAATGGTTCTCATGTGTTGCCCTTGTCAAAAAGTGTCATTTAGACAATTTTTGCAAGCGATCTCCTTCGCTTACAACAATTAGTTTTAATTATAATTGTTGTTTCGCTCAATCCGATTCTTCTACTGCTTCCAAAAACCATTTTAAATTTTTTAAATCAAACCTTAGCCGGTAAAAATTCCCCCCGCCTGAAACTGAAAAATGATAAACAGTTGACCCGTCATCACGGGATGTATGTACTAAGTTTATTTTATCTACCTTAACTTGTCTCCCTTTCCAAAAAAACAGATAAGGCTGTATCACAGTCCCCTTAAAAAAAACCCAGACATTGATAGGCTCATGAAGGTCAAACATTTTAGTTTATTTATAACCCGAATATTACCCGAAGTCAATATAGAGTTTAAGCAATTAGCCTGGATATCCCGAAGGTTCTTTCTCTTTGAACCGCTTGGGATAGATGCTCAAGTGACATCCAAACAATACCGTTGTTTGAATCTATTACCTGGACATTAAAATAACCCTCCCCTGTTACCTGGTATCCGCTGATGCATATTGCATGAGAGCCGAATAGTGAGTAGGAATTTGGCCTCGGGTAAAACAATCTGCTTGTTACACTAAGCACAAGAGGATGCCTCTGGTCTATCAGTCTTTTTATAACTACCGCATTCGTTTTTAAACGAATATTATACACTGGTGTAGACATTGGTTCATACTCATGCCTAATCCCCACCAGAGATAGCAACAGCTTTTTCATATCCACCCCGGCTGTAACTGTCAAATCAGCCAAAGATTCCAGCGCATATCCATCTTCGAAAGCTAAATTAAGTATCTTTGCCACAAAGCGGGAAGGAAGTTCTATACCCGCTACGCTGCATGCATTCACAAGGGACCACGGACTACAGGTAGGTGCATATCCCTGGCCATACCACCTGCCTGCATAGACCCTTTCTGAGGGGGTTATCCCCATAGCAATTCTCATATCTGACATCAAAGTCCTGCTAAAGAATTCTACAATAGGCCAGGATCCAGAATCCACAGAATGAGTATACTCGGGATTGGCTAGTAAGTATGCTGCCCATCCCTGCGAAAACCACTCCCGAACCGGAGGAGGTTGAGGCGGTGGCATCACCGGCTCAATCCTTCTCGGGATATAAGGAATAGGCGTATAGTTCTCTACCGCAAACAGATAAGAAGGAGTTATATTTTCCTCATGCTTTTTTGTCAATGGTCTTATCTCTGAAATATTAAAATAATCATCATTAATCCTTTTATTAGGATACCGCTCAATCATAGTTTTAAATTTTACTATAAGTTTAGAAAAAAATCAACATCCGTGTTAAAATGCAAAAGATGAGGTTTGCAAAATTTCTGCTATCCGGTTTTTTACTTTTCACTTTTCTCTTTGCATTTTACACTCCCATCCATGCCATCTATGACCCTCTTTCTGTCCCCAATAACAAATTCGGCATCCATATCATCTCAGCAACTGACCATGAAGCCTCTCCTGCGGCTACACTGGTTAACTCGTCCGGGGGCGATTGGGGTTATATTACAGTTTTGGCCGAGAGCAAAGACAGGGATGTCAATAAGTGGCAGGCTTTTTTTAATAATCTTAGGCATAGACATCTGATCCCTTTGGTCAGGCTTGCCACCCAGCCTGAAAAAAGTTTCTGGAAAAGGCCGTATGAGGGCGAAGAAGAGGCCTGGGCCTCATTTTTGGGTAAACTTAACTGGCCTGTCAAAAACCGTTACGTCATTATTTATAACGAACCTAACCAGGCCAAAGAATGGGGCAACCGTGTAGATCCTGATGATTATGCCAGGATACTTGATAAAACAATCACTGCCTTAAAGCTTAAAAGCGATGATTTTTTTGTCTTAAACGCCGGTTTTGACGCTTCGGCGCCTTTTAACCCGCCTAATTATTTTGACGAGAATCTCTTTTTGCAGAAAATGGAAGAAGCAGTACCCGGGATTTTTGAAAAGCTGGATGGCTGGGCTTCACATTCATACCCCAACCCCGGCTTTGTAGGTTCGCCGAACGGCTTCGGAAAAGGCTCCGTCAGAACATGGCAATGGGAACTGCAAAAACTGGCTGAGCTTGGGGTAAATAAAAAACTTCCGGTTTTTATTACGGAAACCGGCTGGCAGCATGCTGAGGGGGTAGTGTATGATAAATCCCTCCCCCCGGTTGAGACTGCAGCCGGGTATTACAAACAGGCATTTACAAACGCCTGGACAAATGCTGATATTGTAGCAATTACACCCTTTCTCTTAAATTATCAGGAGGTCCCCTTTGACCACTTTTCATTTAAAAAACTGACCGGTGAAAAACAACCCCAAAAAATCCTGGGAGCTGCGTTCCCCGAATACTACCCGCAATTTGAAACCATCAAGGATTTGGAGAAAACAGCCGGCAGGCCTGTGCAGGAAAATAAAGCTGAAATTACCTCAGGCGGGATTTATACAACCATTGTCTTAAAGGAGGAATACAACATTCCCATCACTGTAAAAAATACCGGCCAATCTATCTGGAATGAATACGCTCAAGTAAGGCTTTCGGCAGCTGAGGGAGGCAAAGAACTTGGAATAGAAGATGTTATGATTCCTAAGGAGCAAAAAGTTGAGCCGGGGCAACAGCATACTTTTAATGTTTCTTTAAAGGCGCCGAATTCCGGGTCGTTTAATGTCAAACTTACGCTTTTTAGCGGCGCTCAACAGTTTGACAGCCCGCCTTTTGAATTTTTAACACAGGTCAAAGCGCCCGTTATCTTGAAACTTCACTCCTCGCTTGACTGGAAGAAAAATTTTGCAGGCAATTACGCACTGAAGGTTGTAGGTGTAATGGGTGAAATCCTAAAAAATATCCAATTGTCGGCATTAGGTAATTCTCAGGAGATCGAAACAACACTTCTTCCTGACTATACCTTTGATTTTACGCTGAGTAAGCCTTACTACAAACCTAAAACAATCAGGCGCAGGGTTTCTTCGGGGATTAACACCCTGGATTTTGGCGCCCTGCAGCCGGACATCCCATCAGCAATACTGCACCCGGTAGAACTCTGGAAGTTACTGCCGTTTTTAAACTAAGACTGTATAGAATAAACTGGCAATGCTTATGACATCTTTAACAAAAGAGGAGATTATCAGCTCGCTGCCTCTGTTCAGAAACCTGCCTCAAAATGCAGTTAAAATTATTGCAGAGACTGTTCGGGAAATAAAGCTACCCGAAAAAAGGGTTTTTATAGAACAGGGCAATAACAGCGGTGAGATATTTTTTATTACAAAAGGCAGCGTCAGGGTTTACAGGTTGACTGAGGAAGGTGAGGAAGTTACTTTGGCAATCTGTGGACCTGGAGAAATTTTGGGTGAGATGGCATTTTTGGATGAACAGCCACGCTCTGCAAGTGTAGAAACTATGCAACCTACCGATGTGTTTGTTTTAAACAGGATAAGTTTCAAACAGATTCTACTAAACCATCCTGACATTGCCCTATCCCTGCTTAAGGTTTTATCCGCAAGGCTGCGCAAAACAGGAGAGCAGATGAAGGATTTATTTTCAAAAAACCTTGAAGAAAGAACCTGGAAAGCCTTAAAAACCCTTTCCGGCTATTTTCCCGGAAGTGGAATTACCCTTTCCCATGAAGAGCTGGCAGAGATTATCGGTGCAACCAGGGCCAGGGTGACTGAAATGCTTGATAAACTGCAAAAGGAAGGTAAAATCATCCTCTCTCACCGTAAAATCCGCATAAAATAATTTGTTCCCCAAAGAACAGAACTTAAACTTCACTTATCCTAATATCTACTCATGAACAAAGAAAACAAAGAAAAAATTCTTGGACTTGGCCATTACGGGGATGCTTACAAGGAGGATTATGAAATCATAACCTCCCACTTTAAAAGTGCGCTCCTAAGATTCTGCTTATTAATTGAAAACCCGCAAAGTCCTAAAACCGAACTTATTGCAATCATCCTTCAGTATTTTGATTTTGCAACAGCTCTGTTTTCTAAAGAGGCAATCAGCAGGATTTTGGATGGGAAGTCTGCAAATTTGTATTACCACAATAAACATCATGCAGTTTATCAGGCAGGGTTTGACGCCGTACAGGTGGCAAGAGGGATTATGATGAGGCATGATTTTTTGTCAAAAAATTTAACCTTAGAAGGGATGCTGGCGATAGTTTTAGGTGCACTTTACTATGACACCGGGTATGTAACAGCAGAAAAAAACCCTCAAAATTATGCTGCATTAACTCCGGTGCATGTTGAAGCAAGCAAAAAAACTTTTCAGCAAGCTGTTAATTTTTTAGGGCTGCCTGAGGGAATTGATAAAGAAAAGGTCATCAAGCTGGGGACAATCGGAATTCATAACACCTATTTTCCCTTTACTGAAGAAAGAAAAATGGAAAGGCAAAAGCTTCTGGATAATTTTAAAACGCCTGAGGAAAAAAAGGATGCAATGATTGTGGCTTTATCGGTTCAACTTGCTGACTTAGGTGGCCAAGTCGCCAGGGTTGATTACTTCCCCACTCTCCTGAAAAATTTAAGGGAGGAGATGGAGGCGGCAAACCCCGGTTCAGGGATACAGATTATCGGGCAGGACCATGAACTGGCAAAAAAATGCCGGGGTTTTTTGGATTTTGTGGTCATACCAACTGTTGGCAAAACCGCCAATGCCTTTTTGGGCAAAAACAATGCTTTTTCCAAAGCTTTTGAAAAAAATTCCCCTTTTGGCATTTAAATTCCAAAGCTGGTAAAATTAGTTGGGTGGCAAGTGTTTACCCCTGTCCCGCCAAAATTGAAATTTAGGCGGGCAGGCGATCTTGGAAACTTTTATGACGCTTCGCGTCTTAATCAGTTGAAGTTTCCTCCGATTGGTGGCTGTAGTTCAAAAGTAGAACGCCTGTTTGTGGAACAGGAGGCAGCGGGAGCATTACCCGTCAGCCACCCACCAAGGATTGAATTCACTATTTGATAATGTATAATTAAACAATGAATTTTACCTCTGAGAGGGAACAACACATCCTTGCAGTAGTAAGCAGTTTAGAAACAAGAATACCTGAATTTGGTTACTCAGTTATAACCGATGATGTTCTTCAGACAGCCAGTAAATGGAGACCGGTGAGACAGGTTGTGTATGATGCCACTTTAGGTGGAAGGGTCCAAAGAAGCGATCGGTCAATACTAAAGGATGGGGATGGTTCTTACGTGTTTGCTCTAACTCCACAAGGCAATGTGATTCTTTTACTCCAGTTGCGCCCTGGACTGGAGAGACTTTATCAGGTTGAACTCCCAGCAGATTCTGTTGAAAACGGAAAACCAATGATTAATGCGCTTCAGGAATTAAAGGATGAACTTGGAGCTTCCGGTAAATTATCAGTGGTTCAGCTCGGCATAGGCCCGGTTTTGGCTGGTAGATCTCCTCAGGAAACTTATTTCTATTTTGCGGATGGGATTGAATTTGATGTAAGTCAACAGAAATTAGATAGGGGTGAACTAATAATCCCCTTCACAATACCGATTGACGAAGTTTTACTTTTTACGTCTACAATCATGCAAAACCGCCTTAATCCGGAATTTCCCAGAATAGGAGTTGATCCTAAAATCACTACAGCCATAGTTTTAGCAGCCCAGCATTTGAATACTCAAGGTGACTTTGAACGTGCTAGAAAACTAATGATGTTTTAAAGGTTTGAATTCTGGTAGTTGGGTACAAACTAAGTCTTTCGGCAAGCTCAGGATTGTAATCTGCCCACCTACCCCCGCGTCAAATGCGGCTTCGCCCACGTAGTGCTTAGGGGCCTGCTTTATCCATATTTGAGATAATGTTTGTATATTTGGTAATTGAAAATAACTATTTATCAATATATACTTTCTGTGTAATGAATGACACTCAAAAAATGCTTCAGGTTATTATTAATGGTTAAAGCGCCCTTCAACAGGAATTACTAAACAAAATTGATAAAGTTGACAAAAAAGTAGGTGGTTTGGATATAAAGTTGGATCAGGTAGAAAAAAATCTAACAGCTAGAATAGACAAACTGGGTAAACAATTTGCATATTTGGAGGATGATACCCCAACCAGGGATGAATTCGATAATTTAGAGAAAAGAGTAAATAATATAGATCAAAAAGCCACCTCGGCATTGTAACTAATCAAATCTGTTTTTTTAGGCACTGGCATATTGTCCTGCATATTTTTCTGAGTAATTAGGTATGAAGTCAGCAAAGCTTGCGGTCTGGCGGTCTTAAACCCACCCCAAAGAGAAGGTGGAAAGCCCATGAACCACTAGGGGTTCAGGGCCATGCACTCTTCGTAGTGCATGGCTAATACACCCGGAGGGTGTCAGACTCGTCGCCCACGTAGTGATTAGGGTTGATAATTTGTTTTGTTCCTGTTAATATACCATATCATGACTGAATTGAATCAGGGTAAAAGTCCTCTTGAAGTGGTAGAGGAGATACTCAGAAAACAAAAAACAGCAAATGAATTGTTGGTTCAAGCAAATGAGAGTGGGGAACTTATAAAAACTTTTTGGGGAAGAGAAATGGTATTTCACGAAATATATATTATTGGAAAAGTTGAAGAATATCATCCGAAAGATAGAGATGGAGTGCATATGGGTTGGGCGCCATATACCCATTAAATCCGACACGATATTCAGATGAAAACGTGACATTAACGGATGTAGAGCTTGTAGGGTTTGATGATCTAAAAAAAGTAACACCAAAGCCTGGAGATATAGTTCATATAAGACGAGTTGGGAGCTGGGCAGGTAAAAGATTATCAATTGACATATGTGAAGATCTAAAAAGTTCACAAGGCCTGGCCTTGCAAGACAGGCAAGACTAAATGTGGAATACCATTGCACAAGAAGTAAGTTCTGCGGCAAGCTCAGGATTGTAATCTGCCCATTTACCCAAAGAGAAGGTGGAAAGCCCATGAACCACTAGGGGTTCAGGGCCATGCACTCTTCGTAGTGCATGGCTAATACACCCGGAGGGTGTCAAGCTGTTGGCTGGCTTCATCTTGGCGCTCTTTTAAGTGTATAACCCTTTCTCCCACTATTACATCCTGTTTGGTATGAACAGAAAATAGAAGTTTTAAAGTATCTGAAAAAGTAACCCAAGATGATGAAATATTCTCTTTTAAAGGATTGAAGTCTAAAGATTTTTTAACTTCAGCGTAGAATACATAATTAATTTTACCCAGAGTGTTATGAAAATAGTCATAAACAGGATAAATCTGTTTCATTTTAAGCTCAATGCTAAGAAGTTCTTTCACTACCCGCAAGAATGCAGCTTGAGCATTTTCACCTTCTATGCTTTCTCCTCCTAGGGTAGACCAATCAGAGATTATATCATCTTTTTGTTGAAGCAAAAGAATCTTTTGTAGTTTTAGGTTATAAAGAAACCCGCTGACATAAAATGGTTTGTTGATTTGCTAAGTGTAGCACAACAAGGGCATGTGTTACCATACCTTTATGTTGATTGATGAGGTAGAAATTACTGTTTTAGGAGGAAATGGCGGTCCGGGACGTGTGTCTTTTTATCCTAAATCAGGAGCCGGCCCGGATGGAGGAGATGGGGGCAAAGGTGGGGATGTTTATGTGAATTCAACTTCTGACCTTTATGCCTTAAGCAAATTCTCAACAAAAAATATCTGGCAAGCACAAAATGGCCAACCCGGAGGAAGTAATAGAAAATCAGGCGGCAATGGAAAAGACTTAAGCTTGGAAGTCCCTATAGGAACACTTCTAACAGATCAGGAAGGTACAACGGTTGAAATAAATCATTTAAACCAAAGGGTGTTGCTGGCAAAAGGGGGTTTGGGCGGGAGAGGAAACCATTTTTTTAAATCTTCTTCAAATACCACTCCAAAATATGCTCAGCCCGGGTTGAAAAGTCAGGTCAAAAAGCTAAAACTAAAACTTAAATTAATTGCTGATATTGGTTTAATTGGCCTGCCTAATGCTGGCAAAAGTTCCCTATTAAACGAGCTTACCAAAGCGCAGGCCCGGGTAGGAGACTACCCTTTCACAACCCTGGAACCTAACTTAGGAGTATTAGAGGGTAAAATTCTGGCAGATATACCAGGCTTAATTGAGGGTGCTTGGACAGGTAAAGGGTTGGGACATAAATTTTTGGGTCATATTGAGAAAGTAAATCTTCTAATCCATTGTATCTCCTCCCAATCCCCCAATCCTTTAAATGATTATAAAATCATCCACCATGAGCTTGAAAAATTTAATCCTAAGCTTTTAGGGAAACAAGAAATCATTCTTCTCACCAAATCCGACCTCGTAGAAAAAACTGATTTGGATATTAAAATTCAAGCTTTGAGCAGGACAAAAAAACAAATCTTGCAAGTATCAGTACACAATTGGGAAAGCTTGCAGCATTTAATCCAAGTTCTCCAAAATTTTTAGTATTACGGAGCGACAAATGGCATGGGTTGGGTATCAGGTTTTTCTACAATTTTTTCTATCCTTTTACTATATACCTTAGGACTTGAGATGTTTATTAAATATACGCGCTCTTTTAAAGCTGGGTCATATAGTTCAATTGTGCCATAGTTGAAAATTTGGCCTAAAAATGATTGTTCAATAGTTACAGCCTCCACAAAGTTACAGGCAAACTTTTGTTCTTTTTTATGTAAAATCCCGCTATACCTGATAACCCCATCCCTGGATACTTCTGTATATTCTGAAGTCCATTTTAAAGCAATATACCATATGACTACTAAATTAACCAAAAATCCTGCTATAAAAAATAGGGCATACAAACCAAAAAGGTTAAAGTTTACGTAAGAGCTTGCAAGGGAATCTAGCATACTCAAAAGAAACAGTGAAAATCCAAAAATAGCTTCAGTTAAAATAATCCTTATAACAATTAAGGCCAGGCTCTCCCTAAAAGTTATCTTGCCTTTGCTGACGGCTTCCTCCCCTTGCTTTGTATTTGATTCTTCTTCGGATACCATATTCCCATTTGGAACTGTTTTAAATCTGGTATCAATTCTGGCTATTAACTCCTCCGGCACAAAAGGCTTGCTTATATAATCATCCACCCCAATTTGCAACCCGTGGACTACATCTTTACTTTGCTTTTTCTCAGTTAGCGCAATGACAATAATCTCGGGATGGTCTTGTTTAATCCTTACACAAACAGTTTCCCCCGGAACTTTTGGGAGTCCAAAATCAAGCAGCACTAAATCAGGGGAAAATTTTTCAACAGCCTCAAGCGCTGCTGCCCCATCAGCCGCCTCTGCTACCTTATAGTGATGCGTAGCCAGAATTTTTTTTAAATAATTTCTCAGCTCGTCGTCATCTTCAACGACAAGGATAGTTTTTTGCAATCTTTAAATTATACCATTTTTGTGTAAAGAGACAGGCGCTTTTGGATTTTTGAAGCAGGATCTGTTATATTTTTCATAGTTTGTAATTACAATGGAAAACAGCCGTTTTTTTGAAAACAAACTATATATCAGTTTATATAACCATTCAAAAAAACACATTCCATATAAATGGCTGGCTAAGATTGGTATTAAAAATATAACTCCGCAAAAATTTTCTTGGTTTGCCCTCATAACTGGCTTCAATATACTTTCAGCTTCTTTAATATATATTTTAATTTCTTCATTTAAAAACTACCCTGATAAAACACCTATCCTTCTTTTTTCTTTACTCATTGCAGCCCTCAGCGCCTTTTTGTCCAACTTTAAAATGGCGCTACTTGTCTCCGGGATTATTTCACTGGAGCTATACTTTCTACTCAGTAATCCCAACGGGTATTTAATACTCCTTATTCAACTTATTTTTTTTATATCTGTATCAGTTGTAATTTCTTACTTAATTCAATTAGCCAAAAAAAGTGATGAGGTAAGGCGGTTAAAAGAGCGGGAAAGATCTTATGCAATAGCATTTACAAAGTTGTCAGATGAACACAAAGCTGCGCTTTGGAAAATTAAAGCCAGGGATGAATTCCTCTCCATAATCTCCCATGAACTAAAAACACCTCTTACAGTAATGCTTTTAAAGCTTTCTGATATGTTAAATAGCATCAGAAACGTCTCAATGGCAGATTTTTCAATCCAGCAATTAACAGCAGTCTTAGAGAATTCCCAGCAGCAGATAAAATGGATCAATTCAATGATCAGTGAGCTGCTTGATGTCTCTTTGATCACAACCGGTAGAATGAATTTAAATCTTACAGATACTGACCTGGTTAAAATAACAAAACAGGTAAAACAGAGTTTTTCTGAAATGTTAAAGCAGAAAAAGTATAAAGTAACAGTTCATGGCCAAGATGCTGTTAAAGGAAAGTGGGACAGGGTCAAAATCGAACAGGCAATCACTAACCTTTTTTCTAATGCAATAAAGTATGGTGCGGGAAAACCGGTTAATATCAAAATTACCCAGGACCGGTCTTGGGCAAAATTTATAATTAGTGACGGGGGTATGGGAATTTCCCCCGAAGACCAAAAAGTAATCTTTGATCTGTTCAAACGCGCATCTGGTTCAGGTGAATATAAAAAGGGCCTGGGCATAGGGCTTTTTATCACCTCTCAAATTATAAAAGTGCATGGGGGTAAAATTAAAGTCTCAAGCGCCTTGGGCAAAGGCACAACTTTTACAATTGCACTCCCTCTAAAAAGATCATAACAGCGCACTATAGGTTGACTTTGGTGCAAAAATTTGATATAATTTTTCCCATGTTTAACGAACGGACTAAATATACCTGGCAAGATTCTTTGCAGGAATCCTTGGACATTTTTTTCATCTTAGATGAACAAACCAGGGAAGATTTTATTGAAATTCTCTGGAATGATGGAATCCTTAATCACATAGCGCCAACTGATCCGGCAGTGATAGCTGCAAGAAAGAGTAAGGGCAGGCCTGTTTGGGATCAGGGCAGGGATGATCACAGGTTATACTGGAAAATCCTTTATTCAGCTGCCGCTGCTAAAGAAGCCTGCGGGAGAGACTGGAGTATGATTGCAGGAAGTGATAGTTTTGTTGCAGGCATATTTTCGCCGATATATGAAGCATTTTCAAGAGGATTATTGCAAAAATTTTATCCCAATCAGACAAACCCCCAAATAGTTATACTAAGCGACATTACGGAAAGGGCAAAGCAAGAGTTGGAGAAAAGAAACCAAAATACTGCGGGGCATCCTTTGGGGTATGGCTTAAACTGTACCTGGAGAGGATTAGAATTAAAGGTGGATAGATTTACAGGTGACGGGAAAATTTACTTCCAGGCAAAAAGTTTAGAAGATCATGTAAAGCTTTACGAGTTGGCAAAAGAAAATGATGGTTTTGTACTACCCTGGGAAATTAATCCTGAGGATTTTAACTAGCCCCACCCACCCAAAGAGAAGGTTGTCTAGCGACGTAGTCAAAATGATCAATATTCTTTTCTCCCTTCTAAAGCCCTAGTTAAGGTTGTCTCATCAGCATATTCTAAATCCCCGCCTACAGGCAGCCCCCTGGCAATCCTGGTCACTTTTACACCCAGCGGCCCGATCAACCTGTCAATATACATAGCAGTTGCTTCCCCTTCCATTGTCGGGTTGGTTGCTAAAATTATCTCTTTGACTATCCCGTCTTTTAAACGGGGCAAAAGCTCGCGGATATGCAGCTCATCAGGGCCGATGTTATCCATGGGAGAGATGCTCCCATGCAAAACATGATAAAGTCCTTGAAAATTGGCCCGCTCCAGCGCCAAAACATCCAGGGGATCCTCCACAACAGCGATAATTGATTTCTCACGGGCGCTGTCTTGGTCTATTTCACAAGGGTCAGCTTCTGAAATATTAAAACATACCGAACAGATAACGGTCTTTTCTTTCAGAGCCAGCGCTGACTCTGCCAAAGCTTTTGCTTCCTCTTTTGGGGCATGCAGCAGATAGTACGTCAGGCGCTGGGCAGTTTTAGGCCCGATACCCGGCAGCCGCTCAAAAGCTTCTATTAGATCGCGCACCACTTTGGGAATTGTAGCCATTTAACTACATTCCGGGAAGTCCCATCCCGCCCATTAAACCTTTCATCTCCTCAGCGGCTACTTTTTGGGATTGTTTCAATGCTTCATTGACAGCCTCCGTAATTTTTTCAAAATCCTGCTCGCCGGAGATGGATATAAGTTTTTGGTCAGCTGTCATCACCACAGTTACACCTTTGTGCTCCACAGTGATTTTTATCCCGGCGAGTTTTTTTTGCACCTCCATCGCCTGGTCGCGCATTTTCTTTAAATCCCCAAGCTGTTTTATATTATCCATTAAACCCATATGGTGTGATTATATCATTTTTGCTTGATTTGCAGATTCTCAATTAAATTCTTGCATCATTCTTTCTCTAAAAGCATGAGCAAACTCTAATTCTTCCTCTGTTAGTGGGGTATCCAGATCCAAACTATCAATTAATGCCTTCTCTTCTGGAGTAAATTCACCAATCAGCGCTCTCAACTCAGCTAATGATTTAATTTGTGCAAGCGCTTTAAAAAACTCTCTCTCCTGTTCATTCCTTTTTTCTTTTTCTATCATAATTTTCACCTCCTAAAATTTCTAGCATTTATTTTAACATGTTCCATAAATTATTGCGAGCATAGAAAACGTAACTATTCAGTGTTTCCCAGCGGACCTGTCATTCTGAGGCTGAAAGCCGAAGAATATAATTTAATTATATCCTTCGCTACGCTCAGGATGACAGTTTACTGGTAAATACTAATTAATTTCTAGAAAACGGTTCGCGAAATCACGAGCTAGGAAAATTTATCAGATCCTTCGACTCTCCTTCGGCAAGCTCAGGATCGCTCAGGATGACTTCGGCAAAATGCCTCAGTCACATTTTCCATCAAAGAGATAACTGTCATGGGGCCGACACCACCAATCTTGGGGGTAATCCTGGAAACTTTTTTCATTACATTTTCAGTATCAACATCTTTGCCGACATCCACCACCACCGCCCCGGGTTTGACCATATCTTCAGTTACAAGATTAGGCTGTCCCACCGCACTGATTAAAATATCCGCCCACCTGGCTAAAGTCTTTATTGCCGGATCAGATTTGGACACCCCTATCACTTTCTCATGCATTCCATGAAGCGCTTTTACCAAACTTGAACCCACCATCCCATGCACCCCTCCCAACACTCTGATCACTTTACCCTTCCCCAAAACCCCCTCGGATTCTAAAATTGTCATCACCCCTTTGACTGTGGCAGGCAGATATTGAGATCTCTCAGTTAAACCATCCACGTCCTTCTCTGGTAAAATTTTATCCAACAACTCCTTGGGTAATTTCCCATCTAAAACACTCTCAGGGATAGGCAGCTGCACCATTATCCCGTCTATTGAAGGGTCAACATTATATTTTTTAATCTCCCTGGTGATCAATGAGTATTTTGTCCCGGGGGAAATTTTCCTGGTGATAAATTGGATCCCGAGTGCCTCTGCTTTTTTTGATTTCATGTTTGTATATTTTACGGAAGGTTCATCGTTTTTGTTTACAAAACTGACCAGTTTTGGCAGGCGCCCGTTTTTAAATTGGGCCAGGGTTTGCCTTAACTTTTCCTCATGTTCTAGCGCCAATGTTTTTCCGTCAATGATTTTATTCAAAGAAGAGCTTTGCTCATCCATATCTACTTCCTTTGTCATCGCGAGCGGAGCGTGGCGATCTTATTTACAAGAGATTGCCACGTCGCTACGCTCCTCGCAATGACAATCTAAAACCCCGGCGCCGGGAATTTTTTTGCAAATTCCTCCACCTCTTTTTTAATCCTTAACAGATTCTTGTTTTTTAAAGCTTCCCTTTTATAACTTTGTATGAATTCCGCCCGGCTTGTTTTTTCCTTTGGCAAATCATGTCCTTTGACCTCTCCCAGCGCCTGTTTTATCCACCCGGCAATTTTTATCATTTCCTTTTCTTTCATACCTCTTGATGTCAAAGCAGGGGTGCCCAAACGAATCCCTGAAGGGTAAAAGGGGGAGGTATTTTTACCTTTTTCGTCAGAAAAAGGCAAGCTTTGCTTATTGACTGTTATTCCTGCTGTTTCCAGGGCAACTTGCGCCTGATATCCCAACCCGTACCCTAAGCTGGTCAGGTCTATTAGCATCAGATGGTTCTCTGTACCATTACCAACCAATTTTATGTCTCCTGCCATCAACTCCTGTGCTAATATTTTGGAATTTTTTACAACCTGTGAGGCATATTTTTTAAAAGACGGCTTTAAAACCTCCTGGAACGCTACTGCAATCGCAGCTGTCTGATGGTTATGTGGCCCTCCCTGAAGCCCGGGAAAAACTGCCTGGTCGATCCTTTTTGTTATCTCCGAGTCTTTTTTGAATCCTTTTGGTGTAATAAGAATCACCGCACCTCTGGGGCCCCGCAGGGTTTTGTGGGTGGTGGTGGTGATCACATCAACATATGGCGTAGGGGAAGGATGGGATCCTCCTGCTATAAGTCCCGCAACATGGGAGATGTCTGCTGCTAAAAATGCGCCACAACTTTGTGCAATTTTTGCAAACTTTTTAAATTCATATCGGTAGACATATGCCGTCCCTCCAACCCAAATCAGCTTTGGTTTATGTTCCTGGGCCAGTTTTTCAGCTTCTGTAAAATCAACCCGCCCATCTTTATCAACATGATAGTTTACCGCATTAAAAAATACCCCGGAAAAGCTGACCTTAGTTCCATGGGTCAGATGCCCGCCGGAAGGCAGGTCTAAACCCAAAACAGTACCGCCCGGCCCTGCCAGTGCTAAGTCAACTGCAAAATTTGCCGGGGAACCTGAATAAGGCTGAACATTGGCATAAATTGTCCCGAAAATTTTATTGGCCAATTTCTGGGCTTCTATCTCTATCTCATCAATCAATCTGTTACCCGCATAGTAGCGTCTGCCGGGATAGCCTTCAGAATATTTGTCGGTTAAAATAGACCCGAGGGCTTTTAAAACATCTTCCGAGACATAGTTTTCAGACGGGATCATCTCCAACCCGTTTTTCTGCCTCTGCTTTTCAGCCTCAATTAAATCAAAAATTTTTGATGGCATAACCTGATAAGTATACCAAATCAGGCTTAAAATTGCTCCAAACCAATATGCGAAAAGCTACGGAGTTTTATTTTTGCCAAAAGTACTACGGCCGTGTATAGTTTGGTTAAGGGTGGAACTATTTCACTTCCGGAATTTGACATCCATGTTATAATATTTCTGCTTATGACAGAAAGTCCGAAGTTTATCCAAAGAGTAATAAAAACTGAAGCAAAACCGGAAGTTGTCATCCTGGGAAAAAGCTTTACTTTATCAGCCAGGTTTTTTAAATGGGATGAGAATGACAGACGAAACCTGTTACCTGTTTTTCCTGAACAACCAGTGGCTTTGGCTTTTGATGAAAGAGACCAAGAAGAAAAAAGGCTTCTTTATTTTCTTAAAAGAAAGGCTTCGGGGGTTTATGAGTGCAGAATAACTCCTGCGGAAGAAGGCATTAAGACATACATTGTCTCTGAATCAAAAGAGTTAAACCCTCCATGGCATATCATTGAGATAGATGTTTTAAGCCTGGAAGCTGATACATATATGAAGAATTTGGCCAAGCAAATGGGCAAATTTATGAAAGATCAGACTATCGCATTCATCAGAGGAAAAACTCCCCCTAACCCTAAAGATTATTAATACCTGATCAAATTTCAACCCTTAGGCCACCAAGAATTCCCCATATGTACATGATGTACATATGCCACCAAGGAAAAACCGCTCAGGCAGGCGCGTTACATACCGAGATTGTGTAAAATATCCAAGGCTTCAGCGCTTAATCCATCACTTTCTTCTTCAATGTCTTCCTCCAACCAAGAAATATCCTCTTCAATTTGAATTTGCTCATTAATTTTTTGATCAAATTCTTCATTTAACCTAATAATCCTGCGGACTTTTTCCGCCTCTTCCGGGCTTAAATGGGACAGGTCTATCTCGTCACCACTATCATCATAATCATAGATTTCTAAATCTGTTTCTCTTTCTCTCAAGATTTATCACCTCCCTAACTATAGTAACTAGTTACCAACCACTAGTCACTAGTTGATTGGTTCTGAATTGAAAATCTCTGCTGCAATCCTGATCACCTCATCATCTGCTGCCAATTCAACATTGGCGATCTCTTCAATCCTAACAGGTTTGATACCAAGCATGCAACTGACTTTAACCTCTTTTTCCAAAACATCAGCCAGGACTGATTCCAAAAGCTGTCTGTTTTTTGGCGATTCCAAAATCCTCTGGTGAAAGGAATAAGGCACCTCTAGCAGGAGCTTCCCCTTCTCACAGCTTAAAACCTTGGCCTGTTTCAGAAGCGCTTCCAGGGAATAGTTGTACTGTTTAACCGTCTCTAGAATATAACTCCATTTATCCAGCAGCCTGGGCATGTCAGAGTTTTGAGTATCAGAAAAGCCAGGTGGAGTGATAATATCCGTCATTCTGGGAAATTCCGCCGATGGCGGAATGACTCCAGAATCCTGCAACTGGTTTGATTCTGGATGCGCTCGTCCCTCGCTTAAGAGAATGACGGAATCTGGCTTCTGATCTCCCATACTACTCTCCACCACTGCAATCTCTAAAGGCAACGCGGGATGGGAGGTAACTTTTATTTTTTCAAAAGCCTGTTGGAAAAAACTAATCGCATTTACTAAATCCCGTTGGGAAAACCACCCTGATAATTTTTGGATCTCTGCCAGCTTTTCAGGGCCTAAATCTTCTTTTACCGGCTCCACTATCCCATGTTGGATTAAAAGCATAAAACGCAGGATATCTAAAATATAGATTAAGTACTCCTTGGTATTGATCCCTTTTTCCAGTTGCTTAGATAAAATTGCCAGTGATTTTCCGGGATCTTTTTTAGATATTGCCTCCAAAAGCAGGACTACATCTTCAAACCCGCCTGTCAACAGGCTCTGTTCAATCACCTGGCTGCTAATTACTCCCCCTGATACAGCCAATTGTTCCAGCAGTTTTAAAGCATCCCTGAAACTACCGTCACTTTTTTTAGCCAATAGCCTGATTGCATCATCTTCAATGCTGATTTTTTCCTTTTTAACAACTTTTTCTAACAGCTCTATTAAATCTTCTGTTCCTGCTTGTTTAAACTCCATTTTTTGGACTCTGGACATGATGGTTTGGGGAATTTTTTGAGGTTCCGTAGTAGCCAGAATAAACATCACATGGTTGGGAGGCTCTTCTAAAGTCTTAAGCAGGGCATTAAACGCTTCCTGGGTCAACATATGAACCTCATCAATGATATAGACCTTTTTTTTACCCGCAGTTGGCACAAGCTTTATCTTTTCTTTTAAATCCCTGATATCATCAATGCCACGGTTTGAAGCAGCATCAATCTCGATAAGATCCATATTTGAACCATTGGTTATGGACAGGCATGAATCACACTTATTACAAGGGTAGTTACTACTTTTTTCTTGGCTCTTGACTCTTGACTCTGAACTCTCACAATTGACCATCTTGGCTAAAATCCTGGCTGTTGAAGTTTTACCCGTACCCCTCAGGCCGCAAAACAGGTATGCATGGGAAAGCTTGTCATTTATAAAAGCCTGGTATAAAGGTTCCTTGATATGTTTTTGGCCAACAATTTCATCAAGGGTTTGAGGGCGGTATTTTAAGTAGTATGTCATAACTAATCGTGGTGAATACCCAACAAATGCTTGGTGCCATGCTCAACCAAAAAGAGCATCTGCTCTTCCACAGACACACCCTCTAAAGAAGCATCCTTTAAAAGCTCGGGATATGAGATTAAAATATCCCCAAGCCTTAAAACTTTGTCAGGGGATTTAACAAACCCTACTCTGGGGATATGCTGGAGCTGGCTGGTAGAAATTGGGTCTTCCAGGGCAAAGGAGAGGATATTGGTGGTAGAATCTATACCGCGGTAGCTCCTGTTGATAGAGTGCATCTTCCTATCCCCAATCACAGTTACCCCTATTTCAATATTGCCGATAATCCTGTGGCGTCTGAGCAAACCAATAATACAGGTCTGGATTGCCAGTTTATTTACCGGGTATCTAGGATCTGATGAAATTATAATATTGACCATAAACCATGTCATTCCCGCGAAAGCGGGAATCTATCACTAAAAATGGATCCCGGATCAAGTCCGGGATGACAAACTGAATCGAATCATTATATTCAGTTTGTCAATTTCTCTTTTACCAAAACGCTTACTCTTCCCCCGTCTGCCTTGCCTGCGACTCTACCCATCACCACACCTATTACCCTACCCGTATCCTGCAAGGAAGTTACTCCTTCCTCTGTTATAACTTCTCCCACAACTTTAGTCAACTCCTCATCTGTCATTTGGACAGGCAGATATGCTTTTAAAATTTCAGCCTCAGCCTCTTCCTTGCCGGCCAGTTCCTCCCTGCTGCCTTGTCTAAACCCTGCCGCAGCTTCAGTTCTTTTTTTAAGCTCGCGCCTGATAATATTGATCATTTCCTGCCCGCTCAAACTATCGCCTTTTTGGATTTTGGCATTGTTGATCTCTGAGATTAAAAGGCGCAAGGTGGAAACCCGCAATATATCACGCGCAAGTTGTGCCTGTTTTAGATCTGCTTTGAGCTTCTCTTCCATTACTGGTTGTACCGCTTGGCTCTCATTATTTTCCTGCGCTTCTCAGCCAATCTCTCCTGACGCTTCTCGGAATCTTTTTTGTGGAAAGCCCGATCGCGGTATTCTTGAACTACCTTTTCCAACACCACCCTTTTTTGGAATTTACGTATGACAGAATCAGATGTATCATTGGGCCCTGCTTTGATTATAATTGACATTTAAAAACACCTCCCTTTAAAATGTCTTACGGGTATTGTACACCAAAACCCAAAATTTTGCTTTGACCGGAATGGGATTACCCTATCAAGGTTTTTAGGAGATTTAAGGTTTTGGTCTGGCGCAGGGCATGGCGCAGATGCATCTTTGGCTCTTCCTGGGCAAACTGGGCTTTAACCCGGGCATCCTGGATCTTATCTATCTCTGATTGTAGTTCATCATCTGAAATATTAATACCCTCAAGTTTGGCAATTTCTGATAACCCAAGTTCCATCCTGACATTTTTTTCAGCCTGAGGCCTCCATTCAGACTTCAACTGGTCCACAGCTTTGTTCTGTGTTTTTAAATACTCATCAAGCAACATCCCCCGCTCAGTCACAGTCCGCTGGAGCGAAACAAGCATTCTGTTGAGCTCATCGTGGACTAAAACTTCAGGGATTTCAACTTGGGTTATTTTCTCAACTTCCTGAAGGATTGCTTCCTCAAAATCAAGTTCATTGTTATATTTTGCTTCATTTTCCAAATCCTGCCTGATTTTTGTCTTTAAATCCACCAGGCTATCGGCGCCAACTGCTTTAGCAAAGTTATCATCCGGCGCATCAGAAACTGTGGGGGTTGGTTGTGGATTGTTGTTTGTTGGCTGTTGGTTAAAACTCATGCTGCCGCTTACACCCTGAGCTGTCTGGACAGGAGGAGGGATTACACCTTGTGGCTGGCGTGCTTTCCATCTTTTGAATAATTCATCAATCATTTTATTGACATCATCATCTGCGACTGTCTTTTGCGCCGGTTTTTGCGCTTTGAGTGATTTATAATCCTGCACAGCCACCACAGGACGCTGGGTTATACGGGCGGAAAATTTAAGGTCAGCGCCTTTTTGGAATGAAACAATTTTATATTGGGGATAGTCAATGGGGATAATATTGCTCCCTTTTAACGCTTCAATCAGCGCCTGGGGCATTACCACTTTAAAAACCTCATCTGAGAGCTTACTGCCCAGATTCTGCTCCACCATGGCAGTTGGAGCCTGCCCTTTCCGAAAACCTGCAATCTCCACGTCAGCAGACATCCTGGCCAATGTTTCATCCCAGGCTTTTTGTATATCTGCCCAGGGCATAGTAATATCAACCTGCACTACGGATTTAGGCTGGGTGACAATATTTTTTGTAATCATATACTTTGTCATTCCCGCGCAAGCGGGAATCCATTATCATAATTTACCAAAAATTGACTTCAAAAGCAACGGGCAAGGTTTGATAAGTGTACATCAGATAAAAATGCTATATCTGGTACAACCAGTCGCTATAAGCAGAGCTTGTCAGCGACGCTTACAGCTTGCTGATAGCGATTAATTGCCCCAATCATAATATTTTTTGAAAATAAGCTGTTCTCCTCTTTCTATCCTATCCAATGATACAAGAGTCACAAAATCAGAAATTCCCAAGAAATGACACAAAAAATCTACCTCTTTTTTACAAGGAAATGCACTTGCAAAGACACTATCCTGAAGTCTTATCAACCCCAGCTGAATTAGTTTTCTCCTAAAAACATCCCTTGCGCTTTTTTTATCCTCTGGTATATCAAAAATAATAAGTCTCCATTTTCCATCCCGAATCTTCGCCTTAATCTCAATATTTTCAAAATCATATTCCAAGAGTCTTCTATTACCCTTTTTTGTAATTTCAATCTTGATTTTTCCATCTTCTTCATAAAAATTAATCATTTCTTGTTTTTCCAAACGTTTGAGCACTTTCCCTAAATCTCTTTTGTTTATTGACTTAAATATTTTATAAGCGCCTGCCAATGCCATAGGCAAGGCCGGAATAACCGCTGTAGCAGCCACAATACCCCCAACTGCTATCACTTGAAGTATATCTTTGGTGGAAATTTTCTCTTGAGCCATCTATTAATTATTTTGGTAACCATATACCACTTTTTTAAATTTGGTACAAGTAGTCGCTATAGCGATTTAATGCCCCAGGTTATGTTCCAAAATCCATGCATTTAATCCACGCATTTTTAAAACAATTTAAGACAAGCGGATAATTTTAAATATCGTACCAGTAGAAAACTATAACTTTTTAGTATACTCAACAATATTATTTTTAAGATATTTTATGTCAGGATCAATCCTCGTTGCTTCTAGTGGCTTTCTTTTTCCTTTTAAGAAAAATTTCCAAGTGGGTATCCTTACTTCATATTTTTTACCGTTTATTATAAGTGGTTCACAGATGGGATTTGCACTGCCTCCTGCTGTTTTGTCACCAACCAGTAAAGCCCGTTTTGCAACTTTAAAAGGAGCAAGGAAAAGTTCTGTTGAGCTAAAACATTTTTTAGAAATTAAAATAATAATCTTTTTATCTATATAAATATCTTTATCTGGGATCAAAATTTGTTTCAGTTCTTCAAGTTTCCCTTTTTTGTCTCTTTTTATTATTTTTCCGAAGATAACCTTATCTTTAAAAAATATCCCTGCGAAATTATGAGCTGTTGTGGAATTTCCACCCTGGTTTTCCCTTACATCAATGACAATCTTTTCATATTTATCAACATTCATTTTGCATATATCAATCAATTCCCT
Organism: Candidatus Daviesbacteria bacterium; assembly: GCA_016186955.1. Classification (GTDB taxonomy): domain Bacteria; phylum Patescibacteriota; class Microgenomatia; order Daviesbacterales; family UBA10151; genus JACPKP01. The sequence continues at coordinate 252,727 of JACPKP010000003.1, read as the reverse complement.
GTCTATATCTCCCAACCGTTTTGACCAGGAAGGAATTTTTATATACAAAATATCTTTTGATAATTCATAAGACGGTTTCAGTAAAAATATATCTTGTTGCTTTGTTGACTGTTTCAGCTCTTTTATATCAGCATGTTTGTTGTTCAAAATTTTTAGCAAATGCTCTATTTTTTGAAATGTACCATTCGAAGATTGGGCTTTGATAGTCTCCGCTTTCTTTGTAAATATATCTTCTTCCCTCTTATTCAAAAATGGATATCTGCTTATAATAAGCTCATATATCTTGTTTACTATGTTGCTATTTTTGAAACCGGAGTTCATTTTAATAATACAAGACTTAATATGACTGGGCGAAGAGCCAACGGCGGGTGGATTTTTTACCACATACAATACATTTCCCCTCAACTTTTATTCCATCAAGGGGGAAACAGCGGGTAGAAGCTTTGGTCTCTGATTTTATCTTTTCCTCACAACTTGCATCCTCACACCAGAACGCTTCTATAAAACCTTTAGTAGCGCTCATGATTTTTTTGAAATCCTCATAGGTATCTGCCTGTCTGGTATTTTCCAGCGTAAAATCTTTGTGTTTCGCCAGCAAATCTTTTTGCATTGTTGAAAGAAGCTGTTGAATTTCAAAACCTATGGTTTCCAGTTTAAAACTGAAGCTATCTTTGTTATCGCGCCTCACTACCCTAAAACTTTTATCTTTGAGTTCTGTGGAACCTATCTCGATACGAAGCGGCACACCCTCAAGCTCATATTGGTTAAATTTCCAACCCGGAGATTGATCATTGTCATCCATCTTAACCTTGATATTATTGCCTTCCAAAATACCGAAAGCCTGGCCGGCCATTTTTAAAATAGCATCTTTGTCAACGCCCTTACTGATAATAGGAATAATAACTACCTGCAAAGGCGCAATTTGAGGAGGCAAAACCAAACCGTTATCATCACCATGGGCTAAGATCACCGCCCCAATAGATCTTGTTGTCAAACCCCATGAGGTCTGCCAGACCAGTTTCTTTTCCCCCTGCTCGTTTTGAAATTCAACTTTAAACACTTTGGCAAAATTTTGGCCTAAATTGTGCGACGTGCAGGCTTGAATCACCTTGCCGTCAGGCGCTAAAATTTCATAGGTGAGCGTTGTATCAGCCCCGGGAAATTTTTCCGTCTCTGATTTTTTACCGGCATACCCGTAAAGAGCCAGGGTATTCTGATAAAAGTCAACATACATCTTTAAAGCGCCATCAGCCATTTTTTGAGCATCTTCGTTTGTAGCATGGGCGCTATGCCCTTCCTGCCACAAAAACTCAGTGGTGCGCAAAAACATATACGGCCTTTTTTCCCATCTGACCACATTACTCCACTGGTTTATTACCAGAGGCAGATCCCTGAAAGACTCTATCCAACGGGAAAATGCATCATACATGATGGTTTCAGAGGTCGGGCGCACCACCACGGGCTCTGTTAATTTTTCCCCGCCTCCATGAGTCACCACAGCCAGCTCCGGGGAAAAACCTTTAACATGGGATTGTTCTTTTTGCAGGAAACTTAGAGGAATAAACAGGGGAAAATAGGCGTTTTGGGCGCCCAGATCCTTAATTTTGGTATCCAAGGTTTTCTGGATTGCTTCCCAAAGTGCAAACCCCAGGAGCCTGAAAATCATGGTGCCTCTGACAGGACCATGTTCTGCCAACTTAGCCCTGGCGATCACATCGTTATACCAGGCAGAAATATCCTCTGATTTTTTAGTAATACTTTTAACCTGCCCCATTTTACAATTATAGCAGAATCTTTTATGGCCGGTTTGAGCATGTACACGCTCTCCCCGGCCTTGAAAATTAAGGCGCTATACAATCCATACATGCGTGTCCTTTTCGCCCACATTTTCTTTTCATCCTTCCAAACCAAAAATCCTCAACTTCTTGTCGAATCTTCCTTTTTTCTTCATCGCTAAGATAAGATTCTCTTTCCATCTCTTGTTTGTACTCTTGCTTTTCTAATGATTCTGTCATTTTTCTCACCCCCTTTTAAGGACTAAAAAAACCCTTGCTTGCTTATCAAAATTTGATAAACAAACAAGGGCCATTTTCTGGCGGTACCACCTTGCATCTCACATTGGATTTACATAAATGTGACTTATTAGTGCTCCATTTTTGCAATGACACACTTTGCAATACTTTTATGGTTAGCTCCCATCATACTTTTCGTATGCAACTTGTTTGGCGGGAAACCAAACTCAAATGCTTTTATTTAATTATCTAAAGTATACCACAAAAAATTCCGTTGTCAACTATAGGACTGATTAAATGATTTTTACAGCTGGATTAATTGGTAAGTTCAATCTCCGAAAATGATTAATGGTTGCCTGAAAACCATCTAAAGCGCCTTGACGTAATCTTTTACCGGCAGTCTCTATCATATTTATATTTCGGAAACTCGTCCCTAAGTCAATCACCTCTACTTGAACCTGAAAACTAGAGTCTGATTGCAACTTTTTAATTAAGTTTAAATTCTCTTTTAATCTTTGCCCAACTCCCAGCAATGCTTGCCCTAATTTTAGATAACCATTAATCTCTAAATCAACTGCAATTGCTAAAATCAATAAGCGGTCAACTAAAAGCTCAGTTTTGGATACCTTAGCCTCATCCCGTGATCTAGCCACTAACAAATGAGAACATCCGTCCTCAACCGCCTGCTGAACTGGCAATCCCCCAGTCATAACTCCTCCATCAGTCAAATCCTTACCAAAGTATTCAATTGGTAGTCCGGCTAAACTAGGAACCCTACAAGTTATATATTGGGCATCATGAACATCAAGCCTATCTTTAGGACTGGGCAATAAAACAGGTTGAGGGTCTTCGGCGTCTGTTACATAAACATTAACAGGTATAGTTGATTGTAAAACTCTAGAAGTATCTAAGGGTATTCTCCTCATCATCACCACATAGGTTAAAAAGGCGATATCAATCGCTTTTCGCTCTGTAAGCCTTCTTAAATCTATAAAATCTCTATTATTTATTTGGTTATAGTAAATTGAAGTTCCTTCAGGACCTTGCCCGGAAACTAAATAGTAACCAGCACAACTCCCACAAGATACTGTATAGATACTATCTATGGCTTGATCAACCCCTAAAGCCTGCAAACCGGTTACTTCTCCTCCAACTACCACCCCTCTCATCCCACCACTTTCCAAAACCAATCCAAGTTTAAAACCATCAGTTCTAAAACCAGGTTGGCTTTTTTGCTGAAGCCGTTGGGAAATCAACTCAGATACAGTGGGGACACATTCAAACATGAGTAAATTATGTCTAAATAAAGGGGAATTTGCAAATTATAGCCTTGTCTGCCACTACTCTTGTGGACGTGGTACACCCTCCAAGTGTATTAGCCATGCACTACGAAGAGTGCATGGCCCTGAATCCCTAGTGGTTCATGGGCTTCCCACCCTCTCTTTTTTGATAATTGATCTTTTAATATTGGGGACAGTTGGATTTTTTAAATAGCATAGATTCAACTGCAAATATTCTGCATATTTTACTTTTGAGGTTAGCATCGGCAAATTCGCTTTTATTAACCAGCCATCCACCCAAACTGCTTGTAGCATATTGCTTACCTTCATTTATACCATCTGGAGGATCCCCAATGAGATATGTCAGGCTAAGAGGATCAGAAATAATAATACTGTTCAACTCAAAACCAAACTTAATTAATCTTTTTTCAATCGGGTCATAACTGCAATCAATAAGATTGCCTTTACTGTCCACTTCAATTTGTATTCTATCAATAACCAGCAATCCACTATTTTTCAAAATTCTATACTGTTCCTCAATTAACCCTTTTTTTCTAACATTTGTAGGGGTGAATCAACTATCACCAAATCAAATTGTTTGTCTTTGAAAGGAGGGTTAAATAAGTCAGCATAAATCATTTTTAGGTTACCAAATGGTCCATATTTTTTGATAACTTCTGAGTAACAAAGCCCGGTGCAAACTGCTGTACCCCTTAAGAATCCGAAATAATCTGATTCCTGCAAAGACCCATAAATAATCCGGGATTCAAATACTATTGCTGGAACAGGATCCGCTCCACTCCCTGGGTAATATACCGAAAAATTTTCAGGTAAAAGCGATCTTAACCTTTGATAAAAAGGTATCCTGTTTTCATTACGAACAAGGTTATAGGTATCAATATTATGCAGCATAGACAGATCAAATCCTTGCTCAGGGAGTTTATCAAATTTATATCTGACTAAATTTTGCAAATTATCATGATCTTCAAATTCCATAATTTTTGCGCCTAGTACACCTGGAAGGTGTATTAGCTTCCCACCCTCTCTTTTTATTCCATAATTAGATGTTTTATTGCTTCCAACTTCTTTCCATAATCTATCTGGTCTAAAACAAACTTTTGGTATTCTTTTGGAGATTTAAACATATTTAAAACCAATGCTTTCCCTGCTATTTCATCATCAGATTGAGAAAGATACTCCGGATAGGAAGACCATGGATAATTTTTTAATTCATCTGTTTCTATGATACTTGAAACTACTGGATTTAAGTGAATATAGCGGGATACATGAACTAATTGTTCGTCATTTTCTACTAAGACTGCTTTAAATATTCCCTGAAATAACGGGCCGATTCTTGTATTTCTAGTATTAAAATACTTCGTATATGCGTTTGTAAAATTAGCAACAAAAGTTGCTATGCCTTTGTCAACATTCTGTTTTAAAAGAAAATGAAAATGGTTTGGCATTAAACAAAAACTCAGGATATCAACTAACCTATCGCTCTTATATAAATCTTCCAAGATTTTGTTCCTGATATCTTCAGGTTGTTGAATTAATTTAGAAAATCTGATTGGGATATCTTTATGCCTATAAAATTTTACCAGTTTCTTGGCCCTATCAAATTCCCATTTATTAGTAAATGTAGGTCTTCTATCCAAACCTCTATTAAACACATGATAAATTCCTTCATTCGCAAATACTATTTTTCTATTGGTAGCCATTGGGATAGGATCATACTTTAAAAAAGAGTAGGTGTCAAGCTAACCCACCTGGAGGGTGGGAAGCTACCCCGGCGCTTCAATGGCGTAAGTTTTGTCCCTAAATACCGCCATAGGTGGCCTTTTTCCTAAATCGTGCAGCCCCCTGATAGTTATGTGCCCCATCTTATATGGATCCCCTAAAATCAGTTTGGGCAAGTCAAATTTAACATTAAACCGCTCACGAATCATTTCATAAGACTGCTTGAGTTCCTGTTCCAGGTTTACCATGCCGGAAGATTAGCACAACATATTTTCAAATACAATAGGTGTTCCGGATTTGAACCCTCAAGCCCACAAACAAAAAATGATCCATCTTGTGTGGGTCTTTTTTGATTTTGAGACTAGCAAGGAAATTGATCCGCTCAGCATTTAGTGCTGAGCTGTTCGACCTCCGAAGGAGGCAAACTTATTTATTCCCGTCGGTTCCACAAATTTCGTAGGAAGATCTAATTCTGGAACACCTGAACCTGCAAACTCCACAGAATGAACTATTCCGCAGTAAGCAAAGCTTGCCTTTGTTTCGCAAAGGTAAACTGCGAAGTATCCCTTCGGGAAAGTTCTTATCGAACCATTCATCCCCGCAGCAGAGCTACGAGGTGTTCTGGTTCAATAATAAACAAATTTTTGAAACTACTCTACCTAATCCCACCAAAGGGTAACCATATCCTGACCATGGTCATGGTAATCAGCCCATGGCTGCTCTGCAAAGTTATCTTCCATTTCTTCCCGCGATTCCTCTATTTTATCTAATTGTTCCTTTTGCTGGTCTTTGGGTAAACTTTTCACCTCTTCAAGTAAGTGGGCCTCATAAACCGTACTTTCAAAAAATGCTTCCTCTCTAAAGATATCAAATAATTTCTTTCTTTTATCTGGGTCTGGTGGAAGTTTTACAACTAAAGACTCAGCATATGGATAACCCTCATCCATAATACGTTCTGGCTCATCGTTAATTTTATCCACTAAAACTTCCACTGCACCTGCAGCGTATAAGTTTTGTACAAATATCAAGGGGTTTGCTTCCATGTTGATTTCATGAACTGTTTCGTTAAATCTGTTAGTAGCAAAATTTGAATTATTCGCCCTAAGCCATTTACGAGCTTCTGTAGGATTACTTGATGTTTGTTCTTGTTCTTTTATCATTACGCTTGTAAGTTTATACTATAAATGCAACAGAATCAATTTTTTTTGTTGGGAAGCTCAATAAGTTACTCTTTCCGCTTTAACTTTAAAAAGAAAAGCAGATCTTGTCTCGTTCGTTTCGTTAAATCCAATTTTAGAGCTTCATCTAAAGTAAACCAACCATAGCCTGCCCCTTCATTTAGTTGAATATTATTTACTTCTTTTGTGTAAGCATAAAAAACATGTCTATGTGTACTAAAATCAGGATTAAAATAATCAGTTAATTGATAAATAGAGCTCAGGTTCAGTTTAATCCCCAATTCTTCTTTTACTTCCCTTTGAAAAGTCTCAAGAGGTACCTCATTTTTCTCATTTAACCCACCAAAAAAGGCCCAACAGTTTGGATTATTTTGGGTTTTATCATCCCGTTTATGCAGAAGGATTTTTTTTGGAACAGGGTTATAAAGAAAACCACCGCTGTAAAAAACATTTTTCATAATTGAACACACCTTTTAAAAAACCTCCCGTTCAAATTTTAAGTTTCTCCAGAAACAATAGTCAGTTTGCCAAAAAGCGATTTTTTGGTTCTCTTTGTGAATAATGCTGTCAGTTTTTTATCGATATCATCTGGAAGTATATTATTTGATACTCCTACTACACCAATAGTATTACTGGTTTTGGCAAGTTCCCGGAAATCATCGAAATTAAATGTTACCAATATTCGACCTCTATTTCGTGCAAATTTGTAAACTTGAGGATCTTTCAATCCAGTTTGGTGAAAATCATCTACTATGTGCTTAACGTCAAATGCCCGGTTTAATTTTGGGAGATGATGACGGTAATAAAAATTTTCATCGAGAAGAATTTTATGTTTGTAGAAATGCCTGGCCATTGGTTAAATCAGGCAGTTTTTTGTCTATTTCATCAATTACTTTTTGTAAAGTTGCAACTGAAACATGACGGTACATATCATGGATCTGTGGTAAAGCATAACCCGATTTTAATAGAAAAAGTATCTGCGAAACCGGCACTCTGGTACCCGCGATGACAGGAATTCCTCCCATAATTTCCGGGTCAGATGAAATATATGACTGCTTCTTCATGAGTAAATTATATCACAAGCCCTTTTAAATTGAGAGGGTTTTGAACATATTCCTTTCCTTAAGGAAATTAGTTAGTTCTTCCCAGTGTCATTCCCGCGAAAGCGGGAATCCATCCTAAAAAGATGGATCCCGGATCAAGTCCGGGATGACAGAGAAGTAATTCTGGGAAACTCTGAATAGTTTCTCCTTAAGGGAATGTTAAAAATACCCTCAAGTAGTATACTAACTGTATGTCTGAAACAGGTGAGATAGATACTGAAATAATTGCGGCAGACTCACCTGAACAATCCAAGAAACGGTCTAGCGGAGTCAGAAGATCTGTCGAGGTAAACGGGCATACCTGGCAGTATATTGAATATGGCAACCCGAAGGGGATACCCATCATCAATGTTCACGGGTGGTTGGATTCTTCTGCAGAAGGAAACGAACGGCTTGCCTTAAGTTTAGCTGGTGAGGCTCAAGACTCACCAGGATTACAGGAACTTACAAAAAATTCTCCCGAAACCGCCCGTGGGTTAGCTCAAAAAGTACAAAGATTGCAAGGTAAATATCACATCTTAACCCCTGAATTGCCTGGTTTTGGCGCTACAAAACCTTTAGATGGAAGTAAGATTTCTCTGGATCAAATAGCAGATGCCCTGGCAGATTTTCAAAAAGCTGTAACCAAAGACAAAGCTGTGGTATTCGGTTCCTCGATGGGAGGGATTCTGGCTATTAAAATGGCAGCCCGCCATCCGGAAAGCGCTCAAGTTATTGTAATCCAAGGCACAATGACCCAACCTAAGGATATGGATCGGTTGGCTTATGTTCTAGCCCAAATAGCAACCTGGGGGCCAGTTCCTGGAATTTTAGAGACGCTTCACATGACCAAAAAACTATTTGCAACGATAGTTTCTGGCAGTAAAGATTTCAAAATAGCTGACCAACCAACCCAGGAAAGAATTATATCTGCTACTTTTAAGGCCGACTCTCAAACAGCAGCCAGTACATTAAGGGAGATCGGCAAAAATATTGGGCATGACATTGACCGGGTAAGGTGTCCTGTTGTAATTATTGACGGGGTAAATGGTGATCTGGTTCCCATTATGAAAAGCCATGATATAACTAAGCGGTTTTATCCCGGATTATCTTTACCTGAGAAGGTTCCTCAAAGGGTGGTATTTTTACCAATCGGCGGAAGCGCCGGAGAACAAGGCCATAATTTAATCAACACCTTACCAGAAGGTATAGCAAGCTGGATTGATTATACAATCAACAGGTTATCAGAAAAAGGAAAGCTCAGTGAATTAGCTTACCAACCTCAGGCAAAATAAAAGTATTTATATCTTTAAAAGTTACCAGTGCAAACAAAGCTAACAACACTACCATCCCCACTGCATGGATCTTTTTTTCAATCTCTGCATTAACTTTTTTTCTGGTTACAGCCTCTATCAGCAGGAAAAACAACCTACCCCCGTCAAGGGCCGGTATTGGCAGGACGTTGAAAAAAGCCAGGCTCAAAGAGATCCCTGCTGTAATATCAAGGTATCTTAAAAGTTTTAACTTCAGGTCCGGTTCGTTTAATATGATGTTGAAAAAATAACCTATCGCCACAGGTCCGCCAAAGCTTTCCGAAACCGGCCCCGGGTTGCGCTGGGCCAGGGAAACCGAAGCCAACCTACCTATGGTATCAAATGACACCGACATAACATTAAACCCTTGTATTGGGCCAGCCAGGATTTTTTGCCAAAGGTCACGGTATTCTAAAACCGTAAAAATGTACGAATCTATAGCAACCCCCAAAGCCCCCTGGTTTGGCGGAGGTGTTTTACGGGGGGTCACACTGATTTTCCGCTGTGATGATTTTGCCTCATTTGATAAAGTAAGGATAATCTCCCGGCCTGCTTTTTGTTTAGTTTTGGCAATCAGGTCTCCGGGATTTTTAATTTCCTCATTATCTAATGCAATAACCCTATCCCCTTTTTTGATACCTGCCAAAAAAGCTGGTGAATCTTTTGCAACATCACCAATCAGTACTACCTCCTCGTTTGTCTGAACAACACCGGCAAACTGGTAGGGAAAAGGCAGTTTCATCTCATATTTAAAATTTTGTGCCGCTAAAAGTATTGTATAAAGTATCCAGGCAAGAAACAGGTTCATCAACACACCAGCCGCTACAACTATGATCCTTTTGGAAACCGTCTGTGATGCAAAGGAGCGCTTGTCTTCCAAAACTTTCTTATCCACCTCATCCTCACCTAAAAGATGGACAAACCCTCCTAAAGGAAGCCAGTTTAAAGATACAATTGTTTCGCCAATCTTCTTCCCCCAAGCCCGGGGAGGAATGCCGAAACCAAATTCCAGTACTTTAATACCGAATTTTTTGGCCATCAGGAAATGGCCCAACTCATGGATTAAAACCAGGATTGATAAGGATAGCAAAAAGATTATTATAGATAGCATATAAATTGACAAGGTAAGTAAAATTTCCAAACTCACTTTGTCATCCCGAGCGTAGCGAGGGATCTAGCTAATGATCATCCTGAAGCTTTTTATGGGATTGCTTCGCTGCTCTCGCAATGACGTACTATATCTGCCTCAGCTCCTCCTCTTTCGCTTTCACCAGTTCTTCTACCTGCGCTGCTGATTTATCCACCAACTCCTGCAATAAATCCTGCCTCCTGTATAGTTCATCCTCCCCAAATTCCTTCTCACTTTTAGCCCTTTCCCATTTTTCCCTGGATTCCCCTCTGATTTGGCGGATTTCAACTCTGCAAATTTCACCTTTCTGGTGGGCCAATTTTACAAACTCCTCTCTGCGCTCCTCTGTTAAGGCAGGAATTGGTAAGCGTATGACTTGCCCGTCAACTGCCGGGTGAAGCCCAATATTTGCCTCATGTATCGCTTTTTTGACATCCTCAACAATAGAGACATCCCAAACCTGGACTGTCAAAAGGGATGGCTGGGGTGAGGCAATAGTCCCTACTTCCAAAAGTTTCATCCTGCTCCCATAAACTGAAACCGGAATATCTTCAATCAAAGTAGGGTTAGCCCTGCCTGCACGGATCGCCGCCAGCTCATGTTTGAGATGGTCTATTGCTGCCTGGATCTTAGTATTGGCTTCTTGTAGATTAGGATCCATCCCCCAATGCTATCCTTTCAAACCTTCCCACCTGTATATTTTCACCCAGTTTTCCAGCTACTCCTTTGGTAAGCTCCTCAACAGTCTGGGCGCTATCCCTAATATATTCCTGTTTCAGTAAATCTTCAACCGAGGAAGGGTTCATTGAAGCAATCTGTAGCGCCAGTTCATGAGCCAGATTTTTAAAATCTTCGGTTTTGGCTACAAAATCTGTTTCACAAAGAAGTTCAACCAACACCCCAACCCTGCCTGCATGGGAATAGGTTTCCACCATGCCTGCTTTAACCTCCCGCTGTGCTTTGGAGGTTGCCTTATCCAACCCTTTTTTCTTAAGCCATACTTTAGCCTTTTCCAGGCTGCCCTTTGACAGACTTAGGGCCTCCTTACAATCGGCAATCCCTGCCCCGGTTTGTTCCCTAAGTTTTTTAATAGCTTCAACAGTTATAACCATGTTTTAATTTGACAAACTGAGTATAATTGCTCACTCAGTTTGTCATCCTGAGCGAGCGTAGCGAGTCGAAGGATCTCGTCTATGATCACCGCTAACCTGATATACGAGATTGCTTCTCACGTTCATTAAACTGAACGTGATCGCAATGACGGTTATCCGGTTTTCCTCTCTGACTCCTCCACTACCTTTTTCTCAATCTCTTCCTCAATTGCAGCTGCCTCCTCTTTTACTGCAGGCGCCAACTCAACTTCAATTTCATTCGACTCTTTTGCTTTCTGCTCTTTTTCCGCCACATCCTTAGCCTCTTTTTTGCCTTTTGTGTATGTGTTTATTAAAGTCTCACAAATAAGCTTTATGGATTTGATACCATCGTCATTGGCAGGTACTGGCCAGTCAAACCAGTTCGGGTCAGCGTTAGTATCGCAAAGCCCTAAAATAGGAATACCCATCTTCATGGCTTCCTTGACAGCAGTGTTGTCTGATTGGGCATCTACTATAAACATCGCATCAGGCAATTTCTTCATATCTGCAACACCTCCCAATACAGTATCAAACTTACCAAGTTTTCTGGCTATTAAAAGCTGTTCTTTTTTGGTATAACGGGACAGTTCCCCTTTTTGCTGTTCCTCTTTTAAGTTTACTAATTTTTTAATATTCTTTTGTATTTCTTCAAAATTTGTCAAAAGTCCTCCCACCCAATGCTGGGTTAAAAATGGCAGTTCTGCCTCTTTGGCCAAACCCTCTATGATCTCCCGCGCCTGTTTTTTGGTGCCGACAAGCAGCATAACCCCGCCTTTTTTACCGATTTCATAGGCTGCCCGGGCTGCTTCCTGTAATTTTTCTTCCGACTTCCCCAGATCAATAATATGGACACCATCCCGTGCACCAAAAATGTACGGGCTCATCTTTGGATGGCCGCGGCGAACCTGATGCCCAAAATGGACACCTGCTTCAAGTAGATCCTGCATTGAGGGAACTTTAATAGTCATGTTTTCCTTCAACTTCTCCGGCGCCAATGAATTCCAGGAAAACTTCAAGCATCGGATGTTTGATTTTAATATTATATCAATTTGAGGCTGCCGCGTCAACGGTCAGTATTTAAAACCTGCCCTGGCCCCATACATGCAAACTCCAATCAACCAGCTCATGGGCTTTTAAAAATGACTCTATCCTGCTGTTTATCTTATAAAATTCAATCTTATACTCCATATAGACGTCTTTATTTTTACCAGGTTTTTTGGGAAGAAGTTCAATTGCCTCCCTGAAAAGAGCGATTTGCAAAGGGTATCTGACACTCAACTGGGAAAACAGTTCTATTAGCTGTTTGTGCTGTCTTATCAGTAGATCTGCATCAGGGGACCTGGGGTACTTTGACAAAAAAATGGTTAAACCTAAAATCCCATAAAGCCTGTACATCTCCATCTTCCCCGTAGGTAAATCAGAATCAATTTTTTGATGACAGCTGCGGCATAATGTAAAAATATTGATACTTAAATCTTCCAAACTCGAATCTGATTTATCGCCTAAACTTTCCGGATAATCTTTGCACGCCAGGATTGGAACTAAATGGTCAGCAGTGAGTATGCCTTTTTTCTTGTTATTTCTTGGGGCCAAACAGGCAATACAACATTTTTCACTATTTAAATACCCTAATCTTTCCGACATTCTGGGGTAATTAAACCAAAATTGTAGGCATAAAGCAATTGTTACTTACGGTAGTTCATTGCAGAGTTATTTTATCTACTTTTAGGTTCCTGTCACACCTTACTTTCCCACTATTACCTATCTTTGCAACATAGTCATTATTAAATTCAACTGACAGGTTATGTAATCCTGAGGATAAAGATTTAGTAAACACATAATCTGTCCAAGAAGAGGATGATATTCCAGCAGAATAGACCGTGATTCCATCAATTCTTACAATTACATTAGGTGCGCCACTACATTGGTCTCCACTGGCTCTGAGTATCACCTGGCTGGTGCTGGACTGGTTATCAAATGAGATGTTTGAGGTGGCATTACTCCAAAACTTCATATATTTACCACCTGAGGCCAGCGGATCCAAAAGTACCTGCAGGGCATTAGAGTTAGGGATAAGGCTCATATTCTCTGCTTCAATCAATGTAGATAATCCTGGAGTGGGAGTAGGTGTAGAGGTGGGTGTTGGTGTGGGGGTTGGTGTTGGGGAAGGAGTTGGTGTAGGTGTGGGGGTTGGTGTGGGTGTTGGGGTGGGGGTTGGAGATGATGAAGTATAAGTAATAACAAGTTGGGGCTTATCTGCTACTGCCTCTTTTGAGTTAAAGTAGATTCCATCTGTGGAAGTTTCATCAATACCCAGCGAGAGTAATTGCCCTGTTTTTGACTTTACATAACTTGTGATATCTGTTTCTATATAAGTATTGGTAACATTATTGGGTACAAAGGTTGATACTGCAGAACCTAAAGTAGGTCTAATATTATAGTTGATACCCCCTTGGGTCCAGGAGTTATCTGCAACCTGTTTAACGTTTTGCGTTCCCCAGGAAGAATCAGTTTGAACTTTAATCCTCAGTTTGGCTTGTGTGACAGAGGCTCCTACTAAAGATGACAGATCAAACTTCATATAGGTTATACCTATGCCAGGGCTCCCATCAACTCCCAGTGTTGGATCAAACCCATTGAACACAGATGGGTTATCAGACCAAACAGAGGCATCATCTGTGGGGATAAGGGTGATGGTTTGGGTTATAGGAGGGGTGGGGGTTGGAGTGGGAGAAGCTGTACCTTTTTTCCAAACCCTAACATAATCAGTCCGGTAATCTGCCGGGAAGGGTGTAGCGCTATCGGGATTTCCTGCCCAACCACCCACTGTAATGTCATTTAAAACATACATCGAGCCATTTGGCACCCTGCTATCTGTTACCCGTCTTCTTTCTACTCCATCAATATACCAAACTAAACTACCCGGCTCCCAATCTAAACCAATTGTATGCCACCCATTTGACCAATCAGTGCCAGTGTAGGAGATGGCTGATGAGGTACCATCTGCGAAGTGGATGGTCATATAGACTGTGGTTGGATCTTGATCCAACCACTCAGCTGCATCAATTTCAGCTGTACCTCCACCTGTTCCATAAAGCCAAAAACCCGGCCAAAGTCCTCTACCTTGAGGGATATTGACCAATGCTTCCATATAACCATAAGTAAAAGCAAAAGGTTTGGGATCACCATATCCAGCTGTTTGGATGATAGCCTCTGAATAATCACTGCGCGAACACCATGAGCTTTGGCCATCTTTAGCATAAAGGTGCAAAAAACCCCCTGATACCACTACATTATTTTGGTTATCCTGACAACCAATACCCATTCCCCAGTTACCATCAGTCCGCCATTTAGTTGTATCTAAACTGGTACCGCTAAACTCATCAGCAAAGGTCAGCAACCAATTGCCTGATGTTTGCCCAACTGGTTGGATATCAACTGCTTTTGAAGAGGGTTTAGGGAAAAGATTACCAAATAATTTGTTTTTAAAATCTACTGATGCGGTAGTCAACAGAAAAGTTACTACACCAATCACTGCTAAGAGTATCAGCAATGGTGCAGCCCCACCTTCTTCTTGGAAATATCTGAGCAGTTTTTTAAACATCTGTTTAAATTATGGCACACCATATACCTAGCTTGTCAAATGCAAATTACCTTTTCCAGAAGTTTTCAACTGAAGGGTGGGTAACGCGGATATGTTTTGCCAGGTCGGGGATATATTGCATCGCCTGCTGCCACATTTTATAAGCTGTTTCCCTGTAGGAAAAATGCCCCTGGGTAGTGGTCCTGTTTTCCACAATATATTGCAACTGGGCGCTATCCATTTTCATTAACATCTTCCTCCTGTAGGCAAGCGGCAGGATATATTGCCCTACCCCCAAAAGCTCTGAGTCTAAGGCAGTAGCTAAAATTCCCGCTGATTCCATGACTTGCTTATACTGGCAGTCTAAACCTGCAGCCTTAAAATCTTCAGGCGTATCAAACCCTAAATTTGGGGTAAAATCCTGGATAATCTTGACCATATTCCTGTGCCTGATCAGGTCCCTGAAAGCGCCGTTATCTGTTTCAATGTCAAAAATTAACATCCTGCCTGTATTAGCCTCCCTTACAGTCTCATCTTTGGCTCCCCTGCCCTCAAAAAGCGAATCAGTAAGATCCCTTCTCTCCCCATATTCCATCCCTTCCGCAACCTCCAAAGCCTGCTGGAAAGAATGGTTTGAACCTTTGTATAATGCTGTAGCTGCAGCTTCAATTTCAGGATGGATATTAAAATGCAACCTGGCTAACCGGCCGTTTTCAGGCTCCTCATCCCCTAAATACTGTTTTGCTGCATCTTTTAGGCGGGCGTACATCATTTGTTGGTACTGCGAGGGGTTGGTGTATTTAACCAGGGTTGGTGCGCTTTTGACATCTCCAAGCGCCAAATCCAAAGCCTGTTGATAAAATTCCTGCCTTGGGCCGAAATCTTCCTGGTCCAAAAATAACTGCTTTTGTTTCTCGTAAACCAGATTAAAGGCCGGGTGGTCTTTGACCGTTTCCCTTATCTTTGCACCAAGGTTTTGAATCTCCGGGTTAGGGTTTGAAACCAACCTAATGATCATCTTCTCAGCCGTTCTGGCTGACATGATAATACCCATATTAGTATAGGTTGAAGATGGCAAAAGGTAACGGGTCCTGTCAAAAGTCCTGGCATTGGCAGTCCGCAAAGCTGTCCCCTCATCAATATCAGCAGGCCGGCTTGGCCCGTATTTTTCCAGCAGATATTTAGAAACAGGCTCTTGCAGCTGAAAGTAAGTTTCAAATAACTTATTGCCCATATTTTTGTAGTAAAGCTCCATCGGTAATCCTACTAACCTCTGGGGCGTGGCAAACCTCCTTCTGGAAAAATTCTGGTATCTGGTAGATGATTCCTGACCGTCTATTAGCGGATCATCCCAAACTTCAATGGCCTCAATGATGGGTATATTTTCTAAAGACAACACAACATGCAGAAGATCCGCTATTGAGTTGTGGCCGTACTGGAAATAAAATGTATTAAAAAACTTTTCCGCTTTCTCACCCGACAGTTCTTTTAAAGTTTCAGTTAAGGTATTGGCAGAACGGGAAAATTTGGCCAGGGCGTATGCCAAAACCTCCGGCTCAACTCCAATTACAGTATAAAAATTTGGCTGAATATCCTGCTCAACCATTGTTTACCTCCCCCAGCTCCATCCTTAGAATGTTTTGCACATCATCCTCACTTTCCCAGCTGTATAATGCAAAATTCGGCTCAGTGTTGCCTTTTATCATCTTTGATAAGTGATCCCATCTGCTCTTTTCGCAAAGCCCAATTACCCTTTCATTTTTAGCCAGGGACCAACCTATCTCATAACCCACACCCAAGCTAATCCTTGAGACATCCATAACTTTTACTTTAGCCCGGTGCATCATGTAAATATCGTCAGCATAAACTTCATCGTCCTGCAGCTGCCTGCCCCGTCTTAAATTAATATCCTCTGAAATAAACATCTCCGATAAAACATGATGGCCCAAATCCCGGATCAGGCCGATAATAGTTTTTTTTACTCCGTCTCCGCCCGATTCGCCCTGGATTGAACATCCGAAATAAACATCCAGGGGATAAACTTTCGGCAGCAAATTTCTTTTATCAAGTGTTTTTAATATCTCACTATTTATTCCAAGTTCGCTTTTGTTTTGTGTTTGTACTGCAACCCAATTCGGTTCAGATTCCAAAAGATTTTTATATACACTGGATACTTCCTGTTGAAGACGCAAATCCCTTTCGTTTTTATCGGGTTTGTTGTTTATTCTTTGTTGGGCCACTTTAACCGGTGTATCCAAAAGGATTACCAAATCTTCCCTTGGAAGACCGTTTTTATAATATTCAAACTCGTTAGACCATTTAAGAAACCCTTCGCGTTCTTCGGGAGGCAGCTCTGCCGCACTGTAAGCGTTGGATGAAACATACCTTCCAAGGGTTACCAGCTTTCCGTAATCCAAACCGCAGTTTATCAGCGGTTTACCGAGCGCCCTGTCACCAGCGTACGAAAGCGTCACAAAATAGGGGTCAACTTTTTCTCCCGACTTATCCGCAAGATACCTGTCTACTACATAAGCATAATGATTTTGTCCGTGACGGGGAAAATCTATCATTGTATAAGGTATTCCCCTCTCAAGTAAACTTTTTTCCAGTAATTTAAGCTGTGTCCCTTTCCCTGCGTAATCAATCCCCTCCAAAACTATTAATTTTCCTCTTTCAATCATTTTAAATTATCCTTAAATCCCTCTTATCAAGCCGCTTTTTTTAACAGCTGCAACAACATCTTTGAAAACCTCATCTTTTGGCCTGTTGGCATCAATGACAACCCAGGGGTTTAAATCCAGCTTTTTATAGTTTTTAGCCTGCCAAAGATAGCCTTTCCGCCTGTTTTGCAGATCAGTAAAATCTGCATTGTCAAAGTAATTGGAAGCCCCCTCTTTTGAAGCATGCTTTCTCTGCCAACCAACTTTCTCATCTACATCCAATAACATGGTTAGATCCGGCCTCCATCCGGCTGTGGCAAAATCATTCATAGCCCTTGCTATCTCATAATCCAAACCGTATTGGAAAACCTGGTAGGCAATAGTTGACCCTTCTGACCGATCCTGCAAAACAATAGCCTGCATGGCAATGCTTGGCTCAACAGTCTCAAAAATATTGAGGTGTCTTGCAGCCAAAAGTAAATGGAGCTGAACAATAGGGTATTTGGCAAGTTTCGGCAAAAATAACATATTCTTAATTTTTTCCGCTTCAAAACAGCCACCCGGCTCCCTTGTCTCTACAACAGGTCCTATACCCAAATCATGAGTTAAATATTCCGCAAATCTTTTGCACTGGTCAGATTTTCCGCAACCGTCATTACCTTCAAATGCAATCCAGCAGCCCCTGCCTGCCGCCCGCCTGCCGGCAGGGCAGGGCAGGCAAGCCTTTTGTTTTTCAATCATATTTTTGGATCCCTTTTTAATTTTGGCAGCATACATTCAGGGCTCCATTCCCTTTCAAGCTGTTCAAAATCGTTAGTGTTTTGATAACTTCCCCTTCCTACATAAGGCCTGTCAGTCTCTCCTGTATAAAAAAATGCCAGCTGCCCGATCCTGGTCCCCACAACAATAGGTATTGAATAGTAAGAACAGTTACTGGTAATTTCCATGGTCCAGCGGTTGATATATCCGTTGTCCCCCCAACCGGCGCATTTGCAGATCTCCAGAAAAATCCTGCCAGTTGTGGAACGCGCTTTCATCATTTCAGTACCTACACTGCGCATACCTATAAACTCATAGGTATGACAAAGATAGGTCTTTAGGGGTTCAAATAAAATTACGTCATCATCCTCCTCTATGTTTTGCCAGTCATTTTTGTCGGGAAACCTATCCAGTAAAGTTCCTGCTTTAATAGCTTCTTTTGGTTTCCCCCAAACTTTTTTTACATGTCCGCTGCTATAAGGGTTGAACAAACCGCCGGGTTTTTCCGGCTGCTGTTCTTCATAATAATACCTGCCTAACCTGATATCATAGCTTGAACTGGTCAGATGCTCTTTTACAAAAGGCTTGATAACAATATTGCCTGCTTTCATATGAGCCAAGATCAGCCTGTCAGAAAAAGGTGAACCCACTATTTTATCAGTCAAAAGATCAGGATCCATTCCATATCTCTCATTTTCTGGGAGATGGTGGGGGTAACTTTCAGCTTTTCCCAATATCTGTTCCATAAAGTTGGTCTAACCAATTTAGCACTAACTCAAAAAAATTTGCAACTGGGACAATCAGTATAAAACTAGGACACAAAAAATCCCAAAATGCTGTACGATCGTACATCGTTATGGGATTTTGCTTGCAGCTTTTATCAAACCCAAAAACAGGGGGTGGGGTTTTAGGGGTTGGGATTTAAGCTCCGGGTGGAACTGGACGCCTACAAAAAAAGGGTGGGCAGGAATTTCTATTATTTCAACCAGTTTTTTATCAGGACTGGCGCCTGCAATTTTCATGCCGCTTTTTTGGAATCTTTCCAGATATTTATTATTAAACTCAAAGCGGTGCCGATGCCTTTCTGAAATAAGGGTATAGTTATTATAAAGTTCCCAGACTAAACTCCCCTTTTTTAACACGCAGTCCCATGCGCCAAGCCTCATTGATCCCCCATAATCTTTGGTAAGCATTTTCTTGATCTGGTCAGGCATAATATGGATAACCGGGTGTTTAGTTTTTGGGTCTATCTCTGTGGTATGGGCATCCTTGAGCCCTAAAACATTACCGGCATACTCCACCACCGCAAGCTGCATGCCAAAACAGAGCCCTAAATATGGAATATTGTTTTCCCTGGCAAATTTAATAGTTTGAAGTTTACCCTCAACCCCCCTTGACCCAAACCCTCCCGGCACAATAATCCCCCCATACTCGGATAAAATATTATCTGAAACTTTAGAGGAGTCTATCCAACCTATCTCGGGTTTAAACCCAAGGGAAAAACAGGCATGCTTGACCGCTTCTATGACAGAGACATAAGAATCAGGCAGGGTAAAATCCCCGGTTGCAAAATATTTCCCCACAATACCGATCTTAACCGGAGTTTTAACCATTCCCGCCTTATCTACAAAAGCCTGCCAAACCTTAAGGTCTTTCTTTTTCCTTTTTAATTTCAGCTTTTTGAGTATCCTTTCCGTCAGATTACCTTTTTCAAAATTAAGCGGGATCTCATAGATATTCCCCACATCAGGGGCAGAGATGATGTCCGCATCCTCCAGGGCGCAAAAAAGCGCCAGCTTTTTCCGCCTGGATTCATCCAGGGCAACCTCAGAGCGGGCAAGCAAAATATCCGGCTGGATACCCATAGAGTTTAGCTCTTTGACTGACATTTGGGCAGGTTTGCTTTTCATCTCTCCAACCGAAGGCGGGATTGGCAAGTAAGTTAAATGGATGTGGATCACATCATCCGGTTTTTTTAATTTTAGAATCCTGTTGGCCTCAAAAATAAAGGAGTTTTGCATCTCTCCCACTGTCCCGCCAATTTCTATCACAACCACATCCGCCCTGCCCTTTTTCCCTGCAGCTTCCGCCCGCCTGATAAACTCTTCAGTAATATGGGGGATTGCTTCCACGCATTCCCCGTCATATTCAAGCGCCCGTTCACGCTCTATCACACTAAGGTAAACCTGGCCGGAGGTGGTAAAATTTGTCCTGTCTAAAGCGATCCCGGAAAACCTTTCGTAATGGCCTAAATCCTGGTCAGTTTCCGACCCGTCATCCAAAACATAGACTTCTCCATGAATAACAGGGTTCATGGTTCCGGCATCAACATTTAAGTAGGGATCCATTTTAACCGGGGCAACCCGGTAGCCTGCGGACTTTAAAAGCAGGGCGATGGAGGCTGTGGCAATACCCTTGCCAATACCTGATATAACCCCGCCTGATACAAATATGTATTTCACATTTGAGATTATACTTTTTTTAATACTTACCACCAAGATGGCATTTTGTGGTAAATTTATATCAATATGGACCCGCAGGAATTTGAAAACGCAAACTCCAGAGAACAGGAAGACCCGAATGAGGAAATTGAAAAACTTTGTTTAAAATACAACGTTTCCCTTGATATAATCGACAACAGCTGGCAGGCAAGGACAACACTGCCTCACGAAAAGGCAGGTGAAGTTTTAGAACGCTTCGGAACCATTTCCTCTCCGGAGGAGGGGACAGACGTCTATAACACATATTCTGTTTTGGCAGGTTCATTCATCAGGCAAACAGGTGAACCTATCCCCAAAACCAGGATGGAGATCGGCAATCTCCCGAGGCCTCCCGGGATACGCAAATTAACATTTATGGGCGAATTTAAAGACGATGACCAGGATCTCCAAAGCAAAATTTTCCATGAGCTGTCTCATGTGGCAATATTCTATGAAATGGTTGGTGCGCTTGAGAAGTTGTATCCTAATGCAAACTTAGATGATTCAATCAAGTTTATTGAGGAACTTGTAAAAAGTCTTCGGGCCTCAGGAAGGCCTTTGTCCATGCTTGATGAGATGAAAAATACCGGTGGGAGCAAGTTCTATGATGAAGGTGAACTTGTTTATGAAGATTTAGCCGAGGCTTTAGCTGTCAGGTTTGAAGGGGAGGAGTCTTGGGAAAATTATAAAAAATATGTAAAACAATCCGAAACAGGCAAAAAATATTTCAGTGACCTGGAGGGGCTGATAAATACTATCTACGCCGGGACAAAAAATTGATTATCCTGAAGTTCCCATCATCCTTAAAATATTCCAAATATTTTTTTACGGGCTGCGGTAGGGGTGGGGAGAGTTTTTTCAAAAGTTGACCTGCAGGCTGCACAACTGCAATTTTCCATTAAAGATATTGTTGTTTCTTTGGCCGGAGTCTCCGGTCCTATTACAGGTTTTGCTGCTTCCGCCATAAACAGCTGTAAAGTTGTGCGGAGTTTATTGTCTTCAATATAACCAAAAATTTCGCCGGTTTTTTTCCCCAGTCTTTGCCCGCCTGCTATGAATTCCTCACCTGAGATTTGGGCATTTACTGAGGTTTGTAAAAAATCCAAAGTATCTGCCATGAACATATTTAGTTCAGGCAGCATATTGACTAAAGTTTCACTGTCAGCGCCATAAAGGTCTGCTTCTAAAAATGTCCTGAGCAAACCAGGGTGCAACCCCTCAAACTTTTTCTCTATTTCATTCCTTTCCCAAGGGGCAGTTAAATCCTTAGCCTCAATATCTTCGGTTATATAATCCACCTGGCCATCTGCACTACCCCGCCTTCGGTATGTCTGGCAGGTCAGCGGGTGGCCGTGTTCATCAAGTTTGATACTTTGAATATTTTTTTTGCCGCACCTTTTAAGAAGTGCATTTGAATCAAGAATTTGAATTTTTCCGGTTTCAACATCTGTATAGATTATAAAAGGCGCCCTTGAACCTATAAATTTCAACCCAGCTTTAAGCGGGATTACAGGCATAGCTTGGATTGAATCAACTGAGCAATAACCAAATTTGTGATAATTTGGAGCATCCGGGTAAAAATTTTTTGCCTGGAAAGCAGATGTTCTGTGAATTGACATTAAACGGCCGGGGTATATGGGATCAAGATAAATAACTTTTTCTTCACCACTCCCTTTCAACAAAAAATTCCTTTGGGGTCCTGATACCCCTTTAAAGGCCGCGCCGAAAAGATGTTCTGAAGAGAAAGTTTTAGCTACATTAATTGCTTGGGCTGCTATACCTTCACTGTTGGCGTTCAAAAGCTGTTGGGAAAAAGGTTCCATTAACCTTTTTCTCTGTAACCTTACCTGATCATATTCCGAAAAAGCAAGTTTAATGTCGGTCCACCAATCTTCCAGTTTTGGAAAACCTGTGGCATCAATCCGGACTGAGGCAAGCTCCCTCCGGTCTTCCATAAGCCTTTGGATAAATGCTGCTTCAATCTCCAACATTTTTTTAACCATCTGAAGGTGCGAAAAATTATCATCTGGATGAATGCAATTTTTAACCGCTGTCAAATATTCTACCGCATCTTTCTCTTTGAGGATCGCCATATTAATACTTCTTCATGGGTTAGCGGCTGGAGGAAGAATTTTAATGGCTGGAACAGCGCTGGCTTCCGGCAAAACATTGGCCTCTGCAAATTTCTGCCTTAAGTCTTGAGCCCTGGTTTGCAACCCCTCAAGAATTTCAGGAGCCTCATCTCTTTTAAACTGCCTTATTGCACATTCCAAATCAGCTACCACATTTAAAGCCTGTATAGCTAAATCAAGCTGACCCTCTTTTGTGTTAAAACTTCTAATCCCGAGCGCTTGCGCCTTTGTAATATCGTTTGTAGAACGGTTAATACCATCGGTCAATTCGGTATACAACAAATCAATGCCATAAATTCTTTTAAGTTTTTTAAAGTATGCTCTAGTAGATCTCATATCCTGTTTAGCAACCTCTATAAATGGCCCCATCCAATGCAAAAATTCTTCAGCCTGTTCAATCAGAGCTTGTTTTTCTTCCGCTACGTCATCTTTCTCTCTAACCGCAAGTAATTCCAAAAACTCTTGAGAAACTGTATTTCTTTTTTCTTGAAGCTCTCTGAGCTCTTTCTCTGCTTTTGCATTTAGGGTTTCTTCAAGCTGTTCTTGCGCCTCTTCCGGAGTTAAATTCCTATAAAATACCTCTGCTTCAGGAGGTAAATTTAAAGATTCAAATACCTGCTCTAAAGATTTACCTGTAATTATTGCCAGTAAAACATGTATACTTTCACCCAGGTCAACCAATTCCTTTGCAGGTGCAATTAAATTTGGCAGGTCTTCAGCAAGTTGCAAAATCATTCTCCTCTCTTCAGCTATAACCCTTTCCATTATAGGTTTTTGCTCTATAGACTCTAATATTTCATCCGGGAGTAAGCGGCGGCTTAAAGGGTTTGAAATTATAAGCCTTCTGACAATCCCTAAAACTCCTGCAGACGGCATATCTATTTCATCGGCTTCTCTTCTGTCACTTTCTATTTTTGCAGCAGTTTTTCGGTATACTGCAATCTTTTTTTCAACTTCAGAAGGACTGCGATTTACATTTTCGCTACTCATACGAATTGAGATTTTACCCTATAACCTATATAATGTCACGTCTTATGTTATGGGGTAAAATCAAAAGAGCCAGAAACGTTTTTTCCTGACTTCTACCGCCTTGGTAGTTTCCAAACGTCCGGCACTTGAGGGTTCTTCTATTTGGGGTTTAACAAGGCTTTGTATAAGGGAGCCAACCTCACTTAAGGGTTCTCCGTTGCCTGTTTGCAGCGCCCGCCTGAGATATTCACCGGGTACGCTGTCTAAAATATCCGTTTTTTCTGCAAATAGTCTATTTTCCTCAATAAATTTCTCCGGGCTTACCGGGACACCGTTTAATACATCCTGATAAATTGTGGTTATCCTTTTTGCTGCCCCATCAAGTTGCCAGATTGCATCTTTGAAGGCAAGCCTCTCCTGGTCACTTAGCCCTGTCAGGTCAGTTGAGATAAATGCTTTTTTAAAACCCGGATGAAGGGCATGGAATGATGTTTCCAAATCCACCAATATTTTTTCGTCATCTCCCAAAACATCTTTATACTTTGTTACATATATAAGAGGGCTCTGACATCCGGATCCTCTATCACAACCATCCTCACATTCAGTTTTTGCTTTTGATACTATTGAATTTGCAGGGGTCGAAACCTGCATATACTCATAATGGATGTACGCATTAATAGGTATGCGCAAAATCATCGGCATGGATTTAGAATCCAGGTATTTAAACCCTGCAATCTCAGATACATTTCTTAATACTTTCCATGTGCCATATATATGTTGAAAACAGTTGCCTGTCTCCCTGCCCAAAAGCAATCCAGGAAGAGCCTTACGCATGTAAAGGACATTTGCTATCGCTTTTTCGTTTTTCAGAACCTGTCTTTGGTCATAAGTTAAAGGCGGAAACACTTTTGCTAAAGAAGAAAATCCGGGTAAAAAAGCAGCCACCTCCCTGCTCTGCTTACTGATCGCTGTTTTATCCAGGTCCAGCACAGAACTTACCAGGGGAGCCATTTGCCCTGCCAGCCTAACCCTAAATTTATCATACTGCCTAAAAGCCTCATTGATATCAACTAACCAGGATTTAAGTTCAGGGAAACCCGTGGCATCAAGGCTAATTCTAGCCATATCTTCCAAATCCGTTCCAACCAGGCTTCCGATATATGCACTCTCTATATCCAGCATCGCTTTAATAAGCTGTAGCTGGTTTATGGGGTCTTCCGGGTGGATGCATGAAGAGGCCCTGTCCAAATATTCTATTGCTTCCTGCTCTTTAAGTTTTGCCATGAAAATTTTCTTTCTGGTAATTAGATGTCCCGTCGCCAGAGCCTAAAAGATCCAACTTTAAATTCGGGTTGCTTAAAATTACTGTCAGGATATCCCTGACAGATTCCCTGGTAATTTCCCACACACAAACATGGGGATGAACCAAAAAAGTTGAACCAGGAGACCGCAAATATTTTAAAGCCTTTTCTAGCTCCAACCAACTTCCATTATCTTTGTTCTTATTGGGCGCCAGGATTGTACATCTTGCAACCAGCAACTCTGTTTTGGTATTTCTGCCTGGATTATAAAAGAAAGAAGCGTGGTGCGCTGAAAAGTTGGCCCTCCAAGCATACTCTGACATTTTACCGCAGCTCAAACATCCGGTTTTTGCGCAATTTGCAATAGAGTACTCACCAAATGCCATTTTATATGCCATTTTCGTAGGACGGTAAACAGTTTCATCAAGCCAAAATTCCTTCACCAACCGGTAATCAAAAATCCCTGCTTCATCCATAAATTCTTCCACAGTCCCGGTAATTAAAGGGTCTGATTTTAAAAACCTCTCCAACTGTTCTTTTTTAAAAAATCCTGGGGGGAGTTCGTTACAAGGCTTTGGCATACTGACTATAGCCTTTTCATACCCCCTGTCAAACACCTCTTTAATCCTGGCCCTGTTTTCTAAGATTTCTTCAGATAAACCCATATTCTTGCGAAGCATAAACTTCAAGAAAGTTTTTGTCAATTATAGGTTAGGGGGTCAGGTATTTGACAGGCGGTCAATCTCCCTTTGCAAATTTATCCTGGCCTGGGCTTCATATCTTTTAAAGTAATCCGTATAATATATACGTTCTCTCCCTAAAAATTTTCCCAGTAGCCATACCCTGGTTGAGTTGTAGACTTCATCAGGTACATGTTTATACTCCATTCTTGTGCCTGCGCAGTACAAATCAAATTCTTCTCCGCTTTTTCCAAAAACCACAAGGTCTAAATCGGCGCTAACTTTTTCATCATAGTTTCTCGGCAGTGTCTGGTGGTCTGTAACCAGAATAAGTTTACTCACATCCCTCCTGAAATACCTCGGCAGGTTTGCCTCCCCTAACCTCTGGTACATAAAATTGGCGCTTTCAATTTCATCAGCGTCTTTCCCATCCCGGTTTTGGATAAAGTCATGCCCGGCAATGGCAAACCCAAGCTGCAATGGACGCCTGGGCTTTGGTATCACCAGTTTAAGCTCATACCAACCGGCATTGATATGCCTGCCGTTATGGTAATACCTGTCTTTGGCGGTATAGGCGTCATTGAGCTCCCAATAAAGAGGCTGGGGGTCACCCTGCGCTCCTGATTTCTCCCAAAGCTCTATCCATATCCCGAAATTTAACTTTTCTTTGTTTGGCATAATTTTTTAGAATTATACTCTCTTTGGGTATTAAAAGGCAACCTTAACTTTTAGGTTTTGTCCATGACGCGTATTTGCACTCGGGGTAATTTTTGCAACCGTAAAAAACCCGTCTTTTTTTAGTCTTTCTTATAACAATATCCCCGCCATCCTCCGGGCATTTTGCATTAATTACTTCCGTAACCAAACTTTCAGTGTGTTTACAATCCGGAAAACCTGAACATGCCAAAAACTTGCCAAACCTGCCGGCTCTTACCACCAGCTCTTTGCCGCATTTAGGGCATTTCTTCCCTGCATACTCAACTGCAACTTTTACTTTTCCGGCTTTTTTTTCAACACCTGCAAGTTTTTTTTCAAACGGCGGATAAAACTCAATTAAGGTTTGTTTCCAATCCCTGTTGCCTGCTGCTATGTCATCAAGCTGATCTTCCATAGAAGCTGTAAATTGGTAGTCAAAAACGTCCGGGAAATATTTAATTAAAAAATCACAGGTGGCCAACCCTAAAGCAGTCGGCACGAATTTTTTCTCCTGTTTTTCAACATAAAACCTCTCCTGGATGGTTGAAAGTATCGGGGCGTAAGTGGAAGGCCGGCCTATCCCCAACTCCTCCAGTTTTTTGATCAGCGAGCTTTCCGTATATCTTGGAGGGGGTTGGGTAAAATGCTGGTTTGGTAAAAGCTGCAATAAATTCAGGTCTTCGCCAACTTTGAGCTCAGGCAGTATCTGGTTTTTTTCATCTTCTTCTTCCTCCTCCTTTTCTTGCTTCTTGTCTCTTGTATCTTGTGTCTTGCTACTTATTCCGTATATTTTCAGCCAGCCGTCAAATTTAATGACAGAGCCTGCTGCATGAAGGGTGTAAGTTTTGTCATTCTGGTTTTCTGCACTGTCATTCCCGCGAAGGCGGGAATCCATTTTCATGAATGATCCTCGATCAAGTCGAGGATGACAAACGGCTATAATATCTACACCTGTCTGTTCTACTAAAGCCTCTGCCATCTGGGATGCCACCATCCTTTGCCAGATCAGGTCATACAGCCTGGCATGGTCTCTTGTCAGAGAATGTTCGAATTTCGTTCGCGAAGCGGGCGTATTATTTCGAATTTCGAATTTAATATTTGTTGGGCGTATTGCCTCATGGGCTTCCTGGGCATTTTTAGATCTGGACTTAAAAACACGCGGCTTTGGGGGTAAATAATTTTTTCCATATTGTGACTTTATAAACTCCCTTGACTGCATCAAAGCTACCGGAGACAGGTTAAAAGAATCTGTCCTCATGTAAGTAATCAACCCATGTTCATATAAATTTTGCGCCAGCATCATGGTTTTTTTAGCTGTAAACCCTAATTTATTGCCGGCAGCCTGCTGGAGTGTTGAAGTGGTAAACGGCGGGAAAGGATAGCGTTTAATTTCTTTCCGGTCAACTTTTGAAACTGAATATTCTGCTTTTTCCAAGTTCTCCACATGCTTTTTTGCTTGCATCCCGTTACCAATCTCCAGCTTCTTGCTATTAAACTCTGTCAAAGTAGCTATAAACCTTGACTCTTGACTCTTGACTCTTGACTCTAACTCTGCCTCAATACTCCAATACTCAACAGGTTTGAAGGCAGTTACCTCCTTTTCCCTCTCCACCACCAATCTTAATGCAACAGTCTGCACCCTGCCTGCAGACAGACCTCTTTTGACTTTTTTCCAAAGCAGGGGGGACAATTTATAACCCACCAGCCTGTCTAAAACCCGCCTCGCCTGCTGGGCATCAATCAGTTTGTAATCCAGATCCCGCGGATGCTTGAAAGCCTCTTTTATGGCATCCTCCGTAATCTCATGGAATACAACCCTCTTTATTTGCGATTCTTCTTTTTTGACTTTTGACTTTTGACTTTTAACTTCGGAGTTACGCAGTAATTCCGCTATATGCCATGCAATCGCTTCCCCTTCCCTGTCAGGGTCTGTTGCAAGATATAAGTTCTTTGCAGAAGATGCGGTTTTTTTAAGCGTATTAACAAGTTTCTTTTTATCCCTGGGAATAATATATTTAGGTTGGAAATTTTGTCCTACATCTACACCAAGCTCTGATTTTGGTAAGTCCCTGACATGGCCCATTGAAGCTTCTATTTGATATTTAGCGCCCAAAAACTTTGCAAGTGTCCGGGCTTTGGTAGGTGATTCAACAATTACCAGGTTTTGCATTTTGTTTCTCTTAAACAATACATGAAATTGTAACTTGCTTGTCAAGTACTCAATATGCTAAATTAGCATCATGTTGACAAAACAAGAGATGGAAGAGGTCATTGACAAAAAATTAACCCCTGTTGTTGAAAGTGTTAAGAATTTAGAAACCAAGGTTGGGGGTTTAGAAACCAAAACAGATAAAAACACTAAAAGAATGGAACGTCGCCTTAAGAAAATCCAAAATACCCTGGATACTTACATCGATATGTCTGATCGAACGATTCAGGAAACCCGAAGAAGGGTTGACAGGATTGAAGACCACCTCAAACTCCCCCAGATCTAAGTCAAGTTTTTGCCCAACAGCTCGTCCCCTGCTATAATCTGCTCGCCTTTTTTGACCTGGTTTTGTAAAATCATCCTGGACAGGTTCGCCTCAATGGTATCCTGAATCAGCCTTCGCATGGGACGGGCGCCCAAAACAGGATCAAAACCCTTTTTAGCCAAAGCGCTTATAAGTTCAGGGAGAAACTCAATAAGGTATCCCTGTTCTTTCATCTGTTTTGACAAAGCCTCGAGTTTTAACTTAGCTATTTTTTCCAAATCTGGTTCAGACAAAGGTTTGAATATGACAATATTGTCAAAACGGTTTACCAATTCAGGCTTAAACACCTTAAGGAGTTCGTAACGGACTGTCCCGTCAATCTGATCCAGGGTCCGACCCTCCTTCAGCTGTTGGGCAATAGCCAAAGATGCAGTATTAGATGTTGCAATAATGATGGTATTGGTAAAATCCGCTGTTTTGCCCGATGCATCAGTCAATCTCCCGTCATCCAACACTTGTAAAAACAGAGTTAAAACCCGCATGTTGGCTTTTTCAAATTCATCAAGAAGTATCAGGGCATAGGGTTTGTTTTTTACAGCTTCAGTTAACTCACCGGGATTTTCCAGGGTGCCGATTAAGCGGTTGACAGCTTCCTCTGTCTGGTATTCTGACATGTCAAAACGCATAAAAGCTGCCGTGTTTTTAAAATAAACGCTGGACAGGGTTTTTGCCAGTTCGGTTTTACCCACCCCTGTAGGGCCAACAAACAAAAATGACCCGATCGGCCTGTTGCCCTCACGCAAAGCTGTCGCGGAACGCCTCAAAGTATCAGACACAACCTTGACCGCCTCTTCCTGGTCAACCAAGCCCTGGTGTATGATATCCTCCAGCCCTAATAAGGTCTCTTTTTGGGAAGCATCAAGTTCAACAACCGGCACATTAATCCTTGCCTGGAAAACTTTTTTCACAATATCTGAGGTGACTATACCGTCTTTGGCAGTAGATTCACACTCTGTCAAAATAGAGAGCGCCGAATCAGGAAGCACCCTATCGTGGATTAATTTTGAGCTTAAGGCAACAATCTCCTTTAAAGCCACAAAGGTTACAGCAACCCCCTTGTATCTTGCCAAATCTACTGCCTCGTTTTTAAGGATTTGGGTTGTGTCGGAAAGCGTAGCAGGTGAAAGTGTGACTTTATGGAAAATCCTGGCAAAACTGCCGTTTTTTTCGATAATCCGGGCATAATTTTCCGGTTCCGTAGTTGCCAAAAACTGGAATGAGTTTGACTCAAGGTAAGGAAGCAATAATGAATACAGGTTGAAATCGCCTCCCGCCTCCCCTAATCCAAGGTTATGCAACTCATCAATAAAAATTATGATATCCCCTACAAACTGGACATCGCCAAACACATCCTGAACTTTTTGGGCCAATTCCCCTTCGGTTGTAACACCTGAGAGCAATTTTGTAAAATCTATGGCAACCACCCTTTTTATAGCCAGGGCTTCAGGCGCATCACCGGCGATAATTAACTTAGCCAGGTATCTGACCAAAGCAGTCCTGCCTGAACCTGGCGGACCAACAAGCAAAACATTCCTGTCTTTATCCTGGGAAAGAATATTTACAACCTCTGATACGGTTGCATTTTGCCCTATGAAATCCGGGAATCCAATCCTGGCTGCCTCTCTGGTCAAATCTTCGGAAACACTATCAAGGTTTGGCGTGGGGGCTGACAACCAACCTCTGTTAACACCTTTTAGGTGTTTTATTGCAAAATCATCATCCCATACAAAAACCTTGCGCCACTTGTTCCTTTTAAACTCCAAAAATGCTAACGCCCCTTCCAGGTCTTCCGCTGTAAGGTTATTTTTTAATAGTTCATTTGCCACCCCGGGGACAGACAAAAATAATGCCAGCCAAAAATAAGCCGGTGTAATAAATCTGGCTTGAGTATTCCTTGCCAATGATAAAACCTGATTTAATACATCATCGGTAAGAGTTGGCGCAACATGACTGAAATCCTCAGCTTTCAACTCCAAACTCGTCAACAAAGCAAGCGCCTCATCTTTTTTAAGCAGGTTCAACCAGGTTGCATCTTTCAACTTCAGTTTAGTTGCAAACCAGATCTCCTCAACTCCTTTAATCTCCCAGACTTTTTTTGGAGGCTGGTCCAAAATTTGGTTGATAAACCTGGCCAAACCAACTACCAACAATACCAAAGATAATAATATTAAACCGCTGCGCATGGGAAGAAAGAAAGATGCGGCAAAAACAACAGGCAGTAAAAACCAGAAAAGGGCCATGGCCAGGATAAAAATAGTCACTGTCAAAGATGCAAACAGTCCGTATAAAATCCGGGATGACCTAAACAAAAAGCTTAAAATTTTTCCCACAATTGAAGAATCATGGAAAAGCGGCACAAAAAGAAGTTTCAGCATCAACCCGACTGCTAAATCTTCTTCCAAAACCAATATCAAGTTACGCCAAACCCTCACAAAAGTGATAAAAGACTCCGGATACCAGAATTTTACCAAACGAACGGGCAGATCCATTATTGTACCTTTATCACATTCCCATCAGGGTCCAGTTCAACAAAATGCTTTGCCCTGCCTTCACGGAAAGCACTGCATTGGTTCTCAGGAAAATCGTCTATTTTTTGCCGGGGGGTATGGGCAATATCGGCAACCCAGCCAGGCAACAGATCATTTGTCAAACAAGGCCCATTTGCAAAATCCACCCCCAGATTTTTTCTGCGTTCATATTCCAACTGTGCTTTGTTGACTGCGGTATCCTGCTCAGTATAAACACCCGGTTTATAATTTGATTCTTTTCTTTTGCTGGTTAAAAAAATCACCAGGGTCACCAGGATTATCACAGCCAATGTTAATAGCATCAGTTTTAAATTGTATTTCATAGTTCAGCCATGTATTAATTGTTGCACGCTATAGCCTGCTTGGCAAGTATCTTTAACACCTAATATAGCTGCCGCCGCCTAAGTTTTTTACCAGCCCTGCAATCTCCATTTTTATTAAGGCTCCGCTTATCTCAGGTGAAGATTTTTGTAACTCCCTGACTATCTCATCAACATGCTTCTGCTCATTTTCTAAACAATTTAAAATATCTTTTTCTATTGCAGATAAATTTCCATAGTTTTGCACTTTTAATTTTTCGTTTTGCACTTTCTCCATCCCCAGCTCCTCCAAAATATCCTCCACGCACGTTATAAGCTTCGCTCCCTGTTGGATCAGCTGAGCGGGGCCTTTTGACAGATCTGAGGTGATCGGCCCGGGGACGGCAAATACATCCTTACCTTGCTCTGCAGCTAGCCTAGCAGTGATCAGTGAGCCTGAATCTTGCGCTGCTTCAGTTACCAACACCGCCGAAGATAAACCGGAGATAATCCTGTTTCTGGAGGGAAAATTACCTGCCAGGGAAGGATAGTCAGGCGGATATTCGCTGATGAGCATACCATGCCCATTAGTAATCAGTTCAGACAAAAGAGTGTTTTCCGGCGGGAAGATTGAATTTAGCCCTCCACCCAACACAGCCAGGGTCCGACCCTTGGCATCTAATGCAGATTTGTGAGCCTGGGTATCCACACCTCTGGCCAATCCTGATACAATGGTAAAACCCATCTCTACCAATTCCCTGGTAAATTTTTCAGTCACAGCCCTGCCATACCCTGTCATTTTTCTCGTACCCACCACCCCAATTGCCCGCCGGTCTGCCGGTAAAATCCCACCCTTATAATAGAACAAAACAGGCGAGTCATAGATCTCCTTTAAAGATTTTGGGTAATCCTCATCGAAAATAGTCATCCATTTAATACCGGATTTTTGTATTAAATCTGAATACACAACAGGATCCAGCTTTTTTCTGGTCTCCAAAAACAGCGCCACAACTTTTTCCGGAATCCCCAACCCCAAAAACTCTTTTCTTTCCGCTTGCCAGGCAATTTTAGGATCCCCAAAATAATCCAGCGCTCTTTTAAGCCTGATCGGGCCTAAACCATCTATTGAATGCAACGCTAAAAGATATGGAATATTTTTCATTTTCTCTCCAACCATCCATCTTTGGAATAACTTCCTATAAAGAATTTTTTGGCCCTCTTTAGTTTACCCACAGTCTTGATTAGTTTATCTAAGAATGGCAGAACCTGTGCTGGTTTCATATCTGGAAATTTAAATAATACAATACAAATATCGTTTCTAATTTTGTCTTGATTGAAAAAATCTGAATCAAAAGTAAAAATAATCCGATTTTCTTTGCTAGCTTTTTCTATCACAGTTTTATCAGATACTCCTTTGTCAGTACGCTGAATTCTTTTAATATCGTGTCTCAGTTTTTGTAGATATGAAACAAGGGCAGGTGGAAAATTTTCATCTGCCAAAATTCTCATTACATGAGCGGTGCAGAGATTTCTTTATGATTTAATGTAGTCTCTTTTTTCCGGGTAACTAATTTAGTTGCATAATCAATAGCTGCCAATATTTCTGATTTTTTTAATTCAGGATATTCATTTAGAATCTCAGCAATATTCATTCCCGCTGCTAAAAAGTTCATAATCAGTTCCACAGAAATTCTGGTACCGGCAATTGTTGGCTTGCCTCTCAAAATTTTAGGGTCCGAAATAATTGTTACTTTAATCATATTCATATTATACTCTATTGCTATAATCCAGACAATGCTCTATTCCCCCAACTTAGCTGAATCTGAAGCAACATAGTTTGTATCTTTAATTAAATTAGTTTTATCAGGCGAAAAAAACCAGCGGTAAATCTCTTTGGCAACAGGGGCTGCAACTGATGACCCTTCCCCTCCACTTTCAACCAAAACAGTCAGCGCTATCTTTGGATCGTCTAAAGGCGCAAATGAAGTATACCAAGCATGCGTTTTCCCTTTAACATCACCATACTCTGCAGTCCCTGTCTTGCCGGCGGTTGGTATGGGAAATGTGAAGAAAGGCCAGGCTGTCCCTCCCTCTTTTGTAACTCCAGCCAACCCATCTTTAACCAGTTTCCAATACCTTGGCTTAAATTCTTTGGATATGGATTCGTTAAATCTAAATTCTTTAATAACATGCCCTACATTATTGGTAATTTTAAGACCTAAATGCGGAGGGAACTGTTTCCCCTCTGCTGCTACTTGCGAAACCAGGTTACTGATCTCAAGCGGTGTAGCCAATACAAACCCCTGTCCTATGGACATATGCAGGGTATCCCCCGGATACCAAACCTCGCCTGTATTTTTTATCTTCCAGTCCTTATCAGGGACAACACCCACATCTTCTCCCGGTATGTCAATTCCGATTTTTTGACCCATACCAAGCTTTCTAGCTGTTGATGCTAAAACTTCTTCCCCAACCACCTGGCCCAAACGGTAAAAAAAAGTATCATTCGAACGTTTTAATGCTTTGGCTATACCTACTGCACCTTCCAATTTACCATATTGGGTAAAATACCAGTTGCTAAAACTGAAACTACCTAAGGTGACAACCCCTGTATCTTCAAAGACAGTCTGCTCATTTATTTTACCTGAAAAAAGTCCTGCCAGGGCAGAAACTATCTTAAACGTTGATCCCGGAGGATAAGTACCGGCAACCACCCTGTTTAAAATAGGCGCATTCTGACTACCTAAGGCTGCAGAAATATCATATGGGTTAAATGCCGGGTAAGAAACCAGTGTCAATACCTGTCCGCTTAAAGGTTCCACCCCTATTAAAGCCCCACAACAGGCGCCGGCTTTTTTGATCGCTTCTTCCAAACGGTCATAAGCTATCATCTGTAAATCAGCATCTATTGTCAGATAGAGGTTTTGTCCGGGTATGGCATCATTTTTACGCAGGGTCCTGATTTTTTTACCCTGGGCGTCAACTTCTATGATTTCACCTCCGTCTGCGCCACGGAGCAATTTCTCATATGTCTCTTCTACACCGCTTCTGCCGACTAAATCCCCGCTTTTGTAGTTTTTATAATCCGGGTCTTTTAATTCATCTCCTGTGATTTCACTCAAATAGCCTAATATATGCACCATTTTTGCAGCTTGAGGATAAGTTCTGGCGTTATCTATCTCCAGATTTTTAAAATTCGGATCCCCTTTTACCTCCATTTTAAGGGCTTCATCCCTTGATACCCTGGTAATTCTTGCCCCTTCCACCAACCTGAATGCAGGTTCATTTTGGGCCACTATTTTACCATTACGGTCATAGATAACCCCCCTGGGTGCATGAATAATTTTAATCTGAATTCTATTTGAATCAGCCAAATCCCTATTATTTTTTCCCTCAATTATCTGCAAAACAAACAGTCTGATTAAAAGGATGGAAAATGCAATGATAAGCATTACCAAAAAAACAAGTTTCCTCCACGGGCTTAACATGGAAGATGCAGCGGATTCGAAATATGGGTTTGTGTCTTTTGCGAATTGCCCCGAAAGCAATAGGTCATGCCAGTTTTCGCTCTCTTTCCGTTGTTTGTGAAAATGGCCAAACTTAAAAGAAGCTTTATTCAGTTGGCCGGGGAATGCTTTACCAAAGCGGAATTTCTTCATAAGAGTCTTCAACCGTCAGTTACAAGCTTTGTTTTAACCTCAATTTGATACCGGTTTTTACAACAAACCTGTCTTCCCAAAACCTGATTAAAAAAAATCCCGGAACCAAAAGCAGTATTTCAAAAAAGACAATTTTAATATCAATATTTTGGCGGTAAACTAAAAACTGTAGAAATGATGTAAACAAGATAAGAGAAACTGCTGTCAGGCTGATAAAAAACAGGTTTGATAAAACCGGTATTTTTTTTATAGTTTGGCACAAAACCACTGCTGTTAAAAAAGTCAGCGGCCAAAAACCTATATTTGTAGAGGATAAAACCCCCAGGATAATGCCTCCGAAAAACGCCAGATAAAAATTTGACCGGTCAACTAAACTTAAACTTCTGACTATCAATAAAATCAGGCATAAATTAAGCGGCAAAACAGCAGTCTGTATTAAAGCTGCCAGCGCCAACACCAAAAGATATATCCGCATACTAATTTGTTATTACAAATAAAATATCCAGGTTTGTTATATCATAGATCGGTTTAACTTTAGCCTGTTTAAAAATCTGGTTATCCTGGTTTATCACCTCTACCACCCGGCCAAGGACAAGCCCTCTTGGGATTTCCCCTTCTGTACCCTCTGAATAAATTAGATCATTTTCTGCTATAGGTTCCTGATGAAGTATTTTATCAAGTTGTGACTGTGAACCAAATTGTCCTACCAGTATACCTTTGGTCCGCCCGTTTTGGTTGGCACTGAACGCAGCAACCTTGGAATCGGGGTCAGAAGATAAAAGAACTGTAGATTTTTGAGGACTCACCTCTTTAATCTGGCCCATAAAATTATCCTTGTAGATGACCGACATATTAACTTTCAATCCGTCATCCGACCCTTTATCTATCAACAGATATCTGGATAAACCGATTGGGCGGACCGGGATAAGGTTAAAGGTTTTAGAGCTTAGAGCCTTTTCCTGCGCTAAAAAACTTTGCGCCTCAGCCAGTTCTTTTCTCAACCTGGCATTTTCGGATAAAACATCAGCTAACTGGGCGTTTAAGGCTTTATTCTCTTTGGCAGCGCGTCTTGCCAAAAAAATAAATTCAACTTGCCTACTTAAAAATATGCTGTTTTTGTACAAACCATATTGTATTGGTATGGTCACTTTTTGGGCTGCAGATTTAGGCAGGTCTAAAACCTGACGGTCATCTGCTAAAATGAGCAGGGCAGCAAGAAGTATCAATGTCAGAAATAACCTGACATCCTCAAGAAGCGGCTGCATAGGGGAAATATAACATAACCAGGGCGGTTGAAGCCACAGCTGACACCACCTTTCAGGTAAGTGTTGGATGAATGGTTCAAAGTAGGGGATCCGGGATCAATTTTCTGCCGGATTTGGCATCCCTGACACCTCCATAAAGGTATGCCCAACCATCGCCTATCCTGTCTAAACCTTCACTGAAAAATACAAACCTTAGCTTATCGCTTCTAGCAGGGCCGTCCGGGAAATCACTGCTTTCTGTCACAATGCCCAGTTCCTTAACCATACCGGTATCCGGATAAAGAATAAATAACCACCCGAAATAATGCCTGCCGTCATCATCTTCGTAGGCCCTATGCGCCACTGCCAAAATCGAGCCATCTTCAAGCAGAATCGCCCCATTAACCCCACCCCATTCCTCCGGCAAAAAAATTTCTTTCAACAGAGGCGCTTCGGTAATAACTTGTTCATTGACCATGTCAAGGGAATCAACTATGGTAAAACCAATCTGACCCCTGCCGAATTTACCTGTTTGCGGCCTGGTAAAAATTCCAATCCTTCCGTCTTTTAGCCCAATCAGCCTGATATCTTTTTGCCCCACCGGACCCCGGGCAAATTCCTTTAAATCATTTAAAGATTTTCCTTTGTAAAGAACCGTCTGCAAACCTGTAAAATTACCTTGCCCGTCCGTAAAAGTTTGAACCCCCCCAAAAACCAGTTCCCCGTTTATCGTGGTGATGAAAGGATCTTCCAAACCAAAGGTTGGCTCTTCCTGGGCAATCCATTTCTCGCTTATCTTTTTGAAAAAAACAACTTTTGAGTGGAAATTTAAATCCCTTGGCTCGACCCTGGCTGCAATATAAGTTTCCCCATTACTTAAGAAAGGTTTAGTGTTGTTGTAAACGTCAATCGGCCCTGTAAATTTAAGTTGTCTGTTACCTTTACGGTAGATTTTTTTTAGAGTCTTTTGATCCAGATCCAACGGCAAAAATTCACCTTCCTTAAATTTGCCTTCCTGTCTCAATGTTTCCCGGTGCAACTCATACACCTTTGCAGCATCCCTGCATGGCTGAAAATAATCCTGGATTAAGGTTTCCTTTACCGAGATGGTTGGTTCTGCAATTTTTTGAAGTTCGTCTACTGAAGACATTTTACCCCCGCTTTCCGATGGGATTTCTGCACTCATTTAAGAGATACTGATATCCTCACCCTAACATAGCCAAACGCCAAACGCAATCTATGTTAATTGACAAACAGTTGCACAATAGCTATATTCTACAAAGACTAATGCTAAAAGAGGCTGCAGTAAGGGTTATCGCTGAACAATTTCACAGAAGGGTTTTATACCCGCTTT
This sequence comes from Candidatus Daviesbacteria bacterium, assembly GCA_016186955.1. Lineage (GTDB taxonomy): Bacteria > Patescibacteriota > Microgenomatia > Daviesbacterales > UBA10151 > JACPKP01. The sequence goes on along the minus strand of JACPKP010000003.1, from coordinate 214,982 downwards.
TGACTTCCGGTCAAGCAAAAAAAGACAGGGAGGTTGCCCATGAACGAATACTGGGGTTGATGGAAAAATATATTGAAAACAACCAACCTTTGAGAAAATTTCTAACCCAATGTTTTACATACGAAGACCCGGTACTGGAACAAGAGATTTTCGGGTTAAAGTTTAAACAGCCCTGCATGGTCGCTGCCGGGTTTGATAAAAACGCCAGGGTTTACCAATCCTTGACAAGTTTGGGCCTGCCTCCTGACATAGGCACCATCCCCAGGTGGCCTTATGCTGGCACACCAAAGCCAAGGGTGTTCATGTTAGAAGGTGACCAAGGCATGATTAACAGAATGGGTTACCCAAGTGACGGCTTGCATGAAATAGAAAAAAGGTTAGCAAAAAAGTATACACCACGTAACCTGCGTGATTTTAATATCCACTTAAATTTTGGAGTAAACCAGCCAAGTTTTGATAGGGGCGCCCCGCTTTTTGACCTGGCGCTGACATACAATGACATTTACGGGCTTGGAGATATATTAACCCTGGCTGTTTCCCCAAATACCCCTGATTCCCTCGGGCTTTTAGAGCCGGAAAACCTGTCTGAAGCATTAGAGCGCATTAGCAATATCCGCAAATCCAAAAAAGAGTGGAAACCCCTGCTGTTAAAACTTATCCCTGATTTAACTTTTGCCCAAATAGATAAGATTTTGGATGTGGCATTAAGCCACGGGGTTGACGGGATGGTACTGACAAATACTACCACAGACCCCAACACCAGAATGTTACTCAAAGGCATGTATAAAGATGAGACAGGCGGGTATTCAGGTCCTTATTTAAAATCAAAATCATTAGTTGCAATACACTATGTTTATACCCATACTGAAGGTAAATTCCCCATCTGCGCTGCCGGAGGTTTAAACACACCATTGGATGCTTTCGAAGCAGTAGTTTACGGAGGTGCCAGCTGGTTACAATTTTATTACGCTGTAGTAACCAGGAAAACTTCCACACCAAATTTCTCCTACGATATGTGTCAGAGCTTGGCTAAAGAGCTGCGGACACATGGTTTTAAAAACATCACTGAAGCTGTAGGCGCTTACGCAAAATAAGCGGGAAGTGTATGAAAAAAGCCGGGGGCGGTATTGACAAAACTTAACTGTTTGAGGTAACCTCTTAAAAATAGCAAATTATGGCAGAAAGATTAGTTCCCGCTGACAAAAGCATCATTGTCGCCTGCGATGTTGCAAGCATCCATGAATTTGACAGATTGCTTCAGGAAACTGCCCCTGTTTTGGGCATCAGCGCCTACAAAATTGGCTTCGAGCTGGCTCTGCAGTACGGACTCCCCAGCTTAATACAACACGTTAAATTCCATTCCAACGCAAAAATCATCTATGACCACCAAAAAGCCGGCAATGATATCCCGGAGATAGGGGTAAGGTTTGCCAGGGTTTGTGCTGAATCAAAAGTAGATGAGGTGATTCTCTTCCCTTTTGCAGGCCCGAAAACCCAAGAATTCTGGACTAAAGCCTGCCAGGACAAAGGACTTAAGGTTTTGACAGGAGGCCACATGACCCATGAAGGTTTCTCAGAAGATGACGGTGGCTATATCAATGCTGCCGCTCCTTACCATATTTATTTGCTAGCTACTCGACTTGGGGTAACTGATTTCGTAGTCCCCGGCAATAAACCGGAACTTGTACAACTGTACCTGAAATATCTGCAAGGCTGCCTCAACCATGACGCTACTGCAAAATCCAAAATTACTCTATATAGCCCAGGGTTTATAAAACAAGGGGGAGAGATCTCTGAGATGGCTAAAGTTGCGGGAGAAAAATGGCATGCAATTGTGGGAAGGGCAATTTATGGGGCTAAAGATATCCGGGCTGCTGCGGAGCTGATGACATCACAAATTAAATGAATACTGAACAGGCTGAACTTATTTTAAAGCTTTTAAAAACTAAAACGCGGGCTCCGGTCAGAAGACGGGAAATCTATATTGACGATGATACAAAAGAACAAACTGCCGGATTTACTAAAATTGTCAGGGACACACACCCAATTGACTTTCCTGTCCATTGGGGGGAATTTGTGTTAAAAAAACACGAAAAAGATCCTTTTGCGCCTCTTTCGCCTTATTATATAAATTTAAGGAACCTTCCCCAGGATTTAGTGTCAGATATCGCCTCCCAGTTAACTAAACTTAAGTTCTCCAAAACCCCAGATTGTATTGCCGGAATCCCTAACGGGGTTGTCCCTTTTGCCAAAAAATATTCGGAGATCACCGGCATCCCTTATGAGGATTTTTTAACCAAAGAGGCGCTGGACGGCCAAAGAAGTATTGTATCGTACGGTCAACCATTAAACCGCTCAAAAAATCTGTTGCTTTTTGAAGATGTTTTAAATGAGGGAACCTCCTCAAGGGAAGCAATCAGGGTTTCCGAATACCTGGGGTATCAAATAATAGGGATCGGCGCTTTTTTTGAGAGGGAACAGGGAGGGTTGCAATATTTGCAGGATTTAGGCTTTGAAATCCATGCGGTAATGAGCTTAACCCCAACAATGGATTTCTGCAGGCAGATTGGCAGAATCACCCAGGAAACATACGATGAAATTATCAATTACAAAAACTTAGAATCTTCTTATAAACGTAACAGTTTGTAATTGCTAAATATTGCTATTTAATCTACTCTTAAATTAGATCTATAATTGTTCAAGAGTACCACGGATTTATCCGTGGGTGAATTGAACGATTAGAACTCGCCGAAGGCGCAATGCGCCTTCGGATACCACGGCTTTGTTCCGACGAAGTCGGAAGGTGTATAACCGTGGTAGTTCATTTTACAAAATGACCCAGACCCTGGAATTGGCCAACAGGCTAAAAAAAATCCATCTGATTTATGTCAGTGATAGAAGGCCGGGGATAATGCGCCAAAAGATAAACAGGAATTTCAGGTATTATGACTCTGCAGGCAAAAGGGTCACTCTCAAAAAAACTTTAACCAGAATCAAGAGCTTGGCAATACCCCCTGCCTGGGAAAATGTCTGGATCTGCCCGGCAGAGAACGGGCATCTGCAGGCAACCGGCTATGACGAAAAGGGCAGAAAACAATACCTGTACCACCAGGAGTGGATCAATTTATGCAAGGAGAATAAATTTAACAGAATGGTTTCTTTCGGACTAACTTTACCTAAAATCAGAAACCGCGTAAAGAAGGATTTAAAACTACCGGGGCTGCCTAGGGAAAAAATTTTGGCAACTGTAATCTGGCTTCTGGAACATACTTTAATCAGGGTCGGCAACGAAGAATATGCGCAGGATAATAAATCTTTCGGTTTAACCACATTAAGGAACAGGCATGTGGATGTTTGGGGCGATAAAGTAAGGTTTGAATTTGTTGGGAAAAGCGGGATTTTACATAACGTCAGCATCAACCACCCAACCATTGCTAAAATTATTAAAAACTGCGCAGAACTGCCCGGGTATGAGCTTTTTCAATATATTGATAATAATGGTAAAAAATATTCCATTGACTCACAGGATATAAATGACTACTTAAAAAAAGCGACCGGCGAAGATATCACTGCCAAGGATTTCAGGACTTGGGGGGCAACAGTACTTGCAGCCGAAACGCTCAATAAAATAGGGGATGGCTACGGCAAACAGAACAAACAAAATATCAACCGAGCTGTCAAAACAACATCCCAACACCTAAGAAACACTGTCTCGGTTTGCAAGAATTATTACATCCACCCGGCTGTTTTCTTAGCCTACCAAAAAAGGAAGTTAAAAAAATATTTTCTAAAAAAAAGGACCGTCAAAACAGGCAATTTACACCTGCAGGAATATTTTGTCTTAAGGCTTTTGAAAAATTATACTGCTTTTTGAAGTTGCATGAATGAAAACTGCAAGATACGCATCGCGGGACAAATCGCACTTGAAAATGATAAACAAGCGATCTATCCGCTTTTGGGTTTGCGGAGGTTTTGTCTGCGGATCGATTCCTACTTAGGTATCCCTGAGCTAGTATATACACATTAAGCTATCCCTGGGTACGTCTCTTTCGAGCGTACACATCATCGATAGCGTCGTCCATTGCTGGCTTAGGCAGTCTTGAGCTTTTCATCGGGACCATATCGGAATTTCAACTAGGCGATCTCAACGAGTACAAACGAAAATTTCCCGAGAGCCAACTGCTCATCGGAATATTCCGTTGTCTCGCGCGGGACGGACGGGGGGAAGGTGACCTGGGCAACCAAAACCTGGTCACCCGGATTCAAAACCACCCGGCCACCAGCGGCGTTCCGCACGTCAACACCTAACCGCTGCGAAACCGCAGCGAGGGTGTTCGCGTGCGACGGGTTGGCAACGTTTTGAACGTCTCCTTCCCGCAGCCACTGACCCACCTGCTCGGCGGTCAACTCCCCACCCTTCAAAGAGAAGGGAGGAACGACCATCGAGAGCGAGAACGCGGTATTGAAAAACCGCATGATAACCTCCAAATCCCCATAATTTGGGTCAAAACCCAGAGGGATTTCCTCGTACTTGAGGATTAAACCTACAAACATATAAATTTTTAGGCTTAATCCCCAAGTAGAGGCTTGAGACTGATGCGTATCTTGTTTAAAAAAACAAGAGGCGTTAAAGCCTTAGACGTCAAACATGATGAAATCAAGCAGACACCTAATACTCATACCTCTTCAGAAGGCAATATAATTTAACTTTTAAAGAACTATATAATTATAGCACATTATTATAGGATAGTCAAGTTAAGCGGTCATTTGATCTATTACTTGTTCTATTAAATCCTGCATTTGTTCATCTGTTATTGGCAACTCTTCTCTATCCTCCAAGGTTTGATAAAAGATAGTTTGAAAGGCCTCCAGGGCCTGGGGGTCATCCCCCATAAAGTCTTTGACCATATCATGTTTGGCGGCTTTTAAAGTAGTAATCAGAATGTTGATTTTTTTATCCATATTTTTAAGTAATGATAATTGTTCCTCTGAACCGTCTGTTTGTTGAGCTTGCGCAATCAGCTGATCCATTTTTTCCCGCCCCTGTTCTATATGGATATCCTCTTCTTCCCCCAAAACCCTTACTCCATCAAAACCGCGGGAGGCTAAAATTGCATAGATTGTATGTGATCGTTTTGGGTCACGGCGGGTTGATTTCTTTTGCAACTCTTCTTGTAGTTCGGGCGTTGATCTTTCCGAAAGCTCATTTACAAGCTCTAGCGGAGATTGGCGCCGGTCAGGTGTTTCCTGCTGCTCTGGCACTGCATCAACAGAAAGTTTTGGTAGTGTTACTTTATCCTTTTTTTGTGTTAGCGCTTCATTAACGCTTTGGTCTAAAGACTTAAGTTTTATCTCAACATCCTTAATATCATCATTTGGATCATTAATTCTATTACTTAGTTCCCGCCATAAAATTTTTATATTATCATAGTCGGCGTCAGATAAGGCAGCATCCTGACTATATTGCCTTCGTATTAGGTTTTTCATTTTTACCTTTAAATCAGCGGCAATTGGCGCTACTGCAGGGAGTATCCTTTCCCTTTCCTGTGCAACCCGTTCTACCTGGGCAATATGTATCAAAAGCTGTTGTTGTAAGGCTTCAAATTTAATCCTTGCTTCATAGGTATCTGCAACGGATGCGAAAGAATCTGTCATCCGCCCTAATAATTTTTCGGCAACCCTAAGTTTTACTCGAAGATTTTGACGTTTGATAGCATCCCTAAACCCATATTTTTCGGGTTGCGCTAAAACTTTTTCAACAAGCCTTTTTGTTTCTACCGCGAGTGTTTCGGTTACTCCCAACATTTCTTCTTCATCGCATTCTACATCTACATCTTGAAACTGAAGAAAATAAGGAGTTCGGTCATATATTTGTTCTTCTGCAAACATAAGATTTTGACGTTTTGCCATTACTGCTCGCTGAGAATTTATACGATTTGTATTGTCTTGCCAATTAATATTAGCAATCCCTGTATAATCCGAGTAATGTCCGAATTCCTCAGGCCTTTGTGGCAAATGATCATTCCGCCATTGGCTAAGTACCATACTGTAGCGTGCAACACATCTTTCGCTGCTACCGTTTGTAATAACTGCAATGGGCAAATAATTAGATACCCCAGGAAAACCACGTACTTCAACCGGCCCGACTTCTGCAAACGATGGCGGAAAATCTTCTTTCTGAAGGGACACCTCCCACTGATACACCACCGTATCCTTTCTCCTATTCCCAATAACTTTTCCCGATCCTTCCACCCATGTTTCTCCCCTCAAACTGGTATGACCAAAATCAATGATAGATTCCCTTTCCGGATGAACAGCTTGAAATAATATCCGGTTGTTTCCGTAATCTACTTTTGCCTGAATTATTACCTGTAAACCTGAGGGACTATGACGAATTTTAGGTTTTGCCCCCTTTTTTCCGCCTACAAAAAATTCTCCATTGTTCCCTAAAATTGCTACAATTTTATTATCTTTTCCATCCCATTCAATTTTATACCCATAGCCTGATTTCCTTTCTGTTTCTTGCCCTTCTTCTTTTTTCCCTTCAGCCGGTTTACTTCCTTTTTCTGCGTCTTGACGCTGATTTTCAACTTGATGTCCGGTAATTTCCGCTGAAATACGGTACTTTGGGTCTTTTATATTGTCTTCCGGAATTTCCTCTGAAGCTTGTACATATAAGCGCAGCAGTGTTGCTGATGGGATACCTGACCAAAGTCCTTGAAACTTAGCCATCTCTTGTTCATCTGCATATAAAAGTTTTCCGCCTATTCCGGGGGCAGCAAAATTAACAAATTCTTCAGAAGGTCTCCAGCCATCATTTAGTTTACCTGTAACCCAACGGCGCTTATCTTCTGACCACCAGGCTATCGGATTGCCGTTCTCGTCTTCCGCCACCGGAAGAGAGTTATATTTATAAACATAAAACTTATATCTTTTTGCAACAGTATCAAATATCCGGGGAAGGTCAGGTTTACAAAGTGCAGCGCTGTATTCGGCAATCGGTGTTTCTACAATAACAGTTTTCCGCTGGAATTTTGGTCCGGAGTCAAAAGGTATAAATTCTCCTCTTAAATAATACCCTCCGGCGTCATATTCATTCCGGGTTTCTGCTTCTGCATTAAAAAAATAAAAACGTATCCTCCCGGTCTTATAATCTAAAACTGTTTTCCATTGGCCTTTCAAACCCGTAGGAAGATGAATAAACCAGCGGTTGTATCGGTTAGTTTGTTCTTGTACTGCATACTTAAACTCAACATCGGGATTGAAAACAGGATAATATTTTTTATTAACATATTCATAAGTTATAAGTTGGGGGCGCTTACCCCGTTTGTATACCTCAGCTAGTTTTTCCTCCATCCATTCTAAGCGCTTTTTTTGAACTTCAATTGCTTTCTGCCCGCTTTTGGTAACTTTTTGACCAAAAGCATCAAATTCTGCATCTGTTGATAATGGGTCAAACTCCTTTAAAATCACCCTTCTACGGGACTCTGTATCATCTGTTTGCAGTAATTCAGCCATAAAAAGAAACTTTTAATCAGTATAGCATAGATTCCCACGGCTAAAGCCGTGGTACTCTTTACAATGACCGCTTCGCGGTAAAATTCTTCCATTCATCCACGCCAACACACCCAATTTGTTTTACAAATTGTAAAGGCGTGGTGTTCTGGAAGATGTAATAAAAAATTTATACTTTAGGAAAATTGGCTTCACACACTTTCTTTAAAATTTACCACAATCTTACACCCGTCGGGTAGTGTAGCTTCACACCTTTTCAATCGTGTTTTGAGTCTTGATTAGAAAGTCCAAAATGTTCTTTGGCTTCTTGGGTTTCCCCCGGAGCAATAAATGAGTCAAATTTATGTACTTCCCCATACTTTTGCAGGATTTGTTCATGATCCGGAGTAATTGCATAAATTGAATACCCTTCAGCCTGCAAGGAAATAATCCTTTCAAAGACATACAAAGCTGTATCCAATACTGCCCCTTTTGGCTCTTCTCGCCTTGGGTTTACCCCGATGATTTTTGCCAAGTCTTTAATATCTTTTGCTCTCTTGGGACTAAAACCATAAGTTTCAACTTCGCTGCCTGCAGGCAACCCCCACAAGAAGTTTGAAAACTTCTCCATATGTACTCCAATTCTTTTTACCAGTGATCTTTCTTTTTCCATGGAAAAAATATACCTTATGCTTGAAACTTTGTCAATTAATCTCAAACCTGGCTTTGAAGTGGCGCAGCGGCAAATCCCTACCGTATACTACCCTCATTTTCGGCAAATATACCCTATCTTGATACAAGGCTCTTGAGGCTTGGGCTACAGCATCCAAATCCTGCTTTTCATACCTGAGTCTTGGGACGGCAAACCGCACATAGTTTACCTCTGGTAAAATCTCCGTCTGGGTGTTGCGGTCAAATTTTCCGAAGGCAAAATTCCCAAGTTCGCAAACCCGGTGCCCAAATGTTACAAGTAAAAATGCCGTAAAACTGATGCCGCCAAAATTTTCCGGCTGAAAATCTGTATCTTTAAAAAATTTATCCATGTCTAGATAAACCGCATGCCCCCCGGCAGGAGTAAGCGCCGGCAGGCCAAAATTTTTCATAGTCTTCCCGAAATCCTGCACCTGTTTAACCCGATGGCTTAAATAATCTTCATCAGTCACCTTACCCAACCCTATGGACAAAGCTGCAATATCCCTTCCCGACATCCCCCCATAGGTTGGGTGGCCTTCTGTTAAAATCTGGTAATCCAAAAGTTGATCAGTAATTTGGGGAAATTTTTTAGTAAACAATCCTTCCTTACGGATAAAAAGACCCCCTCCCATATTGGATAAGCCGTCTTTTTTAAAACTTATGGTAAAACCATCCACCGCGGAAAACATCTCCCTTACTATCCCCCCAACACTCTTATTTTTATATCCTTGTTCGTAATTTTTGATAAAGTAAGCATTTTCTGCAAACCTGCAGGCATCAAAAAATAAGGGGGTGTTAAATGCTTTCGAGAGCCTTGCAGCATCCTTAATATTTTCCATTGATACAGGCTGCCCCCCTCCGGTGTTGTTGGTAATTGTTAAAAATACCAACGGGACATTTTTAGCAGATTGCTTAAACAGTTTTTTCAATTTACCTATGTTTATATTTCCCTTAAAACAATCTTCTGATGAAGGGACTTTGAGCGAATCGGAGAAAAGGTCCAAAGCCTGTAATTTGTTTGCTTCGATATTGGCCCTGGTTGTATCAAAATGCCCGTTTGAAGGGATTACCCATGTTTGTTTCCCTTTAAACTGATTAAATAACGCATTCTCCGCTGCCCTACCCTGGTGGAACAAAAACACACTGAAACCTTCCCCAAATGTTTTTTCACATTGATCAATGAATAAAAAGTATCCTTTGTTTGAAGCATACGCCTCATCCCCCAAATGGATGGCCGCCCACTGCTCATTGCTTAAAGTGGTTGTGCCGGAATCAGAAAGAAGGTCGCAGCCTGTAACCATCTCTGCGGGAAAATTAAAAACATTAAACCCCGCATTTTGCAATTTTTCCATCCTTTCCAAGGCTGTAAATTGCTTTTTAAATTCAACAGAATGGTTAAAATACGGCCTGGTTTTATATACCTTCCCATATCTACTGCTAACAAGCCGTTCCAATGAATTTTCTTTCATCTTAAACCCGAAACTTTAACTTTGGCAAGCAGATCCAAGTCCTCTAAAAGTTTTGCGCAACCCCTGACAACCGTTGTCAGCGGGTCATCCGCTACCAGAACTGGAATTTTAGTTTCATCAGAAATTCTTTTATCTAACCCTCTGATAAGCGCCCCACCACCGGTAATAACAATCCCCCGCTCCAAAATATCAGACAGTAGTTCCGGCGGAGTCTCTTCCAACACTTCATGGATCTCATTGATAATCTGGTTTATTGTTGAACTTAACGCTTCCCTGATCTCAGATGATGAGATCCGAATGGATTTTGGCAGACCTGATGCCAACTCACGTCCCCTGATAATCGTCTCCTTTTCTTTGGGCAACGGTACGGCGCTCCCAAGTTCAATTTTGACCTCTTCCGCGGTACGTTCACCAATCAGCATCCCGTAACGCATCCTCATATAAGAGACGATATCCTGGTCCATCTCATCACCTGCAACCCGCAGTGAACGGTTGATTACCATACCCCCCAAAGAGATTACACCGATTTCAGTTGTCCCACCTCCGATGTCCACCACCAGATTCCCTTCCGGGTCTTCAATATTTAAATTTGCACCAATGGCATCCGCCATCGGCTCCTCAATTAAATAAGCTTCCCTGGCGCCTGCAGAGATGGCAGCATCCTGCACTGCCCTTCTTTCTACTTCAGTGACTCCTGAAGGAATACCGATCACCACCCTGGGCCTGGGGATTTTTGGGAAATACCCGGGTGTCTGGTGCACCCTTTGGATAAAATGGCGCAGCATTGCCTCGGTTGTGTCAAAGTCTGAGATCACCCCATCCCGCAATGGCCTAATGGCCTCAATCATAATTGGAGTCCTGCCCAACATCCTTTTTGCTTCCACACCAATGGCTAAAATCTGGCGGGTTTTTTTATGGATAGCCACAACCGAGGGTTCCCTGATTAAAATCCCCTTACCTTTGACAGCCACCAGGGTATTGACTGTGCCTAAATCTATGCCGATATCATGGGAAACAAGCTGCCAGAAACGCCCAAACATCTTGAGCTGAGTTTAGCACATTCCTGCCTTTTGTGGTATAAATATCTCATGCTTTCTGCGCAAAAAATTATCACTTGGGCCTTTTTTATCCTTTTTTTCTTTACCCCCTTATTTTTTACACCATTCAATAATGAGCTTTTTGAATATAACAAGATGATGCTGGTTTATGGACTAACAGTAGTTATAACAGGAACATGGCTACTCAAAATGATCAAGGAAAAGACCGTTCTTTTGAAACGAACTCCTCTGGATATTCCCCTGCTGCTTTTTTGGTTAAGCCAGCTCTTATCAACAATTTTTTCCATAGATCCTCATACTTCTGTGTGGGGGTATTATTCCAGGTCCAATGGGGGACTTTTATCTATAACAGCATATATCCTTCTTTACTTTGCTTTTGTTGCAAATTTCGAGGCTAAAGATGTGTCGAAATTCCTGAAATCAGTTTTATTGGGAGGGTTTTTGGTATCGCTCTATGCCATCCCTGAACACTTTGGGGTCTCTCCATCCTGCATTATCCTAACCGGGTCTGCAACAGCAAACTGCTGGGTTCAGGATGTTCAGGCCAGGGTTTTTGCAACCTTGGGGCAGCCTAATTGGCTGGCTGCGTACCTTGCTATGATAATCTTCCCTGCTTTGTATTTCTTCTTAACAGCCAAAACAAAAATTAAACTTGTTACTGGTTACTTGTTACTGGTTACTCTTTATTTAGCCTTTACCTTCACTTATTCAAGAGGCGGAACTTTGGGATTTTTAGCAGGACTGGGAATTTTTATTTTAGTATATGTACTGTCATTCTGGAAGGAATACACCAAAGGCGAACGACCGACAAAATCCAAAATTGGCAAAGTTTCTCTTCGGATAAGATTCTCTCGCTTCACTTCGTTCCGTTCCAGAATGACACCTATATTTGTAATCCTTCTAACATTTCTGCTTATCAACCTCTTTTTTGGTTCTACCTTATACCGGTTCAAGCTGATAAATCTTGCGGCAATCACTCAAAAAACCACCTCCCAGCCTGCTGCCCCGGCAGGAGTAACCCAGCTTGAAAACGGCGGTTCTGAATCTTCCCAAATCAGGTTAATTGTCTGGAAAGGGGCTGTGGATATTTTTAAGCGCTACCCCATTTTCGGTTCAGGGGTAGAAACCTTTGCTTACTCTTACTATAACTTCAGGCCTGCCGAACATAACAACGTCTCTGAGTGGGATTTTTTATATAACAAGGCACATAATGAGTATTTAAATTATTTAGCTACAACCGGTTTGGTGGGGTTTCTAAGCTATATGATAGTAACAGTTACGTTTATCTTATGGAGTATTTTAAGAATTTTAAATTATAAACAGTCATTCAGTCAAAATCAGGGATTATTATCAATCTCCCTTTTTGCCGCTTATATCTCTTATCTTGTCCAAAACTTTTTCGGTTTTTCTGTTGTCATCATTGCGGTATTTTTCTACCTTTTCCCGGCGCTGGCTTTTGTAGGGTCAGAAAAAACGCATCCGCTTAATATTAAACCTATTATTCAAAACCCTGCCGTTAAATTTTTATTAAACCTAAGATATAAGATGGTCCAAAATATATTCGTAAAATCAGCAGTTGCAGTTATCTGGATAATTTTAGTGATATATCTGGCGCTAACCCTGATCTTAATGCGCGTAAATTTTGCGGTTGTATTTGCACTGCTTATTTTTACAATCTTCCTTCCTAAAAAATTTAATTTACAAAAAGTTACAGTATTTATAATCATTTTTTCGCTGCTTTCCCAGCTTTTAATATTCTATTTTGCAGACTTCTTTTATAAAAAAGGTTCTGATCTGGCGGAACTTGGTAACGCGGGACAATCTTATAATTATCTTGTGACTGCCAGCAGGTTAAATAAAGATGAGCCATTGTACCATGCCGACTTAGGTTTTGCTGCAGCCTCTGCCTCGGTAGCGCTGCTGCCGGATGATGCCACAACTTCTGCCAGGTTAAAAGATGAGGCGGCAGAAGAGATAGAAACCGCTTTAAATTTAAGCCCTAAAAATGTCTCTTTATGGAGAACTGTGATCAGAATTTATTACGCTCTTGCGGAAATAGACAAAAAGTACAATGACAAAACAATTGAGGCGCTGGATAAATCAATCGCGCTTGCCCCAACAGATGCCAAACTTTATTACAACAAAGGGCTGGTCTTAGCCCAAAACGGGAAAAATAATGAAGGGCTTGCGGCTTTGCAAAAAGCAACTGGCTTAAAACCCAATTACTGGGAAGCATATTTTGCATCAGGTACAATATACAAAGAGACCGGAGAAAAAGATAAAGCAATCGAAGAATTTGAAAAAGTTTTAAAAATATTTCCAAATGAGCCTGAAACAGTAAATATGCTTGATGGACTTAAAAAGTAAATGAACGAAGAAGATTTAGGTGCTCCTGAAAATAAAGTAAATCACGAACAAATCACAAAAATTGCCGAAGCTATGCAAGTTTATAACCTGACCGGTAATTTTTATTCATTTGACAAAAAGAAATTCATTGGCCAAATTTTAAGTAACATCGGGGGATTAAAACAGGGTTTAAAAGATGAAGGTTATTTTACCACTTCAATCCATTATTTATGTGAATTGGCCAAAATTAAAGAGAAAGGCATTTCCGAGCAAACATTCGCCATTATTGCATCAAACTTAGGGATCATTGACAACCGGATTAACCAAGATAAGCCCGGAACACTGGACGCATTAATCGCTATAAAATATTTAGCCAATTTGGGTAATCCAAACCAGCAAGGGGAAGCTGTCAAAATGCTTAAAAAATACAGGGAAAAAATTTTTGAAGGTTTTGCATCATCCGGCGGGACCTACGGATTTTATAAATATTTAGAATTGGTATCTTTTCTTTGCCTTTTTGGGCCGCGGGAACGAAATTTGGTTGCCGACTCTGTTTTTGATTTTTTCCAGTCAAACACCCAAAATACCGGTTCAAGGGAACTGGCACAAAAACTTGCCAACATGACAATAAGCGAGAACCCGCAGGATTCTTATGCCGGCCAATTAATGACAAAGATCATACTAGAAAGGTACGGCCTCAACGCAAAAGCGGTAATTGCTTCTTGGAAAGCGAGGAACGGTCAAAATAACCTGGATAAATATGTCGAACCAAATTTATTAGCAATACTGAATTTAAATGCGCAGATACCCGGAATTGTAAAATTTGCCAACAGACAGCTTGGCGTTTCTTTTTTTGATGAGCATACAGATAAGTTTTCCGTAGCAGATTTGACTTCACGATATGATGAATATTTAAATTGCATAAATTCCGGAGAAGCTTATGATCCCTGGAAAAAGGACAAAGAAGCGCTTAAAAAATTCGGATTAGATCCGGCTATGTTAATCCCTGCATGGTATGATTCATATCCAGAAATTTTAATTGCAATACGCACTAACATAAAAATTATCACCGACCTTGAAAGTTACAAACCGGGCTTGGCACAATTTTTAAACTACGAATTTGGTATCTCAAATTTTTCACGGTATCCTGTTGAACTTTTAAAAAGAATGTTTGAGGAATATGAAAATACCGAGCTGCCTTATGGTATAGCTTTGTACCCCAAAACAGACCATAACGGGGCCTTTTACCAAAACTGGGAAATACTAAACCATTTAAATAAAGATATTAAAGGCAACTTTGCGTTCAGGATTTTTGAAGTTGGCAGCGAGTATAAAATCCTGAAGGCGCTAAAAAAATTAAATTTTCTTTACGGCAAGCGCCATAAAATATCTTTCGCAATAGTTGCGGGCCATGGACTTAAAGGGAGCATACAATTTGGTAAAAATCCAAAACATGGTTTCATCACCATTGAGGACCTCCTTCAAAGGAAAAGGCGGTTTTTAATGGCCAAAACAATGTTTGAAAACGACGCCCCTGTTGTTTTTATTTCCTGTAACACGGGTTTAGAAGAGGGGTTGGCTGAAAATACCACTACTTTAATGTTGCTTGATACACACGCCCCCGAAGAAACAACCAACATAAAACTCCTTCAAACCTTAATTTTTGAAGAGAGGGGTAACCGGAAAAAACATATACGTCTCTCCCCTCTTTTTCAAAAAGGTGCAACTATCTCTTATAGCGCCAAAAATATCGGAAATGAAAAAATTATCTAAGATCCTTGATGAAACAAAGCATAAAGACCGGCCTAAAAATTTATCCAAAGAGTTCCAACATTTTGGAGTGTACCTGGCAGAAAGTTTAGATGACACCAAACATTATTCCCTTTACATAAAACTGGCAAAAGAGGTTGACAGGACCCTTTTAGAACAGGCTTTAAATTTTGTCAAAGGGTTTGAGGGTGCAAAAGATAAGGGAAGGGTGTTTATGTGGAAATTGAAAGAACTAAAAATGCAAAACGAAAAATAAACAAGTTTTTTACATTTTGCGTTTTATACTTTACACTTGTTAAAATACTCTCATGGAAGTTGTCAAAGCACCGGATCCAAGACTGAGGGTAAAAACCAAACCTGTTAAAAAAATTGTGCCTCTTTTGAAAACCATCAAAGAAATGGTAAAAGTCACCAAAACATTCACGGATCCAGAAGGCGTGGGGTTGGCATCAACCCAAATCGGTGAGTCAGAACAATATTTTATAATGAAACAGGGGGATGGCTCCTTCAGCGCGGTTTTTAACCCGAAAATTTTATCAAGGGGCAAACGCACCAAGGTTTTTTTTGAAGGCTGTCTTTCAATACCTGATTATTACGGGCAGGTCACGCGCCCCACCATAGTCACTGTTTCATATGTGGATATTGAGGGGAAACCAACCAAACAAACTTTAAGGGGAGTTGCTGCCTGGATCTTCCAGCATGAATATGACCATTTGCAGGGCAAGTTATTTATGGACCATGTGATGGAGCAAAAATCAAGGCTGTTTAAGGTCGTGGGGAAGGACAGGACAGGAGGGGAGATGTTTGAGGAAGTGGCCCTTTGAAGAAATTTGAAATTTCAAATTAAAAAATAGAAATTAAAAACTAATCATGAATCATAAATCCTCTATTGTATATTTTGGCACTCCACAATTTAGCGCTTTTATCTTAGAACAACTTATCAAATCCCACCCCGGGGGTGGAACTGATATAAAGTTTAATATCAAAGCAGTTGTCACATCCCCTGATAAATCTACCGGAAGAAAACAGTTTATTACTCCTTCAGCAGTATCTAAAGTTGCTGCAGCTCATGGAATCCTTGTATTAAAACCGGAAAAACTTGACGCTGAATTCATCACCACTAACCATCAACTACTCACTACCGACTTATTCATAGTGGCATCTTACGGCAAAATTATTCCCCAGGCTTTGCTGGACATTCCAAAATTCGGGGCAATAAATGTGCATGGTTCATTGCTGCCAAAATACAGGGGAGCCTCACCTATCCAAGCTGCCATTTTAAACGGGGAAAGCCAAACTGGGGTAACAATTATGCTGATGGATGAAAAAATGGACCATGGACCGGTTTTAGCAATACAAAAAATAGCGGTCAACAATGATGCAACTTTTGAATCTTTGAGCAATAATATGGCCAAAGTTGGATCTGAACTTTTGATAAAAACAATGCCTGAATTTGTAAATGGTAAAATTAAATCCCGAGGACAAAATCATACTATAGCAACTTTTTGTACCCGGATTAAAAAAGAAGACGGGTATTTCGATATTAACAATCCGCCAAACCCTATTGTTTTAGACAGGATGGTCCGGGCATATTTCCCCTGGCCTAATGCCTGGACCCGCTTTCGCCAAGGCTCCAGCGGGCAAGCTAAGATTGTCAAATTTTTGCCCTATACTTCTGTCATTCCCGCGAAGGCGGGAATCCAAAAAACAAAGAAAAAAAATGGATCCTCGATCAAAGTCGAGGATGACAAAACGGTGTTAGTACAAATGGAGGGGAAAAAACCTATACCTTTAAAAGATTTCCTAAACGGTTACCCTGATTTTCCAATGAAAAATATTTAGGCAGCTGCTGCCTGCGGAATTTCTTTGGGTAAAAATTTTTTGTTAAAATCCATTTTTACAATCCTTAAACATTTGGTGCAGTATTTATTATTTTTAAAAACATGCAGGTTGGGCTTGTTTAGCCGTTTAGTAATTTGGGCGCGTAAAGGCCATTCCGATGCGCCGGATGAACCTTTCTTATGCCTTGACCAGGCAGTCTTGACTGCACTCTTCCTACACCTTGCACAAATAATCATTTTGAATTCCTTAAATTGTGCTAGAATATTAACATAAGTAATCTTAAACCGCAAATCTTAAATCGCAAAACTACAACTCAAATCTTAAAATTTTAAAGATTTTAATTTTTAGGTGTAGATTTGACATTTACCATTTGAGTTTTAACTTTTCGTAGATGACACCTGAACTTTTAGCCTTATCTTTAATTATTTTGCTTTTTTCCGTCATTATCCATGAAGTGATGCATGGATTTATAGCATTAAAATTCGGCGACCATACAGCCCAGGCTGCTGGAAGGCTAACCCTAAATCCCATCCCCCATATTGACCCAATCGGCACTATACTCTTGCCACTGATGTCTTATATTTTGCCAGCCCTAACAGGCATCAGCCCCGGATTCCTCATCGGCTGGGCTAAACCCGTACCAGTCAACCCTCTGCATTTTACAAATATCAGGCGGGGGGAATTGTTTGTCTCCATAGCAGGAGTTGGTTCAAATTTTGTCTTGGCGCTTATTGCTGCAATTTTTTATCATATAACTAATCTTTTCGTCGGATACCATAATCTGTTAACACCAATTTTACAGTTTACTGTATCAATAAATTTAATGCTGGGCGTATTTAACCTGCTGCCGATTCCCCCTCTTGACGGGTCTAAGGTTTTAATGTCACAACTTTCGTATAACCTTGCCAGGGAGTATGAAAAGATTTCATCTTATGGGATTTTTATCATATTATTCCTTTTGTACTTTAATATTTTGGGGCTTCTTTTAAGGTTTGTATTGATCCCTTTGCACCTGTTACTGGGTGTGCCTCCATTATAATTATTTCTAACTTCAGTCCGGTCATTTCCCAAAATTCCTCTGCTGTCTTTGGTACCAGGAAATTGCTTTTTTTAACTCCCTATCGTTAAAATCAGGCCAAAGTTTTTTTGTAAAATAAAGTTCTGAGTAGGCTGTCTGCCAAAGCAGGAAATTTGACAACCTGATCCTCCCGCCTGTTCTGATAACCAGCTCAGGGTCAGGTTGGTTTGCAGTATACAAGTGTTTGGAGATAATCTCGTCATTTAATTTCTCAACTTCAATCCCCTCTTTAATTAAATTTTTAACTGCCTCTATTAACTCTTTTTTACCGCCGTAATTTAAGGCTAAATTAACAGTTATCGACTCATTTTTGATATACATTTTTCTGACTTCCTCGATAATTTTCCTGATTGACTTTGGCAGCCCTTCCAGCTCACCCAAAACATCCACCCTGACCCCTTTTTCCATTAATCTCCTCACCTTGGATCTGAATGAAATTTGCAAAAGCTGGAACAATCCCGATACTTCGCGTTTTGCCCGTTCCTTGATATTTTCTGTTGAGAGTGCATAAACAGTTAAAGTTTTGACCCCCAGTTTGGCAGCCGGTTGGATCAAATTTTCCAGCGCCTTTGAACCCTCTTCGTGCCCTTTGATATCCGGCAAACCTCGGGCTCTGGCCCATCTTCTGTTGCCATCCATAATAATGGCGATATGCTCCGGGACATGGTCTTTGGGAAAACTATTTTTGGCCATTTTCAAGATGAAATTACAGCTCTATAATCTCTTCTGCGGGGCAAATCCAAACTTGAATTGTCCGCTGGCGGATCGGATTTTTACCCTTGCCATCCCTGCCGTCAAATTCAAACAAGGCAACCTGCTGGTATTTTCCCAGGTCCAATTTTCCATCTCTTACAGGAACCACCAAACTGGGGTGGGAAAAAGTCAGAGCCCGGATATGTGCTGCGGCATTATAATCCTCATCAACCTCATTGCAATAAGGGTTGTCCTGGCAGCGGTGTTTATAATCAGTGGTAGGATGCTTATAATCTTTATTAACCTTTGTTGAACGCTTATCTTCCGGGATATGTTTTAAGGTATGGTGTACAAAATCTTCAAGCAGGTTTGGCTCGGCAATCTCATTTAATATCACGCCCAATGTTGTATGTTTGGTATTTACAAACACAAACCCTATCTGCGTTCCGGATTTTTTTATCGCTTCATTGATCCTGCCGGTTATATCCAGGATGTAGGTATGTTTGGTGGAGGGAAATTTAATTTCTTTAAGATAGGCTTTCATACCAGGCTCGGGCTATCATACCACAAAAAAAAACAGGGGGTCAACTTTAACCCATGTGAGGATACCAGGGGGAAGTGGGGGGGTCAGTCGTTTCGGAGATTGTCCGGGCAAGAACCCATCTCCGCAAATTATCCGGCCCGCCTGCCTTGTCACAAGTCCCTGACCGCCTGGCTCCTCCAAAAGGCTGGAAGCGTACCATTGCACCCGTAGGTTTATTGCGTCCGTAAAGATTTCCAGCCGCATTTTCGAGAATGTCTAATGCTTTTATCCAGGCTAACCTGTCGGTATAAAAAACACTGCCGGTCAAACCATACGGTGATGTTGAGTCTACAAGCTTTAACACTTCCTCCCAAGCCATTTTTTCAGGATAATAGTAAATAGTCGGCGCCGGCCCGAAGATCTCCTGCTCCATTGATTCATAGTAAGGATGCAACGCCTCTATGATAGTGGGGTAAACATAGTAACCCTCTTCTTTACTGTGCCTTCCGCCCTCCCAGAGTATTTTGGCGTCATTTGACAGGTTAGCCCTGTTAATATAGCCTGTGATCCGGTCATATGCAGCCTCATCTATAACTGCGCACATAAAGTTGGCAAAATCCCAAGGCGAACCTGTTTTGATCTGCGAAGTAAAACCTAAAATCGCCTCTTCCAGAGGTTTGCGTAAAGTTTTTGGCAGATAAATCCTGGAGGAAGCGGAGCATTTCTGTCCCTGGCGCTCAAAAGACCCGCGCACCACTGCAGTAGCCACAACTTGAGCATAGTCATCCATCTCTTTGACTGATTCATGCACCACTATAAAATCCTTACCACCCACTTCACCAACTAACCTGGGATAATTCTTGTAGACACCCTTTTTAACATTCCTACCGACTGTTTCCCAAATCCCATTAAAAACTTCCGTAGAACCGGTGAAATGCAAACCGGCAAAATCAGGGTGGTTTAAGATCACCCCGGCTGCATCAGGGCCGGAAGGATAGATCAAGTTTATTGCCCCGGGCGGCAAGCCGGCTTTGTTTAAAATCTCCATTGTCAGCTCTGCAGAAGCAACCTGCTGGTAAGAAGGCTTCCAGACCACTGTATTACCCGTTATCAACGGCGCAACCGGCAGGTTCCCGCCAATGGA
The DNA here is from genome assembly GCA_016186955.1 of Candidatus Daviesbacteria bacterium. GTDB lineage: Bacteria > Patescibacteriota > Microgenomatia > Daviesbacterales > UBA10151 > JACPKP01. The sequence goes on along the minus strand of JACPKP010000003.1, from coordinate 194,872 downwards.
GGTAAAGTTAAATGGGGTCAGCGCCCAGACAAACCCTTCAAGCGGCCTGTGGTCGGTTGAGTTCATCATCCCCTTTGTGGATAATGGCTGTTCATTGTAAATTTGCTCTGCAAATTTAGTGTTGTATCTCCAAAAGTCTGCCAATTCACAAACCGCATCAATCTCAGATTCCCGAATAGTCATACTTTGCCCAAGCATTGTCGCAGCATTCATTTTATATCTGTATTTGTCGCTTGTTAAAAGGTCTGCTGCCGTAAGTACAATATTTACCCTGTCCTCAAACTTAAAATCAGGCATGGTATATTGTTTTGACCATAAAGCAGCTTTTATTGCATCCTCGACATCAAACTTGTCTGACTTGGCCCGCCAGGCTAAAGTCCGCCTGTGAAGATGGGGCATCTTAACAGGAACCAGCTCTTTTGTCATCCTTTCTTTTCCGTTAATATGCATCGGGATCTCCCTGGGGTTATTCCAGGCATCAGCCAAGGCTTTCTTTTGTAATTCCCTTCCCTGGCTTAAAGGGACATAATCCTTCACAGGTTCATTGTAGGGCTTGGGGACTTTAAAACCTTCAGGCATCTATGCCGCGAGCTTACACCATATTTTTCCCTCTGTCAACAACATGCTCATCCTATAACTTCATTTTGTGGTATAATTAAAATATGCCTACAGAACAGGAAAATCAAAGTCCGGCAGAAAAACCCCGGAAAATTATTAAATCATCGGGTGAATTGGCAAAAACTTTGGGCTATACCCGCAACCCTTTTGAAAAACCTACCACCTGGTATAGAACCTATGAAAAACCTGTTGATACACCCCTGGGCCGGGGTTTCGCAACTTTTGCAATCCAGGACTTAACTTATGAACCTTCAGAAAGAATGTATATTGGGGTTACTTTGAGTCAAGAACCAACCGCATGGGCAACTGCAATTGACCTGTTACAAAAAAGTCCGGGGGTTAAAGGAGAACTTAAAGATGAAATCCGTCACGGCAGTAAATTTGATAAATCCGCACTGCGATTAGGCGGTTACAATAAAGTTGCTCAAATTTTGCTCCAACTGGAAGAAGAGGGTTATTTCGCGGAACTTTTAACAAAACTGCTCGAAGGAAGGGAGAATACACAAAGAGTAGCTGAATTGTTGCTTGCAAAATTTAACGAGGCCTTTCCTGAATTTAAAGTATTGCATAATTTATTAGATATAGAACACTTAATACAGCTTATTGGGCCTCCTGCCAAAAATGGCAAAACAGCCCGGGTTATCAACTTAAAAACATACCAATCTCTTTTCGCAATAAATATTGGTAAAATTAGGCTGAATGAACCTTTTAAGAAACCGGTCAACCTTAGGGAAAGCTCTAGGGTTGGCGAGTGGCGGTTTGAGATAGGAGATTCAGAAGAGGGCGGACAAGCTGCTGAAGATGCCACCGTCTTAACCCTGGCATATCTTAACCAAAAACGGGAAACTATTACCCGCTGGAGTTTCAAAGAGAAAAAACTAGATGATATGGCAAAAGTTTTGGGGTTTAATGAAACAGGTGAGCTGGCAAAATTAAGAAACCGGTTGGTTTTAGATATGCTCTCGAAAAAAGATTATTCCGAAGACGCTGCTGAATATAGGGATGCTGCTGAGGCATTAATCAACCAAAAACAGGACGAAGACTCTGGAAAAGCACAGATAGGCTTAATTTTGGCACAAGCAAGAATTTATCACCTAGCCGGTAGAGACGCTTCAGAAGAAATCCAGGATGCAATCAGCTATACCGAATGTATGCAGGACGCCGGATTTGAAACATTTGATAATATTCTTGAAACACTGCGTTCGTTTTAACCAATCCTGGATTTTTCACTTAAATTTTCGTAAAATTTAGTGTGAGCGCCGAGATAGCCCAGCACGCGCCTCCTTAGCTTAGTGGCAAAGCAGCGGTTTTGTAAACCGTCGACAACAGTTCGATTCTGTTAGGGGGCTCCCAATCCCGACTTGACGGGTTCGGCTCACCTACAACACTGTAACCGTTCAGGATTTAACAAAGAAACTGTCATTCCGAGTGTAACGAGGAATCTCTGAACTTGTTTCAGAAATACTCGCATTCGCGAGAGATCCTTCGCTACGCTCAGGATGACAAAGTTTTGACAACTCCTGAACAACTACACAACACTCCATTGACTTTTTAAAAACTGGAGCTATATACTCCCTTTAGTGCCTGAAACAATAACTCAAGGGGAGATTGAAGAATTTGCCAGATACACCAGGGACCTGACCCGGGGTGAAAAATTTAATGGATTTGCTACTCATGCTAACCAAAATCCCAAGGAATTCCCCAAAGATTTTTTACAATATATAGCTCCTTTAGGATATTTAGGCATGGATATTCCAGAAGTTTACGGGGGCAGCGGGATGTCAGCTCAAATGCAGGCTGCTATCACTGAGGGGTTTTCCAGGGCCCATGCGGGACTGGGGCTTTCAGTATTAGTGGCAAATTCACTGGCAGCATTTCCGATCGCAAGGTTTGGCACTGAGGAGCAAAAGCAAAAATACCTGCCAAGAATGGCTGCAGGCGAAATCTTCGGCTGTTTTGCCATCACTGAACCTAACGTCGGCTCAGATGCCAAAGCCATTGAGATGAAGGCTGTCAGGGATGGTGAGGATTTTCTGATCAGGGGCAGCAAAAGGTTTATCACCAGCGCCTCGGGAGCGGACATCTGCGTATTTGATGCCAGAACCGGGCCTGCACAGCTGCGGGGAAATTCAATTTCAGCCTTTGTGGCTGAGATTAAAAACAGACCCGGAGTCAGTGTTCCTATAATCTACGATAAAGTGGGCCAACCAGGATCAGTGCTTTGTGAAGTCGTGTTTGATGATCTTTTTGTGCCTGTTTCCGGTTTGATGAATGAGGAAAACAAGGGTTTTGATACAGTCATTGCAGGAACCCTAGCCCACTCCAGGGTTCAAATTGCCGCACAAAATGTCGGTATAGCCCAAAGCGCCATAGATGAGGCCCAAATTTACGGGGAAAAAAGGCAGCAGTCTGGCAAGTACCTGAAAGACATTGAGGGCTGGTCAAACCATCTTGCAGTTTTAACAAGGCAGGTTGAACTATCCAGGTTTTTAACCGGGAAGGCTGCGCGGCACGAAGATGCAAAAGACCCAAATTTTTTTGTCTGGGCATCGCTGGCAAAACTAATTGCCTGTGAAACATCAGTCCGGGTGGCGGAAGATGCAATGCTTTTACATGGGGGGATCGGTTATATAAAGGATATGAGGATCGGGCAAATTGTCCAGGATGCACTGGTGGGTAGGATCTACGAAGGAACAGCCCATATCCAGCTTAAAATCCTGGATAAATTTGGCATTGACCAAAAAAAGCGCGCCCCGCTTTATCCGCCCGCCAATATGCTGGATTTAAAACTTGAACAACTTCCTCCTCTGGAAAAGGTTAAAGTAAAAGTAGAACGCTGGAAAATTACTTCTTAACTTTTTTCAAAAGATTTAAAATAATCCCAAGCTCTGTTAAAATAACTTAAGTTTGTGCCGGTGTGGCTCAGTGGCAGAGCACGTTCTTGGTAAGAACGGGGCCACGGGTTCGATTCCCGTCATCGGCTCAAGAACAAAGTGAGTGAGACAAGGCGGGAAGAGACGAGTTTTCGAAGGCTCATTCCCGTCATCGGCTCCAAGTGTTTTCTCATAACAGCTGATAGAAATGGATTTGCTCCTTTGATCCAGCTTACATCGGGAGTTACCGGAGTTTCGATATTCGCAACAGTAGTTTCACTCACAATCCTATTGTAATGTATCCTAAAATTATTGTAAAATCCAAATACCGAATGATCCTTGTGGTGAAAGTATCCTCCTTCGTTTAAAAACTTCGGCGGGACAAGCCTTATTGTTAGTGAGCCCTTCGACTTCGCTCAGGGTAAACGATTGTGATGATTCATCTTAGCCATGAGGATCGCAATTTTACCCCTAAGTTTTTATGTTATTATTTGATATATGGCTTGGAAAGTAAAATTCTTTCAAACTTCAAGAGGTGATTCTCCAACCAAAGACTTTATAGAGAAACAAGATGAAGCTACTTACGCAAAAGCTTTGCATGCTATCAGACTTCTTGCTAACAATGGACCATTTTTAAAACCACCCTACATTAAAAAAATTCAAGACAATCAGGAAATAAAAACAGCCCTTGACAGAATAGGAGAATTAGTATAGCATATATGCTATATGATCAAGCCCAATGATAGAAAACATCTAGATTTTGAAGTTTGGGAAAAAGAATCTCTCAAAAACCCCAAAATAAAGGCTGAATATGATAAACTTCAGCCTGAATTTGCTATGATTCAAGCAGTTATAGATGCGAGGGTTAAAGAAGGAGTAACTCAAAAAGAGTTGGCTCAAAAGATTGGTACTAAACAATCAGTTATTTCCAGGCTTGAATCAGGCCGTGCTAATCCATCTGTTGCCTTCTTAAAAAAATTAGCTCAAGCTTTAAATTCTCATCTAGAGATTAGGTTTAGATAATTAAAATTGTAGTATTTATTTCTAATATGCATACTTATGCATTTTTTAGACCTAAAGCATAAACTAAATCCGGTAATAGACCGTCAGACAGGAACAATCTGATGAATCCTGGCAGTCTAGCTAAGACCACGTCAGGAGCTCCAATTGACAGTTATTTACAGAAATGTACAGAAGGTATAATAATCTACAAACATCCACTTGCTTATTAACCACTCCTTGACTTTGTATTTAAATAGGGAAATAATAAAATCAATATGTGGTGGAAAATATATTTTTGGGCATTACTTATACTAACAATGGTTGCTTTTATAGGTAGTGTTCCCCCTTTAACTTCATTAACATTTGCTGATTGGAGAGGAGTAGCAGAATCTATACTTATTGTTATCGGGGCTTATGCATATGTTATCAAAAAAGAAGTTTTCCGAAGTCAAATTTGGAAAATATTATTTTGGTATTTGACTATTTTTTGGTCTCTCGATCTTTTATATCATCTATTTTTGGGGCAATCACTCGATTTCCTACAAGTTCTTTTCAAAAATAGTTCAGAGGTATCCAATTCCACAAGTGGAGATTTTGGGGTATTAGCTTCTATCATCCTCGGATTACCAGCTTTGTATGCTATCTATAAGCTAGGTTATAAAAAGTAGCTACTATTTTTTGAAACTTTTAATTCCTAAGTGATTCTTGAGAAATTCTAACTCTAGTCCTAATTTAGAAGTGATATAATCCAACAGGTTCGAGCGAAGTACGGTTACCCGCTCCATACAAATTTAATCGAACTCGTGGATTTTAGCCGCGAGAGGCAGCATTTCTTTCAAAATCCTCAAGTTCTTTATATATATCATTTGTTTTTGGCACCACTATTGGTTTACTAAATCCGTCTTGGTGGACGTAATAATCTCCACTCGAAACACCGCCTAAAATTTTATCCTCATGGGCTTTTAATACAATGATGTTTACTCCCATTTCAGTTTTATACTTTCCGCTGTTTCGAAAATTCCACCCTTCTAAATGTTGGATTGCATGGGTTCCTTCATGCCATTGAACTAAGGCGGGTGGATTATTTCCTAAAAATATAACTCCATTTTTTCCCTGTGTTACTTGTTCAAGTTCCTGCTGAACATCTTCGGGCAGTTTTGTTTTGAATCTTTCAAAAAAACTAAGAATATCCTCATTTGTCACATAAACCGCTTGAGTTTCCTGTCGATCAGGGTCAAAACGTCCACGTTCAACTCTAAGACGTCGAAGATATTCCAAATATTGAGATGTATTTATTATGACAACTCCAGTATTTTCTAATTCTCTCAAGAAAATGCCGCTATCTGATTTACTTTGCGAAGCTAGGGTTTGAAACCTTTTTTCTATCCGTCTCTGTAAGGCTGCTTCTCCGGGAGAAAAATTATACTCAGTAAGAGGGGTATTGACAATTCTTAGTAATCTTTCTTGATGGAAACTTTTTGCTTCATTTATAGCTGCTGTTTTCGCTTTGTGGTTAATTTTTATTTCATTCCTTAATTCAGGTAATAAGTCAGACATATTTTTAAATATATCACTTTTCACTCATTTGAGTTTGATTAAATGATATAATTATTTTTTTATGAAGCACCGCATCTTTAACATTTCACTTTTTACCCTTTATATCACAATTTCTACTGCATTGATGATCTGGCAAGGCATCGGAATTTCACCGGACAGATATGCTTTTGTACTGCTTTTGGGCAGCCTGCTTGTTAAAAAAACCAGAAGTTTTATCCTTGACTGGCTGCCCTTTTTATTTATCCTTATCTCATATGATTTCCTGCGGAGTTTTGCCGATAAACTTAATACCCAAGTGCATTATGTTGAACTTATCGGAGCTGATAAAACAATCTTTGGTTTTATACCGACGATAGAGTTGCAGAAAATCTTTTTCCATCCGGGTTTCCTGTCCTGGTATGATTTTCTTGCAACAATACTCTACTTTCTGCATTTTGCGCTTCCTTTAAGTTTTGGTTTTATACTCTGGCTAAAAAATAAAAATCAGTTTAAAGAGTTTACCACAGGTATTTTGCTTCTTTCGTATGCAGGCTGGCTGACTTATCTTGCATTTCCTGCAGCTCCACCCTGGCTTGCCGGCGAACGCGGGTTTCTGCAGGGAGTAACCAAAATCATGGACCTAACACTCAAAAACTTTCCTGAAAGACTTAACCTGCCAACCATTTATCATAATTTCAACCCAAACCCTGTTGCGGCAATGCCTTCAATGCATGCAGCATATCCCTTTCTTGTTTTCCTGTTTGCCCTAAAATTCTTTAAATTGAAGGCTTTACTTTTTTCCCCTTATGTTCTGGCTGTTTGGATTTCCATAATTTATTTGGGGGAACATTACGCTATAGATGTGGTAGTTGGGGCATTTTATGCAGCTGTTTTTTATTTTGTAAGCGCTAATCTTCACAACTGGCAGTTGCAAAAGAGGCTCTCCTTCGTGTATAATTTGCAAACTATGGCTAAAAAAGCAAACCGCATCGATTTAGGGTTGGAGTGTTCTGTCTGCAAAAGCAGAAATTATGTCACATCCAAAAATACCGTCAACACCAAAGAAAAATTAAGTTTAAAAAAATTCTGCCGCAAATGCCGAAAAGTCCAGATCCACAACGAGTTTACAAAACTTAAATAACCTTTATGAATATCCAAGAGTTTAAGGAAAATTATTCAGCTGATCCAAATTTGCGTAAAATAGTGGCAGCCAAGCAGGAAAAGGAGCTCAAAAAGGGAGCGTCACTGGTGGTATTTTTAGCAGACAAACTTACCCAGGCAGGAAGCGAAGGTTTAAGGGAACTAATAACCAGTCTGGAACACTCAGGAATAAAACAACCGCTTTGTGAACAATCCTATCTTGCTTTGCCTGAGGAAACTAAACAATCAATCCGGGCCCACCATGCAGCAATAGTTACCGGGGTTACTATAAACTCGCTGGAAGATATGCTGGTAAACAGAGGGTTTGATATACAGGATTGGTGCGGCCGCTACAATTTGGCAATCAGCGGAACATCGCTTTCCCCGGCAAAGGTGGCTAAGGAATTTGAAGAAATTCCCGGTGAACAGTTAAAACTGATGTATGATTGTATCAGTTCCGATAAAACTTTTGGTATGTTTTTTGAAAGATATACAACCCGTATGCCTGAAATGATGACTAGCCTGCTTGAATCTTCCGGGGCATTACCTTACATAGGAAAAACAATTATGCCATTTTTCAAAGAACGGGCAAAATACCTAATAACTTCTTCTACGGGACCGGAAAGCTAAGAATAGGTTCGCTTCCCCCTTTATCCTTTTTCTAGTATAATTCCTACATACGGGTGTAGCTCAATTGGTAGAGCACTGGTCTCCAAAACCAGCGGTTCGGGGTTCGATTCCCTGCACCCGTGCACTTTCCGGGTTCGATTCTTAGCAAGCCTGCTTGAACTAGTCATAAAGATATGAGGAAAAGTATCAGATACTCACAAAACTTTCTGAAAGACAAAAGACTCATTCAGGAATTGGTGGATAATTCATCATTGGCTCAAAATGATGTCGTATTTGAGATCGGTTCGGGTAAAGGAATTATCACAGAAGTTCTTGCCTCGCATTGCAAAAATGTTGTTGCAATAGAATCTGATCCCCGCTTAGTCAATAATCTACGGACAAAATTCCAACATTATCAAAATGTTCAAGTTCAAAGCGCTAACATTCTCGCTTATAACCTCCCAAACTATGAATATAAAGTCTTTTCAAATATCCCCTTCAATATCACTGCAGATATTATCAGAAAGCTCATATATGCCCATACACCGCCCAATGACTGTTACTTGATTATCCAACGAGAAGCCGCCCTGAAATTTGCTGGAACCGTGAGCAAAGAAACATTATTCTCCGTCCTAAACAAGCCCTGGTATGAATTTTCAATTACTCATCAATTCAGTTCTTCAGATTTTATACCTGAACCAAATGTAAGCATTGTATTATTGAGGATTCAGAAACGAAAGGAGGCTCTAATTACCAACGACCAAAAGCAAATATACAAGAACTTTGTGGCTTTTACTTTCAACAGATCAATCCCAAACTTGAAGAAAGGGCTGCAAAATATCTTTTCTTCTACCCAGTATTCGATTATTAGCAGGGAGTTACATCAAAACGATAATGTAACACCTACACAGCTTACTTTTGAGCAATGGCTCGGTATTTTCAACTCTTTTACAAAACTTGTCGACCACAGAAAACAACAGGTAATTATTGGGGCAGAAGCCAAAATAATAAAGGATGCGTCAAAAATAGATAAGGTACACAGGACAAGAGTGTCAAAGAACTGGAGACAAGAAGGTATTTTTTGAATCAACCCAAGCTATAAGCAGGTTGAGGATTGAGAAAGCTGTATAAAATCATTATGAGGTTACATTATTTAATTTTAATTGTTATTTTGGCAATTTTGGCTGCAAATTTTTTGGGCCAGCCAAAATCAGGCACAATTGAATGTTATATTAATGGAAAACAGGTTTTTACTACCAGGGAAGACTGCAGGCAGCGTAGTAGTCTGAAACAAACTGCTCCAACGATCACCACCCCTCAACCTATTTACCAACCCCTTCCTGTAAAAATCGCCTGGGGCGGACCTGAGCTTTGGGATGCTGTCAACAAAAGAAGGATAGAAAACGGGGTAAACGCCCTACAACAAAGGAGTGAACTTTGCACCATCGCCTCAATCAGGCTCAACCAGCTGCTTGAACTGGGCAAACTGGACGGCCATCAAGGCTTTGAAACCACCCTAAAAAGGTCTGATGTCGCCCCCATGGCCCAAAAATTTTCCAACATCAGTGAATTTTTGGTTGTAGGCTATCTTACTCCAGCTGAAACTGTTGCTGCCTGGGAACACACTTTGGGCCATAAAGCGTTGGTGGCAGGAGGCGAGTATGTCTGGGGTTGTGTCTACGCCCAAAACAGCTTTGGAGTCGCAATTACAGCTTATTAACAACATTCAAGTTTGAACAATTTAATCCATTCTGTTATAATTTTTCCTTGCCCGCACTTTAAAAAAGATCTAAACGCATGGATGATGGCTTTTCGGGTGTAATTTTTGCATCCGGCAAGTCATCAGCCATCCGTAAGATTAAATGGAGGTAAAAAACATCGGTCGCGGAAGGTTGATCGGCAAGACTAAAATCCCAAGGAGCCAAAATTGCTTTCTCCAGATGGAAAACTGTCCCTTGCTGTCATCGTAGACAGTGTGGCTACCCGGGAGTACCGCCACGAAGGCTCGGTCTTTGTCGAAGGCCGGCCGGGTGATGAATACACCCTAAGGGTGTGTAACTGGTCGCATCGGAGAGCCTTGGTTATCCTAAGTGTTGATGGGTTGTCGGTAATGACTGGCCAGCGTGCCAGCCAAAACGGCTCAGGGTACATCCTGGAGCCTGAAAGCCACCTGGATGTCCCGGGCTGGCGGTTGGACGACCAAGACGTCGCCCACTTTCTCTTTGACACCCTTCCTGAGGCCTATGCCTCAAAGATGGGCAAACCGGAGAACATCGGAGTCATCGGGGCCGCTTTCTACTATGAGCGGCCACATTACCGCTACCCGCTGTTGGAAAACACCCGCGGTGATTTCGGTCCCCTATTAGGTGGCACAAAGGGTAGTATCGGCACCGGCTTTGGCCGGCAAACCGAACATGAAGTCACACGGGTGCGCTTCTACCGTGAGGAACACCGGGCAGCCCTTTTGACCCTGCGGTATGATACCGCAGAAAATCTAAGGGCAATCGGCATCAATGTTGGTGGAAGAAATCAATCTTCGCCGAACCCCTTCCCGGCAGACGGGCCGGGTCCGGGTTGTCCGCCTCCAAAAGGCTGGAGGGAATAGCTCTCAAAAAACAGGAGGGCTCAATGGATTTCTATGCAACAGTGTTTGCGGTAGCATATACCGTATTTGCACTGTTTGTGCTGGTAATTTCGGGAACCATCAAAGTTCCCGGCCTCCACTAGACGGGCACAAACACCCCCCAATGCTTCGTGCAGCGGGGGGCTTTTTCATTTAAAAATAGCCATTGCAAAAATTTAAAAGCTGCAGTAATCTGGTGTTGATGATATCTCCTGAATTGGATCAGTCGCTTATCACTATCCATGCATTTAAGGTTATTGAGGATTTCAGAAGGTGGCTTGTTTTGCGTCCGGAATATTTGCAGGCCCTAAGCGCAAGTTTATTTCAAGGTGAGAATCTAAAAAGACCGGACAAATCCATCCGTTTCCAATATAAAAATTATTCTTACGATGTCATTGATGAATTTATCAGGGAAGATACCCAACTTTTTACAATCAGGAAAAGGGATGCAAACCTTGAAATTAGAGACTATGACTTCTGGGAAGAGGAAGTACATATTTGTGCAGTCAAGCCATCAAAACTTCTCACCCCATCAATACTCTATGGAAACATCAGCAACCCCAAAGTTTTTGCAAAAAACTCCATGGCAACATTATGTGGAGCAATAAAGTTTTTAACCGGTTTAAGATAGCTTCTCATTAAACAACTCCTGATAAAATAACTTTACATACGGAGGCAGTTTTTTTATGTCCCCCATAATTCCCGAGCTTAACCCCGCATACATCTCTGTATCGTTTCCCTCAACCAGCATCCCCCTCCAATATCCGGTCGGACTGTTTGGATCCTGCTGGTTTGGGTCACCATTAATGTAAAGTTTTGCCAAATAGGAGGGTACATGATAGCATGGGTCTGTATCTTTAGAAAGCCCGACAACAGCAGCCATTAAGTCTTTTGCGCTTTTATTTCTGCGGGGCTCCCAAAATGCATGTGATAACTCATGGATGGCTGCCTCATCCTGAGCCCCATGGATCTGGACCAGTTTTTTATCTGCATACCAGTACCCTCCGCCAAGATTTCGGGATAAATCCCCTGCTTCCATATTGAGCGTACGGAAATAGGCAACTGCATCTTCGGTAAATGGATAGCGGTTAAATAATTCGCCAAACCACTTTTTAACTTTTATCTCCGGCTCCATCACCAGACTTTTATCACCCCAAGTTTTGTAAGCCCAAAGCATGTTTCCTGAAGCTAAAACTTTTCCCCCGGCAATGACTTCTTTTAAACCATCTACCCTTCTTCGTCTTTCCATCTTAAAAATTGACTTTAATCCTTGCTCCCTGAATGTAAGCCTCATACCCTGTCAAAGACTTAATCTGGAATTTATACGTTTTCTTACTGCTGCCAAGCGTAAATGTTTGGGAAGATGTCCAGCTGTAATTTTCTGCAGCTGTTGACACCTCAGACGATAACACAGATGTCCCGGCTGCTGAATCATAAAGCCTGGCAAAAACTTTACCATTACCGCTTAAAACTTTAATTTGCGCTTCAAGCTGCATACTGGTATGCCCCGGAAAACTGGCAGGGTCAACTGTAATATCAATATTTGAGGCAGTCACCCAATCCGTCGCTTTGGTTGAATCTCCTGACCCCAAAGACAGGATATAAGCAGGGGATTGTTTGGTTTGTGCGGTGTTAATTGGAGTAGCAGTCCCCACTTCAAGCTGTTTCACTCTTCCTTGGAGATCTGCTACACTTACTTCAAGCGTATTTAATTTTGACTCAATATCCACAGCAAGGATAGGAGAGGAGTTATTGATGCTGGTGGAAACAGAGGCGTTACCCGTCTTATCCGCCAGTTGCACAAGTGCACCTTCCAATGTTTTGATCCTTTTTTCCCAAGACTCCGAATCCACTGTAGTGGTCAAAGACGCTACCGGATTTTGAGGCGAAGATGTTTTAAAAAAATTAAAATACACATAAACCCCTAAAATAGTAGCAATCAGCACAACCAGCGGCAGAAACTTAATCACATTTTTATCATACAACAAACTGCCGAGTAACAACATATTTATCATGCTTGACACTATAAGATAAATGGTGTATATTTAGTATCATTATGTGCGGAGAATCAGACGGCCGTGATTTTTATGAATTTGCGCCACAATATGAAGAGGCGGAATCCATGCCGCCAGAACCAATGCCAACCAGGATACCTACTCTTGTAGAGAAGTTAGTGGTTGAGAGTATTGATACCCCCAATGGTTCCCAGCCTTTCTTAAGAAAAGATGTTCTGGAAAGGCTGGACCGCTGCGTAAAGATGCATAATGCCAGTACTTTCATGAATAATGTTTATTCAGAATCCGGTTTTTTGACTCCGGATGAGCAAAAAAAATTACTTGGTAATGTAATCCTTGCCTTATATGTCTCAACCAGAAATACTGAATTTTACCCGTCTGCTCAAGAAATTTTAAGTAACTTAAAGCCATGAAACCTGAACATCCCAATAATCTTGGTGAGCGCGATAGATATTACTACCAGGCTCTTGAAAGACAGGGAAAGTTGCCTTACCAGATTAAACAAAGGAAAGAAACAGAAAGGTTGACCAAGCTTATGGATAACAATTCTACAAAAGCAGAAGCGCCCGATGATTTAACTCAACTGGAGGATTTTGTAAGGAGAAGGCGTATTTACACTGGAATAAACATTGCTATTTTAGAAGCAACTTATGGAAAAGATGTAATTGACAGTGACATCAAAGCATTAGACCACTGTATTTTTGGACTTTATTGCTCAGCTAAGGATACACCCTATTTCCCCAAAGTCCAACTGCTGGTTAATTCACTCCTACCCACACCATAACCACCCCCATCTTTCATCTTGTGCTAAAATTTACAAAAGATGAAAAAATATTGGGTGTATTTTAAACTAAATTTTCAGGAAATGCTGGAATACCGTACTGATGTCATTATCTGGACTTTATCAGGGGCAATATTACCACTTATAGGACTCACTATCTGGCTGGCTGTTTTAGGGTCAGGTGCAAAACTGGCATATAGTTATCCTGAGCTTGTAACTTATTTTATTTTAGCTATGACGGTGGAAATTTTAGTAGGGGCTTGGGGTGCATGGTTTATCTCTGAAAAAATCAATAACGGGGATTTTTCAGTTTATCTTATAAAACCAGTCTCTGTTTTGACGGAATATTTCATCCAAAATATGTCTGAAAAAATCTTTAAAATCTTTGTGATTATTTTTGTTATTATAGGAGTTGTTTTGGCATCGCAAGGCAAAATAGCCTTCCCTTTAAATATTCTAAACTGGCTGTTGTTTTTTACCAGCCTGCTTATGTCCATACTTATTGCTTTTTTATTGGATTTTATTTTAGGACTGTCTGCATTCTGGTTCCACGAGATTGATTTTTTTAAAAATTACATCAGCCTTTCTAACCAATTGTTTTCAGGCAAACTTATTCCGGTTGCATTCCTCCCGGCAACTCTATTTAACTTGGCGGTTTTTTTGCCGTTCCGTTACATTATTTCTTTCCCGATTGAGGTTTTATTGGGCAAATTAAGTGCAGAAAATGTTGTTTTGGGGTTTGGTATCCAATTTTTTTGGTTGACATTTTTTTTTCTGGGGTACAAACTAACCTATTCCAAAGGAATTAAACTATACCAGGGGTTCGGAGGATGAAACATTATTTTAAGGTCTTTTTAGCATTACTTAATATCTCTGCCAAAAACTACCTAGAAAAGCGGTGGAATGTATTCGGAATAATTACAAACAGCACGATCTCACTTATCATTATGGTTATTTTTGTAAATGTCTATTTTTCTTTCTCGAAAGAAATTTTCGGTTGGACAAAATACCAGGTTTTTTTATTGACCGGAATTTACAGATGTGTCAGTTCCCTATTTTATGTATTATTTTTCAGAAGTATTAACTGGATCCCCAATTATGTCCAGCGGGGAACACTGGATATATTTTTGACAAAACCTATCAATTCTCAATTTTATATCACTTTCCGCCTGACACGGATTTTTGAGCTCTTTAGCGTTCTAACCGGACTTGTTTTGGTTTATTACTCATTGCAAAAAATGGACATTATGGTATCAATTATAAATTGGTCATTTTTAATCCTAGGTCTACTGGCAGGGCTGTTAATCCTCTACGGAATATATTTTAGTTTGTCTACCTTATCAATATGGATAGGGAGGTTCTCAGGAATAACTGACGTTTTCTATATTCTGAGGGAACCATTGGCTATCCCCTTAGACCTGTTTGGGAAAACCACCTCTTTTGTTTTAACTTTTATTATTCCATTAGGCTTTATAATAACTGTCCCGGTCAGGTTATTTTTTGGCATGTCACCCTGGTATTTTTTATTTTTTGGGGTATTTTTTGCATCTTTGGCGGTATGGTTTTCATCCTGGTTCTGGAATTTCTCCCTCAAACACTATACCTCCGCCAGTAGCTAGCCTCGAAAGGGGACGCCTTTTGTGCCTGGGATTGAAATTGGCAACTTTTCTCTAAGTAACAAACCCACACTTTCTTTGTTACAATATATCCATGGAAGAACCCATCATAAAAGTTGGTGATTTAAAAAAATACTATAAAGTCCATCAAAAAGAACCAGGGCTAATAGGCTCTGTAAAATCCCTTTTTTCCCGGAAATATTATGATGTCAAGGCTGTTGATGGGGTCTCTTTTGAGATCGGTGAAGGTGAGCTGGTGGGGTTTATCGGACCAAACGGCGCCGGAAAAACCACCACCCTTAAGGTGTTATCCGGCCTGCTCTACCCAACTTCAGGAAAAGTCCAGGTTTTAGACTTTACCCCTTGGGAAAGAAAAACCGCTTTCCAAAAACAATTTTCGCTGGTCATGGGCCAAAAAAACCAACTCTGGTGGGACCTGCCGGCAATGGAGTCTTTTATTTTAAATAAGGAGATTTATGAAGTTCCTGATGACCAATATAAAAAAACTTTGGACGAACTGGTAGAGCTTTTAGAAGTTGAAGATATTTTAAAGATCCAGGTAAGGAAGTTGTCTTTAGGTCAGCGGATGAAAATGGAGCTAATCGCAGCTTTAATCCATTCCCCTAAAATTTTATTTTTGGATGAACCGACCATCGGGCTTGATGTGGTGATGCAGAAAAAGATGCGGGACTTTATCAGGGAATACAACAAGCGCTTTAATGCAACAATCATTTTAACCAGTCATTATATGGATGATGTTAAAGAGCTTTGTGAAAGGGTGATCATTATTGACCACGGAAAGATCTTATTTGACGGAAAACTTGAGGCGATTATTAAAAAATTTGCCGACCATAAATTACTAACTGTTATTTTAGAAAGAGAGGTTGATGCGGAAAAATTCAGGGAGATCGGAAAACTGGAAAGTTATGAATTTCCCCGCGCGGTAATCTCCGTCAAAAGGTCCAAAGTCTCAGAAGCAGCAGCAAAGCTTTTAAAGGATTTCCCGGTTGATGATTTAAATATCGAGGAAGCACAGATTGAAGACATCATCCGGGAGGTATTTACAGCAGAGAATGTTAAATCATAAATCTCAAATGTCAAAATTACAACTTAAATCTTAAAGAATTCATAGATTTTAGATGTAGATTTGCGATTTAAAATTTTAGATTTGAGATATGCTTAAGTATTTCACTATCTTTTCTCTTTCCCTGCAAAACGAGTTTACCTACAGGTTAAATTTCATCCTCTGGAGGTCTCGGAATATCTTAAGGTTTTTGATGACATTTTTCCTCTGGCAGGGAGTCTTTTATTCAAATAGGTCAGTGTTTGGATACTCCCAACAAGATATGCTG
Source organism: Candidatus Daviesbacteria bacterium (assembly GCA_016186955.1). Classification (GTDB taxonomy): domain Bacteria; phylum Patescibacteriota; class Microgenomatia; order Daviesbacterales; family UBA10151; genus JACPKP01. The sequence goes on along the minus strand of JACPKP010000003.1, from coordinate 178,707 downwards.
ACTTATGTATTTCTGGTGCTGGTAATCAATACCTTTGTATTATCCGCACCTTCAGCTGAAAATATCGGCGGGGAGATCGCCAGGGGGGATTTAAGTAACTACTTAGTTAAACCTGTAAATTATCTGAAATACTGGTTTACGCGGGACTTATCAAGCAAGGTTTTGAATTTAGCTTTTGCTGTTTTTGAAATCAGCGTCCTGGCGCTAATGTTGCGGCCTGACATTAAACTTCCGGAAGATTTGGTTAACCTTTTGGCATTTTTTTTAGCCTCTGTTTTGGCAATGGTCATTTATTTTTTAATCAGTATAACTGCTGCCTCTTTTGCTTTTTGGAGGCCGGAAGATATCTGGGGCGCCAGGTTTTTTATAGCAATATTAATTGAAACTTTTGCAGGAGGTATTTTTCCTTTGGACATCTTACCCGGTTTTTTAAAAATTGTTTTACAGCTGACACCTTTCCCTTACCTTATCTATTTTCCAATTGCAATAATTTTGGGAAAAATAACAGGAATAACTTTGATAAGAATACTTTTCCAATCTTTGGTTTGGACTTTGCTGATGTTTTTCCTGGCGAAATTACTTTGGAAAAAAGGGCTTAAAAGTTATTCAGCAGAAGGAAAATAATGAGAGAGTTTAAAATCTGGATTAAATATACAATTAATTCTTTCGAGCAGACCCTTTACAATAAAATGTCTGTGGTAATTTTTTTATTAGGCAAGTTTTTAAGGATCACTCTTTTTTTAATTTTTTTAAACTTTCTAGTCCAAGGGTCAAAAGGGCTGGCTGGATATTCAAGGGAACAGATCATCTTTTTTTATCTCTCCTTCAACCTGGCAGATTCTGCCGCACAACTTTTATTTAGAGAGGTTTACCGGTTCAGGGAACTGATTGTTTCCGGAAATTTTGATTTTGTCCTGGCCAGACCGCTCAACCCTTTAATCAGGGTGCTTTTGGGTGGGGCTGACATTCTGGATCTTTTTATGTTAATTTTAATTACCTTCTTCAGCATCTGGTTTGCTGCTGTAAGTTTTCATCCGTCAATATCCCAGTGGCTTTTTTATGCTTTGATGGTTTTAAATGGGCTTTTGATTGCCGCAGCTTTCCATATCTTTGTTTTGGGCATAGGGATACTCACCACCTCAATTGACCACCTGATTATGGTTTATCGGGACTTATCAAGTATGGCAAGGATCCCTGTAGATATTTATATAGAACCAATCAGGTCCTTGCTGACATTTGCCATACCTTTGGGGATTATGATGACCTTCCCGCCCAAAGCTTTAATGGGGTTACTGTCAGGGCAATTTATTGCCGTCTCAATTATCATCGGGCTGGCATTACTCTTTTTATCATTAAAATTCTGGAGTTATTCCCTAAAACAATATCAAAGCACCAGCAGCTAGCCTCGCAAGGGGACGCCTTTTGTGCCTGGGAGGTTAGATTTAAAATCGGGTGTTGCTTGAGGAACCCCAAACATTGTATCTTTATATTACTGCCATGAAAACAAAAGGCTTTACTTTAGTTGAGCTTTTGATAGCTGTCCTGATAATGAGTGTTAGTGCTGCCATCGGTTTTACTGTTTATGGCCCCTCACAAATTGTCTCAAGGGATGCACGAAGAAAAAATGATTTAAGGGCGCTTGCAGTAGCTTTGGAACTTTACAAACAGGCAAACGGCAGATACCCCTGTGCAAACGTATGGAATTTAAGTTCATCTGCCACTAGCAACTGGATTAATGACATAAACTATAATATCTCCCCTTGTCAAGGTTTTGCTACAAATACTCAAAAAGCCCTGGACACAACTTATATTAACCAGATACCAATAGACCCTAGCAGTAATGGTGGTAATCCAACAACAGGACCAAACAAAGGTTACGCATATGGATTTAAAAGCGGTTTAACCGGCGGTTCCTGCCCCACAACTCCAGCAGGAAATTATTATGTTTTAGTGACAACACTTGAGAATGCCAATGACAAAGATGCAAACATCCAAAAAACTTATACTTACTGCGACGGCACAAAAATATTCGGTGATCCGACGAGTGTAAATGACAACGGTTATGCAATCTTAAGCCCCTAAAACTTTATGCCAGGTAATCCCCAAAAAGTAAAACATGACCATACAACACTGTTTTTCCCTGAAGGTTTCCTTTGGGGCGCAGCCACCAGCGCCCATCAGGTAGAGGGAAACAATGTCAATAGCGACTGGTGGGATTTCGAACAAAAAAACCAGCCCCCGGAAAAGCGTTCAGGGTTGGCATGTGACCAATACAACCGCTACGCAGAGGATTTTGAACTGGCAAAAAACTTAAACCATAACGCCCACCGGCTCAGCATTGAGTGGGCCAGGATTGAACCCAAAGAAGGTGAATTTGACCAACCGGCTATTGACCACTACGTTCAGGTTTTAAAAGCACTAAAAGATAAGGGATTTACAGTTATGCTAACCCTCCACCATTTTACAAACCCTAAGTGGCTGGCTGATAAGGGTGGATGGAAAAATGGAAAAGTTGTATTTTATTTTGAGCGGTTTGTTAAAAAAATCGTCCCCGAATTGCAGGAGTATGTTGATTTATGGATCACTATCAATGAGCCAAATGTATATGCTTATAACTGTTACTTTTTAGGTGTATGGCCTCCACAGAAAAAAAGCAAATGGTTGGCTCTTAAGGTTTTGTGGAATATGGCAAAAGCCCATAAAAAAGCTTACAACTGGATCCATAAACTGACCCCGACAAGCAGGGTCGGCGCTGCCTGTAACGTGGCCTCGCTTGGTTTTTACCATAAACATTCCATCATTGAAGCGCTGACTGTTTGGGCAACAGATTCATTCGGCAACCATCTGTTTTATAAGTTAACCGGCAATAAATACCATGATTTTTTAGGACTCAACTATTATTTTAACCAGAATTTTAGCTATGATAAGAAGCACACTGTATTTCCACCTGTTGCTGATATCTCTATTTCTAAAAAAGATGTATCCGACATGGGCTGGGAGATATATCCCGAAGGCATTTTTGATGTCCTGATGGATTTTGCAGATTATAAACTGCCTATTTATATTACTGAAAATGGCATTGCCACCACCAATGATGACCGCCGGTGCAGGTTTTTAATCGCTTACCTTAAGGAAATTTACCATGCCATTGAAGCAGGGGTTGAGGTTAAAGGTTATTTCCACTGGTCGCTAATAGATAATTTCGAATGGGCGAATGGCTTTGAACCAAGGTTCGGACTGGTGGAAATTGACTATCAAACCCAAAAAAGAACTCTCCGCCCCTCAAGCAAAGTATATGCAGAGATTATCAAAACCAACGGCATTTATCATCATCTTTTAAGATTCTTAGGACACACAGTCCAGGCGGAAGAAGTATTATACCCTAAAGTGACAGGTTAAATTCTTTGGGGTCACTGTTTAAATTAACTGTTTTAATAGCGCTACCGCTTTGGCCTGTTTGCAGCATTAATTTAATATCACTTACTTCCTCAAGTTCTTTATATCCCAACAGATCAACAGTCCTGGCCTTGCTCAAAACTATTGACCAGTTATCGCCTCTTACAACAGCAGACATGGCATAACCGTCATCGGTCGTCAGATAAACTATCCCTTCATCCAAGATTGACCCATCTTGTTTTGCGGCTTTCCCGCCAATGGATTTCAAAAGAGGCAACGCTGTATTGCTCAAAGGTGCAGTTGCAGCTTCAAAAGGCAAGCCATTATTGTCAAACAGCGCCCCGGAAGAGCCAATTTTAAAATAATATTTTGTTTGCGGATCCAAATTTTTCAAAGTTACATGATGGGTAAACCTGGACACCCGTGCATCCCTATCCCTATCATCAAATAAACTGTTACCCAATTCAGGGGTATTGCCAAAACTTACAAAACCTGATGCAGGTTTCCCCTCTGTCAGCCAGGTGATTGTGAGGGAATTTTCAGAGATATTAGTCACCTTTACCTTAGCAGGTGTGATATTGACATCCGCTTTACTAAAAAAAACTGTCTGTTTGGATATTAAATAAACCCCTAAGGGAATCAGGGCAAAAATAATGATTAAAAATAGGATGCCAACAATATCTTTTAATGTGTACCCCTGATGATCCATGAATCCTATTATCTCATATTTCTTAAAGCACCATCCAACCCCGCTGGTCTTTTTTGGAGATTTTAATTGGCGAGGTAATGAACTGTTCAACCCTGTCAATAAAAATCAGTGTACCATATTTTGCATCTTTGTGGATTTTAAAAAATTTATCATCCAGCCCTTTATTACCCAAAGAAAGTTTTTTCCCAAAGTGAAATCTGATTATCTGCCAATCACTCCCATCCAAATTTTCAAACGAAATCACCTTTTTGACCAAAAACTGCCCGGCGATCTCACCTCCGGCAGGCTTGATATAAACCAAGTCACCTTTCCCTACCGATCCGAAAGGCGCTATTTTATGCTGGGAAAAACGAGATTCTACTGTTTTTTTCCCCTCAAAAATCCTCTGCACTGCTTCTTTTGAAAATACCGCCAGATGTTTTGTCACAAATGGATTATAACACCTATATCACACCTCGGAGGTGTAACAAGTTATTCTATATCAATAAGTAAATGCTCAATTCTTTTTAGCCTTAAGGCATAATCTTCATAATCATTAATAAATTTTTGGTAATGCATAGAGTTTTTAAAAAAATTTAAAATATGCTCTTTAACACATATTCCCTGACCCCCTAATGTAACATACTCTTTGTAAGAAGAATTAGAAAAATCTGCCAAATCTTTTGTTAGTTCGGCAACATAAGGATTTAAATGAATATATCTTGAAACATGTAAAAGCTGCTCATCCGTTTCTATCATAACAGCCTTGAATTGGCCTTGGAATAAAGCTCCAACTCGTCTATGTTTGGTATTGAAATATTTTGTATAACCGTTTAAGACTTTCGACATAAATTCCACAATCCCACCATCTCTTATCTGCCTGATAAGTAGGTGAAAATGATTTGGCATAAAACAAAACACAATAATTTCAACTATTTTGGGATTTTTATGAAAATCCTTAAAACGAAAACGCCTGTGTGTAGAAAATCTAGGTTTAGGGCCGCTGAATTGATAGTAGTAAATTGTTTGAAAAAACCGGTCATAATCATCTTGCGTTAAGAAAATAATCCGTTTTTCAACACCGCGGTTAAATATATGGTAAAAGTTTTGATTTATAAATGGTGTTTGGCGATAAGGCATTGGGCGATTATATCACACCTCCGAGGTGTAACAAGTTATACTGTTGAAGAAAATACAGATGGTATCAATTTCATAGCATTCTATACTCAAAATATTCCAATTTGAGTCTAATCAAAAAGTATTTTGGGTTCAAAATCGTTTAACAAGAGTTGCAAACTCGAGTTAAATGAGTTTAGTTAGACAGTTAAATTTAGCTTCGCAAGGCCGTCCTGCACGAAGTGCGGACGGGAGTCTAAATGACTCCCAAGCCTGGGAGGCTGGATTACTGAATAGGGGCTGGAATATTTTTACCTTCTAAATCTTTCCAGAGTAATTGAAATAAATAGGTAAAAAGTTGAGTTAGGGTTGGTTCTTTTATTACTAAAACATTAACCTCATCCGTGAAGACTCCGATAGCAATTTTATCTCCATAAATTGCAAAACCTCCATTTAATTTAAAGTCTGGAGGTAAAAATCTTCTTTTTAAAAAAATACCGCTTTCCTCATAAAAAGATTTAATAGTTTTTTCTGCCCAATCTGTAATCATATAATCTTGGCCTAAATTTTTTAACCTTCTTTTTTTGTTATATCTTTGTCCCCATGGTTCATCTTTCATAAATTTATAAAAGACTTTAGCTGAGCCCAGTAAATAGGTATCCCCTTGATTTTGGGCGATATCTTCCATAATCATATTCAAACCCAATTTGCCTTTATAAATTGAGATTTGGCCTAACTGGTTGTTTTTTGATAATTTACTAGCTTTAATCTTTTGTAATAGGGATTTTTTAAGGATTTTGAGTTGGCCTATCTTTGACTGGATAACCTTACCAAGCTGCCTTGCACTGACGCAGCGGTATAACTTTTGTCCGCTTTCTCAACTTCAATGATTAACCTCTGTTGTTTTAAGTTTTCTAAATAAAGGTAAATTGAGCCTCTTTTTGTATTAGTAGATTTGGCCAGATCGGTAGCATTAATTAATTCTACTTTAAAGATAGCCTCTAAAATAGCTCGTTCTTTAGAAGAAACGCCCAAGATTTCTAAATTATCCATAATGTTGCTTTTTTCTAGCAACATCTTTATACAGTATTAGCCTCAAATTGTCAATTATTATTTAAATTTATTTATCTTTGTTTAAAAGCTTGCTTACTTTTTTGGCTAAGATATAATTTGAACATATGCAAAAAAAGGATATTTTCTACTGGGCCCTTTATGATTTTGCCAATTCATTTCCAGTGATTGTTTTTGCGCTTTACTTTTCCCAGTGGCTGGTTATAGAAAACCATGTTTCTGACTTTTATTACAACTTAATTTTTGTAATAGCTTCAGTGCTTTTAATATTAACCAGCCCGGTTTTAGGCGCTATCTCTGATCAAAAAGGTATTAAACTCCCTTTTTTAAAGATATTAACAGTCTCAATGATTATGACAATTTTAATAACTGCCTTTTTAACTTTATTTTTTAAGACCAGTACAACCATTATTACTCTGGCTGCTTTTTTCTTTCTTTTGACAAACTATCTTTATCAATTCTCCCTGGTTTTTTATTATGCTTTGTTTCCTCAATTGGCCAAATTAGAAAAAAGAGGTTTTGTCTCAGGGCTAGGCGGTGGGGCAGGTTGGTTAGGCCAGATAGTGGGGCTTTTAGTAACATTGCCTTTTGCAACTGGGGCAATTTACCTGTTTGGCAACCCTGGCAGACCCCAAACTTTTTTGCCTTCAATTATTTTGTTTTTTCTTTTTTCTTTGCCCATGCTTTTTCTTTTTAAAGAAAAAGTCCACTCGACTCAGGCTAAAATTAGCATAAAGCAAGAATATCAAAAGTATTTTGATAATTTTAAAACTCTCATTAAGATTCCTGGCATGGGTAGGTTTTTACTGGGTTACTTTTTCTTTACTGATGCAGTTTTAACACTGCAAAACAATTACCCTATTTATCTGCAACAAGTTTATCAGGTTAATGATAAACTTAAGGCAATTTTTTCTATCACAGCACTTTTAGCCTCAGTAATTGGTTCTATAATAATTGGTTATTTAGCAGATAAAAAAGGCTTGAAAAAAACTTTAGTTGTTTTAATGGGTATTTGGATTTTAGTTATTCCATTTTTTAGTTTAGCTCCTGACTTTACAATTTTTTGGGCTTTTGCAATCTTAGTAGGTTTTTTGGGTGGGGCAACTTATCCTATTTTAAGGTCTATATTGTCCTACCTTTCTCCAGAGGAAAAATTAAGTAGTTCTTTTAGTTATTATGCCCTAATGGAGCGCTTCTCCACTTTTTTAGGGCCTTTGGTTTGGAGAATTATTGTGACTTTTTTAACAAGCATTGGATCCAGTAGATACAGAATAGGGATGTTTAGTATGGGACTGTTTGTAATCTTAAGCTTTATTATCTTAAGAAAAATCCCATTTAGGGTAACTCATTAGTGCTTGCCAGCACTCACCTGGAAGGAGTCCATACGACCACCTTCCAGGTGGGCCCTGACTCCTGGAAGGTGGTATTACCGGAGAAAACTGAACTCTTACCATCTTGGTTGTTGCGGTACCCTATTTTTTTTGCTATACTTGACAAAAGGCCTCCAAAAATGGAGGCTTTAATTAAAATGAAGGCTGTCACTTTTTTAAAAGAGGTTAGAGCGGAACTTGAGAAAGTTGTCTGGCCAACCAAAGATGAGACACTTAAACTTACTGTGATCGTAATTCTTGTGACACTGGGGGTAGGTTTTTTCATAGGCGGCATCGATTATTTACTGGCCCAGCTGACACAGTTGGCAATAACAAAATAATATGAGCGATGACAACCAAAATAAGATAAACCAAACAGATCCTGATTTGCCCAGGGAAAGCAAGCCTGGGGAAATGGCGGAAAAGGCGGAAGTAGAAGAGAATACTCCTGAGATGGAATCTAAGAAGCCGCAAAGCGATACCCTGAAGGTAAAATCAGCGGAAGACACAAACTCTGACGACGAACCAGAAGAAGATGAAGAAGCATCCACCAAAGACTCTGAACCTGAAGATTCTATTCCTGCGGATGAAGAAACACCTGCTGAAGATTCCCAACCGGAGGAACAAACTGCACAGGATCTGTCCTCCACAGACATCCCGGGTTCAAAATGGTATGTAGTCCATACTTACTCAGGCCATGAAAACAGGGTAGCCAATGCTTTGAAACAACGTATCGAATCTGAACACCTGGAAAATAAGATCCTGGATATTTTGGTGCCTACCCAAGAAAAAATTGAGATTAGGGCCGGTAAAAAAGAGCGGGTTAAAGAGAAGATCTTCCCCGGTTATCTAATGGTTAAAATGATCCTTGATGATAATTCCTGGCTGGCAGTACGCACAACTCCGGGAGTCACATCCTTTGTTGGTATCGGCAATAAACCTACGCCAATCCCCGAGAGTGAAATCAAGTCAATTGTGACATTTATGACTCAGGGTGCAGCTCCAACTTTTAAAGATGTTTTCCTGCCCAGTGATACTGTCAAAATCATTGATGGCCCATTCGCGGACTTTATCGGCAAGGTGGATACGGTTGATAAAGAAAAAGGCAAGGTTAGGATACTTGTTTCAATTTTTGGCAGGGAAACACCGGTGGAGCTGGACTTTTTGCAAATAACAAAACTGTAAACAATTTATGGCTGTTAAAAAAATTAAAACATATATTAAATTAAATATCCCTGCAGGCATAGCTACTGCTGCGCCTCCTGTCGGACCCGCTTTGGGACAGCATGGCCTGCCCATCATGGACTTTGTCAAAGCTTTCAATGAAAAGACTAAAGAAAAACAGGGGAATATTTTACCGGTAGTGATAACGGTTTTTGAAGACCGGACTTTTTCTTTTATTACCAAAGAACCGCCTGTGGCAGAGATGATTAAAAAAGCCCTGGGGGTTGAAAAAGGCTCAGGCAAAGCAGGCAAAGAATTTGCAGGGACTTTAAATAAATCACAGGTTGAGGAGATCGCCAAAGCCAAAATGCCTGATTTAAACGCCTTTGATCTGGAAGCTGCGGCAAAAATTGTTGAGGGCACAGCCAGAAGCATGGGAGTAAAAATAGGGAATTAAATATGGGTAAGACAAAAATTACAGTCATAGATGACTCCACGCCAGCTGAAAAGCCAAAGAAAAAAGTAGTTCCGAAGCAAAAGGAGCGAGTCAAACTTGACGCAGATTCTGTTGTCGTTCCGAGTGATAACGAGGAATCTCTCGCGAATGCGAGCAATTCCGATGACTTAAACAAGTTAAGAGATGCTTCTTCGACTAACGCTCAGAATCAGAATGACAAACCGGAAGAACAGGTTAAGAAAGCAGACAAAAAACAAAAACCAAGCAAAAAAACCAAACTAAGGTCTAAAAAGTACCGGGAAGCTTTAGAAAAAGTGGACAGGAATAAAAACTATCCCCTGGAAGAAGCCATAAATTTAGCAAAAGAAACTTCTTACTCAAAATATGACGGAAGCTTAGAAGCCCATATTAACACTACCGTCAAAAATTTAAGGGGTTTGGTGTCACTGCCCTTTGCTTCGGGCAAAAAATTGGCCATTTTGGCCTTCGGCCCTTCGACAAACCCGGCACAAACACAAGAATTGGAGGAACTTGGCGCTGCAATAGGTAACGAGGATAGCATTGACGCGATCTCTGAAGGAAAAATAAACTTCGATGTTTTAGTAACTACACCTGAGTGGATGCCAAAACTTGCCAGGGTTGCCAAATTTTTGGGACCCAGAGGACTCATGCCAAACCCTAAAAACGGCACTATAACTAGCGACCTTAAAAAAGCTGTCACAGAGCTCCAAAGTGGAAAAACTGAGTATAAAACTGAGAAATTAGCGCCTGTTATCCATTTAGGTTTAGGGAAAGTAAGCCAGCCTGTCCCGGAACTTTCTTCCAATGTCAAAACCCTATTGAATGTAGTGGGTAAAACAAAGATTAAAAAAGTGACCCTTTCTCCAACTCTAGGACCAGGAATTAAGGTTGACCCGCTTACTGCTTTTTAAATTTTTTCCAAACTAGGTTAGTATCAAATTTAAGAAGATACAGCGCGCTAATCCCGAAGAAAAGAATACAAACAAGGGTCAGGCCGTGGTTTAAAACTGTGGCAACAGAGGTTAAGGTTTTATCCAATCCTAAGCTTAAGCTGAAAACTGCCAGGCCTGAAGCTTCCGCGCTGCCAACATAACCAGGCGCAGCTGGAATAAGATAAGTTAGAGCTGAAAGCAGTGAGCCCAAAAATATAGTTATAAAACTAACTTTGCCAAAAACTGCCAGGAAAAACACATACCATCCCAACCCATCGGATAAAAGCGCACCAAAAGTCAAAACCATTAAGCTGGCCATTTCTTTTGGTTCTCTTTTTAATAGTGAAACCGTATCAATGATAAAGTCTGTAAACCGGGTAAACAATGTTTTCAATACATTTAAGATTAGGGCTTTGCTGAAAAAATTCATAGTTTTTTTGGCAAATTCAGGAAAAAATATTACCAGGAAGGCAATTAGTGTTGACGGCGCTATCAATATCATAATGGTAAGTTTTAAGTTGGCAGGCAAATTGGTTACAGTCATGCCTAAAAGCACCAATACCAGTACCAACACTAACCAAAAATCCAAAAACCGGTCCAGCAAAATCCATATTAATGATTTTGAAAAAGGTACTTTATATTGGGTTGAAAGGTAAACCCCCTTACTAATCTCACCAGCCCGCAGTGGTATGATATATGAAAATATCTGGCTTAAATAATTTAGCAGTATTACATTCCTAAGCGGAATTTTAAACTGGCTAAGCAGTATTTTTAGCCTCATCGACCTTAAGAAATTGGATAATGCAAAAAAAAGCACAAAGGGTAAAACAGTCAATAAGTCAACCCTGGAAAGCTCTTTAAAAATCGCATTAACATCTACAACCTTCATCCAGAAAATGATGAATACTAAACCAATAACGGTATTTATCAGTATCCTGATGAGGTTTTTTCCAGAAAACATAGTATGTAAAGTATCGGCAATCCTGAATCCAGAGTCAAGATACTAGTAAGTAACTATTTAGTTTTCTCCAGCCAAACGTCATCGCGAGATCCGATGTACATCGGATCGTAGCGATCTTACTTCAATTAGATTGCTACGTCACTCGCTATGCTCGTTTCTCGCAATGACAAAACTGTTGGAAAGGACTGAACTCATACACTAGTAACTAGCTACTGGTTACTAGTTTTAGTATAGTAGAAGTATGTTTAGTTCAGTTGGCCAGAAGATAGTTGTCGGTATCATTTTACTCTTAATCGTTTTAATCCCAACCGGCTCATTGCTTTTAGCCCAGCGTTTCAAAACACAGGATAACCCAAACCCGACTCCTCTGCCTAAAATCCAGCCTTCACCAAAAGAAGTACCTAAAACTACCCCTTTAGATGACCTTAAAAAAAGTCTGGAAGGTTCTCCGTCCAAAGCTACGCCTGAACCCAGCAGCAGCTCAACTCCACAGGTTTTTTTCGGTCCTACCCTAAACTTTAAAATTTCTATTGAGGGCAGGCCAAAAAACAGCCAGGCAGCAAAGACCTTTCTGGGTATTGCTGCGGGTATGCCTACCACAAACCCACAATACCTGCTGTCCTTTACTGTTGACATACCTGCTACAGGTGGATATTCAGGGTTGTCTTTGGCAGGCTTAACCCAAGGATCAACCTATACAGCTTATCTGAAAGGCCCTGCCCAACTTGCCTCTGCTTCTGCTTTTTTGGTAAAGCCTACTGTCTCCGATCTGGGAACTCTAAATTTAATCACCGGAGACTTAAATGAGGATAATGTCATCAACAGTGCAGATTTTGCAGTGGCAAAAAATGCCTATGGCACAAACCCGCTCTCAGCTAAGTGGAACTCCAATGTTGATTTTAACCTTGATAAAATAATCAATGGCTTTGACCTGGGCATAATTATCAAAAACTTGGGTAAAACAGGCAATTCCGGTGTCTGGGGTTCAATCGTTGCCACCGGATCCGCTTCGCTTCAGCCCTCAATAGGCTCACCTGATGAATCATCAGCCACCCCCAAACCTCCTCCAGGCTCAAAAGGTGGCTACTGGATGTGGGTCCCCCAATTTTAGCTTTGCAAAGACCTACACAAAATGGTATACTAGCAAGCGCTTACCAAACGGGTAAAGTACATTCACATACTGGGAGGTTTCGGAGCATCATGGATCCTATCTTAAGCGAACTGTTAATGGCTTTTGTAGGAGGACTCTTGACGAGTCTTCTTATTACCGTATCAGACCTGAAAAGCAATTCGATCTCGCCTATTGCACACCTAATATGCGGAGCAATAGGCGGCATCCTAGCTGTCATCGTTGTTAACCAACCCGAAAGCGTAAGTATTTCTGTGGCACTGTTGATTAAGGCAGTGTCCCGGGGAGCATTCAGCGGTTTGGTTGGAGGTGCAATAGGCCTGATGGTGAACCAGCTGGTTCACTTTCAACCCAGCAGGTAGATGGAGTCTCGCGCGCCGGATCTCAAAAATCCGGCGCTTTTTTTGCATTTGATTTTAAAACCGTTAGTGAGCCTAACCAGAGGTAAGCCGGAAGACTACAAAGCAAACTATAAGTCCCCTTTTGAAAAAACTCTGGGATAGTTTAAGCCAGTTTGGCCCGGTGCTGGAGGATATTTGCCCAAGTTAGGGCTTTTTTTGCCAGCAGCGGATCTGTTTTATATCCATTTTTAATAACTTTAAACTCTTTTGTAAACCTACCTAAGGTTGGCACAAAACGGCCTGAGATTTTTTGGGAAGACAGGTCGTTTAAATAATTCTCTGTCTGGTTTATCATTTTTTCAATCAACTTTCTTCTTGAGCGGTAAACTTTTTCGCCATATTCAGCTTTTATTTTGGATAAATCTGCTATCCAGTTGCCTATTCTGGCCATATTTACCGAAATATTTAAAATCTGCATCTCCAGTGGTAAATCATTTTGTGAAACCGCATGGTTGATCATATCAACTCCTCTACGATTCTTTTTAATTTTTGTCTGACCTCCTCTGATGCTATCTCCCTTTTAAAATTATTTTGCCCGGGACGGATGTTAATCATTGAATCGTAAGTTATCCCGCCTGTTTCCAAATCGATCCCGCCTCCCCAAAGATTCTCCTGTTTACAACCTATTTTCAGTAAAACCTGTTCCCCATCATAATGCATGGCTGCGCCGCCTGCTATAATTCCTTTTTCAATATCCACCACAACCTTAATATAGTTCCCGTATTCCTGCCCCATTTTTTTCAATTGGTCAGCAGTAGCCTTTTTGGTTAAAACAATTACCATGAACAAATTATACACTACAAAACTGTACTTTGAGCCTGGTTTGTGTTAATATGTAGCCAGCACATTTACAGTTTAGGGAGGAAGAAAATGAATGTTTTCCTGATCAGGCGGTTTGCAGTTTGGTGGATCCCGCTGGTAGTGGTTACGCTAGCTGCACCTCAAATCTGGGGTGTAACCGGCCAACTACTGGGAATGGGGTTCATGATCGTCTGGACCATCGTATTACTCCTGGCGGAGAAAAGGATTTCCCGGTTTGGCCGCTGGATGAACCAAAAATGGTACAACTGATCCGCTAACCCCAACTTTCAACTGTAAAAGTGCACAGTGGCGGCCGAGCCTTAAAAACCCGGCCGCCCTTTTCTTGAGATAATAGTTCAAAATTTGAGTAACCGTTCAGGATTTAACTCGGAATGACAGTTTCTTTGTTAAATCCTGAACAAACGGTTGACAAACAGGCCTGCATTTATTAAAATTACATACAGCTTGAGACCGTGGGTTGTCAAAAACGTAAATCCCACCGAGGCCGCGCTTGTCATCCTTCGGGATGACAAACAAATAACCTCGCTTAAGCGGGGTTTTTTATCAGCAAAAAGCAGAAAACCACGGTTTTAACCGTGGATGAATGCTTTTCTCCGCCGAAGGCGGTCAGCTGAACAGCTTTTGCTGTGAAGCTGTAATGAGAAGAGACCACGGCTTTAGCCGTAGAGCTTCATAGAAAAAATTTAATGCCAAAAACGCGCGCACAAAAAGAAGAAACAGTCAGGTCATTAACAGATAAGCTTGGCAGAGCAAAATCTGTGGTATTTGCAGACTATAAAGGCTTAAACATGGCTCAACTCTCAGATCTACGCTCGAAATTGCGCCAGTCAAGCGCTGAATTTTCCATCACCAAAAACACCCTGCTCAAATTAGCTTTCCAAAATTCCAATCTCCGACATCTGGTATCTGACATCTGGACTGGCCCCACTGCCACCTTGTTTGCATATGAAGATGAAGTCATCCCTATTAAAGTATTGGTAAAAGCCTTAAAAGATGCATCTAAGGGTTTTATCAAAGCAGGACTTTTGGAAGGGCAACTGATGGATGATATCCAGATCAACAGGCTTGCCCAACTTCCTTCCAAAGATGAGCTAAGGGCAAAGGTTGTCGGTGGTTTGGGCGCACCGCTTTATGGGATAGTCGGGGTTTTACAGGCAAATTTGCGCAATTTAGTATACGCCTTAGACCAAATACGAATTTCGAGGGGGGGTGAGTAAATGGACGACCAAGATACAAACGATCAGAAAAAAGAAGAGACTCAAGAAGTTCAGGCAGAAGCTGCAGCAGAGAACACTTCCGACAACACCCCGGAGGTGAAATCTAAAAAAGCTTCAAAGGCTGTTTCAAAAGACCTGGAAAAAATCATCGAGTCTATTGAAAAGCTTTCAGTTTTGGAATTGGCAGATTTAGTCCATGCCTTAGAAGACAGGTTTGGGGTAACAGCCCAAGCGCCGGTTGCAGCAACAGGCCCTGCCGCCGCCTCCGCTGGAAGCTCCGGCGAGCCACAGGAAGAACAAACCACTTTCAATGTGGTACTCCAAGCCGCAGGCGCCAATAAAATTGGTGTCATCAAAGCAGTCAGGGAACTGGTCCAAACTTTGGGCTTGAAAGAAGCTAAAGATTTAGTGGAAGCAGCGCCAAAACCAGTCATGGAAGGTGTCAACAAGCAAACTGCAAATGAAGCAAAAACAAAGCTTACAGCAGCAGGAGCAACAGTAGAGCTGCAATGATATACTCCATAGCTTGCTATGGAGTATATCCTACTCGGGACCACCAACGCACTCTGCTGTTTGAATCCCTTCTGGCTCTGCTAAGGATTGGTTTCATCCTTTTCATATCATCCTCAAAAAAAGTAGCCAGCCATTGAAAGGAGGCTAAACGAATTTCAGGGTCTTTATCTTCTTTGAATAAAGGGTTTACCACTTCCAATGCGATCTGAAGAGGTAATGCATTTTCCCAGGCTAAAATACAAACTCTGTCTATAGCTGTTAGACGGAAAAGGTTCGGGCAATCAGTTAAATAGCAAATTTCAGCTAAATCATCCAGTTTATCACAAGGAGCATTGATGATTTGACCGAGTAATTTAGATTGTTTAGATCTATCCTGTTCTTTTTGACATCTTTGCACCCATTGATAGATTTCAACCATATTTCTCACCTCCATTCAATAGTGATCTGTTCATATTACAAAAGGACCATACCGCTTACTTGATAAAATTCTGACAAAATACTGATGTTTTAAGATTTAAATACAAACTGAGGTAATGTTAGTAATTTGGGGTGTTGACATTATTTGAAAATATATGATATACAAGGAGATAGAATGCCGGATAAGCTTTCACTTGAGAATCTTCCTGATCTATTAACAGTCAAAGAGGTAGCAGAAGTTTTACGGGTTTCCCCGCTGACAATCAAAAGATGGGGCAAAAGGGGCAAATTACCTGCTATCAGGATTAATTCCAGGGGGGACAGGCGTTACAAAAAAGAAGCTGTGCTCTGGCTGCTTGGGATTACACAAAAGACTGCTTCCCAAGACTCATCAGGCCCATACTAGCTTTTTTAGCGCTCAGGTAAGTATATCCGCTAATAGCTTTAGATTAGGTTTTTGCAAAGCCAAAAATTAGTAATTAGAGCTGAGTATTTAGTAGCTGGTTATCTGCGGATGAAAGCTGTAGTTTGGGTTTTTTTCAAAAGCGATCTCCCCTTTTTTATCTACAACATAATAAGCAAACCCTTTTTTTGATTTAACTATATCAGAATCAATATTTTCATCATTTTCTATTGCATTATCTACTACCACTAAAAAATTTTTTCCGGTATTTACCACTGTATGCCCATAACCTGAGGGCACTTCAATCTCAACACCCGGCCTTAAAGAAATAATCCTAACTTCTTTTGCCTCCCCTCTCTCGTCGTTTTTTTGTATTATCATAATCCCCTGCCCGTAAAGTGTCTTATATATCAAAATGCCTTGAAAGTTATGGAAAAAACCATAAGTTTTATTAAACTCCATACCGTTTTTGCCTGATAAGATAACTGTCATATTCTCTTTGGTTAAGGGTGATTGTATAATAAAATACGGTTCGTCTAAACCTGGAGCCTCAGGTTCCGCCAAAACATCTTTAAGTTTGTTGGCGCTAAATTTAGTCAACATATCCAAAGATTAGCATATTCCCATACTTAAAAGTCAACACCCAAAATACATTTTTTTGTATATAATGGATATATGAACCAGGTTTACATAATAATCGGGCTGGTGGTAATCTTTAGTTTTATCCTGGTCCAGGGCTTTGCGCTAAACAAATTAGATGACAGCCAACCACCCTTTACGCTTTTGCA
This sequence comes from Candidatus Daviesbacteria bacterium, assembly GCA_016186955.1. Lineage (GTDB taxonomy): Bacteria > Patescibacteriota > Microgenomatia > Daviesbacterales > UBA10151 > JACPKP01. Next base: position 161,841 of record JACPKP010000003.1, on the reverse strand, counting down.
AGACAACCTTAATATTCTTACCCCAGAAGATAAACAGTCACTGCAAATGGGCTATTTAAACATAACCCCTCCAACAACTGCCTTACCACCTAATGTTGCATGCTCAAAAGACAAGCTGGTTATTGATCTTTTGCTTGATACTTCAGGATCCATGAGACGACAGGGCAAAAATACATCCCTTTCCAGAATGGAATCATTAAAAATTGCAGTCAATGCTTTTTTGGATAAGTTGTCACCTGATATACCTATCGGGGTACAAAAATTTGGAAAAGATACTGTTGAATTAAAACCAATCGGCATTTACAAAGATACAGCCAGGGAGGATTTTAAACAGACTATTAATTCTTTAAACGGGGATAACGGAACTCCGATGAGGAAGGGTTTTGAAGTTGCCAGAGATAGCCTATTTACAGCATTATCAAACCCAAATTATTCCGGTTATACATTTGTTCTGGTTTTTTTAGGCGATGGTGGACCAAGCGGGGGTATCAATGGTAGCCAAAACCCATTGGAGGTAGTCAGAGAGATCAAGGATAAAAATATCCGTATTATCAGCATCGGGTTGGAACTTGATGTCAGAAATGAAAATGCCACTCCTGAAGAAGCCAGAAGCCTGATGATGGCGATCGCCAGCAGCTCGGAAGATTTTCATGAACCCTCAGCCAATGAGCTGGAAACGGTTTATAATGACCTTGCTGCCAATATCTGCCATATAAATTGAAGTAAGCTGCCAAACCTTCTTATCCTCCAAGGCTGGATCATTAACCTAAACAGCCATTCAAACCCCAAATTCCTGACTATTTGGGGTGCGCGGGGGACTTCCCCGGACAAATAATCAAAAGCCCCGCCCACACCCATCATTACTTTGACAGGATATTTTTTTAAGTTTTTAGCTATCCACTTCTCCTGCTTTACCTGGCCAAAAGCCACAAACAACACATCAGTTTTAGGTATCTCCAATCCGTCATCGCGGGGATCAACAATGACGTCACCGTTATTATCAACTCTCACTTCTCCATTAACATAAGTTATTTTCAGTTTGGGATATTTCTCAATTAGCGCTTTAGCCAACCTGTCTGCTACCTGATTTTTTCCTCCTAAAAATCCTACTGTAAAACCCTTATCTGCAGCTTCGCTGATCAACTTATACATCAAATCAGTTCCGGTTACAGTTTCAAATGCCATAAGAAGAGGGGCTTTCGGAAATATAAAAAAAGGCCATTTAAGTATCTTTTTAAAACTGTTTTTCTCCTGAATTAAATCTTGCGCCCAACCAAACCTTGAGCTGTCAGGGATAGCCAAATCAGCCCTGTTTAAAATCTCCTTAAAGCTTGGGTCATTTTGTGCAACCGCTACAAATTCTATATTAGGAGTGACTATATAATGCTTATCCTTGTCTCCCACCCACTGCTCCACACTTTGAACAGCTTCAGCTATCCCTATCTTGTCTATTTTGATTCCAAGAATATCGACTTTCATATGAACACAAATTTCGCACTTTCTGTCATTCCGAGCGAACATAGTTCGCGTAGGAATCTTGATAGCACACCCCTCTTTTGGAGGCAAGCTAGATTGCTACGTCCTCCGACATTCGTCGGAGTCCTCGCAATGACAACTGCGAAATTCGTAATAAAATTTTAAAATTTAAGATTTTCAAGTACTCTTAAAGTCTCTTTTGCGCACTTCTCCCAGCTAAACTTCTTTGCCTGGACAAAACCTTGTTTGATTAACCTTTCCCTTAAATCTCTATCACTTACCAACTCAATCATACCATCCGTTATCTCCTCAACACTTACAGGATTTACCAGTAAAGCAGCGTCCCCAGCCACCTCAGGCATGGATGAGATATTTGAAGTCAACACCGGGCAACCGCATGCAAAAGCCTCCAAAATCGGCAATCCAAAGCCCTCAAACAGCGAGGGGTAAACAAGCGCTGCCGCCCCGCAGTACAGTGCGGGCAGATCCGCATTATCAACATGGCCCAAAAATTTAACCCTATCCTCTATCCCAAGTTTTTTGGGCAAAGCATAAATCTCATCAGAAAGCCAGCCCTTAGAGCCCACAAAAACAAGTTTTATATCAGAAAACTCAGAATGACTCAGTAAATCAGATTTGCCAAATGCCTCTATTAATCTGCATAAATTCTTCCTTGGTTGTACTGTCCCCACAAATAAAAAATACTCCCCTTGTTTAAGGTCAAACTTATTCAAACTATCAACTAATATCTCACCTTTAAGGGGTCTAAAGAGTTGATTATCTATACCCTCATATATTACTTCTATATTATTTGCCGGTATATTGATCTTTTTTACTAAATCCGCTTCTGTCGCTTTGGAAACAGCAATTAATTTCGTGGCAGATTTAAGCTGGAATCTGGTAATAAAATCCAGGTATAGCTTCTGTTTTAGCTGGTGCATTGAGGGTAAATATTCTGCTCCAAGGTCATGCACTGTCATAACTGTTTTTAACCCGGGTTTCCTGAACAATGGCAATGTATGGGAGGGGACAAACAAAACATCCAGGTTATCTGTGAAGGTCTGCAGGGCCAACCCCCCTTGAGTCCAAAACCTTGGCCAGTTAATGATTTTAAACTGAAAATTTTCAGGGAAAACGTTTGTTGCAACGATCGTTGCATTATTTGGCCTTAAATACAAAATGTACTGATTTTTGTGATCTATCTTAGCTAAATACAAAAGAAGTTGGTAAGAATAATTTTCTGTGCCTGTCTTCTCTTTTGTAAAAGCCCTGGAAGCGTCAAAACCTATGACCATATGCTAAAAGTGTAGCATAACTACAAGCTTAATTATTTTTAAACCACTCTATTGTCCTTCTCAACCCTTCCTTCAAACTAACCTTTGCTTTCCAACCCGTAGCTTTTTGCAGTTTGGCGCTTGAGGCAAAATTTGCCGGGATATCACCAGACCTTTCTCCCAAATCCTTAATTTTTAACTTATAACCCAATATATCAGATATAATATTAACTATATCAATTACTTTTGTCCCTTTTTCTGTGCCCACATTAAAAATATGAAAACCTTCAAGTTTAAGCGGGGCAATATGCGCCTTGGCTAAATCCTCAATATAAATAAAATCCCTGACCTGTTGTCCTTTCCAATAAAGAGGAAGCGGTTCTTTACTTAGCGCTGCTTTAATAAACTTCGGGATAGCATGGGTTTCAGGATTGTGGCTTTCCCAAATCCCATAAGGGTTAAAATAGCGCAGGATGATTACATCAAACCCATACAAATAATTATAATAGGTCAAAAAACTTTCTATGGAGGCCTTGGTAGCGCCATACGGGCTGGTAGCCTGAATCTGAGCATCTTCCCTAATAGGCAGATTGTCAGGAAAACCATAAACAGTGCAGCTGGAAGAAAAAACTACTTTTTTGACACCCGCCTCTTTCATCGCTTCAAATAAGGTAACACTCCCGGCAATGTTATTATCAAGGTAAAATAACGGCTGTTTTACAGACTCATCAACAGCTGTTGACCCCGCCATATGGATCACCCCATTTATCCCCTTAAGGCTTTTTTTGAGCAATTTTGAGTCCCTGATGTCCCCTTTGATAAACTCTGCCCGCCTATCACAATATTGTTTGGTGGATTTGGACAAATTATCATAAAGCACTACCTTCTCCCCCTGATCCAAAAGGAGTTTAGAGATGTGCGAACCTATAAAACCAGCGCCGCCGGTGATTAGAATCTTCATATTTTAAAAATTTTCAATCTTGCCTGTCGGCAGACAGGTTTACAATTTTTAATTTTCAATGAATTTCATTAGATTTCAATTCAAATTTCGAATTTAAAATTTCAAATTCTAACGTTTGCTTACTGACCGCTTATAGAGATCCAAGTTCTCCAACGCCATCCCTGTACCCAAAGCTACAGACATTAAAGGGTTTTCAGCTATGTGGCAGGGAACACCTGTTTGTTGGGTCATCAGCTTATCAAGGTTGGTAAGCATTGATGTCCCCCCGGACATCACAATCCCTTTATCTATTATATCCGATGCCAACTCAGGAGGTGTCTGTTCCAAAACCCCTTTCACAGCCCCGATAATTTTTTTTAACGTATCCTCTATGGCCAAAGTTATCTCATCAGAACGCAACAGAATAGTCCTGGGCAAACCTGTAGCGCTATCCCGCCCCCTGACTTCCATCTGTTTAAAATCAGAATTATTGGCAGGCTGCAAGGCATTGCCTATTTGGATCTTGACAGACTCGGATTGGTGCTCACCGATGATCAAACCATATTTTTTGCGTATATAAAAAGCGATCGCCTCATCAATTTTATTCCCCCCAACCCTGGCACTGCTGTGTACCACAACTCCCCCTAAACAGACCACGGCAGCCTCGGTGGTTCCACCACCGATATCTACAATCATGTTGCCTGAAGGGTTGGCAATCGGGATATTGGAACCAATAGCTGCAGCCAAAGGTTCATCTATCAAATATGCGATCTTGGCACCCGCAGAAAGAGTTGCATCCATCACCGCCCTCCTTTCTACAGAGGTCACACCAGCAGGCACACAAACCATCACTTCGGGCTTAAAAATCCTTGATGAACCGCAAATTTTGTCGATGAAATAGCGCAACATCGCTTCTGTTATGACATAGTCTGCTATCACCCCATCACGCATGGGTCTCGTGGCTGTAATATTGCCGGGCGTCCTCCCCAACATCTCTTTGGCCTCATTCCCCACTGCCAACACCCTGTTGTCAATGGTGGAAACTGCCACAACAGTAGGTTCATTCATCACAATCCCCTCACCCAAAACATAAACCAGGGAGTTGGCAGTGCCCAAATCTATTCCGATCTTTTTACTGAAGTTAAACATTTTATAGCGAGGGGTGGCAGCGAGCGGGGAGCCCCATTGACCGCCCGTAGCGAACTTGTTAGGAGCGAGGACGTCGAATGGGGCTGCTCGCTGACAGGACCCCGAGCGTTGCTTTGTAACCCACTATACGCTAACTTCGATGTGGTCACAAGATATGCAAAGAGGATCTAAAGAAGTCACATTTTTTCCACAGTCTCAATCCCCAGCAGATACAACCCAAGCTTTAATGCTTCACCAACCCTGACACAAAGAGCCAACCTAAATGGTTCTTTCTCAGAATAAAGTATGGTGTATTTTTCATAGAATAAGTTAAAAGCCTTAGCCAGGCTGAGCAAATATTCAGCCAGCTTATTTGGTTGGTACTTTGAGGCTGTCTCTTTGGCCATAAATTCAAAATACTCAAGCAGTCTCAAAACTTCCCGCTCCTCTGGCTCAAGTTCGAATGACCTGGAATGAACCCCTCCCTGCTGCAAGCAGCAGGGTATCCCGCAAGCGGGACAAGTTCTTTTTGAAGCATTCATCCTCGAATCAAGATTCGAGGTATTTTGCTTCTGCAAATAACTCTGTGCACCAGAATTCCGGAGTTTCAGGTTATCTGATTTACTGGTTTTCTGAGTTTTTCTGAGTACTTCTGAATCCGCTTTCTCAAGCAAAGAGTTGATCCTCGCATAAGCATACATCAGGTACGGCCCGCTGTCCCCCTGCAGGGAAATTGATTGTTTGATGTCAAACGCGATGTCTGAGTTGAGTGAATATTTCAAAAATGAGAATTTAACAGCCCCAATGGCTATCTTTTCAATATTTCCCATAATTGTGTGCGATCGTACATCATTTTGGGCATTAGGAAAACCTTGCTGGATAGCTTCTTTTACGGAGTCAATTAGTTCCTCTGCTCCAACCACATTCCCAAGCCTAGATGACATTTTCCCTGTTGTTAGGTTTACGAAACCATAAGGCAGATGTTTTTTCCGGCCTGCCATCCTTGATTCAACCTGTTCTATCGCTTTTATCACAACCTTAAAATACTCTGATTGTTCATTTGCCACAACATGGATCGCCAAATCAAACGGGAACAAGCTCTCTTCTTTAAAAGTCACTCCAATCTCTTTAGCCTCATAGGTTGGGTTACCCACGGAATTGATAAAAACCCGGTTATGCAGGCCGTATTTTTCGCCCGGAAAGATAACCGCCCCCTCATCTTTGAAAAATACTTTGTCCAGGTTTTGCTCAACGGTTTTTTTACCTTCTTCCTCCACTTTCGACTCCCAAACATATGCATCAAATTCCGTACCCATCCTGCTGTAAATAGAATCAAAATATGCAGCGCTCCATTTTTTAGTCTCCTCCCAAAGAGGTACAAATTGCGGGTCTTTTTTATAAATTCCCCTGTTTATGGCATCAATTTCATCTTTAGACTTAAGGTCACCCTCATAAGCTTTAGCGCCCATTGCATAAGCCTTACCTAAAAACTCTGCTTTTTCTCTGAGGGAAGCCTTTTTAGCAGTATTAAATTCTTTGTCCAGCTTCAATACCCCCCAAACAGCTTTAGCTACAGCCGGTCCTATATCAGAAGTATAGGTTACCCGGAAAAGTTCGTTGCCCTGAAACTGCAAAAGCCTGCTGATAGCCTCACCGGTAATAATATTCCTCAGATGCCCGATATGGAATACTTTATGGGTATTGGGGCTGGCATATTCAACCAAAATGCGCTTGCCTATTTTGTTATTCTGAACAACTTTCTTGTCATTCTGAGCGAAGCGAAGAATCTCTGGACTTGTTCCAGGCTTTGCCTTCAGGATGGCAACGAGCGCCTCATTTTTCAGAAAAAAATTGATAAAACCTGCACCCGCTATTTCTATCCTTTCCAGGTATTGGGGATGTCCAAATTTTTTTAAGATTTCATTAGCAATCTCTGCGGGTGTCTGATAACTTTTTTTAGACTTTTGTTTAGACAGTTGTAACGCTATATTCGTGGTATAATCCCCGAATTTGGGATTATCAGGAATACTACAAACTATATCATGGGTTACAAATCCCTGCTTGCCGGCCTGCCTGACGGCAGTCAGGGCAGGCAGGTCCAGGTCTCTTACAATACTTTTTAAATCTTTCTCAATTTTTTGCTTGTACATAAACTAATGATAAACTCATTTAACTTAAGTTTGCAACTCTCAGCGTGAAGTGCAAACTTGTTCATCAAGTGATTTGATAACATTATTTGATCCGATCGGACCATATTATGTTATGGATAAAACACGGAACAACCGTTTCAATGAAAAAGGCGCCGGGGAAACTATTCCCCAGCGCCTACTGAGCAGCAGGGTGGAGGCAGGAGAGGGGCGGCTCTCCCTTACTCATTCTGCTACCTAGATATAGAACTCCCTGTAGTTAGGCAACTTGTCCCTGAGTTGCCTAACATCCCTCTGGCAATAAGGACAACGTGCAAGATGCCCCTCGTTGCAACTGATGTTTATTCCAGGAGGAGTTGCTGCAGAACCCAGCAGGTGGTTCCACGCAAAACATCCTGAATACTTTTCCATCCGCCTGGCCAGAAATCTTGCCATACGGAAGAAACAGTCTCTTGGGGGGACCATATCCAGATGTCTCCTGAGAGCCCCACCTAAGGGTACAAGCATTACTTTGAGCAATGCTTTCTCATCCACCCGGGTGCTCACAGCATCCCTTAAAAGGGATGGGTCTATTCCTGCAACAAAGGCAGTCTCCTCATCCCTGTAAGGGCATTCCTCTGCTGACACTTCTCTCTCTGCTTGTGTCATCTGAGACTCCTTCAATATTTTGCCTCTGTAATCTTTGGCCTTTCCGCCACATCAGATGTGGTTTTACCCAAAGCAAAGATTGCAGGGTTAAATTATATGACGGATTGTGCTCAAAATCAACTATGGGTTATGGGTAAAATTGGCGGGGTTTAAAACCTTAACCCCTTTTAATGAGGTAAACTCCCGGTCATAGGTAACCAGTCTTTCAATTTTATTCTCCAAACAGGTGCTGAAATGGACTAGATCCCTGCTTTTAATATTAGGGTATCTTTTAACCTCTTCCAAAAAAATCCTGATTGTTGTTTGGGTAACCGGAAACAGTTCATCTACCATCTTCAGCACAACCCCGGCAAGTATTAACCCTTTTTTGAGCTGTTTTGTATTTTTAGAATAATGGATAATCTCCTGGATGGTCTCTGCAGAGGTAGCGACCAGTATCTTTTCTCTCTGGCAGTAATTTATGAAGGCCTGGGAGTCTTTGTGGTAAATAGATTGGGCATCTGAAAGATAGATAAAAATATTGGTATCCAAGTATAAAACATTCATAACCGGAACCCGGACTCTATAATCCGGCTGATCTCCTGCGGGGATCTACTCTTAAAATCTAACCCTGCCAAATTTTGAGCCAAAGATGCTTTAGAGGAGTTACCCTCTTTTTTAATAAGGCTCAATTTGAATTTGGAGTTACTGTCTTTTTTAATAATCATAATCTCCTGCCCTTTCTCTACCAGCCTTAAAAGCTCAAAAAGCTTACCTCTAGCCTCAGTTGCATAAAAGACCTTTAAATTTATCATATGTACATATTGTACATGTATATTAAATTAAGTCAAGGCTTCATTTGGTTTTAGACTTTTCAGCCACAAAAATAGCCCTAAAACTAAGATATAATACCCTACCCAAACCAAAGGTGACAGGCGCCCCACATAAATACTGGCCAGGGGCAGGCGGTCAAAAAAACTTACCACATAAATAAAATAAGTGAGCAACACCCCGGGGATAAGAGCCAACAGACTGCCCAGAGCAGGGCTGGTTAATACTCCTGCCAAAGCTATTACCCCGCTGACCATAATAAAAGAAATTGTCCAAAGCACTAAAGTGTTAACCACCACCCCGATTAAACTGGCCTGGTGGAAGTTGGCAGCTATCACAGGCCAGGTTAGGGCTTGGGCAGCCAGGGACACTCCCAAATCCTGCCTGATTATTTCAGGCGCTCTGTTTAACTTTTTTACCAATTCGGGAGCCACCACAATTACCCCAACTGTGGCTAAAAATGACAGCTGGAATGAGATGGAAAAAATCCAGTTTGGGTTGTAAAGGAGCATAGCAAAACCGGTCAGTAGCAGAATCCACACACCATCCCTTTCCCTGCCTAAAAGTTGGGCTGCTGATGCCAACCCAATCATCAAAGCAGCCCTAAGAACAGGCACCTGAAGCCCTGTTAAAAGCGGGTACAATATTATTACTGCAAAAGAGACAAAAGTCATCTTGCGCCTGCCCAAAAAGGACAACTTCATTAAAAAACCGATCAAAAGGGAGAGGTTCTGGCCTGAAACAACCACAATATGGATGGTGGAAGTTCTACGCAAGGCATTGTTAAAATCTTTAGGCAACTGTGATTTTACACCCAAAAGGATTCCTGCCAGCAGAGCTGCCTGAGGCTGGGGCAAAATCTCCTCTATTTTACCTGCCAAAAAATCCCTGGAGGGTATAAACCCTGAACTCAAATTTTCCAGTTCCGGGTCAATACCGGGTTTACTTAAACCTCCTGTCTGACCTACCCTGAACAAAAACAGGGCTAAAAACAAGGCTGTGGCTACCAGGAAAAATTTGTTCAATGGAGGTCAACTAAATCTTTGATCTTTGAAAAAACTGCTACTGACACTGTTTTCCTGGTTTTTAACTCACTGATGTCAGAATACGGCCTGGCTGAGATAATTTTAGAAGCTGTAACACTACCGACAGAGGGTAAAGATTCCAGTTCGGTTTGTGTACCGGTATTTAACCCTATTTTATTTGAGCCAATGCCTCCTCCGCTTAACCCTGCACCTTGGTTGATAGCAACTGAATCACCCTCAAAAGGGATGTATATCTTCATACTGTCTGATAATTTTTGGGACAGGTTTAGACTTTTTGCGATAAATTCATTACTGACAAAAGAACTAAACCCGCCTGCAGCTTTTATTGCATCCTCAACCCTGGAATCTGAACTGAGGGTATAAACTCCGGGGTTGGAAACCGCGCCGGAAACATCTATTTTGATCTGGTTTGTTGTTGTATTTCCCCCATTAACCAATGATGCTTTAGGATAGGTTTTTGGTTTACTTAAAAACCCTGACGAAAAAATACCGCCAATTATCAGAACTACCCCCAAAAGGCTGAGTGCGAGGGGCAGTTTGTAGGTGCGTAAAGATTCCTGCAACGGTTCCATTTAGCGGATATATAACATAGATTGCCAAAAAAACCAAGCAGTATTTATCTAAGCAGTTTCCTATAACTTTTAAGCCATAGCGCATAGGCTTTAACAAGGTGGTGCAAACCCCGGCCTTCCAGCTCTTTTTTGATCACACCTCCATGATGGGGATATTTATGCAGCCTGGGCCCGGGCGCAGAAAAACCATGGGTGTAATGACAGAGTTCATGGGCAATTGTATGGTCAATTATTGCAACCGGGATTGTTTCATCCTTAAACATACTGGTGATAGTAATGTGGGAATGGCCTGTTTTGCGGTCAAGCCTGATTGAACCTAACCTGTATTTTGAGAACCTGCCGAATTTTATAAAAACCGGGTTTGTCTGCTTAACATCCTTAAAATAACCGGACCACAACCAGTCCAGCCTGGAAAGCAACCAGATATCATCCCTGAAATGTAAACCGGACATACTTTTACTCATCAATCAAATTAGGTTTAAAGTTAATATCCGTATATATACGCACGCTATTTTGTGCCGTAAAGATTACCGCCATTGGCAGATTGAAGGTCATGAGTTTTTTTTGGTCAGTATTGATTGTGACAGGGACATTTTTAGTCAGCGTCAGGAAGCTGGTATGGCCGGGCAGGATATCAAATTTGCCGGCCGAATTTATAGAGCTAACCGAGACAGCCTGGCCCTGAAAAATTATTCCTTTAGGTGATACTATACGGACTTTTAAAATATGGTTGTCCATACAATTTTAGAATTTTGCTTCCTGAAGAGACCCGGTATTTAAAAATTTATCTGCCGGTATGTTATCAAATTTACCACCCAGTATCAATTTTATATCCGATACTGTAGTTTGCCTGGGTACATAAACACCTTGCAACCCTGTTTGCATTTCGGTTACAAAAAACGGCTGGGACAGGTAATTAATTATTTTTTTCGCCCTGTTATACAACACCTGGTCCCAGGCTGAAAGCTCAGATTCTCCAACTATTGTGACGATATGCGATAATCTGTTATACAACTCCAGAAGCTGCTTAAATTGTACCAGGGCATTAAAATGTTCATCACCGATAATAATCCTGGACAAATTCACAGAAGAAGACTGGACAAGATCCAGTGAAGGGTATAAACCAAGCTCGGCAACGCTCCTTGATAAAACAACCGCTGTATCAAGGAATGCCATGATGCTGCTCACACCCGGGTCAGTTAAGTCATCCGCCGGGATATAGACTGTTTGCATGGTGGTGATCGAGCCGTTTTTTGTTGAAGTCAACCTGTCTTCAAGGGCGCTGATCTCTGTCTGCAATGTCGGCTGATAATCCTGCTCGGAGGGCATATTGCCAAGCAGCGATGAAAGTTCATTCCCGGCCTGGACATAGCGGAACATGTTGTCCATAAAAAACAAAACATCTTTTTTTAGTACGTCCCTGAAATATTCTGCAACGCTTGCTGCAGCTAACGCCACCCGGAAACGGACTGCCGCATTCTCATTCATCTGCCCCAATATTATTGCTGTTTTATTTAAAATCCGGGCTTGTGATAGCCTTTGATATAATTCCTGGCCTTCCCTAATCCTTTCACCGACACCTGCAAATACAGACAACCCGTTATATTTTTGGGTAACATTATGGATTATTTCCGTGATCAGGATTGTTTTACCAACTCCGGCACCGCCTATAAAACCAATTTTGTCTCCTTTGAGGACCGGGGTGATAAAATCTACAGCCTTTATGCCTGTCTCCAGCAGTTCATAGCTTTTAGAAACAACATTAAGCGGCGGGGTTTTGGAATAAACTTCCAGCTTTTTTTGGGGGGCTAAAGCCCCCTGCCCATCCTGGGGCTGACCGAACAGGTTGACAATCCTGCCCAGCAAACTTTCATCTGCCGCTATTTTAATTGAAGATCCGGTGCCAATCACTTTTAAACCCCTGTAAAGGGTGGCAATATCAGACAGGACCAAACAATAACAAGTGCTGCCGGACTGCCAATAAACCTCTAAAATCACACTGCTGTCTTGGGGCGATGTCAATATTTCCAGTAAAAAAGGCGAATTTTCAGATTCGACCTCAACCCTGGCAACCTGCCCTGCCACAGACCTGATTGTGCCGAAAACATCAGCCATAATCTTGCCTCCAAAACTGTATGGCGCTGACCTTTCCCAAAATCCTGGAATTATTTTTTATTTTGTTTGCAACAAGCAGCAGGCTGTTCTGCTCTTTAGCATATTTTTTTGCATTAAGTTGTGCCTGATCCATGGAGATCAGCCGTGAGGCAGTCCTGGAAAGCTCTGCGCCAAGAAAGGCCTGTTCCAAAAGTAAGTCAATAATTTGGGTGTCAAAAAAGTTCAATATATCCCCTATCTCAGGTTCAAAAAGCACCGGGGCTTCTTTGATGGCTTCTTTATCATCAGAATGGGTGATATTGCTGACAAATGGTATCTGGGTTAAGGTGTTTTTGAAACGGGAATAATATACCAGCACAGTTGAAAAATTTTTAAATATATCTGTCAGGGAGCGCAGTTCGTTTTGATCCGGCAGGTCTTTTTTAAAAGAGATGAAACGGCAAGGGAAAGAGTATCTTACAGCTTGAATGTAAGAAAAACCTGTTTTACCGACCACAATCCGTTCATCAATTTCTCTGCCCGGTGTGTTAGTCTGGGAATTAAACATATCCAACAGGGGTTTTTCCAAATTACCATAAAACCGGTAATTCGAGGTTAAAACAATCACTGCTTTTTTTATTTTTTCATCTTTAATCCCATTTTTTAATGCCTGTTGTTTCACTATTGAGAAAATTTTAGAGATTTCATCCGCAAAGCTGGTATTTTCTTCAATCCTGGAGCGTATTTTATTAAGCTTCATTAATGAGAGCTCTGTATAAACCCTGCCTAACAGCTCCATGGAACGGGCCGCATTGATATTCTGGTTGATGCTTTTTATATCTGCCATATTTTCTCCAGTTTAGGGATAATTGATTCCAGTTTCAAAAGCAGTTCATCATAGTTTTTAAATTGAAAGGCAGCCTCAACCAGGGAACTCAGCTCAGGGTTTTGGGTAAAAGCTTTAAGTAATACTTTTTTTCTGTCCAGCACAAAGATATTTTTTAATAGTTTGATATATTGATCATCCATAAAACTGGTAAAAACAAGCGACAAGATGACCAACTGTTCTTGTTTTGAAAGCCTGGTTAAAGATTCCTGGTTTACCAGTTCCATGACTGCCTGTTTCTGTTTTAAGATCAGCCGTGTTTCTTTGGGCAGCTCTGTAGCAAACCTGCTGACTGTTTCCAACTGGGCGCTTTGGGTCAACATTTTTTTAACCCTTCTGATCAGTTCCAGCTGAAGATGGTTAAAAGTTTGCCTGCCTACCCTGGAAACAGACAGGCTGATATCTATGGCCGGCCGCTGGCCCTGGTTGTAAAAACCTGATTTAAACATCAAGTGTCCGTCTGTCATCGACATTAAATTGGTGGGTATATAGTTTGTGAAATCACCTGTGTTCAGTTCAATCACAGGCAGCGCTGTAATAGAACCTCCGCCAAATTCAGGTTTGAACTTCCCTGCCCTCTCTAAGAGATTGGCATGCTGGAAAAACATATCCCCGGGGTAAGACTCCCGGCCAGGGAATTTATTCCCCAGAAGTGATATCTCCCGGTAAACTTTAGCATGGTTTCCCAAGTCGTCAAAAATTACCAGTACATCTTTCCCCTGTTTCTGGAAATGTTCAGCTATAGTGATTGCCGCATAAGGGGTAAGATAAATTAAAGGCGCCGGGTCAGTAGAAGATGTGGCGATAATTGCTGTGTATTCCAATGCTTTATTCAAGCCTAAAGTATCTATAATAGTCCTGATCTGCGCCACCGGCTTGCCTATCATGGCATAAATACAGATTACCCCGGCGCTTTTTTGGTTGATGATCAGATCCACCAGAAAATCATCTTTACCGGACCGGGCATCGGCAAGTATGAGCTCCCGCTGCCCCTTGCCCAAGGGTATGAGCGAGTCCACAATAGCAATTCCTGTATCAAACTGGTCCCTGATAAATTCCCTTTTATCAATCCCAGGCGCAGGATTGTTTATCCTATACTCTGCGTCTGTTTTGGTTTTTGCCAGCAGCCTGCTCCCGTCAATCGGTTCACCTAAAGGGTTTGTTGCCCTGCCGAGTAAAAATTCCCCCACTGTAATAGTCAAGCGCTTCCCGGAGCGCTTAAACATCTGTCCGATAGAAACACTGTTTTCAGTTAGCATCAGGATTTCGACCTGGTCAGAAAACAAAGCGTTAACCCATCCCCTGGCGCCGTTTTCACTCTCCACTAAATCATTAACCTTAACTGTAGGCAGCCCATTGATATGGATTAAAAAATCCTTGATGGATGTAACCAGGCCTACTTCATTGTTCATTTTTTAAGTGACTGCTTTAAGTTACCCAAAATTACTTCCCTACTGTCCTCCATCCTTTTTTTTAGGGAGTAGTCTTTCAGTATGCTTTTCCAGATTAACGAGCAGCCTCCTATCAAATTTGAGTCGAATTTAATCTCTACCAGGAAATTTTTCCCGTAATCTTTCCTTAAATACTCACCAAGGGCAATAAGCTCGGTATCCGGAAGCTCAAAAGGCAGGTAGATGGTCAGGGTTAAAACCTGCTTTATGAATTTTTCAACCTCATCTATCAATGAATAAAGGTTTTGCCTGTTAAAAAAGTTGTAAATTTTTGTATCCAGCTGGTTTAACCAGACAGAATCCTGCGGAATCAGCTCCGGTTGTTGGTCCAAACCAAACAACCTGCCCTCCAACAGCTGTTTTAAAATCCGCAGCCTTCTTAGGGCATCTACGCGTGTATAGGTATGGGCAAGTACCAGGTCTAAAATCCCGTTCATATCAGTTTATACAATGAACTTTTCAATTTTGGCTTTCTCCAGGGCCTCATAAACCAGGTCAAGCTGGTCTTTGAGTGTCAATTTTTTAGCCAGCACCAGTGAAAGGGTGGATTCCAAAAGCGCTATGATATTTTCATCTATTAATTTGAGCTGTTGAAGTTTATACCTTTCTATCAGCTGCCTGGCAGACTGGATCTCCATTTCAATAGTATGGATGCTTTGCTGCTGGGTCTGGTTAAAAGACTCCACCAGGCTTTGTTCCAACCTGTCAAAGATCTGGTTTATATGTTGCCTGATCACCTCATTATTTTTATCTTCACTTGTGCCGGCGGAGACACGCAATGAATTTAAATAATTATTGTAATCCTCCTGGATTTTATCCAACCTGTCTGTAAAAATACCAAGTTGCGCATCAAAACGCTCCTCTATCTTTTTACTTTCCAGCTTTGTCTGCGCAGAAACTTTAATGCCTTCAATCTCAGCCTCACCTAAAATAACCTGCGCTTTTTTTATGGCATTATGGATAATCTGGAAACCTTTGGAGCGGGCCTTTTCAAGCTCAACCTCTTCTTTGGGCTCTTCCTTTTTAAGGATTCTATAATAGACAACAAGAAAGGTCCCCAGTGACAAAAGTAAAAACAATACAGCTGGTAATTCGGGCATTACCTTTAGGATATAAAAAAACGCAGATTAATTCAACCTCCACTAAATGTTATGATAATAAACCCCAAAACAATACCGCCTAAACTGACAACTACAGCTAAAATAATATTGAGAGCCACAGAAAAAAGGATGGCCCTTTTGGCTAACGGGTTACGGCCTATTGCCTTAATCCCATTTACAGCCGAACGGGTAAAGACGAAAAAAGAAAATGTCAAACTAGCTATAACTATCAATAATGCTATCAAAAATTCAGTTACCTGGATAAATCTTCTTGGGTCTTTAATGTTTTCTAAAAAAGAGGTAGTATACAAATTTACATAACTTATAACCGACCCTTGAGGCAATTCTGCGTAGCCTACCCGGAGGCTTACCTGAATACTACCTGTACCAGCGCCCGAAAACCCGTCAAGCGCTATCCCTAAAACATGCCCTGACCTGGTGGCTTTTTGGCCTTTTCCAGGTATAGCAGATGAAGTAATAAAGTCACCGGGTAGAACCGGGCCATTGATAGTTGTGACCAAAACCCGGGCAACCCCTGATGTGGCAATAGCCCTTTTATTTTCTTCAAAACCCCGGTAAACAATCAACGGGTTATCTACTAACACCCCATATATCTTATTTGAATATGGCACGCTTGCCCTGACAAATTTTTTATCTTTCAGTTCAAGTATCTCCCCATCCTTTGCCTGGGGGTCAGAGATTTCATAAGTAGTGGTAGTATCTAACGCTGTCTGGGCAGAAACAGAAGTAGTAAAGAAAAAGCAAAAAGTAAAAAGCAAAAAGTAAAAAGCAAGGTAAATTAAAAATTTCCTTTTCATACTTCCAGAATACGACTATTCTTTAGGATAATGCAAATTTTTGCCACAAAAAAGCAGGGGTAGTCGTCTGCATTACCCCTGCTCCTGAATTAATTTTAAACTTTGGTGAATTTAACTGTCAAGATATCAAAATATAATTTATAATAACAATCAATTCCCGCACAGGCACAAAAAATACGTTTAACTGCACTCACCCGAAAGGAGTCCATCCGGCCACCTTTCGGGTGTAACCTGGCTCTTGGAAGTTTCTATTTGAGATCTTAAACTTCAGATGATAGAATTGTTTTATGAAGAAATATATCCCTAAAAATATCGAGCCAAAATGGCAAAAAAAATGGGAAGAGTCAGGCCTGTATAAAACCGACCTGGCTAAACCTAATAAATTTTACGTTCTGGCTGAATTTGCCTATCCATCCGGAGACCTGCATATGGGCCACTGGTTTACATTTGGAGGCGCCGATATTTACGCCCGTATGAAACGGATGCAGGGATATAATGTTTTCTTTCCAAACGGCTTTGATGCTTTTGGCCTGCCGGCAGAAAATGCAGCCATCAAACGTAATATCCATCCTCAAGACTGGACAAAATCCAATATAGCTGCTATGAAAAAACAGTTTAAAACAACCGGCGCTTCGTTTACTTTCGACCATGAAGTGATCACATCATTACCTAACTATTACAAATGGAATCAATGGATTTTTATAAAAATGTTTGAAAAAGGTTTAGCTTACAAAGGCAAATATATTTCCAATTGGTGTGAAACAGACCAAACTGTGCTGGCTAATGAGGGTGTAGTTGATGGATTATGTTGGAGATGTGGTAACCCAGTTGTCCAAAAAGCTGTTGACCAATGGTTTTTTAAAATTAAAGCCTACGCTGATAGGTTAATCTGGCCGGAAGATCCAAATGTTAACTGGCCAAAATCAGTCAGGGAAGCCCAAAACCAGTGGATTGGAAAAAGTGAAGGAATAATTATTGATTTTAAGCTGGAAAATTCCGAAGAAGTAATTAAGGCTTATACTGTTTACCCTGAAACTATCTTTGGCGTAACCTATATGGTATTGGCTCCCGAGCATCCTTTAGCAACTAAAATAGCAACCCCCGAATATAAACAAAGTGTATTAGAATATTTAGAAAAAGCTAAGAAAAAACTTGAAGTAGAAAGAAAAGAGGCAGAAAGAGAAAAAACAGGGGTTTTTACAGGGAGCTATTGTATTAATCCTGCAAATAATAAAAAATTTCCCATTTGGATTGCAGACTATGTCATTGGAACTTATGGAACAGGGGCAGTAATGGGAGTTCCGGGATCGGACAAAAGAGATTTTGAGTTTGCTAAAAAATATGAGTTAGCAGTTATCAGGGTAATTGGCAAAACTGCTAAAGATAAAGATGAGATCAAATCCCTCCAAGATGTTTTAGAAGAAGGCTATTTAGTAAATTCAGGTAGGTTTAGCGGTTTAAAAACGCCTCAACCAGCCAAAGAGCAAGTTAAAGGCTGGATGGAGAATCAAGGATTTGGTGAAAGAAGCGCTCAATATCATATCCATGATTGGTCAATTTCCAGACAAAGGTACTGGGGGACACCTATTCCGATGGTACACTGTTCCAAATGCGGTATAGTGCCTGTACCGGAAAAAAATTTACCTGTTGAGTTACCTTATGATGTTGACTACACACCTAAAGGAAAATCCCCCTTAGCCTCAAATGAAGCTTGGCTAAGTGTTAAATGCCCAAAGTGCGGAGGAGATGCCAAGAGGGATGTAGATACAATGGATACTTTTGTTGATTCCTCCTGGTATTTTTTTAGATATCTTAACCCTGATTTAGAAACTAAAGTATTTGATATAGATTTAGCTAGCAAAATTATGCCTGTGGATATTTACTTTGGAGGGGCTGAACATACGCTGGGGCATACACTTTACTCCCGTTTTTTCACAAAATTTTTCTATGATTTAAGGTTGACTAAGCTTGATGAATATGCTTTAAGGAGGGTAAACCATGGGATTGTCTTAGGCCCTGACGGCAATAAGATGAGCAAATCTAAGGGTAATGTGGTAAACCCTGATGATGAGGTCAATAAATATGGCGCAGATGCTGTCAGGGTATATCTGGCATTTTTTATGCCATATGAAGGCACAGGCCCCTGGATTAGTGAACGGATTTGGGGACCTTACCGGTTTTTAGAAAGGGTCTGGTTGCTAACTCAGGTTAAAGCAGCCAAACCTACCCAAGAAGGCCTCTACCTGATGCACAAAACCATCAAGAAAGTTACAGATGACATTGAGGCAACCCGGTTTAATACCGCAGTAGCAGCTTTAATGGAGTGGCTCAACTACTTAGGCAAGAAAAAAGTAAGTGAGATAGAATATGAGACTTTTTTGAAACTTTTAGCCCCTTTCGCACCCCATATTACGGAAGAACTTTGGTCCTACCAAGTTAAGGCTGCCGATGATGACAAGTGGTCCATACACCAGCAAAAATGGCCGGAGGCGGATGAAAAATATCTGCAAAAAGAACATGTTGTAATAGTCGTGCAGGTAAATGGTAAACTCAGGCATACCCTCACTACTGGTAATGAGGTTGCGGAAGAGGAAACCAAGGTGGTAAAATTGGCTTTAGGGAATGAAAAAGTAAAAAAATATCTAGCCACGGGCGTTAAAAAAATAATTTATATAAAAGGGAGGTTACTCAATTTTGTTACTTAACTTACACAGGAATTTTCACGGAAGCTAAAATTTATGCGGCTAAAATTAGCAATTATACATCACTTCTGCTAAGTAAAAATTATTTCATTTTGGGTTATTATAACAGCAAAATCAAAAATTTAGCACTGTATCGGCCGAAATTCATGATTTGATCAAACCCCACCTGGAAGGTGGCCCACTTCGACAAGTCGAAGACGAGGCGAGTCAGCGAGGCGAGCCGGATGGACTCCTTCCAGGTGAGCGCATAGGACAAAGTTTTAAAAATTTTCCAAAGTTAGGGGGCTGCTAAAAGTCATTTCAAAACCCCTTTGTCATCCCCCGACCTAATCGGGGATCCATTAGTAGAATAGATTCCCGCTTTCGCGGGAATGACAGTTTTGGAATACGCTCTCGAATGACACCGGGAAATTTCTTTTTATATATAATGTTGATCTCTTGACAACTGCTTTTATTTTCTGTAACACTGATTTTAATTGTTCATAACTTTTTCCTAAGTTTTTCATAGGTTTTAGGATCAAAAAATGGTAAAAAAGTCGTCTGTTTTAAAATCTTTCGGAGGATTTATCTCAATCTCTCATGCTGCCAGGGTTTTAGGCGTATCCCCGGACACATTAAGGAACTGGGAGAAGCAGGGAAAACTGATCCCTAGCAGGACCCAGGGAGGAGCCAGGCGTTATAAATTATCTGAACTTAATGCATTAAAACAAGAGATCCACCCTGCATCAAAAAGAAAACATGGACTTTTATCAATCTCCAGAGCTTCTAAAGCTTTAAAAATTTCAAAAGACACTTTACGGAACTGGGAGAAAAAAGGCCTTATTAACCCGGACCGGACTGAAGGCGGAGCAAGAAGGTTTTCAAAAACAGAGGTTAAAAAATTACAAAAAGAACTGAATATCCCCAACTCAGATTACGCTTTGAATGACATCTTCCAATTTGCGCTTGATGATCCCCAAAATATCCAGACAAAAAGTTTAACCTTCCCCCTGACTGCTTTTTTAGCTTTTATATTTTTAATCCTGATATTGGGCACAACAACTTTTGCTTTTAAACAACCGCAAGTAGCAAAACTGCTAGGTATAAGCCTATCAAATGATATATCTCCTGATCAAAGTATCCGTGAAAACTCCCAACCTGAAGTTTTAGGGGACTCAACTTTAGCCAAAGAAGGTAAATTTTTACAGCTTAATGCTGATACAAATATAACAGGCAGCCTGGCAGTAGAAGGAGAAGGCGTGTTCCAGGGGAACCTTACGGCGTCTAATATCCTCTACGGTGTAAAACCAGGGACTAATATTACCATTACCGGTGATAAACAAAACCCCACTATCTCAGCCACCGGCCTGGCAGAACTGGATACTTTAGCTACAGTCACTGCCAGGGGTGCTGTAACCACAGTACCGTTGACTTTATCAGGGGGTGCAACTTTAGGGGCTTCGCTTAATTTAGGGCAACTGGCTTCTGACCCTTCTTCACCTGCCAATGGCGCAACTTATTATAATACCGGTTCAAACAAGTTCAGATGTTATATAAATGGATCATGGAGTAACTGTGATACTGATTCAGATTCCGGCGGTGACATTACAGCAGTCTCAGTTGGCAATGGTTTATCCGGCGGAGGCACTTCAGGTGCGGTAACTGTTAGTTTAGATGTCACAACCTCCAGTACTACCACCACAACTACTGCCAATTCAGGGATAGAAGTTGCAACTGATGGGCTATCCCTGCTCAGGGGTTGCTCTGACGCCCAACTTTTAGTGTGGGATGCAACTGATATAAGGTGGGAATGTTCAACAATAAGCGCTACAGGTGTCACAGCCGACTCATTGGATTTTACTGAGTTTCAAGATACCTTGGATTTAGATGCAGCTTTAACTTTAAACCAAACTACCAATACCTGGTCTCAAACTTTCACCGGTGATACTACAACCGGCTTAACTTACACAGCCTCCTCAATTACAACCGGTTCTGCTTTATCATTGGTTGGCCCTACTTCAACCGGTGTAACTTCCGGCGCTTCCTCCGGGTTTGTGAAAATTGCCTCAGATGTGGGATCTGCCGGGACTGAAGGATCACTGCTCTACCTGGCGCCAGACTTTAGCGCTGGTTCTGCGACCACCGGGAATGGCATCAAAAATGTGGCTACAGATACTACAGCTTTTGGTAACACTGATTACGGATATTACGGATCTTTGGCTTTAACTGGCAATGCTGCAAAAACAGGTTATGGAATATATCAGACTATAACTTCAAGCTCGACTACAGGTGATACGTTAGCAGCTGCAGACCTGGCAACCTCAGCAACAGGTGCACTTGCTTCTGGAACCAGAGCAGTGTACGGATTAAGATCTCAACCTGCGTCTACTGCTGCCTCAACAGGAGGCACACTAAATTTGTATGGAAGCTATTTAAACCCATCTTCCACCCTTTCAGGCGCAGGACTCACTGATACTGTAGCAAATAATATATATGGGCAATATATAACTACTACTGCAACTGTAGCCTCAGACTGCACCACCAACTGTACTACTAACCAGTATGGATTATATGTGGCAAACGGGACTTCCTCTACTAATGGCACATCTACCAAGTATGGGTTGTATGTAGAATCCCCAACCGGAGCTGACACCAATTATGCTGCTTACTTTGCCGGAGGGAATGTTAATATCCAAGGACTTTCTGCTTCATCTGCAGTTTACACAGATGCCTCTAAAAACTTAACCAGCACAGCTCCAACATCCGGCGCTATTGGTTACTGGTCAAGAACTGGCACTACCTTATCCCCCGCTACTGCCAATGATATAGTGTCAATTGCCAATACCACTACAACCGGCGCTGATTTAGCTATAACTAATACCGGAGTTTATACAGGCACAGGAATTTTTAACTTAACAGCCAACTCAGCTAACACCGGTACTTTGGCTGCAATCACCGGCAATGGCTTAAGTTCTGGACTGGCCTTAAGCTTATCCTCATCTTCGACCGCTTTAACTACCGGGTCTTTGCTTTCCTCATCCTACACAGGTACTGCAACCTGGACTGGCAATTTAAATTATTTAGACTACACACCATCCTCTGCCCCTTCCACCTCACCTACTGGTGATTTATTGAGGCTAAATCTTGGGGCAAATGCCACCAATTTTACAGGCAATATCTTAAACCTGGTTGATAACTCCTCCTCAGTCTTTTCTGTATCAAAGACCCAATTTACTACCTCCCTTCCCTCAAGCTTTACCTCTGCCGGGGATTTATCTGTAGCTTATGACATTAACTTTACTAATCCAACCACTTCATTCATTAAAAGCGCTGCTCCTATCACTATCCAGTCAGGCAAAATTTTTAATTCCTCAGATCTCACACTAAAAACCTTTAACCAGGGCTCAGTGGTGGTTGATTCAGGCAATACTACAGGAACAACTACCACCGGCTCTTTTGTTATCAGTGCATCAGCTTTAACCACAGGCACTGCAGCTTACATTACCTCTACTGCCACCTCAGGAAAATTACTGGATCTAAATGCTACAGAAACCTCCGGAACTATATCAAATATTGCTTATGGGGCAGCAGCTACTTTAGCAGGGGCATTAACAGGCCAGGCAATAGATACCTCAACTAATGTCACAGCCACAGGCCAATCCATCACTGGTATCAGTTTAACCTTAAACCCATCAGTGACTAATACCGGTTCAGGGACTTATAACTACAAAGGATTGGCTGTTACAGGCAGCGCCCTCTCCCAAACTACAGCTGCAGGCACAGACAATTGGTCTGGGGTAGATGTAACAGTACCAGCCTTAACAGATAACTTTGCCGGTTCAACTGTAACAGGTTCAGGCCTTAAAGTTACCACCGGTAATTTAACCGGCACAGCCGGCACAGCCTCTTTAAACGGCCTGTTTGTTGATGGCTCAAGCACAACTTTAGCCACCTCCGGAACCTTCTCAGGCTTTAAATTCTCACCCAATACTGCTGCAACAGGTACAACTCTTTATGGAGTAAACATTGGGGCAATCTCTTCACCTGGCGCCGGGACTGAAACAGCTATTAATATAGCGAATGGCTGGGATGTGGGTATTGAATTTATCAACCCAACAGGTCAATCCAGCGGAACTACCAGCTTAATAGAAGGCAGCTTCAGCAGCGCGTCTACATTGCTAAGCAGCACATACAGAGGGATTAATTTAGACCTGCAAACCAACGTTACACCACTTGTCGGGACAGCTTCAACTTTAGTAGCTTACCGCACTAACCTTCCTGCTGCTACCGAAACTGGAAATAATGATCATACCTTTCTGGGATATTCTGTATCAAATACAGGCGCTGTCACCAATCAAGGTACCTCACAATTCACTTGGAGTGGTTTTAACTTAACAAATCCTGGAGCTTTAACCCAGAATACTGCTGCGGGTACCATACTTTGGTCGGGACTCAATTTTACTATCCCTGCTATTACACAAACAACAGGGACAATAACAGCAAATGGTATAAGAATTGCAACAGGTTCGATCACCACTGGCGGCACCGAAAATGGAGTAAGTATTGTAGCTTCAGGAGTAGGAGCTGGAACATTAAATGGTATTAATATTGGCGCAATTACCCCTGGCGCCGGGACTGAAACAGCTATTAATATTGGTAACGGTTGGGATCAGGGCATAGTGACAGGCACTGTCACTGCAACTTCCGGCTCTACTTCTTACCAGGCTAATTTAGGAACAACAGCAGGAGCCGCTACTGCCACATTTGGAGGAGTAAATATTGGGGCTATTTCCGGGGCTGGAACCCAATCCTCTGGAGTCAATATCGGCGCAAATTCTGCAACTGCCACTACAAATTATGGAATAAATATTGGGGCAATCTCCGGCGCCGGCACTACCAATACCGGAGTCAATATTGCT
The DNA here is from genome assembly GCA_016186955.1 of Candidatus Daviesbacteria bacterium. Lineage (GTDB taxonomy): Bacteria > Patescibacteriota > Microgenomatia > Daviesbacterales > UBA10151 > JACPKP01. Next base: position 137,851 of record JACPKP010000003.1, on the reverse strand, counting down.
GCAGTATCCGGCTCAACCACAAATTATGCCATTAAAACAGCCCAAGGGTCTGTGGACTTGACTGATAATTCTAACACTGTCCCCTCTCTGCAACTGACAAACAATACCATTACTACACTTGGTGCAGGAGTCAATACTACCGGGATGGTTAATTTACAATCCACTTCCCTGTCAACCGGGAATTTATTAAATGTCCAGGTGGCCGCGAATTCCTTTACTACTGGAAAGCTTGCTGATATTTCTACCACCTCCACAGGTTTGACTTCCGGTAATCTCCTATATTTAGACTGGACTCCGGGTTCAACAGTAACCGGGACAGCCACCGGAGACCTGTTTAAGATAAATATTGGTTCAAACGGCGTCAATAATCCATTAAACTTCCTAAACTTTGTTAGTAACTCTTCAAGTCTTTTTTCTGTATCACAACAGCAATTTACTACATCACTACCTGCCAATTTTACAGCTGCCGGGGATTTATCTGTAGCTTATGACCTGAACTTTACCAACCCTACCTCTTCTTTTGTAAAGAGCGCTGCTCCTTTAACAGTGCAATCAGGGGAAACCTTTAACTCCTCTGATTTAACACTAAAAACTTTTAACCAGGGAACAGTGGTGTTTGACACAGCTGCTACAACTGGGACATCAGTAGACCTGACTAATGGAGTCTTGAGTACAGGCACTGGTTTTAATATGCAATTTGATGCTATTACCACAGGTACTGGCCTTAAAATATCCTCTTCCAATACCAGCCAAACAACCTCCAACCTGTTAAATGTTACCCAAACAGGTACAACCACAGGATATACCGGTAATTTAGTCACTTTTGTAGGATCAGGCACAACCGGAGCAGGAAATGTACTAAATGTGACTGGTGTCAATACTTCTGCCGGTAACGCTGTCAACATTACCGCTAACTCACTGGCAAGTGGCGGAAATGGTTTAAATGTCAATTCTTCCACCACCGGAGCCTTAACTAACGGGTTGGTTTACATTAATGCATCAGCTGCCCATACCGGTAATGCTTTAGGGTTGACTACAGCCACTGCCACCGGTATTGGTGAGCTTATTACAGCTTCTTCTGTAACCACCGGTTCTGCCTTAAGCATAGTTGGCCCTACTTCAACCGGGGTAACTTCCGGTACTTCCTCAGGCTTTGTTAAAATTGCCTCTGATGTGGGATCTGCCGGCACTGAAGGATCGTTGCTTTACCTGGCGCCAGACTTTAGCGCAGGTTCTGCGACCACCGGGAATGGCATTAAAAATGTGGCTACAGATGCTACGGCTTTGGCTAATACTGATTATGGGTATTATGGAAGTTTGGCTTTAACAGGCAATGCCAATAAAAAAGGGACCGGTATCTATTCAACTGTAACTTCATCATCCACCACAGCTGAAACTTTCTCAGCTGGCTCAGGAGGATTGACAGCTATAGATGCTGCCACTTCTGTAACAGGCATTATTTCAACCGGAACCAGGGATGTGTTTGGTTTAAGGTCGCAACCAGCTGTGGCAGCTGCCAATACCGGTGGAACTGTCAACCTTTATGGCAGTTATCTAGCCCCCTCTTCCACCACAGCCACAACCGGTTCCACTACTAATGTTTACGGGGAATATATCACAACAACAGGCACGCTGACAACAGACGGGACAATCAACCAATATGGATTATATGTTGCTGATGGCACATCTTCCGGAACAGGCACTTCAATCAAATACGGAATTTATTTAGCGCCACAGACCGCTGCAGACAATAATTATGGTGTCTGTTTTGACTGTGATGGCACTTTTGGAACCCAGACTGTAGCAACAGGTATCCAGTGGGGAACGGATGCTACAACTGCTAATAATATTGCCTTTTACAGAAGCGCTAATGGCACTGCCACTTTGGAACTGGGGGACGGCTCAGACTTGATTGCTGCCAGCGCTGCTGCGTTTAATATTAATTTATCTGATACTGCTACCTACACTGAATGGCTTTGCCACAATGGCACAGACGGGGCAACAGGGGTACAGGATGTTGGGGATTGTAACCAGGCAGGGGCCGGAGATTTAGGGGAATATTATGGCTCTGATGGAACGTTGGAAGCTGGTGATTTAGTAGTGATTGACCCAAATAAATCAGCCAGCCAAGAGGTGCACGACAGATATGGCCAAATCTCTAAAGCTTACGTTGTTAAAAATACCCAATCTTACCAGCCACAAATTATCGGTATTATCTCAACAAATCCAGTCTTTTATAGCTTGAGCAAAGATGTATTTAATGCTGATGATAAACCAGTGGTTGTAGCGCTTTCAGGCAGGGTGCCAACAAAAGTTTCAGCTGAAAATGGGCCAATCCACAGAGGAGATTATTTAACTTCTTCTTCCACACCAGGGGTGGCAATGAGAGCCACCCAGCCCGGGCAGGTGGTGGGAAAAGCGCTGGAGGATTTTGGGGATGTTGAAAATTGTCAAAATGGAAATTCATTGGAAATTGAAAATTGTAAATTGAAAATGGGCAAAATAATGGCCTTTGTCAATATCTCCTTTGCCGATCCTGCCAATGTGCTGGCAAATATGCTGCTTGACAGCGATGGAACATTGATACTTCCCAAGGTTTCAGCCAAATCTATCAGCTTAGATCCAAATATTATTGTCACCCTGAACGGAGTGAAGGGTATAAACTCACAATTATATCCTTCGGCTATACCTCAGGATGACAATGGAGAAGCTCAGGATGAGACTTCTTTAGACTATGCCTTATTGACTATGGTTGGGACTTTAGCTTCACAGAAAGATTCTATCACTTCGCTCCGCAGTGATATTTTGGGAATTGCTGCCAAGACTGAAAGTTTAAAATCAGCTGAGGCATCAAATTCCGCTGAGCTTGCGCAGGCCAAGTCAGACTTAGCCCAGGTAAAATCCCTGTCTGAGGAAGCAGTCAGCCACTCGCAAACCCTGGGTGAAAAAATCGCTTCCACCTCTGCAAATCTGGCCTCCCTCTCCCAAAAGATAGATGAGCTGTTGGCAAGCAACACCCCGGAGGTAAACCAGCTTGAACTTACTCCCCCTGAAATATTGCTGACAACTGATTCAGCCAAGCTATCAGCCACCAGTTTAAATGTATCAAATGATATCTCTACATTAAAGCTTAGCGCCGGGGAAGTCACAATCTCTGATAGTTTAAAAGCGCTGGGCGAATCATCCCTTGCCAACACCCTCATCTCCGGTGACCTGGTCGTTGACGGGATATTTTCCATCACTGACGGCTCCCGGGTCAATGCCCTACCCACGCTTTACCTGCAAACATCCCCCCTGGCAGAAAAAATTGATATTTTCAACGGCAAAGTAACTATTGAAAAAGATGGGACGCTTAAAGTTCAAACTTTAATTGCAGATCAGGTGAAGGTGACTGACAAATCCTCAGGTACGGCAATTTTTCCTGCAGGAGAAACAGAACTTGCAGTGTTTAACAACCTGGTAAAACCGGATTCCATAGTCATCTTAACCCCTGAAACTTTAACCACCCAAACTTTGGCAATCACAGATAAAGTAGACGGGGCGGGGTTTGTGGTCAAGGCTCCCCTGCCCCAAACCAAAGACATTAAGTTTTCATACCTGATTATAGGAAAGGAGGTCTCAAGCAGGTGATTAAAGATTTTTCCCACCAAAAAACCGCCTCTTGCGAAGCGGTTTTAGGCGCTCTTACCGAGTTCGGAAAGGGCCTCTCAAGTAACAATATACTACCACAATTAACCCCTTCTGTCAATGAGCTAGATAATACAAATGCCGTGGACCTGAGGGGAGTTGAACCCCTAAGAGCAGACTTGAGAGGCCCGTCTCCCCACCCGGCAGGCCCACAACAGTTGTCAGTTTATCAGAAACTTAACAAGATTGCCACAGCCCTGTACCAGACGGTACAAGGGCTTCGCAATGACGAAGGGGAAACACCTCGGATGGGTTCTGCACGAAGTGCGAACGGGTCTCCATTGGAGACCCAGGAGGCCCGAAGCGAAGCGAAGTGGACTCCTCGTGCCGCCGGCAAAGCCTCTGGCGACGCACGGCCGAGGTGGAGTCAGGCAGGCTTTATTAAACTCACTGAAAGGGCATTGGTCACCTATTTAATAGTTTTCCTGACCCTCTCAGGCTCAGGGCTGTTGTATCTGTTTGGTCCATGGGCTAAATCTGCTCAAGCTGTATGGTTTGATGATAACTGGGCGTATAGGCAAAGGATACCAATAGATACCCACACAGCCTCAGAAACTAATGTCTACAATCCAATCTCTGTTGATACTGCTAGCTTAACTACAGATAAGCTCCAAGCAGATTGTGACGACTTAAGGTTTACTAAGGAAAATGGGGAGATACTTCCCTATCAAATTGTCTCAGGTTGTGACTCTGCTACAACTGTTATTAATGTCGGGTTTGATACCATGCCTGTTGCTCCATTCAATATATATATGTATTATGGCAATCCTTCTGCAACCATTGGATCAACAACACTCGCCCATACAGCTTGTGGTAATGGTTGCGCTGAGGGCACATTTGCCTCAGAAGAAAAAGCTCCCTCACCTATCCTTTACTATCAATTTGATGATGCCCAAGGGACAACCGCCCAGGATTCTACTTCTAATAACTTAGATGGAACAGTGTCTGATTCTACTAACTGGAGGACAGAAGATATGTGTGTTGCAGGAAAATGTTTATATTTTGATGGGACCAATAATGATAATGTTTCAAAAAGCGATGATGCAAAACTAGACTTTGTGGCAGCGGATAATTTTACAATCCAGGCCTGGGTTAAAAGAAATGGGGCCTCTAGCGCTAATAATTTTATTATCACAAAGGCTCAAACCGGATACACAGGTTACAAACTATATCAGGATGCATCAGGAGATTATTGTTTTGATGTCTCTGATGGGACTAATACTGATTCTGCTTGCACCTCTGCTGTAGAGTTTGATGATGATAAGTGGCATTTGGTGCAAGGGGTAAAATCTGGAACTACCTCAATTACCCTTTATGTAGATGGTAGACAAAGGGCACAAGATGCATCTATTGCTGCTACAGGCACCTTAGCAAATACCGGGACATTTTATGTAGGGGTAGATTTAGATGGGACTTCTAATGAGTGGCTCGGGTTTATAGACGAAGTGAAAGTATACCCTCAGGCAAGGACTGTTTCTCAAATCCAAGCTGATTATAATGCCAGGGCAAATAATGAGGGGGCAGGAGTAAGATTTGGCAGTGATCCTAATGCAAACTTAGCAGATGGGCTGGTTGGGTATTGGAAGATGGATGAGAGTTCTGGAAATGCTTCTGATTCTTCCGGCAATGGCACTACTCTAACTAATAATGGTGTTACTACTTATGCCTCAGGAAAATTTGGCAATGCCGGGAGTTTCAATGGCACAACCCAATATTTAAATACTGCAACAGCTATAAATAGTATCCAAACTGTCTCTTTCTGGGTAAATACCCCAGATACCACCAACTATTTTGTCAATTTAATTAACTCTTCCGCTTATATTACTTCCTCTTCAGGAACCTTTACTGCCACTGGTTTTACCACTCCTTCTATTTATGTTAATGGGGTCTTAAATGGGACTTTGACTGCTTCTTCCTGGAATTTAGTCACAATTACTACTGGTACTGGTATTAATGCTAATGCTTTTGCAGCAGGACTAACTAATGATGGCTCAAACCACTTTTTAACTAATACCAGTAAAATGGATGAGGTGAGGCTCTATAACAGAGCCCTTTCCCCTGCTGAAGTTTCCCAGCTGTATAACTTTGCCCCAGGGCCAGTGGGGTATTGGAAGATGGAGGAAAAAAGTGGGACTAGTGCTTTTGATTCCTCAGGTAACAGCCTGACATTGGCAGCTAGTAACTCTCCTGCCTGGGCTCCTGGTAAGTATGGCGGATCAACTTCACTTAATGGGTCTAATCAAAGTTTTGCAACTTCATCAAATGATACAACTATGCTTTTTAATAGAAATTTTACTATTGAAGCTTGGATTTATTTAAATACAGCTAATCAAACTACAAGGATTCTTAGTCATGGCAATGGCAATTGGAGTTTAGGACTAAATTTCAATACAGTGCAATTTTCTGACCAAAACTCATCTAATCCTCTTAATGGCAATGCAACTATGTCCACTAAAACTTGGCATCATGTTGTAGTAACTGTAGATTCAAACAGTACTTCAACCATTACAGCTTACATAGATGGTGTCCAAGACCAGCAAACAACTTCCACAGCTACCTTTAATGATGGTGCTGCTAATAAGTTCTGCGTAGGCTACGACTGTGCAACTAACTTTTTAAATGGGAAAGTTGATGAAATCAGAATCTATAACTACCCTAGGACACAGGCTCAAATTATTGAAGACATGAATGCCGGGCATCCGGCGCCAGGCTCACCTGTTGGCACTCCTGTTTCCCAATGGGATTTTGATGAAGGGGCATTAAATACCTGCTCAGGCGGCACCAATGACTTTTGTGATAATTCCATAAGCCGCAATGATTTGGCTTTCTCTACCACAACTGGCGGGTTTACTGATTCTGGTAAATTTGGAAAGGCTTTAAATGGGACAGGTGCTGTTTGGGCATCCAGGGCAGATGATAGTGATTTGGATTTTGCAGCTTCGGATGATGCCTCTTTTTCTTTGTGGTTTAAATCAGATACTTCATCTAACCCCTCTGGTGGCAATGAATTTATTTTAAATAAAGGGCCTGGAGCCAGCAATGGTATAGGCTATGCTGTTTATATAAATACTTCAGATCAAGTCTGTTTTGGGATAGATGATGATACCACTTCCTTTCCAGAGGATTCAGTCTGCTCCAGTAAAGATGTTTATGATACTAGCTGGCACCATATTGTAGCTACTAAAACAGGGACATCCAGGCTTGATCTGTATGTTGACGGGTTGGCCAACGGCACCCCGGACACCTCTATTTCAGCTACCGGGACTTTAGCTAATAGCGCGGCTTTTTATGTTGGGGATTCAAATGGGGCCAATGGGACAGATGAGTTAAATGGGGATCTGGATGATCTAAAGGTTTACAGGTCTGCTTTGACTGCAGATCAGGTAAAGCTGGATATGAATAGAAGCGCGTCTCAGGTTTTGGGGGCGCTGTCTGACAACTCAACTTACCAGGTCCAGGCTGCCAACCAGGAATATTGTATTCCTGGGGATAGTACAAGCTGTGCAGGACCGTTTACTCACTGGAGATTTGATGAATACAAATTACTTGCCTATTCTGAAAGAACTTCCGGATTAGTTCCTATTGACAGCTCCGGTAACCACCATACCAGTACTTATTTTGCACCTGATGGATATTTTGGCCCAACCTGGAGTACAGGTAAATATGGCGGCGGGTTATCCTTTTTAGGCAGTGGCGCTCATGAAGGCCTAAATCGTGTAGATGAAATAAATATTGACCCTGCCTCCAGTGTCAGCAAAGGGGCTTCAGCTTATACAATAGAGGGATGGGTTTATCCGACAGGATTGCCTACTTCAGGCAATGCAAGGCCACTGTATATGGAGACAACAACTGATTCTTACGGCTCTGCAAGGGCTTTTTTAACAACTGGATATAATTTTAGTAATTGCAATGCCGGCTCTGCCGCATTCAGTTTTCATTTCAGGACAGGAGATAGTACTTCAACCAGGTATGATGTGTGCAGTCAAACTGCTTTATCAACTAACAGGTGGTATCATGTGGCTGCGGTTTTTGACAGTGTATCTGATATCCATAAGATATATTTAAATGGCACACTAGATGCTTCTTTGTCCCAATCAGTATCTGCTGTTGAGGATACCGCACCAAACGGTATTTCAATAGGCGCCTGGGCCAATGCCACCACAGAATTTAAGGGGACATATGACGATTTTAGGATTTACAGCTACGCCAGAACCCCTGCCCAGATCAAGTGGGATATGGACAGGGGGGCTCCTATGGCTTACTGGGATATGGATGAGTGTAATGGAGCAAGTGTTAATGATTTATCAGGAAATTCCAATACAGGGACTATTACTATTGGAGCCTCTGGAACCCAAACTAGTGCTGGAGCCTGCGCGGTGGTGGATACTGCCACTGCCTGGTATAATGGCAGGACTGGCAAGATAAATTACTCCCTAAATTTTGATGGCACTGATGATTTTGTGACAACTAGCGCTTTCTCACCTCTGGCTGCTGCAGCTGCCACTACCACTAAATTTTCCTGGGGAGGCTGGTTTTATCCTACAACTTCAGTTGCATCTAAAACATTACTTGAGAAATCCAGTGAGTTTCAGCTGACTACAGATAGCAGTTCCATGCCAATTTGCGGGGTCTATTACTCCGCAGCCTTCCACAACTCCTCTGCACCAACTTCGACTTTAACGCTCAGTTCGTGGAATCATGTTTTGTGTACATATGACGGGACAAATATTAATACCTATTTAAATGGGCAGTTAATTAAACAGAGCTCTGAAACTAATAATGTAACTGCTGCCTCCTCCATTCTTTATATGGGGGAAACCTCAGGCGGAGCTGGCAGGTATCTGGGGCAAATGGATGAGATAAAATTATTTAATTATGCTTTAAGTTCTACCCAGGTAAAAACACTTTATAGTAATGGGGCAATAAACTATGGACCAAGCACTGGAGCACCATAAGGGAGATAAGGGAAATATGGAAGATATGGAAATAAACCAAAAGCAGAATCAAAAGAAAAAAGCAGGCTATGAATATCTCTTAGCATATAAGCTAACTGTACCTATTTATGACCTTACAATGGAATTTGTTAAAAAATACATCCCTTATAAGTCAAGAACAGTTGATCAGATGGAGCAAGCAGCAAGGAGTGGTATGCAAAATATTCCGGAGGGCTACAAACAGCAAAGCTTAGCAGGTTATATTAAGCTTTCAGGAGTTTCCAGAGGCTCCTTAGAGGAGCTTCTAAATGACTACTTATCTTATGCCAGGCAAAATAAAATAGAAATTTGGGATAAAGAAAGGGCGAAAAGGGAGATAAGGGAAATAGGGGTAATTTGGGAGATAATTAAAAATAATCCCTATCTCCCTTCTCAACCTAATTTCCCCTCTCTTCCCTCAGATTCCACCCGGGCTGTTAATTTACTAATTACCTTAATCCAGCAAGCCAATTTTTTAATAGATAAATTAATTCAATCTTTAAAAGAAAAACACACCAAAGAGGGTGGATTTAATGAAAATTTACTTAAAAAACGCCTTGAGCAAAGAGGAAAAGCTTGGCAAAAAGGCTTTATTAAACTTACCAAAAAAACCCTAACTACCTACCTTATTATATTCTTTGCCCTGTCAGGATCAGGGCTGTTGTATCTGTTTGGTCCTTGGACTAAATCTACACAAGCTGTCTGGTTCAATGATGATTGGGCGTACAGGCAGGAAGTGCCTGTTACCTCTACCAACGGCTCTGCCCAATCCAATGTTTTTATCTCTTTTAGCCTTGATACTGCAACTTTAATTACTGCAGGGAAATTACAATCATCCTGCCAGGATATCAGGATTACTGACCAGGGAGGAAAGAACCTACCTTACTATATTGGCAGGACTAATGCCTGTAACCTTTCTAACACAACTGTTGATTTTCTTCTTACCTCATTCCCGGATTTAAAATCCACTTATTATGTATATTATGGCAACCCTGCTGTGTCTTCCAAAGATGTCGGGGCTTTTTCCCAATCCCAGGCTTCCAACTATTCAGTAGGCTCACTTGGTTCTGAAGCTAAAGCCCCCTCCCCTACCTTATACTGGAAATTTGATGACCCTGCAATAAGTAGTGTTATCCAGGATTCAACTACTAACAATTTAGATGGAACTTTAAACAACAATCCTACCTGGCAGACTGAAGATATGTGCATTAGCGGAAAATGTTATTACTTTTCCGGTACTGCCAATATGAATGTATCAAAAGCAGATGATGCAAAACTGGATTTTGCTGCAACCGACAACTTTACTGTTTCTACCTGGGTGAAAAGGAACGGCGCCTCCAGCGCTATTAATTACATTATGAGTAAAGCCGATACGACAACAGGCGGGTATAAACTATGGATGGACGCAGATGGGGATTTGTGTTTTGGCATCGATGATGATTCATCCTGGGGCCCCGATATCTCTACCTGCTCTGCCAATGCCAACTTTGATGATGACAAGTGGCATTTTGTTTCCGGGGTACGAAGCAATACCGATGATAAAGTTTATGTGTATGTGGACGGCATTCAAAAAGACAGCCAAACAGACCCAACAACTGCAACTTTAGCTAATACCAATATTTTTTATGTCGGTGTAGACCGGGATGGCACGTCCAATGAATGGCTGGGGTTTATAGATGAGGTTAAGGTTTACCCTTATGCCCGCTCGGCTACACAGGTGTTAGCTGATTTTAACGCCAGGGGGAATAATGAAGGAGCCTCAACCGTCATTGCGAGCGATCCGCGAAGCAATCTCTCTAATGGGCTGGTGGGATATTGGAAGATGGATGAGAGTTCCTGGACTAGTGATTGTACAACAGAGGAAGTAACTGATGCATCAGGAAATAGTAATAATGGTGAATCATGCCCAAATGCAGATGCCAATGACCCACTTACTGGAAAATTTGGCAATGCTGGTGACTTTGATGGTACAAATGACTATGTCAATATTGATGATAATGATGGCTTAACCCCTTCCAGAGTAACCGTGGCTGCTTGGCTTTATAGAGGACGAACTGTAACAGCTGAAATGGCTATTAATAAAGGTGACGGCTCAACAAATGCTAATTCAAGTTATGAATTAGGCTTTAGAAGCGCAAATAATTTTCCAATTTTTGAAGTCAGTACAGGATCAGCTTGGGTAACCGCCACTGGTACAACAGCAATTTCGACAAGTACATGGGCCCATGTAGTTGGGACATATGATGGTAAGGAGGTCAGAATTTTTGTTAATGGAGTATTAGAAGAATCCTCCTCAACTACTACCTCTGTAGTTAATGATACCAACGCCTTGAGAATTGGCTCGACCAGTGGTGGATTTAATTTTCAAGGCAGAGTAGATGAAGTAAGAGTCTATAATCGAGCCATCTCTCCTGCTGAAGTCTCCCAGCTGTATAACTTTGCTCCAGGGCCAGTGGGGTATTGGAAGATGGAGGAACCAAGCTGGAATGGAACTTCAGGAGAAGTTAAGGATTCATCAGGGAATGGAATAAACGGAACAAGCACTTCGGCAACTGTAACTATTGGTAAATATGGCAAAGCAGGAAGTTTTGACGGGAGTTCTGCATTTATTGCCGGATCAGATTCTACATTTCCAAGCGGTTCTAAACCAAGAACAATTGAGGCTTGGTTTTATGCTAACTCTCTACCAAGTAACAATGTTCAAGCGACCATTTTTCGTTATGGTACAGAAGGAACAGATAATGGTGCTAATGGGTTACAGTTGGTAAATGATGCCGGGACCCAAAAAATAAGATACTTTGGTTGGAATAATGACTTTGATGTTACCAATACGGTTTCTACTAAAACCTGGTACCATCTGGCAGGAGTCTTTAATGGCTCAACAACTATTCAACTTTATTTAAATGGTGTGTTGGTTGGCCAAAATACAAGTTTTACTGCTTTTAACACTGTATTGAATAGTTTCCGAATAGGTAGTCTAGTTGGTTCCTCTTTCTTTAATGGAAAGATTGATGAAGTTAAAATTTATAATTATGTCCGGACTTCTGCTCAAATTATAGAAGACATGAATGCCGGGCACCCTGCGCCAGGTTCCCCTGTGGGGACGCCTTTGGGGCATTGGAAGTTTGAGCAGGGAGCAGATAATACCTGCTCTGGAGGGACAAATGATGCCTGTAATTCAGGATCCCAAGGATCTGCTCTAGATGGAGCTCAGTCTGGCATGGCAGTGCCTGCTACTTCCACCTCTGGCTGGACTAATTCAGGCAAGTTTGGTAAAGCATTGATCTTTGATGGGACAAATGATTATGTGGCTATGCCATCTGATGTGGCTGCTTTAAAAATTACCGGTGATCTGACTTTATCAGCCTGGGTTAATTTAGCTGATACCTCCTCTACCCATGACATTATCTGTAAATACACAGGCACTGCTGCTACCTCTGCATATTGTTTGTATATTGATACCGGCATAGGAGGTGTCTATTTGAATATGTCAGTTGTGAATTCTACAGGACCTTCTATTATCACGACAACCGGGACAACTAAACTCTCGGCTAGCACCTGGTATCATGTAGCCGGAGTATTTTCCAGCGCAAATTCTGTCAAACTATATATTAATGGAGTACAAGATGCCAGTAACACCACTTCTATCCCCACTACCCTGCAAAACCCTACTACTATTTTGGATATTGGCGCAGAAAATGCAGGGTCTAATTTATTTGCAGGGACAATAGATGAGCCTAAAGTTTATAACCAGGCTTTAACTGCAGAGCAGGTAAAACTGGACATGAATAGAAGCTCATCCCAGGTTTTAGGGGCTTTGTCTGATAATTCTTCTTATCAGGTCCAGGCTGCAAACCAGGAATATTGTGTGCCTGGGGATTCTACTTCCTGTGCAGAACCACTTTTAAGGTATGATTTTGAAGAAAAAGCTAATTCAGGAAGTGCTTACGATACTTCAGGCAACGGTTACGCTGGAACTATAACTAATACCCCAACGGTAGTGGTAGGTAAAATTGGTGGGGCTTTAAAGTTTAATGGTAATACAACGTATGTAAATGTACCAACCACCGCTACAGTAAAAAACCAGACCGCTGTAACAATTGAAGCATGGGTAAAACCCAACACTATACCTGGATCAGGCGATAGAGAAATTTATGAGGAACAGAATGCAGGGGGAAGTGCGCCTAGAATAGGACTTCAAATTGATGGTGGACTGCGGTGTAGTGCCGGGAATTTTTCCTTTGTTTTTGATACTGCTAATAACGGGGTTGATGCTACCCTTTGTTCTACAACTGTAGCTGCTGGAGACAGTTGGTATCATATCGTTGGTGTTTATGATAGTGTGAATGACTCGCACAAACTATACGTTAATGGCAAGCTGGAAGATACAGACACTACAGCTGTAGGCACAATTGCCAATACTAATCCGGCTTTTATAGCTGTGGCAACTTATGATATTACTAGTGGTAGTACTTTTGATGGGACTATTGATGGGTTAAAAGAATTTACTTATGCCAGGACTCCGGCCCAAATTGCCTGGGATTATAACAGGGGGGCTCCTGTTGCCCACTGGAAGATGGATGAGTGCCAGGGGACAACTATTAATGATTCCTCAGGTAACAGCTATCCAGGTACAATCACCCTCGGTTCTGGTGGAACAACTACAGTTGGCACATGTTCAACATCAACATCTGCCTGGGGTGGTGCATCAGGCAGTAATTCAGGTAAGAGGAATTATTCCCTTAACTTTGATGGAAATGATGATTATGTGGATTTGGGCTCTTTTAGTGTTAAAGGTTTGAGCCAATATACTATCAGCGGCTGGATGAATATTACCGCTTTAGGGAATTCTTCACTTTACTATGAACCAGTGGCAGATGTTGCAAGCTTCATCAGAGCTCAGGTCTGGATGGATAACCTTGGTACTGTTTGTACAGCAAACCATTTCGCCTTTAGCTTCAGGACAGGCACTTCTGGTTCCTCCAGAAGAAATGTTTGCGCCACCAGTACAACTGCCGCTACGGGAACCTGGTATCATATGGCAGCGGTATTTGATAGTGATGCTGATGTTCATTATATATATGTTAATGGTGTCCAGGAAGGTTCTTTAAGCCAAGCAGAGTCTGCTGTTGCCAATACTAGTCCTAATGTGAATGCCAAGTTAGGCAACTCTCAATCCAACCAACAACCTTTAAACGGCCAGATTGATGATGCCAGGATCTATAACTATGCCCTAACTGCCACCCAAATTAAGGCTTTATATAATGATGGTGGCGCAGCTAGATATGGCCCGGTAACAGGAGCGCCATAAAATCTTGGGTAAAAGGGTTGACAATTTACTGCTTTTATCCGATGATTGGAAAGATCAAATTTTAAGATTATGAAACAAGCTTTATTAACATGGGTAAGTAAATTGATGACAGTTTTGATGGTGTTGGTAATTTTTATCACCCCGCTTATTTTTGTCCCCCTTACGACAGAATTTTTTGACATCCCCAAACTTATTTTTTTATCAGTAACTGTCCTGCTTTTACTTTTGCTGTGGTCGCTGAAGTGGGTTTTAGAGGGCAAGGTGGTAGTGACCAAAACCCCTCTTGACCTACCCCTTGTGTTACTGCTTGCAGTGTTGGTGTTGTCCACTGTTTTTACAGATTCAAAGCCAGTGGCAATCTTTGGCAATTTACCCAGGGTCCATGGTTCAATAGTCAGCTTTATCACTTACATACTGTTCTATTTTATCCTTGTATCCAATATCAAATCCAGAACCCAGGTTAAAGCTTTATACTATAGTCTACTCTCTTCTGCAGTATTGGTAGCCGCTGTTAGTATTGTATCTTATTTCAACTGGTATATTCCCCTTCCCTTTGCGCAAACTGTCAATTTTACCCCTACAGGATCCTCTTTTTCCGCATCAACACTGCTGGTGTTGATGCTGCCGGTAACATTGCTTTCAATAGCCAACCCGAATAATTTTATACCGCTGTATTTAGCTATTATATTATCCGGTTTGTTTGCAGCCGCCATAGCTTTGATTGGAGACATGGCAACAGGTACGGCTGCTTTGGCAGTTTTAGGGTTGACATTTTTTACAGCTAAACTGGAACGTATTAAACGTAGTGTTATCTATGCCGCCATCCCATTTTGTATTGCAGCGCTGATTTTAATTTTGGGTTTTATCAAAACAGGCCAACCCGCTAACCCCTTTTTCCAAAAACGGCTGGATTTTCCAAAGGAGATCCAACTGCCGCTGGCTATCTCCTGGCAGATATCCGCTTCCGCTTTCCGTGATGCCCCATTTTTAGGCACAGGCCCTGGTACTTACCTGTTTAACTTCACCAAAAATAAACCAATTGAATTTAACATGACCAAATTCTGGAATTTACGCTTTGACAGCGCTTTTAATGAATACCTACAGATTTTAGGGACACTAGGAATCACAGGTTTTCTGGCCTTTTTATACCTGTCATTTACAGTATTTAAGCTAGGGGCCAGGGGGCTGATGCAGCCTGAGAATAACCTGGCTGCGGCGTCCCTTTCCATTAGCGCTATTGCTGCCCTGATACTGCTTGCCATGCATGTTTCTACTCCAACAACTATGGTGGTAACACTTACTATATGGGCGATGCTGGTGGCAATGCATAAAATGGCCGGCAAGGCGGAAGAATGGCATTTGGGTATCAAGGCATCCAGGCTGGATCCCCAGGCAATGCAAAACCTGATAGCCGGTGATGTTTTGCCAATTACCCTGCTAATAGTAGTATTTATTTTTGTGGCAGCAGCCGCCAGTAATATATACCGGGTGGCGCTTGCCGACTACCAGCACCGGCTGGCGCTGGATTCAATTTATAAAAAAGGCCCTGACACCTACTACCGGCTGCAACAAGCCAAACAATTAAACTCCCAAATTGACCTGTACAGGATTAACCTCGCCCAGGTTGATTTTGCCTTGGCTAACGGGATTGCAGCCGCCAAAGGCCCGAGCGAGGCCTCCCCCACCGGCTCCCTGACAGACCAGGATAAACAGGACATCAGCCAGCTTTTATCACAATCAATCAGTGAGGCGAGAAATGCCATATTTTTAAGCCCGAGAAACAGCACCAATTATGAAATATTGGGTTCAATATACCGGCAAATCACCGGTGTGGCGCAAAACGCCCTCAGTTTTGCGCTGGATTCATACGGGCAAGCAATATTAAGAGACCCGTTAAACCCGCTGCTAAGGTTTAGCGTTGGGGAAATCCACCGTTCTATCAAAAATTATGACCTGGCTATCAGGTTTTTCACTGATGCTATCAATTTAAAACCGGATCTTACCATTGCTTATTACCGCCTTGCAGCAACCCAGAAAGATAAGGGGGATTTTGCAGGCGCCGAGCTTACCGTGAAAGCATTAATATCTTTATTAAACCCCAAAGATAAAGACTATGATACAGCCAGCAAACTGCTATCTGATATTAAATCTGAGGGCAATAAAACTGCAACCGGCAGCGCTAAGCAGAATATCCCCCAGGAAGAAAAAGGCGCCCTCCAAAAAAAACAGCTGCCAAAAGTTCTGAACCTGCCACAACCGGAAAATATCGCTACACCTGAAGCTGTCAAAGTTAGCCCTAAACCATCACCTAAAAATACTCCCTCTCCTTCACCAACCCCTTGACATATAAAATTTTATGTAATATTATACATATTATGATTACATTGATGCCTAATACAGTCTCTGTATCTGATATACAAAAAAACTACCGTAAGGTTTTTGATAGGGTCAAAAAAACTAAGGAGCCTGTGGTTGTGCTATCCAACAATAAACCAGATGTGGCAATAATTGATTATAAGGCTTTAGAGAATCTGAGAAGAATTGCCTACGAGGCGGAAGTGGCGGATACACTCCGGGTGGTAGAGGAAGGCAGAAAAGAGTATAAAGAAGACAAAACTATCAAAACAGGCTCACTCTCTGATTTAATTTGATGGCTATTACTCAAATAGAGTACTCAAGTAATTTTGTCAAACAATTTAAAAAACTCACCCCAAAGATACAGAAACAGGCTATCAAGGCAGAGAAATTATTTAAAAAGGATCCATTTTCCCCTACGTCAAAAACCCATAAACTTACTGGTCAATTAGAAGGTTTATGGGCATTTTCTATAAATTATAAAGATAGGATTATATTTGAATTTATGGGGCAAGGAAAGGTTTTATTTCATAAAATTGGCAGTCATGATATCTACAAATTGTAAATGTTCATATTGTGTGGACTTGCCGGGAATCGAACCCGGGACTGTACAATGCGAATGTACCGGTATACCACTTGCCTACAAGCCCGATTAGTTTGAGTTAGGCTCAGCAATTTTCTGCTGTTTTTCAGGCAATATCACAGTTGCCTCTACGATTTCTCCTGCTTCATCAAACTTACCCAGTTCCTGGCTTACCTTAACTAAAGCAGTCTTTTTATCTGTACCACTGATTAAATTATTGTCAGCTTGAGCCTGTGACTTAGTATAATTATATGCCAGCAAAGCTTCCTCAGTAGCCCTTGATTCCCCTATCAAGTTGATTACTCCTCCTTTTTTGAGCAACTGCCTGGTAGAAACTTCTGAAACCTGGTAATTGTGCCCCTCATGCAGCCCATTAGCAACTAAAAATTGGGGCTCAATGCCTGCTTCTACAAAAGCCTCCCACGTTCTTTTAGCAGTCTGAAAATCAGATGAGGGGTAATCACCGTTTGCCACGCCTCCTATAACCTGGATGCGGATAACCCTTTCCTCCACACCATTTTTTGCTGCCTTCACCCCTCCAGAAGTTGCAGCTTGGGGCTGCAAGGCCTGATTTTTGGTTGTAATATCAGTTTCTGCCATAATTTAATTATATATTTTTAAGTGGACCGTACCGGGCTTGAACCGGTCACCTTCTGACTGCCAGCCAGACGCTCTACCAAATGAGCTAACGGCCCATGTGCTAAGTATACTCCTATTTCAAAATTGCCAGAGGGTTGACAGCTACTCCCTTGAAATGGATTTCAAAATGCAGGTGTGTCCCTGTAGAACGGCCCGTAGAACCCATCTGGCCTATCGCCTGTCCCCTTGAGACTGTCTGACCCGCAGAGACATAGATATTTGATAAATGCGCGTAAAGGGTTTGGTAGCCATTCCCATGGTCTATGACTATCCTGTTGCCATACCCATAGTTATCAGGCCATCCGGCAACAATAATAGTCCCCCCGTCTGATGCCAGAATAGGCGGCGCAGACCTGTTTGGCAGGTCTATCCCGGGATGGTACCAGGCAAAATATTGTGAAATGCCTTGTAAGGTAGTCGGCCAAATAAAGTTACCCCCACCCGGTGCGCTAAATTGGGTTGATGGACCCTGGGCAATATATTGCGGTTGTAACCTGGGTTTTACCTTAGTTTCAGGAGGAGCACCGTCAGGTATAACCAACACCTGTCCTATCTTCAGTTTAAAATCATCCGGTACGTCGTTAAAAGGGTAATCCAAAATTGCCTGCGCCTCTGCAGAGTATTTTTTGGCAATTGATTCCAGGGTATCACCGCTTTTTACGGTATGCATCACGCCTGAAACAGGCAGTATTTTTAAGATTTGGCCTGGTTTTATGGTGTGCACAGAGTCAAGGTTATTGGCCCATTTAATGGTTTCAACCGATATGCCAAATTTTACAGCTATCTGCGAAATGGTTTCACCGCTTTTAACCTCATATTCCAAAATTTCAGACCGGGGTTTTTGGGAAATATCAGTATGGAAATCGATCAGGGAATCCAAGCTGACGCCCGAAGCATTAGGGTCATATGTCTCAATAATCCTTGGGTCAGGCCCGCCCACTCCGGGAAGGGAAGAAGCAACCAGGGAATTACCCCCTAAAACTCCTGATGTTAAAACCCCGACTGAAGCCAACCCTATCATTGAAGTATGGAATACTGATTTTTGCAGCTTTCCTCTCCGGTGCATCAAAACCTCTACTGAAGTGTTTTTGAACCGTTCGAAATTAGCGCCAAATACACGAGTTTTTCTGGACTGGTAGATGACTAAAAATTTTAAAAGTGAGGCTAAATCATCTTTGGTAGAATTCATTTAGGATTAAGTTTGCTTAAGGTATTACTTAACTGCCTTAATAACCTTAAAGGCCTCTTCAAAGTATTTTAACAGAGACTGTCAATGAGGTGTCAACTTGACAAAGGGTGGTATTACTTAACGTCTTTGAGTGAGCTTAAGAACTCATCATTATCTGCAGTTTTTTCAAGCCTTTCCAAAAATACCGCTGTCCTTTCTTCCCCATTTAGGATCCCCAGCATCCTTCTCATCACAATAATCTGCCTGTACAGATCTTCTTTAAACAGCAGCTGTTCCTGTCTGGTAGATGAAGCTTCTATATCTATAGCCGGATAAATCCTGCGTTCAGCCAAGCGGCGGTCCAGGTGCAACTCCATATTCCCAGTGCCTTTAAACTCCTCATAAATTAAGTCATCCATCCTTGAACCGGTGTCAACAAGCGCTGTCCCGATAATGGTCAAAGAACCGCCCTCTTCACAATTGCGGGCCGCCCCGAAGAAATGCTTGGGAGGGTAAAGCGCAACCGGGTCAAAACCCCCTGACAGGGTCCTGCCGGATGGCGGGACAACCAGATTATAGGCACGGCCAAGCCTGGTAACAGAATCCAACAGGATGATCACATCTTTACCTTCTTCGACCAGCCTTTTTGCACGCTCCAGGGCAATTTCTGCAGCCCTAGTCTGGTTTTCCGCCGGTTCATCAAAATTTGAAGCGATTACGTCGCCTTTAATTGAACGGGAGATGTCAGTAACTTCTTCCGGACGTTCGCCTACCAAGACTGCCATAAGCACTGCATCGGGATGGTTTTTGGCTATACCTGCTGCAATATCTTTCAAAATTGTAGTTTTACCTGCTTTAGGGGGGGAAACAATCAAACCACGCTGTCCAAAACCGATCGGAGCAATCAAGTCTATAACCCGCTGGGACAGTGGAGCCTTCCCGGTTTCAAGCTTCAACTTGCGGTTTGGGTAAATCGCAGTCAGGTCTTCAAACCTCACCCGTCTAGTTTTTCCCCGGCCAGAACCCTGGTCCAAAGCAACCAGCTGCTCGGCATCTTTACCGTTAACTTTATCCACCTGGAGCAGCCCGAAATAACGCTCATTTTCTTTAGGCTGCCTGGCCCCGCCTTCAACAAAATCCCCGGGCCGTAAATTAAAACGCCTAATCTGACTGGCAGAGATATAGACATCGCGGTCGCTTGGGATATATTTTGGCCTTAAAAACCCGTGGCCTTCCGGCATAATATCCAGGTAACCTGCCACCTGCTCCGTAGGGACATCCCGTGTGGAATAATCCCGCTCACCGTAACCGTTGGAACGGTAACCGTTGTGGTTTTCCGGTTCCACAGGTTTTCCGACCATATCCTCTACAGTCTCTGAAGTGTTGCGGGCAGGTTTGAATGAACGTGTATTAGCCATAAATTTAAAGTGAAAAGTGAAATTTCATTTAGGATAGAGGTCTATTTATTTAAAACTATATTTGGAAAAGACAAATTTGAGTATCTAACCTTATATTAAAACACAAAGTTGATACTGTGTCAAGACGACAACCCGTGGTGCTAATTCAGATTGGAGACTGGACCCTGCCCTGCTCCGGCGCAGCCGAAGGGTGTATTGTCAAATCTCCTCCCGCTGTTAGGGACCAATATCGGGGACTTGTCCCTGCCCTAGACAAACCCCCGATACTGATCCATAATCTCCCAAAAATGACTACTTGACAACAAAGCAGTTTTATGAATATTCTAAATATAGAAAATAACTTTTAACTGCTCTTGAGGTTATTTTCGTAATTAATAAAGGAGCATTGCTATTCGAGTCCGTCTGCGGTAGTAATGCTCTTTTTTTGTGCTGTTAAAGAACTTTCAGTTCCTGACCATCAGTATCAACCTCTGATCAAGGTCTGTTAAAACTTTCCTGACATGACTTTCCATAGAATCACGGTTTCCTATCTGCCTTCTTCTTATGGCCATACCTGATTTACTTCTTGTATTGAATCTAAAATTAAGCATCTGCTCAAAAGATAGCATATAAAAAACTATTTGTCAAGATTTGCAGATCCCATAGCAAAAAATACGTAAAATTTAGGGCAGCCTGGAGTTTATTTTGGGGGATATTGGAGCATGATTAGCTTGATATACCAATTAAACCATCTTGCCTTAAAAATCTTTTGGGCAAAAAATAGCGGTTGTGGATAACTGTGGATAACTCTTAAACAACACTTGATCTGGATAAGAAAAAAGGTTATAAAAGGTGCAGCCAATGAGAAAAACCCTGATATCTATTATTATACCTGCCTACAAGCAGGAAAAAACCATTATCAAAGACCTGCGCAGGATTAAACAAATCCTGGACAAGCTTAGGTACAAAACAGAGTTGATCTGTGTGGTAGACGGATTCGCAGACAAAACACTCCAAAAAGCAGCCGAATTTTCCAAAAAAAATCCTGGTGTCCGAGTGGTCGGATATGAAACCAATAGAGGTAAGGGTTACGCTATCCGCTTTGGGATGGCTAAAGCCAGAGGAAATATTATCGCTTTTATAGATTCAGGCATGGATTTAAACCCAAACGGGTTGTCAATGCTGCTGGAACATTTTGAGTGGTATGGGGCTGATATTGTGGTAGGGTCAAAAAGGCATCCCGTCTCTAAAGTTATTTATCCATGGCAAAGAAGGATCCTTTCAATCGGATACCAGGTTTTAACAGGGGTTTTATTCGGCTTAAAGGTCAAAGACACCCAGGTAGGGCTGAAGTTTTTCCGGAGAGAAGTTTTGGAAAAAGTGCTCCCCCGCCTGCTTGTTAAAACTTACGCATTTGATATCGAAATACTGGCTGTTGCAAATTATACAGGGTTTAAAAGGATTTTTGAAGCTCCGGTGGAGATTAAACTGGAGTTTGGCAATACTTCAGCTGTTACAGGTAAAAACTTTTATATAACAATATTCCGGATACTTTGGGATACTTTGGCGGTTTTTTACAGGTTAAAACTGATGCATTATTATTCTGACAAAAATAAAAGAAGATGGGTATTTGACCCGGAGCTTAACTTTAGAGTAAATATAGGGTGATGAACATACTAATTCTTTCCTGGCGCGACCCTAAACACCCTTTGGCAGGAGGCGCAGAACAGGTTACCCATGAGCATGCCAAAGGCTGGATAGCAGCAGGACATACTGTATACCTATTTTCTTCCCGGTTCCAAGGCGCTGCAAAAGAGGAAACACTCGATGGGGTCAATATTTTAAGAAGCGGGCACGAGTATCTGGGAGTCCAGATAGCTGCTTGTTTTTACTATTTAAGAAATCAGTCTAAATTTGATCTGGTGTTTGATCAATTCCATGGCCTGCCGTTTTTTACCCCGCTTTATATTAGAATAAAAAAGCTGGCAGTGATTCAAGAGGTAGCAAAAGAGGTCTGGTTTATGAATGAGCTAAAATGGCCTCTCAGTTGGATCTTTGGACTACTGGGATACGTACTTGAACCTCTAATCTTTAAAATCTACACCGGTATACCCTTTTGGACTGGTTCACCTTCTACTAAAAAAGACCTGGTCAATCTTGGTATTAAACCTGACAGGATCTACATTATTAACCACGCGATTAAACTAATTCAATTTAAAAAAATACATAAAAACAAACAATGGACGATTATGTTTCTGGGAGCTTTGTCAAAAGATAAAGGCATTGAAGATGCGCTCAAATGCTACTCTTTTTTAGATAAACTGGGTGACTTCCGCTTTTGGGTCATAGGAAAACCCCAAACAACAATCTATACCAGGAAATTGAAAAAACTGGCTGCAAGATTTGGCATATCAAAAAAAGTGAAATTCTGGGGATATGTCTCAGAAAAAGATAAATTCAAACTGCTTTCCCGTTCACATCTTCTAATCAATCCTTCGGCACGGGAAGGCTGGGGACTTGTAAATATAGAAGCTAACAGTGTTGGGACACCTGTTATGGCTTACTCATCTCCCGGGCTGGTTGATTCTGTAAAACATGGTATTTCAGGGGTAATTTGTAAAGATAATACACCTTTAGAGCTTGCAAATAATATACTCAATTTACTAAATGACCAGAAGAAATACAGCAGGCTCAAAAAAGGGGCTTTGGCATGGAGTAAAAAATTTACATGGGAAAAATCCAAAAAAATGAGCTTGAAGTTAATTGAAAAAGTTGCATACCAACATCATCAAAAATGAAAATATACCCAACTGTTTCTATTATCGTACCCACCAAAAACGAGGAGCAAAATATTGGGCGGTGCTTAAAATCCATCAAAAGGCAAAAATATGGAGGGAAGATTGAAATAATTGTAGTTGATAATTTTTCAGAAGATAAAACAGTCAAATTAGCAAAATTATTTACTAAAAAAGTCTTTCTGCAAGGCTCTGAACGCTCAACTCAGCGTAATTTTGGTGCTCAAATTGCTAAAGGTAAATATCTGTTATTTATTGACGCAGACATGGAGCTTAAATCAAATACTGTTACAGAATGTATTTCTTTCTACCTATACCCTATACCCTATACCCTATACCCTATCCTTGCTCTCAAAGAGCATTCCCAAGGCACCACTTTTTGGGGCAGGGCTTTAGCGCTAGAGCGCAATTGCTATCATGATGCAACCTGGCTTTTGGGCGCCAGATTTTTCCCAAAGAAGGATTTTTTGAAAATTGGAGGCTATGACCCTAAGCTGATTGCAGCAGAAGATTGGGATTTAACCTTACGATTTGCCAAAGCAGGTTACTCTACCCAAATCTCCCGTATCTCCCTCATCACCCATCATGAATCCAAAGATTCTCTCTCAAAGCTGCTGCAGAAAGAGCTCTACTATATTAGAAACATAAAAAACTACCAGAAAAAACACCCAAAAGCTCTTACTATCCAATCCAATCTTGCTTACAGGCTGGCGGTCTGGATAAAATCCTGGCGGAAACTGATTAACCACCCAATGCTGACTTTAGCCTTTTTGTGGTATAAGTTGACTGTCTGGATATTATGGAATATTGAGAAATTTAATGAAAACCGTTAAAAACATTGACAATTTATTGACTAAAAGAGTCAGTTTTATTATCCCCACTAAAAACAGAGTCAAGTATTTCAAAAAAGCGCTTAAGATATACAGATCGCTCAGAAAAAAAGGGGATGAATTGGTTGTTATTGACGGAAACTCTAGTGACCAAACTATAAAAGTAGCCAAAAGGTCTAAATTAATTGATATTTTCTTATCAGAACCTGATCTTAACAATGTCCATGCCACTAACAAAGGCCTGCTCCTGGCACGGGGCAAATACGCAGTAATCCTACCCGATGATGACACGATATTTTCGCAAGGACTGGAAAAAGCGGTGGAAACGATGGAAAAACACCAGGAAATTGATGTGCTTGTTTGCGGAGGCATAGTTAAATATGAAGGTAAAAGAGCACTCCATTATAACTATGTTGGGCCCGGCCAAAATTATGGCAAAAGTGTATTGGATGTCTTTATTCATGGCGCCTGCGGACTGGGGTTTTTAATTAGAAAAAGCTCGCTCGCCAAATCAAACCTTTTCCCCAATACTCCAATCGCAGACTTAGCATTTATGGTAAATTGCATAAAAACAGGGCTAAATATAAAGTTTTGCAGGATTAAAATGTATCAGGCAACTATTTATAAACACAGTATTATTATCTCCCAGAAAGACTCAGTACAAAAGGAGGTAAAAAAGTTAACTATAGAAAATACGTCTACCTGGTTTTATTATAAGCGCCGTTTTAAGGATTTAATCTGGTCATATACCCGCTACAAACCTGTACTGATCCTCGTTACCCTTATTGCTGATCTCCTCCATACTATAAGGGACAGGAAAAATTATTTTGTTCCAAAAAAAAGGGTAAGATATTTATGGGATGGAGGGTTTAGCTAATTAGAGTCTATGCTTACTGTTATAGAAGGCTTCTTTGTAAACTTTAAATAATTTTTTGTTAGTCTGTTTAATCCAGAAATGCTTTAAAAATTTCTTTTTTGCCTCCCTTCCCATCTTTGCTGTAAGTTCAGGGTTAGTAATTAATTTTTCCAGCGCCTTTTCAAGTTCCTTAATACTTCCCGGCTTAATTAAAAAACCGTTTTTGCCATCCTCCACCACTTCCGGTAAAGCATACACCCTGGAAACAATTGCAGGAATCCCGAAGGATGCAGCCTCCAAAACCGTTAGCCCAAACCCTTCTGCTTTGGGCGGAACCAGTACAAGTACACTACCTTTTGGGTAAAGTGATTCAAATATCTCCTTTCTGGGAAGAAAATCCCGGTGGTAGGTATTTTCAGGCAGTTTGGTATTACTAGGTATATTTGTAACTATGGTCAGGCTTATTCCGGGGTATCTTTTAACCAGCTGCTCATAAACTTTTAATAAAATATTTCCACCCTTCCTTTCAAACCATGTGCCTATAAAAAGGATGTTAAATAGAGATGGAATTTTTTTCCTCATTTTAAGGGGTTTATGCAGTCCTGGCGGGATGGTTATAATCCTATTTTCTTTAATTCCAAACCTGATATGATCTTTTTTAGAAGCTTCCGACCAAACAATCAGTCTTGCATCTTTAATATTTAACTCCTGGTCGTATAATTTTAAAAATTTTACAACAAACCTTTTAATCAAATAGGTTACTTTAATCCTTGCTTCACCCCACCCCATGTACCCTTTAACCATTTGATAATTACCTGATGAATCTGCAAGCACAACAGGCGGGTGATTTCCTGAAATTTTTAGACCATGGCCTAAGGAATGGACAAGGTCGAAATTTTTTCTGAGTTTAAAACAAATAATTTGCGGGGAGAGGGGTAAAACTCTGAACTTGATTAACCAGTTAAGGGGTTTTTGCCACAATGTATGTTTAATCCACCCTTTTTTCAGGGCATCCGAGTAAAAAGTATACTCAACCCCTTTGGGAGGATTTTTTAATAAAGCTTCGGTGTAAGTACTTTCGCCATTGAGAAACCTAAGCTTTGACTTTTTTACAAAACCTCTGGGATTTAAAGGACTAACCAATAAAACGTGCATTATTTTTCTAGATTATACATAATGTTACAATTGCTGCAATGTCAAACCTGCAAAACCTGAGAAACCAACAGGGAGAAGTAAACTTCAGGCGTAAGCTGGCTAAACAATTTGCAGGGCAGGAAGTTATGTATCCTGGTGAACCATCTTATAAACAAAATTTATCTATAATCCGCGGCAGGGTTAAAGATTACAAAAGATATTTTAAATCTTTAATTTCACATGAAATGACTTTGGAGCCATATTTAGAAATTGGCTCAGGAATTGGGCAAGGGGCAATGTTTTTGGAAGATCAATATAAAACCCAGGGATTTGCCACAGACATCTCATATGACACGCTTCTACTTGCTAACCACTATAAAGACAAGCTGCATTTTAAAAAAATGCCGTTTCGGGTTTGCTGTGATGTTTATAATTTGCCATTTAAAACAAACTCCCTACCGTTTATATTCACTGTTGAAACACTCCATCATTTTCCTGACCCAAAACCGGTTTTGGAAGAGATATATAGGGTGTTGGCGCCGGGAGGTTATTTTTATTTTAATGAAGAGCCAGTTGCCCAAATGATCAACTTGAATTTATGGCAAAGGGACAGGAACTTGCGCTGGTTTGAAAAAATCCTCAGGAGCTTGCTTGTCTTGCATTTCATTTCCAAAATAGGCAAAAGTGAGATTGAAAATAATATCTTAGAGGAAGCTTTTTCTTTAAAAACCTGGGAAAAAACCCTAAATGTATTTGATGCAGTTCAAGCCACATTAAAGGCTTTCCCTTATGGCCCAATTAGTGTGCAAATCAAAACACCAAAAAAAGGTTGGCCCCAGTACCATCCGGTACGGGGCTGGCTCAATCCCCCATTATATAAAAACATCCTTTTGCAGATTTTAGGCGGAGGAATAGAGGCTTTATGCAAAAAATCAGAGAAAGAAGCGAAGCCACCAATTCAAAAAAATGTAGTGCAGTCGAGCGCACCACATAACATCACATCCGAGAACTTTTACGGCGCGAGACAAACTCCAAGCGAGTCGCGTGGAAGGACTCGCGGTTTTTTTGAAGGTGGCGAGCGACTTTCTGAACAGAAATTATTTGAACTTTTAGCTTGTCCCAATTGTAAACAGAAACCAGGCTTAAATTACCATAAATCCACCAAAACTCTTTCATGTCCCATCTGCAAAACAACTTACAAAAGCAAAAACGGCATCTTTATGCTATTCTCAAGGGAGCAAATGGCGAAACTATACCCTGAAAAAGTCAAAGGTCAAAAATCAAAAGTTAAAATTTCAAGTTAAAATTCAAAAGTTTGAAAGCTTTTTACTTTTGAATTGTACTTTTACCTTTTGAATTTTGCATTTTGAATTATGCGTATATTTATCACAGGCTCTGCTGGATTTATGGGTTCGCACTTAGTTGATCATCTCATCAGGATAGGACATCAAGTTTATGGGGTGGACGATCTTTCGGGCGGCTACATGCGCAATGTAAACCCCAAGAGTATATTTACCAAACTGGATCTTAGAAATACCCCCAAAACAGTTGCTTTGATTGTCAAAATCAAACCTCAACTTATCTACCATCTGGCTGCTGATGCAACAGAAGGCAGAAGCCAATTCACTCCGGTCAGGGCAACGGAGCGTAATTTGAATGCCTCGCTTAACATTTTAGTGGGTGCAGTTAAAGCTAAAACCAAAAGGGTGGTGATGACCTCTTCCATGAGTGTTTATGGTGACCAAAAACCTCCCTTCTCAGAAAACATACCCAAAAAACCTGTAGATATATACGGGATATCAAAAGCTGCTATGGAAGATGCAACCAAAGTTTTATCCCAAGTCTATGGCTTTGAATACACTATCATTAGGCCCCATAATGTCTTTGGCCCAAAGCAAAACCTGGCTGATCCCTACAGAAATGTAGTGGCAATTTTTATAAACTGCCTGATGCAAGGTAAAAATTTTTATATTTATGGTGATGGGCAGCAAAAAAGGGCTTTCAGCTTTATTGATGATGTCACCCCTTATATAGCCAATGCTGGTTTTTTATCAAAAACCGCCGGGGAGATAATTAATGTCGGCCCATCCAAAGAATACACCATCAATGAACTGGCAAATGAAATACTATCCCATTTTGTAACAAATTTAAACGATATCCCAAAACACCTAAAACCTATTTTTGTTCCAGACCGACCCCAGGAAGTCAAAATGGCATATTCAACCGATACAAAAGCCAAAAAACTTTTAGGTTTTAAAAACCAAACACCCCTGAAGGAGGGTGTGGCAAAAATGGTGGAATGGGCCAAAAGTGTGGGCCCACAAAAGTTTCAATATCTTGATAAACTTGAACTGACCACCGGATCAACTCCCACCACCTGGAAAAATAAACTGATTTAGGTTAGTATTTTGGGGATGACATCACCTAAAATTTCAATCATATTCCCAAACTTCAATGGCGGCAAAGAACCCCTTGATTGCCTTAAATCCATTAAAAACCTTAATTACCCAAAGTCTCAATTGGAGGTTATTGTCATAGATAACAATTCCACAGACGGGTCTGATTTAAAGATTAAAATAAAATTTCCTAAAGTTAAACTTATAAAAAATAAAACTAATTTGGGTTTTGCAAAAGCTATCAACCAAGGCATTAAAAAATCAACCGGTCAATATATTCTAATCACCAACGACGACGTGGTTTTTGGAAAAGACAGCTTCAAAATTATGACAGACTACCTAAAACAAAATCCAGAAGTTGGGGTTTTGGGAGGAAAGATATTTTTAAAATCCAACCCCAAAAAAATTATTTCTGCCGGGTTTATGTTTAATAGATGGACCGGACAAATATACATGGCTAAAAATCCTGACCAATCAAAAGAACCTGATTGGGTTCAAGGATGTTGTATGATGGTACCCAAAAAAGTTATCAACAAGATTGGACTTGTAGATGAAGGGTTTTCATTAATCTATTTTGAAGATATTGATTTTTGTTTTAGGGCAAGAGAATCAGGGTTTCAAGTCACTTGTCTTCCTGAGGCAAAATTTTGGCACGGTAATACTGTCACGATGAATAAAAATAAACCTGAAAAATATTACCAGTGGTACAAAAATAAGTTCAGATTTATACTCAAACACATGCCGCCTGCTAATATAATAAACATTTTACTGATTCAGATATTTTTGGTAATGCCTTTCAATGTAATACATTTTAAAGAAGGCCGGCTAGTCCCGCTTTTAAAAGGCTTTTTCTGGAATATTTTAAACCTTAAAAAAACCTTAAATGCCCGAAACAATGGATAACAAATGGTTTATAAATTACCTGGCATGCCCGAAATGTAAAATAGCCTTCACTATTAAGGAACTAAAAGCCAGCTGTAAAAGATGCCATAATACATACCCAAAAATAGACGGCATCTGGAACTTGCTTTATTCGGGAAATGTTTCAAAAAAATCCCTGGCTGAGTACGATAAAATGCACCAAACAACCTTCGGCGGACCAAATGACGGTTCATATGAAATTTTGGCAACGATTGCCCGGGGTAATAAAACAGTTGATATAGCATGCGGGGAGGGCTTGATTGAAAAACTTGCACCGGAAACTGTAGGGGTAGAATTTTCACTAAATGCTTTAAAAAAAGCCAAAAAGAATGGCGCAAAGTATTTAGTGTTGGCTGACGCTCAAAACCTGCCTTTCTTAGATAATACCTTTGATGTGGCAATTTCTGCAGGAAGTTTAGAACATTTCCCAAATCCTCAAAAAGCAATCAATGAGATGGCCCGGGTTGCCAAGATACAGGTTTTGACAGTCCATAAACCATTGCCTATCCCTTGTGCCTTGACAGTCCATAAATTGGCGACCAAACTGCTGCATGTTACCCACCAACCTATTGAGCAACCTATTTCAGAAAAACAGCTGGAAAAAATGTTCAAAATTGCCGGGTTGCACATTGTTTTTAAAGGCGTTTGGACTTTGCCTGTAAATTACGGCAAAGTCATCAAAATATTACCTGAGCTAAAAAATATCCCCAGTTGTTCATTTATTATCAGCATTAAAAATGGATAAGACTTTCGTGCTGGTTTTTATGCTGGGAATATTACTCCGGGTATTAGCAATAAACCAACGGGCGTTTTGGTATGATGAAGCATTTACCTACCACCTGGCCAGGTTACCGCTGAACCAATTTTTCCCTGCTGCCCTTTCAGATAACAACCCCCCTTTTTATTACCTCATAATTCATTTTGTTTTAAAACTGGGCAGCAATCAAATACTTCTGCGTATACCTTCGCTGCTTTTCAGTTTGGCAGCAATGCAGATAATTTATTTCCAATTTAGAAATCAAATCGGAAGATCCACCAGGTTGATTGCGGCGATGTTATTTGCCGTTTCTCCTTTGACAATTTATATGGCAACAGAAGCCCGGTTGCACGCATTGGGGATGTTAGAAGCGATTTTTTTAACAAGCTTGTTTTTCTCTCTGTTAAAAAAAAGGGTGCTTAAAAATTATGTTTTCTTTACTCTTTTTGGAATTATTAGCGCTTATACCCAGTATTATTTAATGCTTTTATTGCTGCCTTTCTCCTGGTTGGCTTTTAAAGCAGGCTTTAGTAAAAAAATTTGGGCTGGAATTTTGGCAACCATTACAGTCCCCTTATTGCCCTGGCTATATCTTTCTGCGCTAATCAATCATAGTGAATGTGCTTGCCCGGTTGCACTCTTATCACTTCCCGCATCTTTGGTTTCACCAATTATTGGAGGTGTGGGACTCATAACACTGAGAGCTTTTCCTACTCTTCCTTTTGCACTAATAATTCTTTTTTCAGTGACAGCCATTTTAACTTTTATCATTTTTTTAAAAGGCTTAAGACAATCCTTTTTATCATCAATATTCTTGATTCCATTGGCAATTTTAACAATTTTGGGAAGTTTCTTTACTGTATTTTCCCCAAAAGCTTTTGGGGTGTTCAACCCCTTATTTTTTTTAATATTGGCTCAGGGAACCAGCAAAAAAGTGGTTGCTATGGTTATATTAGTATTGATTTTTAGTGTTTCAATTATTCAACTGACACACCCATTTTTTAAAAGTGACAGGCTGCAGTCTGTAGCGGATATTGTATCCGGGGACAGCTTGCCTATAGTGCACACCTCCCCTTATACATATTATTCAATAAATTACTATTTAAACAAACAGAATATTTTACTTACAAAAAACCCGCTTTCCCCGGCAACGGTTTTTTATATCGTTGGCGGCAAAAAACCGGAGCTTCCACGCTCAAACGCGTGGTTTGTTGACACAAAAATCTGGGTTGACCCAAAAGAGAGGGCTGAAGTCTTAAAACAAGTAAGCCAAAATTTCATTATAGAAAAAGCGTTCAGGGTAGATAATATTTCTGTAGAATACCTTAAACTTAAATGAACAAAATCCGCTAAATAATGAAAATCATTTTGGATTTAGGTTGTGGTAATGATAAATTAAAACCCAAAAGGGGTGAGAAAGTTATTGGTGTTGACTGTATAAAACATAAATCTGTAGACATTGTGCATAATCTGGAAAAATCACTCCCTTTTCCCAAAAATTATGCTGATTTTATTTATTCAAACCATGCTTTTGAACATGTAGTAAATGCCAAACGACTCATCGAAGAATGCTGGCGCATCTGTAAAAGTGAGGGGGAGATTTTTATCAGAGTCCCCCACTATACCTCTGAAGGGATGTACACAGACCTCACTCACAAAACTTTTTTTTCCTCAAGAAGCCTTGATTTTTATATAAAAGGGACTTACCTTTCAACCATGTCCGGCTATAATCCAAAAATCAGATTCAATTTGATAAAAAAAATGATTATATTTGCCTTACCTTATAAACCCTTTGAATATATTGTCAATATTAACGACTTTACCAGAAAAATATATGAATATTTTTTCTGCTGGATTTTTCCCTCAACCGAAATAATTTTTATGTTAAAACCCATTAAAAAATATGACTAGGTTTCCTTTTGTTTCTGTTGTCATTTTAACATGGAATAGTAAGCGCGATGTCTCAAATCTTCTATATTCAATAAATAGGGCAGATTACCCCAAAAATAAATACGAAATAATTGTTGTGGATAACGCCTCAACTGATCAGACATGCTCTAAAATCAAACATTTTTTCCCGAGAGTTCAAGTTATTCAACTGCCTAAAAACTTAGGGATGCCGGCATTTAATATCGGTTATAAGGAAGCCCGCGGAGAGTTGATTTTTTCCATACAGTCCGATGTAACAGTTTCAAAGGGTTTCTTTGTTAAAGTAGTTGAGAAATTCAACCGGGATCCGGACATTGCCCTTTTGGGTGTCAAAGTTTATGCTAAAGACTCCCACCGGTTGCTCCCGCCAACCATAAATATTAATTTCTATACCGGGTTAGTAACTCCGGTAATTATTAAAAATGAGGGCCAAAAATTTGATTATTTGGAAGGGCTGGTTCATATTTTTCCCCAAAAAACCCTGAAAAAAATTGGGTTAATTGATAAAAAATATTTTTTTTATGGAGATGACCCTGATTTTAGCCTGAGGATTAAAAAAAAAGGCGGCAAAATTGTCTATTTCCCGGATACCTTTGTTTATCATGGCAAAAGCAAATCAACTCCGACATACTTCCCTTTAAAATATCATTATTATTACAAGGCCACTTTCAGTATTATATATACTTACGGTAATCTACCGCAAAAAATTGTTGTTACAATTTTTCAATTATTTATTGCACCTTTTTACCTGTTAGTTTTTAAAAAAAGAAATACTTTAAATGAGCGGTGGTGGGGTTTTTGGTGGAACTTTAAAAACAGCCGGTTTGAAACTAAGATTCTTATTCTATCTTTTTTCTTAGGTTTATTTTTCCGGATTTATGCTCTGATATCCCATGATTTCTGGTTTGATGAAGCCTTTACATACCATATTGCAAAACTTCCATTAAAAACAGTTTTTGAGGCTGTTTTAACGGACAATAATCCTCCTTTGTATTATACCCTGATGCATTTTTGGCTAAAGGTCAACAGTAATGAGGTTTTTTTAAGGCTGCCTTCACTATTATTTAATTTAGCAACTATTTTGTTACTGTTTAAAATTACCCAGAGATTTAATGAAGCTCCGCTCCGATGTACATCGGAGCGGTTTCTTTCAGAAATCGCTTCTTTCCGTCGCCTTCATCCGTGGACTAATAGTCCACGGTTTTCGGCAGACTTCAATAAAAAAGCGGCAAGCCTTGCGGCCGCATTATTTTCGCTTTCCCCTCTTACAGTTTATCTCGCAACCACTGCCAGGCTTCATTCCATGGCCATTTTTTTTATCAGCGCAATGTGTTTATCTTTTCTTAAACTATTTGAGAAACCTGACTTTAAATATACTATTTTATTTGTTTTGGTTTCTATTTTGGGGTTATATACACAATTTTATGTAATATTGATTTTCTTTCCTTTAACTTTATTTTTACTGGTGAAAAAACCGCAGCTTCGCAGTAGATGGTTTGTCATTTTGATGATTGAAGTAATCTTGTTTATCCCATGGCTTTTCTTTTCAATACAAACACCTCATAATGGTTGCTCCTGCCCCAATAGTATATTGTCATTGCCGGCATCTCTCGCCTCACCAACCCTGGGGGGGATCGGAGAAGTTACCTTGCGCAATTTCCCAAAATTACCATGGTATTACTTGTTTTTATTTATCCCTCTGACAATTGTCTCCCTTGTTTTATTTCTCAAAGGGTTAATTAAAAGTTTTTATTTAAGCCTGGTTTATGGTATCCCGCTTATATTGTTATCCGGGGCGGGTTTTTTTATACCCATCTTTTCACCGAAAGGGTTTTCGGTTTATTCACCGGTTTTTTTAATGATTATGGCTTTGGGTCTCGCGTCTTTTAAATCTAAAAAACTGATTCTTATATGTCTGTTCCTACTAAGCTCTACCTCTCTCATCCAACTCACGGGTCCTTTTTTTAATGGAATAAAAATTAAGCCAATCATTCAAATTATAAACTCGAACCCAAAAATTCCCATTGCACATACCTCCTCCCTTACTTTTTATTCAACCTACTTTTATACCAAGCGGGAAAATATTTTACTTACTAAAAACCTATTTTCTCCCCAAACAATCAAGTATATTGGCGGTAAAAAGGAAAATATCACCGCAAAAGAGTTTTGGTTAGTAGATACGAATATCTGGACTGATGATAAAGAATCCCAAGTTGTAAAAAATGAAATTAACAGGAAATTTATAAATGTCAAAAAATTCAAAACCGGTCAAGCAGAAGTTACTTTAATGCAAAAGAGATAGCAAATATGTTAAAACTTTCATAAAGAATAAATATATGAAAAGGTTACTGGTTACGGGATCACACGGCCTGGTTGGTTCGGAAATGGTAAAGTTTTTTGCCAAAAAAAAATGGGTGGTTTTTGGCATTGATAATAATACAAGAAAATACTTATTCGGGCCTGAGTGCTCAACTACCCCAGTTGGTAAGGAATTGAAATTAAAGTATACAAATTATTCCCATATAAACTTAGACCTTAGGGATTTCCCTAAACTGAAATCTATATTTAAAAAATATGGGCCATTCGACATGATCGGGGCATGTGCCGGCCAACCGGCTCATGAGTGGTCAACCAACCATGCAATAGAAGATTTCGAACTAAATGCTTCAACCACAATGAATTTACTGGAAGTTTACCGGCAACTATCCCCCAAAGCCATATTTATCCATTGCTCTTCCTCTAAAGTTTATGGTGATTCGGTCAATAGCTTACCTTTAAAAGAATTAAAAACCAGGTATGATTTACCCAAAAATCATAAATACTATGGCGGAGTTGATGAATCTTTTGGCAGGTTAGACGGTAACCTTCATTCATTATTTGGCGCATCCAAAGCATGCGGGGATATTATGGCCGGGGAATATGGGCACTATTTTAATCTTCCAATTGCAATTTTCAGGCCGGTTTGTATAACAGGATCTGCACACAAAGGAGCAAAACTACACGGTTTCTTGGCTTACCTCGTTAAATGTATCGCAACCGGGGGAAAATATATTATTAACGGATATAAAGGGAAACAGGTGCGCGACAATATTCATGCATACGACTTGGTTAATGCCTTCTGGCAGGTTTATCAGGATCCAAGCGGCTCATACGGCGAAGCTTACAACATCGGCGGGGGCAGGTCTTCAAACAATTCAATTTTGGAAGCGGTAACTATGGCTGAAAAAAAATTAAATAAAAAGGCAGATATCGAGTATTCTGATCAAACCCGGCGGGGTGACCATAAATGGTGTATTTATTCCTCCGGCAAATTCAGAAAAAAATACCCTAAATGGAATATTACTTTTGATAATAACAAGATTATGGATGATCTTTGTAATTTATACAAAAGTTGAAAAAAATAAGAATTGGGCTTTTGACGGAAATAATAAATGGCCACTCAGGCTCCAGGGCGCCACTGGAGATCGGAAAACACCTGGCAATACTTGGACATAATGTCACAACGTATGCTTATGACACGATGCGGGATGTTGAGACTGAAAAAAATTTGCAAAGAGATAGAGTCAAAATCGTCACATTCACTCAAAATAAAACTCCAATCATTGGTAAATATATATCTGCCGTCTTTCTATATAAAATCTTGAGAAAAGATAAACCCGAGGTATTGATCTTTGCCGGTACATTACCATTTTTTTTAGCCGGTAAACTTTCAGGAATCCCTATAATCCGCCTTTTTATGGGTATCCAATTGGATGCGTTACTGGAAAATAAATCCCCTGATGAGAAAACCAATATTTTTGATACTCTAATCAATCAATTAGGCAATTTAGTAATATACTTAACCGAGTTAATATCATTTAAGCTATCATCAAAAATTGTAGCTATTAGTAAGTTTGCGGCAAAACAAGGTGAGAGGTTATTTAGCAGAAAAGTAGATTGCTCAGTGTATTTAGGCGCTACTTCTTTACTTGCAAAGAATGTCATACAAACTCCTAAAAAATATATCACTGTTATTTCCGTTTCCAGGATTACTCCTTATAAGGGTTTCCATTTTATAATTAACGCTTTAAAAAAAATTAATTCTGACAAAAAAATTAAATTCACGATAGTAGGGTCGCAACCCAAAAAAAATTATATAAAATATCTCAAAAAAATTGGCGGAGAAATGGTCAGAATTATTATCGACCCAACAGACGGAAAGCTGGCAAAACTTTACCAAAGGTCTGATATTTATGCTTGTGGGGATAAATACCTTTATTTTGGCCTGCCCATCATGGAAGCTGCACAATTTGACATCCCCACAGTTTCCATGGATCTGGCAGCAGCAAAGGAACTGATTGACCATGGTAAAACGGGTTTTATTGCCAAAACACCGGAAGAGTTCAGAAACTATTTACAAATACTCATAGAAAATGATCAATTTAGGCAAAAGTTAGGACAAAATGCTAAACTAAAAACACTTTTTTTCAGCTGGAAAAGGTGTGCTAAACAATATGAAAAAATCATTAAAAAAACACTACAATAAAAAATATTTCGAAGATAGGGATTATCTCGACGAACGCATAGCTTATACTATTAGAATTCTTCTGGAAAAAAATAATTTTAAAAAAATTCTGGATGTCGGATGCGGAACGGGAAAAATCGTAAATTATTTAAATCAAAATAGGTTTGACGTTATTGGTACTGACAGTAGTATAGAAGCGATAAAAATTGCCAGAAAATTTGCCGTAAAATCTGCTAAGAAAAAATTTATAAAAGCAGATGCAACAAAGTTGCCCTTTAAACGGGCTACTTTTGATATGATTACTTCTATCTCTGTTATTGAACACCTAACTAAAAAACAGGTTAATATTTTTCTAAAGGAAGCAAAGAGAATATTAAAACCTAATGGAATTATTTTCATTGTGACTCCCAACTTATTATCCCCTGTCAGGCTTTATCGGGGCAAAAGGTGGTTTGGGTATTCCGACCCGACACACATTAATTTTTATACACCTTTTTCTTTAGCAAAAGATTTAAAAAAAGTACGGTTTAAAAAAATTAAATTTAATTTCAAAACTGCTTATAATACACCTTTCTATTGGGATCTGCCTACTCCAATTAAGATCTTGTTTGTTTACCTACTTTGGTCCTCCCCATTGGCTTTGATCAGGGACAGTTTTTGGGTAGCTGCCCAAAAGAATAATTCATGAAACCAAAAATTGCAGTAGTTATTGATCAAATCTTACCTGGAGGCGTACAGAAAGCTGCGATTGAAGAAGTAAAGGAATTAAACAAATTGGGATTTCATGCAACCCTTTTAATATTAATGCGCAGGGGTTTTGAAAAAAGGAATAGTTATCTTGTTGCAAACATACCACATGAATTTCTCTCAGACAGGTATCCAAAAATTTTACAGTCCAGTTTTAAACTGCCTATTTTTAAATTCCTGTCCAGTTTACACCTTGTAAGCCCCATTTTAGCGCCTATAAAAGTAGGCCCTAAAGAATTTGATATAATTATTAGCCACGGGACTACAACTTCTCTTACTATTTGGGCTCTTTGCCATTTCCGCCATATCCCCTATATCGCTGTTATCCATGACCCTATGGTTTATATTTTGGAAAAAGTATATTCAGAAACAATGCTGCGTTTATTCTTCCCTATTATTAAACCCATCGCGTCATTTTTAGAAAAACATTTTATACAGGCTTCAAACCTGTGTCTGGTAGATTCCACCGTACATGCAAACTTTATTAAAAACTCCTACCGGGTCAATCCAACAATACTCTACCTGGGGGTTAATCCTCCTAAAAATTTACCAAAAAAAAGGGGTGACAAGATTATTTCTTTTGGCCGTTGGGACAGAGAAAAAAATCTGGATATTTTACTTGAGCTCTTAGAACAACTTCCCCAAACAGAGCTTATTATTGCAGGCACATGGAGCAGTAAACACAATCTTACCTGGTTTAGAAAGCTTATCAAACAAAAACAGCTGCAGAATAGGGTCACCTTGATAACAGGCTACAAACAAAACGAGTTGGAGATGATTTGTAACCAAGCCAGGGTTTGGATTCATCCCCATTTTGAAGCTTTTTCTCTGTCTGCGCTGGAAGCTGCCAGCTTGGGAATTCCCATTATCATTCCCAAGCGATCAGGAATCACTGAACTATTCCAAAATAATAAGCATGGCTTTTTCCCTAATCAAATTTCAGCTAATATTTTAAAAAAGTTTGTGGAAATTCTTTTGAAGGATGAGCGTCGGGCCTACAAAATGGGGGTGGAAGCTGCCAAATTAGTTAAACTTTACTATACACATTTGCAACATACCCTAAGCTTAGTTAAATTAATAAACGACATTCTAAAACACCACCAACCCAAATTTATTGCTTTAGAAACCGGGCATATTGCACAATCCGGTATAGCCGGAGGTGATTTGTTACTTGTGGAAATGGCGAAAAGACTCGCACTTGCCCCTAAAATTAGTGTGGTTTTGCCGGAAACCAATACTAGCCATTGGGTCCAATCAGGGCTCAAGATAAACTTAATAAAATTAAAGAGGACTGTTTTTGATAATCATACTGGACCATGGGGGGTATTTATAACTTATCTTTTAAGGATTATCTCCTCAACTAAGTTACTCAAGAAAATTTCAGAATCTAAAATTATATATTCTTCAACAAGTATCTTACCCGATATATTACCGGCTTATCTTACCAAAAAAGCCGGCGTATATTGGATAGCAAGAATCCACCACCTATCTCCCTCCCCTTTTAAAAGACCCGGCAGGCTCTGGGTAAATTTAGGCTCGTCATTCCTGCAATGGGTTTCTCTTCAAGCAATTAAACAAAAAGCTGATTTAATCATAGCGCTAAACCAAAACCTTAAAAATCAGCTTCACGAATCAGGGTTTAATGCTCAAAAAGTGATTGTTTTGGGAGGGGGGGTAGATTATCAGGCAATCAAATCATTTCGTCCTGCTTGGAGAAAAAAATATGACGGTGTTTTTTTGGGAAGATTGCATCCTACTAAAGGCATTTTTGATTTACCTAAGATTTGGGTTGAAGTAACAAAGAAGTCCCCCCAAGCCAAGCTGGCAGTTATTGGACCCGGTCCAAATAATATCTTAAGAGAGCTTAGGCTGCAGATAAAAAATTTTGGCCTTGGAGATAATATTAAGCTTTTGGGATTTATCCCACAGCCAAAGGTATGGTCAATTCTTAAAACTGCTAAAGTTTTTCTGTTTACCGATCATGAAGCAGGGTGGGGATTAGCTGTAGGCGAAGCTATGGCAGCCAAACTCCCGGTGATAGGATGGGACATAGGGGTGTTGGAAACAGTTTACAAAAAAGGCTACCGGAAAGTTCCCCTTGGGGATTATTATGATTTTGCAAATAAGGTTATCCGTATTTTAACTGATAATATATACCGCATTCATTTATCAAAAAAGGCAGAGTTTCAGGCCTCTAAACTAACCTGGGAGAAAATCTCGTTAAAATTTGCTGCAATCTTGCAAATTGCAATGAAAGAATTACGAACATGAAAATTTCTAATGAAAAAATTTCAGTCATTTTCCCCACCTTTAACGGCTGGCAGGATACGAAAAGATGCCTTAAATCTTTACAACAGGTCAGTTATCCTAAAAATAAGTTGGAGGTTTGGGTTATTGACAATAATTCTTCTGATAATACACCTGCTCTGATAAAGAAAAATTTTCCATGGGTAAAAATCATATGTCAACCAAAAAATTTAGGATATTCTAAGGCTGTAAATCTTGCAGTAAAAAAAACAAAAAGTGATTATATCTTATTTTCAAACAACGACGTTATTTTTGACAAAGATTTTTTCACCAAGATGGTTCAATTGGCAGAGTCCAATCCTAAAATTGGGATAATTGGCGGTAAGTGTTACAACCAAAAGGGTGGCACAATTGGGTTTAACGGGTTAAGGATCAACCCATATCTTGGATATCACCAATACGATTTAAATAATTTAGACAGCATCCGGGAGTGCGACATTCCACCCGCGGGAGGTTTTTTTGTCCGCAGGAAACTTATAAATAAAATTGGTTCGCTAGACGAGGGTTTTTTTCTATATTTTGAAGATATTGATTATTGCATCAGAACCAAACGGGCAGGATTTAAGGTTTTATACAACCCAAATGCTGTTTTTTACCACATAAGCTCAAAAACAGCTTATAGGGAAATCCGCTGGGAAGATATAGCCACAATAAAATACCGAAGTAAATGGCGTTGTATGTTTAAACACGCAACAGTTTTCCAGATTGTTTCTTCCTTGGCTTTCCAATTTAGTATAGTAATCGCTTTTGAAAACTTTAATTCGTCAGTTAAAACTTATATTCCACTTATAAAAGGACTTTATTGGAATATTTTAAACCTTAAAAATACATTAAATGCTAGACGACTAGTACGTAGATTTTACTAAATTTCATCTTCCCTACCCCACCAACCGGTTAAACGGTGGTGGAATTTCCTCCAAATCCAACGTCTTGCTCCCCCCAACAGTTTTTCCCCAAAAATTACCTCATCCAAAATTAATATAAAAAGTGTTACTGATAAAAGCGTAACCAACCAGGTATTACCTGAACCGTTATAGGAAAAGATGAGCTTTCCCGTACCGGACCCGGCAGGAAGGCGCACAAAAATAAATCCAGGATCTGCCGGTCCGGCTTTATACACTTTAAGATCCCTGTTTCTACCGTTTTCCGTCCATACTGCATTCCATCCGTCATAAGCCTGTTCTTTAAATAAAACGCCCCTGGCGCCTGAGGTAGAAAGCTCGCGTTTACCGGCTGAAATAAATTTTACGGTAGATTGAGGTGGTGTAGGTTTTTCAGACCCGATCAATTTTTCAATAATTTTTTTAAAAAATACCAACTCGTTTGTATTATGGTTACGGATGATGTGGTAAGGCAGGTTCATCCCGCTCCAAAAAACAAAACCATTTTCGATATTTTCTGAAACCAATATGGGCTTCGTGTGATTCTTCAATAAAATTACTGCATTTTGCCGTACATCGTCAGGTTGTTGGGGAAAAGACAGATTCCATTCTGACCCATCAAAAATTGGCGGATCAAAAGTAGAAAAGTCAACATCTCTTGTTATAGGATCATCTGCGACCTCAAACTCCCAAGTCCTGCCTAACGGCTTTCTGTAAGTTTTATCAATGGGAAAAAAATCCGGCAGAGGACCTTTATCCTCAGACTGTTTAACCTCCCCGCCGGTATCTATGAATACCTTGCCTCCTTTTTTAACATAGTCGCTTATCTGCCTGAATGCTTTCGCTTTATCCTGATAATCATAATCGTAAATTATGACAGCGTCACATAAGCGTAAATCGCTTAAGCTAATTTTATCCAGATACTTACCAAATTTTAAAGGTATGACCTGTTGTGAAGACAGGTTAAGATCCGCAAGCCCTCTGATAATGGTTCCAAAACCCTGGTCGGAACCAAAAATGCACAAGACCGGGGCATTTGTAGCTGTAAGGATCGGTGATACTAACTCATCTTTAAACTCAAAATAGTGGAGAACCAGGTTCAACTTATTATATTTTTCCTTATTAAACTCTAATTCCTGCTCATTAACAAGCAAATTTTTATCAGTCAGGCTTTTGGGTAACGGTGCATACACCGTGGGACTTGCATGCCCGGCTTCCGCGAATTTAACAGCATACCAGTCAACCAAAAATAGTGAATTGTTGAAAGCAATCTCTTTCGGATACTTAAAAGAGCCTGCTAATTGGTCTTCTCCGGTTGAACTATCTTGGCTTAATGCAGCATCCAGCCAAAAAGTATATTCAGAGGAGCTTGGCGGATCAAAATACCCACGCGCAAGAGGCATCTTATAAAGGGAATTCCACCAGATATTAACAGTCTGGTCAGAACCATAAAGCCTGTAATCAGTGCGCTGGGGGTCAAGCCAATTGGGCACAAGCTCGGTTTTCAACTGCTCTCTCCCATCTGGATCAACCCTTAAGTTCAAAACATCAGGAAAAGCTGAAGACGGCGTACTTCTAGCAATTACTCTCTCCTTAAATCCTGATGAAAAATAAAGCACCAGATATAAACCTCCGCCAAGAATCAGAAAACTCACTATTACAATCATCCCTTTAAAATGCCAATGAACAACTAGCCTGTCTTTCAATGAATGCTGGAAATATCCCCAAAAAACAGCAACTACCATACCTAACCAAAGGGGTGTTGTCCAAAAAAGACGGTACCAACCTCCGTGATAGATAGAAATCCCATATGCGAACATCCATATATAGGCGGTTAACCAACCCGCCAAAAAAACAACAGGTAAGACATCAAGAAGCCGTTGTTTTGAAACCCGTAAAATCAACCCCAATAGAAAAAATGCTAAAGCTGCGCCAAGCAAAATGAAGACGGCGGTATTGGTATCATGAAAAATCCTCAGCGGCTGGGCCCTACTGAAAGCTTCAATCTCATTTACCGCTTTTTGCGAAACAGTAACCGTTGATGCAGCAATTTTATTGGCATGAATGTTAACTATACTTTGCAACGCCTTCAAAAAAACGACATAGAATCCGGGTAAACCAACAATAAATGACACTATAAAATAGAAAACATATGATTTTATCCGGTTAATCAATTTTATTCTTCCAAACCAGGTTATAAAAAGTATGAAGGACGAGGGATAAATATAAGCAATGACTATCTGGGGATGCGCCAAAATGGAGATGCCGGTCAGAAGAGCCCCCAAAAGAAGAAACTTCGTCTGGTTGTTTTTAAGGTAGCAAATCAGTAAAAACAAAACCCAGGGGAAAAAAGCCTGGGTTGCATGGGAGGGCAAACTCCCCCCCCACATCAGCGTTCCGTATACTCCAACAGAATAAATTCCTCCAATAGATAAAACTGTTGAAACCGCCCAGTTTTTACAAAGCTGGTAAAAAACTATGTAGCATCCTAAAAAATAGATAAAAAGGCTTGTCAGCATCCAAATTTTTATTGCTGAAATAAGATCAAAGAAATGTGTGAAGGCGAGTATGATGTAATAATGTAAAATAGGATAATTAGAAACTATCGGCCACCCGCTAAACCACGCATACCCCCATCCTAATGGTGGTATCGTCAGGTTTGCTTGAATCAAATTTACAATTGTAGCAGTGTAGTAAAAATCAACACCCCAAAGGGGTGTTGCACTAAAATACCAGTTAGCTATTGGCAGGAAAGTTGCTGCAATGATCCCGGCCGCCAATAGGAATAAAATTACCTCAACCAAAAATTTTACTGTTTTTCTCATACTTCTTCCTCTTTTTCCCACCAGGAAAATACTTTGCTCCTGAATTTCCCAGCTCTCAACCCAAGCCAGTCTCCCACTAACTTACCTTTAAAAAAAATCATTTCCAAAAGTATCAGTACTGTTATAAGGTTTATCGCTGCCCATATA
This sequence comes from Candidatus Daviesbacteria bacterium, assembly GCA_016186955.1. Lineage (GTDB taxonomy): Bacteria > Patescibacteriota > Microgenomatia > Daviesbacterales > UBA10151 > JACPKP01. The sequence continues at coordinate 94,709 of JACPKP010000003.1, read as the reverse complement.
AAATTATGGTAGTCGCCGACAAAGTTAAATTCTACCTTTGATCCGAAATCTACACCATCTAAAGGAACATACATAAAGCCCGGAAAAGTTGGTCCTGCCTTAAAAATAGGCAGCGCTTTGCCGGATGAGATAATCTTTGCCTGCCACCCCTCATATCCCTGCTCTTTAAATAATATCCCTCCAGCTTTCTGGTCCACGCTGGCAATAACTTTCTCCGGTTTGACCCAGGATACAGAAGTATGGATGACAGATGGGACGTCCTTGAATCTGGTCAACTCTTCTACTATGTTCAGCAGCAGCTTGCCTTCTGACCTGCTCCTGTATTGATTGTAATGGTAGATGGCATTAAAACCGGACCAGACTACATCACCTTGCCCAATCTTCCTCTCAACAAGGATTGGTTTATCTTTATGGGTTAATATAACTGTTGAACCTGCCTTTAAATCCTTATTTTTGGGTGTTGTAATTTTCCAAGGATTTTGATTGAAAATTAACGGGCCGAAAGAATCAAGTTCCACCTCTTTTATAAACGGGCTTTCAAACAAGCCCAACTCCCATTCCTTTCCCATCTCCCCACTCACAGAGTCTTTCATAGGAAAAATCTCAGGCAATTTATCGGATTTTGAATCTTTTACTTCACCCCCTGTGTCAACAAAAATTTTTCCTCCCCGGTTAACATAATCTGTAAACTTATCAAAAACTTTCCGGTTACGGTAATCATAATTGTGTAAAAAAACCGCTTCGAACCGGTTTAAGGATTTAAGATCAAAATCGTCAATGTATTTTCCGCCGTATACAGGAACCAGGTTTTTAGAGTTGATATTAAAAGCCCCTAAAACCCGCATAAAATCTTCATATCCCGGCCAATCACTAAAAACTAATACTGAGGGGGCATCGGAAAGAGACAATATGGGAGAGGCATATTCATCCGCAACTTTAAAGTACTTAAGAGTTTGGGTAAGTTCCGGATGCCACTCCGGTTTACCTGAGGCGGTCATCCATCTTAGTAGCGCTCCTGAAGCCGTAACCTCTTCCACTTTGTCAAGCATGGCATTATCGAGCAAGTACTTTGACGGGCCGGGGTTGGGACCCCGGCTGCTTGGGCGGCCTCCCTCAAAATAGTTTACCGCATACCAATCCATCAGGAACTTAGCATTATTTAAGGCTATGTCTTCCGGTATTTTAAAATCCCGGGTCAGGGAATCGTTAGCAATTGCTATATCCAACCAAAAAAAGCCTCCCCTCCTATCGGTACCGATCGGAGGATCGAGATAACCCCTAACAAGAGGCATATCAAAAAAAGAGTTCCACCAGATATTAATTGTAGCATCGGCGCTGTACATCCTCTTATTTTTATCATGAGGGTCTATGAATGAAGGGATTATAGATTTTGTAATTTTTTCCAGATTTTCCTTACGCAGATTATCATTTAACGCCTCCGGAAAAGCAGAAGACACTTCGGAATGTGCGCTGATTTGCGCAATCATTTTTTCCACCTCGCCCATATAGACTGCGAAAGCAATGACACCAAAAATTAAGGTTGTGCTAAAAATTAAAAGGTAGTTTGTAACCTTGCCTAAAACTTTCAACTGCGCCAATTTCAAACCTACCGCTGATAACCCGTAACCCCAAAAATAGGCTGCCAGCGCTCCGACTGCAACCGGAAACTGCCAGAAAGCCCTGTATGGGTCGTGGCGGAATATGCTGACAATCCCGGCCAGATTGACCGCAGGATGGGCGGCAGCATAAATAGTGATTAAAATAAGCGGCAAAGCCAACCCCAACCTTTTTTTATCTCCCCTAATTGGCAGAGTTAAGATGAAGAAGATTGCACCTGTTGCAACCAATATAAAAATCCAGATATTTGTCTGGGTATATAAAGAAGTAATTTGCCCTTTATAAAAATCGGCGATCGCTTTTGCGCCTGCCGCGGCTTCCGGTGAAACTGTTGTTTCGGTAGCAGGCGTCTGGGGAACCGACACAATATTGGGGATCTGCATTGATACCAAAATCGGCACAACATAACCGCTGGTAAAGATAAATGAGGCCAGCAGAAATCCTACTATATACAATGAACTGTGTGTCAAAATTTTGCTGATTGGATGGGGTTGCATTAACCCTTTCAGAAATATAATTATCAGAGCCGATGGAATCAGGTATGCCAAAACCCCAAGAGGATGAATAAGGATACCTAAACCCGTGACTAAAATTAATGTTGCCATTCTTCTCCGTTCAGGTTTTTCAAAATAACAAACTGCTGCCAAAAGACCCAGGGGAAAAAATAACTGCGAAGTAAAGTACGGGATGGACCCGGCCCATGTTAAATCACCATAGAGGTTGACAGACAAAAAAACAGCGGCTGTCAAAAACAGGGCGAGCCCAAAGTTTTTCGCAAGATGAAAATATAAAAGATAGCAGAAAAAAAGCAATAAAAATAAAACAACCATAGAAAATATTTGCACCCCAAAATGGGGACCGAAATAAGCTCCGAAAGGAAGCATCAGAAAAAATGAGAGCTGAGGAAAATCCAAAGCGAGAGGATAACCTCCAAACCAGATATCCTTAAAGCCATTCAAGGGCAAGGAAAAATGTTTCAGATGGAACGCAACATAGGTGGCGCTGTTATATAAATCGACCCCTACTGCGGGGGTAGAATTTAAATACCAGCCGGAAAACGGACGGATCATAAAAAAAATCAGTATAGCTGCAAACCCTGTCAGGATTAGGCTGATTGAAAATTTCAGGAAAGCGGTAACTTTTATACGCATCATCTCAGTTTAGAACAAAGGTTTATTTCTTTTCAACCAGCTGCAGCTCCCACATCTTAAGATGTTTTATAAAACAGTAGTTTGCCTGAAGCAGTGTATAAACAAAACCGTACACACCATTACGGTATTTTTTTTCACCGAAATAGATTCTGAGGAAAATATTCAGAGGCGCTAAAAATACCACCAATAAATTTGTCCGTATTCCTGCTTTGTTTAATTCATTAGCCTCTAAAGAAGTATAAAAGTTATTTTTTGCAATGGTTTGGGAAATTGACCTGCTGGTAAAGTGCAATACTTCATTTTTCAACACTCCAATCTGACCATCAATAGCCATTTTTTCGTGGGCAGTGTTTGGGATAAACCTGCATTTACTCCTTTTAAATAACCTTTGCGTGCCTTGAAAACGGATTGTCGAAGCATCGAAAACTTTTCCTAAAAAAACAGTCTGGAAATAGGTATGATAAGCTACATATTTTTTGCTTTTCAAATTCCTGATAATCTCTTTTCTTAATTTCGGGGTAACCCTTTCATCAGCATCCAATACAAAAACCCATTCATTTTTAGCCCTATCCAAAGCAAATTGTTTTTGGTTGGGCGCCCGGTCATATTTACGCTTAAAAACTTTATCAGTATATTTTTTGGCAATTTTGGCAGTATTATCGGTTGTTTTATCATCAATAACCACGATAATTTCATCCGCCCACGATACACTCTGAAGACAACCCTCAATTATCTCTTCCTCATTTTTAGCAATCACTACTATTGATATGGCAGTCATTTTTTTTGTAAGATTTGATAGGCTTGCACCATATCCTTTATGAGCTCTTTTCTTTCAAATAAAAGTAATAAGAATCCATAAGATAATCCACCAAACACTACTGACAAAATAAGCTCCAACAAGGAACGGATCGGAAAGACTAATGAATAAACATACACTAAAATCCCGGCAGAAACTGCATAAAACATATAAGGCAAGGTGTAGCGGACAACGGCAATTTTAACATGTTTTCTCAACTCCCTTAAGGAGACCAAAAATATTAAAGAGGCAAAAAGGCTTGCCAATGCAAAACCGTTTAAACCCAATATCTTAACTAAAGGAATTGATAAAAACCATATCAGAGCCGTAAACATTAGATTAATATTACGGACTGTTTTGGAATACCCAAGCGCTAAAAGGGCGGTTGTGAAAATCACTTCCGGCACCATAAATGCTGATTGCAGTGTCAAAAGGTATAAAACACTGATTCCTCCTATCCATTTATCGGTAAAAATAATCAGGGTAACCGGTTGGGCCAGTGCAATTATCATGATGATAACCGGAAAAGAGGCCAGATTGTTAAGTTGCAGCGCCCTTTCTATAATCTTTTTTAAAAACCTCCTGTCTGTTTGGAACCTTGCACACATTGGGAATATTATCCTGCCAACCACATCACCCACTGCCCTGGGTAAAACAGCCACACCACCAGCCCAGTTAACTAAACCCAATTGTGACACTCCTAACATCCCCCCTACAACAACAGGCACACTCATCCCACCTATTGTCCCGATTATAGAGTTAAACTGAACATGCATACCAAACGGCAGATAAGTTTTCAGTTCATTTAAGGATAACCTAAAACCTATTTTAAAAGGATGCAGAATATAATATATTGGGACAGCAGCCAGACGGCTGACTAAAAGCCCAAAAACAAAACTTTCAAATCCAAAACCCTTCAATGCGAAAATTACAGTTGTAAGTTGCATTATTAAAAGTTCAAATACTTCCGCAATAACTGATCTGGCAAACCTCATCTCCCTCTCTAGAAGAACTGCTGGAATCAATTTAAGGTTAAAAAATAATATTGAAAATGCAGCTACTTTAAGCATCACTGCACTTGTACTATCAAAACCGCTTTTGTAAAAAATCAGCAGAAAAGGGGTAGATAACCAGATCAGGACCACAGAAGTCACTGCCAAAATTATTTGCAGTGTAAAAATGGTTTTTAACTCATCTTCTGAAGGTTTCTTACGGCGTTGGACTAGTGCAGCAGTCAAGCCAATATCAGAAGTGAGGGTAAAAATAGCAAGTACAAATGAGATAACCGCAAATTTGCCAAAATCTGCCGGAAAAAGGACTCTGGAAAGGATAATATTAGATGAAGTTAAAATTAGCTGGGTTAAAATACGTTTCAAACCTAAAATAAAAACCCCATTCACAACCTTTTTCTGGATTGCCGGAATCTCCTGATTTAGCTCCGGTATCTGCATCGTTTATAAAATCCTTTCCCAAATATTTTTGATTTTTTTTGCAACTACATCCACATCGTATTTTGCTAAAGCCGTATTCCTGTTTCTCTCCCCTACTTTCTTTCTAAAGCTAGGGTAATTCATGAATTTTATTAAAGCCGCCACGAGCGCTGAAAAATCCTGGGGCCTGGTAAAAATTGCCCCATCCTTACCAATGGTTTCAAATACCCCTCCGCAATCTGTCACCACAAGCGGGATTCCACTTGCCATAGCCTCAATCAAAACCCCGCCAAATTGGGCATTCCAATATTTGGTTGGAAGAGACGGATAGAGAAATACATCTGCTAAACGGAACAGGATGGGCACTTCTGTATAAGGCAAAGGTCCAGCAAATACAACTACATCTGATGCACCTGCCAACACTGTAAAATTTTTCAGTTTCTGCGTTTCAGAACCACCGCCGACAAATAAAAATTTAACCCTTTTTGAAATTTTTTTCATCATTAAGGCAGCGGGAATAATATCATACCAGCCCTTTTCCCAAACCATCCGTCCGACACAAAGCACGATAAAATCATCCCTGCTAAACTTATATTTTTTTCTCAATTTGGCAAGACTTGGATTGTCAGATCTCACTACCGGCCTAAATATACCAGTATCTACGCTTTGAGGGGTAATTGATATTTTCTTTGCATCTGCACCTTCTATTATAAGCGCCTGTTTGGCCATTTCATTGGCTGCCAAAAAATGGTCAGCATATTGGATAACCTCCTGTCTTATCTGCCTACGCTTTGGGTATTCATCAAAAACAAACGGTATATTCTCATACACTGTTAAAGTTACTGCTTTAACAAGACCGCGTTGTTTTGCCCTAATGGCCTGCAGAGTATAACCATTTCTTGTCTCTACACAATGGAGAAGATCATAACCGGATATTGCATGGTCAAAACCCAGGAGCCATTGGGTATCTCCTGTTGCCTCCATCATAAACCTGATAAATTTTGGGATCCTTGTCGGGTATTGGCTGGGACAATAAAGTTGAGTTATGGGAAAATTAATCCCCGTTATATCATTTATTGGCAATTTAGACCCAATTCCCAAAAGATCAAACCATTTTGCCAGTGGCTCATAAATCTGCATCTCCCATTTACTCAAACCGGGCCCCCTAACAACAGCAACTTTCATAATTTGTCAAGATTTGCAGTTTTTCCCCTGTAAAAATCCAGTACACCGAGCAAATACATATAGCTTTCTTCCCGTCTATGTTTCTGCATTATAAACCTAAATATCTTTGCCAATACTAAAACAGCAGTCCTGAAGTTTTCAACCAGTAAACCTTTAAAATTTGCGTGTTTTTTTAGAAAAATCATTGAATTTCTTTTCAAATAATAATGTTTGATAGGATTATCCGCTCCAACACTGGCAGAACCTTGATGCCATATTTTAGCTTGGGGCACTAAAATAATTTTTAGCCCCATTTTTTTAGCCCTGATGCAAAAATCCGCGTCTTCCCAGTATAAAAAAAATTGTTTATCAAAACCTTTGAGCTTTTTCCATAATGACCTCTTAAATAGCATTGCTGATCCTGAAATCCACTCAACTTCAATATTTGTCCCAAGTTGACCTAAGTTTTTTGAGGGTATTGGTTTGATCACACCCAAAGACCGGTTAAATTGTGAAACCGGCAGATCAAACCCTGAGATATTGTTAGGCTGCAGCATTGAGTAAGCCCTGGGCCCAACAATTGCTATCCGCTTATCACCTGTGATGCAATCTATCAAATACTTGAGCGTTAACGTATCCAATTGAACATCCGGATTCAGAAGTAGAATGAAATCCCCGGCGCTTTCTTCAATACCTCTATTGGCAGCTTCACTATATCCTGTTTTTTGATTGATCAGAATATTTTTAATCTTAATTTCATTCAGTCTGATATCTTTTACATGAGACAATATTTCTACTAAAATTATTTCAAGTTTATTTTTTGGATAGGCTAGCTGTTTTAAGCTTTTCAAGAGGGGCGCCGGAAGATAATTAGAGTTATAAACAGGTATGACAATACTAACAGTGGGGTAGCAATCACTTCTTTTCATTTGGTAGGATTTACTTTAAACATCATTTGATAAGCAAAAAAGGCTGGGAAAAATCTGTAAAATTTAAACTGCAGTAAACTGCCGCCGGGTAATAATTTAAAAAGGCGATGAAGTATGGGAAATTCTGTCAATTCATAATCATATTCTTTAATCGTCAAATTACTTTCTTTAAAAAATTCTCTGGCTGTCTTGATTGTGTAGAAATGCAGATGGGTTCTGTCGAATATTCCGCTATCTTGGTAATCAAATTTGCCCAAAAGGATGGATAACCGTGCAGTCCAATGGCCAATATTAGGCAGAGTGATAATCATAAAACCATTTTTCTTAAGTAATTTTGATAATTTTATCGCTGTATATTGAGGATTAACTAAGTGTTCAAAGATTGAAGAAGCAAATACTATATCATAAGGGCCAAGATTTTTAATTTTGTTGAAAACTTTAACATCTTCAATATTCCCCGTGATTACTTTATTGATCTTATTTTTAGCCTTTCTAGCAGATTTTTGACTAATCTCTACTCCTATTACAGTGCATCCAATTTTACAAAAAGAGGATCCCAACAAACCCTCCGCACAACCCAAATCTAAAACTTTAGACCCCTTTGTAACCAACCGGGAGGAGATTATATCAATACTATGATATCTGGTACACATCAGTTGGATTTTGTGCAACAACATCGGGAGACCTTTTTTTAAAAAGATTAAACCAAAATAGCAGGAAGACTGTCAAAATACTGATTAGATATCCCAACCATTCCTGCCAGGAGGTATGGTGTTCCAAAGCGATATTAACCGGACCCGGTTTTGGGTAGAGCATTAAAAACCCAAGCGGGTCTTTGCCGGTTCTGATCCCCTGCCGGCTGATTTTATCATAAGCGCTCCAACCTGGATCTGCAGTAATTTGGACTAAAACCGCCTCTTTTTCACCTAGTGTGCCGGTAACAGCAAGCTTATCATAACTTATCAGCTTAAAACTTAAATCATTAGCGCTGGAATTTTCTACCCAGTCAGCATAGGCCAGCAGATTTTTCTTATCATCCGCTTTTACCGGAGCTTCCAATGTTTTAATAGGTTGGACACTGACCGGTTTTGCCGGAGAGGAACGCTTCAGGGAAACCTCATAAATTATATCCCCTTGTTGTTCGTATACAGCATGCATGCTGCTGAAACGGTCCAAATTTTTTAACTCTTTGTATAGTTCGCTGGTCCCCGGAGTAGTAACTAAAACATATTTTATATTTGAGACTGTAAGCCAGGCATCCATTACAGCCGGATCTTTCCCGTTTGCAAACTGGTAATAGATGTGGTCAGGCCATCTATGGGTTGATGCCTGGAAAAGTCCACCCCTAAGCTGCCAAACGTAATTAAACCAATTTAAATAGAAGCCGTAATTCCCCGGTAACAGTACCCTTTCACCTTTCATCTGATCCGTATTCCCTACCATCCAGGCTGCAACTCTATGCTCGGCTGTAGAATTTACATCAACTACTGTTGATGAAGATTGCCGGGCTGCAGGCAGAAATGGCTGTATATAATAAATAGCAACTATAATCGACGAGATTCCCAGCACTCCTGCAACCAATCCAAATACCGCCAATATTCTTGTTAAAAGGCCCAAAAGATAGGCTATCAAAACTCCTGCCAGCAGGGAAAGGCTTAAATCTACTTCTGTGTTGTAACGCAGAGCCTGGGGTAACAACTGAAGTCGCCTGTAAGATTCATCCTGCCCTGCTGATAAGTAATAGACCGCAACCACTGAAAAAAGCACCCCTGACCAAAGCAGTGCGGTTGCCAAACCAAAGTTCCTGATGAAACGGTTTAATATAAAGTACAGGAATAGCGCTACCACTACCCCTACTATCCACCCCCAGGGGAAAAGGGATGTTAATATGCTCCCACTGTCTCCTCCTTCCCTCAAAAAAGTTGAGATAAATGTCAGGTTATACCAAAAAGATACCAAACCTAGGGAGGTTATACCCGTAAGTACCATTAAACCGATGCTTTTCCAGCTGCGGTCAATAGAAAGCTTGGCAAAACTCATTGCAGCCATCAGTAGGATGGTTGCAAATAGTCCAATTGCGTTGGTCAACGCAATCAAACCGACAAAGACACAAGTTAAAATTAAATTTGAGGTTTTTGGTTTCTCCAGGAAACGCGCAAAAAATACGCCTGCCAAAGGCAGGAATACCAAAGAGAAGGTATGAGGCCCTTCCCCCCAACGCACCAGGATAGTAAAACGCCTCGGATCCCAAAAATCCAAGGACATCCTGTCACGGGCTACCTCGACACCGGCAATTATGAAATAAAAAACCGTCGGACCCACAGAATAAAGCAACCCGCTAATTAGCCCGCCTATCACCCGTTTTGAGAGCTGCCAGCCTAAGAAAAATACACTGACAGGAGCCAGGATATATCCTATTCCCGTGAGAAGTCTGTATGACTGCCAAAGCGGAATGGAAAAAAATTTGTTGGCAACAGCTTCAAGAAAAGGCAAAAGAGGGGTGTAGAAAACATGGAACGGAAAACCAAAATACCAAAAAGGCGCCCAAGTCCCAAACCCTAAATCCAAAATAAACTTACCCATTGAGACATAGGACACCTCTATTGAACCTACATTTGCAGGACCGTTCTTGCCAAACCAACCGGAGATGATCTGCCAGTTCAGCCAGGCAATAACACTAACGCTGATGACAGCTGCAACTAAAGTTAAAGCCTTTTTGGAGTACTCGGGTATCTTATTTTTTAATTCCACTAATCAAAAAACATATCATCAAAAAGAGGAAAGATCAATGACAAATTAGTTCAGGCGCGGGTACAAAACCCTTCTTGCCACTAAAAATTCTTTGAAAGCCTTTTTTGCGCCCCCTTGGGCTATAAACATATATGAGCATGCCACGCATTTCTCTTCACCGGTCAGGAGATGCTCAACTTTACGCACTACTTTTAAATCATCTCTTTTTAAGGCTTCATAAAGGGCTGCAAGATGGTTTTCACAGACCGGAACCCGGTTTAACATTATGGTAAAGCTCCATTACCCTCATTAACCTTTAATACCGCGGGATAACGGATCAGGACAAAGATGAAAATAAAAAGCATCGCCAGCGAGACTCCTGCTGCAATATTTGAAAAAAGCGGGTTATCATTACTCCTGCCAAGCGAACCTATCCCTTTATTGGTCTGGTTTTTAACAGCAGACTGACTGGACCAGTACTGGGCTGACTGGATCTGTATATACCCGGAGTTGGCTAAAAATAGACCAATAAAAAACACGGTTACAGCAAGCCCAACCAGAAATAGCTTATGTAATTTTAAAATATATTTTCTGGTGATCATTTCAACCAAAGGGGCTGCCATTACAGCTAAGAAAAAGGCTGCGCCAAGGGTTAGGCCGGCAACATACCTTTCAGCTGTAAAGATACCGTTTATATTAAGATTATTGCTGACACTGTAGAGAAGGTAAAAATAGAGTAACAGTGACGCGCTTAAAAAAACCGGTTTTAATTTAGCCCTTCTGTCGAAAATTAAGAAGGAAACTGTCCCAAAAATAGGAATCGCCGGGATGGCAACAGGTAAACTTCCGGTAATCCTGCGCAAAGTTAACCCAACATGGTCTAAGGCAATGATCTTATTGTTCAAAACATTAGGAAAATACCAAAATGCGGTCAGGGCAAATACTGCAGTCAGTAAAAATCCCAGCCTGGCAATTTTTATACGTATGTGGCCTAAAAACCCTTCAGCCAGGATTAACAACCCAAATAAACACAACAGGGTAAATGCGCTAAAAGGTGAAATAATAGCCACACCAGCTGTCAGCATCGCACCTATTACCCCGTAAATGGATATACCCTCTGATATAAACGCCTGTACCAAAAGCAGTATCAATGGTATAAAAGTAAACGCAACAACATGTGCTCCGTCGCCGGAAAAAAGCACACCTAAAAGAGGCATACCTTCTTTAACAAAAGGGTTGGGCAAGATAAAAAATAATGTGGCAAACAGGGCTGTCAGGTCATGGTTGGTGTTTTTTCTGACAAAAAAGTAAATACTGACAGGGGTTAGTATGAGTGAGGATATGGTAATAAATTGTAAAAACTGCCCTATTTTTAAAATACCAAGCTGCTCTGATAAAAAAGCTAAAGTAAGCAGCGCTGAAGAGGAAAATGAACCGGCCAGGTTATAGGTAAATATAGGATAAACAACCAATAGGTTAATAAAAAATACCAGCGCCAAAAATACCAGCGTGGCACTGCTCCACCCTGAACCCCCCCACCAGGAGAATTTTTCCTCCAGGTTTTCGGCAACAGTCTTTCCCATCCTGGCTGAAAAGTCTATCCCACGTCTGATATCCTGCCCATCAAGCATCTCCTGCATACTTTATTATCATAGTAATTTTCTGTGGAAAATATCAACCCTGGGATTTGAACTACCGGAATCTTAATAATCTTCAAGCATTAGAACTGTTCCATCAGTTATCTTACCATGGGCTTTTTGATCATCACTTATCAATTGACATCCTTCTGTTTGGGCAAGGGCCAGAAAATAAGCATCATAAGACGTAAGACTATACTCTCTCATCAAAACAGAGGTCTCAAAGAGTAATGGTAAGGTTACTTCAACAATAGTTAATGTACTCTCAAAGATTTCTTTAACAGCTAAATTAGCCTCTTCTGTTGAAGTCTTTTTACCGATAAGCAGCGCGTTAAGAAGTTCAACAGTTAACAAATTGGGAATTAAAATATTGATCTTGCCGGATTGTAAGTCTTCAAAAATTTTCTGCGCCTGTTTAGGATGAAGCTCATGTTTCTGATGAATCCACTGCAGCACCACTGAAGTATCCAGGACATAAGTGTTCATTTAAAAGTGAGTATCCCTGTCTTGCCTCAAAAAATCTGTTAATTTAATGTCCTGCCTGCCCGAGCGGCTAATTTTCTGAAAATTCTTCCAGATCCTACTCCATTCTTTTTCCGTTAATTTCTTTTTAGGGTGCTGGGGGTGAGAAACAGGTAATCTCTCCACTCTAAACCCATCTTGGATAGTGGTAACTTTAACCATCACTTCATCTTCAGGCCAATTTAAGGCTGATCTTACACTCTGGGGGACAGTTAACTGACCCCTTTCTCTTATTTTAGAAATAGTTTGAGTATAATCGTTCATACTAGTAAGAATATCATACCAGTAAGAATTTGTCAACATTTCGATCTGACTCACCTACACTTTTTTCACTTTTTGGGTGAAGGCTGGGGTGTTTTTTCAGCGGATTTTGTGGCAGCTTCAGCTTCTTCCTGCGACTGGGCGCCACCCAAATCGCTGCCTTTTTTCCATTCCACTGAAAGTTTATAGTAAGAAAATTCTTTTGATGTTGACTGGCTGTCAAAAGTCCCCTTGTCCCCTGGTTTTAAATATTGGTCAAGCGCCACAGCAAACCCTATTTTTGTGTCAACCAGGCTGTCGTGTTCATCATAAAAGTTAGCTGTAACCTTCACCCAATACACATCTTCTTTGGCACCGTTTATGACTTCTCCGCTGACAGACCGAAACCCTGCTTTTTCATTTACCTTATGGTCTAATACCCGTACAATATCACTGCCGGTTTTGTTATTGTACGCCACTATCAGCTCATCAATCTTTTGGTCTATCCCCAAAACATCCTCTTTGTCTTTTAGTTGGGCCCTTCTTTTTTGTTCATCTTTGGTTTTTTGTTCCTCTTCTGTCAACAGCCTGTTAATAAGGTGTATCACTTCCGCGTTTTTCCCCCGGTAGTTTGCTTCTATTTTGAGTGTGCTTTTACCTTCGGGTATGTTAATAACAGTGGTGAAAGTACCGTCGCCGTTTTCAGCAACCTCCTGGCCGTTAACCCTGACCTTAGACCCAATAGGCGCTACTATTCCCTTAACAAATAGGTTTTCGCTTTTTACTTCCTGGTCACCAGCTGGAACTTGTAGTGTAATGGTGGGATTGGGGCTTGTGACATAGGTATAAGTCAGGTATGAGACCAACAGACCTAATATTGCCCCTAAAATAACCGGGGAACGCCGCCTGAAAAATGCCAAGCCGGATATTTTAAGCTTGGTTACTGCAGGCGGAATAAGCGGCAATAATTTTTTCCAATCCAGTTTTAACTGATGCATTGCATCTACTTTATAATAAATTTTTTGCCATTACAAGTTCTTTCTACGGTCTTGAAAACTATCTTCATTTCTGCAAAAATCGTTACACACCAAAATTATGCCCAAAAGCTTTTTAAAATACCCCAACATTATGCCTTTATCTTTATTGATACTGGCTTTTCTAATTTACTTTTACACCAAACCTCCATCAATACTCTGGATAGATTCGGGAACCATGATTGCAGCAGCCTCATCACTTGGCATCCCAAATCCGCCAGGTTTCCCTTTTTATATGATGGCATCCCATATTTTTACCCAAGTCACACCTTTTTTTACCAAACTTTTAAGCCTGGAGCTTTTTACCATTATCTTTTCTTTGGCTTTGCTGCTGATGGTATACAAAATCATCCTGCTGATTTTACAAAACAACTTTTTCTTCCACAAACCTGCCCGCAATGCTACATATAGCGCTTCAGGCGGGCTCCCTCATCTTTCCGCCCTTTTTGGGGCAACTGCCTTGGCATTTTCCTACCAGTACTGGTCACAGTCACAAAATACCGAGGCTTTTATTTTTACCTATTTTTTTGTGGCGCTTTTTGCCTATTTGCTTCTTAAAATTATGGTTAAAAAACGTGAAATAACTGAAAAAAAATTAAGTTTTAACCGCTACTCTGCATACCTATTTAAAATACTCCTGCTGGTTGCATTCCTCTACGGGCTGGCTGCAGGCGCCAACCCGACTGTCGCATCCCTGGTGCCTGCCACGCTTTATGTCATGTTTTTAAACCGTAAGTCTTTAAATATACCCAAACTGATCATTTTAGGTTTAATTTTTGCAGCCACAATTTCTGCTGTTTATTCTTATCTGCCGATCCGGGCCAGTTCTTGGCCTTTTATCAACTGGGGCAACCCGCAAACATGGAAACTTTTTATTGGCCACTTACATGGCGAGGGATTAAATATTTATGAACCTGAAGGAGGATCCATCAATGGTTTCACCGGCTCCCCGCTTATCTTTGCGCAATCATTCTCTTATTTCCTATTGAATACATTGATCCAATTTACGCCATTCCTGTTCCCTTTTATGGCTTTGGGTATTTACTATGTTTACAAGGTAAACAGGTTTTTGCTGGTATTTTTACTCTCAGTTCCGGTAATTGATGTCGTATATTCCGGAATATACTATTCCGGAAACCAGGAATCATGGTTTATTTTAGCCTGGGAATTTTTATCAATTTTTTTAGGGGCTGGTTTTTATTTTGCTGCTTTAAAATTTAAGTTATCCGGCAGAAAACTTTTCCTGGTTTTTTCACTGTGCTTTTTGCCGCTTTTAAGCTTCTTCTGGATCTTGGACAGAAGCAACCACTATTTCGCTTCGGATTATGCCTATAACTTATACTCCCCGCTTGAGAAAAACGCCATCATAATCGGCACCGGGGATTTTTTTAATTCACTGTCCCATTATTTGCATGAAGCGGATATTTACAGGCCTGATGTGACACCTTTAACGGCAAATGTGTTTTATGTAAACAGGTGGGAAAGGGACGTGGTCCGCCATGCCACAAATTTATCAGTTTCAGACAAAATAGAACAGATTATCCAATATAAAAAATACTCTGAGTATAACGATGCCATGAACCAGTTTATTGATGAAAATATTAACTCCCACCCTATTTATGTCACCCATTTAACCCTGCGGGCTTCTGCTTTGGCAGCTACCGACGGAGGACAGCTCAGGCTGGATGAAAAAAGGTTTAAATTCGTCCCCAATGGATTAACCTTAAAAGTGATCCGGGCAACGCAGGAAGCTAAACTTAATTTAGCTTTGTATGACTTTAAATTTACCACGCCTTTGCACCCAAAACCTTATTACCTGGAAAGAAACTACCGCGGAGGCTTTAATAATATCTTAAACGACTATGTCTATGCCTATGAGTACCTCGGAGACTATTTTGCAAAGCAAGGTGATAATGGGCAGGCGCTGAAATATTTCAACATGGCTAAAGCTACAAACCCGGAGAATGCCGAAGTCCTGGCACATCTGGGAGAGTTTTACGCAAGGATGAGGGATTTTAACAGCTCTTACCATTACCTTGCCAAAGCGGAGAGGCTGGATGTAAAAAATCTCTCCGTACATTTTAACCTCGGGTTATCATATATCAATATCGGCAGGACAGACCAGGCAAAACTGGAGTTTGAGACTGTGAAACAACTATCCCCGATCGGCGACCCGATCGGCCTGGAGGCTGATAATATACTTAAAAAAATCAGCACTTATAATTTAAACGACCCGGCAAATTTAGAACAGACTGTTTCCTGGAAAGAAATACAAGATCCGGGGAATCACTTTTCCATCAAAATACCCCCTAAGTTTTCAGTAAGTAAAGATCCTAATGCTCAAATTATGCTGATTTCCGATAATAACCCCGGCAGTATGGGCCTCAATATCCAGGCTCTGGCCACCAAGCTCAAAGAAGGGGAAAATATTGAAGACCATATCAGCAAATCACCCTTGAAGATGACCGGTGTGCTTTTGGATGTCCAGCCTATTAATTTTATAGGTTTTATAGCAGCCGTGCAGGTTTTCGGCACGCCCCAGGGGGATTCTTCACAACGTTTTGTTCTAATCAAAGAGAGTGAGGTCTGGCAGTTTAAAGTTTATCCAGGAAATTCAATAAAACTTGACCTGTTTTATAAAATGCTGGGAACATTTAAACCTCTATGAAGTCACAAATTTACAAGTATCAATTTTCATTTTTCATTGAATTTTCAATAAATCAATTTGAAAATTTAAAAATTAGATTATTGATTAAAAATTGTAAATTAAAAATTGAAAATTATCTAATATGAAATTCTGGTACAGGATTATAATAATTTTTTCATTGCTGCTTTTTACCCAGATTTTGGCGCCTTTTTTGAAAGAAGGGATGTTTTTGGGCCATGACAGCCAGCTGCATTCCATTTACCTAAGGAAATTCGAGGAGGCTTTGAGGGCAGGACAATTCCCGGTACGCTGGATTGACTGGTTTGTGCCGGGTTTTAACCAACCGCTTTTTAATTTTTACCAGCCCGGGATCTACTATTTATTTCAAATCCCCAGGTCTTTAGGGTTGGACTATATACCCTCACTCAATGTTTCTGCTGTTTTTTTATGGTTTATTTCAGCCCTGTTGATGTTCCTGTTTGCAAAAAGGCATTTCGGCACACTGCCCGGCATCCTTTCCTCTTTCCTGTATTTTCTTGCGCCTTACCATATACTGGATATTTTTGTAAGGAGCGCCCTGCCGGAATTTACTGCCCTGGCATTTGTCCCTGGTATTTTCTGGGGCATTAAAGCCTATTTTGACAGCTCAAAGGGCCTTTATTTGACCCTTGCCTCATTTTTTGTAGCGCTGGTAACCATTTCCCATCCGCCGACAATTATCATGTTCTCCCCTTTAATTTTGGCTTATATTACATACCTATACTTGTTGTATAAATCCTTCAGACAAATTTTACCAGTCATATTCTCACTGTTTGTAGGGTTTGGGTTGGTATCTTTCTTTCTGATCCCGGCTTATTTTGAACAGGATTATGTCCAGATTGTTTACATGCACTCTGGGTACTATGATTTCCACCACCATTTTGTCTGCCTGCAGCAGCTTTTTACCCCGTCTTGGAATTATGGCACTTCACAAACCGGCTGCACAGATAAGATCTCTTTCCAGTTGGGAATAGTCCATTGGCTGGCTGTTTTTATACTTGCCGCTATTATCTGTGCAAAATTTTGGGCCGGAAAAAAACTGGCATTTATCTCAAACTTTGTCAACCTGGAAAATTTCAATCTTAGGGAATACTGGCTATTGTTGATTTTTTTAGCAACCCTTTTTACCTCTGTTTATATTATGTTGCCTATCTCCCAACCTATCTGGGAAACTCTACCATATATCCCTTTCATCCAGTATTCCTGGAGGTTTCTGGCAGTGGCGACATTTACTTCATCGTTTATCGCAGGCAGCATTCTTATAGCCTTTAAAAACGACACTTCCAGGTATATCGTTTTTGTTTGTTTAATGGTAGCTGCAACCTATGCCTATGGCGGTTATTTAAAACCTGCAGCTTATGGTAATTCAAATGAGGTTGATTTTGGCTATAAAATTTTACACCCTTCTGAGAACCTGAAAAATTTTGACCCTGAGCCGGGATACATGCCCCGCTGGACAGATGTCTTACCTGCAGAATCAGACCGGCCTAAAGAAGAGGTAAAAATTCTGCTGGGTGAGGCCAAAATAATTGACTACAAACTTACTGCATCCTTGAAAAAATACAATATGGAGATGCAAAAACCATCAGTGGCAAGGTTTTTCACCCATTATTATCCGGGTTGGAAGGTATTTGTAGACAGTAAAGAAGCACAACCCAACTACGACAATATTTACGGGTTTATGGATATCCAACTCCCTCCGGGCAAACATGAAGTAATTTTAAACTTAGAAAACACCACATTAAGGTCAGTCAGCAACATACTCAGCATTAATTTTTTCATAGTCTCTCTATCCTTCATCTTTCTATACCGGAAGAAAACTAAATAATGTGGCTACATCAACTAAAATTATCTGGGTTTTTATTTTATTTTTGGCTTTGCGTATCTATTTTATCTTTACTTTCCCACCATTTATTGATGAGTCAAATTATGCCTGGTGGGGAATCCTTTCGCTGAAGTTAAAAGACGGGTTGTTTATGCCGGTTGAAGTTTGGCATAAACAACCTTTGCTTTTTTGGGTTTACGGGTTCGGAGCACAAATTTTTAATAACCCGGTCACCGGCGCCAGATTGGTAAACCTGATAATAAGTATCCCACCTTTTTTTATTTTATATAAACTCATAAGGCAGCTGAGAAATGCAAATGCAGCAACCATTGGTTT
The DNA here is from genome assembly GCA_016186955.1 of Candidatus Daviesbacteria bacterium. Lineage (GTDB taxonomy): Bacteria > Patescibacteriota > Microgenomatia > Daviesbacterales > UBA10151 > JACPKP01. The sequence goes on along the minus strand of JACPKP010000003.1, from coordinate 76,612 downwards.
AATATTATACGCTTTTTCTCCTTTTTTGATTTTTTCACAGGCAACAGCCTTAATGGATGGTATTTTGTTTGATTTAAACATTATGGTTTTAGCATTGGTCTTTAAACTAAGAAAAAAATTCCGGTGGGTTGACGCTTTAAATCTGGGGATAATCCTTGGTTTGACTCTTTGGATAAAAACTACCGGTTTATATCTTGGTATCACAGCTTTTGTTGCGTTAATCGTTTTTAGGGTTAGAACCTTAATAATCCCCTTAATTGTTTCCTTGAGCTTTATCCTACCTTTAATCTTAAGGCCGGATTTCAACTTGATTTTACTTGAGGGGCAGGGGTTTGCACTTCCATTAAACGAAGTTGCCGGTTTCCCCATCCAAACCTGGTTTAGGAATTTACTTTTCTTTACTATCTCATATCTGCTTTATTTCACACCTGCTGTTTTTGCAGGGCTTTTTTTTCTAAAAAAAGATACAGCACAAAAAGAGACTAGGGTTTTATTCCTATGGTTTTTGATGCCTTCTCTTTTGCTGATACTGACTTCTAAGATGTTAAATTTCCGTTATGATTTATTCGCTGCAGCCCCGCTTTTGCTCATCCTTGCGGTTGGTTTGGATAACTTAATCTCACGTTTAAAAAATGCCTTATGGATTAGGATGTTAATCTTCCTACCATTGTTGTTTGAAGCTTTGCTTATAACTTTTCACCCCCTTGGTTTTTTTTCCTTAATCCCCAAAGGTTCCCTGCTTCAGATAGAACGGGCCTACGTATTTGATTGGCCTTCAGGATATAGTGTTAAAGAAGCATTGGCTTTTTTTGATTCAATAAGGCCCTCTAAAGGGGAAGTTTTTTTACTGGTCCCTACCCTCGACGGAATGAGCAATATCTCATCTTATGCGCTAAGCTACTACCGAAATAGTCTTGGATTAAAAATTTTGGCCCTGCCCAAAGACCATATTGATTTAAATCAGATTAGGTTTTTGGCCAAATTATCCCCAGTTTATTTTATATCCCACAGCCAGTTAATTCCTACAGAGATCAAACCATACATAAAACCATTAAGGATATTTTCCAGAGCAGAAGGGGATTTTACCGGAGTATACCAGATTAAATTCTAGAGCCCATTTCAAAACCCGATGTCATTGCGAGAAACGAGCGCAGCGAGTGACGTAGCAATCTGATTGAAGTAAGATCGCTATGCTCCCCCCGGTCGCTCGCGATGACGTTTTGAAATAGCTTCTAGGGAGCTTTCTCAACTTCTTTGATAGAGCTGACTAACCTTTCAAATTTAGGCATTAAAGGAGAGTTTGAGGGGTAAACAAGTATTTTAATAACATTACTTCCTTTAAAAAGGAAGAACTGTAATTTTTGCAAATTTTGTTCAGGCTGGGTTTGTTCTCCCCCATCTTTCTTCTGGGTTTTTTTGGGCTGGGTCGCCTCTTCTGCTGGTTCCTCCCATACTTTGACTGCAGCTGCGTCAAAATTCAGGAAATTGGCAAGGCCCTGGTTGACTAAATTACCATATGTATCTGTTTGCTTGGCAAGATATTCATCCAAATTGGGTTCGCCTTGGGCGCTGTCCAAACTCATCTCTATATGGAATTCGCCCTTCGTATCTTTCAGGGTTAAACCTTGCTTAGTTTTGATCATCTTCCAAGTAGTTGGACAGGAAAAAATAAGTGTAATTTCAGACTGTTGCTGCAGGGTGCATTCTTTCCAGATATTTTCCTTGTTCAGTTTTCCTTCTGCGGTTGCTTCCTTGTTTATCAGGTCTAAACCTTCAAGAGCCGGAGTAAAGTTTGGGTTTATAGCAAGGGTTTGATAAAATTTAGTGGCCGCAGAGTCAAAATTGCCCTGCTTGAAGGCTATTTTTCCTAAAGCAAAATGCGCTTCATGAAGTTTATATTCCACTGACAGCGCCTTGTTATAATACTGCGTTGCCAAATCATCCATATTATTTTGGGCATAAAGGTTGGCTGTGTAAAAGTTTGCTATCACATCCTGCGGAGACTCTTTTGCTAAAGTTGACCAAACCGCAAAAGAGTCTTTCCAATCCCTGTTTCTGGTAAATGTCCTGAAGGCATAAAAAGATAGGGTTATAATAAGTAACGTAACCAGTGCAGGCTGCAGGATTTCACGGACCTCTTTTGATCTTTTTTTGTTTTTACTGAAATCATGGTGTTGCAGATAATCAAAAAGATATACCAAAAGCATGACAAACCCAAACGAGGCGGTATAGATATATCTTTCCTGCATAATTGGCCCCTGCGGGATGATATAGGAGATTGGCAAAATTGAGATAAAAAACCAGAAGATACAAAACGGAACCATAGGCAGTTTTTTGTAAAAAAAATACGCAGCATAAAAAAGTCCGCCTAGCAACCCCAATCTTGCCAAGATATCCGGATTAAAAATTGACTGAGAAAGAATTTTGTCCATCCTAGCAAGAGGGTGAACCCAGGAATAAATGCCGTCTGCAATCTGGGGGTTAATTGAGAGGTTAAGGGGAAAGATCAAAAGATATAGGTATTTTACTATCACTTTAACCATGGTGAGCATGGTCAGATAAAAACTTCCCCCTAAATATTCCCCCCTGACAGTCATATTGAGTAAAACAATTCTTATAAACAGAAAAACTCCTGCTGCGAAAAAATAAGGCCCGTATATTTTTAAAGTATCCTCCCATTTTTTAAACATCTTTCTTCTGAAACAAAAATCATAGGCAAGTACCAGAAACGGCAGTGTTAAAGTCATTTCGAAATAGAAAAACCCCAATGTTGCCAGGGCTAAAGACAGGTAATAGTTGATATCAAATTTTGGCAGTTTTAGACTCTTTAAGTAAAAGTAAAGCGAACCGAAAAAAAAGATGTAGGAGACTGCATCAAAATTAGCGGTCAGGTAATCGACCGGTTCTGTATGAATAGGATGAAGGCCGAACAAAAGACCTGCCAGGGTAGCCAGGTAAGGTTTTTTAAAAACCTGCAGGGCTATCAAAAATACTAGCCCGGTGATGATAAGATGCACCAATAATGCCTGAGTATGATAGATTAAAGGGTTAGAAGCGCCCCACATTGCATAACTGATTGCATAAAATACCCCCCGCAATGGCCTGTAGATGCCATAATTCCCGGTTGGGGCAGTATCCCCGCCAAACATTTTTGGGATGTTGGCAAGGCTTTGGGTGAGAGACCAATTTTTGATATAAATATCATCTTCAATTACAAACCCATTTTGGAGTGAGTTTGCATAAACTAAAAAAGTAGCCACCAAAACAATAACAAGCCCCAAATACTTATTTTTATCCAGATATTTGAAAACTTGCTCCATAGCGATGAGCTGAGAATATCACAGTAGAAGTTGAGTAATCAATGGGTTGGAGTTTGCAACTCCTTTAGCATTTTACGGATACCAGCCAGTTTAATATTGATCTCCTCCGGGCTTTTTAACACTCCTAAAGTTTTGTATTTTCCAGGATCAATATCTAAACCTTTTTTTAACATTTCCACCGCAGTTTTAGATTTTCCTTGTTGTTTGTAAACAGATGCTAAACCTAAATAGGCATCTAAAAAATTTGGATTAATGCTTAATGCCCTTTGGTATTGGATCCCTGCCTCATCTTTCAGGCCTAAATTAAAATAGGCGCTCCCTAAATTAGCATGGGCTTCATAAAAATCCGGCTCTATGCTTAATACTTTCTGGTAAGCAGGAACTGCCAATGCAAATTGTTGGTTATTTGAGTAATAAACAGCCAGATGATAGCTGGCAATTAGGCTCTTCTGATAAACCCTTAATGTGCTTTTGTAAAGAGAGGGTATATCCTGCCAATCCCAGTTGCGTTGATAAGTCTGGTAAAAGTAAAAAGTTAAAAGTAAAAAGTTAAAAGTTAAAAAAAGGAGTTTGAAATTTGAAATTAGAAATTTGAAATTAGAAATTTTTATCATCAGATAGCCTGCCAATAAACAAAACCCAAAGGAAGCCAAATATAGATATCTTTCAGAAATTGCCGGGCCAACTGGTATAATGTATGAGACTGGTAACATTGTGATAAAAAACCAGGCCAGACAAAAACTAACCAACCGGTTTTTTTGGAAAAACCAGAAAATAAGTCCTATCAGTCCAATCAATCCTACCAGGGACAATAAAACATCAGCATCAAAAAATGACTTTTTTAAAATTGAATCAAAACGAGTGTAAGCCACCATATAATTTTCAAAGCCAGGAGCAAGAGTGTGGTAAAAAGAAAGTTTTAAAGGAACAACAAGAAGATAAATATACTTCAAAACGATTCCCGGCATCACCAACATAGTATGGTAAAAACTTTGGGCCAGATAATCCCCCCTGCTGAATGGAACTTGGACCACAAAAAACCTCACAAACATATAGAAAGCAGTTAAACCAAAGTAAAACATTGTCATTGCGAGGACTCCGATGTCCATCGGAGGACGTGGCAATCTTATTGATGAGGCTGCAATTTTGCCAAAATAGATCTCATATAAAATGATGAGTACTGGCAGTATCAGCGTTAATTCGTTTGTGAAAAATGCCAGTAATGCGAAAGCTATTGAACCTCCCAAGACTACACCCCGGGGGTGTAGCTGCATTTTTTTCACCCCCGGGGTGAATTGCGAGCGCATATACAGGTAAAATGAGGCCAACAAAAACACAATCCCTGTTGCATCCATGCTGGCTGAGATATATGTAATTTCTTCTGTATGGATTGGGTGCAGGCCGAAAAGAAGGGCAGTTAAAAAAGCCAACCAGTGACCACCCCGGGGGTGTAATCTCAAGTTTTTCACCCCCGGGGTGAGAATGAGCTGCCTGGTTATAAAATAGACTAACAATGTTGCTGCCAGGTGGACGAGGATTGAGTGTAGATGATAAATGAATGTATTCTCCCCTCCTATCTGGTAATAAAATGCATAAAGTAAGCTTCTGATCGGCCGGTAGACCCCGCTGGCCTTTGCAGGAAGTGAACCACCAAGCAATACACCAACATCAAAGTTTTGCATCTGGGGCCATTCTTTGATAAAAAACTGGTCATCTATAACAAGGTGGTTGGTGAAGATATTTGAATAAGCAAGAAAGGTTAAAATAATAATTATCAGAAGTTGAACTTTTTGTGATTTTAATTTTTTTAACATCATTGATAATTTTCAATTTTTAATTTCTAATTTTCATTGAATTTATAATGTATCAATAGTTTAAAAATTGTGTAACTGAAAATTCATTGTAAATTGCAAACTATAAATTGTAAATTAAATTTAGTGTCCAAAATAAACAAATTTGTTTCTTGCTAATGCTCGAAATAAGCAAGCTTGCTTCGAGCTAATGCCCGAAGTAGTAAGTATTCCAGAGTTCAACGGAAAGGGGAATAAAATTTTTTGTTTTGAAATCATAACCTAAAATTTTATGGCATTGCAGTCTGTTCCATAAACAAGAACCTGCCACTGCAGCATAAATTTCGCTATATCTGCAAGGATAGGGCTGATTTTTTTGATCCAAACAGATCAGATCTAAATCATGTTGCTGCACCTCCTGGACTGCCAGATCAAGGGATTTCTGGGGAGTCTCTGATCTGTTAAACCAAACCATTTCCCGAAAATAACTTGGATCTTTTAAATGAACTAAGTTAACAGGAAAGCTTAATATATGGTGGGCAGGTATAATAATCAGCATTAAGGTTGTGATAAGACGGAACTGGTTGTTTTTTTGAAGATCTCTGGTATATACCCAGCAGATTATAAACAGTACATAAATTGAAGCGATAACTGGGGTGTACCGTCTGATTCCAAGATTAGGATCTATTGAAAAACTTATCACAACAATGTTTAGAATAAGTGTTATAAATGCCAAAAAAACCCAGAAGCGAAGTTTTGGGCTGATGAAAAAAACCTTAACAGCTATGTAAAAAATTAAACCAATAGAAAACATCGGCAAAATATGTGAAAATTCAACATTAGAAAGCTCAAAATAATAACCCCAAGCCCGGTCAAATAAATTCATACTCAAGATATTAAGATTTCTAAAGAAAAACCCGCCGTCAAACTGCAACAGTCCTGCACCCCTAAACAAACCGTTTCTAAGGTGCGGGTCGTATATCATCCATTCTCTGTTTGTGATGTAAATAAAGGTTAAAATTAGAGGCATAAAAAATGTTGCTGTACTTATCAAAACATTTTTTAGTATTGCTGCTTTTGTTTTAAATAATTTATATCCATATATGAGAACTAGCGCAGGGGTATAAAAAATAACAGTAGGATAAGAAAGCCAGGAAAACATTAAAATCACCCAAAATAAAATTTGTGTAAAAGCACCCTTCTTAAAATCTATTCGACTAAGCAGATACAGGGATATCGGCAGCCATACCAAGTCAATTCCTATGGTTTGTATTGTATTAAAATACAGCAGAGTCGGTGAAAACCCTATTGTTATAAGAGGGATTACAGCTTTTTTTACTCCAAAATATTTTTTTAATAAAGCTGCCAGCGACAACAGCGATATTAGATATAAAAATAACCTGACGAATTTGGCAGTGAATAAACTAAACCCAAAAATATTGTAAACGGATGCTAAAATTCCATACCAAAAGATACTACCGGAGGTGCCATCGTATATCAGCCTATTCTGAAACCAAAAAGGGTTCCTTACAGATTCTGCTAATTCTTCATAACGTATCTGGTCCAAAGAGTTAAAAATAAAAATTGTCTGAAAACCAAATAAAATCAAAACCAAAAACCAATACCAACCCTTGAACCTCTTTTGCATTGATGATGGAAATGATATATTAGCAAAAAATAAATATCAATTTATGGATTTGCAGATACAAGCGTTAGAAACACTTTCAGGGCTTAATGCTTACAACCTTTGGCTTGTTTCTAAGTTTAAAAACTTTATAAAAAATGACGTTTTGGAAATCGGAAGCGGTATTGGCACTATTACCTCGATATTAATATCTACCGGTTTCAATGTTACTCCTTCTGAGATTAATAAAAAATATATCAAAAAACTTAAACAGTTTTCAAAACAGCCTTTATTTTTGGATATAACTAAACCATGTAAAATAAACAAAAAATTTCAGACTATCGTTGCTGTAAATGTTGTCGAACATACCCGAGATGATATGAAAGTATTAATCAATATTTCTAAATTGCTGAAGGATAAGGGTATTCTCATACTGCTTGCTCCTGCACATAATTTTTTATATGGATCTTATGATAAAAGGGTGGGCCATTTTAGAAGATACTCCAAAAAAGAGATATCAAATAAATTAGTCAAAACAAACTTTAAAATAAAAAAAATATTTTATATTAATAAGCTAGGCGCCTTGGGTTGGTTTGTTAACAGTAAACTTTTAAAAAGAAAGGGTCTTCCTCAACACCAAACTTGGCTTATTAATAAGCTTGTTCCATGTTTAGATTTCCTAGATAAAACGGTTCCCTTGAATTTTGGTTTATCTATAATTGCTATTGCACAAAAAAAACTTTAATCGGGATCTAGAAGTTCAACCGACAATGGGATCATTTTTTTAGTTCTTTCATCATACCCTAAAATTTTATGACACTCCAATCTGTTCCACAAACATGACCCTGCAACAGCTGCATAAACTTCTTGATATCTACAAAGGTTTGTTTGACCTTTGTTATCTTTACATGCCAATTTCAAGTCATCTTTTTGCACCTGGCTAACTAAAATATCAAGGGATTTCTCCGGAGAGGAACCAACTGCAAACCATCCCTGGTTCCTATAAGGGCTATATCTTTTTAAAAATAAGAGGTTTTCCGGATATACCAGCAAGTGGTGAAGGGGTAAAAGCAGCAAAAGGCAGACCAGAGAAAACTTTAAAAACTTCATTTTTATCTTAAGTTTCAATATAAATGACCAGACTATTGAATAAAGTATGTAAAAAGAAACCAGAAGAGGTGTAGCCCTGCGGATGCCCGAAAATACACTGTCTCCGGCGCTGTGCCCTAAAAATATTGTCAGTAAAACTGTCAGATATATAACCCCTAAAATTAATCTGATTTTTTTTAAAGTAAAAAAAATATAAAAACTTGCGGCCACTACTAGTAAAACGGCAGTGATTGGATAATATCCTGAAAATTCAGCATTTTTTAATTCAAAATAATAACTGTTCCCCTTTTGAAAAAGATCGCCCAGTGTCACCTGCAGACTCGGCCAAAGAGAAGAAAAGTCCAACCCTGATTTTACCCCACCCCTAAATAATCCGCTTTTGGCAACCGGATCATAGATCAGATCCTGCCTATTTTTAATATAAAAAAATACAATCAGCAGTGGGGATAAAAAAGCGATAATTGAAAATGAGACCTTTTTGGATTTACTCTGTATTTTGCTACCCCGTAAAATAACATAATCCACTACACCCAACGCAGGAATATAAAAAACAAAGTTAGGGTAGCAAAGCCAGGCAATCATAACTAACATCCAAAGTAAGATATGGTTTAAGGTTTTTTGAGGGTTTTGATAAATCCGTGACAAGAGGTAAAGGCATATTGGCAAAAACTGCAAATCCATACCATATGTAGTTTGTAAAATATTAAAATAAAGAAGTGTCGGTGAGATACCAATAGCCAGCAGCGGTATCAAACCATTCCTGATGCCTAAATATTTTTTTAAAATACCTGCAAGGCAAAAAATCGATATCCCTGCCAGTATTAACCTAATAACTTTAGCGGCAAATAGATGGAAACCGAAAATATTATAGACCAGAGCCTGAAAACCATACCAAGACAGACTGCCGGATAATCCGTCAAACATTAATCTGTTTTGAAACCAGAAAGGATTTCTGACAGATTCAGCAAGCTCTTCGTATCTAATCTGCCCCATTGAATTAAATGTATACACCGCCTGGGATATAAATAGGAAAAGGGGTAAAACCCAAAACTTATATCTTTTAATAATTTTTATCATTTACTCAAGCGGGGTTAAAAGTCCGATCATTTCTTCAAAAACTTTCATCTCTGGTGAATCTTTCGGCAGCAATAATACCTCAACAACTTTTGTACGTCTAAATAAAAAAAGTTGCATCTGATTGTCCTGTAAAATTCTAACATATGCGGGATTGAAATTTGGTAACTTTGCCGGTCCTTCTTTTTCTACTTTTGCAGATACTTTTTGTTTTTTTACAAAAGCATCTGCAGTTAAATTTTCCAACTCATTAAATTTTAATCGTAGAAAAAAATCGCCAGCTCTGTTTCTAAATTCAAACTGTTTTCCCAAATTTATTTTCCAATCTGCCGGATAAAAAACGAGAAAACCATCTATCTTCCGTCCTACCCAACCTTCTGTCATAATTATCCCCTCTGTTGAACTATTTTTGTCGATGATAGAATTTAATAGTTCTTTGCTGGATTTATGGCCAGGATCCAAAAATAAGGCTGTGTTTAAAAAAGTAACAGCCCTTTTTATATTCCCCTGCTCATTATAAATCTCTGCTATCTTTGTATAAATATCTATAAATTGGGGCTCCAGGTTAATAACTTTAATGTATTGCTCCAACGCTAAAGATTTATCCCCCGCACTCTCAAGATGTATTGCATAAACATAATTTTGCACAACAGAATCTGGGATTTGGGTAACAACTTTTCTCCACATAGTCACCGAATCCTTCCAATCCATATTTCTCAAAAATGTTCTGGTTAGATAAAAAGACAGGTAAAAAATTAAGCAAAAGATAGTCAGATATTTTATCCAAAGAAATTTTTTCTTTAAAGAAAAAATTTTAAATATCAAACAGGATAAAATAAAAGTGTACCCAAATGAGGCGATATAAAGATACCTCTCCTGATACGCTGCATCTTGTGGAAATATATAGGATACCGGCGAAAGGGCAATAAAAAACCAGCCAATCCCGAATATAACCCAAGGGTTTTTCTTAAAGTTTTTAAAACCTAGAAAAATGATTATTACCAAGACTACCAAGCTCAAAAAAATCTCAGGAGTAAAAATTGTCAGGGATTTTAAATAATTAATATTGCTGAAGGGGTCCAGGAGTACCTGTATTCCGGGTCCAAGAGACGGATCTATAGATAAGTTGAGTGGAAAAACCAGCAGTTTTATATATAAAACAAAAACTTTTAACATAACTAGCCAGGTAAGTAAAAAGTTATCAGCTAAATATTTTTGTGCCCCATACATATGTACTAACCCAAATTTAACAAACAGATAAGTTAAAACTATGAAAAAATACGGTATTGACAGTTTCCAGCGCCATTTGCCTGTTTTAAATTTCATAAGTAATTGGTAGGCAAAAACCATCAGAGGCAATGATAATGTCAATTCATAACTTAGATGGGCTGTCAAAGCTAAAAATAATGATAGAAGATAGAGATTTAGGTTAAATTTTGTATTAATTTTTAAAAAAAATAAAAAAGAAAAAAAATAAAACATAAAACCTAAAATAATTCTTGATAAAAAAACAAAATTGACTGTTTCTGTTTGTACGGGATGGATTGCAAAAAGAAGGGATGTAAGAAAGGGCACCAGATTTATACCTAAATTGTTTTTTGTCTTAAACCATACACTCATCACTATTTCTCTGGCTATGAAGTATACAGCTACAGCACTCATTATATGAACCAACAGGTTAGCAAAATGGTACCCCAAAGGATTAGTACCCCAAAGCTGGTACATAATAGCCAAATATGTATTCCCAACAGGCAGGTAGCGGGTGTTATTGGCCTCATCTCCTCCATACCCAAACCCTAAAAAAAACCTGGGAATATTTTCAATATGCCTAATCTCCGCCCAAATCATCATAAATTTCTCATCATCCCCGATAAACCCGTTTTGGAAAAAACTGGAATAAGCTAAAGTTGTTAAAAAAGCAATAAGGAGTAGCTGTAGTTTTGTACTAAAAATGAAGTTTCCCGATTTTATCATTATTATTGTATTGAGTTTTGATGAAGCAATTTTTTAACAGTTTCTGCAACCCTCTTTATGTCTTTAACTTTTAAGTTAGCTCCAAACGGAAGTGATATGACCCTTTCGCCAATAAATTCTGCATTGGGATAATCTCCCTTTCTATACCCAAAAGTTTTTTTGTAATAGTGGTGTAGGTGTACGGGTGTAAAATGCACACCGCTTCCGATTTTTTCCCTAATTAACAAACTAATACATTTATCCCTACTCACTTTTATCAGCTCAAGTTTTAATAAAATAGCATATATATGACGCGCATGCACAGTATCATTATCTTCATTTTTCGGAACACTCAATAGAGGGCAATCCTCAAACTCTTTATTATACAAATCCCATAACTGACCTCTTATTTTAAAATTTTTTTTAACCCTGCTCAGTTGATGTATACCAAGTGAGGCGGTTAAATCAGTCATATTAAACTTATAGCCAGGATACATACATTCATAATTTACGTACTCCTTAACTGAATATCTTTTATAAGCATCTCTGGATAAACCATGAAGGCTTAAAACTCTCATTTTTTCTATCCATTTGCGATTGTTCGTTGTTACCATCCCTCCCTCTCCCGTGGCGATATTTTTAGTTACATAGAAGGAAAAAACCGTAATATCGGAAATATTACCAATCTTCTTTTTTTTAAACCAGGCTTCAGTAGCATGCGCAGCATCTTCAACCACATATAGCTTATGCTTTTTTGCAATTGCCCGGATCTGGTCCATTTTACAGGGCCTGCCATGCAAGTGAACTGGTAATATGGCTTTGGTTTTTTTAGTTATTTTTTTTTCAATTTGGATAGGATCTATATTCCATGAATCGCTTTCAATATCTGCAAACACCGGTTTTGCTCCCAGATGGAGAATAACGTTGGCTGTTGAACAAAAAGTCAAAGGTGTAGTAATAACCTCATCACCTTCTGAAATTCCTAATACCTTAAGCGCTAAAAATAAGCCTGAAGTTGCTGAATTTACTGCCAATGAATATTTACTACCAATATACTCTTTAAATAACCATTCAAATTTTTCTGTTTTAGGTCCGGTACCCCACCACCCGGATTTTATAGTATCTATGATTTCATCAATTTCATCCTGGTTGAAGTGAGGTTTACCAAATACCAGAAATGTATCCTTTCTATTCATGCTCGAATTATTTTCCGAATTTTTTTGGCTGGTATGCCACCTACCACAGTCCATGACTGAACATTTTTGATTACTACAGCTCCTGCCCCTACAACAGCACACTCGCCAATTACAACCCCCGGCATAATCTGGGCTCCTGCTCCTACATAACAACCCTCTTTAAATAAGACTTTTTTAGTAAATTTTGGAAAAAACTTTTGTAACGGATGATTTTTATACCCAACATTTGTATGGGTTAAAACTAAAACTCTGTTTGATAAAGTCACATGGTTCTCTAATACTACACCTCCTGACAGGTCTATCATCACTCCGTCGCCTATAAAACAATAGCTCCCAATTTTTAAAGTTGAAAAACCCTTTTTATAATAGTTAAAGAAGCTAACATCATGTATAACATTTTCCTTGCCTATTTTGACACCAGCCAACTGCAGTAAAATAGATCTCACCTGAGGTATAGGCGATAAATCAACCAGCAGATCAAATATCTTAAAAAATAAATAATAGACAGCTTTTTTTATGCCAATTTCCCGTAAAGCTTTCATGGCGTTATTATAATAGATTTGATTATTTTAAATACTCTTTTTGGCTGTAATCAGAACTGTAGAAATAATGGGCCATGATCTCGCATTGATCGTTGAGCAGGTATTAAAACCTATTTTAGTTAATATATTAACCCATATTTTGGGTGGTAAATAAGAAACAGGTTCAGCATCAGGATATAGTATATCATCCCAAAACTTACTTAAACGGTGCTTTAGACTACCATCAGGGTTAACATCCCGAATTAAAATCATACCATCTGTCCTGAGCGCTTTGTAACATTTTGTTAAAATAAATTTCTGGTTTTTATGATTAAAATGGTGGAGCGTGTCGGATAAAACAACTGCATCGCATTTTGGGTAGCTAATTTTGAGTATATCTCCAAGAATAAATTTAATATTTTGCTTATTCATAACGCCTATTTTAGCTTTACTGATACGACCTATTGAATAATCTATACCAATAACCTGCCTGTTTTGAGAAGTTTCTGCTAAATATTTAGTAAACGTACCTTCTCCGCAGCCAAGATCCAAGATCTTGCCTTTTTTGGGTGTAAGTTTTTCCATCTGGGCAAACGGGAAAAGAATAATCTTTAATACAGTCATTATCAGTGCCTTAATATCATTTTTGACACTAAGCACCAATTTGGTAGTAACAAATCCTGGAAACTTGTATTCCTTCCCAAATTGCCATAAACTTTTAAAACTTGTCCAAGAATCGCTAAAAATTTTTACTGTGGATTTTTTATCCAACCTTCTTTTGAAAATTACTGGTATTTGAACAATTTTTAAATCATTATAGTAACTTCTGGCTACTATTTCAGTATCCCAAAACCAATTTTTGTCAACAATTTTTGTAAGTATGGGATTAATTTTAGATCTTATAAAAAATTTATACCCGGATTGTGTATCGTTAAATGGTAACCCTAACAATATTTTTTCTAAACAGTGGTAGCCTTTGCTTAATATCAACCGATGTAAAGCAAGCACGCTTATTGTGTATGATCTCTTAGCAATTGCAAGGTCATACCCTTCCTCTAATTTTTTAACGAATATTTTAATATATTTTTCAGAAATCTCCAAATCAGCATCCAAAAAACCTATCGTATCATTTTTTGCAATCCTGATTCCATCCATAACAGTCTGCCCTCTTCCCTGATTTTTATGATGCATTTTGTATTTTACTCGATTATCTCCGGCTTGAATTTTTTTAATAATTTCCACTGTATTGTCTTGACTTTGGTCATCAATAAAAATTATTTCGTAGTCTATTTTATATTTCTGAAATTCTGCAACTATCTTTTTATAAGAATCCCATAGATATCCTGCTTCATTAAAACAGGGCAATATTAAGGATAAGCCTGTTTTATCCAAACTTTGCGAAAACCGTGGGCTGGTAAACATGTTCAGAATATTCTATATGCAACTCCGCGGGCTTACGCACCGTGGCGTGGTATCTTCTTGTTGCTAATTTACCATAGTATTCTTAAATTGGAAATGCTTTTTAAAGATTGACCTAATCCTGAATTTGAAGAATATTCAGACTATACTTGACACTCTCAAAATATTTCTTGGTAAATTTTGACCCATAGAGTGCTCAAATTGGAGGACTGCAGCTTCAGTGATTGGGGGCAGTTTGAGGGCATTTCTGGTGACCTGTTCTGCCCCATCACGAAGCTCCACCAATCTTTCCGAACTCAAATATTTTGTCCAGACATAAGAGGTATAATCCCCGGGCACACCTTTATAATATTCAGCTTCAACAGTATAGTCAATCGCCCTGCTCCAAAGTTTATGACCGGTTTTGGTTTCAACATACACCCAAGCCTGCTCTTGATCATCATAAATAGACTTATCAAAATAAGGGGACCCCGGGTATTGGGTAATGATGGTCCAGTCCACATCATCGGGTTTATTTTTTAGGACCCAATCAACAGATTCCCGGACGGTTTTTTCGGATTCCCCCGGGTGGCCGATAGACATCAATGCTTTGAATTTAAGTCCTGCATCTTTTGCATAATTTAAACAGATGCTGTTGATCAAAGAGGTAGTGTGCTTCTTCATAGTTTTTAACATCTCATCTGACCCTGATTCTACCCCTGATAAAAGCATCCTGAAGCCTGCATCATACATCAGTTTTGCCTGGGTAGGTGTAAAAAGTTCAGCTTTGACAAACCCCCTAAACCTCATCTCCACCCCAAGCCGTTCTTGCATCAAAATCAACTCTTGGCAGAGGTTTTCAAGATTTTTTGGCGAGATGTTTAACTCATCATCATAAAACATGGCTGCTGAATATGGGTTTCCTCTCTCCCTGGATTTACCAACCTCATACTCTATCTCTGAAATCACATGGTTTATGCTTCTGGAACGGGCAACCCGGAAAACCTGGGAATCCCTACCACCGCAAAAGCCACATTCAAAAGGACAACCGAGTTGGGCAATTACTGAAAAAGCCCTGTGGCCGTCAATATAATAATGGTAACTATCCAAGTCAATCAAATCCCTGGCAGGAAACTCAAAATTTTCCAGCGTCCCTTTTTGCATGAATAGGGGTGATTTTAAATTCCCGGCATCTATGGTCTTAAGTTTACATTCTGGATCAAGCGCCCGGAAAATAGCCAACTCCCCATCGCCTACCACCAACTTATCAAAAAGACCCTCAAGCTGCCTGTAAGCAAGGGTTCCCCTGGAAAGCCTCCCTGCTTTAAGATCTTCCGTCATGCCTGTATAGGTTAAGGTTGTATGCGGCCCGCCTAAAATAATTTTCCCTTCAGGGGCACCCTCTCTTAACTTATTGACTATTTTTGCAGCAGCAGGGATTTGAGGCGTAGTGGCAGTAAGGGCAAAGTTTTTAATATCTGTTTCTTTAACGTATTGTTCAACAATCTCCTCAAAGTTGCCATAACCTGACAAATCCAACACCTCTACCTTGTTGCCGTTTTTTTTGAGCTCAGCCGCAACTTTCAAAGGGCCCAGGAATGGAAAAACCCGCTCATCAGCCAGGAATGTTGAAGGGGGGATGATGAAACACACCGGAATATCATGGATCTTTTCCATTGTAAAATAATCGAGGCTGAAAATTTTGTTACTGGCACAAAAAATTTACAGTAATTTACTTATAGCTTTTATGCCAATGAAGGGTCAAGAGGGATTAAAGGTACCAAACAGCATCAACTGTTTTTGGCGAGCCTCTTTTTAAAAAAAGCTGTATTCGCCCTGATATAGCTAGCCGGATTGCCGGTATCATAGGTATGCCCCTCAATGGCAAAACCAACCACCTCCTGGTTGTCTTTCATGACAGCCTTTAACCCGTCAACATCAGTAATTTCACTATTTACCGCATTTTCCATTAAATTTTCTAAACTTTTGAAAATTGATGGGTTAAATACATACCTTCCTGACATCCTGAGTTTATTTAAAGGATGGTGGGGTTTTTGAGAATTTTTTGTTTTCGGACAAAAATGAATCAATTTTAGTAACTGCTTTTTTTCATATTTCTCCAGCAAACATTCGCTGTAAAAATGTCTGCAGTTTTCCGGAAAAATATTGAAAGATGTGATGTGTGCTTTCCCCCCCAGAGATTGGAAAGCTTTTACCAGTTGCCCAATGACAGGTTTCCTTGAGATTGTTGGCAGATCCGGTAAAGCCATCCCAAATGGCCTGTCCCCAATTATATGCCTTAAGATAAACAGCGCATGTGCTATCCCCAGAGGTTTTTCCTGATAAACAAAGCTTAGCTTAACTTTTTTATTAACCTCAACATTTTTTTGCAGATATTTTTTTATCGCATTTTTCTGTTTATTCAACACAATAATAACCTCTTTGAAACCTCCAGCTGCTGCTTCACTCACGACCCATTCTATAACCGGCCTCTCTACAAGAGGCAACATCTCTTTGGGAAGGTACCCGGAAACAGGAGCCCACCTTGACCCTTTGCCTGCAGCAGGGATAACACAAACTTTTACATCACTTGTCATTTCAAATAATATAATATGTTATAATCCTGCCATGTCAATTGAGAATTTGGAAAGAGAGCAGGAAAGTCCCAGGTTTTTTAAAGGCAACATAAAGGATTTTGACAAAAATAAAGGTTATTTTATTGGCGCTTTTTTAAAAGATCCACTGCTCCAAAGGGAGGATCTGGAGTGTGCAATAATGGAATTACCTGTTATTGATGAGTCTAAACCTCACTATCATAAACTAATGTATGAGGTAACTTTTGTTTTATCCGGCAGATTAAGGCTCATTGTTGACCAAAAAGAGGAAATAAATCTTGAGGAAAATGAGTTCCTGGTTATTCCACCCGGAACTGTGCTGCAAAATCCTGAGAATGCACCCGGAACTAAAGTTTTTGTTGTCAAAACCCCATCTGCCCCCGGGGATAAATTTGATGTTTGAACCCTTTTAAAACCTATTTTTAATAATCACCCAAAGCCCGATTATCCCATCCCAGGGCCTGATTTTTTTACCTTCGGAAAATTTTCTTGGTTTGTATTTTATGGGTACTTCACTTATTTTATACCCTTTTTTTAAAAGCCCGGTTATCATTTCAATATCCCATTCAAAACCGGTTTTTTTGGCTGAGTATTCCTGGAAAAGGTCTGCCCTATACAATTTATAGCAGGTATAAAGATCTGTGATGTTTGACCCGTAAAAAATATTCAGCAGGAATGTGGATAAGTTGATTCCCCAAACATACAAAAACTGGTCTTTTTTACTGACATTAACATTCCTTGCCCCAAAAATTATCTCTGTCTTTCCTTTTTCTAATTCCTTTAAAAGTTTTTTTATTTCTTTTGGGTCATACTCTAAATCTGCATCCTGGACTATGACTGCATCCCCTTTTATATGCTTTAAACCTGTTTGTATAGCTGCACCTTTACCCCTGTTTTTTTTGTGCCTTATTACTTTGAATTTTTCTCTTTTCCTTTTACTCTCTGACAAAACTTTTGAAGTTTTGTCAGTTGATCCATCATCAACAACAATTATTTCACTTTTCCATTTCCCAAAATCAACTTTCATTACCTTAAGCAATAAATTTTCAATAGTCGCTTCTTCATTAAAAGCTGGAATTATTATAGAAATCTTCTTCATATACGCATTGATCCTATTATTAAATCAAATTGTTTCATGAGTGGCGAATCTGCAGGAGTAACAAATATTTTTATAACCTTACTACTATTAAACAGAAAGAACTGAAGAGAAACTTTTCCGTCTTTATTCCATGCTTTAACATAAGCTTTTTCAAAGCTGGGAATTTGAGCCAATCCCTGGTTTACCAATACTCCGTAATTTTCTTTTTGGGTTTTTAAGTAATCTTCAAGTTCCAATCCTCCCGAAATATCTTGAATAATTTCTATAGCAAAAGAATTATCTGGAGAAGAAATTATTTTTTTATTTTTTTGATCCTTCAAATTTAAATACAATGGAAAACTAAAAGATAAATTATCTTTAGAATATTCAAGTAAATTTTTATTCAATTTAAGAATTCCAGATTTTGTACCTGATTTAATTAAATTCAAATTATCTATACTTGTACTTGCAGCGATTAGTTCAGGATTTAGTTTTTGAACAATCATAAACTCATTCTTTGCCTCATCAATTCGTCCCAAATTTAAATAAGCATTTGCTAAATTGTTATGAGATTGCCAAAAATCAGGATTAATTAATAATGATTTTTTGTAGGAATCAACTGCAAATTCAAATTGATTTATATTTGTATAATTTACACCTAAGTTATATAACACTCCAAAGTTTTCATGCGTCAGGAATGCAATGCTTTTGTTAAAGGTAAACTCGTCATGCCAATCCTTGTTTCTTTGAAAAATAACCCACCAACTTATACAAGAATAGATAATTAATATAATTAGTGAAAATCCAATCGAAGCCATAAATAAATATCTCTCTGCTAAGATAAACCGCCCAATTTTATTGATTAAAACAAGAATCGGCGCAAGCGATAAAAAAATTAAACTGAAACCAAATAATATTTTATACAGCTTTTTCCTGACCAGAAGATAAACCAACCAACCATTTACAATCCAAAACCCTAAGGACAGATAAAACCTTAAGTCTATACCGCTTATTACCGGAGGATCATGTTGGGCATTAAGGGGCAAAGGGTAGATAAGTTTTGATAAATATAGCGGATAAATTGAGATGCCGGTTAAAATTTGGGTTAGAAAACTCATATCATGATAACCGGTTAAATTATGGATCAACTTCCCCAGTACAACAGTTCTCAAACCCAAATAGAACAGGAGCGGAATAAAATATAACATGACTAATTTATACAACGGCAGCTTGCTTTTTGGTTTTGTAAGAAATATGTAGTAAAACAGACCGGGAATAAATAAAAATACTGCTGATTCTTTGGCTACTAAATCCAAAAAATAGAAAACCAGGGATAGATAAAGATATTTTTTCGTTCCTGTTTTTGAAAATTTTATCAGGCTTAAAAAGCTTAAAATAAAAAATATCACCAGGTATTGATCATTTACTGCGGAAACAAAGTTACCAATCTCAGAATTGATAGGGTTTATCAGTACCAGTAGCGCCGCCAGAATAGGTAACAATCCTTTTCCAAAAATCTTTTCAAAAAAAATGATTACTAGCATGATTGTTCCTGATAAAATTAATAAATTTACTGCATGGAATAAAAATGGATCAGGCGAAATCTGGTAGGTAAACAAAAACTGTAGAAATAAAAACGGATGATAATAGACTCCTGCCTCCTGGCAGGTTGCACCCGAAAAACCCATCAAACAGCCTGCAAGTATTTTTGGGATATTTGATAAACTATGAACTAAGTCATTATTCGTAATAAATGCCGGATCATCGTAAACAAATCCATTGCCTAAAGTATTTCCGTAAAAAAGAAATATTACCGTAAGAATCAACAAATACTGATAAACTCTTGATAATGTAAGGACAATCATCTTTTGGATGGTGTTACTATTTTAATACTTGCTAATATCTCATCAAACTGCCGCATCAAAGGTGAGTCTGCAGGATAAACTAAGACTTCTAAAATATCTTCTCCTTTCAGAAGAAGAAACTGCAGTTTTAAAATATCCCCATCTTGAGGATCCTGCCAAACTTTTACAAAAGAATCGTCAAATTGCGGTATTTTAGCCGGCCCCTGGTTTTTCAGTAACCCAAAAGTAGCTTTTTTTGATTTAAGATAATCTTCAATAGAATTCTCTTTCGTTGCAATTTTTTTAATATCAATTTTAAGTTTTTCGCCGCTGCTGGTAAGCTTAAATTCAGTTTTGCCGTCTTCAAACCTCCAGTCTGCAGGATATGAAAACGTTATAACCCGGTTACTGAAAGCTTTAAAGATACCCCCGTTTTGTACCTTGAGGTTTTTGGCGCCTGGCTCTATCCTGGAAAGCTGGTCTAAGATATCTTTAGCAACTGTATACTGCGGATAAATTGTAGAAAGTTTTTGGTAATATTTACTTGCAAAATCAAAGTTACCATCTTCAATATTTATAGCCCCTAAAATAATATAGCCTTCCCAAAAATTAGGGTCTGTATTTATGGCCTTTTGGTAGTTTTTTACCGCCTCATCTTTATTGCCTTGCCGCTCATCAGCCCTGCCGGCGCTGGCTATGGCTACTGCAAAATGAGGATTGATTTCAAAAGAACGGTTATAGTTGGAAAGCGCCTTATCCAGCTGGTTATTTCCCAAATAGACATTCCCCAGTTGAAAATATGCATAAGCATTGGAATCGGGATAAACTTTAATATCTTTAGACCAGAGGGAAGTTTCATCATGCCAGTCTTTGTTTCTAGTGTATGTGAGGTAAAAATATCCACAAATGATTGCAATAAATGTAGTCAGTACTATATTCTTTAATGAATTTGAAATTTGAAGTTTGAAATTTTTATTGAAAATTAAAAATTTAAAATTAAAAATTATGCCCAGGCAATACCCGATAATCAGTATCGCCCCAAATGACGGTATATACAAAAACCTCTCGCCCAACATAGAGCCTTGCGGGATAATTTCAGAAACCGGCAAAAGAGAAATAAAAAACCACCCTATCCCGAATGTTACAATGGGTAGTTTCTTCTTCATCTTCCAGGCTAATAAAAACAATGCAATAATAACAACAATACATAGTAATACCTCTGCATCAAACAATGTTTGCGCTTTGATTGCATCAGGGCTGTAACCCCTGTAAACAAATGCTTCTATCCCTTTTGAGATGGTGTGGTTGTTTGCCTGGTTTAAAGGCAACAATATAAGGGAGATATACTTTACAAACACCTTAGTCATGGTGAGAAAGGTAAAATAAATGCTGTCCGCCAGATATGGCCCTCTTGAAGTGATTTGAAGAGCAAAAAAGCGAACCATGAAGTAAATCAAAACTCCTGCAAAATAAGGCAAATAAAGCAATAAATTCGAATATCGGATACCGAAATTCGAAACAAATCCTAATTTTCTAAAGCAGATATTGTACAGTATCAACAGTAGCGGCAAGATAAGTGTAGTTTCATTGGTAAAATAGGCTGCCAATGCAGAAACTACTGAGGCTCCCAGGATTACACCCCGGGGGTGTAACTGCATTTTCTTCACCCCCGGGGTGAGTTGTGCCCGAAGGTAAAGATAGAAGGATAAAAACATAAACATCATCCCTACCGCATCCATACTGGATGCAATATAGGTAATGGTTTCTGTATGGATGGGTTGGAGGCCAAAAAGTAGGGCTGTGATGAAAGGTATGAAAGAAGTTGCGAGGGGTGACGTGGCAGAGGGGTCCCGGCGCGTACCCGCAGGGAGTGAAACGACTGAGGACACCCGACGGGAAACTGCCGCGGAAGGACCCCGAGCAACATATACTAATTCCCTGGTTATAAAATAGACCAAAATTGTTGACCCTAAATGAACCAGAATTGAATGGAGATGGTACCAAAAAATATTAGTCCCGAATACCTGATAATAGATTGCATAAAGTACGCTTCTTAAAGGCCGGTAAACCCCTTCATGGCCCGGCGGGACAGCGCCTGCAAAAAATTGCGGGATGTTTGCTAAGCTTTTAGTCCCCTCCCAACCCCCAATAAAACTTTTATCATCAATGACAAAACCGTTTGAGAAAATATTGGAATAAGCTAAAATTGTTAATAAGACTAATGTTATAATCTGAAAGTTTGAATTTTGAATTATAGTTTTGACTTTATCTTTCATGGTTCGGCATGTGATCCTTCCCCCCAAAAATTTAAATTAATCAAAAAATGTTTTTGGTTTTTTGCATCAAAAGCTATGACTTTATGACAAAGCCGTCTGTTCCATAAACACTCACCTGCTATCAGGGCATAGTTGATACTTAAACCTGCACATCTTGAATGCGCATAGGGATTAACATTTTCCTCGCAATTGACCCATAGGTCTTCTGCTTCAATAGTTTTGATTTGACTTCTAAAACTAAGCTCCGCATTTGGAGCAAACCAATTACCGAATTTACTCTGCTTATTCAATTGTCCCAAATTTTGGGGGTAAACAAAGATGTGATGTATAAGTAACAAACCAAGAACTACTAAAACTAAATTCCGGCCGAAAGAAGATTTCTTTATGTTCGAGATAAATTTCCAAACAATTACAAAAAGTAAATAAAATAATGTGAGGATAATTGTTTCCCTTCTTATCCCTCCTAACCCAATAGGTCCAAATAAGTTTAAAACAATTGAATAACCTAAAAAACAAGTCCAAACAAATCCAATAAAAAACCGTAGTCTCTGTATTTTGAGGAAAAGCGCTAAACTAATAACCATAACAAAAATTACAACAAACATTGGATAAAAATCTGAAAACTCTGTTTTTAATGGTTCAAAATAATAACTAACTGGAATTTGAAACAAATCTGAAAACATTATTCTAAAGTTACTTATCAAAAGATCCAAATCAAATTCCAATCTGCCTCCTCCTCTGAATAATCCTAGATTGCTGTTTGTATCATATATAAGAATTTGTCTATTCTTAATATATAAAATACTAAGTAAAAGATACGTACAAAATACAATTAAGCTTATTGATGCCTTTTTACACTGATTTTTTAATTGATATAAATAATAAAAGCTAATAATCGGTAAATAGTAAATAAACGCCGGATATGAAAGAACGGCAATTGCAGCTACAATTCCAAGAATTGTTTGCAACATCCATTCAGCTCTTTTTTTAAAATTTAAGTTGGAAATTAAGTAAGCGCAAATTAAAAAATAACTTACCTCTATGCCATGCGATATCTGTAAACTGTTTAAATATATGAGGGTTGGTGAGAATCCAATCATTAAAAGAGGAACGATAGCTAATTTTTCACCTAAGTATTTTTTTAAAAGAGCTGCAAGACATAAAAGTGCTAAAATGTAAACAAAAAGTTTAACAAACTTAGCGCTATAAACGCTAAAACCAAAGAGATTATAGACAACCGCCAAAACCGTATACCATCCTAAATTTGTATATCCACCATTCCAGACCAGATGGTTTTGAAACCAGTAAACACTTCTTATAGATTCAATCGCTTCCTCAAGCCTCAGTTCGCCTATTGATGAAATTGAATATATCCCCTGAACAACTATTAAAAATATTGGAATTAAAAAATAGCTGTTTCCCCTCATTTTAAGCAAATTGCAAGGGTTTGTAAACCATAGACCAAACTGTTTTTAAAGTAAGCCCCTCTTTTGGCGCCCTGGTATTTTGTACTGACAGGAACGCTCGAAATATGCATTTTTTTAAAAATTGTCTCTACGATAATTTCAAAACTAAAAATATAACCATCACTCATCTTTTTAAAATTTACTTTGCTTAATTGCTGCCGGGTATAAACCCGAAAACCCTGATGTAAATCGGGAATATTTGTCCGCAAAATCAAATTATGGATTAAATTTAACACCCTTATAAAAACATACTTCCATAAAAACATACCCGAAGATACGGGGTTTTTGGCAAAACGGTTACCAAGCACAAATTTTGCCCCTTGTTTTATTTCCAAAAGCGCCGGAATAATCCCATCTGCCCCGTATTCACCATCAGGATGGATTTCAATCATAACATCCGCCCCATGTTTCAAAGCGGTTTTCAAACATTGTTTGACATTCCCCCCATAACCTAAATTTTTTGGATTCTGGTATGCCTTTATCCCACGGTGTTTTTTGGCAATCTCATAAGTTTTATCCGATGAGCAATCATCAACTAAAATAACTTCATCAAAAACCCCTTTTGGCAGGGTTTTAAAAAATGGCAACAGTGTTTTTTCAGCTTGATAGGCTGGTAAAATTGCTACTACCTTCAACTTTTTAAACATTTAAACTTTCCTGGCAATCATAATTCCTATAGGCGCCTGGTGCAATACATAAAAAAGCAGTTCTACGGCTAAAACTGGTATGAAAAGCGGTACTGCAAGGAGTAAAAGATTCGTTTTTGGTAACTTAACTTTACTGATATTCAAAAGGCTTGCTAAAAACCCAGGCAAAGTATATTCAAGGGCAAATACATCTTTGCTGTCAATTTTTTTAAAACCTGCCTTTGCAGTTATTATCCCCAACCCTTTTTCTGTAAGATGGGCAAGGTGCCTTGGCAAATCAAGATGGTACCAAAACCTGCCAAAAATTTTTGATTCCAAACAATCAAGGACAGGATATTCTATAAAAACCAGGCCTCCTTTTTTCAACAGATTATATGCTTTTTCAAGATATTTTTGAGGGACTCTTGTATGTTCCAGGCTTTCCCAAAAAACTACTGCATCAAATTTTTGTTTTGTTTGCCATTTTAAAAAATCAATTTTAATTATATGTTGATTTTTTATTTTGGAAAAAGGCGGTTCAATACCGACTACGGAAAACTGCTTCTTCATGGTTTCTATGAAAACTCCTTCACCTGCACCCACATCCAGGATCTTGCCGGAAGACAGGTATTTTTTAATCCATCTTTGTCTGCGTTTTTGGGTTAACTTATAAACTTGCTCTTTGACGAACCCTTTCCACCCTTGCGGTATCCAATACCCTCCAGGATAATATTTAGCCAAACCGGCAGGTACCGGATATGTAAAACCGTTCAAACACCCGGTGCAGAAAAAAACCTGAAATTTTCCATCGGCTTTCAGTTCGATTGTTGGACTGTCCTGACAATTTGGGCATTTAATCATTCTAGCGAAGTTTTCTGTCCAGTTTTGCATAAAACCAAACCTTCCAGATATAGATAAATATCCTAACACCCCATATTGCCTGGCCAAAAAATGTTGCGTTAAACTGCGGCCTGCCAACCCTTGACCGGAAGTTAACCGGAATCTCAATAAATTTCACATTATTTTTACAGGCCAGTAGAAGCCACTCTGTAGCAAACATGGCATTGTCTGCCTTACATTCTGAAGATACTTTTTTCCAACCCCGCCTGTTAGTAAGCCGTAAAACACACCCCACATCAGTCAGCGTTGTAGACATAAAAAGAATACTAATCATTTTACCCAAAAGCACATCCAGGATTCTTCTTAAAAAATGCATTCCTGCACCTGAATGAATCAGCGGTACATGTGTCCTTGAGCCAAAAACAGTATCAAAATCATCACTATATGCTAAAAGTTTAACGACATCCTTTCCTTCAAAGGCGCCGTCTGGTTCCGCAATTATCAGCAGATCTGCCTTGGTATTTTTTATTCCGGTTTTTATAGCCCTACCATAACCTTGCCTGTTATCTTTTATCAGCCTTGCGCGGGTTTTTTTAACCTCAAGCCCTGTCCCTTCCTGGGCATTATTATCCACCACAATAATCTCATCAACAAAGCCTGTTGAATCAAACTCTAAAATAGCATCCTTGATTGAATCTTTTTCTCTGTATGTAGGAAAAATAACAGCAACAGTTTTTCTATGCCACATGTTCGGAAAATCTCAAAACTCAAATCGAAAATCTCAAAACTTTATCTCAAATATCCTATTTTTTCAAGATTTTAGCTTTAAGTTGTAGATTTGACATTTAACATTTGAGATTTATATTATCCTAACCTCAGGTATTGGAATTATAAACTTACCCCCGATTTTTTTAAACTTCTCGTGCTTTTTAATAATCTCATCAGAAAAATTCCAGGCCAAAATAAGGCCGTAGTCAGGTCTATCCTCCAACAACCTGGATTCAGGAAAAATCGGAATATGTTTACCCGGACTAAACAAACCGTGTTTCAACGGCGTTGAATCTACAATATAATCCAGTGTCTCAACTCCGATATTGAAAAAACTAGTCAGGACATTGCCTTTGGCCGGCGCACCCAAACCCACTACCCTTTTACCTTGATCTTTTAAATTTTTAAGCGCTGCACGCAATTGATCTTTCAGGTTAAAAATACGTTTTGAAAAATCTTCAAACCCCTGGGCGCTGTGCAAACCTTGTCTTGCCTCCAGATCCACCAGGTATTTTACCACCCGGGAAATGTGTTTCAGCCGTCTCCTCCGGTGGGTCAACCTAATAGACCCGCCATGAATCTGTAACCTTTGCGCTGCGGCGATCTCAAAACCATACCCGCTTATCAGTTTCAACCATGGTTTCAGTGAGAAATATGAAAGATGTTCGTGATAAATGGTGTCAAATTGGTTTTTTGCAACCAGATCTAAAAGATAAGGGAACTCAGTAATAAATATCCCTCCATTTTTCAAAAGCTTGAGTATGCCTTTGAGGAGACTGTGCAGGTTATCTATATGCGCCACTACATTCGTTGCGGTAATGATGTCTGCTTTGCCGTGACTTTTAATAATTCTGTCTGCTGTTTTTTCATTAAACATCATTACTTCGGTAGGGATGCCTGCTTTTATTGCAACATCCGCCAGATTCTGCGCCGGGTCAATCCCTAAAACTTTTGCTTCAAAAGCTTTGAAAAATTTGAGTAAACTCCCATCATTTGAACCGATATCCACGCAGAGGGAAGATTTTGAAAGTTTAATCTGGTGGTTTGCCTGGTATGCCAAATTTGAAAAGTTGTTTAACATCATCTTAGCGCCGGATGGGATATAGGCATAATTTTTAAACATAAGGGCAGGAGAAACAACATGAGTCAGTTGAACAAGCCCGCAGCTGCGACAAAAAAAACATGCTAACTTAAAAAAATTCTCTTTTAATATTAATTGCTCTTTTTTTAAAAACCCGTTTGGAATTGGTTGTTTTCCTAAATCCAAAAAATGATAAAGTTTTTTACTTTTACATATTCTGCAAACATTAATCTTTTTGGCAAGATTCATAACTTGTAAAAATTACTGGACAACTACTTTTTTACCTGATCACCTAAGGCTTGTTGCGCAGGCAAATAGCCTGGGTCAAATCTTAGCGCTTTTTGATAATTAATTATAGCTTCTTCCAGATTACCTTTTTTTTGGTCAATCTGACCTAACCTAAAATAAACATCGGGAGCATTAGGGGCAACCTGCAGAACTTTTTCAAAATATCTAATTGCTTCCATATCCCTACCTGCATATTGATATTCTGCTGCCAGATAATAATTTATCAAAGGATTGTTGGGCGCTTGTGATGCTAATTTCCCCCAAAATGTTATCTGGTTTCTAAAATCCTGGTTGCGTCCGTAAATGAAATAAAAATAACTGGAAATCAACACTAAAAAAATAAACAGGGCAAAGTATTTCACATAAAAATTTTGATGTTTAATATTAAATATTTTTAAAAAGGCCCAGCCTAAAAAGAGACAATATCCAAACGAAGATAGATATGCATACCTTTCCTGCACTAAAGTATCCAGGGGAAATATTCCCGATACAGGCAAAAGGCTGATAAAAAACCAGGCTATGGAGAAAGACAATAATGGAAACTTTTTCCTAAAATGGAAGGTGGCAAAAAACAGCGCCCCAAAAAACACAAGGTATACCAGTATGTCCGGATCAAAAATAGATTGTGTCATAATTTTTCCCATAGGAGCGTACAAACCTGTGTATGACTCTATCCCCGGAGCAATAGTTGGATAAGTAGATAGATTATTCGGCCAGATAAAAATTTGTATATATTTAATAAGAGCTTTAACCATCGTCAGCATGGTCAGATAAAAACTCCCACCTAAATATTCTCCTTTAAAATGAACCCCCAAAATGAATATTCTAAAGATTAAATAAAAAAACCAAGCTGTTACATGCGTTAAAAATAGATTAAAATTTTTAAGTTTGAAAGGTTTTTTCCGATTATCAAAGTTAAAAAAATATTCATAAGCTAAAATTACCAATGGCAAAGTGATTGTGATTTCATTTGTAAAATATGCTGCTCCAGCAAAAAATAGCGAAAAATAGAAAAATATAATTTTATCAGAGCGTATTATCCAAAAATAAAATGACAAAAGGAAAAAAAGCGCCCCTGTAGAATCCATTGCTCCCAACATAAAGGTGATGGACTCCACATGGATCGGATGCAAGCCAAAAAGCAGAGCTGTGATGAAAGGTATAAAAGAAGTTGCGAGGGGTGACGCGGCAGAGGGGTCCCGGCGCGTGCCCGCAGGGAGTGGAACGACTGAGGACACCCGACGGGAAACTGCCGCGGCAGGACCCCGAGCAACATACACTATTTGCCTAGTTATAAAATAGACCAAAACTGTTGAAAATATTATTACAAACAACGAATAAAGATGATAACCCCAGGGATTTAACCCCCAAATTTGATATAAGAGGGTCAGGATTGAAGATCTGATTGGTCTGTATACAGCTTGATGACCTTCAGGCGCTGACTCTCCCATAAACATTTTTGGGATAAAGTCTATCTTATGGGCCTTGTCCCAGTTGATAATAAAGACATAATCATCGCCTACAAATGAGTTTTGAAAGATATTGGAATAAGCTAGGACTGTTAAAAAAATAATAAGTAGAATCTGAGCTGTAGTTGATTTTAAGATATCTAGTATAAACATATAAATATCCCCTAATCCATTGATTCTAATATAGAATCCAAACTACTTTTTTCTTCAATATCCACAGGGTTGGCAGTTACTTTGATAACATTCCCTGCTTTAAAAAGGAAGAACTGATATATATCAGCTTTAAAAGGCAAGGTGTATAGCCTAAGATAAGCTGTTGTAAAATGCGGAAGTTTAACTAATCCCTGGCTTTTCAAAACACCCAATGATTCTTTTTGTTTTAAAAGATAGTCTTCAATAGAATTATCCCCCAACATCTCTGATTCAATTTGAATCTCAAAATTCTTTTTAGATACTTTTATCCCTGCTTCTTCTTTTATATTCCAGCCTTTGGGATAAAAAAATGAGAGATTTTTATTCTGATAAAAATTAGAGGATAGTCTTGCATCTTTTAAATTAGGGTCCAGATCAAGCGCTTTATTAAAATAAAAAGCAGCTTGGGTATTTTGTCCTTTTTCTTTATAAATCCTGGCCAAAGTGAGGTTGGCAACCGGATGGGCGGGGTTTTGCCGGACAAGTGTTTGCCAAACAGTTGGGGTATCCTTCCAGTCTTTGTTGCGCTGGTAAGTCTGGTAGAAGTAAAAAGAAAAGAGTAAAAAGAAAAGAGTAAAAAAAACATAATTTTTAGTTTTTACGTCCAGAGGACGGGTGTATGATTTAAAATTTGAATTGAAATTTAAATGTTTTAAAAATTTAAACATTGAAAATTTATTGAAAATTGAAAATTTCGAATTGAAAATTTTACTAATGGAATATCCTGCTATCAGGCAGAAACCGAATGACGGCAGATAAAGATACCTTTCTGCCATAATCTGGCCCTGGGGGATGATATTTGAAACAGGCAAAAGTGTTATAAAAAACCAGCCTATTGCAAAAGCTGCCAAAGGTAATTTTTTATACCATTTCAGGACAAATACAAAAACCCCGGTAATAATACCTGCGTTTGCCAAAATAGCCGGTTCAAAAATTGACTGTGCACGGAGTGTCTCTAAATTTACATAAGCCGGATAGACAACAGAGTAAATCCCCGGAGCAACCTGATGGTCCAGGCTCAAATTTAAAGGCAAAATAAGAAGCTGTATATACTGTATAAAAACCTTTGTCATAAGCAGCATGGTCAGGTAAAAATCCCCGCCTAAATATTCCCCCCGGGAGGGGATATGCAGCATGAACACCCGCAATAAGATTACACCTGCCAGGATTAACCAATACGGGATAATCCTGGCTGCCAACTTCTTTCTGAAACAAAAATGGTACAACATAATCACCAACGGTAAGGTAAAAGTCATCTCATAGGTCAAAAATGCTGCGGCGGCGCTTAATATGGAAGCGAAATATAACCATGCATACTCACCCCGGGGGTGTAACTGCATTTTTTCCACCCCCGGGGTGTCCTTGAGAACCAATAAGTAAAGCCAAAATGCCAGCAGATAAAAAAGCAGGCCTGCGCTGTCATAACTTGCCAATATAAAAGTTATGGCTTCTGTATGGATTGGATGCAAGCCAAAAAGCAGAGCAGTGATGAAAGGTATAGAGTATACAGTATTTAGTATTGAGTATTTTGTATTCAACTTTTTAATCCTTAATACTTCATACTCCATACTTGATACTATTTTCCTGGTTATAAAATAGACTAAAACTGTGGAGCCAAGGTGTACAAAAAGTGAGAAAAGGTGGTATCCTGTTAAGTTTAACCCCCAAAGCTTGTAAGAGAGCATTATCAGAAGAGCCTTCCCCGGCCTGTAAACCCCCTGCTCATCTTTGGGTACAGAATCTGTAGTAAAAATCTTTGCGATATTTTCTATATGCCTGGGGATATCCCAGTTATAAAAATATCCAATGTCATCTGTGGCAAATTCATTTGCGAAGATGTTAGAGTAAGCAAGAAGGGTTAAAACACAGACTATGAGAAGTTGCAATTTAGTGTTCTTGAAACAGGTTACCATTAATCTATGACCAGCATAACAATGCTGCATCAGAATTAAAACATAAATTTTACCATGATGCGAACAATAGTTTGGGTAATATTTTTATTGATAGCAGCTGCCATTTTCAGGATCTTCTTTTTAGACCTAATTGAGTTTAAAGGAGATGAAGCATCAACTGTTTATGATATGCAACAGTTTTTTGACCACCCCTATTTATTCCAGGTAGGCACCAGGCAAAGTGTCGGATTTTTCAGCCCGCCTTTATACAACTATCTGATAGCTATCATCTCCATCCCGTCAAGACATCCACAAAGCATTAGTTTCATCATAGCTATATTAAACACCTTTTCTGTGGCAATTTTTTATCTGATAACCCGCAGGTATTACCCGGAATCTATTGCCCGGTTGTCCTCCCTGCTGCTCGCCTTATCTCCGATTGCAGTACTTTTCTCAAGAAAGATCTGGAGCACAGATGTGATTTTACCGCTGGTGCTGCCATATTTTTATTTTATACATGAAGTAATCCTGAAAAAAAACACCAAAGCTTGTTTTGGACTGTTTTTAACATTTTCCCTCTTAATTCAGTTGCACCCTACGGGATTATTCCTGATGATGGCCACACTCATAACTTTACTGTATCAAAAAGTTAGGGTTAACTGGAAAAAAGCAGCTGCGGGATTTTTAATCGGTACAATTTTTGCCCTACCTTTTTTTTACCGCCAGATATCTTCTGATCCACCCTGCCCTGATTGTATCCTGCTGCTGGAAAATCAAACAGCCTCCAATTTACCTTTCGACCTCCGTCACATAATCTTACCTTTCCAGGCTGTAAATGGTTTATACCATAAAAACGAATTGGGGCCAGATTACCGGTTATTTTTATTAAATTACCCTATTGTAAATTTAACTAACACAGTAATGATGATCACCTTCTTCTTCCCGATATTTTCTGCATATTTCATCTACAAAAAACGAAAAAAATATTTTTTTCTGGTCTTAATCACTATTTTGTTAATACCTTTTTACATCATAACCCGGACTAGGTTTTCCATGCATTATTTTATGGTTGTGTTGCCATTTATAGTCCTTCTTTATGTCTTGTTTTTAAAATTCCTCACCCAAAAAGTAAAGATGGTATTTTTACTTATATTTTCGTGTCTGGTCATCTCTAATTTAATTTTTTTGGCATCTTTCTATTCTTTTCTTGGACAGAAAAGATTAATTAGCGGACCTTATGGCAATATCTTTGCCGTAACCGAAGAATTTATTGAAATACAGACTAAAGGGTATAAAAATCTCTTTCAATACCCGCAGATTAGGATCTATGCATATGTTTTTTCACAGTTTCCCCCTTTTCACCAAAGGATGGGTGAATATTTCACCTCAGTAGGTTTACTGCTGCAAGCAACATCAGAATTTAAAAAAGCCATTTCAGAAAACCCTCAAAGAGCTAAGTAACCCTTCCAGTTGTTTGAGCTCCTCCGGACTGCTTTTATCTATCTTAACCTGCACCTGCCCTAATCCCAGCTCCTTTCCATAAATTATCTGTGCTTGCAAAACAGCTCCCCGCAGAGTAAAACCCTCAAAAGTCTCTTGCACCTTCCAATGCTCAGGGTAAAAAAACATTATTCCAGAATCTATTTTTTTGCCCTGTTTGAAATATTTTACCCAAACCCCATCCTTGCGGATAAACTCAGACGGGGCAGTACCCTCAACTGCATATAAATCACCGAAGATATCTTTTGTGTTTAGCAGATCAGGAGCCAGGCTAAGGGTTTTCAGATAATAGTTTCTGGCAGTATCCAAATCATTTCTGAATTTAAAGACATTGCCTGCAATCAGATTGGCATATGCATCATCAGGAGTCTGTTCCACTAATTTCAACCATACAGTTTCCCCATTTTTCCAGTCAAAATTTCTGGTATAAGTTCTGTACCCATAGAAAGATATAAGTAATAAGAAACAAGTAACGAGTAAAAATTTCAAAACCTTTTTGTCATTCCCGCGAAAGCGGGAATCTATTTTAATAGCTTTAGAAAATGGATCCCGGATCAAGTCCGGGATGACACAAAAAAGCCATCCTAACAACAGACAAAACCCAAAAGAAGCTATATAAACATATCTCTCCTGCATAATCGGGCCCTGGGCAATTAAATACGAAACCGGAAGTAGTGATATAAAAAACCAGCCTATGCTGAAGCTCAAAAGCGGAATTTTTCTATATGCTTTAACTGCAACCACAACCAAAATAAAGTTTATTAATGCTGACAAAAGTATTGGCGGATCAGTAATTTTTTGCGAGAGGATTTTATCCATTTTCACTAACGGTCCAACCCATGAATATATCCCATCGGCAACCTGAGGGTTTATGGATAAATTTAGGGGCCAGATTAACAGTTCAATATACCGCAGTAGCGCCTTTGCCATTGTCAGCATGGTCAGATAAAAACTCCCCCCTAAATACTGGCTTCTTGCAGTTATATGAAATACCCCAACCCTAATGAATATGTAAACAATCCCCACCAAAAAATATGGGAAGTAATTTTTAAGTAATTTATCTCGATAAAACCCCGACTGTAAAGTCGCGGGTTTTCCAGAGTCGGACGAAGTCCGATCGAGAGAAGATACCTCGACCGTTAGGTCGTGGGTAGATTCATACCGCTTTTTAAATATTTCTTTCCGGAAACAGAGATCATAAAGAATCAGCAAAAAAGGCAGAGTCAAGGTAATTTCGTCTGTAAAAAAAGCAATAACTGCGGAAAAAAGAGATAGAAAGTAAAAAGGTTTTCTCCAGGCAACTTTACTGTTTCCTGCTGACTTAAGATACAGCCAAAATGCCAGAAAAAAAAACATCTCCCCGATCATGTCAAAGCTGGCGGTGATATAGTTGACCGGTTCAGTATGGATGGGGTGGAGAGCAAAAAGCAAAGCGGTGACAAAAGGCAAATAAGTTGCGAGGGGTGACGCGGCAGAGGGGTCCCGGCGCGTACCCGCAGGGAGTAAAACGACTGAGGACACCCGACGGGAAACTGCCGCGGCAGAACCCCGAGCAACAAACAATAATTCCCTGATTATAAAATAAACTAGCAACGTTGAGGCCAAATGAACCAAAACAGCCTGAAGGTGATATCCAAACGGATTTATACCCCAAATTTTATATGAGAGAGCATAAAAAACAGTTCTCACCGGCCTATAAATTCCGTTATGCTCTCCCAATCCAGGAGCAAATTCAGAGGTGAACATTTTGGGAATATTGGCTAAATCCTTAGTGATCTGCCAATCCACCACGAATAAATGATCATCTATTGTAAACCCATTCTGAAAAGTATTGGAATAGGCAAGAACTGTTACCACGCTGATAATAAGAAGCTGCATCTTAATTGATCCGAGATTAGCCATAATATTTCTCATCGATTTAGTGGATTCTGATTGATCCTAAAACCAGATTAAACTGTTCCATCAAAGGTGAGTCTGCCGGATAAACTAAAATTTTTACTACCTGATCACCTTTGAAAAGAAAGAATTGAAGTTTGGCAACTTGTCCTGCACCGTCTGGTGCGGGATCTTGCCAGACCCTTACAACGGTTTGATCAAAATTTGGGACAGACCCCAAACCTTCTTTATTCAAAACACCAAATTTTTCAGTTTGTCCTGATAAATATTCCTCTTTTGATCCCTTTACTTTTTCCAAACTTATCCTAATGTTTAATCTATTTTGTGCCTCATAAAGACTTAACTCATGCTCATCTTCCACCACCTTAAAACCTGCCGGCTGGTAAAATGACAAACCGGTTTTCGCATTGTACCTTTGCACACTCATATCCAACCTTTTTTGGGCTCCCGGATAGTTGGGATCTAGGCTTAATACCCTTTTGAGCTCCTCTTGCGCCTTACTAAATTCACCAATGCCCAGATAATATTCTCCAAGTTGGAAATGGGCCTTGGTATGGTTTGGGTTAACCCTGATCATACTCTGATATGAAGTACTATTGTCTTTCCAATCTTTATTCCTGTTAAAAACCACCCACCAACCAACCCCTAAGAATACCAGCAATACCGCTACCGGTATTTTGGACAAAACATGAGACGATCGTCCACTTGTATGGGACAGCAACCTTCTACATATCTCCACTGCTATTAAACTGAATCCAATACTTGATAAAAACAGGTATCTTTCTGAAAACAGGTTCTCGCCTAGTTTATTAATAAAGACAAGGATCGGGAAAAGGGGCAGTAATATCAGAGCCAGTCCAAAAAGCATCCCTTTTTTCTTTTTCTTCCATAAAAAGAATGATGCCAAAACCGCTGCTGCACAAATAAAAACTCCCAACCAACCCATCAACCCAAATGAAGAAACAGGTAAAATCTGGGGTTGAAAACTCAAAGGCAATGGATAGATAAGCTTCCA
The DNA here is from genome assembly GCA_016186955.1 of Candidatus Daviesbacteria bacterium. Lineage (GTDB taxonomy): Bacteria > Patescibacteriota > Microgenomatia > Daviesbacterales > UBA10151 > JACPKP01. The sequence goes on along the minus strand of JACPKP010000003.1, from coordinate 41,780 downwards.
CAGGTATTTAGGTAAAAGTGTCAGCGCATTGATAACCTGTGTGTATGTATCCATTGAATAATAACCTGCATATTTATATATGACCCTGCCCAAGGCCTCTTCCCGCAAGCTTAAATAAAGCCCCACTGCCCCCAGATGCCAGGATATAAAAGAAAACCTTTTAAACGAACCCTGTCCTTTTTGAGGTTTACTGAAAAGAAATTCATAAAGAGGCAGTAAAGGCAGCAGAAAAAGGGCTGTTTCTTTAGCCAGAAGGGCCAAAAAATAGGACAGGGCGGAAAAGAGTAAATAATAAATTTTGCTTTTTTTTCTGAATTTGTCATAAAGGATGATTGCCAACATCATAAAAATTGTTGTCAAAAGCTCAGGAGTGGCTGATACCCAATTTATTACTTCTGAATTAATGGGATGGGCTAAAAACAAAACCGTCCCAACCAAACCCAAGACCACCCCGGGGGTGGTCTTGGAAATAATGAGGCTGAAAAGATGGAAGACAAGCAGGCTAATGATCAGCAGATAAACAAGGTTTGCAAGGTGGAACAACCAAGGCTTAGAGGATACCTGATAAACAATTGCATAAACCACTGACTGCAACGGACGGTAATAAAAACCCTTGTTCCTGCATCCCCCCAAAATATCCTCTGCTATACAGCTGGTAAAAATTGCCGGGATGTTGGAGACGTTTTTGACATATTTATTTTCAGCCACCTGCCAGATATCATCATGGACAAAGTCGTTAAACAGGGTGTTGCCGTAAAAAACTGCAATAAGCACCCCGAAAATTAAAAGTTGTAATTTTAAAGAATTTAATTTTTTCATTTACGCACAAGGAAATTTCCCATAACCAATATATCAAGTTTTGACTTTAGGAATGTACCTATCGCATCTTGCGGTGAACAGACGATCGGTTCATTGTGCATATTAAAAGAAGTATTTATAACGCCGGGAATTTTTGTACGCTTATAGTATTGCGTAAGGACTCTGTAAAGAAACGGGTTTGTTTTTTTCTGCAGCAGCTGCGGCCTCGAAGTATTGTCTATGTGCACGGCAGCAGGGCATAATTTTTTAAAATAGTCTTTTGCCCTAAAACTGATCGTCATAAACTGCGCACAATATCCTGCTTTGTTGATATTTTCAAAACATTTTTTACCCAGGTGGTAAACCACTAAAGGGGCAAACGGCATAAACTCATCCCTGTTGAGGGCTTTATTCAATTTTCCGGCGAGCCGGATCTCGGTTGCTGCTATGATGGAACGGTTGCCTAATGCCCTTGGCCCGTATTCCATCCTGCCCCTGAATATGCAAATTATTTTCCCCTGCGCAAGTTCCATAGCTATTATATCTTCAAGGCCGTTTGTAATTTTCTTAAATTTTAATTTATTCGCAAAAAGCAGGTTTTCCATTTCCTCTTCAGAAAATTCGGGGCCTAGATAGAGGTCATTTAATTTAGTCTGTTTAATGCGGCCGTTTTTTTTCGGGGCAATGGCTGCGCCGTGGGCGTTTCCAAAATCGCCCATTCCAGGATATACAAATATCTCATTAACCCCTGGCAACTCCGCTACCTGCTGGTTAAGCCTGACGTTGGCAGCAACTCCACCCGTCAGTATTATTTGTTTGCAGCCGGTTTGGTCCAAAAGTTGTTTAACAAACGGACATATTACATCTTCAAGCCTTTTTTGGGCAACCCAAGCTATCTCTTCCTTTTTAAAACCTTCCAGTAATTTTGGCAACCGGCCGGTACTACTATAAAAGAATGGGTATAAAAACACATCTGGCGATATTTTAAGCTTCAAATTCTCCAGTTTGAGCATTTTCACTGCAACCTCATAAAGATTTTTAAATTCCTCTCCGAGATTCCCCACCCTTCCCCAAGCCGACAATCCTGTAACTTTACCCTCGTCGAAACCTGGGCGTAAACCCAAAAGCTCGGTAAAAGCTGCATAAAAATGGCCGGCGCTGTTAGGGTCAGGGGTGGAAACAACCTCCTTTAAAATACCCTTGTCCCCTATATACGCATTAGCTGTGTATTCAAATGAACTACCCTCAATATTCACCACCAGGCATTTATCCCAAAAGCCTGACGCTGAATAAGCTGCGTAGAGGTGGCAAAGATGGTGCGGGATATAACAAATCTTTCCCGAAAACCCTTCCTTTCTTAACCTATTTAGCAATCTTTCCATGTCCCAGATGTCTTTGAAAGCTTCAACAAACATATTCATACTCTCCCCTTTCCCTTTCGCCATCCTTCTTGAAATAACAGACTGGAATTTGTCTTTTGAAAAAGAAATTTTAACCAGATCGAATTTCAAAAACAGCAAAAGCCTAAAGAAAGTTTTACCGAGCGCTAAGAGTTTTTTTACAGGCGGGTATCCGGCAATATGGATGCGGTCAATCTGGGCCGGGGTCAGATTTGCGATCTTTAACACTTCAAAAACAGACCTTTCCGGCACTCCTTGCTGCTGCTTTACTCTGGTAAATCTTTCTTCGTTTACAGCTGCAGCCAAACAATCGTTTAAAACTAAAGCTGCCCCGCTGTCATGAAGCAGATTGGGATTAATCCCTAAAATTTTCATAAAAACTCAAAATACCTGTATGGATTGTATGACCTTATCAAATATTTCTTTTAAAGCGAACGTTGAGGGAAAGGCGATTACCCTGAAGATTATCCCCTTTTTACTGATATAAAACTCAAGCCTGGGTTGTTCGTGGTCATTCCATATCCTGGCATATGCCCACTCCGTATCAGGCACTTTGGCAGATTCTTCTTTAACCAAGGTTCCAAAAGATTGATTTTGTGATTTCAAAAACAAATCTTTGTCTGAATTTGTAAAACCATCTATTTTCTCTATAGTTATTTCATATTGTCTTTTAAACGGATGTAAAACTATTTTGCCCTCTTTCTCTTCAGCTGACCAATTTATAGGATAAGCAAAGGCATAATTTTTATTTGTAAACTGTTGCCATCCTTTAGGGTCGAAAAGGGCTGCATTTTTTTTGAACTCCGGCTTCTCAGCCAATATCAAATCCTGCGCTAAAAAGGCATCTTGGTTATCGGCATCTACTGTTATTGCTTTTTGAGAATATTCAAAAGCCTCATCAAATTTTTTTTCTTTTAGCGCTATTTTGCTTAACAAGGCATAACTTTCAGATAAATTTAACAATACATCCGTTTGATTCCGATCTAATATCTTATTTTGGATCTTCAACTCTTGTAGAAGTAAATTTTTTGCCAGAGCCGAATTGCCTTGTTTAAAATAAAGGTAGGCCAGGCTATTATAGGCATAATCCATATTGGGATTTAGTTCTAAAGATCTCTGGTAGTAGTAAATAGCTTCGTCATTTTCACGGCGCTCTTCAAAGATTGTTCCTACGAAATAATTTGCCAGGGCGCTTTTAGGATAGGCCCTCAACATCGCCTCCCAAATCGATGATGCATATTTCCAATCAAAATTTCTACGGTAAGTTAAGGTTCCATAAGAAATTACCAGCAATATCAATATTAAAAAGCCCAACTTTTTCGGTAAATAAAATAATACGCAGCATAAAAAAAGTATGAACCCAAACGAGGCAACATATAGATACCTTTCCGAAAGAGCGGTTGCCTGGGGTATGAGGTTAAAAAAAGGTAAAAAGCTGATAAACAACCATGCTATTGAAAACGATACCAGGGGATTTTTCTTTCTGCACCAAAATACCAAAAGCGTTAGTGATATAACAATTAACAATGCAAGTATTGGTTGTGGTTCTAGGATAGATTGATGAATAAACCAATCAAAACTATTGATGTTCACCCGAAAAGTTTCAAAATTCCCGGAGATAACGTGGTTTAACGATAAATTCACAGGATAAATCAGCAGAAGAAGATATTTGAGTAGTACTTTCAGCATCAATACCTGAGTTAAGTAAAAACTGCCCGCCAAATAATTTACCTTAAATTCCCCTAGCGATAATACCTGATACCTGATGAGAAAAATTATTGCTACAATCAGGGTAAAAGGAAGTGTTATTTTGAAAGCTTTGATTAACCGGGATTTAATTTTGCCGGGGAATAAAATTATTTCAGCGGCAAAAATCAACAGCGGTAGGATGTAGGTGATCTCAAAAGTCAAATATGCCAATACCCCGAGAAGGATTGAGGACAAAAGCATCAGTTTTGGCTTAAGTATGGATAGGGTGCAGGCCAAAAAGCAGGGCAGAAATAAAGGGTATAGGGTATAAGCGGAGCTTACCCCTTTGGGGTAGGGTATAGGGTATAGTTGAATTTTTTTTAGTTTTAACTTCCAACCCTAAACCCCAACCCCTAAACCCTAAACCCTGTATAAGCTGTCTGGCTAAAAAATAGACTAAAAGAGTTGAACTAAGATGCACCAGAATTGAATACAAATGATAGCCGAATGTATTTTCCCTGAAAATATTGTAAAGAATAGCGATGATTGTTGTACGCAGAGGCCTGTAACCTGTATAGCCTGTTTCCAACGTATCCTTTACAAAAAGCTCCGGGATAATTGATAAGTTATGTATCCTCTCCCATTTGACGATCAGATAAAGGTCATCAACAGCAAATTCATTCTGAAAGATGTTGGAGTAAGCCAAAAGGGTTAGCAAAACAATGATTAAAACCTGAATTTTGGTTTGTTTCAGAAATTTGAATTTTGTCTCCATAACTTTATTTTTAAGATTAAATTGTTAACTTTAAGCTCCGCATTAGACTGTCTAAAACTACCTTCAAGGAAATTTCAGCTGGGTAAACGAATAACTTAATGACATTTTTGGGTTTGAAAACATAAAATTGCAGCTTCGGGACTCCACTTCCGGTGCTTTCCGGCGTAGGATCGTTCCAAATCTTGGCATAAACATTATCAGCATTAGGCAGCCTGGTATACCGTTGGTTTACCAACATTCCATGCATATCTGTCTGATTTTTAAGATATTCTTCTTTTGATGTAGAAAACCCATCAACAATTATCTCAATATTAGCGCTTTTATCTTTTGTAAAAATATGAATTTGCCCATCATTTTCACTAATATCCCATATTTTGGGGTACTGAAAAGACAGCCCGGATTTTGAATGATATTCTGTCCAATTCTCCATTGAGTAAATTTTAGCCAGTTCGTTTAGCTCAGGATGATCTTTTAACAGAGTTTCAATGCTTACCTTTGCAGGCAAGTATCCTGAATATAACGATAGCGCCTGTTCAAAGTTAGTGTAGGCCTCTTTAAACTTTTTTTTCTCCCGGTAGATAAATCCTATCTCAGTGTAAACTTTTGCCAGCTCTCCGATAGATGCATCCAACCTGTTTTCATCTATCGGCTCAAGCTCAAGCTGTGTAGCTTTGACTAGTACCTCTAACGCCTTATCCAGCTGGTTGTTTTTGTGGTAAAGCCTACCCAATTCCAGATATGCAGTTACATAGCCTGGTTGGAGATTTGCAGTCTGGTTGTAAAATTTTATAGCTTCCGGCAGGTTGCCTTTTTCCTGGTTCACCCTAGCCATAATATAACTTGCGAAAGCGCTGTTTGGGTAATAAACTAAAGCTCTCTGCCAAAGGCTGCCTTTCTCCTTCCAGTCTTTGTTCCTTTGGTAAGTCTGGTAGAAGTAAAAAGAAAAGAGTAAAAAGAAAAGAGTAAAAAGAAAATAATTTGAAATTTGAAATTTGAAATTTGAAATTTCCACTAAAAGGTATCCCAGTAATAAACAAAAGCCAAATGATGCTATATATAGGTATCTTTCTGCAAGCGGGGTAGGCTGTGGAACTAAATTGGCATAAGGCAGGAAAGATATAAAAATCCAGGCCAGCCCAAATGAAACCAGAGGCAGCTTATTTCTAAATTTTATTGTTATAAATATCAGGGTGGCTATGATTAAAATTGAGGTAATAACCCAGGGGTCAAGGATTGACTGGGAGGTAAATGACTTAAAATCATTAACAGGCGGGTTAAAAGTTTCAAAGTCAGGGTCTATGATGTGGTTTAAGGATAAATTAAACGGGGCTATAAGCAGGCTTAAATATTTGACAAAAACCTTCGTCATTATAAGCTGGGTATGGTAAAAGCTGTCTGCTAAATATTTAAAATGCGCAGGGTTCCGCCCAATTAATACCAGCCTGATAAAAATAAAGCTTAACCCTGCCAGCAGATACGGCAAATATTTTTTAATGTTACTAAGCGTTTCCCTTAATGGTATTTTTTTAATTAACACGTCGTAAGTAACCAGCAGGGGTATTAAAACTAACGCAGGTTCATAGCTAAAGAAGGCAAGAATTGCAAAAATATATGAATACATTTTTTTCTCAATTAAATAAAGATGGAGCGCTGCAAGCATAAAAAAGACCCCGGTCAGTATGGATAGGGTGCAGGCCAAAAAGCAGGGCAGAAATAAAGGGTATAGGGTATAAGCGGAGCTTACCCCTTTGGGGTAGGGTATAGGGTATAGTTGAATTTTTTTTAGTTTTAACTTCCAACCCTAAACCCCAACCCCTAGACCCTAAACCCTGTATAAGCTGCCTGGTTATAAAGTAAACCAAAACAGTTACCCCTAGGTGGACCAGGATTGAGTGGAGGTGGTAACCAAAAGGGTTAGCACCGAATATTTGATCATAAAATGTGTACAATACTCCTCTAATAGGCCTATATATCCCTCCAAACTTAGGTGGATTATTACCCTTCAACATCAGGGGAACGTTTGTGATCTCCTGCTTTTCTTTCCAGTTAACTATGAAATCCTCATCATCTACCACAAACCCATTTTGGAAGATGTTTAAATAAGCTAAAAAAGTAGCTAAAATTATTATTAATATCTGAACTTTCGTCGACCGAAAATACTTCATGGTTATAAATCTTTTTTCTTAAAAAACACGACTAAAGATGTAACTATCAGTAAAGACAGGGCACTTATTATAATTCCCCACTTAAGGCTTTCAGGCTGAAACTTAAATTTAACAATATGCTCCCCTGTTCTTAATAATACCCCTCTTTGGTTGATATTGACCGGCAGTATTTTTGTTTCAACACCGTCCACTGTTGCTCTCCATCCCGGATAATAGGAATCTGCCAAAACCAGCAACCCGTCACCGTCTAAGTTGGCTGCAACCTCTACGTTATTGTTACCGTGCTTAAGTATTTTTGCTTCTCCATTCTTAAATCCTAAATTTGGAATTTCCTGCTCAACGATTGCAGTTTTCTTGAAATTAACATCCCCTGCCATTAAAGCCTGGTACTGCCCTGTCTGGTCAGGGATAAGCACCCAATTTGAAACTAAAAAAACCCTGGCTGACACTGTTTTATTTTGGTATATATAATATTTAGGCTGGCTGCTTGATGTAAATACCAACTCTAAATCCCTGCCGTCAACAGGCAGGGGAGAAATTATGTATTTAACATTTTCCAAATCCAGCAAATCCCTTGCCTGTCCGCCAATATTCCGTTTTAAAGCTGAATTTAAGGTACTCCCCCTCTGGGTCTGGATAACAGCATAAAGACCGGCATGGTTAATCCTATATACAACATTCCAGTTTGGCTCCAGACCTTGTAAAAAGGCTTTAAATCCATCGGCTTTGGTATCCCAACCCTTACTCTGTAATTGTTTGTTCCATAAGACAGGAGTCCCAAAAGATATAATCCTATAATCCGATAGATCCGTTTTTAAAAACTTTACTGTTTCAGGTTCATTAAGCCAGGTTAAAGCATCGCCTCTGGGATTATAAAAGAATGAAAAAGCAAATAAATTTAACACTATTAAGGCTAAAATAACCATTGGTATTATGCTCTTGCGGTGTTTTCCGATGGCGGATTTTTTAAAAAATTGGTCAAAACCAAAACCGGCGAGAATGACCAACCCGAATGTAAAAAATATTATCCATCTGGCCGGGACCCTAAAAAAAGACAGGGGCGGGATGTTATAGAGGAAAAAAACAGGGGAATATTTACCAAGCATTAAGAAAAAAGTAAATGTGATAATCAGAAAAAAAATCACCACATTGGAATTCTTTTTCAAGCCCCAAAATACAGCCAAAAAAGCCAGGATCAAAGGTAAAATACCAATATAACCGGTGTTTTCCCAAAAAATTCCCCAATTCTCTGAATACCAGGGGTATGTCCCGCTGCGCGGATCACCTAAAAGATACGGCCATATAAACGTAACCAGGTGCTGCAGCGGGTAAGGAAGTTTTTCAACAACTTCTATGTCCACTCCGCCGGAGCGGGTAGAAAGCCCTGTGAACTCCAGGTTGGGCAGAAGCTGGACAGAAGCAATGATAAAACCTATTATGATTGCAGCAAAAATAATACACATACTCTTTAAGCGGAGCGCTTGTTCCAAGTACAACCTTAAACCAAAATACAGCAGAAGAATGATCAGGCAGTAAAGTACTATCTGTAAATAGCCTGATAAGATTTGGAGCCCGATTGCCAAAGATAGGCATAAAATGAAGAATAATCTTTTTTTTTGTAAATACTTTTCAACAAAATAAAGCTCAAGCGGGAAAAAAGTAAAAGTTTGTAACATGATTGAATGGACAATTTTTGTAACCAAAATGCCGGAGAATGTGATGGAAATTGAGCAAAGCAGGCTGCCCAACCGGGAAATTTTTAAAGACCTGGCAAAAAGGTAAGTAAAAAACCCTGTCAAAAAGAAGGTCAAAGCTAAGTAAAGGTTAAACACCAAAGGCATTGGCAAAAAATAAAAAAGTAATAAGTTAACCGGGTTAAAATCCCCTGTTATCGTACCCATTTGCGGGAAACCTGTTGCGATATACGGGTTCCACAAAGGTAATTGGTGTTTTTTCAACGACTCCGATAAAAAGTATTTTGTCGCATACTCATAGTGCAAAATATCACTCCCGCCAATATCCGGTGTGACAAAAATTTCCTGGCCTGTTAAGGCTTTTCCAAAAAAGATAACCAGCAGGGTCAAAAGTATAACCATCGGATAAAACTTGAATATTTTATGTGTCATGTAGCTTCAAAGACCCTAAAAAGGCATCAAAAATCGGCATTGAAGGTAAACCGGCCGGATAGGCTATTATCTGGATTACTTTTTTCTTTATAAAAAGAAAGAACTGGAGTTTTGTTACACCATCCCCTTCCCAAACCTTAACAAAAGCACCCTCTGCATTCGGGATTTGGGCCAACCCCTGGTTTACCAGCTTACCATGGGTCTCTTTTTGGCCATTTATATATTCCTCCATATTCTTTTTCCCCAAACTGTCTTCAATAATTTGGATTTTGAACCCGTCAGGAGACTCAAGGCTGGTGCCGACAGCCTCATCGCTAACAGGTGTAGTTTTTCCTGTTTTGGTCTCTTTTTCTGAAACTGCCTTCCTTAACTCACCCTTAGACCAGAAGGCAGGGAAAGAAAACTGCAACCCATTTTTAGTTGTAAAACCTACCATCAGGTTTGGGGAATTAAGCAGGGCTGAAGGAGATGCTGTTTTTAAAAGAACCATGTTATTTAAAATATTTTGGCTTTGTTTATGGCCGGGGTTAATATTTAAAATATACGTGTACTGCGCTGTAGCATTTTCAAATTGCGCAACCCGTGCGTAAATATTCCCAAGGTTATACCTTGCCTCCAAAAAATCAGGGGCTTTATCAATTGCTATCTGGTAATGGGCTGCGGCTTCCTCAAGCTTGTTAAAGTTGCCAAACCAGATGCCCAAATTGTAGTTTGCCAACAGGTTTTCCGGTGATTTTTTAACTACGTCGGAAAAAAGCGAAATGTCATCCTTCCAAACAGTATTTCTTTGAATGGTTAGTACGGAGTAGGAAATTAGAAGTAAAAGTGTAAAGGTAAAAACTATAGTGTAAAACTTAGAACTTTTTAGCTTTAAATTATAATTTTGCACTTTAAGTTTTGCACTTTGAACTATAAGGAAGCCGATTATTAGTACAAATCCAAATGATGGGATATACAGGTACTTTTCTGCCATGGCTCCGCCGTGCGGAATGATATAAGAGACAGGCAACAGGCTTATGAAAAACCATAAAATTGAAAATGATACAATTGGATATTTTCTGATATATTTAACTGCTGCCAAAATCAGCCCCAGTACCACTGATATAGCAAGCAAGACATCTTTATCAAAGATGGTCTGGTTTAAAACAGGTTCAAGTTTATCATAAGGGATCATTGAGGAGGGAAAATCCCCCACCAGGTTGTGGATGGCAGTCTGGTTAATCGGAAAAAGTAAAAGCCCAATGTAGCGCACAAAAACCTTCACCATGGTAAGCTGGGTCAGGTAAAAGCTATAACCCAGGTAATCTGTCCTAGAGATTAAACCAAGCACGCTGAACCTGATAACCACAAAGATTATAGCTGCCACAAAGTAAGGCAATATCTTAATTAGAAATTTGAAATTAGAAATTTGAAATTGACCCAAGGTTAGCTCATACAGCACTATCAGGATGGGCAAAGTCAGCGTCATCTCATAGGTAAAAAAAGCCAGGGCAGCGCTGGTTACGGAAGCTAAATACAACCATGCATTCTCACTCCGGTTTTGTACTTTCAGGGTGTACTTTTGAGCCAATAAATACAGCCAGAAGCTCAAAAAGAAAAACACCGTCCCAAAACTTTCCATACTGGTTGAGATATAATCAATGGTTTCGGTGTGGATGGGATGCAGGCCAAAGAGAAGGGCTGTGATGAAAGGTAAATATCCCCCACCCCGGGGGTGTAATCTCAAATTTTTCACCCCCGGGGTGAAATGTTTTGTCAAAATTTCTCTAACTATAAAATAGACTAAAAGTGTGCTGATAAGGTGGATTAAAACAGCCTGGACCCTATACCCAAATGGGTTTGCCCCAAAGAGCCGGTAATCAATCATATAAAACACCCCCCGCAAGGGCCTGTAGATCTTGCCTTGTGAAGGAGGCGCAGAGCCTTTAAGGACCTCTCCCAGGTTCTTAAAACTTTGTACCTGCGGCCACTGTTCTAAAAATAAATGGTCATCCCAAAGCAGCTTATTTGGCAATGAATTGGCATAAACCAAAAAAGTCAGAGCGAGGATGATAAGCAGTTGAATTTTGGTATCTTTAAGTGATTTGAATAGATTTGACATTTGAGATTTAAGATTTGAGATGCTAACTCCGAGTTTATCACAGAAAAAGACCTAAACTGAAGATGTCACTTGTGGATGATAATGGACCCTCCGCCAAGCTCTTGCGGGTTGGCTGAGTCAATATCATCTGAGGCGCCTAAGGCATTATCATAAACAACTTGGCTGCCTTTGGTAATTTTAATCCTGAACTTATCCGGATTATCTTTTGTCTCACCATCTGTTGCGGTTAAAAGAAAGTTATAACCTGAAACCCCGTTTACTGAACCTGAGCCTTTATATTGTGCTTTGCTTCCTGCCACCACCAACCACTCGTAACTGTCGCTGTGAAAGTTAAAACCGGCAACTTTAAATTGGAACTCGGTTTGCCCTGTTGGCAGATTGGTTCCTTTTTGGTACTTGGCAACAAAACCAAAATTGGCTACACCGGCAAGACCCAGGTCAGCAGTATATGCACCCGCAGGTGAGTTCAACCATCCCCCTCCTGTCACAAACCCTGCGCTCGGGTCGTACACAACTACCATCACGCTTTTAGCATCAGCTGCCCCTTGGCTGTCTGTTAAGGTGGTATTTATGGTGTAAACCCCGGCGCTACCAAAGCTGTGGCTTGCCCCGCAAGAACTTTTTGATTCAACCACTACACCCTGGCTGTTGCTGCCGTCATCCCAGTTAATATCACATGTATGGGTATCACTGCTGTTTGAGTCAGTAAAGGAAGCCTGCAGGTTGACAACATCTCCCAAAGCATACAGCTGCCCGACGGAAGGTGAGGTAAGAGAAAGCTGCGGAGCGGAATTAGTTTGCAGGGCTAAATTCCAACTGCTGGCAGTTGAAGTTAATGCTGTTATCTGCGCATCCCCATCGGCAAGCAGCGTCCTGGAAGATACACACGGATCCGGGGACGCTACACCCGGGCTACCTAAACAAGGCGGAACCGGCACAGTATTTTTTAATACTTGTATGGTACTGACATCAGCCCCGGCTACTACTGTAGAATCTAAAACGAACACCAGCTGCAGCGGGTTTTCCGCTGTTGCAGCAGGGGCGGTAATATTGACCTGAGAACCCAGGAAGGAATAGCCTGAAGGGGGCTGTAGGCTGGGGGTGATTTCGCTGATAGAAACTTCTCCACCGGTGGGGCTGGTAACAGTAGTTTCAATAGGGTCAACACTGGTTGCACCATCATTTTCTGAATCAGAGGTTAAACTGCCTCCTGCAGAAACGGTTTGGATAACATTTTCTAAAGTTGAGGTATTAAACCGAGCTAACCCAAAAGTAGCTTTAGGGCCATTAAATATAATTCCGCTAACTACTACTTGCCCATCAGTCTGGATGGCTAATGCGAAAGCCTGGGCATTATCACCAGTTCCAAGCTCTGCAGTAACTTTCCCTGCTGTCCCGAAATCAGTGTCCAGCATTCCATTCATATTGTATCTGACCAAAGCAAACACAGTCCCATTCAAACCATTATTCATACCGGTTCCAAGGATTTTACCGTCTGTCTGAATCCCTATTGCAAAAAGTTCTTCATCGGTATTGTTAAAATCAGTTATTACCTTACCTCCATTCCCAAACCCAGTATCAAGCGAACCGTCGGTATTATACCTTACTAAAGCAAAATCAAGATTTGCCAAACGTACATCACCCGCTAGAATAATTTTACCATCGTTTTGTAAAACCGAGGAGAATGCAATAGATGTTGCACCAAAATCAGTGGTCACCTTACCACCTGTGCCAAAAGAAGTATCTAAAGAACCGTCAGAATTATACCTGGCTGCAGCAAATCTGGTTGAAGCAAAATCTGTACCGTTGTATCCCCCTGCGACCAACTTACCGTCGGATTGCAAAAGCAGACTGGTTGCACCATCAACACCACCAAAATCAGTTACAACATATCCATTTGTACCGAAGGTAGTATCCAAAGTCCCATTAGAGTTATATCTTACTAACATAAAATTCTCATCTTTGTTTCCTGCCACCATTATTTTGCCATCATTCAGAATAACTAAACCCTGAGGGGACTCGCTGCCACCAAAATCAGTTGTTACTTTACCTGACATTCCGAAGGTAGAATCTAGAGAACCGTCACTGTTGTACCTGACCAAACCAAAATCAGAAGTGGTTGTGGTACTGGAAACATCCCCTGTAGCCACTATTTTTCCATCTTCTTGAATTTTTAAAGCTAAAATCTCACTTGTGGAACCAAACGAAGTCATAACCTTACCGTCATTATCAAATGTGGTGTCCAACGAACCATCAGGATTATATCTGGCTACAGCAAAATCCCAGTCTGTACCTGTAAAACCAAACCCGCCTGCCACTATTTTCCCATCAGGCTGAAGACTTGCGGCCAGTGCAAAAGTACCGTCAGTTGCATCCGGGTCCGCACTAAATTCTGTACTGACTATGCCATTTGTCCCAAAGCTTAAGTCCAAGGTCCCGGGAGCTGCAAATACAGGTTTGGGGATAAAAGCCAGAAAGCTGAAAAATATTGCCAAAACCGCTGTCAACTTACTATACATCTACATTTTTACTGTAAGCAATTCTCTGGTTTTTGTCAATACCTCGATTTGTAACTATTCAGTTCTTGCCAGCAGCGAAACCTTTCAAGTGGCCAAAATTGTTAAAAAAGATAGGGTACCAAGCTAATACACCTGGAGGGTGGGTTACGTTGACACCTACTCTTTATGGTAGTATTCAGTTGAGTTAAATAGGCTGCTAGCTATGAGCATGTAAGGGGCGGTTGGTTGATTATACGATCAAAAGGCGTCCCCTTTTGAGGCTGCGGATACAGAGGTGTATGAGTTCAGTTCTCTCCATGAATTTGAAAATTAAATCATTAAACTTTGATTGAAAATTGTAAATTTAAAATTGAAAATTTATTCTTCCTCCCCTAATCCATGCCCCACCTTAGCCAGGATTCGGGACATCCCGGGATAGGATTTATCATAATTTACCAATATAAAAAGAAGCACCAAAGATATCAAAACAGGCGCTGCCCTCTCCCAAACCGGGGTCTGATAAACCAAGCTCAAGCTGATCCGGCCGACTGCACCAGGTATCAAAACTATATTACCCAGATTATCTTTGACCAGCCTCACTCCTCCAGTTCCACCCCCCGGGTGGAACTGTTGAACTTGCCATCCCCTGTCATAGGCAATCGCCAAAGAGATCACCTCATCCTTTCCCAAATCAGCATCTACCTCAATTACGTTCGTAAAGCCAGGCCTGTTTTCCCACCCCGGGGGTGAACCCCCGGGGTGTATTTTGAAGGTGTTGACATATTTTGCCAATGTTTGGGCATCTGCGCCGTTTTTTGGTTTTTTAACCTCCAATATTGATTTATCAGCCACCCTGGCAATGCTTGCCCCGCCTACCTTATATAGAGTATCCCCCTTAATTCCCTTAACAATCTTACATATTGTGTCATCCTCGCGAATGCGAGGATCCTTTTCCAAAATGGATCCCCGATCAAGTCGGGGATGACAAATTTGGGTAAACTTCTCAGGGCGCTTAAAATCCCTGTAAGGCTCATCTGACCCTCCACTATGCACTAAAATCCAGCTTACGCCTAAAGCCCTAAGCCAGTTTAAAGATAACTCACTATTTTCCCCTTCCCTAATCTGGTATGCCCCATCAGCCCAGTAAGGATGGATTGATGCCTGGTCTACCCCTCCCCTCACCTGTATAATATCAAGGTATTGGTTAGCCCAAAAAACGCTTGTGCCTGAAAGAAACACCCGCTCGTCTTTGGGCACATTTTTCAGCATGGATACAATCTTGGATTGATATTTTACATTTTCGCCACCCATCCAACCTTTTACAATAAATACCAATAGTACTGTCATTCCCGCGAAAGCGGGAATCAATCTTCTAAAAGATCCCCGCATACGCGAGGATGACAAAAAAGAGCCCAGCAAAATCGCCAACCCAAACTGGATCTCTATAAAAAACCCGATCCAGTCCTGCACAAAATCAGGATCAGATAAATACCTTATTATAGTAAGAAAAAGAAATGATGACAAAAAAAGCAGCCCGAAGTATGCTGTCCGGGACAAATTTTTCATTCTCAGCTTGACCACCCAAACCGCTGCCAGGATAGGGACCAGGTTCAAAAGCAGCTGGAATAAAAATTTCCCCAAATTAACAAGCGGCATCCCACCAAATGAGGGGTTTTGCAACAGGGTCAGCCAAAACCCGGGTGTGTACCAGATTGTAGCCAGGCTTAGGGCAAACAATAATACAAAGAAAGTTTTAAAAACCTGATATTCCCCGCCCCCATTAATTCCCTTAACTCCTTTAATATCCTTGATTACCACCCCTAAACAAACAAACCCTACCAGCATTGGAAGCAGTATCGAAACATCTACCAACAGTACAAAGGATACCAAAATACTAAGCAACAGGGCAATTTTTATGCCCTTTTTTTCTTCGTCATTGCGAGCGACTGAAGGGAGCGCGGCAATCTTTATTAAATTAGATTGCTTCGCCACTTTGTGGTCTCGCAATGACATGGGAGATCCGACAAGAAAGCGTAAAAATACCACAAAAACCCATGGCAAAAACCCCCAGGCAAAGTGATACAACCCATTTGAGTAAGCCAAAAGAAACAACGAGAAGGGCAGGAACATAAATAGTAAAGCATAAAGGATTTGAGATTTGCGATTTGAGGTTTGAGATAGCTTTTCTACCAGCTGATACACCCCCACTCCTCCAACCACCCATGACACTCCCAGCAACCCTAAATATATTGGAAATCCAAAATTTGAAATTTGAAATTTGAAATTTATAATTGCCAATATTATTGGCACCACCGGCCCTATCAGATAATGGTAAGGGTTGCCCAAATACCAGTATGGGTACCACCATCCGCCAGCTGGCGGAGGGAAGTTATTGATAAAGAATTGGGAGAGAGCCAAGACAGTTTGTATCATGAGTCAAACGTAAAACTGAAAGTTCAAAACGCAAAGCTACAACTCAAAAGTCAAAACTTTCTTTTACTTTTTAAAGTTAGCAAACTAGCCCCTAAAATTTTGGCTAGTTGTTTTGTTTCCTCCAGTAGTTGATTTATTTCATCATTATCAATCTCAGTTCCGTCCCTTAAAAGCGCTAACCAATACCCTGTCTCATTTGCCGACTTGAGCGCTATTTCGTAAAATCTAATAAAATCCTTCCTGCTTGATGCAGCTTGCGCCTCGATAATATTTGCTCCAATCGAAGTCGCAGACCTCAGTAATTGATCACCCATAATCCAATAAACTCTTTGGTTTGGCAAAGTAGCGGAAAACTTGATGATTTTGATAGAAAATTTGTAAGCTCTGTATTTTAATTCTTCTTTATTTTTTCCCATAATTTTAAGTTTTTAACTTTCAGCTTTAGTTTTGCACTTTTCGCTTTAACTTTTGCGCTTATTCTACCATACAGCTTTAAAAATCTTCCTTTAAATACGGCTTTATTGCCTTTAGGATAAATTCCAACCTCCTCCAAAATATACTTATACGCCATCCACCAGAATAAAAACAGCCATGAGATTGACAGCAGGTTGGAGAAATAATTATGGAACACATTGCCAAGCCCCCGCCCGCTAAAGTAATAAATAACCACCACCAGCGTCATCCTGAAAATATTGATCAGGTAAATCCCCAATATCCCCACTAAAAACGCCTGGAATTTGCTCATCCGAGTATACTTTCCCGACAGCCCGGTGACCAGGGTTACCAGCAAAAACAGTAAAGATTGCCAGCCTATGCAATTCCAAGCCAAATATATCACCTCAACTTTGCCATCCCGCATAAACTGGATGTAAGAGGGCCCGGCCTCAGTCTGCAGGTGCAGAAAGTTTAAAACAGCTGCCAGGACTTTCAGTTCATAAGGCACTACTATGCTCTGTAACGCTTTATACGTATCAAAGTGTAAAATAATGCGCGTTAATATATCCTGGAAAGTAGTAATAAAGGGTAAAAAAACCAGCATCGCCACCAAGATTATAAAAAGGGTGGAAAAAGTCTCACGTTTTGTGTTCATACAATAATACTAATATAAACGAATTTTTTAACAAATATAAACTAATGCTTTTTATCATATTCCGGATTAATAAGTCTTTTAAACAGTACCTTGTTCGAATTGAAGTTTGCAATAATTCCAAGTTTAAAGTTACCCGAGTTTAAATAAGCCAAAACTTGGATAGTAAAACCTCTCTTGAAATAATCTGCAGCTTTTACTTCAAGCGCAATTTTATCTTCAATCACAAAATCTATAAAGTATCTACCGATACTATTTTCTTCGTAGTTTAGTGGGATCATCTTTTCTCTTTCAAATAGAATATTTTGTTTTTGAAACTCAATCTCAATTGCTCTCTGGTAATATTTTTCCTGCAATTTTGATCCTAACATATTATGTACCTTAAAAAGGACGTTCATAATTTTAAAACTGAGCTCTGGATACACTAAAGTATTCGTTTTGATTCGTTCCTGATTCGTTTTCATTCGTGTATCTTAGCATATTTAATCTTTTTGCCTCCGGAACTTTTTCATCAGTTTGGGTAACAATAATCCTAATGGCAAAAACCCCAGCAGGTTCTCGGGGATCTGGAGTGATGATACATCTACAACCAGCCAGGAATTGGCGACTGTGGCATTTTGGATCTGGGTGTCAAATTCAGAGTTGGAGATCCTGGACTGGTAAAATGTGGACTGGTCTGTTGTCCCCAATGCCCCCCCTGAGATATACAGGTAGGTGGTGGCGCCTAAGGTGGCAGTTGTAGTTGTAAGTTTGTTTAAAACTATGGGCAGCCCGTTGGCAGAGTAGGAAAATGCCCCCACATCTCCGGTCGAGGAAGTAATGGAAGTCCTATAAATTGTCTGCCGGGTATCTGCTATGCCACATGGCGTACCTCCAAAAACACACCCGCCTATAACATAAAGGTAGGGTGAGCTGTTCTGGAAAAAAGCAGTTCCGTGGGACTGCAGGGCAGTGGAGAGCTGGGTTTGGGCAGTGGTGGCAAAACTCCCCACATTGGCGCTTGAATCTACAGTAGATTTGTAAACAGTAGATTCTGCTATTTTGGTTGAACCTAAGATGGATCTGTAGACTGTAGACTGCACTTCACTATTTGCACAACCATTAGTGGACAAACAACCCCCGATGAAATAGAGATAAGAGGAAGGGCCAACAGTTGATGTTAAAACCGTATTTTGTGCATTAGTACGGATTAATTGGGCCTGGCTGGTGGTGGCAAATGTGCCTGCATCACCAGTTGTGCCATTAATAGTAGTTTTATAAACAGTGGATACTGCCAGACCTCCCGGATCCCCTCCTAATACATAAATATAGGATGAGCTCCCGACGCTGACATTAATAGCGGTAGAGCTTGTCAGAGAGCGGGGTAATTGTCCCTGGCTGGTGGTGTCAAAAGTGCCTACATCACCGGTTGTATTATTTAATGTAGCTTTGTAGTTGGTGCTGTATTTAGTACCGCCATTTTCTCCCCCTACGGCGTAAAGATAAGTAGATGAACCAATAGTTTGAACAATCAGTGAGTGAGCAGCCAAGACTTGGGGTAATTGAGACTGAGAAGTGGTATCAAATGTACCAAGATCGCCGGATGAACTATTTATACTGACTTTATATACTGTAGATTTATTGGTACCGCTAGCATTATAACCTCCAACCACATAAGCATACTGAGATGACCCTATTGCGGCCAAAGCGGCCGGCAATTGTTTCCTAGCCTCAGGCAGTTGAGACTGAGAAGTGGTAGCAAATGTACCAAGATCGCCGGCATTAGCGCCGGACCCAACAATAGTGGATTTATAGACCGTGGAGATGTTCTCCCCACCTATTGTATAAACATAAGTTGAGATGCCCACTGTTGTGCTAATCAAGGCGTGATTCCTCAAAGCAGTAGGAAGTTGTGCTTGGCTGGTGGTGGCAAATGTGCCTGCATCACCGGTTGTATTATTTAATGTAGCTTTGTAGTTGGTAGACAATTTATTATTGAGGCTGCCGGAAAATCCACCAACTACATAGACATAAGTAGATGCACCTATATTCACACTAAAGGGTCTGTAGGCATTAACATCAAGCGGCAGTTGCCCCTGGGAAGTGGTGTCAAATGTGCCTGCATCACCTGTACCTGAGCTGGCCCCACTGTCCCCCCCTATGGCATAAATATAATTTGTGCCTAAAATTGTTGTAAAATTGGCAGAGAAGTTTTTAACTACCTGGGGCAGTTGGGATTGGGAGGTGGTGGCAAAGGTTTGGACAATTGGGTCAGTATTGAGGGCTGATTTATAGACAGTGGAACGGACTGTCGAAGCAGTACAAGAATTATTATCACAACCACCCAAAATATAAAAATAAGTTGAAGGGCCCAGTACAGAGATAACAGAGGAATGCCGCCAAAAAGGCTGGGACAATTGTGCCTGATTGGTAGTGGCGAAAGCGCCTAAATCACCTGTTGTAGAATTTAGGGTGGATTTATAGACTGTGGAAATGACACCGCTACCGGTATTCCCACCTAACACATAGACATACGTTGAAGAACCAATAGTTGAAGTGATCGCGCTATGCATATATATAATATTTGGCAACTGTCCCTGGCTGGTAGTGGCAAAAGCGCCTATATCCCCTGAGGCATTTAAAGTAGCCTTATAGTTTGTGGATTTGACGCTGGCTTCAGCCCCTCCCAGTACATAAACATAAGTTGAGGGGCCCATTGCGGCTACAAAAGAAGCAAGTTTCTCTCTCAGCGCCGGCAGCTGTTGCTGGCTGGTAGTGGCAAAAGCGCCTATATCCCCTGTTGTGGAATTTATGGTGGATTTATAGACTGTGGAGAAGATAGTTGTGCCACCATCACTGGTTCCCCCCAATACATAAACATAGGTTGAGGGGCCTACTGCGGTAGTAACAGAGGCGTGCGACTCATTAATTTGCACTAATTGTCCCTGGTTGGTAGTGGCAAAAGCGCCTATATCACCTGTTGTGGAATTTAGGGTTGTTTTATAGACAGTGGAGAGATCAGATCCATTATACCCCCCTAAAACATAAAGGTAGGTGGAGGAGCCAATTGTTGAAACCAAAGCTGATTGGTACTGTAAACCAACGACTAATTGCCCCTGGCTGGTAGTGGCAAAAGCGCCTGCATCACCGGTTGTGGAATTGAGGGTTGTTTTGTAGACAGTAGAGTTTATAACACCGCCCTGATCATATCCTCCCAATACATAAACGTATGTGGAAGACCCCATTGTGGCAGTAACAGAAGCAGGCGCCTCACTAATTTTAAGCAGTTGTTTCTGGCTGGTAGTGGCAAAGGTTTGGGCATCTGCAGAGACTTTAATATTTGCTTTATAAACAGTGGATTGGGTGCTGGATGCAGCACAAAAACCAGTTAAGTTGCACCCCCCCAAAGCATAAATATAGTTGTCACCTGAGGTTGCACCTATCACAGCCTGGTGGTTTTGCAGGCCCTGGGGCAGTTGGGCCTGGCTGGTTGTTGCAAAAGCTACAGTTAAATTCCCGCTGGTGCCATTTGAATTGGCCCGGTAGACTGTTGAGGTAATGGCGCTGCCGTTGTCCCCGCCTATGGTATAGATATAGGTAGTGCCGCCATAACTGGCAGAGACTGCCTGGAGGTTTTTCAAGGTTTGGGTAAGCTGGGCCTGGTTGGTAGTGGCAAAGGTGCCGGCGTAACCATTGGCATCTATGGCAGATTTATAGACAGTTGATGCGGGGTTATCCCCCAGCTGATAGATATAATTTACGCCCTGGTCCCGCCCGACAACTGTGGCATGGGAAGAAAGGGCAGCGGGAAGCTGGCCCTGGTAAGTGGTCTGGATAACATTTAAATTGCCCGGGGTCAGGTCTTCTGTGAGGACTGATTTATAGACTGTTGAAAATGTTGTTGAACTCCCATTATCAAAACCACCCAATTGAAATATATAAGTAGAAGGGCCGGTATTCGCAATAATTGCAGTATTTTCCCGGGAAATGTTCAGTAGTTGTGATTGAGAAGTAGTAGTGAACGTGTTGATATTTCCAGTGCTTGAATTTAACGCTGCTCTGTATATTGTCGACATACTGCTTCCTCCCAATACATAAATATAAGTTGATGGCCCTAAAACAGTTGCAATTGCACTATGTTGAGTGGTATTTTGCACTAACTGACCTTGAGATGTTGTATCAAACACCCCTAAATAACCTGAAGTACTGTTAATTACGGACCTATAGACAGAAGTATTGCCCTGTATTCCAATTACATAAAGATATGTTGATGGGCCAACTGACTGTGTAATTGAGGCAAAGCTTGATCCAACCCTAGGTAACTGTGCCTGGGAAGTAGTATCAAATGTTCCCAAATCCCCCGTGGCGCTATTGACCGTAGAGGTGTAAATTGTTGAAATATCACTTCCTCCTGTATTAACTCCTCCCAAAACATATATATATGTTGAGACGCCTATTTGGGCGCTATTTATGGTGTGTGACCGCAATGCCTGTGGGACTTGTCCTTGGGAAGTAGTATCAAATGTTCCCAAATCCCCCGTGGCGCTATTGATAGTACTTTTATATACTGTTGATATATTTGCAGAGGATGTAAAACCTCCTAGAACATAAACATAGGTTGATACACCAACTGACAAAGAAGTGGTTGCTGCCAACCTGAAAGCTTGTAATAATTGTGCTTGATTACTTGTATTAAAAAGGCTAAGGTTACCAGTATTATTATCCAGAGTTGATTTGTAGGCTGTGGATAATACACTAGAAAGATCCGTAAATGCACCCAACACATAAACATATGTTGAGTTACCTATCTGCGTTGAAACTGCTGAATGCTGACGAAACATTTTTGGCAGCTGGGCCTGGTTGGTGGTGTCAAATGTGCCGGCATTGGCTGCAAGTGACCCATTAAGATAGCTTGTGATATCCCCTGAGCGCTGGCGTTCATAAGGGTTTTGCTGCAGGGCTGATTTATAGACAGTGGATATAGAAACGCTTGATGTATTTAGCCCGCCCAATACATATAAATAAGTTGACGGCCCGGCTGAAGCTATTGCCCCTGACCCGCCAACCCAAATCAGAGGCTGGGCCAGCTGCCCCTGGGAGGTGGTGGCAAATGTGCCGGCATCACCATTTGAGGAGTTTAGGGTGGATTTATAGACAGTGGATTGGTTACCACAGCTTACGCCACCTGTGCAGCCCCCGAAAACATACAGGTAGGTAGAAGGGCCGACAATGGTGGATGTAATATTGAACTGGCGCAATGCAGTAGGCAGCTGCGCTTGGTTAGTGGTAGCTAATGTCCCGATATCACCGGTTGTAGGGTCGATGGTGGCTTTATAAAAAGTTGACACAGGGGTGCCGCAACCGCTGCAACCCCCCCCTACGTATAAATAAGAAGACGGCCCGATCACAGCTGAGGTTACGCCAAGCCTTTGTCCTGCTGCCGGCAACTGGGCCTGGGAAGTGGTGGCAAAAGCGCCTATATCACCGGTTGTAGGGTCTATTAGCGCTTTGTAATTAGTGCTGTAAGAAACGGAGGCGGTACTGGCACCGCCTATAACATAAATATAGGTTGAGGCGCCTGAAGTCAGGATTGTGCTGCCAAAGTTGCCATTGGTAAGCGGCAACTGGGCCTGGGAGGTGGTGGCAAAAGCGCCTGCATCACCATTGGTGCTATCTGATGCTGCTTTCAGCGTGGATTTATAGACAGTAGATTTATATGCTGTCCCTGTGTACCCACCCAGGGTATATATATAAGTGGAGCTGCCCACTGCCAAAGAACGCGTCTGTAAACCTTCCAAGATTTGGGGCAGCTGTCCCTGGGAGGTAGTGGCAAAAGCGCCTGCATCACCTGTTGTAGAATTGACAGTGGACTTATATACTGTGGATTGGTTTGCACTGTCATTATTACCGCCTAAAACATAAATATATGTTGACCCGTTAACCATCGCTGTACTGCTGGATAAGTTGGAGTTAATTTCTGGCACCTGTCCCTGGGAAGTGGTGGCAAAAACCCCGAAATTGCCATTTGCAGCGTTGGGCATCAGGGTTGATGAGACATTGCCAATCCCCCCCGGGGTAAGCCTGGAGTTGGCTGTCACGCCTGCCTGAGTCTGTTTTAGGGTTGATTCCTGGTAAAAAGTAAATGTCCCCCCTATCCAGTCATTAGAATTGTACAGGTTGTTATAGCCAAAAGAGTCAAAATCATTGGAGAGGGGGGCTTTGTAGACAGTAGATAGAGCACTACTGCCGTTGTACCCCCCTAAAACATACAGGTAGGTGGAGGGGCCTACCAACGCAGCATTAGCTGACAGACCAAAAGTAAGCGGAACCAGTTGTTGCTGGTTAGTGGTGCTAAAAGTTGACAGATCACCTGTGGCGCTGTCAAGGGTGGATTTATAGACAGTGGAGACAACCGTAGTCCCGCCATCCGGGCTTCCTCCCATAGTATATAAATAAGTTGATTGGCCAACTGCAGTAAGGACTGCATAATGTTGGCTGCTTATTTGCGGTAACTGCCCCTGGGAGGTGGTGGCAAAAACAGCGCTGACATCCCCCGAGCTGTCAATTGTGGATTTGTAAACCGCGCTACTGAAAGCAGCGCTTTCCCCGCCAACCACATAAATATATGTAGATGGGCCGACGGTTGTAGAAACCGACGTGTGGTCCCTAACTTTTATAGGCAACTGTTGCTGGGAGGTGGTGGCAAAAGCGCCTGCATCACCATTTGAGGAGTTTAGGGTGGATTTATAGACAGTGGAAGACTGGCCGGTTGCAGGCGCACCCCCCAATATATAAATATATGAGGAAGGACCTACTGTTATACTGTTTGATGATATAGAACCCAATATCGCTGGCATCTGGCCCTGGCTGGTGGTAGCAAAAGTTCCAATATCACCTGATGAGTTGATACTTGCTTTGTATACGGTAGATTTCCTCGCCCCGTTATCCCCCCCGATTTCATATATATATGTAGTCCCGCCCAAGGATGATGTAACAACCGCATTATCACTATTTTCTGTAACCAACTGGCCCTGGGAAGTAGTGCTGAACACACCGGCATCCCCGGTTACATTATTGATAGTTGATTTATAAACTGTGGACGTGTCTGTGGTGCTGGAGCAAGCTGCATTACAACCGCCTAAAACATAAACGTAGGTGGAAGAACCAATGGTGTTTATAACAGAGCTCCCCTGCATCCTTACTAACGGTATCTGCCCCTGGTTGGTAGTGCTAAATGTACCAACCGATGCGCTGTTTTGACTCTCTGGGGCATTGATATAGTTATGGTATAGTTCTACATTGCCAATCCCCCCGGCCACATTTTGCACCAATACTACCTTGGCATTGGCTATGGAGGCATTGGCTGTTGTGTCTGATGTTTTTACCCTGACCTCATACTCATCAGCATTGGTGGTATCCCAATTGGTGGAAAGGGCTGATGAACGTGCCCTTGTCCAGGTAAGGTTTGATGTGGAAACTGATGATTCTGTTACAGCCAGGCCGTCTGTCCTGTTGTAAAGTTCCGCTGTGGCTGTTTGTGCAGCGGCAGCAGGGGTATAATAAACTGTCATCCTGACATGGTCAATTTTGCCGGTTCCGGGATTCCCTGCGGTAGTAGTCTTGCGGGCTGAGATACCTGCCCCAAAGTTTGGGTCATTGATATCGGCAGGTGTCCAGCTTACCCCCCAAAGGTTACTTGATGAACCCCATGAGGTGTAGGTGTCAGTATCTGAGGTAGGCCAGGCGTCTGTTGTAGCCTGATCATTGCCGGTAATTGTGCCTGCCTGAGACAATTTGACAGAATTATCAATGATCGGCCGCGTTGATGTCCCGCTTGAATAGATATCCGCCTCCAAAAGCACCCCAGCTACTGTGTCCGTTGGTGCCAGGTTGAAACTAAAACCTACACACTCCTCATATTCTGATGTTCCATTATCCGTACCTTGCATTACGGCAGTCTGGTCGTCCTGGGCAGTAGCATTTGAATCATTAGTCCAAGTGAGTGTCCCAACTGCCCCGTCATCAGCGCAGGAAGATGGACTATTGGGGCCGGTAGAGGTAGCAGCGGGTGTATTATTACTTGCCTTTAAAGTTGCCTCAAAATATGCTGTGATAGAGCCTGCATCATATTTGGTGGGGTCAAACTTAAAATACTTGGGGTTTGAAAGCGGGGTTAGGTCTACTTTGCTGGTAGTCTCATTATCCCCCACCTCTACCTGGGTCTCGGTGTTGGTAATATTGGAATCAGTGGCCTGGACCACTATAATCCTGGCTGCGATGATTGAGGCTGTGCCTGAAGATATGGCGCCGTTTCCCGGCGAGGACCTAAGTCTGACAGTATAATCAGTACCTGTGGTCAGGGTAATTGCAGCGCTCCTGACCCTGGTATATGTTGCTCCTGTGGCTGTGACAGCTGAGCCTGCCACATAAGCCCCTGTTGAATCATACAAGGAAGCAGTGGTGGTTGAGGAGTTGGAGTTTTTGATGACTGCCTCAAAATAAGTGGTGGGTGAGGTATATGAGGCTGCAGTGTAGCGCACCAGGCCTAAGGAGTTATCTGTGGGCATATCTGTTATGCTTTGGGTGGAATATTCCTGGGTGGTGATATTAATCTGCTGTTCAATCGTGGGGTCTATGGGCAGGGGTGCGCCGGCAGCCAGTTTCCTGGAGATTGGGCCCCCTTCTTTTGCCTTGATACTCATATGGCGCAAATCTACAGTGTATTGGTTAAACAGCGCTGCCTGGTTTAACAGGATAAACACAATAACAAAAGAGGCCAGGATTATTTTTCCCACCAGCCTGTTGGGAGCAGGGACAGGGTGGTTAAGGCTGTTAAGGGATTTAAAGTAATTAAAGGTGTTAAAGGAGGAGGAAACAGCCAGATGAGGACTCCTCCCTCCGTCATTGCGAGGCGCGAGCAAAGCGAGCGACGCGGCAATCTTTTTTAATTTTGAATTTAATCTTTTGAACCATTGAAAATTCATTAAAAATTGAAAAATAAAAATTGAAAATTGGTTTACGGTTAATTTGCTGACTGCCTTTGATATAGCCAGGACAACCACATTTGGTTGGGTTTGATATATTCTTCCCCTGTCATCCTGAGCGTTAGCGAAGGATATATTTATACCCTTCGTTTCACTCAGGGTGACATTATCTTCCGACATGGCAGCAAACTCGGCCAGCTGCTCCTGGGAATACATCCTGTTGATCTGGCCTATGGCGGGATTGGCAGAATGTTTGACTGTTTTACCCAACCAGCCAAATACAAACTTGTACAACTTTCCCGGGGTAAAGACATCTGTAATCCTGCCTGTTTTGGGGGTCCTAAACCATGGCCCTTCCTCTTTTTCCAAAAACCCTTTGATGGCTGCATAGCCCTGGAAAGGCGCAACCACATAAGAGAGGGCCATAAAGGCAGGCAGCCCCAGGTAGTCTTTTTCATTACTCTCTTCCAAAAACAGCCCCACCAGGTTCATTAGGGGCAGGGCAAACAGGTTGGTCAAAACCAGGGACCAACCCCAGGTGGAAGTCCAAAATGGCAATGTGACCCTGAAAACCACCTCAGCCAGAAACCAGCACAGGGTACCGAAGATGAAAAAAGCTGCCTGCAGGTAATATGGGGTCAAGTATAAAACCTCAAATTTCTCAGCCCAAGTCAGGTTTTTTGAGGTTAGCAGCGGGATCAGCATCTTTTTGATGTTATGTGAATGTCCCTCTGCCCACCTCATCCTCTGGCGGATTAGCCTTTTGATGGTGGAGACTGCCTCTGCCGGGGCCTGTATGTATGGGGTAAAGACTACCTTATATCCCCTTTCATAAAGCCTTAATGTCAGCTGGAAATCCTCAGTAATTGATGTCCCCCAACCCAATTCCTTTAACACATCCGCCCTGATCATATATACCGAGCCTGCAATCTGTTTTAACCCTGAATACAGCTCCTCACCTGACCTTTCGATGACATAAGAACCGGAATATTCGCTTTTTACCCCTCTGGTAATCCAGTTTTCTGATTTATTGAGCACATGCCACTGGTAGCCCTGCACTGCAGCGACATTAGAGGTTGAATGTTTTGTTTCCAGGTTCCCAACTGTGAGCTTGAAGTACTTCAAAAATGAGGTAATTGTATCCGGGTATGGTATAAAATCAGCATCAAATACCAGGACAAACTCCGTGCGCGGGCTGCTAATTTTTAAAGCTTCCCTGAGCGCCCCCCCCTTGTACCCTTCCCTGCTCTCCCTGTGGA
The DNA here is from genome assembly GCA_016186955.1 of Candidatus Daviesbacteria bacterium. Taxonomy (GTDB): domain Bacteria; phylum Patescibacteriota; class Microgenomatia; order Daviesbacterales; family UBA10151; genus JACPKP01. The sequence continues at coordinate 14,486 of JACPKP010000003.1, read as the reverse complement.
TGACTTTAACCCTGGGGTGTTTTTTCCATTTATTTAAAATATCTATGCTTTCTTGTTCTGTTGAATCATCAACTATGACTACTTCGTAGTTTTCATATTCCTGGGCGGTTGCTGCTGTCAGCAACCTTTCCAAAACCCTTTTTTCATTATATGTAGCCAAGTGGATGGAGACAAAAGGCTGCCTGTCTAAAATTACACCTGATAAATCTGCTTTAAGCCCCAACCCGCCCTGATATTTGATAACATCATCCCGGCCTGTACCTTGAATGTTTTGCAGAAATGACTTTCTTTGATGATTAGGATTTAAGATTTGAGATGCAGATTTTAGATTTGAGTTTTGAGATTTGAGATTTTCTTCATCGCTTCTCCTGGAAAATGACAGCACCATTGCTATAGTAATGTAGTATTTAAGCGAATAGAGGAAGAAAAACATGCCAAAACCCAAGGCTATCAGGGAAAGTATTAAGCCTAACGAAAGTGCCACACCACCCGCCCCCAAAACCAATCTGGAGAGCGAGAATAATCCGTAAACCGTAACCAGGGAAAAGATTGTCAGGGCAAAAACAAAGCTGCCCCGCACCAGGACATTCCTTCTTTGGGCCGGCTGGGCAGTAACGGCTGCCAAAACAGATTGGATGAAAGCAAAAAAACGCGAGAGTGCGGTTGGTTTGTAGTAGGCTTTTGAATATGCCAAGCGTAGTCCATAAGTATTTAAGCTATGCCTTTTCAGGACATTTTGGACGCCATGGTTGGATAATATAGGTTTACCGCCAACCTGGGGCAAAGCCCAAACCAGTTTGTGGGATGAAAGCTCTGGATACTCCCGGACTGCAGACAGGACTGCTTCTTCATATTCCTCTGAAGCTTGATTAAAATACCGTTCTACTTTGGGTTGTTTATCCCATAAAGCTTCAAGTTTATGACCCTCAGGCGCCTGCTCATACCTTTCCAGCCACTTATAAAAGGCAGTCCTTGATACATTATATAAAGAGCAAACTTTTGCAACATTCTCCCCCAGTTTGACCCTTTCAATCATCTCCTGCCTGTCCTGGGGCCTAAGTTGTCTTTCCTCACGTTTTTTTTGTGCAAGCTTGCAGCGGTTGATCCAACGGTAAAGCAGGGTGCGGGAGATTTTATATTCCCTGCAAAGCCCGGAGATGTTTTCCCCCTTCAGGGCCCTTTTAATAACTTTTGTGCGCTCCTTGGCAGTTAATTTGGCAGACATTTTGTAAACACTTCTGAGTATATTTTAGCTTCATTTTCCATGTTAACACCAAGTGGGTACAGAGGTCAATAGTCTTTTTTATAGATCCTTTTTTGAATAAAGTATCAGCTTTAAGGTAAATTTGAGGTTTTGAGGCTAATTTGAGGCTAATTTTTTTTAAAAAAATATAGGATATAACTGATTATACAAAAAAGGTCTTATAATAATAAAGATTTTTTAATAACAATTTTATTTACTGATCTGTTTTGATCCTGTTTTTTGTGCTAACTTATTACCCTGTTTGTTATCTTTATAATTTTATTTCCAGCCAAAAAAGTATATAAACTCAGGGTTATATACATAAACTAAAAGACTGAAACCATTTTCATGCTTTTCACAAGCCTATTTTCAGTAAAAACCGCTTAAAAAAATAAGCCAAAAGCATTCGGTTTGGCTATTGCTTAACTTACTAATTGACAGTCTTGTTTCCAGCTGTTATGGTAATATATATTTTACTGTTTAAAACGGTTGATAAATCTTTTTGGGGATTGAAGTTTTTGCCTTGAGAATATATAAAATTATTACATAAAATTGGCTGACAGAAAAATAATGGTTTTTAAGGTATTGATAATAGTGGTATAATCTTTTTATCAAAATAGTTTATTGATTTTTTACAATGCGCACAGAAGAACCTATCTTAACAATCTCTGTAGCCTCAAGTTTATTAAAACTGCATCCGAGGACCCTGATGCTTTATGAAAATGAGGGTTTCCTTAAGCCATTTCGGACAGGGACAAACAGGAGGATGTACTCTATCAAAAACCTGGAAGAGCTGCAGTTTGTAAAATTTCTAACCCATGAGCGGGGCATTAACCTGCAAGGCGTAAAAACAGTCCTGGAAGCCCTGCAAATAGGACAAAAGCATCAGTTGGACCTAAAAAGGCTCCTCTTCCCTGACTTTGAACTAAAACAGTTAATCTAAGCTATCAGACTACTGACTAGAGACTATTCCAAAACCCGATGTCATTGCGAGGAGCGAGCAAAGCGAGCGACGTAGCAATCTAATTAAGGAGTACTCGCTTTGCTCGTAAAAACTTCATCCACAACCTCAACGGTTGTGGTATTGCGTTTAGACAATAAGATCGCTACGCTCTCTTCGGTCGCTCGCGATGACGTTTTGAAATAGCTTGTACTACTCTTCCTTATCTGAAAAAATTATAAAAAAAAGTATCATACCAATATATAATCCTGCAGTAAAAATCCCCCAGTATAAAAGCATGTATATACCTTTCCGGACAGTTTTTGTAGCAGTTTGAATTAGACAGCAGCAGGAAGTTATAGTCTGTTGGAATATAGCACAAACAAAATCAAAATGCAATTACACTTTCTTAGTAAAGATCATCCTGCCTGCCGGGACCTGTATCACTCTACTGACTTCTGTCTGTATCTGTATACCAACCAGATCAGCGCCATTTTCAACCACAATCATAGTGCCATCAGGCAAATACCCTACCCCCTGTTTTGGGTCTTTGCCGACATGGACTACCTTAACACTCAGCTTTTCCCCTGGTATACAAAGGGTTTTTACTGCATTGGCCAGGTCGTTTACATTTAAAACAGGCACATTAGCCACAGTTGCCACCCTGTTCAAATTATAATCTGTCGTGATAATCTTGCCATGCAGGCTTTTGGCAAGTTTTAACAGCTTATCGTCAACCCCTCCCTTGCTGTAACTTGGCTCTTTATCCCAGGCTTCAATCCTGATACCTTTGACTTTCTTTAAGTCTTCAATAATTTCAAACCCTCTTCTCCCCCTGCTTCTTTTTAAATAATCAGCGCTGTCTGCCACCTGCTGTAGTTCGGATAATACAAAGGTGGGTAACAGGATCATACCATATAAAAACCCGCTCTTTGCTATATCAAGTATCCTACCGTCAATTATTGCTGAAGTGTCTAAAATCAACGGCTGGTTGACTGAAACCCCGCCTAAAGGGGCCTGGGAAGGGAAAGGCGCTGAAATGGTATTTTGGCGCGGCAGCCTTAAAAACTGGTCCATCACTTCAATTGTTAACCTGGATACAAATTTGTTTATCAATTCAATGGTGTTGACAGTAACAATTCTGGCCAAGTCTGTAAACAAACCATATCCTAATAGACCAAACCATAACGTAATTACAATTCTGATTATGGAGTGGTGTATAGGCGGCAGGTCAGGGATGACTTCAGAAAATATAAAAGCAGGCAGTGCAAAGGTAAAAGCCAAAATAAGCCTTAAAATAAGCTTCAGTAAGCTTGGTTCATTAAATGTCCTGGCAATCCCGCGGCGCAGCCTTGGGAATGAAAACCTGCGGATCCGCATTAAAGATAATTTCCTTTAGCAAGGGGTGATAATTCCAGATTGTATGAACCTTGCTAGAGGTATTTTGCCACAAAGCGGGGCAAGTGTAAAGCTTTGCGATTTGCGATCGAAGATTTGAGATTATCTAATTCCAAGTATAATTTCCCCATCAACTGTCTCTGACCCCTTTAAATCTAAACTGGCTGAGGCGTCAAAATCAGGGAGAAGGTCTTTGATAAGCTGGTCAGCCAGACTGATGTTTTCAGCCTTAACCCTAACTAATGTTTTAGTAAAAGCAGAATTAGTCGCGTTGGCAGCCCTGCCTGTCTGGTAACCCAGCGCTTTGAGACGGGCGGATACAGAGGCAGCCATGCCTGTTTTAGAGGTACCGTTTAAAACCCTAACCTTATATTTACCCCGCTGCTCCGGGCTGAGTGTTGGTATTGGTGTCGGGGTTGGTTGGGGGGATGGTATAACCAAAGCAGCTGAAGGAGAGGGAGAGGGGTTTTTAGGGCTGAGAGATTGGTTTTTCAACAGGTATACAGCAACTGCAATAACCCCTAAACCAACTATTGCCAACCATAAAAAGTTCCTTGAGGGTTTCTTCCCAGGTTGGACCGGACGCTCCCGGTATTGGAAATTCAATGTCGGCCTTGGTGAATGCAAATTAGGGATAGAAAAACTGTCTTCCTGGTTTTCCTCACGCACAGGCGTTTCAGAAATCATTTCTTCTTCCCGGGCTAAATCATCCAGAGTCTGGTCTTCTTCTATCCCCTTTTCTTTTATTCCTTCTTCTTTTGAATTTAAATCTGTTATTTCTGGCTTACTGAATTCCGGGTCTGCCAAGCGGTCAGGTACTGTATAGGTTGGGATTGTTTCGTCCTCTCCCTCTTCCTGTCCCTGTTCCTGTTCCTGTTGTTGCTGCTCATATCCATCGTCGTCATGCCTTAAAGCTTCAATTTTTCTGGTAATGTTTTCATAAGCTTCCTCAACTTTCTCTTCCTGGGAAGATGGTTTGTGCTCATCTGCTTGGGAAAATAGCTTACTTTCATCCTCACGGGCATCTTCTTGGGTTTTTTCCAACAGCTCTTTTGCTTTCATATATTTATTCTAGCACTTTTTTCAAAACTTCATCAAGGGACTTAGCATTCTCCGGTGAAATAACATTTGTATACCCCAGTTTTTTAGCCTCTTTTGTCCTTTTGCTTAACTCCCTGATGTTTCTTAGCTCACCCAAAAGCCCCACCTCCCCAATAAAAACCGTCCCCTGTTTGACCAACTGCTCTTTGAGAGAAGACACAACAGCCATGCAAACTCCAAGGTCACAGGCAGGCTCAGAGACTTTAATCCCGCCGGTAATATTGACAAATATGTCCTTGTCAAAAAGCGGTAAACCCAATCTTTTAGATAAGACCGCTATCAACAGCACCAACCTGTTATTATCTATACCTTGGGCAATCCTTCTGGGGATAGCCAAGTTGCTTTTAGTCACCAAAGCTTGAATCTCGACCAAGATTGGCCGCAGCCCTGTCATGATAGCCGCCACAACCGACCCCGGAGCTTTTACCCTATGGCTTTCTGATTCGAGAAAAATCCTGGATGGGTTCTCCACCCCTGTCATCCCGCTACTGCCCATATCAAAAATGCCAACCTCATCTGTTGAACCAAACCTGTTTTTAACCCCCCTGAGTATCCTGTAACTGCTTTGCGGGTCACCTTCCAGGCTTAACACTACATCAACCAGATGCTCAAGCGTCTTGGGGCCTGCTACCGTACCTTCTTTTGTCACATGACCAACTATAAACACCGGGATATGGTTGGCCTTGGCAACCCTTTGCAGCCTGTTTGCACATTCCCTAACCTGGCCGACAGAACCTGCTACAGACGCCAGGTCCCCTGTAACCAGAGTTTGGATTGAATCTACGATCACAAGACCAGGCCTGGTGAGGCTGATAGCCTCAGAGATAACATCTACATCAACTTCATTTAAAACAGCCAAATCAGCATTTTTTTTGATCCTTTCCACCCTCAGCTTAATCTGGTGGGCAGATTCTTCGCCTGAAATATAAAGCACCCCTCCTATGTCATTGCGAGGACTCCGATGTCCATCGGAGGACGTGGCAATCTTTTTTTTAGATTGCATGGAGAGGTTGACATTTAGCGCTAACTGTGTCAATAAAGTACTTTTCCCTATCCCCGGATCTCCTGCGATAAGCACTACTGCTCCCCTGACTATCCCGCCACCCAATACCCTATCAAACTCCCCGATATCAGTACTTATCCTATCATAATGTTCTTTTTGTACATCAACTAAATTTATGACGGAAGCTCTTCCAGAGCTACCATACTTTTGACCTTTGACCTTTGACTTTTTACTTTCTTCCACTTCCTCCACCAGTGAATTCCATGTTTGGCATTGCGGGCACTTCCCCAAAAACTGGGGAGACTGATACCCGCATTGCTGGCAAACATAGATGGATGAAGTCCGAGCCATATGAGTATTGTATCAAACGATGTTGCGGGAAATACTAATTACGCGTCCGGGAACCAAAGCTTAATTTCCCTTTTAGCTTCCTCCATCGTACCGGATGCGTGAATAAGGTTTTTCACCGGTCTTTTCTCACGGTTTGCTTCCAGTATTGAGTCCTCCCCTAAATCTCCCCTTATTGTCCCTTTGTCTGCAGATTTGGGGTCTGTGTAGCCTGTAATTTTGCGGACTCTGGCTATAGCATCATCCCCTTCTAACACTACCGCGGCAATAGGACCGGATGTAATATACTCCCTCAAAGCCCTTACTATCATCCTACCGTGCTCTTTAAAATCACCAACCTCATCCCCGGCAGCAGCGCTTTTTTTACCTAATGAGATCATATATTCATCTTCCTCGGGATAGTGCTGGCCAACAATATCTTTTTCAGCCCGCAACAATTTAAGGTCAACCACGATCAAACTAGCGCTTTCATATCTTTTAATGATCTCACCGATCAAACTGCGTTTTACACCATCAGGTTTTATCAATACTAATGTTTGTTCAATCATTTAATCTCCACATCTTCAATATTGTAGCTGCCGTCATCAAAAATATCAACTATGGCAAACCTGGGCGCCTGTGGATTCCTGCTTGAGGTTACTGCGCCTACTGTGGTCATCTTCATACCGGTATTGGGTTCAGTATACCTGGAAAAGAGATGGGTGTCTCCGGCAATAACTTCTTCTATACCGTTTTTTTGAAAAATACTGATCAGGTGGTCTGCCTGATCTTTTAATTTAGGGTTTGTTTTGCCTATGATATGGTCTGATGATGGATGGTACAAAGGTATAGAGGTAAAAATAAACTGCTGTTTGTAGGGCTGAAGTTTCATTGTTTCCAGCTCCTGTTCAAGCCAGTTAAGCTGCATTAAATCAAGCCCAAAATAATTATCACTGTCGTAGACCAAAATTATCCTGGTATTTTCAAATGCAAAAGACTGGTAGGGTGAGCCAAAAACTTTTTTAAAATTTTCCTCCGGCGGGGATTTTTTGTCCCTTGAGTCCCATAGGTCATGGTCTCCAGCAGTTATATAATAAGGCAGCCCTGCAAGATCGAAGGCGCTTTTTGTTTCCTGTAATTCGCTTAGCGTACCTACATCAGAAAAATCACCCAACCCGACAACAAACTTTGCACCTGAAAGTTTTGCCTGTTGTAGTGCTTTTGATAGATTTTGATAGTCTGTGTGTGAGTCTGTTATAACTGCAAACTTGAATAATGTATTAGTTTTGACAGCAACCTTGTCTTTTGAGGGACCCAGGATTTTTTTTGCATCAGAAATTTGCAGGGTAGGATTTACCGAAAGTAGACTCGTGACGAGCTTATATATGGAATCACTGGTGAAAATATTTTTCACAAGGGATTTCGGGTTTATTGTCAAAGGGTCAATCCCTGAAAATGACCTGTAGGCCTGCAGCAGGCCCAACCCCAGGATAAACATTATCACCAGGCTCAAAAATAGCCTAAATATACCCAGCACCCCTCCTCTGGTTGATCTTTCCCTTTTTTTAAAAAACATACGTTATTTGAGGTTAATTCCAAATAAATTAGGTTCTGAGGCAGTCGCGGTTGGCACCGAAGATAAAATCACCAACCTTGACGAATCCGGCCAGGCAAATACAGCATCAGGGTTAAAGTTACCGGCATAAATCTCTGACTTATTAAACCCATCATATTCCAAAATCGAGATCTTGCCGGGTATTCCGCCTAAACTAATTTCATTTTCAGGTATATCACTCTGTGTTTCTACTAAAATCAGATGGTCGGAATCGGCAAGCCAACTGTAAATGCCTTTGTTTTGGGGCAAGCCCACCTGCCTGGCAGATACAGCGTCTTTACCTGCCCCTAAATTAACCACTTTGAAATTATCTTTACCATCTTTTGAGTACATAAACTTACTGTCATCAGGAGCCCATTTCAGGAAAGCTGCCGATGATGCTTCCTTCCTAATGCCCATATCTTTAATTAAAGCCAGCCTGACTGTATCTTTAGCCTTTTGGTCATTCTCCCATTGCTTATTCGTAGACCCGGCTGTGGCTGTTATATCTTTGGGCAGATCGTTGAAACGGTTGGTATCTAGAAGCAAAACCCTGTCAGCAAATGTAACCATCACCTGGCTAGAATCAGGTGACCATTTAAATTGACCTTTAGTAAAATCCAGCCCCGGAATATTTTGGGCAATCTGGTGGGGCTCCGCCCCCCTGTTTAAAGAGATGGCCCTCTCGCTGCTCATCTGCCACACCCAAAGGCCGGCTCTTTTGAGCTCCAACGGATTGGCGTTTTGTAAAACCGGAACTTCATAAATTAATTTTTGGCCATCAGGAGAAAGAACCGGATTGACAGCCCCTGTATAAGTTAAAGGATAAATTGAGGGTATTGACCTGAAAAGTGTTGCTTTAACATCAGTCACAAAACCTGCCTTTACTTCTTCGTCTTTTTCCCACGGGATAAAACCCTCTTTAACTATTCTTACTTTATAAACTTTTGGGGGCAATGAGTTGATATTGTCATTTGTTGCCGTGGTAAGATGCCCGTCAAGGTAAACAGATGCCTGGTCAGGAATAGAGGTGATTGATAATATGCCTGTCCCTGAGACTGTTTTTGTATCCGGCGAAAGCCGATATCCCTTAGCCAGGAATATAGCCACCACAGCAGAGAGGCCAATAACAACCAGCGTCAGAAGGGTGGTCAAAAAACGTTTACTCATATCTTTTATTGTACAACAATAATTTTTAATTTAAAATTCGAAATTTAAAATTTGCTCAACTCCCCATTAGCTTGGCCCGGACAATTAACCTGCGGGACAGCGTACCCGGCGGATCACAGGTTTGCAGCGTCAAAACAGGTTTATCATAACGGTTAACTAGATAACTTATATCTTTCGGGTCTGTGATATTTTTATCAAAAACCTCATAATCATATCTTCTTCCCTGGTAAAAAACTATCACCCGATCCCCGGGGTTTAACTCACGCAACAGATAAAAAATAGCGTTAAAACGCACTATATTCCATGGTGCGTCGGCTGAATGGGAAAAGATAAACAGGTTGCCGTTTTCCCCTGGTTTGGTTGATCCTTTGGCCTCTGCAACCCCTGTTTGCAGGGCTTTAACATATTCTTTTTCATTGCCGACATCTATATCCGGCACAACTTTTGCGTTGGCATTAATTTTTTCTATTACAATCCCATACTCTGTACTGACAGGCTGGATTATCTTTTCGGTTGGTGCGCCTAATTGCCCAAAACCAACTCCACCGGTATCTGATGGGGGTGGCTGTGTTTGGGTAATATCACCAACAACAGGTTGTATAACATATCTCACTTGAAAAAATTTATTATACCTGTAAGTAAACTCTGTTTGAGCAACCGGCCCAAATTCAAAAACCAGGGCCAGAAAACCAACTATGATAAAAAAATAAGCCAGAAACCTAACTAGAAACGTTGTCTTCATTTGGCGCCGTCGAGAGGAATCGAACCTCCAACCTACCCCTTAGGACGGGGTAGCTCTGTCCATTGAGCTACGACGGCAGGAAAAATTAACATTTACGCGCTTCGCACCTGAACCTATCAACAAGAATTCGTAGGGCAAGACGAACCGCAAAACTCGTAACATTGTTCCTGCTTACTTTAAATTTTAACAGTTCTGACCTCTAAAACAAAATTCCCATTATGTTGTGCGATCGTACATCATTATGGGAGGAAGAATCTTGTTGGACTCAATCACAGTTATATAGGGTTCAAGCTTCAAATCGCTAATATACCGTGTTAATTTTTCAAAAACATCCCTTTTGCTGATCCAGACTGATTTTTGCAGAGGCTTAAACCCCCATTTCTTAAGATTTCTCCTGAAAAGGTTTCTGATAATTCTTTTCTGCTCAGGAATGTCAAAAATTACTATCCTCCATTTCTCATCCCATCCGTCATCTTTTAAATTATTATCAAAAAGAAACTGTTCCCCAACGTTAGTAAGTTTTACAATCATCTGGTTATCTACTTTTACCTTTTCTACCAGTTCACCTGCCTTAAGCCTAGCTATCGCTTTAGCAAAACCACTTTTTGGCAGATTTTTCTCCCAGCGTCCATAATATGCATAAAGGCCGGGATTACTGGCAAAATCCTCAAACCTAACATATCCATCCACAGATTTTTCTAAAATACTTAAAATAATACTGCTTAAACTTCCTTTATTGATTCTCATGCCAAAACATTGTACGATCGTCTATCATTTTGTCAATAATGTATAATTAAGATTGTTTTGTTATGGTTGTTTAACGGGGTGTAGGTCATCGGTAGACCGCTCGGTTCGGGTCCGAGAGGCAGAGAGTTCAATTCTCTCCACCCCGACTGAGCACAGTGAAGAATCCACTCTACACAACATAACAATTTTTAATAGCAAGCTTGACGATTTGTACAATATGTACTTCTGACTTTAACTGTTTCTATAAGTGAATTTAGAAATAATTTGTCTGACTATTTAAACAAAATTTCAATAGGGACCCGTCTTTTAATAAAAGATAAGAAAAAAGCTAAACTGGTAGCAGAAGTAATCGGCAAAAAAGAATTTGATCCCGAGGCTTTTTAAATACCGGCTACTTATATATCAGTCCCTTGGTGGTAGTAATAAAAGGCGCCAGGTTAATCTTCCGTTTTGCACTGTCAACACTGTCAACCATACAGGTAATTTCCTGGCCAACCTGATATTTTGTATCCCCTTCCATCTTAGAACTGTGTATCAATCCTATAATGCCTTCACCCAAATCTACATTTACCCCGATTGCGCTGATTTTGCTGATTTTTCCTTTTACTATATCATCTGCCTGAAACTTTTCAATAAGTTGTACGAAGGGGTCATTAAGCAATTGTTTTATTGATAAACTAACCCTCCCCAGAGTATTATCAACAGATAAAATTTTGGCTTTGATACTATCGCCCACTTTAAATAAAGACGAGATATCTTCCTGTTTTTCCCAGGAAACCTCTGAGATATGCACCAGGCCTTCAACTCCGCTAAAATCCGGCCCTTCAATAGTGACAAATATCCCGAAAGGCAAGATCGCAGCTACTGACCCTTCTACGGTATCACCTATCTTTAATGTTGTAAGTTTACTTTTAATATCTTCTGATATATTTGTTTTCTGGGAAAAAATAAGCCTGTTCTGGTTGGGGTCAACCTCTATCACGGTCAATTCCAATTCCCTACCAATCAGCTTATCCAGGTCAGCAGCTTGTGAAAGGGTTACCTGGGATGAGGGGAGAAAACCCCTGGTTCTGTCTACCTCAACTACTAAACCTCCTTTATTTACTTCCATGCCAATCCCTTTCAAAATTACCCCGCTTTTTAGGGCGTCCTCAAATTTTTTCCACTGTAGGTTTTTCCTGGCGCCATGGCTTTGCGCTTGGCCACTTCTGTCAAACCTGGATTGCTGCGTTGGTTTGTCAGAGCTTAAAACTACCTGGCCGGATTCATTTTCTGTCTGGATGACAAACACCTTCAACCTGCTACCAAGTTTTATAGATTCAAGGATGTTTGGCCCAAGCTCTTTTTTAGGAAGGACGCCTTCTGATTTGGTCCCCAAATCAAGGATGATATCATGGGATAGTAAAGCTACTACTTTTCCTTCAATTTCCTGTCCTCTTGAGTATTTTAAAAATTTAGGTTGAAAGTCCTGTTTGGCCAAAAGTTCGGCCATTGTCATATTTGTCACGCATGTTTACCTCATACTTTCTATTAAGATGGGGTTATTATACATCAAACCACACGAACAACCAAGTGTTTAAAAATGGCCGTAAGACGGGAACCTGGTAGTATCCATCATATAATCACATTTTAAATCCTTAGGTGCATCTTCAATCGGGGCATATCCCTTGCAAAAATGCTGGTCAGGAAATGTTGGGGTGTAATCATTGCAGGTACAGGAACCGTTTTTATTGGGCTGTACACATGCATAATAGATTGTGGTGTCATCCGGTGAACCGTCAGAAAGTTTTACTCTTCTCAGGCTGATTCTGACAATTGGCGTCCAGGTACTTGAAGATTCACCCCAGCTTAACCAGCTTTCCCAATCATAAACTATATTAGGGGCGCAGGGTGATGTTGGCCATTCTTTTAAATACTGGGGGACAATAGCAGGGGCGCTGCCACCACCCACATCAGCGGGAAATTTTTCCGTGGTCTTCTCATACAGATTGGCTGCTGTACCCACCGCTTCCATATCAACTATTATCTTCGTCTGTTTGGTCTTATTGAAAATATTACGGTAGAGTACTATACCCAATCCTACCAAAATTACAATAATGGTAACCGTTATCAAAAGTTCAATCAGGGTGTATCCCAGCTTTAATTTGGGCATTAAAACCATTATGTACAAACTGCAAACTAAAAATCAAGAATTAATAGTCTGGCAGTGAGGTATTTTCACATATCCTTGCGGATACATTATCGTCCCCGCTGAAGCGTTTGACGACTGGGTTCGGGATGGGCGACGTACCTCAAGGATACATCGTGATGCACCGAATGGTGCGTCAACCAGGTCGGACCGCCTCGCACAAACCACCAGGAGTACATTATACAAGTTTAAAGCGTAGATTGCAAAGTATAAAATTACAGTTAATTTGCCAGGCTTTTAGCACAGTAGTATTCTGAAGTAGCGCTTTTAGTTAAACTAGCACAAGCATCAGTAGCAGCAGTGTCTGAATTTGCTTTACTGATCAACTCCACTTTAGCACAAACAACGTACTTATCTAGCCCCCCAGTGCAACTGGCGTTTCTACTATAAGTATACGTATTAGCGCCGGGGTCAGCAGGCACACTACCGCTTGCAAAATAAGTTGCAATATAAGTTGTGAGGTTGGAATAAGCTGCAGCTGCAGGATAAGTTCCATTGGCTGCATAATATTGCTCCAGGGCTTTTTGCACCTCCTGCATATCCCCAATCCTTTTGCCGTCCCGTCCGGCTTTTTGAGCCTGCTGGTATAAAACTAAACCTACCGCTGCCAATACAGCTATGATACTTACCACCACCATCAATTCAATCAGGGTAAAACCGGGACGGGCAGACTGCATATATTAATAATATGTACCTGAATTTTAAAATTCAAGTGGCAAATTGGTAACTAGTTAGCATTTCCCAGTAAACTGTCATCCTGAGCGTAGCTAGCCTCAAAAGGGGACGCCTTTTGATCGTATAATCAACCAACCGCCCCTTACATGCTCATAGCTAGCAGCCTATTTAACTCAACTGAATACTACTATAAAGAGTAGGTGTCAATGTAACCCACCCTCCAGGTGTATTAGCTTGGCACCCTATCTTTTTTAACAATTTTAGCCACTTGAAAGGTGGCGCTGCTGGAAAAAACTGAGTTAATGCAAATTACTTACTGGAGAAAACTGAACTCATACGCAAATTGTGATCCTGTTTTTAGTTGGAATTTGATAAACAGTAGTAGTCAGAACCTGGTGTTGTTGCGCTGCATGCATCAGCTGGAGGAACACTGGTGTTCCCTTTACCTTGAGGGTTTGCAAGTTTGGCACAGATTATATATTTTGAAGAGAAAGTATCTGGAGTATTGTTAGGCAAGTTAGTGCTATTAAGGCAGTTATAGTAAGTATATTCGTAATAAGTATACCCTATCGGGTAACTACCGCCTGATGATACTTCACCAGGGTTCGGGTCAGACGGGATACGCTCATTAACAAAATATCCTTTAGGACTTGATGGTTTACCCAGCTGATTTTCATAATCTTTAATAGCATAATTATTCCACCAGGGATAACCATTATTGGTAACATAATGTTGTTCAAGGGCTTTTTGGACTGACTGTATGTCGCTTAGCCTTTTAGCATCCCTGGCGTTTTTCTGGACATTTTGGAATAAAGGCGCCCCGATGGCTGTTAAAATAGCTATGATACTTACCACCACCATCAATTCAATCAGGGTAAAACCGGGGCGGGCAGACTGCATATATTAATAATACACTGGGGAAATTTTAAAACTCAAGCGGCAAGTTTGGTTGTGCTTAAAAATGTGAATACGACTTTGAGTCGCCGCAGCTGGAAGCGTAGGCGCTCTTTAAAGGCTTAAACCAAAAAATCTCAAACTCGACCATTAGTACTGGTTGGCTAAATGCATTACTGCACTTACACCGCCAGCCTATCAACGTTGTAGTCTTCAACGGGTCTTGGAGATACCTAATCTTGGGGTCTGCTTCGTGCTTAGATGCTTTCAGCACTTATCATATAGCAACGTAGCTACCCGGCGCTGCGCTTGTAAGCACAACCGGCACACTAGAGGTTGCCTCGTCTCGGTCCTCTCGTACTAGAGACCACTCCCCTCAAGTATCAAAACGCCCATACTGGATAGAGTCCGAGCTGTCTCGCGACGCTCTGAACCCAGCTCGCGTACCATTTTAACGGGCGAAC
>JACPKP010000011.1 GCA_016186955.1 Candidatus Daviesbacteria bacterium | reverse complement strand
AGTTTTACTGTCAGATAACCATGCCATCCACTGACCCCCCAACTTAGCATTTTGTGCTAAATATCCGCAAACAACATCACCTGAACTTATCCCTGCAAAATTCCCGTTTGTTGTATCTGAAGAAATAAATACCCTTTTGTAAGAATAGTTTATAAATACTTCCCCGCAACTTACAGTTTTCGTTTGTGGGACAACTTCATTATCTTTGACTGTGGCGCTGGCTGTTTTATACCCCCCACCGGTATAAGTTTTAGAAACTGTTTGGGTGGTACCGATTAAACCATCTGTACCTGTCCAGTTGTACTGGTACGGCATTACTCCACCATACACTGTTGCCTCCCAAGAAACTGTATTAGGATTGGCTAAGTTTTGGAGAGGAATACAACTTACAGTCAGTTGGGGTACAGGGGTGGGAGTGGGATTAGGAGATTGAAGAAAAACCGTTAGAGATTTATTGCTAGCCATAACCGTATCGAAATCTCCATGAACATCCCACCAGTTTCTTAATTGTTTACCTTGATAAGTTTTAGTGTTATTCCTACCGGGTAAATTCTGCCAATTCCAAATTTGATAATTTAGCGATGCGTTATTGGCATCGTTTATGTCAGCACAACCCCAGTTTGAGCAACTGATATCAGATAGCACTCCTAAAGAATCGGGGTTCCAGTTCAGACAATCAGACTTTTGTGGAGTTGAATTATTTCTATTATATTCACTTCTGGCATTTGGCGGATTATGGGCTGAGCCACATCTGCCGTCGGTATTTAAAGTTTGGGGATAATTTGATCCCTGCCATAAATTTCTAAACAGGTTGCTATCTATGGCTGAAATTTCTGCTTCTATTTGATGCCCCCAAGACTCCATTGCTTCTGAGGTACCCCTACTATAATTAAAGGTGTAAACCCGGTAAGTATTTTTGCAAATAGGCATATCGTTGTAACGGTTACTGTTTGAGATATCCCCAAATGGCCCGGACATCTTTGATTCTGAGATCTTTAAATAGGAGGTGCTTGTTCCTGGGTAATTACCGCCTTGATAAGCCCAAAGCCAAACTTCTCTCACATTTTGATTATCCACATAATTACAGATATTTTGATTTGTCATAATTTGATTATAGTTAGGCCTTCTGGTGTCATCGGTTAAAATAGGTACGGGTTGCGTATACTCCTTGGTATCGACCACCTGGTAATTTAAAGAAGGAGGAGTAGCTGGGTTTGAATAACCCAAATAAGAAGAGGCTTTCGGCAAATCTGAAATTAAATTGTTAGTTACATCAATTGTTCTCTGTCTAACTGTGCTATAGAGGTCGCCAACATCGCCGGTAGTATTAATATCAATCTTTTGGCCGTCGGGAGTCAGGGGAAAATACTTTAAGACCAAAATTCCTAGGTTATAGCTGGTATCGGTTGCACCGGTCATTGCCTGGGAAGAAGGTTTTGGAAATAGGCTACCAAATAGTTTGTCTTTAAAATCAAAAGTATTGGAGATTAGCAGGAATACCACCAGCCCTACCACAGCAACCAGCAGCATCAGATGGGCTATGCCTGCCTGAGAAATATTTTTGGGCAATCTCATATACTCTTCCAATCAATTATTGCTATTGGCCATCTTTAATGTCAATAATGAAGTGTGATGAAAAAAGAGGGCGGTTATATAGGAATGATCATGGTATTTTTATTTTTCCTGGTCATGCTTATTGTTTGGCCTCTGGATCTTTTACCTCCACCTAGCCAGGTTGCACCTCCCGGAGGATGCCAATCCAGTCCCGGAAACCAAACCATTATACTAAGTAACGGTACATTCAGGGCGGTTTTATCAAACCTTTATATTAATATTGCAGAACTTGATACCAGAGGCGGTGAGTTTTATGACAAATTAGACGGTGCAAAAATTTTTAAGGTTTTTGAAAATATTCAAATAGACGGAAAAAACTATATTGTTTATCAATCTGACCACACTAAAATTAATCAGACAAGTTATAAAACCAGGGATTTCGGCCTTGCTTTCGCGGTTCCATTGGATGCAAACGGGAAACCAATCATAGTTGAGGTGGCAGACAGAAAACAGGGGGGGGTTGAAGGTGTTAAAAAAGGTACGTATTTATTATCGACGGTTTTTCAAAACGTAAACAACTCCACTCCCTTGCCGAAAGAGCTATTAGACTCATGCGGCGACCCCAGTAATGCTAAACTAGATTTTCCCAGCCAAAGTCCAAGCGCAGACCAAAAACAGCTTCAGCTGCAATATTTCCTTTTTCAAGGAGGCGGTGCGGGGTTTTGGAGCCTTCATTGCAAACCGGCTATTTATTTATACCCTCCTGTCAAGACTTTGGTTAATGTCAGGGTTAAGACAAAAGGTGAACTTATCTACACGGACCCTAAATACCCTGAGGGTGGATGGAATGTGATTGCTTTCCCTGATGGGACCATCCACAACCTGCCAACCTCTAACAACCAATCTCTCACCTCTAACCTCCAATTAACTTACCCATACCTTTACTATGAATCAAGAGTGCCTGATAAACTGATAAATATCCCCAATGATGGTTATATAGTCACTTTTGATAAATTGTCTTTTTTGTATGACTTGCTTCTTCCTAAACTTGGTTTAGATACCAAACAAGCCTCTGATTTTAAAGAATATTGGTCTAAAGCTCTACCATATTCCCCGTATTATTTTGTGGGAATCATGAGCCAGGAAGACATAAATTCAATTGAACCTCTGGAAATCACACCTAAACCTGATTCAATAAACAGGGTCAGGTTGTACTTTAAATCTTTGGATAAAAAACCTACGGATTCAATTTCAAATTTCCAATTTCAAATTTCAAATTTCAAGTCTTCTAACTACCAACCTCTAACCCCTAACCTCCAAGCTCCAAGTTCCAACTTCCATGTCACTGAATGGGGCGGGATGGTAAAAAACAACCCTCTGGAACCATTTACATGCTCACAGTGATTATCTGCTAAAAAAGAAGTTTGTGTCCCCGCCTGTTGTTTTGACAACCATATTTGCTATAAAAAATGCTGCAGCCACAAGCATTAAACCCAGGATTGCAAAAACCATACGCTTTTTTTCAGATGCAAGTTTTTCACTATCCCCACCCGAGGTAATCCACTGTATTCCGGAAAACATCATAAATATAAGCGCCACTATTATTGCAACTATGAAAAATAGTTGATAGCCGGTGTTAATAAATTTTTGTCCTGTTGTATCCAAACCACCTGAGAGGTGTTCTATACCGGAAGGAGGTTGCAATTCCTGGGTGCCGTTCTCAGCAGGCAGGGTAATTTGGGCTATTTGTCTCTCTCTCATATTTTAACCATTCGGCTGGGTTAGAGGATTTGGTGTACTGGGCAGCTGTATTGGTTGTAGCTGGGATGGTTCAACCGGCGGTTGGACCGGTACAGGTTGTGTAACCACAGGTTGTGTTGGGACAGCTGGTTGCGGTTGGACAGGTTGAGGGCTGCTTGTTTGAGGATGGACTCTACTAAAGACAAATTTATCTTTTTTAGGGTCAAAATCCACCACAATTGTATCCCCCGGAACAAGGTTTTTTTGTATCAAATAAATTGCAATCGGGTTTTCTATAACCCGTTGTATCAGCCTCCTTAAAGGCCTTGCCCCATAAACAGGGTCATACCCGTCCTGGGCAAGCTGGTTGAGGGCTGTTTGTGAAAGCTGCAACTGGACATTTTGTTCTAGGAGCATTTTCCTAGTGTTTTCTATTCCCAGCTTTGCTATCTCTACCATATTCTCTTTTGTCAGGGGTTCGAAAATTACTATTTCATCAAAACGGTTTAAAAATTCCGGCTTGAAATGTTTGTTTAGCTCATCTATTACAATTTTTGATAACTTTCGAAACTGCTGGTCGTTGTTATCCTGGTTTGTCAAAGATCCCTGGCGGTCTGGCGGTTTCTGCGCTGGTTGCATGGGCGCCTGGGCAGCTACCCCCTGATAATATTGGTTCAAACTTGGGTTTTGTCCTGGCGGTATTTGCTGGATATGAGGTACCGTGGCCGTTTGTGTTTTTTGGATAAAATCACGGATCAGGTCAGACCCGACATTTGAGGTGGCGATAATAATAGTATTTTTAAAAGAGATTGTATTGCCTTTATTGTCAGTCAACCTGCCGTCTTCCAAAACCTGGAGCATAATATTAAAGACATCGGGGTGGGCTTTTTCAATCTCATCCAAAAGCACTATTGAGTAGGGTTTTTTTCTGACTGCCTCAGTCAGCTGCCCGCCCTCCTCATACCCTACATACCCCGGAGGCGCGCCGATCAGCTTTGCCACCTCATGTTTTTCCATATACTCGCTCATATCCAACCTGATCATCGCTTCCATCTTCCCAAACATAATCTCTGCTAAAACTTTGGCAATCTCGGTCTTGCCGGTACCGGTTGGGCCAAGGAATATAAAAGAAGCAAAAGGCCTGTTTAAATTGGCAAGGCCGATCCTCCCCCTTCTTACTGCTTCAGCCACTGCCTTAACTGCCCTGTTATGGTTGATGTATTTTTTATGAATCAGTTCTTCCAGATGAAGCAGTTTTTCACTTTCTTTTTCAGTAAGTTTTGCCATCGGGATACCTGTCATGGCGGAAACTATGTTGAGGATATCCGTCTCTTTAACAACGCTGTCTCCTCTTTTTCCTTGAGCCTGCTCTAAACGTATCTCTGATGCAGCCTCATCCAACAGGTCAATCGCTTTATCGGGCAGATACCTCTCCCCAATGTAGCGTTTTGACAACTTGACTGCAGCCTGTAATGCTTCAGGTGCAAAGGTCACCTTATGAAAAGTTTCATATTTGGGCTGTAGAACTTTTAGCATCTGTAGCGCCAGCTCTTCTGACGGCTCTTCAGCCACTACAGTCTGGAAACGCCTTTCAAAGGCGCGGTCTTTTTCAAAATATCTTCTGTACTCGGCAGTGGTGGTGGCACCAATCACTTGAATCTGCCCCCGGGCAAGGTAAGGCTTAAGGATATTTGATGCATCCAGAGCTCCGCCGGTTTCCCCTGCTCCAATAATGGTGTGTATCTCATCAATAAAAAGGATCACCTTCCCGTTTGAAGCCTGTGTTTCTTTAATAACACGTTGCAGTCTTTCTTCAAATTCCCCCCGGTGGGATGCTCCTGCCACCAAAGAAGATACTTCAAGTTGAATAATCTGCCTGTCTGTAAGCTCCGCCGGAACTTGTTTCCCGGCAATAAGCTGGGCCAAACCCTCTACTATTGCTGTTTTACCAGTACCGGCCTCACCAATGATTAACGGATTATTTTTTGTCCTTCTTATTAATATATGTATCATCCTCCTGATCTCTGTATCCCGGCCGGCCACCGGATCAAGTTTTCCCGCCCTTGCCGATTCCGTAAGGTCTGTACCGAACTCTTTTAAGGCACTTTTCTTACCGGTTTGGAACTCGGTTGATTTGGATAATTTCCCCTGGATCTTCTCTTTATCAACACCCTGGGTTTTCAGGGATTCTGCCACCAGGGTGGTTGAGGAGAGTATTGCTAGCAGGATATCCTCCGGGGTTATAAATTCCACACCTCTGGTTTTTGCCTGGCTGAAACCGGCTTCCATAATCTGTTTACTGGATTCGGAAAGCGTCGGTTCACCCGCAAAAGTCCCCAGCGCCTGGTTCTTGCTTTGAAGTTCACGTGTTAATTTAGCCACATCTATGGAAAAATCCTGTATCACCTTGAAGATCTCCCTGTCTGCAAGAAGCGCCAAAAGCAGCTGGTCAGGCTCAATCAAAGCCAATTTTAATCTTTTTGTCTCCTCATAAGCGGCTGTTATCACCTGGGTTGCCCGGGGATCAAGGTGGGACAAGGCTGCAATGTCCTGCTGCATAATGGGGTTTATCACCGAAGATGTTGCCGTAGGTGTTTGTGCAGACGGTGGTTGCCCCGGTTGAGGCTCAACCATAGTGGCAGCACCACTTTTACTGTTTTTAAAAATTGTTTCAAATAAAGACGCCATGGGCAGGTTACTACATTATCAATATACCATCCTTTATAGTTCAGGTAAACCCTTTATATTGTATTTTTTTAATCTTTTATTATACTCCCTTAAAATTTTTTCCCTTGAATCTTCAGGATGAAAATATAAAGCACTCGCTGATATCCTCTCCCTACCTTTTGGTTTCCCCATATACTTTAATTGAAAAAATTTAGCAATTTTTTCAAAAATGTCAAATGTCAAATTGCAAATGTCAAATATAATTTTAAAAGTTTTGAGATTTAAACTGTAGTTTTGCGTTTTAAGGTTTGAGTTTTTAGTTAATTTTATACTGCTTATCCAATTCGGCAGAAATTTAAATACCCAGGAGTTCTCCTCCAGAAACTTTTGATATACCCCATCCCTTTGCCATAAAACCCTCATCTGCAGTACTTCATGTGCGAGATAGATATTCTTGTCTTTTTGGGCTAATTGATTTTCTTCGAGTAAGATATTTATACATATTTTCCCTGCTGATTTTTGTTTACTTTTTTCCTTTTCACGCCTTTTTCCCAACATATCCGTTATTATCAGTAAAAAAAACCTGGATAACCAAAGTTTATTGTTGGCTGTTATGACAAACAGGTCTATATCATCTTTTTTACCTGCATTCCCCATCGCCAAACTACCGGATATTCCCACCAATTTTACCCAGGGAATAACTTTAAAAAATTGTGAAACAATTTTTGCCTGTCTTAAATATTTTTTTGACTGCGCCTCCCTTTTTAATCTGGTTGCAACTATCTTTTGTCTCTTTGGCAAAAGATAATATTGCTTTTGCACTTTGCACTTTGCACTTTGCACTAAATGGCTAATCGCCTTTTCTGTTTGTTGTAAGGATGATTTTTTTTCGATTAGCCATTTGTGTATTTCCCAGGCTTTAAGCGGATAATCAAAGATATCTGAATAAATCAGAGTTTTTAGAATTGCCTTTTCCATTCTCCAACAGAATATATCACGATCTGTTAAAATTCAACATGTGTTGAGATTAAAAAAGAATTTTCCACTGTCAAAACTCACTACGCTAAATTTGGGCGGCCCGGCAAAATATTTTTATTTTGCAAAAACCCAAAAAAGTTTAATTGAGGCAATAAAATGGGCGGAAAAAGAACAATTAAAATATCTTGTTATTGGGGGCGGGAGCAATTTACTTATCTCTGATGAGGGGTTTGATGGTTTAATAATCAAAAATACAGAGATTGGGATTACGCAAAACAGCAATATTATCACAGTCAAAGCAGGCACAACCTTACAAACCCTGGTTGATTTTACAATCGGAAAAGGCTTGAGCGGAATAAATAAAATGGCCGGCATTCCGGGGACTGTTGGCGGCGCTGTATATGGCAACGCCGGTGCTTTTGGACAAACCATCAGCGACTGTGTCAAAGCAGTTACTTGTCTTGATCCATCTTCCCAAAATAGTGTACGATCGTATACTATTTTGTCAAAAAAGGAGTGTGGGTTTGCTTATAGAGACAGTATATTCAAAAGAAACAAACATATCATCTTAGAAGTTGAGTTTTCACTCCCTTCTGCAGATAAAACAATTTTAAAACAAGAATCAAAAGAGGTTTTGGAAAAGAGGTTGAAAAAATACCCGCCTGATATGCTTTGTCCAGGTAGTTTTTTCAAAAATATTGTGGCTGAGCAGCTGCCAAAAGGTTTGAAAAAAAGGTTGGCAAGCGAAATAACTTATGGAAAAATTTCTGCAGGCAGGTTGATTGAGCTTGTCGGAGGAAAAGGCGATAAATTAGGCAAAATCACCATCGCCCAAAATCATGGCAATACATTTATTAACTTGGGCGGAGGCACAGCAGCGGATTTTTATAGTTTGGCCCAAAAATATTACAGAAAAGTTAAAAAGGAATTTAGAATCACGCTCGAGCCAGAGGTACAATTAATCGCTTTACCTCCTTTACATTAAAAAAAAGTTTGTTAAAATATGAGCTATGGTAGAAAAGGATAAAGAAAAAACACCCCGAGATCAATACCACGAGGTAATAACTGAAGGACAATTAATGCGCCAAGATGCTTTGCACAGGATGCAGAAAGAAGACATTAAAAAAAGCATACTCATGGAGATTAAAAACCTCGCTCAGGCTTTTGGTAATTTAAATACAATGCCAAGTCCAGAAGAAAGTTATGTTTTGATTAAAAAACTTGAAAGTCTTTCTAAAAAATTAGAGGTAATAAATGAAGCTGAAACAAAAGCATTAAAATGAGCCAAGTCGCCAAACATATACCTCTGGGGTTCTCCTAACACAGATGGGTATCGACGTGATCCTTTAGATATGGATTAATTATAGTTTGGCCCAAAACAAATCTACTGTACGATTATGCATATTCTATTATTGACAATTATCTTTTGCTGGGAGCGGGTGTAGCTGGATTGACAAAAGTGTTAAGAACCTGTTCCACCCCTTTAGCAGTTGTATCCAAAGCGCTTTTTGGATCAGCGCCTTGCAATGTTGCATTGATTGCATCCTCAAAATATTTAATCATCTGGTCATTTACCCCCTGGTCATGCGTTTGAGATGCCAGGTACCAACTTTTATAGTCTGGCGCCTGGATTACAAATGCCCCCACAATCGGGTCATCTTCCAGTTCTTTTTGCAATTCCACTCTGGAGTAAGGTAAACCAAACAACCGGAGTTTTGAGGCTTCCTGATAAAGCAGTTTTTGTGTTTGGGAAGATGTAAAAAATTTCAGGAACTCCCATGCTTGAGTCTGGTTTTGGGATTTACTGGAAACTGCATACGCCCAAACAGTTGACCATGAGATCTTTTTTTTATTGGGTAGTTGCGGCACTGAAGCTGTATTGAAATGCAGGTCTTTATTGGTTTCATGAATCTCATGGGCCCTCCATGAAGGTGCAAAATAAAAAGCCAATTTTCCTGCTGCAAAAGCCTGTGTTGAATTTTCCAAGTTAACATCCCAAACTTTTTGGCTCGGTTTAGTAACAAAGTTTGTATAAAATCTGATTATTTCTGCTCCCGCGTCACTGTTGGGTTTTTCTAAACTTGCACCCGGCTGCTGTAAAAACAGCAGGCCTATTATATCCGGCCAATGATCCACATTTCCAGTTGCCCCCATCGCCGCCCCTGCCGTAATAATATTTCCCGCCGGGTCTTTGGTGGTGGTTTTGATTGCAGAATTCCGGAATTCCTCCCAAGTTTGAGGAACACTGGCATTAACAGCTTTTAATATATCTTCATTATAATAAAGCGCCAACCCATCTATGCCTCTGGCAATACCGTATATTTTATTGTCCTGAGTCAGAGTTTCTACTGCTACTGGATTAAAGGCTTGGGTATATTCCTCCAGAGACATCACGCCGGAGGGCATCGGAGAAAGCAGATTTGCCTTGATAAATCCGGGTACCCAGGTTTGGTGGAGCATAAAAACATCAGGACCTTCATTGCTCGAAATCTGAGTCTGGACTCTTTTTTGGTAATTAATTGAGGATTGGAAGACGTATTTTAACGTTACATTGGGTTTGACTTTCTTGTATGCCTCTATCGCAGGTTTTATATAATTTTCATCTTCCCATAAACCATAAATTAACAGGGTGGTTGGCTTATTTTCATCTTTATTATTATTGCCGATCTTTGGCCCAAACCGCCAGAATACAAACCCTAATGTTGTAGCCAGAGCCAGGACTATGATTATAATTTTGCGCATAAATCAATTTTTGTGTCAATTATACTTTACTACAGACCAGCTATATTCACTAATTACCATTTGGTAGTTATAATATCCCGGTGGGAAAAATAAAAAAAATCATCTCTTCAAAAAAACTTACCCTTAGTTTTCTTGGTGTTTTACTCATGTTATCAATAATCCTGGCAGCAAATATAATTATCTTTGCAGACAGAATTTACCCCGGTATTTCTGTCGCCAACACCAGTTTGACAGGCCTAACTACCATCCAAGCTCAAAACAAATTAGATAAAGTTATCCTATCAAGAAGCACAAAAACTATCAATCTTACCTTCAGGTCAGCCACTGCCTCCAGTCGGTTTAAAATTAATTTATCAAAATATCCTATTAAAACAAATGTTACCGAAGTTATCCAGAAAGCAAAAGATTTAGGCCACAAAAAACTTTTTATCCCCCCTAAAAACCTGGAACTGGCAGTAAACTTCGGTAATGCAATGGAGTCTGATTTAGCTAAGATAACCCAGGAGGTTGACCAACCCCCTATCAGCTCCCGGTTGATAATAGATGGAGGAAAAATTACCGTAACTCCATCACAAGATGGTTTTGTGCTTGACCGCAACCGGCTCGAAAAAAATTTAAAGGGATATTTAAACACTACGAAGATCCCCCAATATTTACCTATGAAAAGAGTGCACCCTAATTTATCTTATGAGAATGCTTTAGGGATTAAAAACAGGCTGGAAAAAATTAATCAAACACCAATCCAGCTGAAATTTGAAAACCAAATATTTACTCTGGATATGCCGACTGTTTTATCTTTGTTAAACCTGGAAGGTCCTGAAAATTTACCTTTGGAGGGTAATATTGCAGGCACCAAGTTCAATGTTACAGATACAAAGTTTAGTTTAAATAAACAAAAAGTAAATTCATATTTTAAAACCCTGGCAACCCAGATAGACAGAAGTGTTAAAGAACCGCTTTTTTCTTTTGATAACGGAAAGGTAACCCAGTTCCAACCACCTCAGGAAGGTTATAAGTTAAATATTGAAAAATCCTCCCAGGTTTTATCCAAAGCTCTGGCTGACCAAAACTCTAGCGGGATAAACTTACCGGTAGAAATAATTAAACCTAAAGATAAATTGGTCAATGATTTAGGGATCAAAGAATTATTGGGCAGAGGGATTTCCTATTTTGCAGGCTCTATCGCAAACAGGGCTTATAATGTTGCCTTAACCGCTTCCAGACTTAACGGGATTATAGTATCACCAGGTGAAGTTTTTTCCTTTAACCAGGCTATCGGGGATGTTTCAGGAAGTACAGGCTACAAACAAGCATATATTATTAAATCCGGTCGGACTGTGCTAGATGACGGAGGAGGAGTATGCCAGGATTCAACAACACTTTTTAGGGCGGTTTTAAATGCCGGGCTGCCTGTTGTAGAAAGGACTGCCCACGCTTACCGGGTTGGTTACTACGAGCAAAAATTTCCTCCAGGTTTGGATGCAACAGTTTTTGCCCCATCAGTGGATTTTAAATTTCAAAATGACACCCCATCACATATCCTGATTCAAGCTTACACTGTAGGGAGTACCCTTTATGTTGACCTGTATGGAACATCTGACGGCAGAGTTTCTTTTATCTCCAACCCTGTGATTACAAACAAAACCCCTCCCTTACCTGAGCTTAGACAGGATGACCCGGCGCTGCCCAAAGGGGAAGTAAAACAGGTTGATTGGCCTGCTTGGGGAGCTAGTGTAGTTTTTACCAGGACTGTCACAAAGAACGGGCAAGAACCAATCCATGAAACATTCCGTTCCAACTACCGCCCCTGGCAAGCGGTTTTTCTGGTAGGGACAAAAGAATAGTATAATTAACTTATGAGATTCTTCATTGCTTTAGAAATTCCCGAGGCAGATAAAGAACAAATAAAGCAGGTGCAGGCTCAACTCAAAACTTTAATCCCCCGGATCAAATTGACTGACCCGGAAAAACTTCACCTGACAATTGCTTTTATCGGTGAACAAGACCTCTCTATACAAGATGCTCTAATTACAGCCATGAAGAATGCTGAAGTTGGGATAGGCCCGTTTAGTATTATCCCTGCATATCTTGACGGTTTCCCCCATCTTCACACCGCCCATATCCTCTGGATTGGCATCAAAGGTGACATAGATAAGCTTTATAGATTACGGCACCATATAAAAGATGGCTTGGAAAATATAAAACTTGGGGTAGACCACAGGCGTTATGTTCCACACATTGCCATTGGCAAGCTTAATAATTTTAATCTCACACCAAATCTTGAAAAAGAATTTGAAAGGATTATGTCAATCCAGTTTAATCCAATCACGGTTTCCTCGATCAAATTATTCGAGTCAATCCCCGAGCATGGCCTTCATTCACACAATACCTTAGCAGAGATTAAACTTTAGAGTATAATGAAACAAGGTCGGACTTTAATGAACCCTGAGGGTTTGTTGGAACTTACCTGTCAGTCAATTCTGGATTTAACTCCCGAAGGTATTATTTTGGCTTCTTCCAAAAAAGAAGTTTATGGATGTCTGTTTGGCAGGGATGCTGCTATAACGGATTTAAAATTACTCAATCTTTGTACAAAAAGAGCCCGGTTCCCAGGTTTGCCATGTTCAAAAATCATGGATATTTCAGCCAAAACCCTCATGAAACTTATCTCCCTGCAAGGTGAGAAAATCAACATTGCATCAGGTGAGGAGCCTGGAAAATTTTTACATGAATATAGGACAGAAAGGTTTGAGCATTTAACTAAAAAGCCAAAAAATAATAAAAAACCCTGGCTGGGACCATGGTACCTCTATCCTGACAACACCATGAGAAATTATGACTCTATTGATTCAACACCCCTGACGCTTATAGCAATTTACAGGCATTGGCAGAAAAGCCAGGATTCTAAATTTTTATTTGATGTTTTGCCGGCTGTTGAAAAAGGGCTCAATTGGATTATCACATACGGCGACTTAGATAAAGACGGCTTGATTGAATATGGGTTTGGTAAAAACCGTAAGTATGGCGGTCTAATGGCACAAACATGGATGGACTCTGACAAATCGCTGAGGAGCAAAAATAACACATTCCCTAAATACCCAATAGCATCTGTTGAACCCCAAGGGTTTGCCTGGCTGGCTTTAAAGCTTTGGGGTGATTTTTATGCGGAGCAGAACTTTGTTCATGCGGAAAGCTCACTTACATTTGCCCAAAGGCTTATTTCCCAAGCTGTAAAAATTAAGGAAGAATTTAATAAAAAATTTATATTTAAAGACAGTGGGTTTTATTTTGCGGCCCAGGCCCTTGACGGCAACAAAAATAAGATTAAAACCATCACAGGCAATCCACTGCTTTGCCTTTGGGCCTCATACACTCACCCCGGCGGCAGAATAGAATCAGTTGTTGATGATAAATATATACCTGATTTTGTATCCAGGGTATTTTTGGATGATATGTTTGACCCCAATGCAGGTATCAGGACTATGAGTAAACTATCACCTACATTCAATCCCAACCAGGACTCTTACCATAACGGTTCTTTTTGGCCTGTCCTAAACGGGTTTATTTATGAAGGACTTCTAAATTGGGGGTATACTAGGGAGGCGGGAATATTAAAAGAAGCCTCCTTGGAACCTATCTATTTTTTCCAAACCCCTATTGAGCTTTATACATTGGGAAAAAATGGGGAATATTTGGAGTATATATCAAAAGATGGACAACATGGCTGTAGAATCCAAGCATGGACAGCTGCCTGTATACTTGACTGGCTGACAACACCTATACTGGAATACCTATAGATTGTGTTAATTAATTTTATCTAGTAATAGCAGGGGGATTATAAATATCTACTACAAATGAGTAAGCTGAAAAAAGTTAAACAAGAAGCTTGGGAATTTTATAACTCATGGAGAAAAGTTAAATCTTATTCACCAGCTTTGCAAAGTGAAGTCAGGATATCCCTGCTTGGCTGGAGGCATATTTCAGGTGCTACAGGAGCCAAAAAGAGAACATACAGCGATACGCATAGGAGATTTAAATTGCTCCCTTATGCTAAACAGATTATAGAAACTTCAACAACTATCCAAAATGTTTCAACAAAAGGTAAAAAGACTTTTTACGTTATTGAAGCCATGATAGAGATTAAAGAGAATACGCATAGGGATTTTAGGAAAGTCAGAGTAATTTTGGTTGAGGACAAACAGAAAAATAAGGTCTTTTATTCAGTAATGGACAAGAAACAGAAGAAAGAAAAAGCACAAAAAAGTGGAACGCCTCACGCTTAGGTGTTGAGACTTTAGCGTCATGGAGAGTAAAAACTCTCTCGTTCCACAACAATATATTACCACAGATTATCAAGTTTTACAAGTACTTGACAGGTAATTATTCAGGGTTTCCCAGAATTACTTCTCTGTCATCCCGGATTTGACCTTTTGCACCAGCAAATGGCAAGCTTTGCTTATCCGGGATCCATTTTTAGTGATGGATTTCCGCTTTCGCTCGCCTCGCTGAAGCTTCGGCGAAGCGGGCGGGAACACTGGGAAGAACTAATTAGTTTCTTGCTGATAGGTTGACATTAGACTGATCTATATAATATAATTTCGACCATCATTATGGACAACTAGATCCATAGTGAAATCGCACCTTAACGGAGGTTGTTGTGGATATTGGAGTAAGAGTTTTTGAGGATTTGCACCGGAGTAAAACTCCGGTGGAGGTAGAAAACCTACCTTCACATGTGCTATCTGCCCTAAAAGGTATCAACAACAGTGAGAGTAATATCGCTGTTGGAAGATCATTCTCATGGCATTGCTGGAGGAGGATGCACACTCTGACTTATTCACCTGGAGGTATGGGCACATGTGGTTTTCATGTAACGCAACTTAAGGTGTGCTCAGTCTGTGGCAAGGTCAGTAGCAAGAACTGGAAAGATCTGTCGGGTATACCGATGTAGGTTGGACTAAAAATCAACCTTCATCTTAAGCCGACCACCAAAAGCCGAGATAACTCTCGGCTTTTTTCATGAAAAAAATCTGCATGACCGACTCTTCGACAAGCTCAATCAGCTTGGGGTAACCAATATGAACTTGCCTTTAGGTACACTACAGTTTAGAATTATCTCATGGCCAAATCTAAAATAATACTTGGAATTGAAACAAGCTGTGATGAGACAGCAGCTGCTGTCTTGCAAAAACAGGGAAATTGGATACAAATTGTATCCAATATTGTGGCTTCCTCAGCTGATCTGCAGGCAAAATATGGAGGTATTATCCCTGAGCAGGCAGCCAGGGAGCAGATCAAAAGCATCATCCCTGTTATTCAAGAAGTATTGGTCCAATCCAACCTCTACCCTCCGTCCTCAAAAAACCATCTTCTGTCTTCCACCATCCACCGTCCGGCTATTGATGCTATCGCCGTCACTCAAGGCCCGGGCTTAATCGGTTCTCTTCTGGTGGGTGTTGAGACAGCCAAAACACTCTCGCTGGTTTGGAATAAACCCCTGATCCCTATCAACCACCTCATGGGTCATTTTTACGCAAGTTGGATCTTTCCTTCGTCATTGCGAGACCACGAAGTGGCGAAGCAAACTCTAACAACAGCTAAGATTGCCACGTCCTCCGATGGACATCGGAGTCCTCACAATGACGTTTTTGGGATTCCTAAATTTCCCTGTATTGGCTTACTTGTCTCAGGCGGGCATACTGACCTTATTCTCATGAAGGGTCATCATAGCTATATTTACCTTGGTGGCACCAGGGATGATGCAGCAGGGGAATGTTTTGATAAATGTGCCAGGCTTTTGGGCCTGCCTTACCCTGGCGGCCCCCAAATTTCCAAGCTAGCCTCAAAAGGGGACGCCTTTAGGTTCAAACTACCCCGTCCCATGATAGACTCAAATGATTTTGACTTTTCGTTCTCAGGCTTAAAAACAGCAGTTGCAAATTTAGTTCCAGAACAACTCAGAAAAACTCAGAAAACCAGACAATCAGAAACTCCGGAATTCCAGAATTCTGACACTCAGGGTTATTCCGAGTTATTCCGAAATAATCTCTGTGCCTCAATTGAACAGGCAATTATTGATTGTTTAATCAAAAAGACTATTTTAGCAGCCCAGAAATATAAAGTTGGACAAATTATCATTGCAGGAGGAGTCGCTGCAAATCAGAAATTAATTTCTGATTTTAAATTGAGAATTGAAAATTCAAAATTGAAAATTGATTTATATGTTCCACCAGTACAACTTTGCACTGATAATGCTGCTATGATCGCTGCCAGGGCATTTTTTGAAAAACCTATTTCAGACCCCCTAAAATTACAGGCAAATCCGAATTTATCCTTAGGATACTGACTTTTAATGTTTCAAGGGTTATAATTGGTAACTAATGGATAAACCAAAAACTAAAATTGACCGGGATCTGTATGAATATTGGGAAAAAAGCGGGTTTTTTAAAGCAGACCCTGATTCTGCCAAAACCCCCTACTCCCTTTTGATACCCCCACCGAATGTCAATGGACCGCTACATTTAGGCCATGCCATGCAACATGCAATACTTGATTGCCTGGCGCGTTTTAAAAGAATGCAGGGGTTTGATGTACTTCTTTTGCCCGGAGTTGACCATGCCGGAATACTTTTTGAGGGGACTTTAAACAAACTTTTGGAAAAAGAGGGTTTAAGTAAGCAAAAATTGGGGCGGGAGGAATGGATGAAACGGGCCTGGCAATTTAAAGACGAAAATTACCAGGCTTTCCATGATACCTGGAAACTGATGGGACTCAGCGCTGATTGGTCAAGGGAGGTTTTTACCCTGGAGCCAAAGGTCCAAAAAGCAGTTTTAGAGGAATTTAAAACATTCTGGGACCAGGACTTGCTTTATAAGGGAGCTTACATTGTCCAGTGGTGCCCGAAAGACCAGACAGCCATTGAAGATTTAGAGATGGAATATGAGGAACGACAAGAAAAGTTTTATTATATCCGATATAAAATTGACGGATCTGATGATTTTATCTTAATAGCTACCGCAAGACCTGAGACAATTGCAGCTGATGTGGCGGTTGCAATTTATCCAAATCATCCCAAATTTGCAAAATTAATTGGTAAAATGGCAAAGAATCCCTTTACCGCGACTAAAATTCCGATAATAGAAGACAAGCGGGTTGAAAAAGATTTTGGTACAGGCGCTTTAAAAATAACCCCCGGCCATGATCTTTTGGACTATGAAATTGGCAAAACTCACAAACTGCCTATTTTACATGTGGTCTCCAAGGAAGGACACATCACCAACCTTGATCCCAACTTAAACGGACTAAAAATCATTGAGGCGCGGGATAAAGCCGCAGGTATACTCAATGAAAAAGGCTTAATTGAAAAAGTAGAAGAATACACCCATTCTGTACCTGTCTGCGAGCGCTGCAAAACAACAATTGAACCCTTAATCTCTGAGGAGTGGTTTGTCAAAATGAAGCCCTTGGCTCAAAAAGCCCTTAAAAATATAGGGAAAATATGCTTTTTGCCTAAAAATTACCATAAAATCATCTCCGACTGGCTCAAAGAAATCCATGACTGGTCCATCTCCCGCTCTCTTTGGTGGGGTCATAGGATTCCGGTCTGGTACTGTCAAAAATGCAACCCCAGCCATGAGGTGGGTAAGGATAAAGATATGGTTATTTCGCTTGAGGAGCCAAAAGATCCGGATTCTGGTGAGCTGAAAAAATGCCAGACATGCCGGCTTTCAAGATGGGTTCAGGACGAGCAGGTGTTGGATACCTGGTTTTCTTCAGGCCTTTGGCCTATGGCTACCTTGGGCTGGTTTACCCGCCGTAGTCTTGACGAAGGCGGGCCAAACCGGACAAAAGAACTTGAAAGATATTACCCCTGGGATTTTGAACTGACAGCCCCTGAAATTAAATTCCTTTGGATTGCCAGAATGATCATGCTTGGGCTCTGGTTTATGGATGAAATCCCATTTAAAAACATGTTTTTCCATGGGATGCTCAGGGACTTACAGGGCAGGAAATTTTCCAAATCCTTAGGAAACGGCATTGACCCTTATGAACTAGTAGAACAATGGGGGACTGATGCAGCCAGGATGGCGCTTTACAGTTATTCAGCTCCGGGCAGGGATGCCAAGACATCAAGGCAGATCATGGATGAAAGATGCAAAAACTACCGCAATTTTGGGACAAAGTTAAGAAATATCACCAGGTTTGTAATAGATTTAGCCCCAGAAAAGATTACTTCGTCGTCTTCGACCCTTCGCAATGACGTCATTGCGAGCGAAGCGAAGCAATCTAAACATCCAGACGAGCGAAGTGTCCACAATGATGATAGAATTATTCTTGAGCAACTAAATCAAACAATATCCGAAGTTACCAAAAATATTGAGTCTTTTAATCTGCATTTAGCCACAGAAAAACTTTATAGCTTTATCTGGCATGATTTTGCCGATATTTATATTGAAGACACAAAAAATAGGCGTGCCCAGGCACAACCCACCTTAGAACATGTCCTAAAAACATCCCTCCAGCTCCTCCATCCCTTCATGCCATTTTTGACAGAAGAGCTCTGGCTGAAAATCCTGAGCTCTGTCGAAGGACAAAAACTTCCACATATAAATGAATCAATCATGCTCTCTAATTGGCCTGGTAGTATTGACAATTAATATGTTTTGTCATAGAATACATAGGTGAAATACCTTGATTGGGATAAAGGTAAAAATGTACTTTTGAAGAAAGTGCGGGGTATTGCGTTTGAAGATATAAAGGTAGCCGTAGATTCAGGAAGATTATTAGACACATTTAATCACCCTAATCAAACAAGATATCCCAACCAAAAAATAATGGTTGTGGAAATAGATGATTATGCTTATTTAGTACCTTTTGTACGGGACGAAGAAAAAGTTTTTTTAAAAACGATTATTCCTAGTAGAAAAGCTACTAAAAAATATTTAAGGAGAAATAACCAATGAAATTCTATCAGTTGGATCCAGAAGAAGAAGAAATTTTAAAAGCTTTTGAAGAGGGTAAATTAGTGAGGGTTAAGAATTTTGCAAGGGTTAAAAAAGAGCTTATGACTGCAGCCAAAAATACCTTGAATAAGACTAAAAATATCAATATTCGGCTCTCTGAAAAAGACCTTTATAAACTCAAAACTAAAGCTGCCGAAGAGGGTCTTCCCTACCAAACCTATGCCGCTTCAGTGCTGCACAAAACAGTCAGTTAACAACATTTATCAAAATCGGCCATAGAAGAGAAATTTACCGTTAGAGATTTTTAGCATAATCAAGAAACTGCTCAAAAGAGGCCAGCAGTCCTAAATTTTGGTATTTTAAAATCCTCTCAATCTCATTTTCTATATGCATCATGCGCGGTTTTAATTCCTGGCCCTGGTTGCCGTTGACCGGCTCCCGCCAATTTGTAAATAAGGGTGCGGCAGTATAAACTTTTATCCAATATCTCTGCTGGTCCATGCTTTGCACCATCCCCAAAATAGATCTTAATAACTGATGCGGGTGTGCCACAATAATCCCGCTTTCCCATAACCTTGATTTTGCTAAGTCTAAAAACGCATCGTTTTCTTGTCTGGTGTGTAATGCTGGCATATTAGTCAACACTATCCTATTATCAGGCACTCCCAACAACATTAGTCTGTTTATATAAACTGTTTTACCTGGCCAGGCGCTTTGGGATTCCGAGGTATCTACACCCTGACCCTCTGTGTTGGTCACAGCAATATAATCCACTACCTTTTTATGGTATAACCCGGACACAAGCCCAAACAATCCTGAGACATCTTCACCTAAACCTTGTTTATTCCACACAGCCCTGCCATGGAAAAAAGCTGCATCAACTTTCTCTTTGGGAAATAAACTTGAAACCAACACACTAGCTTTGAAAACTTCATTCTCCATACACTATTTACGGTATATATTTTTCATCCACCAGTCT
Organism: Candidatus Daviesbacteria bacterium; assembly: GCA_016186955.1. GTDB lineage: Bacteria > Patescibacteriota > Microgenomatia > Daviesbacterales > UBA10151 > JACPKP01. The sequence goes on along the minus strand of JACPKP010000011.1, from coordinate 84,772 downwards.
TTCAAAAATGGCAATGTTAGTGTGGACAATAAAAATCCAATCGTTGGCACAATTGCTGAAAGCCATGGGTTTGGCACATCTATTGCTTGCAGGTACAAACTAATCGCCAAATAAGTAAATAAAGCAATCAACCCACGTCTTGTGAGTGAGGTCTCCCAGGCTTTCCCAGCCTCAACATTTTTGTTTCTCTCCTCTATTTGCTTAACCCTTAATTCTAAATTTTCTAAGTCAGGCATGTTTTTCCCGCAAATTTAACGCAGATTAACCGCGTCCTTGAAATCATTACTCCTTTTTCTGCTCTCCACCCTCTGCAACAGCCTCACCGCCTGTTTTAGTCTCCCCTATCTCCTTTTTTTCCCCTACGCCCTCCCTTGGCTCGCCGGAGCCCTCAGTAGAGGCGGCTTCACCTTCAACCTTCTCGTCTTCCTCCACACCCTCCTCAGTTTTATCTTCTTCCACTACAGCAGCTGCTTCTGCTTCCTGTTCCTCAAGCAGCTTCTTCATCTCTTCAGTCACAGCCGGGGCAAGTTTAACAATAATCTCCTCCTGATCAGCTAAAACATTAAGTTTTTCTCTGTCATATTTCAATTGACCAACAGTGATAGCATCATCAACTTGTTTTAATGTGGATATATCTACCTCAATATTCTCCACCAGGTCTGTTGGTAATGCTTCCACCTGTACCTCCCCCAGGGTCTGCAATATAACAGTCTCCCCCATATGAACCGATTCCGGCTCCTCCCCCATTAAAACAATCGGCACAGGAACAGTTACTTTCTCTTTTAAATTAACCTGGTAAAAATCTATATGTAGCGGCTGGCCACCAACTGGGTCGTATTGTATGCCTCGGACTAAAACAGGCCTTACTTTTTCCTCTCCTATTTTTAAATCAATCAGACCTGTCTCCCCTGCCTCTGTAAAGATTTTTAAAAAAGTCTTTCCGTCCACAGAAACATGTTCTGTTTCCAACCCTTTTCCGAAAACATGGGCCGGTAGCTTACCCTCCTTACGAAGGTTCTTGACTTTTTTCCCAAGTATAGTGCGTTCCTCAGCTTGTAGTGATAACCTGTCCATATCCCTGGTAATTTACCACAATTTACCCATCATATGCAACATATCCCCCGTTTACGTGCAAAGGTAATCTTAATAAAGACGAATTATCTACTTTCATTTTTGGCTAAATTCCAGCAAGAATGACCGGTCTTTTTGCAGGTCTGTAGAGATATTAATCTCTTGGTTGGATTCCTTAGCATCGGAAACTTTGGTATTTAATTTAAAATTTATTGGATATGTTACATTCCATTCAAATGGATCCTTATCTGTCCCGGGCTGTTTGACCACATCTAATCTATAGGAAGAAATTCCATCTATAAACTGAATTTTTTTTAATTCTGAATATTCTAAAATAAGGTTTTTGTGCTCCTTGGGAAGAATTTCCAATAAAACAGTATAGCCCGCTCTACCATAGTCAGAAAAACTTCCTAAGTAAGGGGTTATGTCAGACTCCCCCCATAAGGCTTTAGTAATCTTTGTCCCAAATGGCAAATATATTTTAAACCTGTTTTTATATTTTCCTGCTGGAAAAACATCAGAAGGGCTATTGTTCCCATAATTTATGGTAAGCCTGTTGTCAACCTGGCCTTCCTTACCGAAGGTTGTTTCTAGTTTATTTTTCCGGGTTAAATAAAAATTAGATTTATTGGCTCCGTAATTTGCTTCCACAACAGACAGAAAATCTAAATATTGTGCTCCCTGAATACTTGCCTCCCTTGGCATCACACCTGCCCAATTCTCTGAAACAAGATATGAAAATACCTGCGGGTCTGCAAGATATATCATTAAATGCTTTTGGTCCAATGATTCCCCTACTGCTTTAATAATTTCCGGCCAATTTTGGTTTGAGAGGTAAAAAACTTTATTAAATAACTGCAGTTGTAGTGAAGTTAAATAGTTTTTTTTAGCCTGGGATCCCGGGAAAAAATTAACCTCGGCGTGGGTTATGGCTTTTTCAAACAGGTTGTTTCCGTCAACACGTTCGCCATATTCCGGCAACTCTACCCCCCCTACTGCATTTAATAATTTACCTGACCCAGAAAGATCTAGAGCAAAAACCCCATTAATTGTTTGCGCTGCTTCCTTTTTATACAAAAATTCAATTTCTCTGGCTGATGACGGGAAATCAGGTTCATAATTTGCATCCCTCAAAAATAATCTGTTTTGTCCCAAATCATTTTTAATCTCTGGCGGCGGTTCTATAACATCTTTTAGCCCCCCATCGAGATTATATATATCGTCAACTAAAATATCTTTGATTCTTCCATTCTCAAAAACTAATTTACCATAGGAGCCAATAAATCCTCCTCCATTTCTTAATTCTAAATTATTTTGCAGTAGGATAAGGTAGGTTTTTTTGGAACCCAAAGCTGTTATTGAGGGCAGCAGATATGAAGCAGTCCTGGTTTTTTCAATTAATCCTGAATAAAGACCTATTTTTTGGGAAAAGTCTTTTGCCCTTACCCTCAAAGGGTATGGTAGGTTACTGATAAATCTTTCATCAGACAGTTTTAACTCAGCTTTGGATATTTTTTGACTGGCTGTGTTAAGTTCTAACTGGGCTTTTTGGTATAAAGGTTCAGGATTAGTATTTAACTCTCCTGATATTATTTTAGTGGTTTGAAATAATGCTTGTGTACCTGAAATTGTATGTGCTACTCCTTCTAACCCTTCTTCTGTTAATGTAGTTATTTGATTAATGTTTTCTATTTGGCTATTAAATACGCCTGTTTTTTTAATAACCGCTAATGAGTCAACTATTTTTTTTGTCTCTTGCAGTGTGGCTTGTGCCCCTTCAATCTCATGGCTTGCTTTATCAAAATCCCCTTTCTTTAAAAACTGCGCTGCTTGTTTAATATGGTTTCTAATATTTAACAGACCAACACCTGTCTGGATTGGTATTTGCAACCCCAAAAGTATTATTACCAGAGCTATTATTTTTGGTATATTTTTCCAAGCTCTGCTAACGCCACCCGGAATTTTTTTTTGTACCCGGTTCTTTTTTGAGTTAGAATTTCCATCCCTTTTTTCCTCGTCGTTTTTTTCATCATCATATACCGGATTATTAAAAGACCATTTTTTAAAATCCTTATCCGGCTTTGTTACTCCTTCATTTTCCTGCAAATTAATATTATTATCTTTAAAATAACTTATTGTTCTTTTAAGGCCTTCTATAATACTAACCCTTGGTTTCCAGCTTAATTCATTAATGGTTCTTTCAAGGTTTGGCGTAGTCCATGGGGGAAGCTCTGTTGGCTTAAAACCCTTAAGTTCATGCCAAATGGGATCAAGTAAAATTTGTTTAACTTCTGATATTTTTATCGGTGTATAAAGTGCACCATCATATATTTTATGTGACGTTCCACCTAAAAGAACTGCTTTTAGGAGTAAATTTATGGCATCAGCTATATATAAACTTCTTGTTGTAAAATCTAGCGGTGTTTGTGTTTCAGAAAGCTTGTTTAGAAGTGATTCATTAATTAAGGCTGCTAACGGGTCGTTTTCCCTAAAATGCATTCTGGGGCCGTAAAGGCCGGCAAGACGTACTATCCGGGCATTTATTTTATGGTACTTAATAAATTTCGCATATTTTATCTCCCCTTCCTTCAAATTTTTATCTTCTTCGTCAAGCTTATTATTATAAAGCCTAATTGTGGAAATTAGAATTACTTTCGGTTTTTCAGTGCTTAATTTGGCCGTATTTTCCTTACATTCTATGATAAAGCTTAAAAAATTAAGTAAACCCTTGGAGTTAGGGTTTTCTTTATAAAAGCTGTCTGAACACAAAAAAGCATAATCTAATCTGGGCAATTTTAGGCTAATTGGATCCTCAATTGATGCATTTAGTAAATGAAAATTCTTGCTTTTAACAGAAATTTCTAGATTTATTTTTTCCCCTGTTGAAAAATCGTCAATTCCTAAAACTTGGATACCTCTTTTTAATAATGCTTCAGAGAGATGAGACCCTAAAAAACCTGCAACTCCCACGACCAAAGCTATTGGACTGTTTCGCGAAATTAAAATGCTATTTTTAGTGATGATATTTTTATTATTTTCTTCCACAGGTAAATCGTATCCCCTCGCATGTGAAAGTACAAGAAGGCGTATACATATCGCAATATCACTAAAAGAGATGGGGAATTTTTTTTGCAGTATCTAAAGCTATATTTGCTAGCCTATCAGCTATATAATTTTCCTTTCTCGGAACACTTCTGTATATAATTTTTCCCAGGGTTTTCTCTTTTTGTTTAATTTGATAATAAATTTCCTTAAGCCTTAAGTTTTTTACCCTGTACCTTCCTGAAAGTTGTCTAATAATTAACTCCGAATCTGCTATAACCTCTATCTCATGAGGAATTTTATCTATATATTTTTTTTCAATATATTCTAATGATTTTAAAACAGCTGTATATTCTGCAATATTGTTAGTGGTAACCCCGATAACCTTTCCTTCTTGATGAAGAATCACACCGGTGTTACTTTTTACAATATATCCATACGATGCCGGACCCGGGTTTCCTCTTGATGCTCCGTCTGTATTAATTATCAGGTTCATAATTACTAAATTCCTTCCAAAGGATAGTTATTTGTAATATTAAAATCAAGTATTCTGTTATTACAGTAACCCAAGAAGCGGCTATAAAGGAAAATGCTGGGATAAAAAGTAAATTTAGAAATATATTTGTGATCAGTCCTAAAAAATAAACACTTAACATCGGCTTAAGTTTTTCTACACAAACCATTGTCCACATAAGCAGCGCAGATAAAAAATAGGCCGGTAACCCAAAGGATAGTATACGGAGCGCCCTAGATGACCCTTCAAATCCTCCTCCTGCTACTATTTGCACAATAAAAGGGGATAAGTACCATATAAGAACAGCGATAACAATGGATGCCAGAAGTAGAAATAATCCTGCAAATTTTATCTGTTTTATAAATATCACTCTATAATCAGTAAGGGTTTTTATCATCAACGGATAATATCCATTCATGATAAAAGCTGGTAAAACCAGAATATTTGAAAAAATCTGGTAGGCAAGATTATATATTCCAACCTCACTAAAAGAATACCAGGCAGATAGAATAAAGGTATCTACTCTAAAATAAATAACATTTAGCAGTAGTGATAATGAGATAGGCCATGCTGATTTAGCTAAGGCTATTATGTGCTTGGTTTCAGGAAAAAAAAATTTAAATTTATAAAACCCACGGACGAAAAACATTGCAGATAGCCCGTTTACAATCCAACCACAAAGCGGGCCTAAAGCAAGAATACTGATTGGAACTTTAACACTACTTAAGTAAAAGGTTACTAAAAGGGAAGCAGCAGCGCCAAACGACTGGGATATTACAGATTTATCATACCTTAAATTGTTTTGAAAAACCAGGTTTGAGGAGTTAAATAGTCCGGAAAAAAAAATACTAACTGACCCTAAAAATACCGACTGGACAAATAATTCATTTTTAAAAGGCAGAAACCAAACCAGGATATTAGAAATTATTACTAAGATTATTGACCAGATAAAACGGATGCTAAATAAAATATTTGCCTGATTTACGTCTTTTGATAACTTGGGTAGTATATAACCATTCAAGCCTAAATCTGCAGCCAGGAAAAAAAATGATAGGTAGGCTAAAGATAGTGTGTATATTCCGGTTCCGTATTCACCATATAATCTTGTTATAATAGCCAGAATATAAATAGTTGAAAAGGCGCTAATACCCTTACCGATGATTTGCCAACCGGTCTGTTGAAAGACTTTTTTAAAAGTTTTCATATTACGATTTCAAGCGTTGTTTCCTTCTTTTATTTGCCTCCCTAAAACGTCTTTTTTCCTCTTCTTTTTCGGGTATAAGTTGCGGTATGGGAGTTGGAATATTATTGCTATCAACCGCCACAAAAGTAAAATACATTGAAGCAACATGGCGTTGATTTTTTAGTAGTATGTCTTCGGTGACTATTTTTACTCCAATTTCCATAGACGTTACCCAAGACCTGTTTGCTGATAATTTAAATATTAGGATTTCTGCTTCTTTGGCAGGGCTTAAAAACCGCACTGAGTCCAAAAACAGTGTTACACAGTTGTTTTGACTATGCCTTCTGGCAACTATCGCTGCCAGCCGATCAGCAATTTCTAAAACTCTTCCTCCTGCAACTGTCTTTAAGGGGTTTAAGTCATTAGGAAAAATCTCCATGGGATAATTATCAATAGCTGATTCAGATACCTTTTTAGGTCTTAAATTTTCAACCATTATTTATAATCTTGCTAAACTAAGCCCCCAAATTAAAAAAAACAATCTTTGGCCCTGGGGTATAGTAAGAAAATAATGGTCAAACATCCCTAAAAAAATTATAACCACCCAACAGTAAAATAACACCATGCAATAAGAGCTTGCTTTATTTCTCCAAAGCCTGATTATTGGAAAACCCATTAGTATAATCAAACCTGCCAACCCAACTACTCCTGTTTCAGAAAGGGTCAGCAGTAAAATATTATGAACCGGTTGTAAAAACCTTACCGGTCCTGCGATAATGTTGGATTTTGCCATGTTATTTATAAAATTATTAAGCCCAACCCCAAAAAAAGGTGATTTATTAAAATCCGAGATGGCGACTAAATTTAGTTGTTCCCTCCTTACTAAAGACAAATTATCAAAATTAAATATTGAATTAAACCTTACCATTAATATTGGCGCAAGTAAAATCAATATTATAAATACCACCATAATATTTTTTTTAAAAACAACTAATCCTCCAATAATAAGCGCTAAAATTGCGGTTCTCGAAAAACTCAGGATTATACTCAAAATCATGATAAAAATTTCGTATTTTTTTTTATATGAACTGTTTAAAAAAACTATAAGTGGTAAGAGCACTACCATAAAACCAGCCAAAACATTAGGGTGGGAAAATGTGCCGTAGGGCCTAAGTATAATCTGCCCGAACCAGTTGAATTTGGCAATAGTGGGTGTTGACATGGTAAAGGTCCTCTCACCTAGAACCCAAAACCCAAAAGATTTTCCTATTAAAATTTGACTAATTGATAATAAACCCTGAAATATTAATGTTATAACTAAAGACCTTCTTAGAATATCTATATAATCATTTATTTTTTTACTTGCTAAATATATACCCAAAAAACCTATTAGTATAAGCTGTTCTAGCCTAACAAGCCCTGCTCCTAAATTTTCGGCGGAAAATAGTGAAATTTCCTGTGACAGAATAAAAATAAAAAAAACCAAAATTGCTTGTTTATTTAACAACGGTTTATTTTTAACCCAAATTACGATAAGCGCTACTAATAATAGGTCCCAAAAATATATAACCGGGGAAAAATAATCAACTTTGAGTGAATAAAGATAGCTAAAATCGGGCCAGAAGTGTTTTCCTAGTTGTGTTGAGATAAATAATATAACAAGAAAAAATAGAATCCGTTCAGTTTTTGGGAAAGACATTTACAGGGCTAATAACCAGGTGTCTGTCTAAACCTTCTCCTACACTTTCCGATTCCACATCCTTCATTTCCTCAATTGTTATATGGACAACCCTTCTTTGCCATGCAGGCATTGGTTCAAGTTCTAATGGTTTACCTTCTTCTATTACCTGTTCTGCCCATTGTTTTGTCTTATGTGCTAGCTCCTCCTCCTTGCCTTGCCTCCAACCTGAAACATCTAAAATAACCCTTTTAGGGTCTTCTGTGTGTTTTAAAATAATTTGGTTGATTATAAACTGCAACGCTTGCAGGGTTTGTCCATCACGCCCTATTAATCTCCCTGGTTCAGATGCATCAATTGATACAAAAACACCATCATTTTTTTCTTCAACCTCGAATGATCCTTCTAGTGAAAGCATGCTTAATATATTTTCAAGGATTTCAGAAACTTTTTGTTCCATAAGATGGTAATAATACCATAAAAATTTTAAATTTTAAATTTTAAATTTTTAATTAGATTTTCCATTCCACCCCAACCTGATATCTTGTGTTGCTGAATAATTCCCAAAACTGTAAATGTATTCCAATAAATGGCAATTCCTACTGGAAATGAAAAAGCAAAATAACCAATCATGATTGGCATCATATACATCATTTGGCTCTGAACCGCAGCCATTGTATCCTCTGTTTCAATTTTTTCTTCTTTCTCTTTTAATGTATCTGTCTTTTTAATTTTAGGGGGGGATGTAACCATCATTTTGGATTGAATAAATTGTAAAACAGCGGTTATTATAGGAATCAGTAATATTAATACACCTATCTTGGCAAAATCAGACGGTTTATCAGCCAGGCTAACACCAAAAAATTGCGGGTCGGGAGGAGTGTTTATGTGCCAGGAGTTTGTATAAAGAAAATGGTTGATTTTTTCCAACCCGGATTTATCAAATAAAGAAAGTATCACCTGGTATAACGCCAAAATTATTGGAATTTGTATAATTGATGGCAGACAACCCCCGGCAGGATTAACACCGTGTTCTTTATATAAATCCATCTGGGCTTTTACAAAAGACTGTTTATCCTTACCGTGCTTCTTTTTTAATTCATCAAGGTGGGGTTTTAAATCTGCCATTTTTTTAGCTGATTTAAGTTGGGTTGCCATAAAAGGCCAGATTATTACCCGGATAATGACTGTTAAAATAATTATTGCAAAACCTAAAGCCCCTGGAATATTTATTGCCTGAAGAATTCTTAATATTAATACCAGAAGATTTATAATTGGCGCCAGAAAAAGTGCATTAAAAAGGTCTCCAATCACCTGCATGAAATAATCCTCCTTAATCCTTTAAAAATTCCTTTTAAAACACCTTCTTCTAAAATCATCAGCTTTGTATATTCAGAGCATGTTATGGAATATTTACAGCTTCCGCTTGGCGCTAAAAACATCAATAATCCCCGGTCAAATGAAAGGTATTTCTGGTAAAAACCAATTATATTAATGATTAATGTTTTGAGTAATGCTGAGCTCATCTTTTAGTTGTTCCTTATTTTCTTTAAAAATATCCCCTTTGGGAATGATAACTAAATTTAGGTTATTTGGCAAGCTGGTATAAAATTGGTTTATCGTATCTGAAATTACCCTTTTTGTTTTATTCCTATCGTGGGCTTTTTTTATAATATGTTTTGGGACCGCTATTCCTATCAAGGGTTTACTATTATCTCCTAATTTTAAATAAAGTTTAAATGAGTGCGTTTCTATTCTTTTACCTGAAGTTACCCATTTAAATTTTTCCTTAAGATTCAGTCTTTGGGATTTTGGAAGCATTTTAAACAGCCAGTCTTACTCTTCCTTCTATTCTTCTTCTTTTGAGGACTTTTTTACCACCACTTGTTTCCATCCTAGCCCTAAAACCATGTTTCCTGGCTCTTTTTATTTTTTTGGGCTGATAGGTTCTTTTAGTGGACATTTGTTTAGTATACCAGCGCTTCATCTAAATTGCAAAACTTAAATTTAAAAGCTGATCTATTTTTAAACAGTTTCACTATCTTTACTTATGTATAACTTATCCACTAGTATCTTTTCCATTATGGATAATAATAAGGAGTGGGGTAAGATACTTAAAATAATAAAGGGTCAGATAAACATCCAAAACTTCAGTACATGGTTCTCCCAAACATCGCTTCATCAAATAAATGATGAAAGACTTATAATTTCTGTCCCGTCTGCATTTATAAAAGGGGAGTTAATACGCCGTTATGATAATTTAATCAGCAGTACAACAAAACAGGTTACCGGTAAACATCTGTCTGTAGAATATTTAATAAATTCCTCGAAATTTACTAAAAAAATACCTATTAAAGAGGAGGGTATATTCCCACTGGGAAACATTAAAACTGCCAATATCCAAAACCCCCTAAACCCTAAATTTACTTTGGAAAATTTTATGGTTGGGTTTACCAATAATCTGGCATTTGCAGCAGCCCAGGCAGTTGTCCAAAATCCCGGTGTATCTTATAATCCGCTTTTTATATACGGCCAATCCGGCGTAGGTAAAACTCATCTGATGTTGGGTATTGGCAATGCCCTTCTTTCTAAAAAACCATATTATAAAGTTGTTTACGCCCCTTCAGAAAAATTTATGAACGATTTTGTTGATTCAATACAGACAAAAAAAACCGGTGATTTCCGTCAAAAATACCGCTCCTGTGATATTTTACTGATAGATGATATCCAATTTATCTCCGGTAAGGATTCCACACAGCAGGAATTTTTCCACCTGTTTAACGAATTGCAAAATAAAAATAGCCAGCTGGTCTTCACCTCTGATAGACCTCCAAATGAGATTGTAAAACTTGAGCCAAGGCTGCAATCCCGTTTTCAAGGCGGGTTGATGGTAGATATACAACTCCCTGATTTTGATACCAGGGTGGCAATACTTAAGGCAAAAATTAAGGAGCGGGGGGAATTTTTAGATGAAGAATATATTAAAATAATTGCTGAAACTGTTGAATCAAATACCAGGGAGTTGGAAGGAAAACTGATCCAGATAATTCAGCTGATAAAAACAACAGGTAATAAACCTGAGTTGGATTATATTAAGAAATTAATGGGAAAACCCCATACCAACACCCAGTTTTTAGACCATAAAAAAGTTTTAGCGGAAATAAACCAGTATTTTAATATCAGGATGGCTGATTTGACAGGCCCGAGGAGGCAAAAAGAGCTGGTAATACCCAGACAAATAGCGATGTTTTTAATGTATGAAGAATGCAATCTGCCAATGGAAAGGATAGGCCAGATACTGGGAGGAAGGGACCATACCACAATTTTGCATGGAATAGAAAAAATCAGGCAATTATCCCAAAGGGATAGGGAATTACAAAGGCTGGTATTAGAAGTAAGGCAGGGTTTAATATCATGAGTTATCAACATATAAATACACAGTTATCCACTGACTTATCCACATTTTTAAAAGAGTTTTCAACACGAAAATATTACGAATTTAGTGCTCAAATAAGATTGTTTTTAACATATAGACAATATCTATAACTACGGTTACTATAATAAATATTTAAAGTTAACCTAATAAAATGTGGATAAATTAATATGACTATAAAAATAGATTTAATTTTTTTTATTATCATTATTCTTACTTTGGTAATAACCTATCTTATTGGCAGGCTTCATTCAAGGAAAACTTCTGAAATCCCCCAGGATTTTATTGATATTTACAAACAAATAGAACATTTACCTATTAAAATACTCCAGACAATACAAGGTTCAATTAATCCCCAAAAAGGTAGGATGGCGGAACTTTTGACTTATGCCGAGCTCCGTTATGATTATGATAGAATAATCCCCTTAGGGTGGCCTATTGATTTTATAGGTATTAAAAACAATGAGCGGATTGATTTTATAGAAGTTAAATCCGGCCAAAACCATATTTTAACCGAGGAAGAAAAACATATTAAAAATCTGATTACAGCAGGGTTGGTAAATTTCAGGTTGATTAAAGTAACAGAAGATGAAATACAAAAGTTTGTTTCAATAAAAAGGAGGGATTAAAAAACACAAAGATGAAAATAAAAATTTTACAGCAGGATTTACTGCCGGTATTACAGGCTGTATCAAGGTCTGTCGGGGTCAGGTCAACCTTACCTGTTTTGGCTAATATCTTAATTAGGACTGAAAATAATAGGCTTAAATTATCAGCCACAAATTTAGAGGTAGGTATTATAAAAACTGTAAATACGGAAGTTTATGAAGAAGGAGAATTGACAGTGCCGGCTAAAACATTCCTGGATATTATTGCATCACTTACAGGGGAAACCCTAGAGATTGAATCAAAGTCAGAGCAACTTAAGATATCAACTCAAAAATTTAACGCTACCTTAAATTGCATACCGGCCAGTGAATTCCCTGTTATACCTATATCTTCCGATAAGCCTATTTTAGTAAACAGCACAGTCCTTTTAAATACACTTCCTTTAATCACTTTTTCTGCTGCATCAGATGATGGAAGACCTGTCTTAACAGGAATTTTAACTGAGATTAAAAAAGATAGTTTAGAATTTGTGGCAACAGATGGTTTCAGGCTTGCACATAAACACACTAAAATTAATCCCGATACTACAAAAGTTGACTTGAAGGAAAAAAATAATTTAAGGGTACTTATTCCCAGAAGGACATTTGAAGAGGTTGCCAGGCTGATTAGTGAAGATTCATCTGGGGAAGAAAATATAGAGATTTCTACATCGGAAAACCAAAACCAGATGGTTTTTAAAATAGGTGATACCCAGCTTTCATCACGCCTAATAGAGGGTCAGTTTCCTGTTTGGGAAAAGATTGTTCCTCAAAAGTTTGAAAACAGGACAATTATAGACAGGGTTGAGTTACTAAAAGCATGTAAATTAGCCGCTGTTTTTTCCAGGTCGGAAGCTAATATAATAAAAATTAGCGCTTTTGAAAAAAAGATTGTTTTATCTTCTGAGGCAAAAGAGGTGGGTGGCCAGGAAACCCAACTTGAGGCTGATACTGAAGGTTCGGAAATTTCCATTGCTTTTAATAGTAAGTATTTAATTGACATACTTTCAGTACTTGCCTGTTTACAGGTTTCTATTGAATTTTCAGGCAACCTGTCTCCGGCTTTAGTTAAACCTATCGGTGAAGAGGGGCTTGAATATGTGATAATGCCAATCAGATTAAGCTAAAAATATAAGTACTATACCCCAGTGTAATTTATGGTTTTGAAATGGAAAATTTCTTCCCTGTTTAGTTCTTTTTTGCCGTCAAATTTAGTATTGCCTAAAATATGAAGTGTATAACCTCCTCCTAGGGTGTATGGTTTAATTGGAATGATTTTTGCGGTTTTCCTGTCTTCGGATAGTTCGGTTTTATAATCAGCCTTAGGCTCCATACTGGTTTTAAACTCCGGGGCGCTTTCAAGAGTCTGGTTAAAGGTTATTTCAATAGCTTGCATGGGAAGGATTGTAGTTTCCTCTAGTGGTGACGGGTTGGTTGAGATTATTTTAATTTCCTGATCTTTGGTATTATTCACACCCTTCACACTGTCATTCCCGCGATCCGCCAGCTGGCGGAGGGAATCCATCCTTCCTGATAAATTTCCACCCAACCCAGTTTGAAAAACAGCAATCAACGCTATCCCTAAAACCACAATAATCCCGATAATTTTTTGTTTCAGACTCATATTACTTAATTGTTAAATATTTAAGCCATGATCTGTCTAGTATCTGGTTTTGAAGTAAAAACTGGTCAAACTCTTTATTGCCGAGATCTTTATTTTGAGTATTTAAAGTAAGTATAAATTGGAGGGAATTATAAGAATAATCTAAAGAAAAATTAGTTCCCTTATATGGTAATTTTGTCAGCAGATTTCCTACAAGAGAATCTTGATCTATTTGTTTTTGGTCCGCGCCAGTAATAATCTGATATTTTTTTCCTGTTTCAGGTTTTTGGATTACTGCCGAAGCTGAAGGTATTGGACTGCCGGATGGTAAAGGTTTTTTTTTGCCCAGTCCCAATACAACTATAGAAATGATTATTAAAACAATTAAACCAAAAACTATTATAAGTAAAATATTTTTTTTGACAAATTCCATAAAATTATTATCTCACTTTTTTTATTGGATATGCATATGCCCAGGTAAATTCGTTGATTTTGTGGATTACTTTTGCGGGGTTTTCATCGTTTCCGTCGGCGTAACTACAGTTGTTGGGATCCCTGATACTAACAGTTCCTGCGGCTACATCTATCCCATCTACAACAAAAATATGGTCAACTGTTGTAGTTCCAGGTTTACAATTTGCGCACGGGAAAGCATGTGATGATCCAATAATTAAACTTCCTTGTTCTAAAAATATTTTAGCAAGGTTTTCATTCAAGCTTCCTTGTCCGATATTAGGGCCCTTATCAAAACCTAAATTTGCCAGCCAACTACTTCCCAGTGCATCTTCCATACTACTTCCAACGTCTCCGCATACCCTAAACCCCCACTCCCGGTCAACTTCTGGTGGGGTTTTTACCACCCCAAAACTACTCAGTACCATAGCCATTGAGGTTGGTCCACACCCGGCAACACCTAAACTACAAGTACTCGCCCAGGCAGTATTACCCTGGCAATAGTAAACAAAACCTGTAGGTCCAGGTAATATACCTCCTCCAGGTGCTCCTTCAGTTGGGTTGCCCACTTTAGTAGTGACAGGTAGGCCTTTGACCACAGTTTGGGCAAAAACTAAGGCATTTTTACCATATAACAAAGTAAGAGATATAAGAACAGATAAAATGTAAATTGAATATTTTTTCATTTTTAAATTGTATCAGATTAAGGATGGCAGCTGGAAACACTATTCCAGACATCGCTGCAGTAATTCCACTCCTGTCCACCCTGATCGTAAATACAGCTGCCATAATAGGCTTTCACAGCTTTTCTGACCCCAGCTTCATCAAATACCCCACCGCTGTCATCTCTGGCTTTAAATGAGGCAGCGACCACAGAATCCTTAACACTATACATTCTAAACACCGAACTATTAGGATTATTTCGGTCTCCCGGATCAATATTTAAAGTAAATGATGTTTTCCCGAATTTATCCCTCAGTTCGTCTTTGTGGTTTTTAAAAACCTCTTCAAAAGTACCGGGAGTAAATTGCATAGCACCATAAGCTACACCTGAAGAATGCCCATCGTAGTCGTTTATGATATAACTCGGATCTGAAGTTGCGAAACAATCAGGGCACTCTACCCTGAGAAAACCAGCGATGAAAGAAGCAGGGACACCGACTTTTAAAGTAACTTCATTTATCAAAGCAGGCCACTCAGGTATATTAAATTTTAATCCTGATACTCCGCCGGTTACAGTAGTATCTCCTTCCCTGAAGAAGGTGCAGGCAGCTATCTCGCCACCTCCTCCCCCGGTAACACCTGTTATTTTGGCACCATAATCGGTATTTTGGACATAAATATCATTTTTATTAGGTTGGATCACAAAACTTACTTTTTGAGGCTGGTTTGGCTGGATTTTAGGAAAGTTCCATGTCAGAATTCTGTTGGCATCAGGGGTTGCTGCAGGATTACTACTGGTAAAATCTGTGTTATCGGGTAATTTATCCGTGACAGTGATATCCGCAGTTCCAGTACCTATATATGTAACAGTAATTTCATAGGGGATTGGGGAACCGTTTGGGACAGCTCCGGGGGCTGTTTTACTGATTTTTAACTGGGCGCTTGATGTAGCTGTGGGGACAGCATCTTCTTCAACAGGGTTAAACAGTGAGGTATTTTTATTAAATATCAAAAAGAAGAAAAGCAGGATAAAAAATATTATCCCTATTACCACCCAGGTGATTGGATTTGCCAAAAGCGGTACAGCTGCTTTGGCCAGTCCTCCTGCAGCTCTGGCTCCTGCTTTACCCAAACCCCTTCCTAAAGCCCTTGAAGTCTTTGACCGCCATGGCGGCTGGAAACTGCCCCCACCCACACCCCCACCACCAGTCCAACCACCACTATTGTATTGTTTATCCTCATCACCGATCTGCTGGGGCTGTCTTGGCGCAGACAGATATTGTGAAGCTATATGAACCCCGGCAGAAGTTAGTATCCCGGAAATCCACCCCACAGCCGGGTTGCCTGTCACAACATATTGTATAAAACCCACTATCATACCAACAGACAAAGGGACTGATATTTTAGGGTGCCTGTTTATTAAATTACTTACTTTTATAAGTGACCAGACCCCCAGGTTTTTTATAAAAGAGGGTACGGCTAACGGTTTTATATTTACCTTGGGGTATTGTTGCGGTGGTTTTAATGTAGGAATTGATACAAAGCCAAAAATTTTACCTCCTGTCTTTTTGGAAATCTCCCGGTTTATTTTTTTATCTTTCTGGTCCTCCGGAAGCTTATTAAAACTTGCTATCTCCACCTCTTCCTTATCCGGCAAGGCTTTAAATTTACCGGCGGCAATATCATTTAACCTGTTGTATACATCTTTACTCCCAAAA
This sequence comes from Candidatus Daviesbacteria bacterium, assembly GCA_016186955.1. Taxonomy (GTDB): domain Bacteria; phylum Patescibacteriota; class Microgenomatia; order Daviesbacterales; family UBA10151; genus JACPKP01. The sequence goes on along the minus strand of JACPKP010000011.1, from coordinate 68,767 downwards.
TACCTTAAAAAAGGATGGATCTTTTCATAGGAAAAAGGAGGTTTAGCGCCAAAAAGCAGGTTAGGCGGAGGGGATAATTTAACCAGGTAATAGACAATAGTTTTAATAGGGTAGAGTACATAAATTTCTCCGGGTTTAATCAGGCGGTCAATTAAACTTTTTTGATAACTGTAGTTATGGGTGGTGTAATCAAATATAAAATTCCGGGCTTCCTTATAGAGGCTGATATGCTCGGGGTTTAAGTTTTGCTCATTTGGGACAGCCATTTTAGTTAGTTTTTAGCTATAAGTTCAGCAGGGTTGGAGGTGATCAGCTGGTGTTCTTCAGGTGAGGCCACTATCTGGATGGCTACATGCGAAGGGCCGGCAAAGAAAAGGCCTTGGCCTACACCTGCAGATAAAAGCAGGTGTTTTTCCCCTTCTGACAGGTTAAAAACTTGTCCTATTTTATCAATTGAAGAAGGACTTTGTTTTAACAGGGTTTGTATTGATGAATTAGAAATAATTTCTTTACCCCTGTCTTCTGCCAGGAAATCCTCAACATCCTGGGTAATAGTGGTGACCCCGAGATAATATTTCCTGGCCCTTTTGGCCATCTCTACTAAAAACTGCGCGCTATCAGGGTTTTTCATCATATACCAGGCTTCATCAACAACCAGTAGCCTTTTTTGCAGGTTTGCCCTGATTTTTGTCCAGATATAATCAAGTATTAAGTACATAGCTAAAGGGCGGAGCTGGTCAGCCAGGTCCCTGACTGAAAAAACCACCATTTGGTTATTAAGGTTAATATTTGAGGGTGCAGAAAATATTCCTGCCAACGACCCCTTAATAAACCTTTCCAGCCTGAATGCCAGTTCTTTAGCATTAGGGTCCTCCATCCCGATTAAAACTTTATACAAATCTTCCATTAAAGGAGGCGCCAGTTTTTGTGTTTGGGGGTCAGCGGTAATCCCTTTAAGACGGTAAGTGTTAGATAACGCCCTATCTAAGACAGCGGATTGTGAAGAAGTTAATTCCCCTAAAACCAGCTTTAAAAAACCGGTTAAGGTTAATATTTTTCTGCCCAGTTCATTTTCACCGCTTTCTAAAACATTAGAGAGGTCAAAAGGGTTTATTTTAACAGGTGATTCTGATGTGAAATTTATATACTCTCCCCCGACAGCCTCACTAAGCTTAATATATTCATGCTCAGGGTCAATTACAATCACCTGTGTATTAAACATAAGGGATCTTAAAATTTCCAACTTGACAAAATAAGACTTACCGGCGCCGGCTTTTGCAAAAACTACAGAGTTATAGTTTTCCAGGGAAAACCTGTCAAACACCACCAAAGACCCGTTGTGTTCATTAATTCCGTACATAATCCCTTCATTTGCAGTCAGTTCCGATGTAGTAAAAGGGAATGTGGTGGCAAGTGAGGTGGTATCCATATTATGGTTTAGGTTCAACCTATCTATACCCAAAGGTATAGTGGAGATAAAAGCATCTTCCATCTGGAGTGTGGTTTTTTTGGCGGTTATAGAGATGGATCCCAGTGTAGATTCTACCAGCTCAGAGATATTGTTTAAATCTTCATCAGCTGCGGGCTTTTTTTGCACAGGCACTGTTATATAAAGCCCCAGCCTAAAAAACCTTTCAGACCCTTTTACGAGTTGGTCTTGCAATGCCCTGGCATCATCAAGCGCTACCTGCACTGATGGATTTATAGCCCTCCCTCTTTCGATATCCGTTTGGATGGTGGCTTCCATCTCAGCTATCTTTCTTTTTAAGTCATCCAGGACTGTTTTTGAGGTTGAGGGATAGATAAACATTGAAATATCCAGTGAATGGTCAAAATCAATCAAAGGCTCAAGCCAATTTGGTTCAGCGTACCGGGGGTAAGCTGAAACAAAGAAAGACCTGTAAAGTGAGTTGTTGATCCTGAGAAAAGAAAAATCAACCTCTACCTCTGCCGGCGCCAGCACATCAGCAATAGAGAGTTTGCCGCCTGTTTTTCCCCCAGGCGGCCAATCCTGTTTGGGTGTTTTTGGCTTAGGTGGTGTGACAAAAGATATGTCCATAATAACGAAAAACTAAAAACGTAAATTGTAAAACAACAGCTTAAAATTATTATACACTGCTGTATTCATCAGGCAGTTCTTCTACAACAAAAGGCATGGATGACCTGGTGACAGGTTTTGGTTGGTCATTTATGACAGGCGGGGAAAATTGTGTTTTGATGGTTTGCGGCTGTGGCGGTGGATTTTTTGGTTGGGTTTGTGCCTGCGGTTGTACTTGTGGTTTTAGTAACACAGCAGCCTTTGGTACTGATGTTTGTGGTTGTGTGATTAGTGGTTCAACCTGAAGTTTCCGGTCTGGTTGTTGTTGCCCGTCCCCGTTGAAAATATCAAAAAAAAGCCTGGTTAGAGCTTCTGTGTTGAGTTGAGTTGCCTTAAGGCCGATTCTTTCAAGCTGCCTTATTACATGATCCCTTCTTGGCAGGAGTATTGTTATAGCTTTAGAGAAATGCTTTTCTATATTATTGATAACCCCCAACTCCAGGTATGAAACAGAGATCACCACATAAAACTGTTTATCTAAAACCTCATTTTCCCTGATCACACTTTCAATAAAAGTACGGTAACGCCCCATCATATCACGCAGCAGCGGGTTGTTTTGTTTATTCCTTGATTCATCAAGCAGTTTCAGATAGCTTGATATATCAAGCCTTTTTGAACGTATCACCAGCTGTATAGAAAAAGACAATGAATTTAAAAGTCCTGCAAAGGAGGATATAATCGCCAGCTGCTCATTTTCTGAAATCAGACCGAAGTTGACTGCGGAAGTTTTAATCACACAAGAAACACTACCGTCTTTTAAAATAATTAAATCATTTAAAATATCTTTGATTGGCAGGTAATTTTGTGTGGTATCCATCAGAGCGCTCCTTTTTTAGCTGAAATTATCACAGGTTGCAGCACCTGTCCTGAAAATTCTATTTTTATAACGTCAAAAATTAAATTATCTTTTTCGCAGGTGACAACATAGTCGCCGTTGGGCAGGGGGGTGGCGGCAATAAATTGGCCAAGCTTATTGGTTTTTAAAGCCCGGACAGGTAAATTTTGTTTGTCATGGGCTACCAGGATTGCACCCTCTATATAATTTCCCTGAAGGTCTGTCACAATCCCGTTTAAGATATTAGGGACAGCAGTTAAACTGATTGTTGGCATGCTTTTTGCCGGGGTGGCAATGGCTGGTGTTTTGATAGGCGTTTTGGAAAGCACTGCCAGTTTTTTTGATATTTCGCCGGCTTCACTGTTTAATTTTTGCAGGTTGTTTAAAATAACCTGGAAATCTTTAGCAAATAGTTCTTTATCTTCTCCGGGCGCTATCGCCCTTGCTTTTACCCGGCTTAACTGCTCTTCTGTTTCTGTAATTTTTTTACGGATTATTTGGGCTTTATCAGCCAGCTCGACTGTTGCTTTCAGGTCTTCCTGGGTTGGAAGTTTAGAGTCAGCAGGGGCAGGGAGTTTGACAGGTTCAGCCGGAGAGACAGCTTCCTTTTTAACCTCTTGTACGGCGGGTTTTATAACAGGTTTAGGTTGGGGAGGCGGAGTTATAGTAGGTGTATCCCCCCATGAAAGCCCAATTACAGGGGTTGCAGATAATTGTGAGAGAAAAAATTCTAACCTTTTTTTAAAAAAAGGGTCCTCTTTTATAACGATGTCAGATTTATAATTAAATTTTGTCGGCCTAAAAATAGCTTTAAAAAAAGCGCTAACCCAATGGTCAAGAGGGCGTTCCTGGATGGGTAAAAAAGCAAACGATATTCCGATGATTACTGAAATTATGACAATTGGCCAGGCAACAAACGGGAATGAGGTGGCAAAAAGGAAAAAGATCATATATGCAAACCCCAAACCTCCAGCCAGATACCCGAATTGTTTTAAGGTCATATCCCCAACCAGGTGGAATTCAAAATTGGTTATATTTTGCGGGACAGGATGTGCTTCCATAAATTAGCTTTTAGTTACTAGCTTCTAGGTGCTAGTTTACCGATCATATGACTTTATCCACATATTTCTACTAGAAACTAGAACCTATCTATCTAGCAGCTTTTTTTATACTGCGTGAAAATTTTATAGTCTAGACACTCAAACTGGATCAGAAAGTCACATTCCTCTACCACAATATACAGCGTATTGACAAAGCGTAAAGATCAATATAGATTATATTTTCCATGGAATTTTCCCCGGTAAGCCACACTTTTGACGTCAACAAAGACGTTAATTTTTACCACCAGACCCTTAGGGTGTACGGGGTTGGGGTAGGGGAAAAAATAGCCCTTGATGTTTTTAAAGACAACTTCCGTTCCCAGACCTGGGAAGCCTCAAAAACCCTAAAGCCATATAACGATGCGTATTTTATAGAGGAGGTTTTTGGTGAAAAAAGGTTGGTGCATTCTTCAGACAGGTACAGCGGTAAAGATATTTTGGAGGGTATTGATAAAGAGTTCAGAAGGGGCGCTGAATACCGGTCAGCCATAAATTACCGGCAAAGGATATTTGACGCCGGGATTGGGGAATCTGTTATTTGGGTTTCCCCTAAAGGCGACGGGTATATGGATACACAGATAAATTTGGCTGAAAAAGTAAACGAGGGTTATGTAAGTTTCAGGCAGTTCCAGTCTGGTGCGCTAGACAGCCATGATGCAGCAGTCCTGATGAACTTATTGTCTTCAAAGAAAGTTGTTGATCCTGAATCTGAACCTGACCTGATTATTACATCTGTAGGAGGGAGAAATGGCAAGATCAAGGACGCCGAGGTGCAAACCCTGATTTTGGGGTTATCCAAAGAAAGGCCAGGGTTAAACTTTAACTACATAGAGGAAGAAACAAACAGATTATCTTCAGTCAATGCCGGAAGGTATCTGGAAGCGATTAAGGTTGGCATGAGCGGGGAATCCTTAAAAAAATACCACTCCGGGCTGCTTTTTGGCGCCTTTTTCGGCCCAAATCCTATGGAGTTTATGTTTGCTCCCATGGAGATCAGGACAAATTGCTCGGTTTTTGACTTTGGGGGTATGTTTATGCAACCCATGCTTGGTATGGATTACTATTTTCCGCCAGTCACTTTAAGCGAGAGTAAAAAAAACTGGTGTTCAAGTTGCCAGGTAGAAAACTGCTGCACATCCATCTGCTATAAATGTAAAGGCACCTTAACTTATAAAAAGTCATCATATCTTTGACAAACCAGCAGACATATGTTATACATTAGACATATATGATCAGGACACAGGTTTATCTCACTCAAGAACTCAATAGGGATATCCAGATTTTGGCGCAAAGTAACAATAAACCAAAGGCGGAGGTTATAAGAGAGGCTTTATCTAAAGGATTAAAGATTATATCCCCCCGTAAACCAAACACAAAAAAGGGGTTGCTGGCTTTAGCAGAGTTAGGGGAAAAATTAAAAATTAAGGGTCCACCAGACCTGTCTGCAAATATAGATAAATACCTTTATGAGGAGTAAGCAGGCTTTTGTAGTGGCTGACTCAAGTGCTTTAATATCTTTATTCTTTCCAACAGATAATAACCATAAAATTGCTGTTAAAACAGCGGAACACCTGGATGAATACAACACCACTATAATAACCCCAGGTGATATTTTTACGGAAACAATGAATGTTATCGGGAAAAAATTTGGCCATAATTTAGCCATTTCAACAGGTAACCTGATTTTAGATTCGAACTTGTTTATTATGGAGGAGATAAATGACCAAATCCGGAAGGCATCTTTTAAAAAGTTTAAAACGGAAGTAAATTCTACCAGTTTCACAGATTGTATAGTGATGGCTTTTGCCGACCATTTTGAGACAAAGGATATTTTTGGGTTTGATGAGATATTTGCCAAAAACGGATATACAAGATTGGGATTGGATTGAAATAATTTGACAAAATTACTCCTTTAAAGCTACACTAAAGTCGGCTCATGCTCAGATCTGTGGTATAATCACTATAAGTTAGAAAGGAGACTATTATGAGCAGAGAAAGATATATGGATGAAGAATTAGAAACATCAACAACTTCCCCGGATCTGGAGAATGATTCAGAAAAAGATAAAAGAATTATATCCCTTGAACAACAGGTAGCTGCATTGAGTGCGCAATTGGCCCAATTAGAAGAACCAAAAAATATTAAAATAGGATATGATCCAACAAAACCAGAGATATCAGATACAGAAAAAGATTATCTTGAGGATTTATTAGAGGGTTTAAAATCATTTGGTATAGATAGAAATTCACTGTCTTCTATGAAGATTAAGGAAGATGATAAAAAAACATGGCACCGTTTAGAAAAACTACATAAAGAGCTAAGGGGTAGCAGCGAGGCGGAAAACTACTTTCATTTAGAAACAAATCCGCCGGGTCTTGAAAACCCCAAACCACACCAATTTAAGGATCCGGTTGAAATAGCCTATATTGAATCTTATTCAGGGTATCAGAGAAAAGTTTATGTTCCTGAAAGCAGAGAAAATAAATTCAAATACCTAAGGGATGCGCTTGCTTTATCTGAAGCGGCTTCTTCTGAAGCCGGAGATCCGGCTGCGGATAGGGCAGTAAGACGTGCTGACAGTATGATAGAAGCGTTGAGGGAGCCTGAATATAGGAGGAATCATACGGACGAGAAAGATCCAAATTATGACATAGGAATTAGATTAAATAATGAATTGCAGGCCAGAAAAAAATTCAGGGAGATGTTTTTGAGGTTTGAAAGTGTTCAGGATGTAAAAGCTGTTGCCAGTCTGGTTCAACAATTCAGGGCAGAATACTTAAACACCTTGATCCATATTCCGGAGGTGATGGAGTTTTTCGTTGAATATGATCTGCGGGCGCAGGAATATATCCAGGCTTCAAAAACAGATACCCTGGAGGATTTTCAAAAAAAGATAGTAGAAAAGATAATTAAGAGAAAAAAGGAAAGTGATCCTGAATTTTCTGAAAGACTTAGAAAAAAGAAAGAAGAAAACACAGATTATAATGAAAATGCAGAGTTGGAATGGGCGCGTAGGCTTGGGGAAAGGTTTTGGATGGTTACAGGCAGGCTGTCTGCACAGGATAAAAAAATTGAGGGAAAATTCACAGGCGGTGTTTTTTTTGCCAGAAGGTTGTTTAATTTCCAGCGGTGGTTGATCAAAAATAAAGACCATTACCATCTTCACCCTGAGCTTATGGCAGACGTGGATATCGGCAACCAGGATTTCTTAACCTCGAAACTGCCAAAGAAAATCTATGACATTGAATTCAACAAGATAAAACAGGCTAAGATAGAAGAGCTTGTGGAAAAAGGGAAGACCAGGGAAGATGCCGAAGAAGAGGCAGAAAAAGATAAAGAATTAAATGTAAAAGCAGATAAAACAGCTCTGGAAAGGGTAGAAAAAGTATTTAATGGTTTTAAGCCCGAGCAAAAGAAATTTGATAAAAAGAAGGGTATTTATGAATATGATTGGTCTGGCAAAATATATATGAGGGATGAAGCAGGAAATATTAGAGTAGACGAATATGGTATTCCTGATCCTAAATATACAAGACTGGTTGATTTAAGCAATGTAGATTGGCAGGAAATCGATTTCAGGGTGTTTGACCCTATCTCCCCAATGCTCCAATGGTCTATCTATAATCTAATGAATGCAGAAGATTTAAGGGATAAATTAAAGAGCACCTTTTTAAAAGTGCCTACCAGTGAAGCATTGGCTCAAGTAAAGGATATGTGGGAACATTTGGATTCCGACCAATGGACCGAAAAAGGCAAACTAATCAGGAATTTTGCTGAATATGTCTGGAAGGGTGAAGGAAGAAAGAAAGGGTAAATCTTTAATAAACCAATTACTCGTGATTAAAGATTTTTTCAAACCAGACCAGGCTTTTGGGATTTTTATATGGGAAGTTATCAAGGGAATTATTCAGCAAGGTTTAAGCCAAAAAGGATAACAGTAAATTATTTTTTTCCTGACCAGGCTTTATTTCCGGTTTCAACCAGCCATCTTTGGATCTTGCTTGGCCACCATGTTCTACCCCTTGATTCGGTTTCCAGGTTACCTTCGGTATCCCTCTCATATTCACCCTGTTTGTTCTTTTTCCCTGTTGGATAAACATTATAAGCGCCTCTTTGAAGCGCCGCAAGCCTTGCCTCACCCAATGGACCTAACTTACCAAGAGCGGCCTGTTCTTGCAAGGTTCTGCGCTCATTTCTAAGTTGCATAGTTGGCGCCAGTAATCTATTAACTCCAGCTGTCCCTGCACCCTTGCCTACCCCAAACCCTGCAAAGAACCCGGCTGCGCCTGTTTTGCCTATCTCTCCAAGATCCCCTGCTCCTATCATCTTTTTTACCATATCAGGTACAGCTGGTGTGCCCAGTATTATCCCGTAAGCGATGATCAGCCTCAAAAGTTCGGTGGAGAGCCCGCCAAAAAGCGGGGGGCTGGCTTTCCAAGCTGAAGGGTCTGTGGCCAGGATCATCCCTGCAAATAAAAAAGTCCCGAATACAGCAGGAAAAACCAGGGCATTACCCAGCAGGTTTTTCCACCAAAAAGACAATGACGTTCCTTTACCGGGTACTGCGCTGACTAAAATCAGCAGCGGGCCGAGGATTGTTGTCACCAGCAACATGACATAAGCCATGATCAGCTTAAAAAGCAGTTTAAAAAACTGGATAGCCAAGGCAATAATTAATATTAAAGGCACGAGCAGGCCTATTATAAGAGGCGCCAAAAGGCCGGCAGCAGCTCCACCACCAGCAGTAACACCAAGTGCGACCAAACCTCCAGGTGGAAAAATAAAAAATGCAATAACTGAACCGATAATTGCAGGTATGATAATAGCCAAAGCATTTGGTCCTGCAGCAGACCCGCCAAACACTGAATTTACAGTACCGGATACTCCACCCGTAACCTCTCCAAATGCTTCAAACCGGAAGCTGTTTTTAAATAGTTCCAGGATATTAGAATTTTGGGCCAGGCTTTGTATTCCCGCTGCATCACCAAAAGAGTTTGCCAGCCCGTTTTGTATAAAAAGCCAAGCCAGGATCTGGACGCTTAAAAAAGCCAGGTCAATTAAAAAAGCTGCAATAAAATAACTTAAAAATACCAGGATTAGGCTCAGTACCAGCCCCGGTAATGCTGCCTGGACTGTCAAAACCGTCTGGGCGTTTAATTTTTGCCTGAACATGATCATAAAACCGATCGCCAAAAAGATAATAATAAATGCCAGATAAGCAAAATTGCGCATCACCTCCCACAGTTTTTTAACAGGTTCTATAATCCCTGCTCCTGAGCCGGTAACCTGGGCATAGGCTGGGGTGATAATCCCAAACCCTTTGGCCACATCAGCCAGGTAATAAACTGTGGAGGTTGGGGGTTGGTAAAGGGCAACCGCCATATTAGTCAAACTTCCCAGCGCTCCCCCGAACTGCGGTCCGTACAGGCTTACTTTAACACCGTCTTTTTTGGACGGGTCTTTTTCAAAGCCGACACACCTGCCCAATGGGCTCATAAATACCAGGTCGCAAAGGATTGCATGTTGGAGGGTTTGAGAGGTGAAATTGGACTGGTTTTGGGCGTTCCAGGGGGCAGCTGCAGGGGTTGTACCGGCTGCAGAAGTTGTACCTGCTGCAGGAGGTGTTCCCTGGGCAAAAGCGGGCGGAAGATAAGTAACAAGTAACAAGTAACAAGTAACAAGTAAAACAAAAAAGAGAAAAATTTTTCTATAAACTACAAACCATGAACTAATAACCAACTCCCGGGCAGCCATACTTTAAGACTACCTCAAACCCAAGGATTTTTGCAAGTGCACTTATGGCTTAGGGCAGTAAATTTAGTTTGGAGTAATATCAGGATTGGCAGATATAACAGTGATATGTCCATTTTGATCTTTTTTCATTTTAAAGATAATATATCTATATTCACCTACTCCAGCTCCATTTTTAATACAATTTTTATTAAAATCAACAACCAACTTAGTTGTCCCATCAGATAAATTAATAGGAGGCAATATTTTTGTTGAGTTTGAATTAATATCACACTCTGTGTAACGATTTCTTAATCCTTCAGGAAGTGGCAGCGGAGGATCATTTGCAGGAAATTGAGCCTTGTAAAGGTCTTTATTCCCTGTTGATACTGAATTAAACCACTCTTTAGCCCTATTTTCTGGAGTTTCCATGTTTTGCAATCTTATTTCGGGTTTAGCTGGAGGATTGATTATAGGTTTAGATTCAACAGGCACAGATGCTATTTGTGCTACAGGTTGAGGTGCGCATGCAGCAACAAGAGATGCTAAAGATACTCCTCCAAGAAGCTTCAAAAAATTTCTGCGTCCGGCTCTTGGCAAATATCTTTTAGTTTGCCTGATTTCAGGTGAAGTTTCAGTAGCCATAAAACTAATAAATTATAACACAAAGTATACAAGCTGTCAACTATGGGCTAATAGGTATATTACAATCACCGGTAGTTATTTTATTACATCCTTCAGGTAAAAACGCATCCTCAAAACCCTCCTCTTTAGCATTCGCCTGTTCAGTTTTTGGGATATCAATATTACCAACCCTGACTTTTATTCCATTCGGTAAAATTTGTTCATCAGGTGTTGTGCTGTTATAGATTCCTTTACAATCACTATCCCCTAAAAAGTTACTTACTGCACTATCAGGATCGCTTGATTTACAATTTTGTTCAGGAAGCTCGGCTGTTTGCAAACCCTGAGAATTTTGGAAAAAAGATACCATTCTGTTTAATAACCTCCCTATATTGCTAAAAAAATCCCCTATGATTTGGATGATCCCTGGTTTCTCGTCTGCTTCTTGTGGTAATTCCTCAGGTTTTAACCCTGTATCCATATGCCTGATGGCTGCTTCCTCAGCGCTTTCTGTAGCTATGGCTGCTGTTGGGGTGGCGCCAGCAGGTGGAGCTGGCGGGGCTGGAGGTGGAACAGGTGGCGCAGGAGGTGTTTTGGCTGTGCAGGCTGTGCAGGCAGGGTCAACTGCACTGTTATATCCGCACTGGGGTTGCCCGGCTTCATTTGGGTTAGTGCCTGTGCAAGTGTGTTCCCCGCTGGCAGGGCCCGGTCCTGCGTCACAGGTTTCATTGTACAGACAGGTTGCAGGTGCGGGGATAGCGCAGGCTGTGCCAGTGTCAGCATGGGTGCAGTCAACCTCATCTTGCCAGATGGTGTTGGTGGAGGGGTCGCAGTAGCTGTTTAGTGAGGTAAAATTACCTGAGGCATCACAATGGCTGGCAAAAGCATGTAAAGGAAAAAGTAAAAAGGAAAAAGTAAAAAGGAAAAATAAAGAAATTTGAAATTTGAAATTTGAAATTTGAAATTTACTAATCATGGGCAGACACCGCCTGGAAACAACACACAAAGGTTAAACTGGGTTACCTTGACTCCTGTAAAAGCTTCAACCAGGCTTAAAATCAACCAGGCCAGCCCCATAAAAACAACTCCCAGGATACCCCAGGTAATCATGCTTTTGGCGGATTGGACAGCTTTCTGCTCACCCCCGGAGGTTAAAAATTTAATCCCGCCTATGGCCAGGACTATTACCAAAACAAAAAACACTAACCCCACAGACAGGTTTATTACCCGCAAAATAAGTTCTTGTATCTGTTTTATTCCGGCAGGCCCATCCATAACTTAAGATTACTACAGAATAAGTGAAATAGGCAAATGAGTTTATGGATTACCGAGTGTTGGTAAGGTTGGAAGATTTAAGACATTGATATTCAATATTTGTCCCATGAGTACAGTGATAAATAATGCTAAAGCCAAAATACCCATACCGACTAAAGCAGCAGTTATCCTGCTTCTGGCTTTTTGTACAGCTTCCTTGTCTCCTCCTGATGTGATCCATTGGAAGGCACCAAAAACCAGCATAGCTAAAACTGCTACTGCTGCAAGTATATAAATAATAACAAGGGCATTTCTGATTAAATCACCTAAAGAGGTAGTTGATGGATTAATTCCCGTAAGACCGCTGGCAGATGGCGCTATAGAACCAATATTTCTAACATCATCCTGCGCAAAGACAGAGATAGGATTTAGCAATACAGCAGCACCGACAGCTAATACACTAAGAACTTTTGATCTCATTAATATTATCATATGCAGGTTATTTAAGGTTTGTCAATATACTGTTTAGATTTTAAACCCTGTGATTGAGCCTATCAGCGAAACAATAAACCTTGCCAGCGCTAAAAGCACTATACCTATTATAGCATTAGTTATCCTTGAGCGGGCTTTTTGGACAACTTCTTTATCACCGCCTGAGACAATCCACTGAACCGCACTTATGACAATCATAAATAGGAAAATGATTGTCCCGAATATATAAATTATGGTCAGGATATTGCTTAAGACAGTATTTATTCCCCGGCCTCCCCGGCCTATGTCCTGGATAGGGTCAGGAGGGGTAATCTGTCCGATAATATCTTGAAAACTTTTTGCCAGGTATGCCATTATCTTACAATAATAAAATTTTTAAGCCCGATTGCGGGCAGGATGTACTGCAAAAATAAAAATAAAAATATCAGCATTAAAAATCCTATCACAGAATGGGTAATCATGCCACGGGCAGAAGCTACAGCTTCTTTATCACCGCCTGAGGTCATGTACTTTATGGCTGCTATGACTATATAAAAAAGGAGTGCAATCCCGGCAATCTCAAAACCGGCCGGGACAATGTTACGGCTGATAACATCCCCCAAACTGGTGATCCAGCCAAAACCATATTGTTTTTTAAGGTCTTCAGCATAGACAGGGTGTGTAAATATAATATTTATAAACGTTATAACCGTTATACTAATGAAGGCTAACTTTTTAATCATGGTGGTGTGATTGGTGTGATTGGCGGTTGCGGGATTGAACTGGTTGGGCTAAGTACAGCTTTGATGTATTCACTGAGGGTGAAAGACAGGACTACTATAATGAATCCGACCAAGGCATAGATAATCCTGGTCCGGGCTTTGGCCAGGGCTTCTTTATTCCCTCCTGCAAAGATATATTGCATGATCCCCCAGGCCAACCAGATAAACAAAAGCATCCCTGAAATATAAAAAATTAAGTTTAATGAAGCTGTAATAACAGAGCCAAGGTCAGTAAATTCAGGTTTAAAGCTAGTTGGGGGAGAAATAGTTTTGTTGTCAATTGTCAAAGCAAGCTTGTTCATAATATTAAATCTCAAATCTGAGATCTCAAATGTCAAAACTACAATTAAAATCTAAAATCTTAAGGTTGCGAAGATTTAAAATTTAAGATGTAGATTTATCATTTGATATTTGAGTTTTGAGATTATTTGGTGAAACCAGGCAATCCCAGTATATCAACCCCGATAATCTGCAGCAACAACACTGCAAAAATAATAAACAACAGCCCTATTACCGCGGAGGAAAATTGTTCCTGGCCTGCTTTTAAGCTCTCCGGGTTGCCGGCCGAGGTCGTCATCCTGAAAGCCCCAAAGATCATAAGCAAAAGGGCAATCCCCCCAGCCCCTCCCGCAGCAAATGTCAAAAGCTTAGTAATTAGAGCTGAGGGCTCAGTGGGGATACACCCAATGGCAGTATAAACACCTAAATTCTTAGAGTCCATATCTATCGGATTACCATTTTTGTCACTATATGTAGTTTTAGCAGCTACTGTCTTTTGCTCCCTGTAGCAAAAATATGCAGCAAAACCTCCTGTACCTGTCACAGCCTTGTAGCAGGATGCTTCAGGGTTACAACTGTTAGGGTTATCAGTTCTTTTGTCTACTTCCCGCAGGTCTGTTCCGTCGCTGCATGTTGAGATGGGGTTGGTCCTGGTGTTAGGCATGTCTTCTTTTTTAGCGGTAATATTTTCTATTTTTATAACCTCATTGGTATTGATATTACATGTCTGTCCTGCAGAAGTTGAGCACTTGTCTTTATTTTCAGGCTTTGAACAGTCTATGCCTGAATAAATTGAAGAAGTTACTTTTTTAAGGCATTCTGTAAGAGGTTGTCCACCTGATACAGAGTTAGGGTTGCATACGCATTTATTTACTGTTTTGTTATATACACAATTATCTGTACCTGCGAGGGGAGTTTTTGCCTCGCATTCTGATTTACTGTAAATTATTCCTGTTGTTTCATTGGGTAAAGCAGGTCTACAATATAATCTCCCCGTATCATAAATATATAAACCACAATCTTTACTACACATATTATTGTCCAGGTATTTAGATGATTCTCCGGGGTTTGATTCTCTGCAAGTTCCTTTATCACAAACATATCCTTTTAAAGCCACTGATTTTAGAGAAATATTTCCTGGACAGGCTTGTGGGGTAACAGGTAATAGATAATCAACAATATAATCTTGGTAATCGTTGTTTTTAAAAATGACCTTATGTGTTTGTTGGGAGCCAGGTCCAAAACCACCGGAAGATGGTCTGAAAGCATACTTACCATCATCAGAGGTGACGTTATATGTACGGGTTGGGCTGGCAGCAGCTCCGTCATAAACTTCAATTACTACACCATTAATCCCCTGAGAAGTAGAGCTATCCGTGATTTGTCCACTGCATTCTAAAACCCTCGGGTTTGTAATTTCATAATCAAAAACAGCTGAAGCTAAACATATGTTGGATCGCCCGGTACTTCCGGAACTTCCTCCTGCAGCTTCGTATATAGATATTTGATGTTTTCCAGGGTCAGTGAATTTACTTAAAGAATCGTTGTTATCAGGGTTGATGTTTCCAGCTCTTATTACAAAAGCAATATTACTTGTGGTTACAGATATAGGGTTTGTGTATACTGAACTTCCACCAAAACCACCTCCGGTTTCTAAACCAATATTGTGGTCTCGTAATATATCTAAAGCGTTTGGATCAAGCTCGAATGTTATTTCATAATTAGGAGGTATAACTGGGTTTAGTAATTTAGTGGTAATTGTAACCGTACCTTGTTGCCCCCCACCACTTACATTGCAAGATTCATCAGCAAAAATTATAGTAGGAGTTAAAATAATACATAAACCAAACAATTGTATTGCTAAAATTGATATCAGTTTGGACATTAACCCCAGCTTACCATGAAATGGCAAGCTTTGCTTACCATGCATTTTGAAGAGGGGCAAGGATTTGATTAATATAACTTAAAATTAGGGTTTGGGGTAAAATTTCAATATACTTGGTTATGGGAGCCGATATCAATAAAATAGATGTAATCCTCTCCTTGTCGGTAGATAATTCTAATATCGCCTGTAATTGAAAATGCCCTAAAGTCTTCTTTCCTCCCTATTAACTTATGGTCTTTTAGTAATGGATCTTTGGGGTTTTTAATAAATAAAGCGATTCTTTCATCACACTTTTTCAGTAAACTTGGGTTGGGTTTAACTCTTTGGGTAAGATGTTTAACGAATTGTTTGTAGAATTTAATTTTCACTGTAGCTATGCAGTTGTTTTAAAAGATCATCTACATCTTTTGCTTCATAGACATTTTTACCTTTTCTGAAATCTTCCATAGCCTTAGTATATCTTTTTTCAGCTTTTTCAGAAAGGTAAACAACTTTTTCTTCTTCAAATGATAGATCTATTTTTTTGTTTGCAAATTTTTTCATAAACACCCTCAAAACTTCTTGTAAAGAAGAGAACCCTGCATCCAAGGCTGCTTTTTCAGCCCCTTCTTTAAGATCTTTAGGTAGTGGAACCTGCAGTATAGTTCTATGCATAATACAATTATATTACTTTTGTAATCATTGTCAACGTGGTAAAATGGCTTAAAGAGCTCGTATGAGAAAAACTATTCTTCCATTTTTGTTACTTGTTACTTGTTACTTGTTACTTGTTACTTTTCCCATTCATGCTGATGAGGTAGAGGACCTGCAAAAACAGATAAATGAGCTTGAGAAGGCTAAAAAGATGTCCGTTGATGCCACCAAACCTTTGGAAGGCCAGCTGGATTCTTTGAAGCGCCAGCTTGCCCAAATCCAGGCTTCCCTTTACAGCCTTTCTTATAAAATCTCCCGGAAGGAAAAAGACCTTGAAGCCAGGACAGAAAAAATAGCCTTTCAGCAGGTTTTGCTTGAACAGCGGGTTCGCTCATATTACATCCGCTCTTACCACACCAACCCCTTAACTGTTTTATTTTCCTCACAATCCTCAGCCAGTATTTTCCGGGAACTCTCCTACCGCCTTGCAGCAACCAGGGAGGACCAGAAAGTAATAACTTCTATTACGGACGAGATTGTTGATCTGCTCAGCCAGAAAGAAAAACTGGAAAAAGACAAGGCTTCCCTTGCTTCCCTGCAGGCTCAGGTAGATAAAAACGCCGTGTTTTTAGGTGGGGAAATAAAAAAAGCCAAAGATTATCAGGCAGATCTCTCCGGTAAAATTGCGGAACTCTCCGCCAGGCAACAGGCGATATTAGCTGCCAAATCAGGCACCTTTACCACCTCTGTTGGTGATGTCCCGTTGGCAGATGATAGTAATGCCAGGCCTGATTTCAACCCTGGTTTTTCACCTGCTTTTGCCATGTTTTCGTTTGGCGCTTATACCCACCGCAACGGGATGAGCCAATACGGCGCCAAAGGCAGGGCTGATTCAGGGCAAAATGCGGAGCAGATTTTGGCAGCCTATTATCCCGGGGCCTCACTTAATAAAAGCTATAATGTGCCTGCAACCATCAATGTATCAGGGTACGGGAGTAGGAATTTTGAAGATGAGTATATGAAAAGGATTTATGAAATGCCCAACTCGTTTCCCAAAGAAGCCCTCAAAGCCCAGGCTGTGGCAGCCAGGACTTATGCTGTGCGCCAGGGCGGTTCAATCTGCCCGACTGAGTCGTGCCAGGTTTATAAAGACTCAAACAAAGGCGGAGCTTGGGAAGAGGCTGTAAATGAGACAAAAGGGTGGGTTTTGGAAGGCGGGCCAAACGCCCAGTATTCTTCCACAACAGGAGGTTATACCAACAATGGCGGTTGGGATACAAAATGCGGTTCAAAGAATTGCTGGACAGGTGATGCTTTTGAAAAAATCGCCGGTTCACCCTGGTTTTATAAAGGTTGGTATAAGGACCGTTTGGGAGCGTCCTGCGGCAAGTCCCATCCCTGGTTGAATAACGAAGAGATGTCGGATATATTAAATTCCTGGATTGTTTATCAGTCCGGGGACTCGCGGGATAGGATTTCCCCGGTAGATACATCCTGCTGGAGCGGAAACCCGTTTTCCATATCAGAGATGAGGGATAAAGCCAACCAGCATGGTGGGGCAGTCACCTCTGTCAGCAGTGCATCGGTGGTGTATTCAGAGGGAGGAAGCACAGCTAGCGTGACTTTTGCAACCCAAACAGGTTCAATCACCATTTCAGGGGCTGATTTTAAAACCATCTTTAACCTGCGGGCCCCGGGGTATGTCTCAATTAAGTCCCCACTCTATAATATTGAGAAAAAATAATTAATTTAATTTTCAATTTTTAATTTCTAATTTTCAATCAATAATCAATGTTTTAATTTTTAAACAGTTTAAAAATTAATTGTAAATTGAAAATTACCTGTGCTATTATCCACTCATATGGACCTTAAATTTTTCCCCTCCTTTTTTGACAAGCCCCAAAAAATTCAGTTTATTGAACAAGAGAAAGATGAAGTTGTAGAGCTTTTTTTAAGGGAGCATGGAATTGTCAATCTACCGTGGATTTTAGCTTCACTGGCAGCATTTACACTGCCAGTGATTACCATCAGACTGGAAGAGATTTTCAATCTAAATATTATCAGTGCAATACCAATTCAGGTTTTTGTTGGGGGTTTGGTCATCTGGTATATGCTTGTTGTAGCCTACACAATTGAGAAGTTTTTATTCTGGTATTTTAATATCTATATAGTCACCAACCTGCATGTTATAGATGTTAATTTTTATAACCTGACCTCAAGGGATATTTTGACCATTGACCTTAAAAATATTGAGACAATATCCTCGTCGGTAAAAGGGGTTTTTGGGTCCCTTTTTTACTTTGGGGATATCATAATCCAAACTGCAGCGGAAACCCACAACATAGGGTTTTTAAATGTACCCAAACCGGATTTAGTGGCAGACCGAATTGAAGATTTAAAGAGGGTTTAAATGCCGGACATAACCGCTATTTTTAATGGTAATATTGGCTTGGTATTTAAGTTGAGCTTTATTGCGTTTGCCTGCCTTTATTTTTTATTTAGTTTAATTATAATCAGGCAAGTATATTTAATGACAGAAACTATTATGACTCAAACAGGCCCGGTCCTCCGGGCGGTGAGCATTTTGCATTCAGGGTTGGCTTTAGGTATAATCATCTTGTTTGTGGGGTTTCTTTAATTAGCGACAAGAGTCCAGAGTCAAGAGTCCAGGAATATTTTTTCTAGATTCTGGATTCTGGCAACTGGACTCTAACTGATGTTGAAATTTGCCAAGGCAATTGGCGCAAATACCGATTTGCTGACTGCCCAAGCTTTTATATACCAGTCTTCTTTGGCTGTTCTTTTATCCGGCGAAGGCGATGATGTTTTTATTAAAATCAGACAAACAGGCCTGGATTTAGAAGAGGAGTTTTTTAGTTCTCAGGAGCCGTATGCCACCAGGATTCCACAAATAATTGAAAAGATAAACACCCAACTCTCTGCTGTCGTAAACCTTCAGGTTCTTTTGGGTTTTTGGCAGGGTGATGTTTTGTACCTGTATTCTACAGGGGAGTTCAAGGCTTATTTACTTAGGGAAGGGAAGGTTTCCGAGCTTATACCTCCGGACGGAAAAGGGCAGTTAATCTCAGGTTTTGTTAAAGATTACGATAAGGTGCTATTGGCAACCGACCAGGGTTTGCAGGAGCTGATTTATCAGTCGGTTGATTTATTGGCGGAGTCAAAAACTTGTTCATTCGAAGAAGAGTTGGGTATGTACCTGTTAAAGGCCGAGAATCATCCTCCGGTGGCTGCTGTATTAATAGACAACCAACCCGAAAAAACTATTTTGGAACCTAATACCATAAATCCGGCTCCGCAAATTACTGTGGGCCATGGGCAGATGACAGCGCTATTAAAAAAGAGGTTATTAGAAAGATTAAGGTTAATACAAAGCAACCATACTATTTTTTTGAGTAAAAAGATTAAAGTTTTATTTGGGGTGTTTTTAGGATGTTTATTATTGGTTTGGATTGGATTGTCCTATTTAAACACCCAAAATACACAAAAAGAAACCAGGTTTTCCAAAGCCTATTCTGCTGCCCGGGAACAATATTCCAAAGCACAAAATTTAAAGGATTCGGATCCCCAAGGTGCAAAACAAAGTCTTGATGAAGCAAAAAAAAATATGACCGAAGCGCTTAAAATTAAACCAAAAGATATTAAAGCACAGGAACTTAAAAAAGAGCTTGATAGTGGCAGTAATGAAATCCTAAAGGTGGTGGAGATCCGTGATTGGCCGCTTTATTTAAGCCTTGACCTTATTAAAAGCGACCTGTTTGTTAAAAAATTCTCATTTTCACTTGGAAAGCTTTTATTACTAGATGAAAAACAAAAAACATTGGTGGTGGTCGATACCAGTAAAAAGACCAATCAGATATTGGCAGGCCAAACCCAGCTTGGGGATGCTTCTTTTGCTTCACTGAATGCCAATTCTGCTTTTGTTTATTCCAAGGATAAAGGAGTGGTGAAGGTTGACCTGATAAATTCAAAATCTACGCCGGTAGTCAAACCTGACGATACTTGGGGAGAGATATCTGATATTTTTGGGTTTGCAGGCAATATTTATCTGCTTGATTCAATCAAAAGCCAAATCTGGAAATATGTGCCTACAGAAACCGGGTATTCAAACAAATTTGCTTATTTGAAGCCAGGCCAAAAAGTTGACCTTGCAGGCGCTAAAAAGTTAAATATAGATTATTCCGTTTGGGTATTGAAGGAAAGCCAAATCCTCAAATTTACCGCCGGAGCCGGTGATTTTTTCTCAGTGGGCGGGTTGGACAAACCTATTAGTGAAGTGTCCGGTTTTGTTGTCCCCGAAGACATTGACAGTATGTATGTGTTAGACAGGCCCAACAACAGAGTGGTTGTCCTGAAGAAAAACGGGCAGTACCAGTCACAAATTACCGGGGATAAGTTTAAAGACGCGGATGATTTTGCAGTGGATTCTGGAGGGAAAAAGTTGTATCTTCTGGAAGGGAACAAAATATACCAGCTGGACCTGCATTGACAAGAATCCCATAATGAGTTAAAATTCCGGTGTCTTGCAAAAGACAGTACGTTGAAAGGGAGAATGAATGGGTTGCAGAGATCCGAGAGTTGAGGTTGTAAGCCTGGCGGATGCAGCGGAAAAATTTGTCTTTCCGCCAGGATGCGGTGTTCATGAGGAACACAGCTGCGGGGCATGCTGCAGAATTTGTCCTTGTGGGGACAAAAATGCAGAAGATTGTCCTGTTCTGCAGTATCTTGAGGAGACTGACGGTTCTGATTCATGACGTGCTATGGGGTCCGATGTTACATCGGACCCCTCTTTTTTAAGCTTAAAATGATAATATTAAAATATGAGAATTGTTAACAAAAAAGCTTTGCGTAACTATCACATCCTGGAGCGCCTGGAGGCAGGAGTGGCTTTGTTGGGCTCTGAAGTCAAGTCAATCAGGGCGGGTAGGTTGGATCTTAATGAGAGTTTTATCAGGGTTTTAAATGAAGAGGCATTTTTAATCAATGCCAATATCCCGAAATTAGTCCAAACAGGATCAAAAACCTATGACCCTTTCAGGCCAAGGAAGCTTTTGCTGCACAAGAGTCAGATCCAAAATTTAATGGGTAAAACTTCAGGTAAAGGTATAACTTTGGTGCCGGTTTCAATCTATGAAAAAAACAACAATTTTAAGGTTGATGTGGGCTTGGCCAAGTCAAAAAGGGAATTTGATAAAAGAAAAGTGTTGAAGGAAAAAGACCACCAGCGCAGGATTGAACAGGAGCTAAGAGGGCTTAAAGAATGATTAAAATTTCAAATTTCTAAACTCTGTTGACCTGTTGAGTAGATACCCTCTCTGTTCACATAAGGATCTCAAATTAGGAATATGTGCTGCTCCGTATTTTAAACCAATTGATCTGGGATTATCCTCAACAACGATTTTATCAAAACAGTTCATTATCATCTCTTCCCTTTCTGTACACAAAATTTCTGAAAATAATTTGACTATATTAGGATCAGAATATAAAAATACAAAGCTTTCACCAAAATCTCTCTTGGTAAACTGCTTACTTTCTATTTTTCCAAAAGACCTTTTAATGTATTCAACTACCTCTTTTTTACGCTCGGTTGGGATATAATTTAACTTTTTTTGCATTTCCTCTTCAAGAGCCAGTTGTCTGTCTTTATTCTCAAGCGACATAAAAAACTCCATGTCACCACAGACCCAGTTTGGATTTGTAAAGTCAAAAGCATCCTCCTCACAAACAAGATTTAGATATTGGTCTGTTTTTTGAAAATAAACTCCGACTGCGGGGAAAAAAGCTTCATTCGGATCTGCGCTGTATACGTTCTGTAATTCTTTCTCCTCCTCCTGCCGTTTTTCTTCCCGGGGTCTGTCATCAGAGGAAATAGCTTCAAATATTACTTTATCTTGTTTGTTGAGTATCTTGCCGATTCTATCAAAATATTTTTTGTCTCCTCCATGATTCATACCTGCTAAAACTACCTGGAGTTCAGTTTCAGGATGGGTGTAATAGTGTACAAAGGTATAAATACCATCCTGTTTAACCACAAATTCCCCATTAAATAAACTTTCTACAGCCATTGTTAGGGAATATACTTTTTTATTTGGGAAATGTCAATCTTCAAAAATCCCATACTCAAAGTATGGGATTATCGGGTGGAGATGGAGGGTGTGACCCCTCGTCCAAGTAAGTTATTCAAAAACTTCTACAAGCTTAGCTAATTAATATTTAGATATCAATTGTAACCAATTAGCAGGAAAACTGATACCAGATTGAGTTGTCTTTAAAATTTAAGGATCAACCT
This sequence comes from Candidatus Daviesbacteria bacterium, assembly GCA_016186955.1. Lineage (GTDB taxonomy): Bacteria > Patescibacteriota > Microgenomatia > Daviesbacterales > UBA10151 > JACPKP01. Next base: position 46,769 of record JACPKP010000011.1, on the reverse strand, counting down.
GCACCTTTAAATTTTGCATCCCGACTGTGTATATACCTTAGATTCCCATCAGGAGGAAGAATTTCTAAAGCACCGGTTAGGCGTAAGCGTATGCTACGCGGTCACTGGAACGACCAAATAAATTGGCGTTTACGTTTTGAAACAGTATTTAACGTTTAATGTTCCCTAAACGGCTTGCAGTTTTTAAAGTGCCGACTTGTCGAAACTATACATCCCCGTAAGTAGTATACTACCACAACCTGAGCCTAAATGCAAATTTCTATTTTGTCATTGCGAGGAGTGAAACGACGTGGCAATCTAATTTATAGAGTTTTTGACTTATTTTTAAGAGATTGCTTCGCCACTTCGTGGTCTCGCAATGATGGATTATGAATATTTTGGATCTTTTATTTCCCAAAAAATGCGTAGGATGTAATAAGCTGGGTGCATATTTTTGTCCTGGTTGTATTTCAAATATCCTTCAGGCTGAACTTGTCTGTCCGGGCTGTGAACGCCCCTCAATAGGGGGTGTGACCCATCCTGTCTGCCGAAGAAAGTTTGGGCTGGACGGGCTTTGGAGTTTAGGGGTCTACTCCGGTTCCTTAAGATCAGCAATCCAAAAAATTAAGTACAGATACATCAAAGAGTTGGCTGAAGATTTAGTGGATATAACTTTGGAATATTGGGCGAAAAGCGGGACATTTTTGTTGGATGAAATTAAAAAAAATTATGGGAAAGATTGGGTAGTTGTGCCTGTACCGTTGCACTGGACCAGAAAAAATTCAAGAGGTTTTAACCAATCATCCCTGTTTGCAAAAGTTTTTGCAGACAGGCTTGGTTTGGACTATTCGGAGGCCTTGAAGCGTCATAAAATGACCAGCTCTCAGGTAGGTTTGGATTCCCAAAAACGCAGGCAAAATATTAAAAATACTTTTTCCCTTACTATGAACCATGAACTAATAACTAATAACACTATTTTGGTAGATGATGTCTGGACTACCGGCTCAACCCTAAAAGAATGTTGCTATGTCTTAAAAAGAAATGGGGCAAAAAAAGTCTGGTCGCTGACGTTGGCTAGATAACAGTACAATGTTTTGATACAATTAAGCCTGTCTGGAGAGGTCGCATAAGAAACTTCGTTTCTTGCGATAGCCGCACCGTCAAGCGGTGCTTTACTATCTAATGTACCTATGCGACCTCAAAGATTAAAGTTTGATGGAGAGGTCGCATAGTGGTCGAGTGCCGCTCGGTGCTAACGAGCTGTAGGCGTAAGCCTACCGTGGGTTCGAATCCCACCCTCTCCGCCTTCGCCCGCCGAAACTTTAGTGAAGGCGGGTATGATTTCGGCAGGCTACGGACGTTTGCGCCAGAGCTTCAGCGTCGGCGCACGGACAAAGTCCGCCAAGTTCGGATTTCGGATATCGGAAATCAGATCTCGGATAAATCGGATAAAATTGTACTGATCCGAAATCCGATTTTTGACATCTGACATCCGGAATGGAGAGGTCGCATAAGAAACTTCGTTTCTTGCGATAGCCGCACCGTCAAGCGGTGCTTTACTATCTAATGTACCTATGCGACCTCAAAGATTAAAGTTTGATGGAGGGGTCGCATAGTGGCCTAGTGCGGAAGTTTTGAAAACTTCTGAGGGCGCAAGCTCTCCGTGAGTTCGAATCTCACCCCCTCCGCCTTCGTCCGCTGAAGCGGACTTCGGCGGATAAAATCCGCCAAGTACGCGAAAGAGGAATTCGCTCGCCATAGCTTTAGCGACGGCGAGATTGTATGGCGAGCTTCGGACGCTTGCGCCAGAGCTTCAGCGTCGGCGCACGGACAAAGTCCGCTAAGATAAATGATATGTGGTATGTTTACATATTAACTTGTAATGATGAAAAGACTTATGTTGGATGTACAGATAATTTAGATGAACGCTTAAAACGGCATGAGTCCGGATGGGTACCAGCAACCAAGAGTAGATTACCTGTCAAATTGATAACTTATTTAGTTTTTACAGATAAATATAAGGCTTATGGTTTTGAGAAATATCTAAAGTCTGGTTCTGGAAGAGCATTTTTAAAAAAGAGATTTATATGAAAAGATTAACAATAACCTTAGCTAGTCAGTTTTACCAGGCTATATTTCCCTTAAGGGTAAGTTCCAACCAACCCAATCATTTTTTAGGGCATTTTTTATCAATATCATCAATTTGTGCCTAAAAAGGCAGTTTTTAACAGGTTCCAACCAAAACTTTTTTACAGAGGAAACTTTTTTGACCATAAAATACCTAAGAGTTGGTGAGTTGTAACAGCAAATACGACTAATATCCATATTAACCATAATAGTGGGGTACCACCATGTATGAGTTGCCACAGTCCTTTACTTATAAAAGTTAAGACAATATAACTCATGAATAAATAAAACAGTCCATGAGGTAGCCATAAAATGTTGAGCAGTTTAAATCTTAATGCCGAGAATATAGTTAAAAGTAGGCTAATAAACATTATAGAAAGGGTCCACAAAGGATTATTTACGGGTACGGGGTTAGTAACCTGTTGATAGAAGAAAGTTATCAAACCTCCTGCTATGGGCAAGAGAAAAAAGTCTCCTACTACAATTCCGGGATTTTTAAAAAGGACAGTTTTTATTGTTTTAGTTTTTGCGGCAACAATCAATAACGACCCAACTCCCCATAAAAAGATAAGCAATGCTACCCAAGTAGGTTGTAGATTGAATAGATAGTTGAGGAAATCATTATTGGTCACTAAAACTAATTTTATCGTACAATTAATGTGTTAACAAAGGCCTTTTGCTGTGTTGAGATTTGATAAAAGGTTCCAACATAGTCCATCCCTTGCTAAAGCTATGGATGGCAGGCAACCAGGTACCGCCGAGGGAGATTTTGGAAGAATTTAGAAGGCTAAATTAAATCTTCAGCTAATTTTAGACCTTGTTTTTTATAAAACTCATCATAAGAAAATACACCATCTGCTTTTATTTTTTTAGCCACAGCCACTACTGAGCAATCCACTAAGGTATTCTTTTTACTTCCGAAGGAAGGAGCTTGCTCACTTCCAGCTGGTTTAAAGATATTCGTAGCTTCTTTAAGCAGCTCATTGTCTATTGCATAGATTATTAAAAGATCTCTGCTAATTAAATCTACCATCTTTATTGTTACTGAAGGTGCTGAGAGAACTCTTTGGAATAAAGACATGACTTCAAAAATAACCGAAGTAGGATAAATTAATTGAACTTGGGTTTTATTCAACAGCTGTAAAGTTTTAATTGCCTTACTATGTAAAGGATCATTATGGTTATAAATTGCATATATAGCATCAGAATCTATAACCACTTTTTTAATCATTTGCTATATAGGATATCATCTGCAATTTCGCGTAAATTTGCTGGTAGTTCTTTCAGTTCTTCTTTGTGTTCCTCCACAAAATTTAGCATTTCAGCAGTCCCTTGTTGTGCTTTAGTCTGTTGTAGTTTTTCTAAATCCTCAAGACTCACAATGGCGGCTTGCGGCTGGTTATTGGTTGTTAAAACCACTGCCTTCTTTTTTTTCTTTACTTCTTCAATAATGGATTTGTAAGATTTTTGAAGATTTCTGGCGGGCACAATATTGGCGTTTAGCATCATTGAATTATATTTACTATTATATCATATGTCAATATCACAATGTGATATTGTTTGCAAAACTTGGTATAATGTACTACCGTAACATGCCTGATGAACTTTTGGATATCCTTGATGCAAAAGGCAATAAAACAGGCAGGGTGAAATCCAGAAACCTGGCGCACAGCGACGGTTCCTGGCATGCCACAGTCCACATCTGGATGTACAACAAAAAAGGTGAAGTGCTTCTGCAAAAGCGGGCAGATAACCTATATGTTTACCCCGGGCTTTGGGATATATCCTGCGCAGGGCATATTTCTGCAGGGCAAACCCCTGATGGCGCTGCAATAAGGGAGTTATCAGAGGAGCTTGGTATAAAAATAGACCCCAAGCTGTTAAAAAAAGTGAAGATCCAAAAACAGAAATACAGGATTTCTGGTAAACCAGGGTTCCAAAACAATGAACTGAACCATCTTTATTTGTTTCAGTTTGACGGTGCTGTGAAAGAACTGGATTTTAAGGATGGGGAGGTGGGGAAGGTGAAGTTTGAGCCTGTTGACCGGTTTGAAAAAGAGGTTACTGATCCTATTTTGAGCAAAAAATTCGTCCCCCATAACTATTATCCGCTGATTATCAGCGCTATTAGGGCCCAATTAAGTTAGGGTTACTACTTTACACTTTACACTTTACACTTTACACTATCCCTAATGCCCGAATATTTCGAAAAAGACCTGCTTACACCGGAGTTGCCCAGTTCGATTGACCCTGAAAAGGAACTCCCAAATCCCATAAAACCTGCGGAGGAGCTCCCTGCCGAAGATGTTCAGCAAAGCGACCCTTTTTTTGATTATGATCCTGTCAGGACTCTGCTATCTTGGAAAGCCCCGTCCCGGCCATTCAGGAAAAAAGACCGCTCTTTTTATACTACAGTTGCAGTATTAATCGTTTTAACCTCAATGATAGTCTTTTTAGCAGGGGAAAAGATTCTGGTAGGGGCGATATTAGCCTTGGGTTTTCTGGTTTATGTTTTAAATTTTATCTCCCCTGAAGATGTTGGCTATAAAATATCTACACAGGGTGTTACCATAGGAGACCATTTTTACCACTGGCAGGAACTTGACTCTTTCTGGTTTTCCGAAAAAGACGGGCATAAACTCCTACATGTTTTGACAAGGATAAATTTTCCCGGTGTGTTGATCCTTGTTTTGGGTTCAGATGTCAGTGAAGAGGAGGTCAGGAATACCTGCGCAAGATACCTGCCTTTTCATGAGATCGCGCCAAAAACTATGATGGAAAAATGGTCAGACAGCCTGCAGAAACATTTTCCGCTGGAGAACCCCCACAGATGAAATCTTAACAAAACCGTTTTTTGCCCTTTGGATAGAACTCTTCTTCCGGTCCACCATAGCTATACACAGGTCCGTTATCCAAAGCTGTGACTCTACTCAAAATATGCCCTGTTCGGATCTAAATTTTCTTTGCTCATTCAAACAGTTGGTTTCTGCTGTCCGCGGCAGCCCTAAACCCAGCAAAAAGTTGGTATTTTACAGGCACTCCTTTGAATGATTTCCTTGGTAAACTTAGAGACTTTAAAAATTCTGAGGTAGGTTTTTGGAGGGTATTAACACTTATCACAAAGCGTGCACGGCCCCTATTGTAGTTAGACAGGCCAACTCCTGCACCATTCAAGGGGTATTCATAATCATAAAAGAATGGTCGCAAATATTTTTCAACAAAAATATCTTTAATTCCGCAAACCTCCTCAAATGGTTTACCTACTATTTCCCTCTGTTCAGGAGACATTACAATTTAAGATATTAAACTTATGATTTTTATAAGTCAATAAGGTAAAATACACACAGTACCCCCGTAGCTCAGTGGATTAGAGCGCAACGTTGCGGACGTTGAGGTCGAAGGTTCGAATCCTTTCGGGGGTGCCTGGCAGGTTCGCTACTCGCCGGAGGCGAGTGGTATGTTGTCCCGCCGGGCGCGCTATCCTCGAAGGTTCGCTCACCGACTTTAGTCGGTGGGTATATTATCCTTTCGGGGGTGCACATGGTGGGGTCGCATAGTGGCCGAGTGCACTGGTTTCGAAAACCGGAAAGGGCGAAAGTCCTTCGTGGGTTCAAATCCCACCCCCACCGCAGGAGATAGTAATAGTTGACAAAGTTTGTATGAAAACCATACAATGATACTATGACAACTACGATTAACATCTCACTCCCAAAATCTCTCCATGCCGACGCTAAGAAAGCGGTAGCCGGTAAGGGTTATACATCAATCAGTGAGCTCTTTCGTGATGCTTTGCGGCGGTTTTTGTACCCCGAATTGACTGAAAATGGATTCACCTCAGAGTTTGAAGAAGAAGTGCTACAAATAGCCAATGATTCCAACCAGGAATATATCGAGTGGGATGGCAAAACGCCTTTCTCTCAGTTTGTGATGAACTATCCTTTAAAGAACCATCGTGAGCAGAAGCATGGTTAAGATTAAATATGCCAGAGACTACGTCCCATTTTTAAAGACCCTACTAAAAGAATCTCCGGGTCTTGAAGCAGTTATTAATGAGAAAGTCAGGTTGTTTGAGCGGAACCCAGACGATACAAGATTACACAACCATCCTCTTAGAAAAAAAATGAAAGGTTTGTGGGCTTTTAGTATCAATGATGATGTAAGAATTGTTTACAAGATAGCAGGTAAAAATACGGTAAGCTTTTTAGCAATCGGCGGGCATATAAAAGTCTATCCTTGATGGTAAAATACAAAAACACTACGATATTTTAGACCGCAGGATTTCGTTTTGCACCTGTAGCTTAATGGATAAACAAAGTTTGCGATAACGTCGCTTGTTATTAAAATCGTTGTTTTAATAACAGACTTTGTTATCTTAGAGCATTGGATGCCCCCGTAGGCTAACGGATAGACCACAGGATTCCGGATCCTGATATGTGGGTTCGATTCCCGCCGGGGGCGCAAAGTTTTGCGCAGTGTTGACAATCTGTCATAATTCTGTAATAATTATTACATATGCAAAGACAACTGATTAACGATGAAGAATTCACCAGCGTCCAAAAAGCCCAGGCAGGTTTGACTAAAATCTTTAAAACTGCAGAAAAAAAAGGTAAGTTTATTAGGGTAATGCGCAATAATAAACCTTTAGGTGTACTGGTCCCTGATAATGTTTGGGAATCTTTCCTGGAAGATTTAGAAGCTTTATCTTCTGAAAATTATTTAAAAAGAATTGCGAAATCAAGAGCAGATAAAGTCCGTTATTCATCCGTTCAGGTTAAAAAAATGTTAGGTTTAGTATAAATGTTTGATTATCAATTTACCAAATCTTCATTTAAGCACTTCAGAAAATTACCAAAAGAAATCCAACAAAGAATTATTGAGAAACTGGATTTTTTTTGCAGCCAGCAAAACCCTATTGAATTTGCAGAAACCTTAAATAATATACAGATGGGAAAGTATAGATTTAGAATAGGTAATTATCGTGTAGCTTTTGATGTAGAGGACAAAAATTTGGTTATTCATATTGTTGACCATAGAAAGGATATTTATAGGTGAAGCGAGAATTTTCTGCAGGAGGGATAGTGTTTAATAATAAGGGGGAAGCTTTACTCATACAAAACTCATCCATTAGGGATGCCAGGACAGTATATTGGGGGTTTCCCAAAGGCCATATTGAGGGTAAAGAATCAAGTAAAGAAGCAGCCTTAAGGGAAGTAAGCGAGGAAACCGGGGTAGAAGTGGAGATAGTGGATAAGGTTGGGGATTCAAAATATGTCTTTGGCAAAGGCGAAGAAAGGATTTTTAAGATTGTGATTATTTACTTGATGAAATATACGGGTGGTGAGTTGAAACACCAGCCTTCAGAACTTCTTGATGCAAAATGGGTTGAGCCCAAGGAAGCCATGAAAATGCTCAGTTTCCAAAATGACAAGAAACTTTTAGAAAAAGCCTTAAAAATGTTAAATCTCAAATCCTAAATGTCAAAATTACATCTAAAATTTAAAATCTTTCAAACTTTAAATTTTTAAATGTAGATTTGAGTTTTACGATTTTCGTTTTAAGATTATGAATCAATTTGTTTCCCGCGGTGGGATTAAACTCCAGCATGCAATTGAAAATTTCAAATTAAAAATTAAAAATTTCAGTTGTTTGGATGTTGGGTCTTCAACTGGCGGGTTTGTGGACTGTCTTTTGCAAAATGGGGCAGCAAAAATTTATTCAGTGGATACCTCTTATGGTGAGTTGGCATGGAAGCTGAGGAATGATCCCAGGGTGGTGGTGATGGAACGCACAAACATATTGCATTTGCCTCACCTGGAGGGTGGGTCTGAAAACACCTTAGATGGTGGCGAGGTGGATAAAGTGGATCTTATTACCATTGATGCGGGGTGGACTAAGTTGGAATTAGTGCTTCCGGTTGTGAGAAAGTTTTTGAAAAAAGACGGAATCATTATTGCCTTACTTAAGCCCCAATATGAGGCTTTTGAACAGCAAAGAGTAAAAGGAGTTGTAAAAGATGAGGAATTGGAAGAGGTTGTAAACAGTGTTAAAGATAAAATTCATAATTTATCATTCAATATTGTTAATTCTATTGAGTCACCGATTTTGGGAAGCGGAGGAAACAGGGAATACCTGCTTTTAATATCTGATGTCCGAAATTCGAATTCTGAAATCTGAACTTGGCGGAGGGGGTGGGATTTGAACCCACGGTCCGATGTTCATCGGACACCTGCTTTCCAAGCAAGCGCACTAGACCACTATGCGACCCCTCCAAATGGTCATATTATAGCGATTAAAATTATAAATGGGAAGTTAAATTAAGGATTATAAAGCTCTAATTGTTCCGATCTGTCTTATGTGTAATAAAACATCTTCAGGTAATTTTCTAGCTACACTGATTAAACGGTTAAGATCAGAATCTTTTTTAGGCATTCTCTCCAAGAATAAAACCACACCAACATCTTTGTGTGAAACATCAGCTATTCCAACTCCAATCCCATTTACACCAGGAACATTCATAAATTCATCTGCAAATTGTTCTTTTATTATTATCAATTCTTGTACTGAATATTCTTTTTTGGGATTTTCTTTTGGTGCTTCAGGAAACATATTCAATACTAACTTACTATATAATATTTTTTTTGGCAAGACCCCAAACTTGCATTATTTTCTATTTTAGGTTAAAATTTGCCCACATCAATGTCTGGTGGCTAAACTACGTTCATGTAAACTGAACGTAGGGGCGACTGGATAATTGATAAAAGGCATGGACGACACCGAACTTATCAAGCAAAAGATTAATGTTGTAGATTTAATCTCGGAATATCTTCCCCTAAAAAAAGCAGGTGTAAATTTTAAAGCTAATTGCCCATTCCATAACGAACGGACCCCTTCTTTTGTGGTATCCCCGGAACGCCAGATTTGGCATTGTTTTGGCTGCGACCGTGGCGGGGATATCTTCAAATTCGTGATGGAGAAGGAAGGGTTGACTTTCCCTGAAAGCCTGGAAATTTTAGCCCAAAAAGCAGGGGTTGTATTGCAAAAAACAGGCAAAAAAAAAGATTCAAATGAGCAGATCTACCTTGTCAACCAAAAAGCCCAGCAGTTTTTTCAGCACATCCTCTTAAAACACCCCTTGGGTAAAAAGCCCCTAGGGTATCTTCAAAAAAGAGGTTTAAAAGCAGAGACTATTGAACAGTTTGGTATAGGTTATGCCCCGCAAAATTGGGAATCACTGACAAATTTTTTAAAGAAAAGGGGGTTTGGTATCCAGGACCTGATAATCTCCGGGCTTTGTGTGCCGTCTAAAGGCAGTTGTTATGACAGGTTTAGGGGGCGGATCACGTTTCCTTTAATCGATATAAGAGGCAGGATTGTGGGGTTTTCAGGAAGGATTATAGACCATGGGGAGCCAAAATATATTAATACCCCGCAAACTCCGGTATTTGACAAAGGGAAGTTTATATTCGGCCTGCATATCTCCAAACCGGACATACGCAAAAGCAAAGAAGCAATTTTAGTGGAAGGGGAGATGGATATGCTTTTTTCGTATCAGGTTGGGGTAAAAAATGTAGTTGCCTCAAAAGGGACTGCTTTGACAGAACAGCAGATAGAGTCTTTGAAAAAACAGGCAGATGCCATCAGCCTGTGTTTTGATACAGATTTAGCAGGAGACAGCGCTTCCAGAAGAGGGATTGAGATAGCTGATAAAGCTGGTTTAAACATCAAGGTAATAAAAATTGAAGGCGCCAAGGATCCTGCTGAACTTTGTCTCAAAAACCCCCAGCAATGGTTGCAAAATGTTTTAAAAGCAGAGCCGATTTATGATTACTACCTCCAGTCAGCAAACCAAAGATATGGTATTAAATCAGCCAGCTCTAAAAAAGCTATTTCTGCGGAGTTGATGCCAATATTCAGGAAAATTTCAGACCCGATAGTCAAAGAGCACTACACCCAAAAACTGGCGGCCCTGCTTCAAATTAAAGATGATGTTATCAAAGAGGAGATGGACAAGTTGAAGCCTGAATTTAAGGTGTTGAGAGAAGACCAAACACAAGTTAGAAAGGTAGAGCCTTATAGCAGAAGGGAACTGCTGGAGGCGTATTTAATAGCATTAATGTTGCATATCCCTTTGCAACATACCTTTGTCCCTTCATTTCCGGAGACACTTTTTTTATCAGAAGAATTAAGGCAAATTTATGTCCTGTTGGTCCTCTTTTTAGACTCAATCTCATTTAAGGCCAAATCCTTTAAGATATCGGAATTTATCAAAAAAGTACCCGAGAGTCTGGTGGCCGAAGTAGACAAGTTGTATTTAATGCCAATTGATGATAAATTAACTGATCTGGAAAACTGGCAGAAAGAATTAAACCTGGTAGTAACCCAGCTTAAAAAGACATTGATCAAAACATCACTGGAAAAATTATCTTTGCAGATTAAAAGTGCACAGGAATTTGATAATATGGAACAGTTGGGTATACTTAACAAACGGTTTAGGGATTTGTCAATAAAACTTAAGAATCTATGAAGATAATTTTTAATTTGAAATTTAAAATTTTAAATCAAATTCAAATGTTCCAATGTTTAGAAAAATAATTATTGAAAATTCATTAAAAATTAAAAACTAAAAATTGAAAATTTAATATAATGGCTAAAAAGAACAATAAATTAGCAAATTTAGATGAGAAAAAACTGCTAAAATTTGGTAAGGAGCGGGGGTTTATCACCCAGGAAGAAATCCTGCAGGTTTTTCCAAAGCCGGAAGATACTCTAGAAGCGCTCGACAACTTTTACTTGAAACTGACAGAGGCTGGGATTGATGTATTTGAAACAACCTCAGAGGAAGTAGCTGAGGATACAAAATCAGCGACTGACCTTGAGCGGGAGCTGGAAGTTCTTGCAGCGCTAGAGGAAGGCTCTGTCACAGACCCTGTCAGACAATATTTAAGGGATATTGGTAAAGTCCAACTGCTTACTGCAGCCCAGGAGATTGAACTTGCCCAAAAATCAGAAAAAGGTGAACTACCTGCCAAACATAGGTTGATTTCTGCAAACTTAAGATTGGTTGTATCTATTGCCAAAAAATATGTGGGGCGAGGGATGAGCCTGCTTGACCTGATTGAGGAAGGGAATATCGGGCTGATGAGGGCTGTTGAAAAATATGATTGGAGAAGGGGTTATAAATTCTCAACTTATGCAACCTGGTGGATCAGGCAGGCTATAACAAGGGCGATTGCAGACCAGGCCAGGACTATCAGGATCCCGGTCCATATGGTTGAGACAATAAACCGTTTTAACAGGACCCAAAGGCGGCTTATGCAGGAGCTTGGGAGGGAGCCTTCACCGGAGGAGGTGGCGGAGGTTTTGGGGATAGACCCGGGCAAAGCCCGCGAGATTGTCAAAGTTTCGCAAGAACCCACATCCCTTGCCACACCTGTTGGTGATGAGGATGATTCCCAGTTGGGAGATTTTATTGAAGCTCCTGGCTTGAAACCTGATGAACAGGCTACCAGGGAGCTTTTAAAAGGCCAACTTGATGAGGTGCTGGATACCTTATCTCCCAGGGAAAAGCGCGTCCTGCAGCTGAGATTTGGGCTTGAGGATGGCAAACAGAGGACTTTAGAGGAAGTGGGCAGGGAATTTGGAGTAACCAGGGAGCGTATAAGGCAGATTGAGGCTAAAGCAGTCAGGAAACTCAAGCATCCAACCAGAGCCAAAAAGTTAAGGGATTATTTAGAGTAAATTATATGCCGGAAACATTAAACATCCTGCCTATGCCATAAGTTACTGCCATGGCAATAGCTCCGCCGGTTGTAACCCGAAATATCGCGCGCAGCACCCCTGCCCCGCTCACCAAAGCGCTTAAGACCCCGGTGATTGCCAGTGCGATGATTACCGAAACAAAAGCTATGGGGATCCGGATTTCGGCCGGGGGAATCAAGATTAATACCAATGGTATGACTGCGCCCACCAGGAAAGCGGCAGCTGATGCAAAAGCTGCGTGCCATGGATTAGTTAGGTTATGTGGGTCAATATGAAGCTCTGCCTCAGCGTGGGCTGCAAATGCATCATGTTTGGTTAATTCTTGAGCCACAGTCAAGGCTGTTTTTCTTGATAAGCCTTTCCGTTCGTAAATAATTGCCAGTTCTTCCAGCTCTTCTTTTGGAAATTCACGCAGTTCATGGCGCTCTTTTTTTAAAAGCGCTTTTTCAGTATCCCTGGAGCTGCTGACAGATATATACTCACCGGCAGCCATTGATATAGCGCCTGCAATAATCCCGGCTATTCCGGCTGTTAAAATTATCGACTGGGAAGTTGTGACGCTTGCGACTCCTACCACCAGTCCTGCTATAGATACAATCCCGTCATTTGCTCCCAGCACAGCTGCGCGCAGCCAATTAAGTTTTGCAACACTACTTGATGAGTGAGGTTCTGTTTGTGCAGGGCTCATTTTTTATGTAACTATAAAATTATACCCCAGACATGCTATTTTGGTTAGGGTGGATTTCAAGCCTGCTAGATGGTAGAATTGCTAAAGTACCTTAACAATCCTCGGTAGCTCAATGGTAGAGCGGCTCGCTGTTAACGAGAAGGTTCCAAGTTCGAATCTTGGCCGAGGAGCCAATCTTTTGTTTTGTTGGCAAGAAGGATAGCATCAAATGGCATTTGGAGCGTGGGAATAACCTTTCTGCCTTTCATTTCAGAGTTCTGAAGTAGGTACTTTAAAAGTTCCCTTTTACCATCGGCTTCAGAACTTTCAAAAATCTCATAAGCACGACTGGCAAGCTCTAGCAACTTATTCGCTTCAGTGTAATAACTCTCATCTGCTTTACTATGTCTTTCCATCTGTAAAAGAATGTCTGCCTGAATACCCTTATACTTACTGAGTAAGCTGTCATACTTATCGCCTGTAATACTCCCATCTAGTTTATCCTCATACATTTTAGTTAAGCGGTTTTCCAATTTATCGTATTCTGCTTTTAAGTTAGACATGGTACGCTCGTGATACTCAACCTTGGCTGTGTGGTTATCCCTAAGTTCTTTAACCAGTTCTTCTAATACCTCTTTATCTATAGTTAACCCTTTTAATAAATCTTTAAATTGGTCAGTTATATCCTCTTCTCTAATCCAAACTACATTAGAACAATTTTTATAATAGTTAGTACAGTGTCCATAATTGTATTTGCCTTTAGCTGTTTCAAAAGTAATCCTGCAACCACAACTGGAGCAGGAGAGTAGACCTCTATAAATAAATGGCTTAGCAGCGTACTTAAAGGGCTTTTTGTGCCAGTTTTGTTTAACTTGCTGCACTTTATCAAACAACTCTTTTGATATAAGTGGTTTATAGCTATGAGGGTAAATATTGTCTCTATATCGCATTTCGCCATAGTAAAAAGGATTTTTAAGGATAAGTTCTATTTGGCTTTTCGTTAGATAGGTGCCAGAAACTGTATTGTTTGTTAACCCTTCTTCTTTAGCTTTCCTTCTAAGCATTTCCATGGAATAAGCAGTGGTTGCATACCATTCAAATATCTTAATAACCAAATCTGCTCGTTGAGTGTCAACTTCAATCCATTTCTTTTCATCTTCCAGGTCTATATTTAAGTAGCCGATAGGTGCTTTAGTAGGCCATTCGCCTCTGCGTAGTTTTTGTTCGGTTGCTCTTTTTACATTGTCACTAATGGCATCTGAGTAATATTTAGCAAGGCCTAAGCTGATACCAAACTGGAATTTTTCAACTGCCGATATTTGACTGTTAATTACTTGACCATCAGATACAAAATGAAGCTCTATCTCATCTCTTAGAGCCTTTTCGTACAATAAAGATACTCGTTTATCAAATACATTTCTTGATAAGCGGTCAACTTTATCAAAACAAACTGCAATCTTATCTTTCTCTTCAATAATCCTATCTAGAATGCTGTCAAACTTATCCCTATCCTCTTTATAGGCAGTCTCATCAAAGCTGAATGTTTCTACTGGGTCAAAGGTTTTGATACGACAGTATTTTTCAATACGAGCTACCTGAGCAGGTAATGAGTTTCCTGCTTCTTTTTGTTCTGGTGTTGATACACGAGCAATGCCAAGAGCCTTCATAATTTTATAGTTAGGTATAACCTTCTCTTTAGGCTGGGAAGGATTGCTCCTGCCCAGAATTAAAAAGAACAACTTTTGTATAGTCTCACTTTATAAGCACTATTAGTCGTTAAGATGCTGAATAGCATAATCTGCCTCTGATTGTGTGAACTTTTCCCCATAAGCAGATGTTAGCTGGTCATGAATGGCAGCTGGTGACATATGCATGGAATCTTGATAGTTCTTTGCTTTAGCTAGGGCATTAGCGTTCCAATCTGCTTTTACATTGTCTATTCCATACTGTGCGGCTGCTGGCGAAAACTTACCACCATATTCTGAAACTAGCTGGTCATAGACGCCTTGCTTGGACATATGCATTGTGTTGGCATATGAAGTAGCTTGGCTGAGAGCAGATTTATATTCAGTTGGTACATCTGGTTGCTTGCTTACGCTTGTCGCTGTTGGCTCAGGTTTACTTGAGGCACTATTAGGTTTGTTTTGTTGGTTGCTAGCACTAGGTGTGCTTGCTGTGGAAGTACTTGAAGTACCAGCCAGAGCACCACCAATACCGAGCAGGACTAAAAATGCTACTACTTTTAAGGCTTTTGATAGCTCAAAGTGAGTTCTGTTTTTAATAAACTTAACTGCTGGTGGAAATATAATCAAACCTGCAAGGAGAGTAAAAATACCCATCGCTGGCTTGCTAAAAAGCTCAATAATACCACCAACTACTAATAATCCTCCTAAACCCCAACTCAAGATAGAACCAATGCCTATTTTAGAAGTACTTTTTTCTGTTTCTTTCATTACTTTTTCACCTCCTTTTGACAGAGATTGTGACTAATAGTCCGTAGACCAATAGTCCACTTATCTCTGATTATGATAGCTGATGGTAACAAAATCAAGTCCACTAAGGAAAAAGTTCGGTGCCAGGATTCTTGAATTAAGAAAGAGCATTGGGCTTTCTCAAGAGAAGTTAGGTTTTGAGACTGGGTTAGATAGAACCTATATCTCAGGTATTGAAAGAGGATTAAGAAACCCATCCTTAGAAAATATAGGTAGGCTTGCAAAAGCCTTGAAAATCCCTTTATCACGACTCTTCTCCTTTGATTAAGTCGTTCTCAATTCTATATGGCTTCAATGTATTAAGGGTATTTTCAATATCTGTAACAAAGTCATACGGTTTTTTATCTGCAGTAATTTTTTCTATTAAATCAAAATACTTTTGTTGTCTAAACCAGTTTCTGTCTGAATAAAAGCTACTAAGGGACTCTCTTAATGTTCTAAGCCCATTTGTCTTAGAATACTCTATAATTTGAGCTATACCTAAAGTTTCAATAGTACTTAACTTTCTTTTATTCAATCTCTGGAATTCAATTACTTGTTTTAAAGTGTCCTGGTCAGTGGCTTTGAGTAGAAATAAACTCTTCTCATTAGCAATAAAGTCCCAGTAAAAGTGTAGAACTTTTCTAGCAATTTCACTATTAAAAATCTGTTTAAAAGTAGGATTAGCTGGATAACCAAATTGGGTAAAGAGGGAATTAAGTTTTCCTTTCTGAACAAGTCTAATCTCAATTCTAAGAATTTCTGCAGGTATCTTATTTTTCTTAATAAAGTCAAATAATCCTAGCTGTTCTGATGTAGGTTCTTTATCTACAGCGTGCCGCTTACTTTTACCTATATCTTTTAGTTTGTCGTAGATAACTATTTGGTAGGAGCCACAGTCAAAATAGAGAGCGTGTCCCTGGTTCTTAAAATGTCTATGGTTAAGCTCTAATCTTTTAGTTACATCTAATTTGCTCAGGACACTGATTACCCAGGAGGCTGTAACAAAATGAGACAAGGGTATATTTTTTGAATAATGCACAGCGGAAACCAGAGCATTTCTAAGCTGCTCTGGAAATACTCTAATACCCATTTCTTTTAGCTTGCTTTGTAATACTTCTATTACTCTTTCAAAGTCATCCTCGCTAACTTCATCCAAGTTGTTACCATATAATAATTTAGGGACTGAAAACTCAATTTTCAGAGGTATTTCAAGATACCCTTTCCATCTAGGAGTAACCGTCAAACGAGGGTAATAACCATACTTTTGATTTATATTTTGAGTGTACTTTGTAAACAAACGAGCACCAAAACCCCTATCGCTTTCTTTAAGCCATCTTAGCGAAGGTGTGAACTTATCAGGGTCGGTAACAAGTGTTTTATCTAGTTGCATAGTTAGGATTACTGTGTCAATCATTACTTACCTCATTACTTCAGCGACATAAGCTGTCAGTGATTTTCAGCTCATATAGCCTCAAAAACCTTTCTAGCTTTATCAATAATTGCCTGTTCTATTTCTTGACCGAGCTCTCTGCTAATTGGATGAAAGATTTGTAGGTCAGTATCGCCAACTTTTTTAGTTGGGAAAGTTATTCTGTAGCCAGTCCCATCCAGTCTGCTAAATATGCCAATAGAACTTAGGTAGAGGACACCATCTAAGACACAGCTAGCAAAGCCTACGAGCCCATCCTTGGGCTTAATGACTCTTATCTGAACCTCACTTACTTTGAGCATTTTTTCTCCTTTTTGCTGCTATACCTCTTTTTATATTTAAACTTAGGTGTTTTTTATAAAGACTCATCAGCAAGTCTTTAAAATCCTCAACAAAGAGATTGTCTAGGTTCTGCTCATATTCTTTTTGCATTTCTTCACGAGCTCCCATAAAGTGCTCCTTTCTGCATCTGTTTATCTAACTTAATTAAGGTTTCAAAGAAGCCTACGAGGTTGTATTTGATAGAAAAAAGTTCCTGTGTGGTCAAGGTGCGACCATAGAGTTTTTCCAAGCTCATTTTTAGCTGCTCATTACTTTGTTTCATAATGAACAGAGCTTATCAAAGGGGATAGTAGCTAAATGTAGCTAACTATTTAGCCAGGTATTTGGGGTTTACCTGAACGGTTGAGTAGGGTTTTGAAATAAGTAGGTCTTTTGCTTGTGTTTCTACGGCAACTTTATCATTGATTGACCTGACTGCCGTATATATTTGTCTTGAGGTGAAATTATCAGTGCTTTCTCTGTTTTCTTCAATAATTTCCTCCCACGACCACTTACGTTTCATATTGGTTAAGTTTTTAAGAACAATGCGACAGATCATTTCCAAATTTGTATTTAGAGGTATTTGTATCTGTTTACCTAGAAAGGTAATAGTGCCAGTATTTATATCATATTGAGGTGCGAGCATTCCTTTATAAAGATTCAGTTGTTGTTCCAGCACTTGAATTTGAAGTTCTGTTCTATAAGCCTCTCGTGCTTCTTTTTCTATTTCCCACTTTGATTTTTTAATTACTACTGGTGGATCATATCTTTCAAAGCTCATTCCCTTAGTATCAATAGAACTGTATACATCAGGAATTTGGGGTAGTTCTGGGAGCTTGATGTTTTCTAACATATCAATCATCGGAAGCCTAAAAGAGCTGGCAATAGAGCTAATAGTCTTAGCAAAATTAGAGGCTTCACCTATAGCGCTGGCAATTTTGGTAAATTGTTCTGCGTTAGCTTTCACAATTGGTTCTAATACTTTGGTTCGCTCTTCAGCCGTGAGCTTGCTTAACTGACCAATTGTTATTTTTGTGTCTGATGATTTAATCTTATTCATTACATTTTTAAAAACAGGCTACAAGAACCGTTCTGTTATAGGTAAGAGATGTTTTCTTATTGGTACAGGGAACATATGCAAAAATTTATTCCATTTCTCAACTTTGTTTTCTGGGAACTCAACTAGCGTAGGGTCTTTTTGAAGCATTCTTTGTTCGTAGGGCAATAAGCGGCTTATACTGAACGATATCTTTCCCTGAGCAATTTCCTCCTGTGTCCAATTACTCTTAATTCCAATGGCTCCTGTGCCTTTACGCACCATTACTACCATTTTTTCTTCTGGGTCAGCATTAAAACTAGGGGGAGGGTCAATTAGTTCAGGTCTCTCATATGATGCCTTATACATTTTTACCAGCCTGACAATCACCTC
The DNA here is from genome assembly GCA_016186955.1 of Candidatus Daviesbacteria bacterium. GTDB lineage: Bacteria > Patescibacteriota > Microgenomatia > Daviesbacterales > UBA10151 > JACPKP01. The sequence goes on along the minus strand of JACPKP010000011.1, from coordinate 28,584 downwards.
GTAATAAGCAACTGTTTTATTTAGTATTGCCATTACATTATCCACTTTATAGATAGTTGAAGACTTTGGTAGTCGTAATTCGTTATCGTAAAGGCAATAATCTGAATGGAAGATAGCATTTCGCAATTCTTTATCAAAAATGTTCACAAGAGGTTGTATATTTAATTCCAGACCTAATTTTTTTGCCAGTTCTTTTATTTTGTTAATTTTTTCTGATGCAAACATTGGTCTGGTCTTGCCACTACTACCCATTTTTATGTCTGGGAAGCAAATAACTGAATATCTTTCGCCTGAAATTATTCTTAGCAAGTTATAGAGAAGGTCATATGGATAGGATGCTTCTAGTATTAAGCCGTATAAAACTAAAAAAAGGTGTAGCTGTTCATCATTGTATTTAATTTTTGACTTCAGTTTATTAAAAGTCTCAAAAATATCTTTGGTAGTTTCAAAAGCATCCCATCCAGCATCTTGCATTCCTTGAACATTGAGTAACGCAAAAATAAACTCAAAATCAGATTTCTCTTGTGCTTTAGTGAAGAGAGGGTCAAGAGAATTAAAAAAATCTACTAAAGCCCTTGCATACACAGGGTTAACATCCTTGGGGACATTAGAAGCCGTCCATTTGCCATTTGCATCTCGTTTTATCATAAGTCATTACTTCTTTTAGGGCAGTCACTTTAGTTATTATACCAGCCTTAATGGTAAAATTTTGGGGTTATGAAAACCTGTAAGTTCTGCAAAGAGAAGGTAGTGAAATTAGCTAATGCTCATGTTCTTCCAAGAGCTTATTTTGAGTACTCAAGGCGCAAAGCAAAAATGACCAAAACCCAATCGATGAAATTGATTACTAATACAAAGGATCAATTTCCAATAGGCAAGGTGAGAATAGGGTGGTACGATTCCGATCTGGTTTGTGCGGAGTGCGAAAATAGATTTGCTCCTTATGATAATTATTCCCCTAGGTTACTTCTTCAAAACGAAGACCACCACAGGCAGATAATAGTTAATGGTGATTTAAAAGGGTGGGAAATAGCTCAATTTGATTATGAAAAATTAAAACTTTTTGTTATCTCAGTGTTATGGAGGGCAGGAGCAAGCCAGTTACCTCAATTTGGGAAAATAAATCTTAGCCAGGAAGAATTAGAAAGAGCTAGACAAAATATATTGAATAATGACTCAGGGGGTGATAATAACTTCTCTTTTATCATTGCGAGGTTTCCTGATGATATTGGACAGTCATTTATGGCTGATCCTCACCCTGAGTATGATACTGATATGTTCGCAGGTTTGAATGCCTACCGTTTTTATATAGGTGCAGGTTATATAGTCTACATAAAGGTGGGTACTAAACTTTTTCCTGAGCCTGGACGTTCGTTTGTGGTATCTAAAGAGACACCGTTAAGAATACTTACAAGAGACAACTTTCTTCAGAGCAAAGAAGCCGACTCTATGAGAAAAGTTATGGAAGATGCTGATAAAACCCTGACTGAGATTAAAGGTGTTGGAGGGAAAAAGAAGCAGTAAAGGTTCTTCTTATTGAACTAGATACTTACTAATATCCACTGAAAGAGCAGGAGACCCCTCAAATGGTAGAACCTTTAGTATAAAAGGTGTATTCGCTTTCAAAGCATCATTTTGGAATAGTACTCTACCTCTTTTTGCCTCATCTGGTTCTACATCAACCCCTCTTAAACCACCATTATCAAAATTTGGCTCTATTCTGGTTTTGTCTGGTGCCTCTAAATAATATTGAGAATTAAACATTTGCAGTTTATTTGGATTGTCCTTTGAGTTATATTCATATAAATCCACCTCAATCATGTTGGTGCTCAGCCGTTTTACAGCCTCAATTCTTAATGTCATGTAACCATAAGGTATATCTTCTGCCACCTGATAGATATCCTTACCAGGTTTTAGAGGTGCTGGATCGGCGACAAAGTTAGAAGGGGTATATTGATGGCTAGCCCAAGAAACATAACCCCAAAAACATAATCCACCAACTATAAAAGGAGTAATAAAAACAATCAAAGCTGTAATTAGGCTTCTTTTTAGGTTTGGATGTTCCTTCAGGATTTTATAAACAAAAACCGTAGCTGCTAATAGGGCAGCTTCAAGTACAAATACTGTAAACCCTGGAAGTCTTGTTTGACCATATGACCCAGCTGCTAATGATTGGCTTAATCCATAAATGGGAATTACAAAAGCTAATACGAAGCTAATAATCAATAAAGTTTTTTGTTGACTGTTCATTACTTAATTTTTAAAGATGCTATATTTAGTATATTATCATTTTTATAACTAAGCGTAAGCAAAGTTTCCTAGTTGAGGGTAATTAAAAGTTCTTAATGTGTCCAATAAGGGGAGCAAAATGAAAAATAGAGGTTTCATATCTGTATTTTTCATTTTTTTCTCGAGACTGATTTGAACTGCGCCCCATGAAATGGGAAGCTGTTCGCTTGAGCGAAGCGAGGGTATATTATCTTGGCCGAGGAGCCAAAAAAGAGCAGGTGTCAAGTCCTGCCTGCCCTGACTGCCGTCAGGCAGGCCGGCAGGCAGGTAATACACCCGGAGGGTGTATGGGTTTCGATAGTGAAGTAAATGTAGAAGCAGCTAATAGAGCAGGGCTTCAAACAATCCTGTTCAAAGATAATGAGAGCCTAAAAACAGAACTTCAGGCTAAATTAGTAGCATAACAGAATTTACTCGAAGAGCAAATAAAATGATTCTTGCAATCTCAATTATGTCATGATATTATCCTCCAATGATAGAACGAGTCCTTTATGAATCATCTCAAAGAGAATTATCTCCTACAGAAGAAGTACAACCTATTTTAGAAGGAGCAGTCTATGTTATAGATATGTTTGACCAGGCGAATACTAACCATGCTATCGAAAATTTAGGGAGTCGTGGTTACATACTTAAAGATGCCATAGAACGATTGAGAATTATCTTCAATTCAGATCATCAAAGGACTATTCTGGACTCAGAGCAAGCAAATTAGTAGTCCTCTTCTAATTTAAACGAATACAGGTTCGAATTCGTCCTCAGATTCTAACAATGCTAGTTCTAAGCGCACCAACTCAGGGGAGCCAGATAGTTTTTACTCGAACCGACTAAATAGCGTGAATTTATGCCGTAAATGGCACTTAATTCACGTCAAATTGACAAAATAACGTGAATCTGGTATAATAGGGTATCATGTCAACCTCGCTTCCCCTTCAAAAAAGGATAGAAATCCTTAAAAAAGAATATGATCATCTTAAGACAGGCAAAGAGTCTCTGCTTAAAATTATTGATGAAGCTGAAATTCCCGAGAGTGTTTATAACTCAAATGCTATAGAAAATTCTACTTTAACTTTAAAAGAAACAGAGAAGATACTCTTAGAGATGGAGGTATCTAAAAATGTCAGCCTGCGTGAAGTTTTTGAAGCTAAGAATTTGGCTCGGGTCATGGAATATATCCGTGATAAAGCTGGAGAGCTTTCTAAAGAGATTGTATTACTCCTTCACCAGATGTTAATAGGAAATATTGATGAAAGTATTGCCGGGAGATTTCGCAAAAAAACAGAATATGTGCGCATAGGGACTTTTATTGCTACTGCTCCAGAACATATAGAACGTTTACTGGAAGAGGCTTTAATTGAATACTCAAGCGATAATATAGATTACTTTATAGATAAAATTTCTAAATTTCACTTGCAATTTGAAACAATTCACCCTTTTAATGATGGCAATGGCAGAATTGGCAGAGTTATTATAAATTATCAACTATATAGATTGGGGTTTCCTGGAGTAATTATCCGTGATAAAGAAAAGCAAGCCTATTATAACTCTTTTAAGGAATATAGGGATGATAAAATGACCAAAAATATGGACAAGTTAATATCGCTTGCGCTGCTGGAGGCTTTACATAAAAGAGTAGCCTATCTTAAAGGGAATAAAATTATCGAAGCAACTGAGTATGCGGTAAAAATTGGTAAACCAGCTCCAGTAATTTTAAATGCGGCAAAACGTCAAACAATTCCTGCTTTTCGGGAAAAAGGGGTATGGAAGATAGGGGTTAAATGAATCAACACAGTGGAGCCAAGTGGCACTTATATTGAAGAGAAGAAAATACTAGTAATAAAGATAAAAGAATATGTGTATGCAACGCCTTACGTAATAGATAAAAAAAGAAAAGTAGTTTTTTTAAAAACAGTCTACCCAAGTAGGGTGTTGGCTGATAAATATCTGAAAGGAGGCGCCAAAAATGAAAGTAATACTTGATAAATACGAGAAAGATTTAGAAAATGCTTTAGAAAAGGGCGAATTTGAAAATAGCCCTAATCTAGAAGTTACTAAACAAATGTTTCAGGAAGCGGCTAGAAACTTTAGGTAGTTACAACAAACAAAAAGTATTACACTCAGGGTTAATACTGAGGATTTGATTAAGGTTAAAGCTAAAGCCAAGAGAAATGGTATAGCCTATCAAACTTTAATCGGTTTATTAATTCGTCAATATATAAAAGGGGAGAAAAAAGTAGTCCTAGATTAGCAAGATAGGTTCGAATTGATACTTCAAGTTCGATTAAGACTAGGAATACGGAGCCGAAAAAGAGCAGGTGTCAAGTCCTGCCTGCCGCCCGCCTGCCGGCAGGGCAGGGCAGGCAGGTAATACACCCGGAGGGTGTATGGGTTTTTGCACCCCTAGCTCTACTCCAACACCCAACCCATCTGCCAGTTCTGGAACAACATTAATGTTATTATAAATCCAACTGCTTTGCCTACTCCTACTATCACACCATAAATAAAGATTTTTAAACAGTATTTGGTCTGGTTGGGTTCTTATGTTATATTAAAAACATGGCACAATTAGAAGCTCAAGAAGTAACAACAGTATCAAAGTCTGCTCCGGTTCAAGTTACACAAACAACAAAAACCATAACTCCTCCCCCTATACAAACTGAGCATCCTCAAAAAGTATTTGAAAAGAAAAAAATAATTTTTCGTACCTATCAGGTTATTTGGTATATCTTAGGTGTTATTGAATTTTTGCTGGCATTTAGAATATTTCTGAGGATGTCTGGAGCGTATCCCAGCGGGTTTGTTAATTTAATTTATTCTTTAAGCGCTCCCCTTGCACTCCCTTTCAGGGGAATTATTAAAACATCTGTTGATGAAGGTCCTGTAATTGAGTGGTCAACTTTTGTGGCCATGATGGTATATTTACTTTTGGCATATGGGTTAGTTAATCTTTTGCAATTTATTAAACCGGTTACCCCAGACGAAGTAAATAAAAAAGTTGATTCAAATGCTTGAAGCTTTACTCGTCATTTTGATCATTCTTTGGTTTGTAGGGTATTTAAGCGTTGGCGCCTTTCCTATCCCTGATTTGATTTTATTTAACATAAATGGTCAACCAATTACTCTATGGAATATTCTAATCCTGCTTGTTATTTCATCGGTAATTGGTGTCTTACCCAGTCCTTTTAAAGAAATAGCAGGTGTATTGTTCATTTTATGGGTACTATCAGTTTTAGGAATATTGGCTTTTGGAGGACTGTCTTCAATGCTGGTAATTGCTATAATTGTAGGCTTGATATTATATTTAGCCGGGTTTAGATGACACATTTAGATGTTAAGTGACTTTCATTTGCAGAGCCTCCTTGATCATAAGTAGCTGATTTTTAGGCAAAAGGGGTAAATTTTCAAAAGAGAAAAATCTGGCGTCAGACACTTCGCTACTGGATTTAAACCTTCCACCAATATAAGCGCCAATGTATGCAATATCCAATCTTGCTGTTTCCCTGTCTGCTCTGATTTTTATTTCCTTATCAATGCTTACAATCAGTCCAGACTCTTCTTCGATCTCTCTATCGAGGCCTTCAGAGGGATGTTCTGTTGCTTTCATATAACCACCGGGCAAGCTCCATTGATGTTGTCTATAGGTATGTTTAAAAAGTAAAACCTCATTTTTGTTATTGAAGACAATGCCTGTTGTTCCAACTAAGAATTGATCTTGGGTAAGTCTCATGATATTAAGTTGAATGTGTTTGGGGAGTTTAAGCAGCCGCCACAGTTTTGCTAAAAGACTCTTCATAGAGATTTATCATCGTTTTTTCCCTCTCCTGACTTTTCTTTCAAACGAGTATTATCAAGCTCGAGCTGGTGAATTTCTTTAGTAAGCTCTGCAATAGTTTTCTCATCTTCTTTAATTTTATTCTCTTTTCCGTGCAGAGTAATCTTAGAAGAAAATGAGTTGACTAAAGAAAAGATCCAAGCAAGAAGCAATCCCATAAGCAAGGCGCTTATTACTACAAGATAAAGAGGAGTATTTGAGACAGCATAAGGACCAAAATATAAACTAATCTGGTTAGTATTTTGAGTGGCAAAATAGCCAATACCCAAACCTACGATCACAGCTAAAATGATTACTCCCATAGCTCTTTTATTATTATGTAATTACACTAAAAATTCAAGCGTCAGTCTCATAGTTGACAAGACAATCAATTCAATATACAATTCCCAACATTATGATCGAATTCGGGAGAAATTTAGGCAAAGAAATTAAGAGGGTAAAATTAAATTGGTTTGGAATTTGTTTGATAGGTGGAGGAGTGTTAGTCGCAGGTGGAGCGGATGGTTTAACTTCTGGAGAGTATAGATTTAACTTTGAGAAAAATAAATGCGAGAAAGTGTTGACCCGGTTAGATCCACCAGTTTATTCCCTCAAGAATCCAACAGAAGTTTGTGTCAAACTTGATCAAGGAGTTCCCGCCAGTGAGTTAATAGCTAAATATGAAGAGCAAGCTCAAAAAGATAGACCATGGGGTTTGGCTAGAGTTATGGTTGGGGGTGGAGCAGCCGCAGGAGCATTAATTGTTGGTTTAGGCCCTATATTTATGAACACAAGAAAAAGATATCCAGAAGAGTCATCAATAGAATCTTAATTTAAGACTGATAATCTTTCTATAATTGTTCGAGAGTACTACGGATTTACTGTCATTTCAGAAAGCCCCAGCTTTTTAAAGCTGGGGATGAATGAAATTATGGATTCCCGCCTGCCTGCCGGCAAGGCAGGCCTTCGCGGGAATGACAGGAAGATGCACCGCTTTTTAAAGCGGTGTAGATTCACTTTGCCCTGTCTAAATACTATAAGTTTCCCAGGTTCCAGATTATTGATAAACTTGAATCAATACTTACAGCGTCATATTTCTCTGTGCAAGATGGAGACATTTTCAAAAAAAGTTTAAAAAATTATAGGAAGAAAAAGCTGAGCTTAGTTGATTGTTTCTTGTTAGCCAAATCAGAAATCGAAGAAATTCAGATTTTTACATTTGATAAAGCACTGCAAAAACCGTAGAGCAGACCTTATAAGGCTATGGATGGCCAGAAGTTAAGAGATCATATCCAAAATTAGAGTTGTCCAACCAAAGTTAATAGCTCCCATACCTTCGGCTGTGTATGGGTTAAAAAACTCCCTCATTCCTCCTATTTCAACCATTTTTAAAGTGCGGTTGGCTAACTCAGTAGCTATATTCTGGCGCCTGGGGTCATCTTTGAGCGCTTGCCAAATATACCAGTTTATATTCACCCATGAAGGTCCTCTCCAAATTGTTTTATTAGTAAAATCAGGCACAAAACTTGGTTCATTTGCTGCCACGGAAGGGATAGGATAAGGCAGCCAGAACTCCTTTTTATCCAACAGATGTTCACTGATTAAACGGTCTTTGATCGAATTATCAAGGTTTTTCAGGATTAACGGGAAGATACTGGAAAAAGTGAGAATTTTAGCCTGTTTTTCATCTTCCCCATATAGGTCCCAAAAAACTCCCCGTTTTTTATCCCAACACTTTTCCATTAAAGAGTTAATGGTTTGCTGTGACTCTATCTTTAATTCTGCAGCTTGTCCGGAAAATCCCGCTTCTTTTGAAAGAAACTCTAAGCATTCCAGTCCATCAGCATAGATTGAGTTAACCATGACATCCTCCCAATTAAAAATATTGAGAGCAGGTAATTTTTTAGGATCTTTTCTGAAAGGAACATAACTTTTAACTAAAAACCGCATAGCTTTATTAAGTTTTTTCTTACTGCTTAAATTGAATAAAAGGTCGTATTTTGAACAAGCGTCTAATCCGGACTCATCGGGTTGGATAATGGATATCAGGGAATCATTATCAGGGTCTCTGTATTCTTTGAGCCAGTTAAAAAAGTTGATTGTTTTAGGTAAAACCTGAAGTAGAAACTCCCTATCCTTAGTGGTTTGGTAGATTCTAAAAACCGCTCTGGCCAATACAGGAGGTTGGATGGTAGCTGTATAAAATTCATCAGCTAAAATAATGGAATAGTTATTCTCTGCAGCCTTATGTAATGATTTTTCCCAAAGGATCATATGAGGGATAAATCCGTCAGGTTGGGCAGCTTGGAGTAAACAAATGATCTCTTGTTTGGCAAGCCCGGGGTCAACTTGGAGCAAAGCAATAGCATGGAAAGCGCTGTCCCAAAACCATTGGAAAGGGTAATTTTGAGCTGACGGGCAAACAAAATCATACTCCCTTCCCCCCCACTTTGAAACGCCCTTTTGTCTGTTGGAAGCCAGTACCTTCTTAGCTTTTTGGACAATCTTCTCTAAAGAATTCATATACTATACTCAAAATACTACAATTTGTGTCTAACTCAAACCGACAAAGAGGAGGTATCAAGCCCTGTTTGCCGGTTTGTCAAGTGCTAAGGATTGACGGAAGATAACCATTGGACTATTCTAAAGATAATGCCCAATAATGAGCGTGGATTTATACCCCCGGTGGTCTTAATTTTAATAGGGGTATTGGTAGTCGCTGCGATTGGATATTTGTTTACCAACAGGAAAAGTCAAAGCAGTCAAACTCCGGCCAATATAACTACCAATACCAAAACAGAGACTAAAGCAGAAGTAACAAAACCCAGCCAAGATTTTCCAAGCCCGGTGAATTCGATTCTGGATAAAATTGATATGGAGAAAGTTGAGGCAGCCGGGATGACAATTTATAGAGGGGATAAACCGCCTAATATTGAAGGAACTTACCGGTTCAATAGCTTAGTAGTAACTTATGATTCAGCAAATCAGGTGCTTGGACGGGAAGTTAACGTTGATCAATACCAGTACTATGGTCAAAGGGACGGGGCAGTCAAAATAATTTATAACGATGATAAAACATATGATGGAATTGTTTGGCCGAAAGGGTATATCTCCGGAAAGGGTCAGTGTTTTACTATCTTTTTACAAACTAAAAATGAGCCAAAAGAGTGTGAAACTTTGGAAATAGAGTTAACTTCGGCATGCAAAGTGGATCAGGGGCTTGGCCAGGTTAAAAGGGCCGGGATGTTAAAACAAAAGGGAACGGCATGCGGGGATTTGATCCCGGTGGATAGTCTCCGGGTAGTTAGTGAAACAGATGGATTAGCAGAGCAAAAAGAAGAGTTCTGATTACAATCAAATCCATCATACAGGAGATTATTCTATTCTTTTATCAGCAATCGCCAAAATTGATTCAGGGATAGTGACGCCAATCTCTTTTGCGGCCCGTAAATCAACAATCAGCCTGATTTTTTTCTGGTATTCTATCGGGATATCAGCAGGTTTGGTACCGCCGAGCACCTTGGCAGCGATTTCTGCAGCCTGTTTGCCTGTTTCAAAAAAGTCATGCCCATAAGATAACAGCCAGCTTTCCTCTTTTGGGTCAAAATCCCTGGTAAAAACAGTAGGCACTTTTAATTTTTTACCGATACCCATCAAAACTTTTTTTGTGTCAGGAAAGTTGACAACAGGGCCGGCAGGATGAAAATAGGCATCAAAATCCCCAGGTTTTAGGCTGTCTACCAATTTTTGAGCTTCTTGAGCAGAAAGAGGCCCGGGAGGTTTAAGTAATTTGTATTCAACCAAGTTTATATCAAACTTTGTTGCAGCTTCCCTTAAGACCTTCATATTAAAATCAGCGGTTGGGTCAGATACGGCGCCATAAACAACGCCTACTTTTTTGATAGTGGGGTTTATGCGTTTTAAAAATTCAAGTTTTTTTGTTGTGATAGCAGCAAAATCAACCGCAACGCCTGTGGTATTATTCCCGGATGATTTGAAACTCTTGATTATGCCTACTTTGTCAGGGTTGGTGCCGTTTGTAAAAACTATCGGTATGTTAGTTTTGCCGGACCTCGTAGATTCGTTTAAGGCGCTAGAGGCAGATTCTGGAGAATCCGCAAAGATTAAGTCAACATTCTGGTTTAAAAAATAGTCAGCGCCTTCTTTTAACTTATCTTTATTGCCGTCGGCAAGCCGTACGTCATAACTTACATTTTCCCCTTCTTTGTATCCTGATTCCGCCAAACCGTCCTTAAAACCCTTGATGGATGGTTCAAAAATCTTTTGGTATTGGACAATACCGATCCTTTTCACCGTGGCAGGTTTTTTAATTTGATCTGTTTTGGGGGCGCCGTTCAAAACCCAAAGGCCTGCTGCAGACGCAACAACAACTAAAACTAGGGCTATGATAATTTTAGGCAGCATTATTGGTTCCTATTTAAATTTAACAGACAAAAACTTCTTTTGTCAATTGTGTATGATGGGTATATGTTGGGGAAGTTGTTGCTTTTGAGGATTAAATTAAGAAGTAAATTTGTGATTTTGTTTCTTTGCATCGCCCTGCTGCCGGTTCTTTTGGGGATGACGATTACAATTTTTAACCTGCAAAATATAGAAAAACTTAATGCTTCAAACTTAAACCAGCAGATCGCCTTAAATGTTGCTGAACAGGTTGAAGCATTTGTTGAAGCTCAATTTGGAGTATTGGAGTATGTGAGTATTGATCCGCAACTTTTTGACCAAGACATCCAAAATAACCTATTGGAGCACGTTCTATTCAAAAGTATAAACTTCAATGATATAGCTATAGTAGACAATAAAGGCACGGAAAAAAGGCGTGAAAATACTTTAAAGTTATTTACAAAAGATGAGCTGGTTGACAGGTCGCTGAGTCCCGAATTTCAAGCTGTAAAAAGTAAAAAAAGGTACCTTGGGCCTGTCTACCTGTTTGAGGGAAGGCCATTTTTCCAAATTGGTGTTCCTGTGCTTGACAGTGCGGATAAGTTTATGGGAGCCGTCTTTGGGATTGTTGATGCCAGGGTGATGCAGGATGTTGTCAAAAATATCTCTGAAACCTCCAAACTGTCAAGGGTATATATACTCGACGAAAATAATATTGTAATTGCCCATCCGGACATATCCGATGTGTTAGTCCAAAAAGATTTTTCAAAAGTTGAGGTTATCCGGGCAATCCGCAACTTCAAACCTGCTGATACTCAGATGGGCAGTTTTCATAATGAACTTGGAAGTGAAGTTTTGGCTTTTGGCGTCCCTGTTAACCTGTCATTCCAAAACCAGGGGAAAAACGAACTTAAAACTGATTGGATGGTAGTTTCAGAACAAACTGTCTCAGTGGCATTTGAGGCCGTCCGCCAGGTAACAATCTTTACGACAGTAATAACTATTTTTATACTTTTGGCGGCAGTGTTTACAGCGCTTATTTTTACCGGCAAAATAGTAGGGCCGGTAGAACAGTTGTATAAAGCATCCCAGGCGATAGCGAGGGGTAATTTGGATTACCGTGTTTTGGTAGCTACAGGAGATGAGATTGAAGATTTGGCGATGCAGTTTAACTCAATGGCGGGACTTATCAAAAATCAGATAGAAGAATTAAAAAAAACGGATAAATTAAAGGATGAATTTATAGTTTTAGTATCCCATAATCTCAGGACGCCTTTGACTATTATTAAAGGATATCTTTCAGTAATAAGGAATAAGATTATCTCAGACAGTAAAGGTAAGGATTACATTTTTAAAATAGATCAGAATGTAGACAATCTTAACCGGTTGGTAGATGAGATGTTATATATCAGTTCTATGGGTGCAGGGGGGATGAGGGTTGAGACTGAGCCAACAGACATCTGCCGGCTGATTCAAGATGTTATTGAGGTATTGGACATTTTAATTAAACCTAAAGGTTTAAAAGTAATTTTAAATTGCCCCCCAAACTTGCCTTTGGCGTCTGCAAATAAAAACAGGATCCATGATGTGGTTGTTAACCTTTTAGATAATGCAATTAAATTTTCATCCGAAGGTGGTATTATTGAATTGAGGATCAAGATTGAAGGAGATAGTTTAGTGACAAGTGTGACCGATCATGGTATAGGCATTGATAGCGCTGTTTTACCAACACTGTTTGAAAAATTCCACCGGGGTACGGATTATTTGCAGTACAATTACCCGGGTGTGGGGTTGGGGCTTTATTATTGCAAAACTATTATAGAAGCGCATCATGGAAAAATTTGGGTTGAATCCAAACAAGGAGTTGGGTCTACTTTTTCCTTTTCTCTCCCAATCTCCCACAGCGGGCTGTATTTTAAAACCCCGGGGTGAAAAGTCAGATGACAACATATTGTACAACATGTTGCAAGATATGGTATAATTCAGTTATATGCTAAAAACTTATCTATATATTCCTGATGATCTTGACCAAAAGATTAGCCTGGCCGCTAAAGCCCAGAAAACCAGTAAAGCAGAAGTGATAAGAAATGCTTTAAAGGCTGGTTTTGGAGTTATGGAGAAGCAAAAACCAGGCGGTGCGGAAGTACTATTAAAACTAGCTGAATTTGCTAAAAAACATAATATAAAGGGTCCGAGAGACGCTTCTTCAAACCACGATTACTATTTGTGGGGACTGCCTAAGAGAAATCCTAAGATTAAGCCATGATAATTATTGTTGATAGCGATGGGTTTATTGGCAATCTTGACCCCCAAGATATGCACCATTCGAATACACAGAAAATATCAACCCGATTAGTCAAAAATGGGGCTACATTAATTTATCCAGCGACCGTCATAGTTGAGACTGTAACCTTTTTACAAGGCAGACTAAATTCACCAGAATTGGCGAACCAAGTTATCCGGTTGGTGAACGATGGCCAGCTTACTATAGAGCCGGTAGATATTGAAATCATTCAAAAAGCAAGTCTGTTTATGGATTTCAAAAAAAGCAAACATAATACTCTTTTTGATGCAGTTGTGGCTGCAATTGCCCAAAAATATCAGGCTGATGCAATATTCAGTTTTGACAAGTTTTATAAAAGTAAAGGTTTTAAATTAGCTTCAGAATTATGAAGGAAACTATACTTTAAGAATCAACAGGAGGGAAGATCTCTGCCAGCATGCACCTGACACTCCCGCCGCTAGTAGCCTCAATTGTGTATGCAGGCGAGGTGATCCTTTCAGAATACTTATCTATTACAGATAACTGTTTTGGATTGAAGGCTTTATATGCTTGGGTAGACATAATTGTGATTGGCTCGCCTTTGGTATTTTTGACTTCTAAAATATTCCCGCAGAAAGCATAAAGCTGGTCAAGGGAGATATTTATCAGCTTATGGTTGGTGTCTTTTAATTTTTTTGCAAGCTTCCTTGCTTCTGTTTTGTCTGCCACAGCCTCCAGACAAGCTACGGCGTATTTTTCGCCTACTGACATAACAACATTGGTATGGTAAACAGGTTTTGCCAGCTTGTCGCGGGTATGGAAAGTAAAAATTTCATACCCCATATTTTTGGCGAATTTTTCCAAAGGTTCAATATGGGTTCTTGGCGAGATACAGGCATAAACAATTTTACTGGCCCTGTCTAAAACCATACTGCCTGTCCCTTCCAGAAACTGGTTGTTTTCCTCAAAAGGCCTAAGGTCCAATATTGTTGAGGTGGGATAGCCGTGGTCCCTTCTCAAACTGTTTAAGATATCCATTCTCCTCTCAAGCCTTCTGTTTGGGGCCAGCATCGGGTAAAGTATGACATCTCCGCCTTCATGGAATGTTATCCAGTTGTTAGGAAAGATTGCATCAGGTTTTACAGGATAGGGGGTATCTTCAAAAACTAATGCATTGACACCGGCATGTTTAAGATATTTCACCAACAGGTCAAACTCAAAAAGGGCTTTTTGTTGTAGTATTGGAGCAGGCATATCGGTTTTAGTCTGGAATGGGCAGGTTTCAAAAGTCTCTTCATTAAAGCCGAAATTGGCAGGCCTGACCATCAGCACAGAAGAGGTGGTCTGTTTCTCAGGGTATGTCATAATTGGTGTTTTTTAACAAATTTTGCCATGATACTTTCTATAGTCACTGTGCCATGCTCTTTTATATCATAAGTTATTCTGGCGGAAGGCTTAGTTAATTTGAGCAGTTTGGCCAGGTCTATCGGTGTCCCTACAATAACAGCCTGCGCGCTGGAGGAGTTGATTGTTCTTTGCAGCTCATGGATCTGTTTTCCCCCGTAACCCATGGCAGGGAGTACCTCTTTTAAGTGGGGAAACTTGGCAAATGTTTTCTTAATTGATCCGATGGCAAACTTTCTGGGGTCAATAATTTGAGCATGGTATTTTTTGGCAGCAAAAAATCCCGCGCCGTAAGCCATGTTGCCGTGGGTGACGGTTGGCCCATCTTCTACAACCAGGACTTTTTTGCCCCTTACTGTCTCCGGATTGCTGACTGTTATGACCGAGTCTGATTTGATAAGAGTTGCTTTAGGGTTGAGTTTGGCCAGGTTTTCCATAACAGCCCTGACATTTTCCGCCTTTGCGGTATTTACTTTATTTACAATCAACACATCAGCCATTCTGGCATTGGTTTCCCCCGGATAATATGAACTTTCACTCCCACTTCTGTGCGGGTCGGCAATCACAATATGCAGGTCAGGTTTATAAAAAGGGGTGTCGTTGTTTCCCCCGTCCCAGATTATGACATCAGCCTCTTTTTCAGCCAGCTCTAAAATCTTTCCGTAATCCACCCCGGCAAAAACCACCATGCCCTGCTCAACATATGGTTCGTATTCTTCCCGCTCTTCAATGGTGCATTCATTTTTATCCAAGTCTTCATATGAGGCAAACCTTTGGGTCTCCTGTTTGGCAAGATCCCCGTAAGGCATGGGGTGCCTGACTGCCACAACTTTAAGCCCTTTTTTAAGCAGGTATCTGGTGACTTTTCTTGCAGCCTGGCTTTTGCCGGAGCCGGTTCTGACTGCACAAACCGCCACAACAGGTTTTTTGGATTCCAGCATAGTTTGTTTTGTCCCTAATAAGGTAAAGTTGGCGCCGGCTGCATTAACAAGTGAAGATTTATCCATCACATATTCATGGGAGACATCCGAGTAGGCAAAAACCACCTCGTCTATATTATGTTTTCTGATGAGATCATTCAATTTCTCTTCAGGATAGATGGGGATGCCGTTGGGGTATAATTTGCCGGCTAAACTGGCAGGGTAAATTCTATCTGAGATGTTGGGAATCTGGCAGGCTGTAAATGCGATGACCTGATAACGAGGGTTATCCCTATATAGTAAATTAAAATTATGGAAATCCCGTCCGGCTGCCCCCATGATGATAACTTTTATCTGCACCATAGCCGCATTATACCAGACAAAAAATTTGGTTAAAGTGGGTATTTGTGCTAAAATCCCTAAGATATATGAAATGGCCTGAAACACTAACCCTGGTAAGGCATGATATCTCAGCATACAATGAGTTTAAGAAAAATAAAAAGGATAATCCCTTATACCAGAGGTTTTTAAAAGCTTATGAAGAAAATCATCTTTCAAAAGCAACAAGGTTTTTTGCAGAAAAAGTCAGGGAAGAGCTTTCAATAAAAGTCAGTGACCACAATACCCCTTTGGCGCCGGGCGCCGGTTGGCAGGCAGAGGAAATGGCAAAAAAGCTTTCAACATTAATAAAGTTGCCTGATATCATTTTTGTGTCTCCGTATAGAAGAACCAAAGACACTTTTGAACATATGAAAAGGGGTTGGCCTGATCTGGCGAAAGTTGAAATAAAAGAGGAAGAGAGGATGAGGGAAAGGGAGCATGGTTTGTGCCTGCTTTATAATGACAGGAAAATTTTCTATGTATTCCACCCTGAGCAAAAACTACTTGAAAAACTTATGGGGGGCTATTGGTACAGGTTTCCGCAGGGTGAAAACATACCTGATGTTAGGGCAAGAGTCAGTCGTTTTAATGATATGTTAGTCAGGGAATTTGTAAAGAGAAATGTACTCGTTGTAACCCATCATGAAACAATACTAGCTTACAGGGCAACAATGGAAAGGATGAGTGCAAATGAATATATTGATTTGGATAAAAAAGATAAGCCGATAAATTGTGGGGTAACAATCTATAGAGGCAATCCAGGTTTGGGGAGGGATGGAAAACTTGTTTTGGATATCTACAACGCTAAATTGTATTAAACCTTCAGGATCTCTTTTATCAGATTAGGAATATCAGGTGGGTCAGCCTGACTTTTTATTACATATTTAATAACGCCTTTCTTTTGGGCCACCTCTTCTTCTTTCTCCCCGGACAAATTTGTCAATATTACTACTGGTATATCTTTTGTTTCGGGATTATTTTTCAGTTTTTCCAGCATCTCGAACCCGTTCATTTTAGGCATCATGATATCCAGTAAGATCAGGTCCGGTTTACGCTGGGCTATCTTATCCAGCCCTTCCATACCATCCCTGGCGAGCGTAACGTCAAACCCGGCATCTTTGAGGATCATCTCATACAACTCATAAAATAACTGGTCATCATCCACAAGCAGTATATTAGGTGTAATGTTAGGCATATGGTAAAGTAAAGGAAAAAGCGCTCCCTTTTTCTTTGTTTGAACTGTCAAGCTGAATCTTACCACCCATACCTTCAACCATCAATTTAGCAATATACAGCCCCAGGCCAATACCTTTTTGCACTCCTTCCCTGGTGTAGATATTTTCAACAGCTTGCTGGAATTTCCTGAAAAGAAATTTTTGCAACTCCGGTTTTATCCCTGTTCCTGTATCTGAAACAACTATCCTTAAAAATTTATCCTCTTTTTTAATCCCGATATCTATCCCCCCGGTATTTGTATACTTTATACCGTTTGATATTAAGTTGGCAATTACTTGCCTGATCCTGTTAAAATCCCCTAAAACCTTGGGGGTTTGTTGGTTCCCTGTAAATTTTAGATAGAGGTTTTTTTCTTCCGCTAAAGCCTTATATTCTTTCAAAACTTTGGTAATCAGTGCAGGCATATCAACCTTATCTTTTTTGAATATCATATCTTGCTGTTCGAGTTCATATACATCAATAAAATCATTGACTATATTAATAAGCCTGACAACGGAATTATCAATTACACCTACTGCATTTTTGACCTGGGGGTCTTTTTTCAACAGCCCTGACTGTTCAAGCACAGATGCGTACCCCCTGATTGCAGTGAGGGGGGTTCTCAGCTCATGTGAGGCAAGGGATAGAAATTCATCTTTGCTTCTGGCGATCACTTTTTCTTCGGTGATATCTTCTATTAAAATTGCGCAGCCGATTATAGTTTCCCCAAGACTTATGGGAGTTAAGATGATTCTCAAAAAAAATGTCCCAAAGCGGATCTCCTTAAAATCAATTATCTTTTTTTCCTTGATGCATTTTTTTACTTCCAGTTCGAGATCAATGCTGTTTTTGAGTCTGCCGGAGATGGCAGAAAATGTGACCTGA
Organism: Candidatus Daviesbacteria bacterium; assembly: GCA_016186955.1. Lineage (GTDB taxonomy): Bacteria > Patescibacteriota > Microgenomatia > Daviesbacterales > UBA10151 > JACPKP01. The sequence continues at coordinate 11,018 of JACPKP010000011.1, read as the reverse complement.
TGCGGTGGGCCATCCTTGAACAATATCTTGGTAGAAGATCCGTTAGCTGTAAAAATATTTAATGATTGGTCTACCAGTATAAATCCAACACTCAAACTGTTGATTGAAGCGCTGAGTCTGGCATGTTCTTCTTTCAGTTCAAAAGTCCTTTCTTTAACTTTTTCTTCGACATTAGCCTTTTCTGCCTGCAGGTCTTGATGAAGTTTTTTTAAAACCTGGATATCTGCCAGTGTCAGGATAGTTGCTTTATAGCCGCTGAAATTATCTGTATAACCTGCGGTGTAGATATTTACCGGAATTTTTTGACCGGTAGCAGTCATCGCCTCGCCCTCTCCTGAAGAATAACCTTCCGGCAGTATTTTTTTGATACCCTCCCCAATTAACTGGTCTTTGCGATAACCTAAAAAACTTTCCGTAAAAGGGTTAATTAAAATGATATTCCCTTTGCTGTTTATCACAACAACAGCATTGTGCATAATTTTTATAATGCTTGAGGCGATTGCAAACGGGTCAATAGTGGTGGAACCAAACTTAAAAAGGGCGTAAGTTATTAAAATGATATTTATGGTGTTTAAGGGGATTCCTACAGGGAAGATGCGGATCCCGAATTGAGGTAAAATACCTTGAGTCAAAACACCGCCAATATAAGGGATTATAATTGCAATAACCAGCAAAAGAGCCTGCTTTTTAATAATTTTGTCACGGTTTTCTCTATAAAACCGGACCAGCATAAATATTGAAGGTATAAAACATACTTGGTACCAGAGTGTCACAAGGGGGGATATTTTTCCTGTTGCAAACACCTGGTATCCCCAGGGATACAATTTTGCTTTAGTAAAATCATTAACAATAATAAGGTCAGGTATCTTAAGGGTGAAAAAAAGAAAAAGCGTTAGAGGGGTCAGTATTGCAACCCAAAATAGAAAATTCTTTAAAATACTCTCTTTACCCAGGAAGGCAAGTGTAAATACCAGGATTGTCGGAGGGTAATATAAAATACCCAAAATAAACCAGGAGTTCCAGAACTCAAAAATACCTGGGTTGAAGCTGATGGTAGCCATCATTTGTCCTACCCCCATCACCAGTGTTCCGGAGAGGTAAAAGAGGTAAGTTAACATCACCATTGAATTGTAGCCCCGCCGTAAGATGAAAAGTATCAGGATGAGGTTGCTGATAAGCGAGATCAAAAAGGTCAGGTCATAAGGGTTGATAAACAGGTTGATAAGATTCATACCTATTTAGATTAGATCATTATATAGGTGATCCAGTCAACCTCTTAGTCATCCCCTTGATTTTACTTGTTCAATTTTTTTATCCAGCTCTTCAGGACTGATCTGGTTTGCAGCCTCTTTCATATGCTCCATTGTATCTTTTCCGCCCATTTTTTCTGCAATAGCAGCCTCGGCCAGTTTAGTTAGCGTGATATTTCCCTTTTTCCCCATATCATCATCCCACATTCCGCATCCGCAATTTAAACACATGTTTTACCTCCTTTTTCTGAAAGTATAAAAGTTATAATATTTATAATCATTATAATTAACTCATGAAAGAGTTGTTTGGTCAAGCCCAGCATCTATTTTATAAGGTTAGCATCTATTATTCAATAATTGCTTTTTTATTGGTTTTGGTAGGCTTTGGAGTTAAGGATTTTGGGTTGGCAAAAATTTTCTGGCAAGTTTTACCTCCTCTTTTTGCAACAATTCTTTTTGGGTTGCTGTTTGACTATCTGGAAACAAAAAAATGGCAGGTGAGCTTAGGCCCGGTTGTTTCCGGGCTAATTATTGGTCTGGTGGGCCAGTTTGGGGAGAGAGCGTGGGTGCTTTTTCTGATAGGTTTTGTTGCCATGGGAATAAAATTTCTGGTAAAACTATACGGCAGGAATGTCTTTAACCCGGCAGCCTCAGGTTTATTTTTGGGTTTAATTTTATTTTCTTCCCATCCTGCTTGGTGGGGAGGGGAAAGATACCCCTGGATTTTTTACCTTTGGATCCCCGGGCTTTTATTTAAACTGAAAAGATGGGCCCCAATGGTTGGGTTTTTAGCCCCGTCAGCGCTTTTTGGCGGATTAAATATTTTAACATCAGGCTCAATGCTTTTTTTCAGCTCAGTCATGCTGATTGAGCCTATGACTTCTCCTGTAAAAATGAAAAGCGGTTTAATTTATGGAATGGTTGTGGCGTTTGGGTATTTGGTTTTTAGCAAATTTATCCTGCTTGACCCCTTGATCATATCCCTGCTTTTTGGTAATATATTAGGACGTGTTTTAAACAGGCGTTTAAAAACTTAAGATGCAAAGCAAAAACATTATTTTAGCATCAGTTGTTTTGGCTGTTGTGGTTTTGGGGGTATGGTTTTTGATGAAGCCTCAAAACAATCCACCGGCTCCTACCAGCCCTCCGGTGTCCCTAACGCCTGTAGAATCTGCATCTTTGGGCAAGATTGAAGAAAATACAGTCGCTATTACCGCAGATGGATTTTCTTCTAAAGAAGTGCGTATTAAAGCCGGAGGTACGGTAACTTGGGTTAATAATGATCCTGACAGCCATCAGGTCAATTCAGATCCCCATCCTACCCATACCGCATACCCGCCTCTTAATACAATCAGTCTGTTGAAACTGGGAGAGAAAAAATCATTAATGTTCCCCGATCAAGGAACCTACAAGTATCACGACCATTTAAACCCTTCTTTGAGCGGATCAGTGGTTGTAGAGTAAAATTTAATTTTCAAGTACCAATTTACAATTTTCATTAAATTGACAATGACAAAATTTTAAATTTGAAAATTAGATAGATTTATAGCCAGGGAAGTAGTCGTGTTTGATATGATCCTCAGGGATCCCAATACCTGCCAGTATCTTTTCCATAGCCTCTACCATAGGTTTAGGGCCGGAGATATAATATACCGGATGTCGGATATCAGATATCAGAGATCGGATTGTTTGTTCATCAATCCTTTGCGGATCAATAATGTAATAAATTTTCAAACTTGGGTATTTTTGGACCAATTGGTCTAGCGTATCTTTATAGACTATATTCTGGTCCCTGTTTGCATAAAGCAGGGTAACATTGATAGGCAGGTTATTGTGGTCAAGGTCAAGCAATATAGAACGGAATGGTGTGATGCCAATGCCCCCTGCAATGAAAATATAATTTTGGTCAGGGTCTTTTATCACAAACGCCCCGGCAGGCTCCTGTGCTTCAATATGATCGCCAATTTTTAGTTCCTGCAAATCTTTTTTAAAAGTTGACCCGTCTCCCGGAGAAAAACGGGTTGTCAGCATCAAATTTTTTTCAAAAGGAGCTGAAGCAATTGTAAAAAAGCGGTCCATGCTTTCTGTTCCTGTATTGGGATCATCCAAATGGTACCGCAAAAATTGGCCTGCGCTCCAACTAAAAGGAGTTTCGCTTTGGAAGATGAAAGAAGCGACATTTGGAACCTCCTCTTTTTTGTCAATCAGAGTTAGCTTCACAATACTCCTGTTATCATTTTCTGACACCTTTTACACTTGCAGACGGGCTGGCGCTTTTCTGCTTGCCTGATTTGGTTGACTCATCAGGAGACGGGCTTGGGCTTGGTGTTGGGGTAGGTGTTGCAGTAGGAGTAACCTCTACAGTAGCTTCTGGTGTTGGGCTTACTACTGCCGGTGTACTGTATCTGCCTCTAAGCCAGACCAACCATGCCGCAAGCAGGACAATTATTAAAATAATGACTACAATAGTCACATTTCGGCTCAAATTGGTTTTCACCTCACTTCCCGGCAGCTTTTAAACATTATATTTGTTCTTTTGTATTTTGAAAAGAGATCAATTATAATTTTTTGCTATGAAGCACAAAACAGAAAAACTGGTGATTATTGGTTCAGGCCCAGGTGGTCTTACGGCAGCTATCTACGCTGCCAGGGGTGGTTTAAACCCCCTTGTTGTGGCAGGCAGGGAAGCAGGGGGACAATTGATGCTCACAACAGATGTGGATGATTTTCCGGGATTTGATCAGGGTATCCAGGGTCCGGAGTTGATGTCAAAAATGCGCAAACAGGCTGAAAGATTTGGCACAAGATTTATCCAGGAAGATGTGGAGACTGTCAATCTTGAGAACCCCCCTTTTATAGTTAAAACTGAGAACCATGAACTAAGAACTAAATTACTAATTATAGCCACAGGCGCATCTGCAATGTGGCTTGGGTTGGAGTCCGAGCAGCGCTTAATTGGTAGAGGGATATCTGCCTGTGCAGTTTGTGATGCACTTTTTTTCAAAAATAAAAATGTCATCGTGGTTGGGGGAGGGGATACTGCCATGCGGGAATCCTATCATTTAAGCAAGGTTTGTAAAAAGGTTACCATTGTCCATAGGAGGGGGAAGCTAAGGGCACAAGAAGCTTTACAAAAATTAGTTAAAGCCAGGTCCAATGTAAATTTTACCTACAATAAAGAGATAATTGAGTTTATAGGACAATCTAAATTAGAAGGAGTGAAGCTAAAAGATACTCAAAATGGGCAGACTAGCAATGTACCTATAGACGGAGTCTTTGTGGCAATAGGCCATAGACCCAATACAGGATTTTTAAAAGGACAGTTGGACCTTGATGAAAAAGGATACATTATTGTTGAAGATGGTGTCAAGACCTCAGTTGCAGGAGTGTTTGTGGCAGGGGATGTCTCTGACCATAAATATCGCCAGGCAGTTACAGCTGCAGGCGCAGGCTGCAAAGCAGCCCTGGAGGCAGAGGAATATCTGGAAAAACTAAGGTAGAGTCGAAATTCCCACCTTTTTAAAATCTGAGTCTAAAGATACTATCTCTTCAATTGAGAATTTTTGCATTAATGCAATTGTAGTAGCATCAGTTAAAGATAAACTGTGTTCTGAGTATTTTTGAACCAGTTCAAAAGCTTGGGTTTGGATCTCTTCATCCACCCAAAGTTGGACAAAATTATTATTTTTTGCCCCATCATTTATCAGATTAATAAATTTCTTAGCTATTTTGATATTAGTACTATAAATAAACCTGGTTATTGTCTCATCAATCACATCATTTGAGGTGCAGATTGTTACATATTCCTTGATAAATTGTCTGATTATATTTTTAATAGTAGAATGTTTGGGTTGACCAGAAAGGGAATAGGAGATCCAGGCAGAAGTATCTATAAAAATTTTTCTGGCCATCAGTCTTTAAGATAAATCTCATTAACATTATGGGAGATATCCTTACCAGGACCCTTAGCAAAGCCAGCCATTTTTAAAAGGGGGTTATCTTTCATTCTGGAAGCTTCGGTTTTTACTAACAATTTCTCATACTCGTTTGCCATTTTGTCTATGACATCTCTTATAATCTGGGAACGTGATAAATTAATCAATCTAGTTAAGTTATCTATTGTGTCAACTGATTTAGGGTTTAAATATATCTGGTATCTGTTCATATATTATACACCATAACATATATGGTGTATAATGTCAATGAATATTAAGATCTGGTGTTTTTTGAAAAAAGTGGTATATTTCACAAATAATGATTAATTTTCTTTTAAAACTTCTTCCCTCCAGGCCTGTTTATGCCCACTGTGATATTCCCTGTGGAATTTATGATCCACACCAGGCCCAGCTTGCAGCAAAAACAGTTTTAGCAATGGTGCAAAAATTGAAAGAAATTAAAACAGAACCAGGTTCACCTGAAGAATTACAGGCCAGAAATAATTTTGTTAGGATGGTCAAGGTTAAAGAAGAGCATGCAGAGCTTTGTAAGCGGGAAGTATTAATACTTTGGACAGATTATTTCAAGAGTGAGCACCTGGAAAAATTCCCTCACCTGCATGAGTTAGTCTGGAAAACAACTAAACTCTGTTCTGAAAACAAAAGAGCTGTTGACGGGGCAAAAGCTCAGGAGTTGGTTGAGGCTGTTGATAAAGTTGCTGAAGTCTTTGCAGAAACTAAGAAATAATTTGAAATTTTTAATTTGAAGTTTCAAATGAAATCTATATTTAAAATTTGAAAAATTAAAAACATTAAAAATTCATTAAAAATTGAAAATTTGTAATTGAAAATTATTCCTTTTTCCCGCTTTATAGTCCATGGTAACAGCATGCTGCCTGCTCTAAAGCCAGGAAAGGGTATACTGTGTTTTAATTGGGCATATATTTTTGGTAAACCAAAAACAGGGGACATAGTGGTTTTGCAGGTTGGTGGTAAGCTAATGATAAAGCGCATACAAAAGATAAATGCTACCCAAATTTTTGTGGCGGGTGATAACCAAAAACACAGTACAGACAGCAGGCAATTTGGGTGGATTAAAATTAGACAGATCACAGGAAAAGTTGTTGGTATATAATTGTGTATATGCCCAACGAACCGGAGCAGGTTGTTTATAAGGAAGAAGTTGAACAAGCAGACCACGAAAAATTGGCAGATACGTTAGTTGAGGCAACAGGAGAACTAATCACTAAAGAACACACCATACCTGCCCAAAACCAGGATGTAATAACCCCTCCTGGAACTGAAACAGCTCTTGTTGAAGCCCCTAGCCAACCTGAAAAGAGACAATCAGTCGGGGGATGGTTTAATAATTGGTCTAGGAGACAGAGGGGCAAAATAGTGGGCGGCCCTTCCCATAAATTCCGTGAGTTATTAAAAAAAAGATTAAAGGCGAAAAACCCCGGAGCAGAGATAGCAGAAAAATAATTATGGAAGCACAACCTATTAACACCAACCTTAATTTAGGCTTTGACCCGACCGGCATGATTATAATTTTTATGGCTGTGGTTTCAAGCCTGGGAATTTTAGTGGGTTTGGGGGTTTTCCTGTGGCCTTTTTTCGTGGGCTGGATCAAATATCAGGACCGGGAGAAAAACTCCTTGCAATATGTTTTACTCCAGGTTACAGTCCCGCGCCAAAATGAGATCAAGATTGATGCGGCGGAACAACTTATAGGGGCTTTGTATGCTATTAAAACAGGCAGCAGTTTAATCAAATGGTTTGACAGGTTCAAGCCCCAACCTTTTATCTCTTTTGAGGTTGTGGCTTTACCTGAATCAATCAAGTTTTATGTGGCATGTAATAAAAAGCACCAGGATTTAGTTGAAAAACAGATTAATGGCGCCTATCCGGATGCTCAAATCAAGGAAGTGCCTGAATACAATATCTTTTCCGAGGCCGGGCAGACTGCTTACCAGATGTTTAAATTGAGGTCTTCAGACTATCTGCCGGTTAAAACCTACAAAGATTTACCTACTGACCCTCTTTCTGCCTTGACTTCGGCTTTGGCAAAAATGCAGCCTGGGGAAGGGGCTGTGGTACAAATCTTAATCTCGCCTGCTGATGGAAAATGGAAAGATTCCGGCAAGAAATTTCTCAAAAAGGAAAAAGACCCCGGTGATGCGGATAAACCGAAGGCTCCCCCTGATGCCAAACAGCTTGAGGCGGTTGAAGGCAAACTTGCCAAGTCAGGTTTTGAGACAGTCATCAGGATGGTGGTGTCTTCAACCAGTAAGGAATCTGCCAAAATGCATGTGCAAAATATCAGAAGCGCTTTTGAACAATTCAACGGCCCTTTTAATGGTTTTGCCGGGATGAAGATTCGGTCTGAGAAAGGTTTTATTAAGGATTTTATCTACCGTTATCCTCCACGTTTTGACAAACTTTCCGTCATGACAGCAGACGAAATTGCCTCAGTTTTTCATTTTCCCAACAAATCAGTTGAAACCCCCCATATCCAATGGTTGCCGGCAAAATCAGCCCCGGCTCCTGACCTTATTCCAACATCCGGCCTTTATATCGGCAAATCACGCTTCCGGGGGGCTGAACGGGCTGTTTATATGAGCGATTATGACAGGCAGCGGCATATGTATATAATCGGGCGCACTGGTTCAGGTAAAACAGAGCTGTTAAAAAGCATGATGCTCCAGGATATTTTAAATGGTAAGGGACTTTGTTTCATTGACCCTCACGGTGATGCTGCGGAAGAAATACTTCAGCTGATCCCAGCCTCAAGGGCCCAGGATGTCATCTATTTTGACCCTTCAGATACAGACAGGCCTTTCGGGATGAACATGCTTGAGTCATATTCAGAGGAACATAAACATTTAGTGGTGGCTTCAATCATAGGTTTAATGTACAAACTTTTTGACCCGCAAAAGACTGGTATCATCGGACCCAGGTTTGAGCATGGGGTAAGGAATGCCATGCTTACTGCCATGTCCAAGCCCGGCAACACCTTTATGGAGGTAGTGCGTGTTATGACTGACCCTGAATTCGTCAAGGAGCTTTTGCCCTTGGTGCAGGATCCGGTGGTCAGAAGGTACTGGACAGATCAGATCGCCCAGACTTCCGACTTCCATAAATCCGAAGTTTTGGATTATACGGTTTCTAAATTCGGCCGTTTTGTCACCAATGTGATGATGAGAAATATTATCGGGCAGTCTAAATCCTCTTTTGACCTGCGTAACGTTATGGATACAGGAAAAATTCTGATTGTTAATTTATCTAAAGGTAGGATGGGGGAGGAAAACTCCAATTTCCTGGGGTTGGTGCTGGTCCCTAAAATTCTTTTTGCGGCAATGTCCCGGGCCAATATCCCGGAATCCCAAAGGCGGGATTTTTACCTTTATGTTGATGAATTCCAAAACTTTGCCACAGACACTTTTGCGGATATATTGGCTGAGGCCAGAAAATATAAGCTGAACTTAATTGTTGCCAACCAATTCATCGGCCAGATTGGTGAGGATTTGAAAAATGCTGTTTTTGGCAATGTCGGTACTATTGCAGCATTCAGGGTAGGGGTGACTGATGCAAATTTCCTGCAGCATGAGTTTGCCCCGGTGTTTTCGGAACAGGATTTAGTCCAGATTGAGGCATTTCATATTTATATGAAAACCCAGGTCCGCGGGCAGCCGGTTCCGCCTTTCTCGGTTGATACAACGAAAGATTTAAAAGCCTGGCAAGCGATGATCAGGGCAGATGTGGGCAGGGCGATCAAAGAGCTTTCCAGGTTAACCTTTGGCAGGGATAAAAAAATGGTAGAGGCGGACATAGCCGAAAGATCCAAACTTTAATTTCTGCGATAGAATTGTTAAAATACCTCATACGTCTTACAATTAAAATTTGCGCGGATAGCTCAACGGTAGAGCAGATGTCTTATACACATCTGGTTCCAGGTTCGAATCCTGGTCCGCGCACAGCAAATTGTCAAGTACCCAATTCTTTGAACAAATATTCTCTGTCTAAACGAAACTTCACCGGCGCAGTTTTGAGCGTAGTGTGAATCCTTTGGTTATTGTAGTAGTAAATGGTTTGGGCAACTGCCTCAATCAACTCTCCTAAATCCTGGTAATGGTTAGTTTCTCCCAAATCCAATTTAAAGCCTGAGTAAAATGATTCCTGATAGCCATTCTCCCAAGGTGATGATTTACGGCTCATGGAGATAATTATTCCCTCATTTTCCAGCAGTCTTAGATATTCATCTCCGGTATATTCACTGCCCTGATCAGAGTGGAAATATACCGGAGCCAACTTCCTTTTCCCGACTGCATCCAAAAATGCTTCAATGATTAAATCCGCAGTATGGTTTACCGAAAGATGCCAGCCAATTATTTCCCTGGTATAAATATCCATGACGGTGGCTAGATATACCCAGGTATCCCTAAACCTGATATGAGTAAAATCACCAACCCAGACAATATTTGGCCTGATTGGGCAAAACCCCTCAATCAGGTTTAAATATTTGGTCTCAGGTTTTCCTAAATCATTGGGTTTGCTAAATTTAATCTTTCTTCTTCTTTTGGGCATCAGGTGAAACTTTTTCATCACTCTCAATACCCTTTTCTTATTTAATTTGAGCTCCAAGGCTATCCTTTTATGGCCATAACTTAAGTTATTCTTCATGACCTCCTCAATGTCAATTTTTAAAGCCTCATCAGCAGTTGGTTTTTTATGCCGATAATACAACATCCCTCTGGATATTCCCAGTTTTTCAGCCAAAGCAGTTTTAGTTTGCCTGATTTCTGACTTATCATGTTTACCCATAATTTCCTTTAATACCTCAACTTTTTTTTAAGCTGCTGATTTGATTTTTCTCCAGGGTTAATTTACCCACAATCTCTAAAAGCAATTTGTTTTCCCTCTTTAACCTGGCATGTTCTAAAAAGCTCACACTGCTATCTGATTTTACCCGGAGCCAGGTGTAAATGGTTTTAGGAGATACCCCATATTCCAGAGCCAGTTTTGAAACAGTCTCACCATTATTTTTAATCCTGCCAATTATTTGGGTCTTAACATCTTGAGCTATTGGTTTGAACATATATTCACCTCCTATTCCTGTAATTATTTTATACAGAATATATGTTCAGTTTAATGGGTACCTGCCATTGTTATATATAGTCTCTGTATAGATTGTCGTAAAAGGTAGCGAAAGGTATAAATACGAGTTCGACGAGTACCAATTCTAAAAAATATACCGCAGATTTTAGAGACGTCTAATAGTATTTGGGATGGTGAAAAATTGGGTGTATGGGGGTCAGGCGTTGGCAATCTGCAAAAGTTCCCTTGTTTGCTGTAAAATAAGGTCGGGAGTGTCAACTATCTCAGACCAATCTGCTTGTCTGAAATCGTCCCACTTGGCGAGCCGAAAAAGAGCAGGTGTCAAGTCCTGCCTGCCCTGACTGCCGTCAGGCAGGCCGGCAGGCAGGTAATACACCCGGAGGGTGTATGGGTTTTTGTAGTACTGAACTTCACCAGCAATTTCCAGTAGTGACTTTTATTGACCCAGGAGTGGAAAGACCACTGACAAGAGAGGTTTTTATAGAGGAAGTTAGCACAATCTTAAGGGGCTTTGAGGCTGGTTTGGGAGTATTAAGGTTAGATTGCACGGACAGAAACATTTGGGAAGAGTATTTTGGCGAGCCAGATAGTTTTTACTCAAACCGACTAAATAGCGTGAATTTATATCGTAAATGGCACTTAATTCACGTCAAATTGACAAAATAACGTGAATCTGGTATAATAGGGTATCATGTCAACCTCGCTTCCCCTTCAA
>JACPKP010000006.1 GCA_016186955.1 Candidatus Daviesbacteria bacterium | reverse complement strand
GGCAGGAAAAAGTTAGGCCAGACCATCCCCTTTGGACCTTTCCTGGCTTTGGGTAGTGTGGTGGTAATTTTTTGGGGGGATAAAATATTAAACTGGTATCTTAGTCTAAAGATTTGAAGCTATATTGGGGTATTGACAAGACAAAAAAAATCTGAAAAAATAAATTGAGTAACATGAAAATACAACTGCCCAATATTAAAACTTCTTTAAAAGGCTTCACATTAATTGAACTATTGGTTGTAATTGCCATCTTGGCAATATTGGCTATTATTGGGTTTGCTGTTTTTTCCAATTTAGGAGCTCAGGCGAAAGCCAGAAATATTTCAAGAAGGGCTGATTTAGATTCTATAGCGAAAGCTTTGGAAGTAAATAAAATTACAGGAGGTAATTATCTAGCTTTGGCAAATTCTCAATTTTCAAATGGTGTTATACCTGCAGCTGACGGGCAGGGTTACCCATATTGTGCTAATTTTGCTGCTAGTACCCAACCAGCTGATCCATCTGCATGGACAACAACCTGTCCTAGTGCAGGTACAACGTGGAACCCTGTTGGTACTGGCTATCCTCCTGCAGGTACAGTATGGAAAATCTGTACCTCGCTTGAAGCAGAGGTTAACCCTACTAAAGCTGCAACAGTCTTTTGTAAATTGAGTGCACAATAATACTTCCTATTATTTCTGAAAGTTCCTTTCTGAGAATATACAACCTCAAAAAACTTACGAACTTAGTTGCCAATTTTCTGGATAATATTATAATCATATTAAATCTATGAAAATTCTGCTCAAAATAAGCGGCCAAAAATTTAAGATATGAATTCAAAAGGTTTCATAAGAACTGTAATATTTTTAGGTTTGGGAGTATTAATTATCGGGGGATTACTTGTGGTTTGGAATTTAAAAACCAGATTGGATACATTCCAGGTTTCAAACAGTCCAGTCCCAGTCTCCACTCCAAAATCTGACCCTACCAAAAACTGGAAAGTGTATACTAATACTGAATTGGGTTTAAGCTTAAAATACCCGCCAAATTGGGGTGTTTATAATGATATTACTATCGCACAATTCCAACGCACCAATATAATATCAGCAGACAAAGTCAATATTCAACTAGTCGTAGGATATTACAACATAGATTTATTTGAAAAACTTTATTCTTTAAAAGTTGGTGAAAAGGTTATTCCGGGATATAGCATCAATAAACAGCAGATAACAAAAATTGAATCAGGTAAAATCAAAAATAACGAGAGGTATGTTATGTATCAAATCATCAATGAAAATTCATCTGCTCAAGCGCCCTTCTCTGCCATAATATTCAACGACCCGGTAATCCGGTTAACCCTAAGCTCATATAATGATTACGGGTTGGAGACCTTTAAACAAATAGTTAAAACAGCAACCCTCACAAAAAGCAACTGACACTCCTTACTTGCCAACACAACTTAAATCATACTAAAATGAGATGGTATACTTATGAAACTGCCCAAAAATGGTTTTACCCTGGTTGAGATTTTAATTGCCATATCAATAATCAGTATTGTTTTTGGCATTGTACTTACTTCAGCTGCTGCCATACAAAGAAACGGCAGGGATACCCAAAGAAAAGCAGATTTGGCCAGTCTTCAAAGCGCCCTCCAGCAGTATTATGCTGACCAGAATTTTTACCCTGACGATGATGCCAATACCCCGCTTAAATTAAGCGGCGCTGGCGCTATTACTTCCCTGACAAGCCGTGTAGGCAATCCTGATCAAACCCAACCAATCAAGACTTATTTAAGCAGTATACCTAAGGATCCAACATCAGGCACAGCTACCCCCTATTGCTACAAAGCATATTCTTCAGTGGCAGATTTTCCAGCCAATGCAACGCCTTGTGACAATGCTAGCACTGCCAAATGTTTTTATTATGCTGTTTATGCAAAACTGGAAAATTCTACAGGGAACTCTTATACCTGTAACAGTCAAACTTACAATTACCAGATAACGCCAAATTGACATGCAACAAGGCTTCACACTAATTGAAATCCTGTTTGTAATACTGATTTTAGCTTTTGCAGTCATAATAATGGTGCCTAACCTGCGGCAATTCAGCCAGGACCAGGAATTGTCATCCTACGCAGATAATTTAAAGCAGGCTTTGAGGATAGCCCAATCAGGCGCAGTCTCCGGTATCAAATGCGCAACTTTGCCCACATCCGGCTGGCAAGTATCCCTAAAATCCGGGCAATTTAATACTGTTGCTGTTTGTAATGACCCGACAGGTCAAACCGCTCCAGGGGCTGAAACAAAATCCACTACTACCTTCTTGCCTTCCACCGAAGTTACCATTTCAGAGGATAAATGCGGGATATTGACGGGTACTGACCAGGATGATGTCATATTTACCGGCTCCCAAGTCAATTTCCTTTGCCGGGGCGCACCCTACACTGGACTTTTCCCTTTCTGGGTAGAACTGAAAAATGCTAAAAATAACAAGACCCAAAAGGTATATATTGACAGAGGAGGATTAATCTATTGACCAACCAAAAGGGACAGTCCCTTTTAGAAATTGCAGTCACTGCAGGGGTGGTGGCGGTAGTATTATCCGCCCTGACAGTAGTTACAATCATTGGCTTGCGGAACAGCCAGTTTTCCAGAAACCAGACCCAGGCTACCAAGCTGGCGCAGGAGGCTATGGAAAAAGTAAAGACTATCAAGTCGCGCAACCTGGCAGTCTGCGGGCCTTATGACACTAACTTGCAGTGGAGTAATTTATGGTCTACAAGTTGCCCTTCTGTAAATAACGCATGCACGTATATTTTGAAAGATTCAGGGACACCCTGCACTGGCGCGCCTGCCAGCATAGTATGGCTTAATTACCAGGTTCTGCCTGAAACCCTGACAATCTCAGGCACGGATTTCAAAAGGCAGGTAATTGTTCTCGGTGAGGCTCCTCTCCCAGGTGTCCCAGGCCAGAAAACAGTTACAGTTTTGATCCAGTGGACAGATACTACTGGCACGCATGAATCCCGCCTGGTTACTGTGCTGGCGGAATTTTAGTTCCAAAATGAAAAAAACTAACAAAGGCTTTGCCCTTATTGAGGCGCTGATAGCGGTTTTAATAATCGGGGTGATCGGTTTTATCTTAACAGACTTGTTGTTGCGGACTTTTAAGGGTAGTGATAAAACCAGGCTGATTAGCAAAGTTGTCCAAAACGGCCAGGTGGCCCTAAACAATATAACCCAGGCGCTCAGGGATGCCGATGTCCTGGTTTGCTGGACCCCCGGTAAAATTGTTATTTTAACTAAAGGGCAGGCCTCAAGATACTCTTTTGCCCCCCCGGGTCCGGGTGTCAACGGCTATATCTTTAAGAATTCTATTAATTCAATCAAGGCTCCTACAGCTCTTCAGGATTATTGCACAGATTCGGAGGGGGATTTTACAGATTATTTTACTTTCTCAGCGCCTGTTAAATTGACTGATGACTCACCTGCCGGGGTATCTGTGCAAAACGGCAGTTTTAGTAGTATCCCCCAATCAGGGCAGAATAAGGATGCAATTACCATACAATTCCAGGTTGGCCCATCAGTATCAGCTGGTTCCGGGTTTGAAAACCAGCTTGGTGGATCAGGAGTTATTGATTTTAAGACAACAGTCCAGCTAAAATGAAAGTATCGGGTATGAAAAACAAAAAAGGGCAAATTGTCATAGTTTTACTTTTAACAATGTTGGTGGCGCTGGCCATCGGGTTGACCATTACCCAGCGTTCCATTACTGATATTGCCACATCAACCCAAACTGAGCAGTCATCCAGGGCTTTTTCAGCGGCAGAGGCAGGGATTGAGAAAGCCTTAAAAGCAGGAGACCTGCCTTTAAATATTCCGAGTTTTGACTTGGGGAACCAGTCAAAGGCAGAAGTAAAAGTTGCCGATAGTTTGCCCAGGCCAAAACAGGCGCTTGAATTCCCCCCCATCGGCAAAGATCAGGTTGCCCAGTTTTGGCTTGCCAATATCAACCAGCCGTTTGCCCCATATTACACACAAAACAAAGTTGATGTTTATTTTGGGAACGTCCCTGCCTCATCATCCGTACCTGCTGCAGAGATAAACTTGATATACAGGGATAGTGCAGGTATATACAAATCAGTCAAAAAGTTTGTTGACCCGGATTCTTCAAGAAGCGGAAATGGTTTCAGCAGATGTGAGGCGCCAGATGCTATCCCGAATCCTGCTCCGATTAATACCACCAGTTCCTTGAATACAACAGACGCGAGTAGGTCTTTCCTTTGCAAGTATAATTTTGATTTCTCAGCTCAGTCGCCACTGACGCCAATGATCATTAAGGTGCGTATCCTCTATGCTGATGACAGCCAAAGGGTAGCTGTCCAGCCAATCATTCCTGGTGTGGGGTGCACTACTGATCCATTCAGTGATTGTTCCCTGCCTCCTCAGGCTACGATCTATACTTCTATTGGTACAGCCGGCCAAAGCCAGAAAACCCTTCAGGTATATAAAGCCAAAATGATCCCCCTATTTTTTGATTATGCGATCTTCGCTACCGGTGAAATAAAAAAATGAACTATCAGTTTAAAAATAACCGGGGTGTCAGTATGGTTGAGTTGTTGTTGGTTGTTGTGACTGTAGGTTTTTTAGTGTTTTTAATAGGCAGCCTGCCGAATTCAATCAGGCTGGTTGGTAAAAGCAGTAATTTAAGCACCGCCAGGGAGATTGCCTTAAAACAGATTGAGGAAAAGAGGGAGCTAAAATACCCCAACCTTTCGTATGGTGATCAGCAAATAACAGACAGCAGGTTGAGTTTGCTTACTTTCGGAAGCGGTGTGGTGTCAATTAGCGATTGTGACCCGGCAATTTGTACACAAGGCGAATTGGTTAAAGCAGTTACCGTTACCATAACATGGCAGGAAAACGGCCGGGATGAGAAGGTAACTTTAAAAACTATGGTCTCGGAGAACGGGTTAAACTAAAGTGGAAAAAGGTTTTACACTGCTTGAGACAATAATTGTTATCACAATTATTGCAATAATAGGAGTATATGCTTTTATGCTGATAGTGCAAAACACCGGTCTTTATTATCTGCAAAATTCAAAAGTGGACCAAGGGATTTCTGCCAACAATGTTTTGTCAAGCATACAAGCCAGTATTAAGGGTTCGGGTGGTGTAGCATCCGGATATCCTGTTTCTTCGCCTACATACACTACTTCAGCCCAAGTTTTAACGCTGAAGTTGCCGGCGCTGGATACGTCAGGTAACTTTATCCCGGATACATATGACTATGCGCTGTATTATTTTGATATTGATAAACTGAGATATAAAGTTTTTCCGGACAGTGTGAGCAAAAGGCCTGCTGCGGACCAGATACTGGCTTTTAATGTAAATAATGTATTGTTTCAGTATTTTGATGCCAGCGGAGCTGAAGTGCCCCCTACCACGGCAGCAAAGGTTAAAATTTCCATCACACTAAAACAAAAAGCAGGTGTGCCGATCCTGCAAAATATTGCTACCACAGAAGCTTTTTTAAGGAACGATTGAAAATGAACAACCATCCACAGTCAGGACAAATTTTGGTGCTGGCCTTGATCGCCTTATCGATTGTATTTTTAGGTACCTTGCTGATTGTAGCCGGTTCAACGCTCTACTTTCAGAATGCAACCTATACGATTAATTCTGAAAAAGCCTTAAATATTGCTGAAGCAGGGATGGATCAGGCCATAGCTTCGATAAATACAACAGGCGGGTCTTATTCAGGGACCGGTTCCAACGGGATCAGTTTTGGAGACGGTGAATATATCACAATAATTACCACCAAAGCAGATGGTGTGACAAAAGTAGTTGAGTCGACCGGTTATATACCCAATAAAACAAACCCGAAAAGCAGGAAAACAGTTAAGGCTGAAGCTTCCAGGGGGATCGGGGTAGCTTTTGTTTACGGGGTGCAAATAGGCGCCGGGGGGTTTGAGATGGGCAACTCAAATACTATCAACGGGTCGATTTACTCAAATGGCAATATAGAAGCCGGCAATAACAATGTTATCACCGGTGATGCTTGGGTTGCCGGAGGGACTCAGCCTCAGGCGGACCAGCAGCCGAATTGCGTTGGGGCCAACTGTGCTGATTTTATATTCGGGAAAAATGTTTCAGGTGATGACAGGCTGGATATCGCTCAGAGTTTTAAGCCGACTACTACAGAAGTCATCAATAAAGTACTGATAAAAATTAAAAAATTCGGCAATCCGCCGGACATAACAGTTAGGATCATGGAAGACCAAGGCGGGCGCCCGGATAAAAACGGCGTTTTAACGTCAGGAAGTTTATATAGTAATTTGGTTACCGGTGATTACGGCTGGATAGAGGTTACTTTCAACTCCCTCCCTAAACTTACTGCAGAAACAACCTACTGGATTGTTTTAGACACCAGCTCTAATAATTCTAATTACTGGTCATGGCAAAATGATATTGCCCAGGGTTATACCAGGGGTTTGCCGAAATGGTCCCCGAATTGGAATACAGGCAACCCAACCTGGAATGCGTTCAGCGGGGATTTAAGCTTTCAGACCTATATGGGAGGGTCAGTTACAAAACTTGAGGGCGAAAACCCGCAACAACCGATAGATGTGGGAGGCAATGCACATGCCAATACAATTATAGGTTCTGATATAGGGGGTGATGCTTATTATAAAACAATCGCTGATTCTACTGTAGCAGGTACGTCACATCCCGGATATGATGACCCTCCGCCCAAGGTTTTTCCAGTTTCGGAAGCCAATATAATTGAATGGCAAAACCAGGCTACAGCGGTTGAGACAAGAACTGGCGATGTAGGATGTGTTGCAACCCTTGCTTCAGGAAAAATAGTAGGCAGTGTTAACTTGGGTAGCAACTGTAATGTCACAATTACCACACCTATATGGATTACAGGTAACCTGACTATGGACAGCCATAATACTATTACACTTGCTTCAAGCTATGGTACAACATCAGGGGTTATAGTTGTGGGTGATGCTTCAAGCGGAGGAATAATAACTTTAAACAGCAACAACCACTTAAACGGGACAGGCCAGGGAAGCAGCTTAGTAATGGCGCTGTCAACCTATGATTCCAGGACCAATGGTATCTCAGCCATAAAATTTAACAGTAATGGTAATTCAGGGGTATTTTATGCCAATAATGGTATTATAGAGCCTGGGACAGGCAATACTTTTAAAGAATTAACCGGTTGGAAGATAAAGGTCCTAAACAGCTCCATAATTGAATATGAAACAGGCCTTGCTTCTACCCTTTTTTCCGCCGGCCCTTCAGGCAGCTATACCCTGGTTAAAGGCAGTTACCAAATCAAAAAGTAAAAAAATCCCGTTTGATCTTTTGGTTTATTTATGTTTAAAATGGATATATGGGTAAAATAACCATGGGGCTTGATATCGGTTTCTCTTCCATAAAAGTTGTAGTACTGTCAACTGATGGTAAAAATAAGAAACTGGTATCTTTAGGTCATGTGGTATCACCATCTCCGGGTATTGTTTCAGATTCGGATTTGGATTTAGAGGCTGTAGCCAATGCCATCAAAAACCTAGTTAGTGAAGTAAAAGCGCCTACCAAGGATGTAATTATTGCCCTTCCTGAATCCAGAATCTTTACCCGGGTGATTTACGACCTGCCTTACCTGTCTGATGATGAGCTTGGCCAGGCAATCCGTTTTGCAGCTGAGGAGTTTGTGCCTATGCCGGTGCAGGATGTTAATCTAAACTACCAGGTTATTTTCCGCTCTCCGCAAAAAGGGCCCAAAAGCAGGACAGTGGTGTTTGTTATAGCCTCCTCTAAAATGTTAGTCAACAAATACCTAAAAGTTTTAGGGATAGCTGAACTTAAACCTGTAGTGATTGAGACTGAGGTCATTGCGGCAACAAGATCGTTGATCAGCACTAACCCTTATTCCCCGACTACTTTGCTAGTTCAACTGGGGGCAACCACCACTGATTATGCAATTGTCTCGGAAGACCTGATACTTTTAACAAGGTCAATTTCAACCGGGGGTAATGCCTTAACCCGGGCCATCGCCCAAAATTTTAATTTTGAGCTAGTCCAGTCAGAAGAATATAAAAAAGTTTATGGTTTATTGGAAGACCAGCTTGAGGGGAAACTATTCCAGATAATAAGGCCGATTATTGATGTAATTGCCGCAGAAGGCAAAAGGGTCATCCAGGCCCATGAGATCCAAAACCGCCAGATACCTGTCAAAAGGGTGGTATTAACAGGGGGTGGTTCACAATTACCCGGGTTAGTCAGGTATTTCACCAGTGTTTTAGAATTGGAAGTTCAGGAAGCTGACCCCTGGTCTACTATAAATATAGACCCCAGCCTAAAAGGTAAACTGGCTACAGAAGGCCCACTCTATTCAGTAGCCGTGGGTTTAGCTTTAAAACAAATATAAATGGCAAATATTTCAATCAATCTTCTGCCTCCGGAGATAGGTGTTTCAATTAAAGAAAAAGTCAGTAGAAAAAAAATACTACGGATTTCCATATTGTTTCTTGTTCTGACAATAATTTTGAGCGCCACAATTTTAGGGATGGAAATCTACCAGCGTTTAAAATTATCTGAAGCAGAAAAGAAATTAAACAATACCAAAGAACAGGTCAGTTTTTTACACGAAGAAGAAATCCTAAGCTTTGTGCTTAAAAATAGGTTGAAAAGCATCAGCTCTTTGAACGAGCAGGATTCACTACCGCCACAGTCTTTTAATTTGATTGTAGCTTTAATGCCGGCAGATATCAGGATGTTAACTTTTAGTATAGGAAAAAACGGGCAGACTTCATTTTCAGGTGATACGACCAACATATTGGCCCTGGAAACTTTTTTTGGTAACCTGACAGACTCTTCGGTAAACGAAGGTAAGATAGCTGCAGCCAAAGTTGATAACCTAAGCAGGGGGGCAAATGGCAATATCAGATTCGATTTAACAATTATCTTAGCCGGTGCAAAGGCCAAAACATGAATAGGATTAAAGAACAGTTGAGTGAAGTTTTTTCAAACCCCGCACTGTCCCGGTACAAGGTGATGGTAGTGCCTGTTTTCTCTGCTTTGGTGTGTTTAATTTTAATCATTTTAATTATTGTACCCCATATTAAATCCTTAAACGAAACCAATAAACTGATAAAAGATATAAATATCAGGAATGACACTTTAAGTAAAAAACTGGATATTTTGAGGCAAACTGATAAAGCTTTATATCAGGATAATTTCAAATTAGCTTTGGCTGCTGTCCCTGCTGAAAAAGATGTCCCGGGTGCAGCCAACCAGCTGTTGTTTTTATTACAAAGCAGTAAAATGCAGCTTGATGATATGAATTTTGCCATATCCGGCAATGCACAACCCTCAAGTGATAAAATTTCCGATTATGTGATTAATATAACAGCCACCGGTGAAGTAAGTGCGCTAAAAGAATTTATATTAAAGGTCAAGGATGCTGCCCGTGTTATGAAAATCAACCAATTGGACATAACCGGAGGGAGGGCTTCCAATAATATTCAGGTTACGCTCACACTGGCTGCTTTTTATCAGGGTGTGCCCACCAGTATTGGGAATATTGACCAGCCTGTTTCATCGCTTTCTACAGATGAAGAAGCCCTGCTTGCACAAATTAAAAATTTCCAGAAAAACACTCCAATTATAGAATCAGAAGAAGTCACAGGCGCTAAGGGGAAATCAAATCCTTTCCAATGAATCCATTTTAAGCCTTACTGTAGCTGGTGCAGGTATAAAATCGAATAGCCGGTACTCCCTTTTGAAAGCCGCCTGATAATATTTTGAAACAGACTCCTTATACCTTTCCACCTTGTCCGTTTCTATCAAAGCAATAGTTGTCGGGTTGAAACCCCCTCCCATATTCCTGATGCCTTTGACTCCCCAAGCCTTTTTTTCTTTGACAACTAGGTTATAAACAAATCCCAATTCATCGGTATCTTCACCAAGCTCATAACCGAAAATTGCGCTTTTCCCGGCAATTGTCATCAGTTTTCCCATGGTTATTGTATCCCCTTTTATTAAAGCATTTGCCGCTTTTTTGACGCGTTCATTTTCCTCAACAATATGTTTGATCCACCTGGCTCTTCTTTCCCCAAGCTTACCGGACAGTTTGTTATAGAAGGGCTGGAGTTTTTTCGGGGAAACATCACGCAGAGATACAACCTTTTCTCCTAAAAGCTCTTGGAGTATCAAGATTGAATAATCGCATGCTTTTTTCCGGGCTTTAAATTTACCTTCTGTGAGGATATGTTTGATTTCCGGGTCAAACCCGACCACCATAGACAGGCCTAGGGCTTGTAAATCCAAAGGTATATTTTTAAAGGTAAACGGCAGATTTTCATCTGCTCTGTGGCTTATAAAAAGCCAGTTGCCATCGGATAAAGTGATCGTTGCCTGGTCCAAATATCCGCATGGGACTCCAACATAACTGTTTTCAGCCTCCCTGCATACCTTAACAAGTTCCAGGTCTGTTATTTCTGCCTTGGATAAGCCAACTGCAAGCTTGGCGGCAGCTACTTCTATGGCAGCAGAAGAGCTGACGCCCGCCCCTGTTGGGATAGTACTTTCTAAAACTGCATTAAAACCCTTTAGCGGTATACCGTATTTTAACAGGCCCCAAACAACCCCTTTAATGTAATTTGACCATGCATCCTTATCTCCTGGATTTGATTTCTCCAGAATAAGTTTTTTTCCATCAACCGTAAAAGGAATAACTGAGTTGTCTTGATTTAAGGAGTTTACCAAACCTATGTTATCCTCTCTTGCCTCACCCAGAATAAGCAGGTTTTGCGGGATATTGGCGGAGATTGTAAAACCTTCATTATAATCTGTATGCCCTCCCAAAGCCTCAGCTCTTCCCGGCGTCAGAAAGACTGTATGGTTGCGGGGGTTTTTACCATAAAGCTCAGCATATTTACTTTCTAACACAGCAATCCTTTGTGGTATTGATTTGTCAATTTTAAGCCATTTTTCAATTCTGGAAGCCATTTGAAAAAGAATTACCCCAAGAGGTCAGGACGGACTTTATTAGTTTTTTGGCGGGATTTTTCATCCTGCCAGTTTGCTATTTTTGCATGGTTTCCCGAGAGTAACACCTTGGGTACTTTCATGCCCTTGAAAGTTTCCGGCCTGGTATATTGGGGATGTTCCAGCAACCCATTTTCAAAACTCTCTTTTTTAGTAGCTTCTGGTTTTTCTAAAACACCCGGTAAAAGTCTGGTGAGGGAATCAATTACAGCCATGGCGGGAATTTCTCCCCCGGTTAAGATATAATCACCTATCGATATCTCCTCGTCAATGTATTTGTCAATAAACCTTTGGTCTACACCCTCGTAATGCCCGCAAACAATAATTAATTGTTTGCGCTTGGAAAGGCTCTTCGCCTTTGTTTGGTTAAAAGTTTTACCGGAGGCGGACATCAAAATTACCCTGGACTCTGGACTCTGGACTCTTGCCGCTGAATTTAAAGCTTTAGCCAGTACGTCAACTTTCAGTACCATGCCTACCCCTCCGCCGTATGGTTTATCATCAACTGTTTTATGTCTCCCCTGGCCAAAATCCCGTAAATTGATCATTTCAAACGCTACCTTACCCTTTTTTTGCGCCCTTCCTAAAATTGAAGAGTTAAATACAGGAAGAAAAATTTCCGGAAATAAAGTTATGATGGAAATCTTCATAGCTGGGCCGGGTATCATCATCCAGGGTTTAAGCCGGTTCTTCCTGCCCTTGACCGGGTTTGTCTTTGGCGGTTGGATTCTTGCCGCTATCTGCAGGTTCAGCAAGCTGTAAATTTACCAGACTGTTGTCTGCCATAGCCCGTATGATTAAAAGCTTGCGGATCGCTTTAATAGTATGTCCGCCTTTACCGATTACTATGCCCATATCTTCAGGATTTACACCAAGAGTTAAATTGACCCTGCCCTCACTGTTTTCCTCGTCTACTGATACGTCATCAGGGTTGTTGACAATCTGTTTAACGATATATTCTACAAGGTCTTTCATTATTCTAAAGATGGTTCTGATAAACCTATTTTCTGGTCTTGCTCTTTTTCAGGGTTGTTCTCATCAGACTGTGTATTGGTAGCTAAAGGTTTTTGCTCAGTTGATTTTGGAACCTGAAGGTTGACTGCTGTTTTCTTTGGTTTTCTTGGCAGCCTTTGGGGCGCTTTACCAATTATCCGCAAAAAACCGTCTGATGGCTGGGCGCCTTTTTTGAACCATTCATCAATCCGGTCCTGTTTTAAATTTATTTCATGAGGGTTGCTAATTGGGTTATAGGTTCCCAGTAGTTCAAGATAACCCCCTGTCCGTTTATTTCTCTCATCAACAGCCACCACCCGGTAAAATGGTCGTTTTTTCGCACCTATTCGCATGAGTCTAATCTTTAGCATATGATATCCTATTTCTAACCCTAAAATTATAGCCTGATATTGAGAGAAGAGCAAGCACTAATCCTGTTTGGTGAAAAAATCCAAAGCTTTGTTGGCAGCTTGTTCCTCCGCCACCTGCTTGCTCGGTCCGCTACCCTCCCCGATCTGGCGGTTTTGTAAAAAGGCCCCCACTTTAAATTCTTTGGCATGGTCAGGACCAAAGGTTTGGATAATTTTGTATTTGGGTGATTGCTTTGTTTTTGTTTGGGTAAGCTCTTGAAGCATTGATTTAGCGTCTTTGGGAGGTCCGCTTTTAAGCTCTTCTGTAAAAAAGGGCAGCAGGTTATCTTCAATAAACCTTCTTGCAGCCTCCAGTCCTTGGTCAAGATAAATAGCCCCCAAGAAGGCTTCAAAGGTATTGGCGAGAATCTGGGTATTTTCCCTTCCTCCGGACATCTCTTCGCCTTTTGATAACCCCAGGAATTTTCCGAGGTCCAACGACCTTGCAGCTTTTGCCAACGATTGGGTTTTGACTATAAATGACCGTAGGTTTGTTAAATCCCCCTCTGCATCTTGCGGGCGTGAATTATACAGGAAAGAGGAGATGATCAGTGACAGTACGCTGTCCCCCAAAAATTCCAGCCTTTCGTTAGACTCAGTTGCCTTCTTGTTCTCGTTTAAAAAAGAACGGTGGGTGAAGGCGGTCTGGTAGATTTTCTTTTTAAGCAAGTCCTCATTAAACATTATTCCAAGCTTTGGTCTTCAACCATTACCACGATATCATTGACTGTTCTCAGCCCTTCCAGTTCTGAAGGCTCAAAATTTACTTTAAATTTAACAGCGATTGCAGATAACAGGTCTGTCAGTTCAACCGGACCTATTCCCAAGTCTTCACCCAAAGAAGCGCTTGGATCTATGTCAGCTGCGGTAATTCCTAAATGTTTTGCAATTTCCTCAATAACTTGTTGTTGCATATTGGCGGGTATGCTTTCTTAAACTTACGCAATATTGTTAAGGTAAGTCAAGGGGGTATTATACCATGATTTGATTGTCAGTGATAAGTTTACCTAAAGCGCCATTGATAAAAGAGGGGGAAGATTCTCCTCCAAACTCTTTGGCAAGTTCCACAGCTTCGTCTATAATGACCTTAAGCGGATTTTTTTTGTCCAGCATAAGCTCATAAACAGCCAGGCGCAAAATTGCCAAATCCACCCTGTTAATTTTATCCAGAGGCCAGGAGGGTGCAGATGATTGGATTAATAAATCAATTTGTGCTAGGTTGCTGACTATTTTTTTCCCCGTTTCACTCCCCGGAGCGCTATTTTTTTTAAAATTCCAGGCAAAAAGTTCCTGCATGACCTTTATTCTTTGCAGATGCCTTGGGTCATTTGATGTTTTCATCTAGGCGCGCATTACAACAGCTTTTTTCTTAATATTCAATATATTTTTTCCGGCGTAAAAGCCGCAGTTTCTGCAGGCCATGTGAGCCAGGGTCTTTTGGTTGCAGTTTTTGCAGGCCACCAAATCTACAGCCTCCAAAATAATAGAGGCTCGTCTTGTGCGCTTTCTTGCTTTAGAATGTTTTTTCTTTGGTTCCTGCGGCATAAAGTATCAATCAGGCATTGCGCCTGATGTTATAGTTTCTAATTTTAGCGCAAGTTGTGGGTACTTGGCAAGTGTTGAATCCTCTGCCAAAATTTGTTTGGCTGCAGCCCTGGTTTTTTCTATCAGGTTAAGGTCTTGAAAGCTGGCGATTTTCAGTTCAAACCTGCCTGATTGCCTGGCGCCGAAAATCTCCCCTGACCCCCTGATCTTCAGGTCAAGCTCAGCAAGTTTCAACCCGTCAAAAATCCGCTCCAGGTTTTTCAACCTGGATTTAATTGATGATTCTTCGGTTGACGGAAAGAGCAGGCAATACGACTGTTTTTCTTCCCTTCCTACCCTGCCCCGGAGCTGATGGAGTTGTGCCAGCCCAAATCTTTCCGCGCCTTCAATTAGCATAATAGTGGCATTTTTAACATCAACCCCCACCTCTACTACTGATGTTGATACCAGGATATTAATTTTACCGTCTTTAAAATCACTGATAACCTGCTCTTTTTCTTTTGATTTGAGTCTGCCATGCAAAAGCCCTAAATTAAGTTTCGGGAAGATCTCTTTTTTCAACCTTTCAAATTCAACCTTGACCGCTTTTACAGCCAGCATAGTCTCTGACTCCTCAATTAAAGGGGTAATAATATAGACCTGGCCGCCTGCCCGCACCTTTTTTTCTATAAATTTATAAGCATCAGAGCGTTTTTTGTTGGGGACTACATATGTTTTAACCTTCTTTCTGCCCTTTGGAAGTTTGTCAATTATTGATAAATCCAAATCCCCGTATAAAGTTAGGGCAACAGTCCTGGGGATTGGGGTTGCGGTCATTGTTAAAAAATGCGGCACCTTGGCTTTTGAGCGCAAAAGCGAGCGCTGTTCCACACCAAAGCGTTGCTGTTCATCAACAATCACAAGCCCCACATTTTCAGTAGGAAGTTTAGATGAAAGCAATGCATGGGTTCCGACTATGATATCAGGAACGTCATTGCGAGGAGCCGAAGGCGAAGAAGCAATCTTTTTTTTGAGATTGCTTCGCTTCGCTCGCAATGACGAGGATGTAAATTTTCTTGACCCGGTATAAATCCCCACCCCTACGCTAAAGGATTTAAAAAGATCGCTTAAGGTTGTGTAATGCTGAAAAGCTAAAATTTCCGTTGGCGCCATATAAAGGGTTTTAAAACCGTTCAGGTATGCAATGAAAGCAGCGGCCGCCGCCACAACTGTTTTTCCGGATCCCACCTCGCCCTGCACCAGCCTGTTCATGGGAGTAGTTTTTTCAAAATCCACCATGATCTCATCAATAACTTTTTGTTGGGCGGTAGTTAATTTAAAAGGAAGATTGTCCAAAAAATTGACAATTTGGAATTTGAAATTTGAAATTTGAAATTTTTCAATTGTGGGTTTCAACTCCCAGTCATGGCGGGATTTTAAAGTAGCCAATTGGAGATAAAACAGTTCATCAAAACCTAAACGTTGCCTTGCTTTTTCAATTTCTCCCCAGGAAGAAGGGAAATGCACCTGTCCCAGCGCTTTAGTTAAATCAAGCATGTTTTCTTTTATTCGGTTGGGCAACGGGTCTTCTATCTGGGGTAATATTTTTGGCAGGAAAAAAGATATCTTTGCCCTTAACCATTTTGAAGACAACCCTTCAGTTTCAGGATAAACCGGGACCAGCCTGCCGGTATGCAACGGATTTCGGATTTCGGATTTCGTTCGCGAAGCGGGCGTATTATTTCGGATTTCGGAAATCTTCTCCCAAACAGGCATCATTATTGAGAAACGGTTTTTGTATTTGCTGATTTTTCCGGAGACTTGCAGCCTGTCCCCTGCTTTAATTTGTTTGGTAAGCCAGGCGGAGTTAAACCAGGTTAAAGTTACCGGCGATGTCCCGTCATTGAAAATTGCCTGGGTTAAAACTTTACCGTATCTG
Source organism: Candidatus Daviesbacteria bacterium (assembly GCA_016186955.1). GTDB lineage: Bacteria > Patescibacteriota > Microgenomatia > Daviesbacterales > UBA10151 > JACPKP01. The sequence goes on along the minus strand of JACPKP010000006.1, from coordinate 54,459 downwards.
GTATAGATATTTTTAATTGACCAGACCTCCCCGATAATTGTCACTTTGTCCCCAATTTGTGCTTCCAGGGTGTGTTTTATTGCCGAAAAATCATCATAGCGGAAAGGAAAGTGATAAATTAAATCTTCCAGGGTATTTAAATTTAACTTTTTAAGCTTCCAGGAAAAATATGAGCCAATGCCGGGTATAGATAATAAGGAGGAGTTCAGATTCATGAAGGAATTATACCAAAGCGGGTGGATTCTAGTAAAAGAGAGGCGCCAATGCAAACAAAATGATTGCTATGGTTCCAATTGCAGTAAGTATTATATAAAGCAGGCGGTATTTCCTGATAAATGTATCCATTTTAGTCCTTGCAAATAATCCGCTCTTTCAAGATAATAATACCATATGCAGGAAAAAGATGGGTTAGAAGGTTTTTGGGCTGTCAAACAAGCTGAGGCTATTATCAGGACTCATGCACAGATCAAAAAGCTTAATAATGCGATTGATTATTTTCCAGATAAACAGCCCTTTCTGACAGGATTTGTAGTTGGAAGTTTACTGACAGCTGCGTTTTTGTTGAGTTTTAGGCAACCAAGACCTGAGTAATCCTTCTTGCATATTATCCTGCATAATGTTATATAGAGCACATGTTTGAACGTGCATACAAGCCATTGAAGGTTGAAGACGTCATTAACCTGCCAAAGCAAGAACTTAAAAATTTTATAACCAGCCCCTGGACTATAGTTGGAGGAGTGGGAGGAATTATTTTTGCCGGAGGAATGATTGTGGTTGGTGAAGCAAATATAGCTGCACTTCATCTGAAGATGCAGCAAACAATGTTTGAAAGATGGTGGCCACTGTTTTTATCCCCCTACGGTGGGGGCAGTTTGGGGTATTTGGGTGAAAAAATATGGGGTGAGACAAAAAACTTTAGGGATACCACCCAGGATTACATTTTAAAATCAACTGCAAACAGATATAATGATCGGGAAAAATCAAAGAGTTGTAATTTTTACAGGAAATATGCTAAATTTTGTCTATGGAAGCAGAGAATGTATTAAGTGATTATTTAGCAGATGAATTGTCTGCAGAGCTTGCAGAAAATACAGATTATAAAGCTACTATATTGGATATTAAAACAATGCAGGGTGTTTTAGAAGTGATACATGAGCTTCCCGGGCACCCGAATCCTATGCTCTGCCTCAGGTATATTTTAAAAGTTGAATCTGATTTACAGGATGCCATATTACAACAATTGTTACCTCACCCCGGGATTAAATATATTGAAAAAATACCTGTCAGATATCTTGTTGATTTTAAATTACTTAGCAGTTAATCTCTCCATTTCCTCCAGCGCAGCTTTTCTTTTTGAATTTTCCGAAGTTAACAACTTTTGAAAAGATCTTTCCGAAACATACTCTAATACACGAGAGTATCAGAGTTAATCAGTTTGTTTCTCAACGGATTTTCTTTTGATATAGTTTTGTAATTTCTTAGCAGATTTATTTAAAAGCCACTCAGTAGTTTTTCTTCCAGCATAAGGACCTGGATCAAAAATACTTTTTTTACCCTCCAATTTGTCTTGTCTTTTACTCTCAATTTGAATTAATCGCTTTACTATTTTTAAATATCCTCCACCATCCTCAAACTGCAGCTTACTGTTTACTGACGAAATAGTATTATTAGTAACCCTCACATGGGTTTTGATGTCATCATATTTATATCCTTCGAGCAACATTTTAGCAATTTGGATTCTTTTTGCCATCATTCTTATTTCAGTAGGAGTTAGTAGTTCCTTCAAAAAAATCACAGCTTCTTCCCTACTTTCAAGAAGGCTGAAAGCATTCCAAAGATTTGAAATAAAATATCCCATCCGCCTTACTTCTATAGGGATTCTTGAGATCTTTGTCATTCTTAAAACTCTAATACACGAGAGAATTAGAGTCAAGACAGTAATGTAAAAAAGGAGATGTTAAGGGAACAGGAAATGAGTTATTAATTACAAGTATGAGTTCAGTTCTTCCCAGTCAACTGGTACTCCGAGCGTAGTCGAGGAATCTCTTGATTAAAGGGGCCTCTTCACTACGGTCGAGATGACAAATACAATTGTTGATAAGTTGTGATAAACTTCTTATCATGAGTTATCAGGAACAAGAACCAATACCACAAAATATTGTTCAAGCGCCTTCTGAAAGAGGGGGTTTGAGATGGTCGTGGAAGAATGCATTAAAATGGGGCGCAACAGGTTTTTTGATTGGAGTTGTCGGGTCAACTTTGTGGATGACTCAGGCATCATTAGCGCAAGGCCATGATATGGATTATGTAACTCAATTATTACTCAAAGAAGGGCCGCAGACCATAATAGGTCTCGTAGGTTTATTAGGGTTGTGGTTAGGTTTAAGTCAGGGCCTTTTACGTAAAAGTTAATTTGTTAATCTATCAATCTCCTCCAGTGCAGTTTTTCTTTTTGGGCCTTCAAAGTATTTGCGGGCAGGTTCCAGTTTTTCGATTAACCAATCCGCAACTGCAGTTTTTAAATCCTGGGGGTGCAAATTTTTAGAAACATAATCCTTTTCTAAATCAAAATAAGACGTATATGTCAAATTCGATCCATACTTAGGGTCGCGTTTTACTGTAAAGGTTGTGGGGTTGTAGAATATCAGCCATTTTACCCAGTCCAGAATCGGGTTGAATGTTACCTTTCCCTCTGGGCAAAAAGCATTCATCACCTTTCTTTTGATCTCTTCAGGGGAATCATGAATAAAAACTGCGCTGTCAGGAACAGATTTACTCATTTTCAAGGCCAATTTTATTGCATCTAAACTAGGTTTACCTGATAAATCTTGGGCATTTTTTATTACCTGATCGAAATTGTCAGGAAGTTCTTGTGAAATTTGTTGTGCTTGTTTTATCTCCTGCTGTGTGTATATACCAGTGGGACGTGCTAAGCCAAGTAATAAGTGGTGATGGATGGCAATTGGTTTTTCTTCCCCCAACTCCCCAGCTGCTTCCCTGGCTACAACATGAACGTTTCTTTGATCAGTTCCTGAGTGGGCTATATTTACCCCAAGTGCAAAAATATCAGCAGATTGCATCGCCGGGTAAAATAACATGGCAGTGTCTGAAACTTCAGATTCTTTGCGCCCCATTATTGTTGTGGAGCGCATCATCCTGGCAACTGTAGTGGCTTTGGCTACTTTGATGACTTTCGCCCAGTAATCACTTCCCAATTTTTTATAAAGTTCACTTCCTAAAACAAAGTTTATTCTATCAGGATCTGCTCCGGCGCAAAGTGCTGTTGCTTTAAGCGCTTCTTCAAAATAATCCCTTGCCAGCCTTTTGGCAGTTTCTAACGTTCCGTCAAGTTTTTTATTAAGCCAGGTATGCCAATCAGCCAAAAGAATATTTGTTTCAACGCCTGCATCCTGCAAGTCTTTAATTTTAAGCATCATAAAAACCCATCCTGCATGGGCTTTTCCTGAAATCTCAAGGCCGATGTAGTGTTTTAAAGGTTTTCCTGAAGCAATGAGCTCTTTTAGCTCTCTATCAGTTAAAACTTCTTCCAGATTCCTGGTTATTAGTTTATACTTTTCGTCATTTGTCATATTTTAAAGATAACTTCTCACTCCGTTTAAAGAGTAATATTCATTATACCCAATCTTTTAACCTTTATGCTAGGATTAAAATATGTTCAAAACCAGATACTCGGAAAAATTTACCAAACTTAAAAGCACCATCATCACCTCAGGAAGATTGATTAGACTTTTCTGGTCTATAGATAAGCGGCTTTTTATTTTTTACAGCATAGCGGTTACCCTGCCCGCCCTGGTGCCGTTTGCCATAGCGTATAATTTTAAGCTGATTATTGACCAAATAGTTCCGGTTGTCTCAGGAGGCTTGCCGGACTACAAATCTATAACAGCTTTGGTTGCGGCAGCGGTTTTGCTCTATACCCTGCAAAGCATTGTTTTTTCCATCCAGGATTATTTCTTAAGGTTAATCAATACAAAAATCCCCATTGCTTTATACCAGAAAGTTTTGCTGAAAGTCTCAAGTTTGGATCTGGCCTACTTTGATGACAGCGAATTTAAAAATACATTGGAGAAAGTCAGGGATTCTTATGCCTGGAGGCCGCTTAATATGATCCAGTATATATTTTTTACCTTCCAGGGTTTTGTCCAGATGGCGGCATCAATGGTGATTTTGTTTAGCCTCTCCCCAGTTTTGATACTGGTAATTTTGGTTGTTGCAGTGCCTGAGTTTATCAACAGGACTAAACAATCAGAGCTTTCATGGGTGCTTTGGGATGAGAATTCCCCCAACAGAAAAAAATTCTGGTACCTGTCATGGCTTTTGCAGGATAGAAATGCCATAGCGGATATGAAAATTTTCAGGCTGCCGGCCTGGTTTTTAGGGGAGATGAGGGGGCTGCATGAAAACTTCTATAAAAAAAACCGGGATCTTGCCACAAAATACCTTTTTTTGAATATGCTGTTTGACTTATTCAGCGGAATTGTATTTGTTGGCATATTGGTTTTCATCATCATGCAGTCAATATCAAAAAAGATCACCATCGGTGACATCAGCTACTTTACGACAGCTGTCTCAAACTTCCAAAACGGCGTGGCCGGGTTTTTCCGCAACCTGGTCAACATGTTTGAAACCAGCCTTTATGTTTCGTCAATGTTTGAGGTTTTAGACAAGCAACCGCTGGTTGCAGAAAGGGAAAATCCAATCAAGCGGGATTTTAATAAAACGCCTGCCATCGAGTTTAAAAACATCAGCTTTACTTACCCAGCGACCAATAAAAAGGTTTTTGATAACTTCTCTTTGACTGTTGATCCCGGAGAAAAAGTGGCGTTGGTTGGGGAAAACGGCGCCGGCAAAACCACCCTGGTAAAACTTCTGGCCAGGTTTTATGATGTTGACTCTGGGGAAATCCTGGTGGATGGGGTAAGCCTGAAGGATTTGGAGCTTGAATCGTGGTGGAAAAGCCTGGGGGTATTGTTTCAGGACTACAGCAAGTATGAATATAGTGTCAGGGAAAATATTTTCTTCGGCAGGGTTTGGGGAGACAATAATTTAGCGGATATTAAGGATGCCGTTAAAAATGCCGGGGCAAAGTCAATGGTTGAAGATCTGGAGGAAAATTACGACCAGATGCTGGGCAGGACCTTTGAGGGCGGACAGGAGTTATCCGGCGGCCAGTGGCAAAAGGTTGCCCTGGCCAGGGCTTTTTTCAGAAACGCCCCTGTTTTAATTTTGGATGAACCCACCGCAGCGCTTGATGCCAAGGCTGAAAGCGAGGTTTTTAACCGGGTTGAGAGACTTTCTAAAGATAAAACAGTGATTATAATCTCCCACAGGTTTTCAACTGTTCGGAATGCGGATAAAATTTATGTGATAGGAGACGGGAAAATAGTTGAATCAGGCAGCCACAAAGAGCTGATAAAATTAAACGGTCAATATGCTGGGCTTTTTAAACTTCAGGCCAAGGGGTATCAGTAAGATTATAGTTTTTTAAATTCTGCTTCAGTTAGTCCCATTTGTCTCAAGATATTTTTTAAAGTTCCCGGTTTAATTTCATGGTGGTGAGGGATAATACATGTTTTCCTTTTGGCTTCATTCCACCAGATTTCATGGGTTCCTCCTGTGTTCCTGCGGAATACAAAACCCACTTTACGGGCCTTTTTGATAATTTCTCTGTACGTGAGAGGATTCATACTGCTACTAAAATTGGCACAGAGAGATTTGGGTTATCAAACTTTTTTTCACCAGCTAATTTTAGAGGGATTTTTAACCCTTCTTCCTTATATAATTCAATTAAAGATTGAGCAAGTGCGGTAATTTCCAGTACTGCCTCGTCCACTGTGTCTCCTTGTGCATAACAGTCATTCCACAAGGGTGAGGTTACAACAAAGCCTCCATTTTTTTGAGGCCATATTTTAATAGGCAACTCATATTCGGAAACTTTTTCTGTTTGTTTAAACATAAAGGAATTATAACATAACTTTTTAAACTTCAGGCCAAAGGGTATCAGTGATTTTAAAAAATAAGGGAGGGGTTACTCTCTCCCCTGTTAATTTATCCGCCAAAAGAGCTGGGGAGGTTTGGAGTTGTTTTTGTTTTGATAATATTGAGTTAAATTTTTTACAAATTCATCCCCAAAATTTCTTGCACTAAAAGGGCAAGGCAGCCACTCCTTGACAGAAGTTTGCCAGACATTACCTATACCCCCCCGCTCTTTTTGGGACACCAGGTAAACCTTGGGGTTCTGTTGTCTTCCTAAAAGCATTTCCTGCTGGCAGTTAAGCTCGAAAAGGTGCTGCCTGTCTTTGTACATGACATGGGGAGGGTTGTTTGAGGGATTTTTACCCAGGACTATAACATAATTTATATCCGCATCATGTGTTCTCCGTGCGCTTCTTATTGCATCCCTAAGCGGATAAATGGGATGGTCATCACACATTAGGTCCAGTCCGCCAAAATAAATATTCCGTTTTGTGGAAATGGAAGCATAATATCTTCTCTCCGGATGGATATTGTCTGGTGAGCACCCGTCAAAAGTAAGCCTCTCCCCTTCCCGCAGCGTGTCCCAGACTTTGGTGATAAAACCATCCGGCGCCAGGGTTAGCGCATTTTGCCTGGGGATTTTTTTAAACCTGTCAAATAGAAAATCCCCAAGTGTTGAGACAATTGCCGTGCCGCCTGTTGGGGAGCCTGAAACTATCTCAAGGTTTGGGTTAAATTCATCAAGCAGGATGTCCCTACAGTTTCCGCAAGGTCCGGTAAAAATTTCCGGATTTCCTGCAACAATCCCCAAAATAGCCCGCTGCCGGCCCGGCCTTTTATATATTGAGCGGAATGATGCCACAGCAGCTTCCTCCATATGAAGCGCCTGGCAAAACCCATACTCAATATTTCCTGCAAACATTTTGTGGGAGTCCGGTGTCCCCAGGCTGCCTCTAACCGGATATTTTGAAAAGGAAGGAGAGGAAACTTTAGATTCTAAAGCCATCCTGAGAACTTTTGTATAGTCTGCCTTTAATTTTTCCAGCTCTCCATCAAGCCTGGCAAAAGTTACACTATTTGGGTTTAATTTTTTAAATTCCCATTCAACCATAATTTAAGTTGGCCTTTGCGCTTCCCCAAACACCTCCTTCATTTTATTTGTCATCTCACCAAGTGTGGCATATGCTTTGGCTGCATCAACCAGCGCCGGCATGACATTTTCATGGCCTTGACATACATCTTTTAATTTAGCTAAGGATTTTAAAACCTCATCATTGTTGCGGTTTGCCCTTAAATTTTTTAGCCTGTCCAATTGTCTTGATAAACCTTGTGGGTCTTTGTTGCGGACAGTGGGCGCATCCCTTGGGTCTAAAAATTTATTCACCCCGACGATCACCAGATCCCCCCGGTCCTTGGCCATCTCATATTCAAACCCGGCCTCTTCAATCACATATTTTTGATAGCCTTCTTCAGCGGCAGCTATAACACCGCCTATTTTTTCAATCTCCTCAAAATATTTTCTTGCCTCTTGTTCCATATGGTTTGTCAGCCCTTCTATAAAATAACTTCCGCCCAAAGGGTCAACGGTTTTGGCAACCCCGGATTCATAAGCGATGATCTGCTGGGTGCGGAGGGCTTTTTTAACTGCTTCCTGGGTAGGCAGGGATTCAGCCTCGTCTATGGCATCGGTGTGCAGGCTTTGCGTCCCTCCCAATACAGCTGCTAAAGCCTGCAGGGTGATCCTGACTTCGTTATTGGCAATCCGGTTTTGGTAAAGACTGCAGCCTGCGGTTTGGGTATGGAATTTGAGTTTCCAACTTCGTTCCTGTTTTGCCCCGTATTTTTCCTTCAATTCCTTGGCCCAAATTCTTCTGGCAGCCCTAAATTTGCAGATCTCTTCAAAAAAATCATTGTGGGAGTTAAAGAAAAAACTAAGCCTTGGCGCCACTTCATCAATATCCATGCCCCGGGTGAGGCATTCATCCAGATAGGCAAACCCGTCGGATAAGGTAAAAGCCAGCTCTTGGACCGCTGTTGACCCTTTTTCCCGGATGTGGTAACCGGAAACGGAGACCGGGTTAAAAAGCGGGACTTCTTTTATGGCAAAACCAATAGTATCGGCGACCAGCCTCATACTGGGCCGGAGCGGAAAAAGCTGTTCGTTTTGAGCATGGAATTCTTTTAATATATCATTTTGCAGCGTCCCCCGTAAATTTTTTCTCTCAAACCCCCTGTTATCACTGTTTGCCAAAAACATCGCCCAAATTATTGAGGCAGGGCCGTTAATGGTCATTGATACGGAGACATCTTCCAGGGGGATATCCTTAAACAGCGCCTCCATATCCAAAAGTGATGAGCATGCTACCCCGCCTTCGCCAAAGTCAGGCCATGCAGGTGGTTCGGTGGCATCCCTGCCCGGGTCGTCGGTATCCCTTCCGTAAAGGGTTGGCAGGTCAAAGGCTGTGGAAAGCCCTGTTTGGCCCTCTGACAAAAGATATTTAAACCTCCCGTTGGTTTCCTCGGCTGTCCCAAAGCCGGCAAACTGGCGCATGGTCCAAAGTTTCCCCCGGTAACCAGTTTTGTGGATCCCCCTTGTGTAAGGATATTCACCGGGATTGCCCAGGTTTATTTTATAATTTTTCCCGCGTTTTTTAGGGGAGTAATAAGTTTCCAGGGGTATGCCGCTTAAAGTTTCAAACTTTTCAGAAGACATAATCGGTATTATAACATTTTAAAAAAGATGAAGCTCCGCTTCTTTCCGTCGCCTTCATCCGTGGACTACAGTCCACGGTTTTCGGCAGACTCCAATAAAAAGAAGCCCCCTACCACGGTGGTAGGGGGCCGCACGCCGGCCCCAGGCCGGCAAAAGGGGAAGAGGAGGAGGTGTGGATGTTCTGTTAGCCCGCGAGCTTTCCCGCGAGCGAGGCTTGGATTTGTGCCTTGCGGTCAATGATTCGCGCCAAACCCCGCGTGTATGCGGCATTAGCGAGACCACCGTCCCGCTCGAGCTGCAGCTGACGAAGCTGCTTGTTGTACGCTGCTAACACGGCCGCCTCGGCCGTGTCGGCATTTTTGGTTTCCTCGGCCGCCCGCCGGGAAAGCTCCGCAGAGTCTTGCTTGGCGAGCCCAGCCAACCCCGCTGGGGTGGTGCCGATCAAGGACAAAGCCTCGGTCAGCTCCTCCCGGGTGAGCCGGACTTCATCCGGCGAACCGAACCAACTACTCAAAAATCCCATTTTCTCCTCCTCCGAATTTTTCCTCCCCAACCCCTTGTCAATGTGCGTAAAAAGAATCCTAACACATCTAACCCATAGTTGTCAAGGGTTCCAGGTGAACCAGCATGACAAGGTAATTGTTCAGGATTTAACAAAGAAGCTGTCATTCCGAGTATAACGAGGAATCTCTGAACTTGTTTCAGAAATACTCGCATTCGCGAGAGATGACAAAGTTTTGACAACTCCTAAACTTCTACAGTTGAATCTGTTGACTCGTCACCTTGCTATTGGTTACAATACTTAGGATTGAATATGGAAAATGAAATAGTTTTGAAACCGGAAATTATCGGACAAATCGGCAGCCTGCCTTTAACCAATACTCTGCTTGTAACCTGGATAACAATGGGGTTTTTGGTAATACTAAGTTTTCTGGCAACCAGGAGAATTCAGAAGGTTCCTTCTGGGATCCAGAACTTTTTTGAGATGGTTGTAGAATTGGGGTTTCAGACCGTTGAAGACCTGGCACACTCTAAAACTGCTGTTATTTTTCCAATTGTCATGACTTTTTTCCTGCTGATTGTGATGGGAAACCTCCTCGGCCTATTACCGGGGTTTTCCACCATCAGTTTTAATGGGGCGCCGCTTCTTCGCTCAATGAACTCAGATTTAAATACTACCTTGGCTTTGGCGCTGGTTTCCGCAGCGGCAACCCATATCCTGGCGGTAAAATATCTGGGCATTAAAAATTATCTAATCCGCTGGGTTTCGCTAAACCCGATCTTCCTTTTCGTCGGGATGTTGGAGATAGTATCTGAGTTTACCAAGATAATGTCGCTTTCCTTTCGGCTTTTTGGTAATATATTTGCAGGAGAGGTAGTTTTGGCAACAATCTCAAACATTGCTGCTTTCCTGCTGCCGCTCCCCTTTTATTTTCTGGAGATTATAGTTGGGTTTGTACAAGCTGCGGTATTTATGATGCTGACGCTGGTTTTTATGGTGCTTTTGAGCGAAAAACACGAAAGCCATTAAGCCAAAATTCAAAAATAAAAGGTCAAAAATGCAAGTTAAAATTAAAAATTTAAAGAAAGGAGGGAATACAAATTAAAGGTTGTAGTGGACAATTCGGCAGTAAAACGCTGATTGAAACCGCTAAGTTATGACCGAATTTGTCCAAAATAAAATGGAGCATTTACCATCAGCCATAGCAATTGGTGTTGGCGCCTTAGGCCCGGGGTTGGGGATTGGTCTTATCGGTATGAAAGCTGTTGAGGCTATAGGCAGGAATCCGGAAGCCCAAAGCAAAATTTTGCCGGCCATGCTTTTGGGTATGGCTTTTGCCGAAGCCATCGCCATTTATGCTTTGGTGATAGCATTCACTAAGTAAAATACGAAGCACGAAATCCGAAATACGAAATAAGACTGAAATTAAAATGTTTTAATTTTAATTTTTGAATTTGTTTCTAATTTCGATATTCGAATTTCGTATTTAATTCTCTATGGATTTTTTAAAAGATTTTGGTGTACAACCTATACTGCTTGCAGCCCAGATAGTTAATTTTTTGGCGCTGCTTTTTATACTTAAAAAGCTGCTTTATAAGCCAATCCTTAAGGTGTTAAAAGAGCGTAAGGATACCATTGCCCAAAGCTTAAAAAATGCGGAGGAGATTGAAAAAAAACTCTTAAAAACCGAAGAGGAGAAAGAAAAGGTTTTAAGAGTGGCTGCAAATGATGCTAAAAAAATTATAGATGAAGCTACAAAATCAGGGGAACAGGTTTTAGCGGATGCCCATGCAAGAGCACAGTTGGACATTAAAGATATGCTGGCCAAAGGCCAGCAGGCGATAGTATCAGAGCGGGAGAAGATGCAACAGGAGATGAGGGAAGAGTTGTCTGAGGTAGTTATTGTTAGTTTGAGGAAAGTTATTGCAGGTTCATTGGATCTTAAAAAACAGCAAGAGGTAGTTGATAGCGCTATTAAAAAACTTTAAAAATGACTAAAAATGCCAACTTAAAAAATTTAATTATCAAACTTGCAAGGGAGAGTTTTGTAAATGATAAGTTAAGCGCCCAAAAGGTTAGGATGTTTTTAGACCTTTTAAAAAAACAGCCTAAGGGTGAAGCGGTTGAATCATTAAACTTATATATGAAACTTATTAAAAATGAGCTGGATAAACACCGGCTGATTGTTGAAGTTCCTTACCCGTTATCAAAACATCAACTTAATGGGATAACTAAATTAATCAGTATGAACCAGAAAATTTTTGAAACCGAAATTGTTATCAACACGGAACTTTTGGGAGGTTTTAGGCTTAAGATAGGTGATGAAGTTTTTGAGGACACTTTTGCCAACAGGATTGAACAAGTCAGAAACGTAATAAGAAGTTAAAAATGTCAGATATAATCAACCAGATTGAAAAAGAAATTAAGGGTTTGAAAATGAAGGCAGGCAAGACCAATGTCGGTACTGTTGTGGAAGTGGGAGACGGTATTGCCAGGATAGAAGGGTTATCAGATGTCCAGGCCTCTGAGCTGATTGAATTCCCCGGGTCAATTTTTGGCTTAGCTTTGAACCTGGAAACCTACAACGTTGGTGCGGTTATCCTGGGAGATTTTACCAAAATTAAAGAGGGAGATTTGGTAAAAACAACAGGCAGGGTTTTAGAAGTGCCTGTTGGAGAAGCTTTGGTAGGTAGGGTTGTTAATGCCTTAGGCCAGCCGCTTGATGGCAAAGGTCCGGTCAAGACTAAGACATATTATCCTGTTGAAAAAATTGCCTCAGGTGTTATAACCCGCCAAGGTGTTGATATCCCTCTTCAAACAGGCATTAAGGCCATAGACAGCATGATCCCTATAGGCAGGGGCCAAAGGGAGCTTATTATCGGTGACCGCAATACCGGTAAAACTACAATAGCTGTTGACACCATCATCAACCAGGCCCACCTCGGGGGTGAAGCTCGGTTTAAGTCTGGTGGACACCCCCGAGGTGAAAGTCCTGTTATTTGTATTTATGTGGCAATCGGCCAAAAAGTTTCCAAGGTTGCCCAGCTTGTGGCCAAACTTGAAGAAAATAAAGCCATGGACCATACAATTGTGGTTGTGGCATCTGCTTCCGACCCGGCATCCATGCAATATCTTGCTCCCTACGTAGGTTGTGCAATCGGTGAATATTTTATGGACCAGGGGAAAGATGCACTGGTCATTTTTGATGACTTGTCAAAACATGCTTGGGCTTACCGCCAGATGTCGCTTCTGCTGAGAAGGCCTTCTGGCCGCGAAGCTTATCCAGGAGATGTATTTTACCTGCATTCCAGGTTACTTGAGCGGGCTGCCAGATTAAACCAGGATTTTGGCGGAGGTTCCCTGACAGCCTTACCGATTATTGAAACGCAGGCTGGAGATGTGTCCGCCTATATTCCGACCAATGTTATTTCCATTACAGACGGGCAGATTTACCTAGAGTCTGATTTATTCTATGCAGGGACAAGGCCGGCCCTTAATGTGGGTTTATCAGTGTCCAGGGTTGGCGGTGCAGCCCAGACTAAAGCCATGAAATCAGTTGCGGGGAAATTAAGGTTGAATTTGGCCCAATTTAGGGAACTGGCTGCTTTTGCCCAGTTTTCATCAGATCTGGATGCTTCTACTAAGGCGCAGATCGAAAGAGGTAGGCGTATAACAGAGGTTTTAAAACAGCCGCCCTACTCCCCTGTTCCTGTTGAAGAACAAGTTGTTATCCTTTGGGTTGTCACAAACGGGTATTTTGATGAGGTTGATGTTGAAAAAGTTAAAGAGATTGAAACAGAGTTTATCAAAAATTTAAGGTTGAAAGAGAAAAAACTTTTAGGCGAAATTGCTGAAAAAAAAGAGTTGGATGAAAAATTGACTAAAGAGTTGGAGAAAATTACCACTGAGTTTATGAAGATGTTTCAGAAAACAAATAAAAAATAATTTTTAATTTGCAATTTAAAATATGGCTAATACACGTGAGTTAAGAAGAAGAATCAGGTCGGTTAAAAATACCTCCCAAATTACCAAAGCCATGCAAATGGTGGCGGCGACAAAGATGAGAAAAGCCCAAGCGCAGGCTTTGTCTGGCAGGCCATACGACTTAACCTTGGCAGGCGCTTTGGCGAAATTGTCATCCAATGTGCAGCCAGAGTTAAGCCCACTTTTACAGCCACATGATGGGTTAGGTGCGGCTGTTTTACTTTTGACTACGGACAAAAGCCTGTGCGGGGCGTTGAACACTAATATATTCAGAATGATATTGATGGATTCCCGCTTCCGCGGGAACAACAGTTTATATTACACAGTTGGTAAAAAAGGCAGGAATTTTGTAATCAGGACAGGAAATAAACTGGAGGCGGATTTTGAAAACCCGGAGATTGTTACATTCAGGCAGGCAAAACAGATTGCCAAACTCTTAATTGAAACATTTTTAAGCGGTGGGGTTGGAGAAGTTTATATAATTTATCCGGATTTTATCTCAACCTTAAAACAGGAGCCAAAAATTGTAAAGCTTTTGCCAATTAATGTGTCAGTAGTTACGAACCCTGACACTGCTCACCTCCGAGGTGAAGATAAAGTGACATCTGGATCACACCTCGGAGGTGTAACAGGTGGCGAATTCCTCTTTGATCCCAACCCTAACGACCTTTTGGACTTTGTATTAAACCACCAGATTGAAACTAAAATTTACCAGGCGCTTTTAGAAACAAAGGCCTCAGAACATTCAGCCAGGATGATAGCCATGCAAAATGCTACAGATAATGCCAAGGAACTTGTGGAGGATTTGCAGCTTAGTTATAATCAAACGCGCCAGGCAGGGATAACAAATGAGCTTTTGGAGATAACATCTGCCCAGGCAGCGTTGGAGTGATATGAATAAAGGACAAATAGTTCAAATCATTGGCCCGGTACTGGACCTTCAATTCAGCGAAAAGAAACTGCCTGCAATTTATAATGCAGTGGAGATTGCGCTCCCCAAGCACACCTCGGAGGTGCGCGCAACCGAGGTGAGATCAGCGAAACTAGTTGTGGAAGTACAGCAGCATTTAGGAGATGGTGTTGTAAGGGCTGTGGCTATGTCTTCTACCGACGGGTTAAAGCGCGGTATGACAGTTTTTGATACAGGCGCCCCGATCTCTGTACCTGTTGGTGAAGAAGTTTTAGGCAGGCTTTTTAATGTTTTGGGGGATACTGTAGATAACAAAGGTGTTGTCAAGACAAAAAAGCGTTGGCCCATCCACCGGCCCGCTCCAAAATTTGATGAGCAGTCCACAACTTCGGAGGTTTTTGAAACAGGCATAAAAGTTATTGACCTTTTAGCGCCGTTTGTCAAAGGCGGAAAGGTTGGGTTATTTGGAGGCGCTGGAGTTGGCAAAACTGTCTTAATCCAGGAGCTGATCCGCAATATTGCTGCAGAGCATGGAGGCTACTCTGTTTTTACCGGTGTCGGTGAGAGAACCAGGGAAGGAAATGACCTATACCACGAGATGATCGCCTCAGGGGTGATTGATAAGACAGCCATGGTTTTTGGCCAGATGAATGAGCCTCCCGGCGCCAGGCAGCGTGTTGCTTTGTCAGGCCTGACAATGGCTGAATATTTTAGGGATGAGCAGGGTAAAGATGTACTGTTGTTTATTGACAATATCTTCAGGTTTTCTCAGGCTGGGTCAGAGGTCTCAGCGCTTTTGGGAAGAATTCCTTCTGCCGTGGGTTACCAGCCGACTTTGGCTACTGAAATGGGTGCTTTGCAGGAGCGGATTACCTCCACCAAAAAAGGCTCTATTACCTCAGTGCAGGCTGTATACGTCCCGGCGGATGATTATACAGATCCCGCGCCAGCCACAACTTTTGCCCACCTTGACTCAACTATCGCCCTGGAAAGGTCACTGGCTGAACAGGGATTATATCCTGCAGTTGACCCCCTCTCTTCCAACTCAAGAGCCCTTACCCCTGAAATAGTTGGCCAGGAGCATTATGACATAGCTGTGAAAGTGCAAAAAGTTTTGCAAAGGTATAAAGATCTGCAGGATATTATCGCTATTTTGGGCATGGAAGAGTTGTCTGATGAAGATAAACTGATTGTGACCCGCGCCAGGAAGATCCAAAGGGCTCTTTCTCAACCTTTTTTTGTAGGAGAAGCATTCACCGGCAGAAAAGGCAAATATGTAACCTTAAAACAAACCGTCCAGCTTTTTAAAGAGATTATTAAAGGTAAGCATGACTCCAAAGGCGAACAGGCCTTCTATATGGTTGGTGGAATTGAAGATTTAAAGTAACCCACTCTATGCTATAATAAGTTTATGCCAAAGATTATAACTGATCCTAAAATTATGTTGGGAAAACCAATTGTTGCAGGGACAAGAATAACAGTGGAGCAAATTTTAAGGCTTTTAGCTCAGAAGTTAACTATAAAAGACATTCTAGAAGATTTCCCACAACTTGAGGAAGCTGATATTAAAGCAGCTGTAGAATATGCTGTAAAACAGGTTTCCAAACCCCAATCCCAAGCTGTCTCTTACCTTCATGAAATTTATAACAGATGAAAATCTGGGTATTCAAATACCTAAATACTTAAAAGATTTAGGTCTTGATGTAATTTCTGCAATAGAAGTAGCTCTAAATAAACCTGATTCTGACATTTTAGATATTGCCAATAAAGAAAATAGAATTCTCCTAACCATGGACAAAGATTTTGGTGAATTAGTCTTCAAAGAAAAATTAGTTCATTTCGGTGTAATATTGCTGCGTTTAAAAGATGAGTCAGTAGAAAATAAAAAGAAAGTTCTTTTAAGAGCAATAAAATCAGGCAAAAATTTTAAAAGAAAATTCACCAGAATCAGAGATTAAAAATTAACTAAAAACTGTTTTCTATATGATCATGATCGGTGGAGCTGAAGATTTAAAATAACCTATCTCCCTTTTTGACGTTTCCATTCCTCTATAAATTTTCCAGATTTTACGTTGTCTACAAAACCGTTCCAATTATGTTTGATTGGGGCAGTATTCAAATGTCTATCGTATGGGTTATAGAAGCAATCTAAATTACTAAAAAGTTTGATTAAACTTTCTTTTCCTGTTGGATGTATTAAAATACTGGGTCTTGGAAGAGTACTGTTACTTAGCATTTTTTTTAGTTCATTAACATCTATCTTGGGATTATAATCATCCGTCATTATTGAATCAAAAGCTAAAATGGCATCCGCCCATCTTCTCATCCTGAATAGTTTTTCTTCAAAGTTTGGTTTTTCTAAACCAAGAGGGTGAAGTCCGTCTAAATACATGTGCATTCTGGCTTCTCTTGGATTTTTATAAACATCGTGCCAATCTACATAACAATTAACGTAATTGATCATATGTGAAGTAAAACCCGTGTCATTTGCTAGCGGTAAACCCAAAAATTTCCAAATTAAACCATTTCTCTCTAAGTTAAATTCTAAACAGAAGTCAATGGGTAAATATTCTTTCATGTTGAGAATTCTGTGCTAATTTGTGGAAAACTTGGGCGTTTAATCTGTTGATTGCAAAATTTGCGATTCTTAAAGCGGCTTGGGACTGTCCGATTGCAGCCAGAAATTCCTCATATACCGAGCTTGCTCCCAGCCAATTTTCCAACACAAACCGGTTGCCGGGTGATATCATGCTTGCATGGTAAGCGCGGCATACTTCGGATTGTGCTGCTTCATAATATTCAAGGACACCTCTTATAGCGCTTTCGCCTATCATTGGGAAAGACTCAAATTTTACATTTTGGATTTGATCAAACGACGTACCTATTTTAACAAGTTTGACCAGTCTGCTTTGGTTCAATGACTGCAAAAGAAATTCCAGCGCCGGTATCCTACCGATAATAAAGTAGTCAGCACCACTATTATCTAGCCAAACAGCATTCCTGTATGACATGTATGACTTGCTGTAATCCTCTGCAAGTTTTCTCACAACCTGTTCGGCCGGTTTCACAAAATTCCTTTTTACTTCCACAGTATGGGAAATTGATTCAATAATCATGCGATGATTATATCTTAAATCCGCCGGTTTGTCAAACTATAGGGCTAGAAGTCCTGTTCAAAAGTACCATCAAGTTTAAGATAGAAGGTATCTATTTCAAATATGGGGTACTGTTTTGTAATTCTTTGACGGGCTTTTTTAAGGTCCTTGATATGTTGGTCAATTCTCCCCTCTTTCCCATATGCCCCGCAGTCCTCATGGTTGATTAAAACAACTTTTTTTATATGGTGCAGTTTGGCAGATATCCCGACTTGTTCAACTATGGTATCAAGGCTTTTTGCAGCGCCTGCAAATGCCCCCCTGTCATATGTGCCGGGCAAGAAATTTTCCCCGATCCACTTATTGATATATTCCTGAAAGCGGTAGTCGATACAGGTTATTATTATCGCCCCGCACCCGTGTTCTGCCATATTGGCAATGCTACTATAAATTGAATATAATTCCAAGTATGTCCCAGCTGAATTTAAAAATTGTCACTCCGGAAAAGCAGATTTTTGAAGGATTGGTTGATCTTGTGACACTGCCGTCATCTGAAGGTGAACTGGGTATACTTCCCCACCATGCAAATTTGATGGCAAAAACGGTTCCCGGAGAATTAAAGATAAAACATGGGAATAAAACCCAGGTTATGGCTGTTGGGGCAGGGTTTATGCAGATTGCAGAAAACACCCTGACAATATTGACAGATTTGGCTGTAGATGAGGATGAGATTGATGAGAAAAAGGTTGAGGAAGCCAGAAAAAGAGCTGAGCAAGCTTTGGAACAAAAATTATCTGATGAAGAATATGTAGAAACATTGGCAATCCTGGAGAAATCCCTTGCCCAACTTCGGGTAAAAAGAAAGAACAGAGTACATTAATATTTAGTAAGCATCTGGAAAATTTTCTCAGGTTCTGTTATACAAGATTAATGAAGTTTAAATGGAATAAAAGAAATAGTAAAGTCAACCTTAAAATTATTTTACTTCTTTTTATTACTGCGGCAGTTGTTTTTCAACTGCAGGAATACCGCCACCAGCCAAAAAAGACCTCTCTACAATCGAATAATAAACAGTCTTCAATTAATTTTAACAATTCTTCCCCCAATTCTGTTTTAGGTGCCAAAGAGGATGTCCCGGAAATGAAAGATATTATGTCCTCTGAACAGGCAGTTCGTTTAAAAGCCGCCAGGAAATTAGTAGAAAGGGTTGATGTGGAGAAAGCCTTAGAAATCTTAGAACGCTCACCACTGCCCCACACCGGTGAAGGGCATCTGGTAGTTCATCAGATTGGTTTCTATGCCTACCAAAAATACGGAGTAGATGCTATTTTAAAGTGCAAAGACTACTTTCTTTATGCTTGCTATCATGGAGCGATTATTGAGGCTGCATCAGACCAAGGGTTTGATGCAATCACCAAGATGACTGATAAATGTAAAGAATCCTCTGTTAGGTATTTCCAATGTGTCCATGCAGCTGGCCACTCGATCCTGGCGATTTGGAATTATGATCTACCGCAGGCATTAAAAACCTGTGACAGGCTTTATGAAAAAGAAGATAAATTTCCGGAAGCCTTAAGCTCTTGTCATAACGGCGCCTTTATGGAAAATTTATTTGGTGTTCATGATTGGGGGACCGCGAAGGAACAAAAAAGGGATTGGTTGTCCAACGACCCGTATTTTCCCTGTAATGCATTTGAAGAAAAATACCAAAAAGGTTGTTGGTTAAACCAGGCTGCCAGGATTTATCAAATAAACAAAGGAGATATTGCTAAAACATCTCAACTGTGTCAGGAAGTTGGCAATGATCAATATGCCGCTTGGTGTATGGATAATGTAGCCAGGCAAATACACCCTTTAACAAATGGCGATCCTTCTAAAGCATTTCAACTCTGCCAACAGGCAGGCGCTAAATGGTATGACAACTGTATTGTTGTAAACGCTGGATCATTTTATTCTGTTGGCGGTCGGGGTCAAGCCATATTTATATGCGAAAATACCCCCCCAAGCGTCAAACAGGAATGCTACCAAACAATTATCAGCCAAATTATCTCAGACCCGATAGACAGAAGCCAAAAAGAGTTTTGGTGTAAAAAAATTGAGCAGCCATTCCAAAACCAGTGTTTGTCTAATTTTACCCCGCTTATCTCCCAATGAATTCTATGCATCCTAAGGTTCAAACACTACTTTTATCTTTTTTTAGTAAATATCGGTTAAAGACTTTTGCCAGGGGAAAACAAGTGATCAATCCGAAGAGTAAAAAAATATTTTTCTTAACAAAAGGGGCAGTCAGGATGTTTAGCGCTTTAAACGATAACCGGCTGACACTGAATATTTATAAACCCTACTCCCTATTTCCGATGTCTTTAATATTAAGGAATATTCAGGATAAGTATAGTTATGATGCTTTATCAGAGGTTGAAGGGTATTTTGCCCCCAAAACTTATTTTAAAAAATTTTTAAAGAATAACCCGGATATTATGCTGGATTTGTTAAAAAGAATATACCTGGGGTTGGATGGATTTTTTCAGAGAGTGGAAGTATTGCTTTTGGGTGATGCATATTTAAAAATCATAACTCATCTGATTATCTACTCAAAAAGGTTTGGTAAAAATATCAATGGTAAAGTTACTTTTGACTACTCCCCTACCCATGAACAACTGGCTTATCAAGCAGGTCTGGCTAGGGAGTCAGTGACCAAGGAATTTAAAAAACTTCGGGATAATAATCTAATTGGTTACGTCGGTAAAAAATTATTTATTTATGATTTGTCAAAATTAGAGGAAGAGTATGCCTTTTATCTCGATAAAACCCCGACTGTAAAGTCGTGGGTAGATTCATCAGCAAAAAGCAGAAAACCACGGTTTTAACCGTGGAGCTTCATAAAAAATTGCCTCTTGACAAGCATAAATAATTGTGAGCAAGATTACAATATATAAGAAAGTTTTAATAGAGTGGGGAAACAAAAAGGAGTAATTCATCTAGCATTACCGTTGTTGTTACTGCTTGTTATTGCGGGCAGCCTCCTTATTTATTTCGGTTTTATTAATAACCCTTTTAAAAATCTTCCGGGTTTAAGTAAAAAACAAAGCCCCAAAGTAACCTTAAAAACCGGGTACCGTAATCCTTTCAACAAAGACACCCAATATCTTAACCCTTTTCAGGCATATAAAAATCCATTTTTAAACAAATGAACAATTTAACAAAAGACCTATCCTTGAATTTAACTAAAACTTTAACCTTATTTTTAGTTGCTTTTCTTTTATTGATTTTTACAAACATTATTTATGCACAACCAGCATCTCCGACATCAAATGGCACAACAAATAGTACTTCTCAGGATTTGACCTACCCCATTATTGATTTAGGAAGTTGTAAAAACCTGGAAGATTGCACAAATTTTTGTAATGACCCGATAAATTACAATAATTGCTCTGAATATGCGAAGCAAAACGGTTTTTATAAAGATGATCCTACTGTTTATGGTGATACAAAATTTTGGGATGATACAAATAAAGAATTGGGTTGTGGTTCCACAAGCGCTTGTTTGGATTTTTGTTCGAAAGATGACAACCATGATACTTGCGAATCCTATGCTAAAAGGCATGATATCTTGGGAGGGTATGTCAAACAACCTGATAAAAAAGAGATATTAGAAACTGCAAAACAGGATTTGGGTTGTGATTCTAAAGAGAATTGTAGCGCTTTTTGTGCTGATCCGAACAATCAGGATAAATGTAATGAATTTGCTAATAAAACAGGATTATTGGGTGGAAAAGAGACCGGCGGTCCGGGGGGATGTCAAACCCCGGAGACCTGTGGTTCCTTTTGTTCTGATCCAAACAATTTTAAAGCATGCCAGAGCTTTAGCCCGGGAAATGATTTCCGGGGACCTGGCGGTTGTACGGATGTAACTTCATGTAGAAATTATTGTGAATCTAATCCGGACCAATGCAGAAGCTATGCACCGGATTCAAGTGGTTACTATGTACCGTTTGTTTGTCCCTCTAATGAATTTCATGGGCCGGGAGGAGCATGTACTGCAGTTTCAGAGACTAAACCGGCTACAGATTGTGTTGGAGCGGATAAATACTGGAATGGTGACTCTTGCCAGGATCAAGCTCCAGATGGAATTGATCCCACTGTACCCAATGCTCATTTCGAAGCCAGGGCCGATATGGGAAATTGTAAAACGCCTGGTGAATGTTATGACTATTGTAAGGCAAACCCAACGGCTGAAAGCTGCAAAGGATTTGATGGTAATTCCCAAAGACCTACAGATGATTATACGCCCTATGTTTATTTTACCCCTGGTACAGAAGTCAAACATGAACCGATTAAAGAAATGGGTGATTGTACAACTCCTGGGGGTTGTTATGATTATTGTAAGGATCATAAAGATGCTTGCCCGGGTTTTAATGAAAAGGCGCCCAGGCCACCCGACATTTATATTCCGGGTACTTATTACACCCCCCCGCACAACATTGAGTATGTGACACCACCTGTAACTAATTTCTATACAACGCCGTTGTATTACACTCCTCCAGCAGGTTCAAATTACACAACACCAAATTACTACACACCAGGAACTTATTCAACGCCTTCTTATTACACTCCTCCAGCAGGTTCAAATTACACAACACCAAATTACTACACACCATGGAATAATTACCCAACGCCGACCGGTGCATACCCAACCCCAACTTATTCAACGCCTTCTTATTACACTCCTCCAGCAGGTTCAAATTACACAACACCTTATTACTACACACCTCCTCAGTATATGACTCCTTATTATTACACTCCTCCAGCAGGTTCTACTTACACTACACCGAGTTATACAACCCCACCAACCTACACCACACCGCAATACTACACACCATGATACTACACACCATGGACAGGCGGAGGTTATTCAACCCCAACCTATTACACTCCTCCAACCTATTCAACCCCAACCTATTACACTCCTCCAGCAGGTTCAAATTATACAAGCCCGTCCTACTATACCCCGCCGCCTCCTTATACAACACCAAATTATTACACACCAGGAACTTATCCAACTCCGCCTGCCTATAATACTCCGGTTGCTTATAGCACTCCTACTTATCCAACACCACCAGCAGGAAGTACTTATACCAGCCCTTCTTACTATACTCCTGCTGTTTACAACACTCCTACTTATTACACACCGACTCCTTATTCGACCCCAACCTACTATACACCCTATTCAACCCCGCAATATTACACCCCTCCCGAGGGCTCAACCTATACTTCCCCGTCTTACTACACGCCATACTCAACACCAAATTACTACACCCCGACTTATTATTCACCATCCTATTACACTCCGGGAGGCACTTATACAAGTCCTTACTATACTCCTGGAAGCGGTTACATCACGCCGGATTCAGGGTATGTGACTCCGAGCACATACTATAGTCCTTATGCTTCGCCAAATTATTATTATCCGACTCCAGGCGCTAGTTACGCATATCCATCACCATATGCTTATCCCACCCCAGGGACAGGCTACAGCTATCCATCACCAAGCTACTACACACCAGGGACTTATGGAACACCAAGTGGGACTTATTACACCCCAGGGTATGCTTATCCCACCCCAGGAAGTTATGGCACCCCTTCCTATGGAACCCCATCTTATGGTACGCCTAGTTATGGCACCCCTAGTGACTCATATGCTACTCCATCTTATGGCACACCAAGCTATGACACCCCATCTTATGGAACTCCATCCTATGGCACCCCAAGCTATGACACCCCATCTTATGGCACACCTAGTTATGCTTACCCAACCCCGGGTGTTTCAGGTGTGAGCACAGAGCGTAGTTATTGGCAGATTATTTGGGATTTTCTTACAGGCAAGTAAAATTTTTTTAACACTTTCTTAAAATTTTCATTTATGTATAATTTTGATTAAGTATGGGGGGTTTTTTAAAATTTTTTTTAATCTCCTTTTTGTTATTCTTGAACCAGAATACCTCGCAAGCTTTGTGGAGGATGAATGGTTCACAGAAGAACTTTCCCGAAGGGATACTCCGCAGTTTACTGCAGAATAGTTCATTTTTCCCTCAACCGACTTTTGCCCACTCTGCAACTCAAGTGATTAAAATAACAGATAATGGGTTTGATCCGCAAACAATTGAGATTGATTCCGATACAACTGTAATATTTATTAATGAAGGCAGTAATGCGCATTGGCCAGCTTCCAACATCCATCCTACTCATGATACCTATCCTGAGTTTGACCCCAAACATGAGATAGACCCTGGAAGGGATTGGGCTTTTAAACCTAAAACCGGCAATTGGAAATTCCATGATCACCTTTATCCGCATTTTCGAGGAGAATTGATTGTCAATGGTGAAACAAGTGCGGTTGATCAGGATTTTCCGCCTCCAAAAACTACTAAACAAAATTGGTTTGAAATTGCTAAAAATAAAATTTCAAACTTTTTCAGTAGTTTGTTTCATTTTAACTTCAAAAAAAATAATCAAACACAAAACCAAAATAAAAGTTTTATCCGCCCAAACTTAAACAAACTTTCTCCTGATGAACAAATTAAAAGTATAAATGAGATGGTGGAGATTGAGGGGGTTGAAAATACTTGGCAGTTTCTAAAACAAACTTATCAAGGACAGGGAGGAACTACCGGAAATGTTCATGATTTGACTCACCTGATGGGAAAGCTTATTTACGAAAAGAAAAGTTTTTCAGGTATCACTATTTGTTCGCAGGACTTTGCTTTTGGCTGCTTCCATGGCTTTTTAGATAAGGCTTTTGAGAAAAGCTTAAAAGATTTACCCAAAGCAGAAGATGCATGCAATAAACTCGGAACAGGTGGTCCTTTTGCAAGTTGTATGCATGGAATAGGCCACGGGGTTGCAAGTTTTTATACAACCAAAGACCTTCAGGAGGCATTGGCTGCCTGTAGAAAATTGCAATCAGGAAACGATTACTGTTTTGATGGAGTTTTTATGGAGTTTGCAAGGTCGGCAAGCCAAAATTTTTATAAAAAGGATGACCCTTATTACCCCTGCGATGATTTAGAGGCAAATTTTGGACCAAAATATTCATTTAGCTGTGGTAGAAATCAGGCTACTCTGCTGATGAGTAGATTTCATTTAAGCTTTGATGATGTGATAAAGGTTTGTTTAAATTCAACCTCTGAGCAGTTTAAAAAAGCTTGTGTTGATTCATTAGGTTTTTATATAGCTGCATCGGGCGATCCCAAACAAATCATAAGCGGTTGCCGGCAAATAAGCGACCCAAATTACTTGGCAGCCTGTACAAAAGCTGCCGCAGGAGAATTAATATTTCAGGAAATTCCAGGTTGGGGTGATAAATCAACAATGGTTTGTCAGAGTCTGCAAAACCCGGATGAATGCTTAAAATATCTGGAGACAATTATCAAAGAATATGGCAGGCAAAAAAAAAATAATTTCAGCTCGGTAGAGATAGGGCAGGATAAAAATGCATATTTGAGGGATCAGTTAAACATCTGTTATGGCAGTGGCGGTCGGGATAATTGTTATAAGAGGGTTGCAAAAGTTTTATATGACCAGTTTGGTTTGTCAAAAACCATGAGTCTTTTGAGAGAAAACGAAGACTATCAGGAAGTTTTTGCCAGATGCCACGAAGTTACCCACTACCTCTCCCGGCTAGAATTTGAAAAGTTAAATAATATAAGTGGTGTTTATAGCCAGTGTGATTCAACCTGTCATGGGGGTTGCTATCATGGCACAATTGAGGCTTACTTAAAAAGTCAAAACCTTGAAACCGAAGCAAGCCTTGCTGCACAATTCCCAAAAATTTGTGGGAAATTGGAAGATTATACAAAACCTTTGGAATATTATGAGTGTTTACATGGGTTGGGGCATGCAGCCATGTTTGTAACGGATATGGAACTTAAGGAATCCTTGAGACTTTGTGATGCCCTTGAGTCGCAAATACATAAAGAAAAATGTTACACAGGGGTATTTATGGAAAATTCTTCTTCATCTACCTCACTTGATCACGCAACAGTATACCTGAAAAAAGATGATCCGTTTTATCCATGTAACATTTTAGAAGAAAAATATTTGGCGCTTTGTTGGCAATACCAGAGTTCATATTTTGCAATTTTGAACCACCAGGATTTTGCTAAGGTAGCCCGTATGTGTTTCAAAATCCCTGAAAAGTTCCAGGATAATTGCATCAGGACCATTGGCACCAACCAAGTTGGTTTTACAAAAGATTTTGCTTTAATGAAAACAAATTGTGAGAGTATGCTTTCTTTGCATTTTCAAAGTGTTTGCATAGGTGGAGTAATATCTTCTCTGTCGTATAGATTCGTGGGCAAGACTAATAAGATGATTGATTTTTGCTCGAATTTGAGCAGCATTCATCAGGAAAGTTGTTTTAAACAGATAGGTACTTCCTTACTCGATTGGGATTCTGATAAAAACTTTGCCAAAAATGAGTGCAAAAAAATTCAAAACCAAAAACAACAAACGTGGTGTTTGAGTGTGGTTTAACCATATTTTGACACTTGACAAAATCCCTGTCTTTGGGGATTATATGTTTAGTGGTTAAAAAACTGCTCCTTGCCCAGTCAGGAATAGCACATCTTATTCTACTTCTAGTTGCAGTTATTTTTATATCAGCGCTGTTTTTGCTAATCACCTCTGGTATTATCAAAAACCCTACAAAACTTATCACCGATAAGGTTCAACAAAATACTAAGGAACCAACAGTTAAATTGCAAACCGCCTATAAAAACCCTTTTGACAAAAGCTCTCAGTATGTTAATCCATTTTCCGCATATAAAAATCCGTTTGATACAATAAAATGACAGAAACTATATACGGACAATACAAAAAAATAATTTTCCCTCTTGCGGCTGTTATTTTTTTGTTTTTTGGGGTAAAAGGTGTTTTTGCCCAAACCCAATCAGCCAGTGATTCTGCCGAGACTGCCCAAAAATATGGTGTGACATTTCCGGTTGCAGAACTTGGTGATTGCCAGGATATCTCATCATGCAGGAGCTTTTGTGAGGATCCGGTAAACTATACGACCTGTATTGATTTTGCCAAAAAGAAAGGTTTTTATAAAGAAGAGCAGGAAACTGTCAAAAAAGATGAGATTTTAGCCAAGGCAAAACAAAGTTTTGGGTGTAATTCCTTTGAAAGCTGTAAAAGTTATTGCGATAAGCCGGAGCATGTAGATGAATGCGACTCGTTTGCCAGGAAAAATAACCTGGTTGGAGGCCAGGTCAGGTCAACAGAAGAAAAAAAGATCCTGGAAAAAGCAAAAGAGGCCTTAGGTTGTACTTCACCCCAAGATTGCATGACGTTTTGCGGATTGGAGGCAAACAAGCAAAAATGCTCAGAGTTTGCAAAGGAGGTAGGTTTGCGCGGCGGCCAGCAGCAGGTTGGTCCGGGTGGATGCAGCTCAGAAGGCACCTGTAAAGCCTTTTGCAGCGACCCAGCTAACTACAACATATGTTCATCATATTCAAAATCAGTCGGGGTGGAATCCTTCAGTGGTCCGGGCGGTTGTAACACTGCAGAATCCTGCGCTGCATACTGCAGACAAAACCCGGAAAAATGCCGGTCTATATCGCAAAACCGTGAGGGTGGTAGCAACTATACCCCTCAGGAATACTGCGCCAGGACGCCTAATTGCGCATGGAATAATAATACCTGCGCCTGCGGTTCATACGGTGGGAATGTTTATACACAAGCTTGTCCCGCTAACTATTACTACGGTCCTGGAGGTGTTTGTACACCCCTGGATAAAAGTCAGGACGCTTGGAGGTGTTCCCAGGCGGGTAGGTATTGGGATGGCGGATCCTGCCGTGATTCTTCACCTGAAGGCACTACCGGAAATTATAATCCCCAGGATATGTGTAACAGGACAACTAATTGTAAATGGACAAACAATTCATGTGCGTGCGCTTTTAACGGGGAGATCAAAACATACACCCCTGGTTCGCAGGATGGTTATTACGGAAGTAAAGAAAGCCAGGAATCGACTTGTAAGTCTGGAGGCGGGACATGCGATTGGAGTTCAGGACACTGTTATTGCAAGGGTTACCAAAGCCCGATTAGTGGTGGCGCACCGGGAGCAAGCTACTCACCTTACCCGGGAACGTCTAGTTATCCATCTTCTTCCGGCTATTATGGAAGCAGGGAGAGTCAGGAGTCAACATGTAGGTCTGGCGGAGGAACCTGTGACTGGAGCCCGGGTTATTGCAGATGCGCCGGATACAATTCTTCAGGGACAACAAGCGGAGGGAGCTATGCTACGCCCTATCCTTATTCATCTTCAGGTTATAGCAGCGATCCTGCCACAGCCTGTGGACAGGCAGGAGGTAGTTGGAACGGCTCTTACTGCCAAATGCCTAGCGGTAGTACTTCCAATTCAACTTCTACGACTACATCTACAATGAGCCGTGACCAGCAGCAAGCAGGTTGCACCTCGTGCGGCGGGAGTTGCAACTGGAGCGGTGATTATTGCCAATGCCAGTGTGCTTCATCCGGCAGTACCAGCAACTCTACCCCGGCGCCGACAACTTCATCATCTACCCCTGCCCCGGATCAGTCAACTCCTGCCCCGCAGCAGTCTACCCCAGCTCCCAGTGTCCAGGGTGTATCAGTTTCTGCCGGACGCGATTTCCTCCAGATTATTTGGGATTTCTTCTTCAGTAGATAAGATTTTGCAATTGCACTCGCACTTGACACACAGATATAAACTATATAGAATCTGGTTCAATGGGTTTACATTTAGAATCTAAACACACCCGGGTGCAGGAGATTGGTCTAGAGGGCAGATATCAGATCTCCACAGATCCCGATGAAGGCCAGATTTATAAATGGCCTAATGAGTATTTCATACCGGGAGACCCGTTTGCTTTACCTACTAAATTAATTGAACATTTAGCTGTAGCCTTTCCAGATACCAAAAGATTGCAATTTAAACCCGCACATTTTTCTGACGGCTGTTTGAAAGCAGCAGAATTAGATTATAAACCGGGTATGATGGATCTAACTAAATGGGGTGGTGGAGATAGTGGTTACCTTGATCTTGACGGACATGTGACATTGTTTGAACTTGGTAAAAGCTCCGATAAATATGACAGTAGTTTTCGTATCAAAATGCAGGATTGTGGTAATTTAAAAATTGTTAAAAACAGCTTTGAGTTTACCCAGTCGCAACGCCGGGACGGGAAACTTTCAACTATAACCTTTGGGCAAAGAGGGTCGGAAGAGTTTTTAGGCAGGATGATTGGATATATTGAGATCAGCGGTAAAAAGCCGGGAGAATTGGTTGCATCCAGCCTGGAATTTATCAGAGAATTTACTAAGGAGCACTGCTACCCTATTTGGAGAAAGCCTTAAGAAAGTTAATACTAATTTAACCTCGTTTACCTACCAACAGGAGGCCAAACTACTTTGGCAGCCAATAAATTTTTATCAATAATATAAATTGGTATTCCGGCTTTTTTTGCAAAGTGGGTGTAAAGGTCAAGCTGTGTAATAGTTTCAGCGGGTTTACCGATTAATTCTTCCAACTGTTTCTTTGCAATTTCATCAATAATCTCGTCTTCCCGGTCAATAAACAGGCTGATTGCTTTTTTTACACCTTCCGGCCAGTCCTTATATTTCATACCAGCCACACCTTGTCTTAAGTCCCTTAGTTCGTGTTCCAGATATTTAAGACGGGGATGATTTTTCCGAATCGATTCCCTGTTGAAATCGGAAACTTTTTCTAATGCTAATGTATACCTGGCAACAAAACCGGTTGCATCAAGACTGTAATCAATTTGGCTGATGGGTTCTTGTAAGGTTTTTGTATCCATAACGAAGATGCCTTCTATTTGTCTCGGGCTGATCCTGAATTTAACCTGTGATTCGGAAGGATGAGGGGTCGTTGATTCAATCTCCAAATCACTTGGCAGCAAATAACCGATATTGTCCCTCTCCGACGCAAATTGTATCAACCACCAGTCGCCCCATTCGTTATTTTTTACCCGGTCTGAAATACTGATTAACCTTGGATTTCTAATTCCTAAATTACTTTCATAATCAAGCTTTGCACGGTCTGCGAATGACTTGGAAATAATCCCCTGCGAAAGTATTTGCTGGAGCCTGTATGGACGGGAGAAGTGGAATTTTAATTTTGGATCTGATAAAAAATCCCTTATTTTACTTTTTGCCTCCTCCTCAATTAACGTACTTTCCGGGTCAGATTCCTGTTGATCCATAAATTGAACTGTTAAAACTTTTTTGGTTCTTTAGCTTTGTATGCTGCATTTTTATTCATAATTGAATTATACCATATTATCTTGTAGTAAATTTGTTGCGTCATACTCAGAAGAGTTTAATTGAAATACCGAGCTTTTGGATCTTGATTTCTCCCAATAGTTAGTGTAATATTAACACTATATTGTTTCATGCCAGCGTTCCTTGACACAAAATTACATTTTAGAGTACAATTGACGACGTTTTCTAAACAAACAAGTGGATCCTGATAAAGATTTACCTGTTTGTCTAGAAAACTAGGCAAAAGGCACATTGACAAGTGAAGAGTGAAAGGAGGTAACTATCAACGGCTGATCAAAGGCACGTAACGTATCTTGATTGGTTGGACTGTAAATAACCTTTGGAAAGGAGTCTGAGATGGGGAATCCCCAAAATGTACGGCAATTTGACCCGGAATCCTACCGGGCGACTGTCCGCTCTATGAATCAACGGCATGAGGGTGTTCACGATGCGGGAAAAACGTACCGCGACGTAACAGGCCACCTTCATCCCAATGTCGACATCGTCGGCAAGAAGCCGCGGGAAAGCCATAACGCGATGGTTCCCAGTGATGAACCAGGTACCTATCTTCTGACCCACGGTGTTTCCTTGCCGGTTCTCAGTCTTTTCGACGGCACCGGGAGTACATCCCAATATGTTGGGGATTTCTTCCGCACAGCCGAGCGACAGTACAAGCTGCTTGATGGAGTGCGAACCCGGTACAACCCGCAGCTCGCAACAGGCGTTGTAAATGACTTTTACAATGTCCATAACGACGGACTTCCGGTCGTTCAAGTTTCTCAGTTTGAGTCTGATGAGCGGAGCGCCGAACAGGTGCGGCTGCTCCAGCCTGCAAGCATGGGAAACGACTCGTCAGCCGAAGATTACGATTTGGGCCTGTACTACGCCCTGTCGGTCTACGCGGACACATGGACCTACTACGGTCTCAAGGGCTATTTGACGATCGCCTTAGACGAGATCGGACGCGGGTTCGTGACCGCTGAGGGCGTCAGGGAATATCTTGGCCAGGCAGCTGATTTCTTGAATATGGCGACGGAGGAAATCTGCCGGCAGCTCTTGGAGCATTGGCATCCTTTCGTACTGCAAGTCCCTACTTATACCGGCCGACTCCTTCCGTACACTACGGATTGGTGGGCGGAGAAGCTGGGAGGACGCAGCCGGATCATCCAGGTTGAAAACCCGGGTCTTTTGGCTGACGTGCGTGCAGCCCTCGTCTATGTGACGGAGGCGTCAAAGCCGAGCAAGCAGGGTCTAATCGAGTTCCTGCGGACCGGCGATAAGGTAACGATTGACGCCGCCAACCTCAATCAGGTTTGGCGGATGGTTCAGGTAGCGCAGGAGCATTTTGGCGCTCAGTCTAAGCTGCCCGGCTACCAGGACATCCCCCGCCCGGGAGATGTATTCGCCCACTACCGCCACGCATGGCCCATCAGCCACTCGAGGCAAGGCGAAAACGTTACACCTTTAGAAGCCGATTCTTAGTAACAGCCCGAAACTGTGAAGAAAGGAGGAAACGGAAGTTTCCCCGCATCCACAGCTATGTGTTGTGGACAGCAAACAAAAAGGAGTTTTTCATGAACGAGGAACTGAAGACCCGGCTCACAGAGCTGGGCTTCTCGGAGGAGCAAACCGGCAAGCTTGCCGACCAGGGGGTCGCGGGCGATGCCGAAATGGTGCTCCTAAACGAGTATGAAATCCGGGAAATCACCGGATGCACCGTGATCGCGGCCAAGAAGGCTGCTAAAGCCTTCGCCCCCGCGCCACCTGCGGCCGAACAGGTCACTGCCGAACCGGCTTCGCTCGACACGCTTCCGACCGTTCCTGACGACTCAAGCTTCCTGGAGATGCTCAAGGTCGGAGGGATGCTCAAGGTTGAGCGGATCGACGTGATGTCGGCTATGAGAGCTGCAATCGCTGCAAGGGTCGGGTTGTACGAACTACCTGAAGTCCTGCTGGCGCGTGCAGAGCAGTTTGCCGATGAGCAGGAAGAGCCTGCCGGTGAGAACTTCAAGAAGGTCTACCAGCTGGCTCAGCAACGCCGTTACGGGGATGTCCTGTCGGCGCTCGGGTACCCGGGCAATTTCATGAGCGACAAGCGCAAGAGCGCTTTCCTCGCCCGGCTCAACACCGAACTCTGGCCGGCGCTTCGCAGCTTCAACGAGCTGCTCATCAACTGGACCGATACGTGGGCCAAGGGGGTGAACAATCCTATGATGGCCCTTTCCGTCCTCGCCATGGCTCAGACCGGCCGTGGGGGTGCCGCTGTTATGCCACCAGGCATGCTCCAACCGCCTGACACCGCCGGCCTGCGCGATGAGGCAGAAGCCGTCATCAACCGGATCAACAAGGTCTTTGGCGGCCTTGGAATTCCGGTTGCTCGGGCTCTCGCGCACGACGCGACGCGCATTAAGGGGATCCTGGAGGACCCCGCACTTCCGGCAACTGTCGGAGCTACTACCCGCGACATGATGCTCAAGATGCTCGGTGTCAACGTTGGAGCGGACTACGTCCGTCTCGAACGTAACATCACTCGGTATGCCTTGGGTATCATGGAGCTGTCCAACGTCGCTACAGGCAACGAGGAGTACGGTTACCTGGGCGCCCTACTACAGCTAGGGGGGGCCATTCCCTGGGACAAGCTGGACCAGGAACAGGACTCAAACCGGAAACAGGCTGCCTCTCGCCCGCCAAGGCGGGATCCGGCGCTCGTACGTGGCGACAACTGGAATGCGCCGGCTTTGGATCGTTAGCAAACACTCTTCACCGCTCACCCGAAGGTGAGCAAGCGGGCAGCATGAGCTGAAAAGCTCAAGGTCTGCGGAAACTTTGTTCTTTGGGGCTGCATCAATAAAGTGATGCTTTCCCCGGATTACATCGTCTCCGCAGGCCGCTGCCAACCCTCTGCGGATTAAATCCGTACTGATGAGTCCTTCGACTAGCCAAGCATGACTTGGCTACGCTCAGGACGAAAGGGAAAATTATGGGAACCGAAAGATATTTTGCCATAGTTAATGGTCTTGCTTTGGGCGAAGAATCAAAAGGAAATACTGTCCAAGCGCTTGTCCGGAAACTGAATGCCCATACTGTGTGGCGCTCCGGCGGTTGGCAAGGCGGACACCATATTATCCACGATGACGGACGCGAGATGGCGCTAAGCCACTTTGGCGCGGGTGTGTTTGAGGGTGCGGATACCTATTTAAAACATATGGTCATAAGCCCGGTCGAACTTTTCCAGGAAGCGCTAGATTTAGAAAAGCTTGGAGTCCCAAACCCTCTGGAAAAAATGTTTATTGATGAAAATTGTCTGGCAACTACCCCTTTCCATAGCGGAATAAGCAGAACCCGTGAGGTACTACGCGGACTGAATAGAAAAGGCACAATTGGAAAAGGTGTTGGTGAAGCAGTGCAGGATTCAGTTAACAGTGAACTTTCAATAAGGGCAGGTGAATTCAGCGACAGGGAAACAATCTTAAGAAAAGTTGAAAATATTAGGCTGGCCAAACTTAAGACGGCGGAAGAGTTACTAGTTTCTTACGAAGGAGCTCCCCCGGATAGGGTTTATTCCGAAATGAGCGTGTTGAGAGATAAAGAGCTTGTCAGTCTTGTAGCAGATGCTTTTGGATATGCTGCGGATCTGATAAAAATTACCGGAGATGATTATTTAGATGAATTACTCAAAAAGGATGGTTCCATAGTCAATGAAGTTTCCCATGGAGCGCTTCACCACCCCCGGTATGGTTTTGTTCCCCATGTAACCCAGGTTGACCCAACCTCAGGAGATGTTTTAACAACACTGAAAAACCATAATTATGGTGGGAATATCCTTAGAATTGGTGTTGTCAGAAGTTACCTGACAAGACACGGCGCAGGACCTTTGGTAAGTTTTGACCCGGAACTTACAGAGACACTCGTAGAAACGTATAACAATGCCGCAAATGATTGGCTTGGTGATTTCAGAACCGGATACTTTGATACAGTTGCTCTTAAATATTCCCTTACTTTTGCGGAAAGAAGCAAAGCGTTTGACGGTTTACTGGTAAGTTACATGGATGTTTTATCTGGAAGAAATGACTGGCAAGTAGTTGAATCTTATAAATATCAGGGTTATGTTGCTGATTTGGATGAATATTTTGATTTAGCGGCAGATAAAATCATTGGCATAAAAGTGCATCCTGATACTGGCGACCCGGCACACTATAAGCGCCAATTCCGGCTTACTCAACTTTTAAACGAGTGCCGTCCAATAGTCACAACCCTTACGTCCTCTAAAGGCCAAAGTTTGGAACAAGCCTTTTTGCAATACGTAACACAAAAACTGGAAGTACCTGTTGTTGGAACTGCTTATGGACCGAAAGTGGCAGACAGGCGCTTTCTTCCTAAATGGCAAAGTATTCTCAACAAAGGGTAGATATACTCAAGATAAACTCATTTAACTCGAGTTTGCAACTCTCGTTAAACGATTTTGAACCCAAAATTGTTATTTAAAGTTGCAGATTGAAGTATTTTGGGTATAGATCTGGCAGGAAAACCCGGCTTAAAAATAATTTAGTTGCAACCCTCCTGTATCCCGGATCCCAAAAATCGCTTTGATAATCGATCAAATCCGAATTTTGCGTGTATCCCTTATCTGCCCGCGGATAAAATTTCCCATATCCTTTATGCATTAACCTGTATTGCAGGATGTCCAGTTCAATTTGGCCTAAGAATTTCTGCCTGATTTGTATTTTAGCGTCGCCAAAACGGGACAAATTTAAATACCTTTCAAGCATGTTGTCACGCAGCTCCGCAATTTCCGGCTCTCCAACAATCCAAACCCCGCCCATAAAAAAATGTATTGCCGATTCTCCGACAAATGTTCTGGTATCCTCCTTGATTGATCCAAATACCAATTTCCCT
This sequence comes from Candidatus Daviesbacteria bacterium, assembly GCA_016186955.1. GTDB lineage: Bacteria > Patescibacteriota > Microgenomatia > Daviesbacterales > UBA10151 > JACPKP01. The sequence continues at coordinate 20,041 of JACPKP010000006.1, read as the reverse complement.
TCCTCAAAAGTTGTCCAATACTCAAGAAATTTATCAATGCTGGGGATTTCAGGAATCTCTCTTCTTAAAACTCTGAGAATTTGCATCCTGTTTTTAAAATCTGCATTAGGCCTGAAAAACATTGCAGCATCCAAGTCGGCATTCAGATCCGCATAACCCTTAAGCCTGGATCCAAATACCAAAAAACCCGGGTACAAAACTCCGGACAAAAATGGGTGGGATTTTATTTTATTTGCGGCTGTAACCAAACTTTTGAATTCATAAGAAAGTCCCCCCTCATCGTATTGGAATGGGGATGATAGATCAGTCAATTTAATTCCCAACGTTTGTAAAAATGCATTGTCAACAATTCCCAGCCTTGCCCATTGATTCAACCCTCCCAATACTGCATCCTTTAGGGAAATTTCGTTTGATTCCCAAGCTTCCTGAATAATTTTTTCCGCCCGGCAGGCAAATTCTTTGGCTTGTCCGCTGTCCTTCTTGGCCAAGTATTGACCGGTTTTTATTAATGCCATGACTACTGTTCCCAACCCCTCAAGTTTGACTAAAGCCTCTAAATTTTGTCCGCCAAGAATTTGTTGGGACAGCAGGTACGCTTTTTTATTTTCCTCTTCTTCCTCCTGCACTTTTCTTAACCAACTTGCCCTTTCCAGGCTAATTTTATCTGAGCTTGGGTCTTTAAAAACTTCTCCCCTTTGGTATAAAAGGCTTAAGTCTTTAATCCTTTTTTCAATAATTTCACAAGCTTTTTCCCAATCTGTCCCGCTTATGAGTCCCCGATCTTTGGAAACCATTACTCCTTGGGCAATAGATTTTAACGGATCTCCGTCAGGGATTATTTCTAAAAGTAGCAGTATATCCGTAATTGTTATTATTTTCCTAATAAGAAGTTCCGGGGTAAGATGGCCTGCTTTGCTGACTCTTTCGGGTTGTTCAAGACCCGGTTCCAATATATCGCCGTCAACAAAGTTCGCCCGGGGTTCTGTTTCATGAAGAAGCCTGATCCAAGCATCTTGGTATAAATTTACCAGTCTTTGCCCTGTGGCAGTCTCTACACAATTTTCGGCGGTTAAATCCGGCAGGGTTTCAAACGGAAGATAAAGGAGGATTCTGGCATTGTTTTCGTCCTGCTTAAGAAAATCGGATAGCCCATCCCATAAGCGTGTAACAACTGATTTTCCGATCAATCCCTTTTTAACCGCTTGGCCAATACTGAGATTTTGGTTTTGAATAGACTCAAAAATATGATCGAATAATTTATAAAGATCTCTCCTGAACGTTGCATGCTCAATGAGCCTATTGTCTTGGGCAATTTTAGGAGGTAAACTACCTTTGCGCTCGGGTTTGGCAAGGAAAAGCTCTGAACCAATGGGAGGTAAAATCCTTGCCTTGTTGATGCTTGAAAAATCTTCTTCTTTCATATTTAGCACCACATTTTACTTAAAATTAGAAATAAAAGCAACTATAGGATTAAACTGTCCGCAGGGTAACAACTTTGCTCCGCAAGAACGTTGCCCTGCTCCCCTCACTTCGTTCGGTCCGCCTAGTGAACGCTAGTCGCACCCTGATACCATTTCTGAGCTTTGAGGAGATAAATGTTTATAGAAATTTATAAGAAAAAAATCATTTTGCAGATATCTGTTGACTAATATAATTGTCGATGTCTTCTAATTTAGCTTCTAATAAAATTTTTGCTTTTTCCTTAATAGGAAGATTTAATCGGGACAGTCCATCTTTCATGGTACCCACAACAGGGCCATATTTCCTCATTAGTTTAATTTTTTGGGATCCATCTGGTAATTTCATTAAATCTCCAGCATTTGAAGTAAAATCCATTAATTTAATTAAAAACGCATCAGGATTTTCAGAGATTTCCGCAACGTGTTGAGCGTAAAGAATATTTTTATGTATTCTATAATCAGGGTGATTCTCATTTATTCCTAAAATTGCTAATTGTGCATTGAAATCGGGATTTGAAAGAGCAGCTACAGTTCTTCCAACCCTTGCACCATAGTGTACTTTTATAAATTCTAGTGCCGCTTGCTCATCTGTTAGTGTTGAATCTGCGTTGTATCCTCTATATTTTCTGGCTAGTTTATTACTTTGGTCTTCTACACTATCATGTAATAGGGCTGCTATGACTAATTCTGGGTCAGGATTAACCATAATATCCATAATTTTATCTGCTACGGTTAGGGGGTGGTCCGTATAAGGAGTGCCATCTGGACGAGGATTTTGATCAAAATGAACCTCTAGCATCAATAATAAGGCATCTGCCACCCTCCCCCTTTGTTCAGGTATAAAAGCACGATTAGCTTTTAAACCAAATATTCTTGATTTTTCAAAGATTTGAGGAAATGTTAAGGAAGTGATACCAATTCTAGAAAGATTTGATTCTAAAGATAATGTATTCCTTAACTCTTCAGGGGTATCCATAAGTATTGATTATAGCATAAAAAATAAATATCTTATAATTCCCTCACATGACTTATAGGTCCTTTATAGAATTTTTTGTCCTTCTGACTAAGCAAAACAAAAGTGCAATATTGAAGTCTTGACATCTTTTATTCATAGGCAGTTTAAGTCTAAAAAGAAATATTTTGCGGTCCGCAGGGTAAAGCTTGCCCTGTGTCTTTCGCTTCGCTGTGTCCTTCGCTTCGCTGTGTCCGCAGGGTAGGAGTCGAACCTACTTGGCACAGATTTACAGTCTGTTGCATCAACCGTTCTGCCACCTGCGGTTATATTGTATTTTACCAAGTACAGATTTTTTTAGCAAAAAAAGCCCCCTACCAGCTGGTAGGGGGCAAACTACCGCTCAGTGTGACTTCAGCGGCAGGCACTCGGCCGGAACCCCGGCCTTGCGGATGCGGCGGATCAACCGCCCTGTTTCGAAGGCTCCGTGGCCTTCGACCAAGGCGACTCCGCCTACCAGGTTTCTTAAAACCCGGGACGCTCCGTCCTTCTCCAGGACGGAGAAAGGAATCCCCGCCGCCTTGAGGGCGGCGAGGCTCTCGGTGTCAACCGGATGGTTGACGCCGTAGGGAAGGTAATAAACTTTCATCCTCTTCCTCCAAAGATTTAAGTGCCTGATTACTATACCATACTATGGGTTAAAAGTCAAATTACTTACTTTTGAATTTTGAGTTTTGGGCTTGTATAATTAGTACATGTCCCTTAGGAGAATTAAAAGGCATCCTGATTATTCAGATATCTCGAAATTAAGGTTTTTATCGACATTGTCAAGCTTCTCACTTTACAGCCTGGTTTTTCTGGTGCTGATTTTTATTATCGCGGTTTTATTCTTTTTTACCCAAGTTCCCACACCTGAAAGTCTGCAAAACCGTGATGTTGCCCAATCAACAAAAATTTACGACCGCAATGGTGAACTTTTATATGATATCTTCCAAAACCAGAACCGCACCACTGTCAAACTTGAAGAAGTCCCTGATGTGGTCAAAAAATCCACTATCTCTATTGAAGATAAGGATTTTTACAATCACCAGGGCTTTTCACCTGTAGGCATCGCCAGGTCTTTTTTTGAGCTGGTGTTGTACAGGAAGGTGGAAGGCGGGGGTTCAACCCTAACACAGCAATTGGTCAAAAATGCGCTTTTGACCAGCGACCGCAGCCTGATCAGGAAGGTAAAAGAGTTGATACTCGCAGTCCAGGTTGAAAGGGTCTATTCCAAAGATAAGATTTTAGAAATGTATTTAAATGAGATCCCTTACGGCGGGACTGCATATGGGATAGAAGCTGCAGCCAACCTTTATTTTGGAAAACATGCCAAAGAGCTGGATTTAGCTGAGGCTTCCCTATTGGCAGGTTTGCCCCAGCGGCCTTCTGTTTATTCCCCGTATGGCACCCATCCCGAACTAGCTAAAGTACGGCAGACAGAAGTACTGCGGCGGATGGTTGAGGATAATTATATTTCGAAAGACCAGGCTGAAGCAGCAAAAAACGAGGAGCTGGCTTACCGGACCGCCCAAAACGAAATCGGGTTTAAGGCCCCCCACTTTGTGTTGTACGTTAAGCAAAAACTGATTGAACAATTCGGGGATAAGATGGTTGAGCAGGGGGGGTTAAAGGTGACAACAACACTTGATTATAAACTACAGGAAGATACTCAAAAAATTGTCCAGACGGAGATTGAAAAACTGAAAAATTATAAAGTAGGCAACGGCGCGGCGGTTGTGTTAGATCCCCGGACTGGTGCAATTTTGGCTATGGTTGGATCTAAGGATTATTTTGCAAAAGATTATGACGGGAATGTTAATGTGGCGCTGGCTTTAAGGCAGCCGGGCTCCGCCACAAAGCCAATTACTTATTCTGCAGCTTTGCAAAAGGGGTACACCGCAGCATCAGTGTTGGTTGATGTATCAACTGAGTTTCCGGGGGGTGACAGGCCCTCCTATATTCCCGTCAACTATGACGGCCAATTCCGCGGACCTGTCCAGGTACGCTATGCCCTCGGCAACTCTTACAACATTCCGGCTGTTAAAATGCTGGCTTTGGTTGGGGTAAAAAATGCCATGGATTTAGCATACAAGATGGGTGTGACAACCTGGGAGCCAACAGAAGAAAATATTAACAATGCCGGTCTAGCCCTGACTTTAGGCGGACGGGAAATTAGGCTCCTGGATTTGACTTCAGCATATGGTGTGTTGGCAAATGGCGGGAAAAAACATGATGCAATTTCAATTTTGAAAGTTGAGGATTCCAAGGGCAAGACTTTATATGAAAACCGGGATTCGGAAGGAGTTAAGGTTTTGGATGAAGGGATTGCTTTTATCATTTCCAATATTTTGTCTGATAACGGCGCCAGGTCGGCAGCTTTTGGCTCCAATTCTGTTTTAAATATTCCGGGCAAAACAGTTGCTGTCAAAACAGGAACTACTGACCAGAAAAGGGACAACTGGACTTTTGGCTATACGTCTTCCAGGGTGGTTGGGGTTTGGGTTGGCAATAACGATAACTCTGTTATGAACCCTGTTATCACATCAGGTGTAACTGGCGCTTCACCCATCTGGCAGAAAATTATGACGCTAGCCTTAAAAGATATGGGTGATGAAAGACCCAAACAGCCTGAAAATGTCATATCAGGTGATGTAGACGGATTGATGGGTGGTATACCAAAAGAAGGTTCTCCCACCAGGAAGGAGTTTTTCCTGAAAGGAACAATGCCAAATTCAGCAGCCCCCTCTTACCAGCGCCAAAAGGTTTGTAAAAGCAATCTGCACAGGATTGCAAATGATGGGGAGGATACAGAGGAAAAAGATGTTGTATTGCTCAAGGAGGATGACCCCACAGGTGCAAATAAATGGCAGAAAGGGATTGATGATTGGGTCCTGACAGCGCCTGACCAAAGGCTGGTTGGTATGGCAAGGGGTTGCAGCGGTATCCCCGGATTTAACTCGGGCGGTTCAACAAATGCAATAATTGCCATAGTCAATATCGGTAACGGGGTCAATGTCCCCAGGGTGTTTGATGTTTTGGCGAAAGCAAATTCCCCCGCAGGGGTAAAAAAAGTTACCTGGAGTATAGATGGGGCTCAAAAAAATGTCCAAACTCAGGAACCTTTTGCCCAGCATGTGGAGTTTCCTGAAGGTGATAAAGGTTCACATAACATTACAGTGACGCTGGAGGATAACAGTGGTGGAGTGTTTTCTTCTTCAGTCGGGGTTACTGTGGCATTATAGAATGGTGCTTTCTGCCGTGTTCCTTGCACATATGTTCATAAGCTGCAAGCATCATCTGCCTGTAATTTACAGGATCCAAATACTCTTTTTTCTCTTGCTCAGTTAAAGAAGATGATTTTGTCACAAATTCAACAACCCAGGGGTCTGGCGGTCTTTTTACTTTTTCTTCTATCTCTTCGTGCGTATACATATTTGTCCACACTCCTAAGCCAACCTGAATTCTTTCCACGACTTAAATTATAACGGGTTTCCAATCTCTATTTCAAGTACCGCTATTCTTTTTTCTACACCAAACCTATTGACAATTTTTGGATGTACTTCTGCAACTTTGCCAACCTCTTTTCCGCTATGTTCTAAAAACGAAAGTCTTGTAGGATGGAAATATTTTTCTTCATTTCCCCTTTTTGTCACACCTCGAAGGCCTGCCTTGCCGGCAGGCAGGTGTAACAAAGTATCCTGGAAAATTTGGTAAAGCTCCCTGATGGGATTATTACTGCCGTTTAACAGGGTAATTGAGAGTTTGTAAGTTTCTTTGGGCCGGTTATTCTCAACAGCCTGATATACCTTGCCTACCTCAAATACCGCTATGTCAGAAAATCCGTGTTTCATATTTTGGGCAACCTTTTCCAAAAGGTTTGGCCAAATATTGTCCCTCAAATATTCTGTCTCCGACGAAATTGGGTTGGCTATCTTTACCAAATTATCAGTGTCCACTTGTAAGTTTTCTATGATTTGGGTTGAGTAAAAAGAATATGTTTGTATTTCAGTAAGTCCCAGATTGACCAAGGATGTTTTTATTTTATAAATCAGTTCAAATAAGCTCTGGTCAACCTGCCTGCCGGCAGGCAGGTTTTTTGATAATTCTTTGGCAGGAATTTTTTCATACCCGTACATCCTTGCTACTTCTTCCACCAGATCCTCTTCAATGTTTATATCAAGCCTCCAGTATGGAGGGGAGACAGTCCAGCTTGATTCACCCCCGAGGTGAAATTCAGCCGAATCCCTGTCTACACCTTGGGGGTGTGCCAGGGCGAAATGTAGTTTTTCTAAATATTTTTGAACCTCATCTGCTGGGATATTAACTCCAATCAGTGAATCAAGTTTTTCTTTAGTCAGTACAATATTTTTTTGCCTGTCTTCAAAATCTCCAACTATTGTCAAAGCTGTTAATTTTCCACCCAAACCCTGATACATTTTGATTGCAGCATCCAAAGCTTGGAACAATCTCTTCTTGGTCAACCCATGATAAAATCTTTTGCTTGCCTCAGATGATATCCCCAGCCTGGTGGAGGTTGCCCGCAAAGCAGCAGGGTCAAAAATTGCCGCCTCAAGTAAAATTGTTGAGGTAGAATCACTTACTTCAGAATCCTTGCCACCCATCACCCCTGCTATCCCTAAATTATTTTGTGGGTCAGCAATCAGCAAATCTGCGGTTTCCAGATCCCTGGTTTTCCCATCTAATGTGGTAATCCTTTCCCCATCTTTAGCAATTCTTACCACAATAGTTTCATTTGAAACTTTAGATGCGTCAAAAGCATGCAGCGGTTGACCGTATTCCAGCATTATTAAATTTGTTATATCTGCAATTTTGTTGACTGAGCGCAAACTAGAATCGGACAACTTTTTTACCCATGCATCAGATGATTGTTCAACTTTTAGGTTTTCGATCTTTGCAACGCAATAAATTGGGCAGAGTTTAGGGTTGTTAATTTCGACATTAATTTTGCCAACTTCTTTAATTTGGCTTTCATTTTCTGAAAATTTCACTTTTGAATCAGTGATCGCAGCCACCTCATAAGCAACCCCCCTCATTGATAAAAGGTCAGCCCGGTTATAACCCTTCATGTCCAATTCAATGAAATCTTCTGTTTCTTCTTTGGTTCCAATCGTCCGTAAAGGCAGAAGACGAATCACTTCGCCGATATCGTTTATTTCAACCAATTCTTTTAACCAATCAATAGATACTTTCATAATTTTCTGTATGACAATTTAAAATTTCTGAAGAAATTTCAAATCTCCTTTTAAAAATTCCCTGATATCCTCAATACCCCATTTAAGCATTGCCATTCTGGCAGGACCCACGCCCCAAGCAATTCCTGAATAAATATTTGGGTCAACACCGCCATTTTCTAAAACTTTTGGGTGGATCATACCTGCACCTGCCAGTTCCAGCCAGCCCACCCCGCCGCAAATTTTACACCCGCTGCCTTTACAAAAAATACACTCTCCTAAAATTTTTGCTGAAGGTTCTGTAAAGGGATAATATCCGGGTTGTAGTCTGACCTTAATCTCCTGCCCGAACATGTGCTTTAGAAAATATTCGGAAAGAAATTGCAGATTTGCCATGCTCAAGCCCTTGTCTATATAAACTAATTCAAACTGGTCAAAAGTATGTTCATGTCTCGGGTCCAAATTTTCATACCTAAAGCATCTACCCAAAACCATCATCCTGATTGGGGGTTTGAATTCCCTCATAATATGAATTTGGGAATTAGATGTATGAGTCCTCAGGAGTAATTTCGAATTTCGAATTTCGAATTTCGAATTTATGTACAATGTGTCCCACAGATCCCTGGCTGGGTGTTCAGGTGGAATGTTTAATACTTCAAAATTATTATAGTCAGTATCAATCTGGGGCGCATCATATTGCTGGAACCCCAGCTTTTTAAAGAGTTCAACTATCTCCTGCATGAAAATAGTCGTAGGATGCAAATGCCCTTTCCGGCGCCCGTCATTGCGATCCGGCGAAGCCGGAGAAGCAATCTCTTCCAAATCCAACTTTTCACTTTCAAGTTTTCGGTATCCCTCTTCCCGTATCTCCTCTTTGCGCTTGTTTAAATCAATCTCCAGATTTTTTACGGAGAGGAACTTCGGTCTGATCCTTTGCAGGAGGTTTTTGTCAAGATTCCTAAATTCTCTTGTGAGTAATGTTAAATGACCTTTTTTTCCATAAAGCTCCAGAAAAAGCATATCACAATCCTTGAGTGTTTTGGCATTTTTTATTTTATCTGGGAACTCATTTAATAACTGTTCAATCTTTTCTTCCACAAGCTGAATTTTAGCATATTGGCAGTTGTGTTTTAAGATATGAAAAGAGCGGTTGGGTATTAGTTTGGGCTAAATGGTTTATTGGCTTTATGGATAGGTTTACTTAATAGATTATTGTCTTTTTGGTCCTCTAGGACGTATCTTTCTACCATACCATTTATGAAATCATCCGGAATGGTAACGGTTGTCCCTTTTGATAAGATGCTTTGTAATTGTTGGTCAAGGCTGTTTGATGGGGAATTTGGCCCGTACACAATAACGAACCAGGAAAACCTTCGTTCCCCAAACGAAGCGCCAATGCAGGATACATGTAAATCAGCATTTGCCCTGTCAGAAATAGCCTCTTCAGCTAAAAGGAATGTGGGGTTACAATCACCGTCTGTTTTAAACCGTGAAGCATGGTAATAAGGTATTTTTTCCATATCAATTATACTATTTAACTTGGGAAACAATTTTCTTAAAATCTGCTGGTTGGTTTACTGCCAAATCTGCCAGGATTTTTCTGTCAAGCAGGATATTTTTTTCTTTCAATTTTGCAATAAACTTTGAATAACTTATCCCCTCAACTCTGGTTGCAGCATTAAGCTGGGTGATCCAAAGCCTCCTCATATCACGCCTCCTTTGTCTTCTCCCGGCAAAAGCATATTGCCCTGCATGCAAGAGTGATTCTTTGGCTTGTTTGACCAGCTTACTCCGGCCGCCTTTATGGCCTTTTGTTAAGTTTAATAATTTTTTATGTTTAGCGTGTGACTCCACGCCTCTTTTAACTCTCGCCATCTTAGTTTATTCCCTTGTCCTCCGAAGCCTTGGCGTAGGAGGATTTCCCCCTCACTTTAATAAAATTTAATATCCGTTCGTGCCAGGTTCCTCTGTTGGTCTGGTTAAAATTTCTTGCCCCTTCCGTACCGGACATTGATTTATTAGATTGCCTGAAAAAACGCCTTGTCCTCCCCATATTCTATATACCTAACATTCTTTTAAACGATTTTATCATTGTTTTATTCAACAGGATTGGTTCTTTGTGGCGTCTGAGCGCCCTGTTTGTTTTGTGGCGTTTAAGATGCCCTGCCCTCAACTGATGCGAACGCAAAATTTTACCTGTACCGGTAATTTTAACCCGTTTGCTTAGCGCCTTTTTTGTTTTGTGCTTAGTTTTCATAATATTGTTTATTGCTCGAAGAATATTACTTTGTTATTCCGTTACTTGTTTCTTGATTATTTGTTTTAGGCCCTCCTTTACTCCTCCCTATTATTGCCGTAATACTTCTTCCTTCTACCTTCGGTTCACGCTCAATTGTTATTTTATCACCGAATTGATTAAAAATCTTCTTTAAAAGCTGAAACCCAAATTCCAAATGTGCCATCTCCCTGCCTTTAAACTTGACCCTGAATAAAATCTTATCCCCCTCATTCAAAAACCCATCAGCCCTTTTTAATCTGGTGTTTAGATCATGCTCGGCGATTCTTGGTGATAACCAGATCTCTTTTAAGGAAACATCCCTGGCATGTTTTTTGGCAGCTTGCTCTTTTTTACTTTCATCATAGCGGAATTTTTGGAAATCCAAAATCTTCGCTACCGGAGGTTTAACATTTGGCGCAATCTCCACCAGGTCTAAACCACGTTCATGTGCTTTATTCAATGCCTCTGCCTTGCTGATTACACCAAGTTTAGTGCCATCAGAATCAATTACCAAAAGCTCTTGGCTTTGAATGTTTAGATTTAGACGATAATATTTACCGATTTGTTTTCCTCCCTGAACTTCAAAAAAGCCACTCTTTTTCCTGTCATTCTGAACTTAGTGAAGAATATATATCCTTCGCTTTGCTCAGGATGACAAAATCCTAGAATGACACACCATATATTGTAGCACAGTTAAACTTTTTCAGCAATCTCTTGTTTTATTTTATCCAAAAATTGTTCCATATCTTGGTTAGCCAAATTTTCACCACCCCTGGTTCTTATCGAAATACTTCCGGACTGCTCTTCCTTATCTCCTACAATAATCATGTAGGGGATTTTTTGCGTTTGGGCATCCCTAATTTTAGACTGCATAGTTTCTGCCCTTCCGTCAATCTCAACCCTTATCCCTGGGGACTTAAATTGTCCGAGTAATTTTTGTGCATAGTTGATGTGTTTATCTGAAATGGGTATAATTTGTGCCTGGACTGGTGACAGCCACAAAGGGAAAGCCCCCTGAAAATGCTCAGTCAAAATAGCAATAAACCTCTCAAAAGAGCCAAAAATTGCACGATGTATCATTACTGGTTTTTGAGCTTGTCCTTCCTCGTTAATATATCTCAAATCAAATGCCTCCGGCATATGAAAATCGAGCTGGACTGTTGCCAGCTGCCATTCTCGTTTTTGGGCATCCTTTATATGTAAATCAATTTTAGGTCCATAAAAAGCACCATCACCTTTTTTATCTCCTGCTTGAATCCCTTTCTTCTTTATAGCTTCAGATAATGTTTCTTCTGCCTTATCCCACATTTCATCTGTCCCAGCCCTAGTTTCAGGTCTGGTGGCAAATCTAAATTCAGGTTCAAAGCCTAGCTTTTTGTAAAACTCTACCATAGTATCCAAAATATTCGATACTTCATCAAAAATTTGACCTTCTCTTGCATAAATATGAGCGTCATCCATAGTCAGTTGTCTGACCCGCAGTAACCCGTTTACTTCACCAGACTTTTCTCTTCTGTGCAACCTGCCAATCTCCATCAAACGCAAGGGTAATTCTTTATAACTTCTTGGTCTGAACCTATAAAGAATAGTCGACTCAGGACAGTTCATAGGTTTTAAGGAATATGAAAGAGCTTTAGACTCGTCATTCTCTTCAGAGAGTACTAAGTTATACATATTGTGTTCTCCAAATTTCTCCCAATGTCCGGATTGTTTAAACAACTCACTTTTAACCATAATTGGAGTTGAAGTTTCCAGGTATCCTGCATCTAAGGTCAATTCTCTAATATATTTCTCAAGTTCCTTGAAGATTACCATTCCCTTAGGAAGCCAAAAAGACGCACCTGGAGCAATTTCATCGGTGAAAAAAAGTTCCATCTCTTGACCTATTTGTTTATGATCTTTTAACTTTTTGTCATCTTCAAATGGTAAGCTTTGTTTATCATCCATAATGTTAATACTATAACAAAAATTAAATCCATCTTAAAGCAGTAAAGATGGGTACCCATCTTTACTGCTCCCAATCAAAGGCTATCTTACAACCTTAAATTCTACCTCATTTTCTAAAATAGAAAATTCATATATCGGGTATTTTTCATACCAATTATGATGTTTTTCTAAATCACAAACTGGATAATAAAATCCAGCTTTCAGAGCAATTTCCCTGGCCTTGGATCATACAAAAGATAACCCCTGTAGATTCTCTCTACATGCTGGCTTTCATTCCACCTATCATTCCAGCAGTAGGCTCTCAGTTCCTTAGCTTTTATAACCCGATCTTTCTGCCATTCTTTATCTCCCTGGTCTTCCAGTATAGCCAGCCACTTTCCATAATCTCCTCCTGAATGCGAAGGTAAATCATGGCTAACTTGCCGACTATCTAACACCTCTTTCCCTAAGATCCATTCCCTTGCCGGCATAGGTTGGTTTAATCTGAACCGATAAGGAGCATCATCAATCCGGCTAAACACGTCTTGCCTAAAGAAAATATTTACAACATGAGACATAAATTGTGGTGAAATTGCTTTAATCCCCAATTTTACAGCCCTTTTTGGGGAAATTAGTTGTAAATTTTTTATATAAAGTTGTTTTTCCTGGTTTGGTATTTCCATTTTTCTCACCTCCCTTCAATGAAGGCGAAAAAAATCCGCCCTCGATTTATATCGAAGACGGTAATACCGTGGTTCCACTTCGTTTGTTCGGCATTTTGTCGAACCGCTCTTGATTGGTTAACGCTAATCACACGTCTTGACTTTTCAGGTGGTCCTTCGTAAGGGTTACTTGTTTAAAGAGCTTTCAGTCGGTGGCCCTTTTTTCCTACCCAAGCTAATCTTTACCTTCTCGTCCTAAATCCAAACGTCAAAATATTAAACTGCACATATCTTATAGTATCAGAAACAATTTGTCAACCCCCTAATTTACTGTCATCAGATTTTCTCATATACACATAAACCCTCATAAATCATAATATAGGAGTTTTTATTTGAAGGCAAGTAGTGGTAAAATTGCTTAAAGCTTACGGGCAGTTAGCTCAGTTGGTAGAGCGCGTTCTTGACGTGAACGATGTCAGAGGTTCGAATCCTCTACTGCCCACTTACAAATATGAACGAACAAATTAGAGAGTTAAATGATATACCTCTGCCGCATAACCAAATAGACCCTAAAATCCAGAGTCTGGTTAGAGGTCTGATTAGTGTTGGAGTTGTGACTTTGTCATCCTGCGAAGGACATCTAGATGGAGTTAGGATTCCTTTCCCAAATGTAGGGCTTCAAAATGATGGAGTATTTTATGAAAATTTGCTTATGGGAACTGTTCAACCTATTATTAATAGGTTCAATGAGACAAGCAGAGTAAGATGGGAAATAGGAGATGAATACGCTTGGTTTCGTGGCTATGCTTTTTATCGTGATCTTAATCCGGTCAATGACACTCATGAAGACCTCAAATCCTTCACCCAAAAGAAATTAAGAATTCTTCAAAATAGTGCAATAGCTTTAGGTAAATTCCTTTTTGTTAACAGGACACCGGGTTTAGAGAAGAATATGCTTAGGCTGGGAGAACCTGTTGACATATCCCGTTTAATAGAACCATCCTGATATAGTTACATACTGACCAACTTCTTTTCAGATTTAGCAACCCAAAATTAAACATTAAACTCATAGTTTGACATGTAGTACTTCTTTCTATATAATACCCATGCCTGATTGGTTTGTCAGAGTACCTTAATAGTTTGCTGGTTGCAAACCTCTGGAGGAAAGCACATGGTTCTCTCTTTCGCGAAGGGGTTGGGTCAGCTTATAGCTGGTCTAGCCATAGCATTGATCGCTTTGGTAGTGATCATAGGTGCTTCTGTGTTGTTCGGGTATATCCTGTGGTCGGGTTTGGGCGGGTTGATTCCGATTGTTTTCTTCTCGCTCTTGACCCTTTGTAATTACCAGGGATTGGCAGAGAGCAAAAATTCAGGCGATTTTGAGGGCAGTTTGACTGGAGTGGTATTCTTCGGAATATTAACTCTGGTTATCGGGGGCCATTTCATTTATGGCTGGTTTAATCCCAGCCCTGATTGGAATCCTCCCTCATATTTCCTGTCGTACTTTCAGTAGATCGACCAAAAACCACAGGCTTCGCCCCCAGCAATGGGGGCGTTTTTTTAAAAGGTTCGAGTGCTCTACTGCCCACAGATCAGATTTAAAACCCAAAATTAAACTTATAGTTTGATATTTTTCTTCATTATTGTATAATACTGTATTTATGACTAATGAAACTTTTAATCCTGATAAATTTAGAGCTATCAGTGTTGATGTAGTATTTACCCAACCTCTTAAAGGGTTACGTCCTTTTTCGGCAAGAATACAAGATCGTTTCAGAGCTATAGAGGCGTCAAATTTATCTACGGAGGGAGAACCTAATCTTTTATTCCGTATATCTCAAATGGCTACTAAAGGTGATAGCTTGAGGGATATTGCCTCACAGTATGGATTAACTCATAAATTAGTTGGGAAATTAATGAAAATTTCTAATATACCATATTTCTCCCGCCGTGAGGCTATTCAAAGACTCTGACAGAACGAAGAATTTAGACAAAAGAATCATAAGGCTGTTGAAAAAGGGCTTGATCAATATTGGCAAGACTCTGATAGAAAAGAACGGACAGCAGAAAAGTTACGAGTTGGTAACTTAACAAGGCGTGCTACATCAGAAAGAGTAAAAAAACCAAGAAGAATTGCTAAATATACCGACGAAGAGCGGAGAAAAATCCAATCAGAAGCACAAAAAAAAAGAATGGTTGACCCCGAACATAAAAGAAGGGTTGCAGCTTCCCTAAGAACCTATTACCAAGGTTCTGAGGCAAGGGTAAAACAAGCTGAAAAAGCAAAAAAACAGTGGGAGGATGCAGATTTTAGAGAATCTAAACGTGTATCTTCATCTAAAACTTTAGCTCAGCTTTGGCAAGATCCTGAATACAAAGCTGTGGCTACTGAGAGATCTCGACAACAAATGCTGGTGTTGCGGCAGAATCCTGATTGTTTGGAAAGAGGGGCTGAGGCAAGCAGACGAACAAGACGGTCCCCTGGATATAGTGCATGTCGCAGAGAAATTGCCTTAGCTTTATGGCAAAATACTGATTACCGTTCTCAATTAAGTCGCATACACACTGAACTTTGGAAAAACCCTGAATACCGACAGATGATTACGCAAGCTTTGCGGACAGCTAGATTAGATCCTGAGAGGAGAGACCACTATTATTTACCTACCATCCATGGGTTTAGACCAGATATTGGTTTTTATGCTCAGTCAACATGGGAAGCTAATGTAGCAAGGATATTGCAGTTGATCTGTAGGGATTATGAAATAGGGCTCAACTTATCTTTAGCGGTAACGGATCAGTTTAGAGATATATTTGATTCTCCTGAAACAGTACTAAGTGTGGATTTTGTAACCACAAACAAAAGAGGTAAACGAGCTTTATATGAAATTATGGCACACCCACTTGAAGATCCAGATGGATGGGCTAAATTCTTGATGGCTCAGGATCAATTCCCTCACTTAAATATTCGAGCTATTGATGCATCTTATTATCAAATCTTAAAAAGAAGATACGAAGAACGAATAAATTTAGACCCCAATCTTTTAGGATGGGAAAAAGATGGATTCAATTTGAGAACACACCCTGATGTTTTTGGGTTAATGAAAAATAACAAATCTTCTCAAGGGTAAAACTTATCCTGCGGTTGCAATGGCGTTTGCCACCATGCTTTGGCCTTCCTGTGCGCCAAGGTGAGTCCTTAAATTTTTACCGCCTCCTGAGACAGCTGCCATCTGCTGCTGTTTTTTGGCTTTAAGTTCAGAAGCTTTCATCTCTGAATTTTTCTTATCAGCTAAAATTTGCAAATCCATCCTGGCCTCTCCTGTTTGTTCATTGATGCTCCCGGCAAAATCTGCGTTTAACCCCACCTGGATATTAATATTTTGCCTTCTGCTGTCAAGTGTCCTTTTCATATTTAAATTTCCGCCAATACCCTTAAGCTTTGCAAAAAATGAGGCCTTATTCCTATTTTTGGCATGTTTTTGATTCTCCTCTTTGAGCTGGTCAGGAGTCATTTTTTGCCTGGCTTCCAGTTTTGGGTTTCTTTTAGAGGGAAGAATATTTTCTACGAACAGACTTTTAATAGCCTTGAAACCAAATTTACCTTCTCCGGCTATTATTGAAAAAAACTCGCCAAATTTTACATAATCTTTTATTCTGGTAATTTCCGATAAATCAAATTTAGAGTCCTCAAGCGCTTGCACAAAATCATTTGATTCAACCTCCGCTTCCTCAAAAGTGATCTGTCCTCCGCCATTGGCAATTTCTGCCTGAAGCTCATTAACCCTTTGGGTTTCTTGAGCAATCCTGTTGCTTTCTGTAAAATCAATACTTCCCATAAAATTTGACCGGATTTCAGCAGTTTGCGGGAAAGCTTCAGCCGGCCTTGAGGAATCTGATAAGTTAAATGGCGCATTTTTAAATGACTCATAAAAAGTGTCAGTTGAATTTGAACCTAGAGGTGTTTCAGCCTCTGTTTCCCCGTCAAAAAACCCCAGTGTGTCACCAACCGGTTTCACTTTTTTGGGTTGAGTATTATCTTGATTCATACACCTTATTTTACACCTTTAAAGCAAATAATTCAAATTAGCTATAGGATATAGTGTGCCCAAGAGAGGAGTCGAACCTCCACGCCATTGCTGGCACATGGTCCTAAACCATGCGTGTATACCATTTCACCACTTGGGCTGTTTTAATCATAGATAAGCTTGTCTTTGGATATTTTAACAGAAATTCGGCAGTTTTAAAAAATTAACTTTCTTTAGGGCTGGGAAGCAGCGGAGAGTCAAGGCTTTTTATCATGTCAGCTGCCTGTCTTGACTTTAGACCTATAATATGCTATATTTGACTCGTTCGGGACTATAGCAAAGGCGTTGTAAGTTCCGATCCCGGCCAAGAGGGAATCTTGGTAATTAAGACCTGAGGAGGTATTGTGAAGGTTTTTCTGGTTGTATTGGCCGGAGCCGCCGTTGCGGCGGTGATTGACCAAGCGTTAGGAATCCAGGGGCCCAATTGGTGGATGTTTCATATCCACAAGGCCATCTATATGGCCTTGGGAGGGTTGACTTTCTGGTTAGTTAGTATCTCAAGTGATCAGCAGCTTTAGATGATCGACAAAGCGGTTGGAAGCCTCCGCTCAAACAAAAGGCTTCCTTAACTAAACCTTTGGACAGCTTTTTGGTGGGCTAAATTTTCCAATGAATCATCTAAACTTTTAAGTTTGACCTCTTTCCCGTATTTTACTTCCAGCGCTTTTTCAATCAGCCAATCTGCCAACTCCGGATTTTTAGGCAAAAGTGAGCCATGCATGTAACAGCCAATGGCATTTTTGTAAATGCAGCCTTCGGTTTTGTCTTCTCCACTGTTCCCAAACCCTTTTACCACTTTTCCCAGAGGTTTTGCCCCATCTTTGAGAAAAGTTTTGCCGGAATGGTTTTCAAAACCAACAAGTTCGGAAGTCAGATTTCGGATGTCCGATATCGGACGAATTACAATATTACCAATCATGCGTTGGTGGCTTGCCACAGTATAGATTGGGAATAAATTTACCCCGGGTAACTTGGGTTCTTTTTGTGGTTTATAATATTCCCCCAACAGCTGATATCCACCACAGATAGCCAGGAGTGGTACCCCCCTTTCAACCTCGCTTTTTATTGCTTTTCCCTTAAGACTTAATACTAAATCCCTTGATACTAATTCCTGCTGCTGGTTTTGCCCTCCACCGAAAAAGAACAGGTCAGCATCCCCTGCTTTTAATCTGTCCCCGATTGAGATATTTCTAACTTCTACCTCAACGCCTCGCCATTGGGCTCTTTTTTTCAGGGCAATGATATTACCCGTGTCACCATAGATGTTCATTAAATCTCCGTACAAGTAACCGATTACCAGTTTCATGCACCTATTGTACCAAATTCTGTTTTAAGGCCGGCGCCTTTTTTCTGTGGGTTGACATCAACAGCAATCTGTTATAGGATACGCTTTAAATATGGCTGAAAAGAAAAAGGAAGAGTTTGATACTATAAAGTACGCAAAAGAGTTGGACCCTATTATCAAAGCCAAAATTGATGAAATCAATGCAGCATTCCAGCAAGAATTGAGAGCGGGAAGAATCAAGTGGACCAGATCAGGGTATGTGCCCCAACCCGGTTTCCATATCCCGCTGATTACATGCAACGCCAGGCAGATTTTAAGGCAATACCTTATAAATGAATTGTCCAAAAACCCATCGGAAGAAATAGACCAATATAAGCTGATCTATCCTGTTTGGCTTGCTTCATATCAAACCCCGTTAAAAAATGAGGTTGCCTGGGATATTCCGCCTACTCTTCCTGCCAGTAATGCCGCTTGACCCCCAAGTTGGTTAAAATTTTTTGCAGACCCAAGAGCGCCGTATAGGTGGGTAAGACGAATAAACGCCCTCCAAGGCCTGTTTTTGCCTGTTCCAGGGCCTTTTTCAGGTTGTTTTCGACAGATATACAGCTGGGATCAAATCCGGCATATTTGAGCCGGACAGCCAGGTCTTGTGCCCGAGTTCCCGAGCAAATAATTCTTACGTCATTGCGAGGAGCGTAGCGACGTGGCAATCTTTCTAAATTAGATTGCTTCGACACTTCGTGTTTTCGCAATGACGCGGATTGATTAATTTGCTCAAAATCCACATCCCAGATCCAGGAAATATCTGTCCCGTCAGCCAAATTGTCATTTAAGGCCAGCAAAAGCCTGTCATTTTTTTTTAACGCACCGGCAATTGTTGAAAAAACCTGGGAAGTTCCGGCCGGGTTTTTAATTAAGAATATGAAAGCTTCATGTCCATTGAAATTAAATTTCTCCACCCTCCCGAAAGCCGGGGAGAAATTTTTTAGGGATTCGATCATT
Organism: Candidatus Daviesbacteria bacterium; assembly: GCA_016186955.1. GTDB lineage: Bacteria > Patescibacteriota > Microgenomatia > Daviesbacterales > UBA10151 > JACPKP01. The sequence goes on along the minus strand of JACPKP010000006.1, from coordinate 1,157 downwards.
TTTTCAAGGTCACACCCAAGATTGAACCCGGCGGCAAAAGCTGCTAAAAAATCATAAATATGATAAGTACCGGGAACTGGAAGATGGATGGTAGAGGTTGGGAGTTGGATGTTGATGTTGGATGTTAGAAGTTGGAAGGAATTTTCCGAAAGACCTTCTTGTTTGATATTAACGGCTTCTAAGTCAAGTTTTTGTGCAGTTATTTTGTGATGTTCCCCTGCTATTTTATAATTCTGCAGCCCGAATTTTTGTGCCTTACCCTTGCAATAATCTAATAACTTAACAATATTGCCGTCATCTCCGTTAATTAATATTTGAGTATTTGCGGGGATCTTTTTTAAAGCCTCACACCATTTTTTTACCACAATATCAACCTCCCCATACCGGTCCAGTTGGTCCCTGAATACATTTAAAAAAACAATAATATCAGGCTTAATTTTTGGCGCAACAGAGTTGAAGGCAGCCTCATCAAGCTCCCAAATCCCCAAATCGGCCCTGTTTAGCCTGACACCTCCGGGGTGGAAGTTTGAGTTGGAAAGTAGTGCAGATGCAATTCCCCTTTCCAGGTTGGAGCCGGTATGGTTTCTGATCACTTTCAGTGTGGATGTTTTAGCAAAATGATCTAACAGCCTGGCTGTGGTAGTTTTACCGTTTGTGCCTGTAATAACCACATTTTTAGGTATCTGTTTTACGAAATCCTCCACCAGGTTTGGATAAACTTTTAAAGCATAAAGGCCCGGGGCTGCAGAACCCCCGCCTGTTTTAAAAGTTCTGGTAAGTTTATGGATTATTTTTCCTAAAAGAATTGCTAAAAACTTTTTCATGCCTAAATTGTACCAGATCTTGCGCTGGAAACTACAACTGTGCTACAAAGTTAAGGCATGTCTTCTTCTGCAGAATATATTGAAGAATATAAGCGTGTTATCCTTCCCTCAACTATCAGTGAAAATGAAGACAAGGTTCTCTGTAGGGGGGATGGGGTTTGGGTTTGGGATGAGGATGGGAATAAATATTTTGATGCCGCCTCACAAGTAAGTATGGTTAATATTGGCCATAACCACCCTAAACTTATTAGTTGGACCAGAAAGTATTACGCTAAAGCCGCCCGGGAAAAGATCATCACCTCTTCCATTAATACAGATTGCTATGCCAGAAGT
>JACPKP010000004.1 GCA_016186955.1 Candidatus Daviesbacteria bacterium | reverse complement strand
TCTGGTAAGTTTATGGATTATTTTTCCTAAAAGAATTGCTAAAAACTTTTTCATGCCTAAATTGTACCAGATCTTGCGCCGGGAACTACAACTGTGCTACAAAGTTAAGGCATGTCTTCTTCTGCAGAATATATTGAAGAATATAAGCGTGTTATCCTCCCCTCAACTATCAGTGAAAATGAAGACAAGGTTCTCTGCAAGGGGGACGGGGTTTGGGTTTGGGATGAGGATGGGAAGAAATATTTTGATGCAGCCTCACAAGTAAGTATGGTTAATATTGGCCATAACCACCCTAAACTTATTAGTTGGACCAGAAAGTATTACGCTAAAGCCGCCCGGGAAAAGATCATCACCTCTTCCATTAATACAGATTGCTATGCCAGAAGTTTTTTAACAGTGGATGGAGAGCGGATGGAGATCTCTCCTCCTGGACTGCAAAGGCGGTTGGCTCAGCATACCTTTGGTCCGGAAAATACAATATGTTTCCCGGATGTCACCGGGGCGCTTGGCGCCAATGACGCCCTCCGATATTTTCGGACGGTTACAGGAAGGCCCTATTGGCTGACATTTGAGAAAGCCTTTCATGGACGCCACGGTGAAGCCAGGGACAGTTCAGATTCCAACCCGATCCATTGGAACGAGGCGGAGAGGGATCATCATGCTTACCGCTTGCCTTATCCCGAAACAAAAGAAGGACTGAAAGCATGTTTAGAAAAACTAAAGAGCTTGAACTTGAAAGTATTTTCATATTTATTGTATGAACCAGTGCAGGGTGAAGGGGGCGGTATGAGGGTGGGCCGTTACATAAAAGAGGTAGAAGATTTTTTGAAGACGGAAGGGGTTTATTCTATATCTGATGAGATTCAGGCGGGAATGGGCAGATGTGGTGAGTGGTTTGGGTATCAGGCATTAGGGCTTAACCCGGATGCAATTGTTTTGGGAAAGTCTTTGGGCGTCATTGTCCCGGTTTCATGTTTTGTATTAAAAAAAGGGATAAACGATCTTTATAATTTCCCGCATGGTAAAATTTCTGGGACCTTTCCGGGATATAACGCCGGGATGGCTGCAGCAAATTTTGTAATGAGGATCTATGAGGAAGAAAAAATAGTTGAAAATGCCCGTAACCTTTCACCGGAGTTTGGGAAAATGCTGAAAAATGCAATAGAGCCCTATGATATCTTAAATCTTCATAATATGAGGCTACCCTCTTTAAAAGTAGACGGGATAGGTTTGTACAGAAGCATTAAATTTTATGATAAAAATGGCATCCCTGATCCAAAGATGAGGGATTTAGTCAATTTAAAGCTGCGTGAGTTGGGAGTATGGACATATCCGGCTTCTAAATCATTCCCAGCCATCCGTTTTACCCCGCCGCTTGTTTCTACCCAGGCGGACCTCAAGTTTTTAACGGATGCTATCTATCAAGCTACCCGCATACTTTACCAAAGTTAAGGTTTGAGGGTAAGCTTTGCAGATATAGCTGCTGTTTTTGCTTCAGGAGAGCTATATTTTACCGGAAGTTCCTCCGGCCCGGAGTAATTTTGGGATTTTGCGTATTTTTCAATATCGTTCATAAAATAATTGACTTTATTGCCCCAAGTTGGTGAAGCGGCATAAACACGGTTCATGGCTGCCGGAGTGGTTAAACCCCTATTGACATAATTCTCTTTCAACCCCTGGCTTACGGTATGAATTCCGTCATTCCAGGACTCAAATTCCAAAGCCTGGTTGCCATATACTCCCCAACCCCAACCATTATATCCTCCGGGTATGGCTTTTCCAAAAGTGGATTCGACGCCGGCAATAGCGGGTACCAATTTCCAGTCTAAATGGTATGTGTCAGCCGCATCAATGAAATCCTGTGAATGATATTGCAGGGGTGAATTATGTTTTTCCAGATAATCCTTTAAAACTATAGCGCGGTTATCAAGTTTTTTGGCTTCAAATTTAATCTCTTGTTTTTTATCCACCAAACTTTCCGCCGTGGATATAGGCAAAGTGATAAATATCAATGAAAGCAGCGCCGACAAAATAATTTTATTGCTCATATTTATTCCTCGCGTCAAAAAATCCTGGGGTATGAGGGGTCATACTCCAGGATCTAGTTCATAATTATATCCCATAACCTGCAGAATGTCAAATTCAAGCAACATTGGATAATTCAGGCAGCTTTAAGTATTGTTGATGCCAAGACCTCAGGGTTATGGCGTAAAAGATGTTCTTTGGGAAAATATAAGGCCATTGGGGCCTTGAGTATCCTTGATTTTGCGGCCAGCTTATGGATTCTTTCAGCATCAATTTTAACCAATTCCTGGCTTTCTTCCCTGTATTGGTTAATAACTTTCTTGTCGATGCGGTTTTCATTGACAACGATGTAATTTAACCTTTTTGGATCCCCCAAATAATGCAGAAAAACCTCAATATGATCGGACGCTTTATAGAAATCAGTCTCACCTGCCTTGGTCATCAAATTTACTATAAAAAAAAGCTTAGCTTTTGATGAAAGTATCCCCTCCTGTATCCCGGAAATTAAAAGATGCGGCAGGATACTGGTATATAAATCCCCTGATGAGAAAATTAAAACATCAGCTTTACTTATTTCATGAAGCGCTTGAGGGTTTGCATCTGCTTTGGTGTCAAAATATAATCTGGAAATTCTGTCTTTCGGGTCAAAGTCCTCTCTTTTTTTTCTGTGGTCAACATTTGTTTCACCCTCTATAATGACCCCTTTTTTTGTTTTGGCTATTAAAATTGTATTTGTTAAAGTAGGCGGTATGATTTTGGATTTAACCTTAAAAAGGATTCTGGCTGCTTCAAGCCCCCGGTCCTGGCCCTGGAAAGTCCGCTCCAGCCTGGCAAAGATAAGATTTCCCAGGCTGTGGCCTTTCAGGGGTCCGCGTTCGCTGGCAAACCTGTCATTGAAAAGCTGCTGCGCCACCTGCCTTTGCTCATCACTGGTCATTAGAGCCAGTAAGCATTGTCTGGCATCACCTTGGGGCAACACCCCCATCTCGGTACGGAGCCTTCCCGAGGATCCCCCGTCATCCCAGGTTGAAGGGACGGCTGTGACGGACTCCGGCCTGTTTTGTTCAACAAGCCCGCGCAACAGCGTATAGTGCCCGGTTCCTCCCCCAAAAGTGACAATCCTAAACTCTGTCATTTTCCTGCCCCGATTATACACCAAATGAAAAATGCAAAAAATTAAAAATTAAGGTAGAATTAAGTTTAAAGCCGGGGTGGTGGAATGGTAGACACGCAACGTTCAGAACGTTGTGGGAGCAATCCCGTGGAGGTTCAACTCCTCTCCTCGGCACTAATCTTAAGGATAGGCATACACCTATGTGGGTTGTACGAAAGACACTAGTAACTCCTTTATGGAGGTTTCAGGAGCGAATGATTTGAACAGTAGACCCATAGTTGACATTGTCTTTTTTTTATGGTATTATTCCTAGCATGAGTGAAACAGAGCAAAATCCTAACCCAAATATAGATAAGCTAAGGTCAATAGAAATACTGACATCTTTGCAGGATTGTGATAGTTTTCAACAAGATAGACAAGATAGAGATAGAATCTGTTTATTATATTATACTGCTGATGGAGATAGTGTTGCTGCGAGAGAATATTACAGCAAAGAAGATTTTTATAATGCTGTCGACTATTACTATGAAAATCGAAATTCTGAATTAATGGTAAATTTGCAGATGACTAAACCTGATGGTGTAGTAGAGGTTTATTCTCCAGATAAAGGAGCTCGTGTACCAAGACATGTAGTAGTTAGACTCAAAAATTACATGGTGCCTCAAATTTTGGAATTTGCCTACTTACTGTTAAGCCAGGAACAAAAAAAAGCGTAAAAGTAAAATAAGATTACTCTTCAAATTCAATATAGAAAGCTTATCAAATAACCCCAAAAGTAACTATTATCAAATTCAGTTTGGCAATGTAAAATTATATAGATTTTTACTGAATATTGGTTTAATGCCAAACAAGACAAAAATTTTTGGGTACTAAGTTTAGAGAGGGAAAGGTTTAAAATAGAACAAGCTTTAGGTATAATAAACCAAAATGCCGGGGTGCTGGAACTGGCAGACAGGCATGCTTGAGGTGCATGTGCTCGCAAGAGCGTGGAGGTTCGAGTCCTCTCCTCGGCACTAAGGACTCCTAGCTCAGCTGGTTAGAGCGCTTCATTTACACTGAAGAGGTCAGAGGTTCGAACCCTCTGGAGTCCACAAAAACATCTTATCCTATAATACTTGACATATGAGTTTTAACGTGGTATTATATCCAAACTTACAGAGGTGGCAGGGATTATTTGAGGAAATTCAAATTTCAATGCAGCCTGCTTACCTTTGTAAGAATTTACCAACTGGAGGAGGACTGTGACGTGAGTAACGTAAACAACCAGTTCGTATTAATGCACTGATCAGCGTCGGCCTCCGGCCGCAGGGCGCCTGGGTTTCCCAGGCGCCCTTCTTTTTGACATTTTTTACCGCTTTGTGTTAATTTAGGTCTGTTCTCATAACTCATGTGCGGAATTTTTGGGGTAATTGGTCAGGATACAAATGCGGTTCAAACAACCTTTAATGGCCTCAAAGATATAGAGTACAGGGGTTATGATTCTTGGGGAATAGCAAGTTGGAATATAGAAGATGGAATATGGAAGATAGAAAAAAACACAGGTTTTTTACCAAAAATAATGGATTCCCGCTTTCGCGGGAATGACGGTGTGGGATTGGCAATAGGGCATACCCGCTGGGCCACACATGGAGGTGTTACTCAAATTAATGCCCACCCACATAAAGATTGCAGCGGCAAACTGGTTTTAGTCCATAACGGCATAGTTGAGAATTATCTTGAGCTTAAAAAAACCCTTAAAAGCCACAATCTGAAATCTGAAACTGATACCGAGGTGATCGTACACTTGATTGAAGAAGCGCTAAAAAAAAATGGTTTAAATCAAGCGGTTTTAAATATATTCCAGAAATTACGCGGATTAAACGCTATTGTGGTATCTGATGGGAATGAAATTATTGCAGCTAAAGTTGGTTCACCCCTTATCGCAGGTGTTGGCAATGGAAAACTTTTTATTGCTTCCGATCCGAACGCCTTACTCCCCCACACAAAAAAATTAGTGTTTTTACAAGATAACCAGCTTATCAGGTTAAATAAAGAATTAGAGCTTTACAACAGCCTAAACTCCAGAAAACTTCAGCCTATTATTACTACGGTGCCTTGGGAACACAGTACTTCAGGCCTGCAAAAATATAAATACTTTTTAGAAAAAGAAATATATGAGCAGCCAAAGGCGCTCCGGAATATTGCACAAAACGCCAAAGAGGTGGAGCAAGTGGCGGGCATGATCAGGAAAGCCTATGGGACATTTTTTATCGCTTGCGGATCGGCCAGTTATTCATGTCTGCTGGGAGTTTATCTTTTCTCAAAAATAGCCAAAAAACATGTTAACTTTTCAGTTGGATCTGAGTTCAATTATATCGAGGATTACATAAAGCCTAAAAGCCTGGTGGTGGCTGTTTCACAGTCAGGGGAAAGCATTGATACGCTTGAACCTGTACTTTCAGCAAAAAAGCATGGTGCAAAAACAGTTGCTTTGGTTAATGTTTTAGGCTCAACCTTGTACAGGAGCGTGGATTTCCCTGTTTTGCTGAGGGCAGGTGTTGAAAAAGCAGTATGTTCCACAAAGGCTTTGACAGCCATGTTTGCCCATATGGTGTTTTTATCTTATTGTCTTGTTGGTAAAAGAAAAACAGCCCAAAAAATAATCCTTGAAAGCGCCAGAGAAATTGAATCAATTCTTAAAAGGAGGTCTGCAATCAAAAATTTAGCAGGTAAAATATTCCACCAGAAAAATATTTTCATTTTGGGAAGGGGGCTTTCGTACCCTGTTGCAATGGAATCAAGTCTTAAAATTAAGGAAAACGCCTATATCCATGCTGAGGGTTTTGCAGGAGGAGAGCTTAAGCATGGAGTGATTGCGCTAATAGAAAAAAATACTCCTGTGATAGTTTTTGTACCGGAAGATGAAACTAAACAGGCCATTTTGGCAAACGCCATGGAGGTTAAGGCACGGGGCGCATTTATTATCGGTGTAGGACCGGAGAACAATCCGGTTTTTGACTTCTTTTTTAAGGTAAGGGATGTTGGGGCAAGCTCAGTTATCCCCCACCCTGTTTTTGCCCAGCTTTTGTCATACTATCTGGCTTTGAAATTAGGGTTGAACCCTGATAGACCTAGAAATCTGGCAAAGTCAGTCGTTGTGAGGTAGGATTTTAATTGGATCCCCGCTTCCGCGGGGATGACATGGAAATTATGGATAAACCGTCTCTGATTATCCTGGCTGCAGGAAAAGGCACCAGGCTTCAGCCTTTAACAAATACCACCCCCAAACCCCTGATTAAAATTGCCGGTAAACTAATCCTTGAATGGAACATGGAGAATGCATACAGGTATATTTCGGAAATAGTTATGGTTGTGGGACATTTAGAAAGCCTGATCAGGGATTATTTTGGAAAATCTTACAAAGGCGTCCCCATAAAATATGTCACCCAGAAAAAATTAAATGGTAATGCAGTTGCACTGGGCTTAGTGAAAGATGTTATTGGGGGCAGCAGGCTGGTAATTATCAACGGTGATGATATCTATTCCAAGGAACTCTTCCAAAAGAGCTTTTTGGGTAAGGATTTTCTGATTTGCAGGCGCCAGGAGGATTGCAGCAGTGTAGGTGCGGTAAAATCAAACAACGGCAGGTTAACAGAAATTGTAGAAAAGCCCAAAAAATTTATCAGCAACCTGGCCAACACCGGTTTTTACTTTGTTGGCAGCAAAATTTTTCAATACTGCCCAAAAATTAAATTATCCAAAAGGGGTGAATTTGAAGTAACAGACCTGATCAATTTGTATGCCAAAGACCGGTTTATTAAGATTATCCGAAATGACATGGGTTCAATCCCAATCAGCTACCCCTGGCAAATTCTGGAAGCTACACAAAAACTATTTTCAGGCATGAAAAAGAGTTTAATATTGGGCAAGGTGGAAAAAGGCGTCACAATAAAAGGTAAAATTTTTTTAGGAAAAGGTTCAATTATCAAGAGTGGCGCATACCTTGAGGGAAATTTTTATATCGGGGAAAACTGTGTTATCGGGCCAAACTGCTACCTTAAGGGTTTTGCGGCGCTTGGAAATAATTGTTTTGTGGGAAACGGTTCGGAGGTTGTCAGGTCCAGCTTGGGTAATGATGTCAGTTTAAGGCACCAATCATACGTTGGTGACAGCATTATCGGGAATACAACAAACTTTGGTGCAGGCTCCAAAGTTGCCAATTTAAGGCATGATTTTAAAAATATCAAAATGATGATAAATAATGAACTGACTGATACCGGCAGGAATAAATTTGGGGCAGTTATCGGAGATGGTGTAAAGCTTGGTATCAACACCTCTGTCTACCCTGGGGTTAAAATCGGGAGTTTTAAAACAACTTTACCTAATGAAATTGTTAAAAAAGATTTGGTATGATTTAGGTGTGACTGCTATTTTGCATGGGATATATATTTTAATAGGCACATTCGGGATTTTGACCTTAATTTTTAATTTTGAGCCCAATCTTCCCAGATTTCCCTGGGATATGATAGTTGATAAGTTCGGGTTCAGGCTCTATTTTCCTGTCACAACGGCATTTGTTGCAGCGATCCTTTTGCTAACCCTATTCAAGCTTGCAAATTTTAACTTTTAGGGGTGGGAGATAAATTTATGGATGGATATACCGTCCTTATTTAAAAAAAGCTTAATATACCCTGTATTCCCGAAATGCATTTTATTTAAAAAAGCAGTATCAAAATTAATCAAATCTTGAAGCAGCAGTTTGTCTGCAGTTGCATGACCAAACACCCCTAAGGTTTGACGTTTTGTGAGATAGGCTGGATTATAAAGTATCTCATCATCAAACCAGTTGGCAATACGCCTTCTGACCATTCTCCATGATTCACCATTTACCGGGGCAAACAGGTCCCCTTTTCTGCTCATCCGCAATGCTATCTCCGGTGTCAGAACATCATCCCTGATTTTTCCCTCCCAGATACCCGCATCAATCTCCTCTAGCGCCTGAACCTGGACTACCTGGTCAAAAGGGTAACCGAGCTCTCCTACCACCAGTTGGCAGGTTTGCAGGCTTCTGGGCAACGGGGAGCTGTAAACCTTATCAAATATAACACCCTCTTTTTTGAGTAGTTTGCCCAGTCTGATTGCCTGCCTTTGCCCTTTTTTGGTCAGCGGTGTTAACTTGTTTCCAAAACTGTCTGCCCTAAGGTTTGCCTCAGACTCCCCATGCCTGATCAGATATATTGTCAGTTCTGTATTTTCATGAAGCATAAATTATCAAATTATTGACTCTAATGGGATATTACCACACTTTTTGACCTAATCCTCAAAAGTTCCCAACCACTGTATGTTGAAATTAGGATCCTTCAAAGCCTCCTGATTCAAGGACTGCTTATCTTCTTCCAGGTAATATCTCCATCCGAAACAATGCTCCCTTACTTCGTCAATGTGCTCGGTATCTTTATCACAGTTGATCCTCAAGATATCCAAAAAGCGCTCTTTTTGAGTATCCCGTATCAGGTGTGAGAGTCTGTCTATTGCAGCAGCCCTGAAAATTCCCCGTGCTTTTTTATCATTTACAACAGCCACCAAATCCTCTACACCCTCTTCCTCCATTGTCAATATTTCTTCAAGTATGTCATCTTCCATGCAATAATTCTCATGGCTTTGCAGATATTTCACAAACCATTCCGAAGTTTTCATGTCGTTGTCTTTTTTTTCAATATTCATATTTCACCCCCCTTCATTTAGGTTCTTCTATTTTTAGATGTGATGTGTCGTTAAACTGCGGGCCTATTCCCCAACCTGATTTATCAAAGTACAGTCTGGTTAAGGAGGCATTATCTATGGCGATCTTATGGATAAGCCTGTCGTTAAACCCCATAACGTAATGAAGGAATGCCCGAACCCACTGTGTGTGGGTAAAAACAGCGAATGTCCTATGAACGCCATCATAAAACTCACTGTTGTATAAAATATTGTCTTCAAACCAGTTGGAAGCCCTTCTTTCTATCAGCCTTTGTGATTCTCCCCCCTCCGGCAGGAAAAACTTACCCTGGCTGTTCATATCAATCAGGACATCCTTAATATAAACTTGTTCTCTGATCCTTCCTTCCCATTCTCCCTGGCTCATCTCCACAAGCGCATCATCTATTATTACCCGATCAGGCCGGAACCCCGTGGGTTCAACTGCCAGATCGCATGTGTCAAGAGCCCTGACAAACGGGGAAGAAAAAACTTTGTCAAATTTTATGCCTTCCCCGGCCAGCCTTTGGCCAAGACTTTTAGCCTGAAGCCTGCCTTTACGGGTTAAGGGGGCATTAGGACTCCTGCCGCATATAATATTTTTTTTGCGGTTTGCCTCAGATTCCCCGTGCCTGATTAAGTAAAGATCAAAATTAATATTTTCCATAATTTTAAACTAATTTTTAATCATCACAATGGAAAAAATAACGCCTGTCTGCAAACACCGGGTTAGGCTTTGTCTTTCTTTCCCTGCCCTCTAAAATCTTTTCTATATGTTCAATTGTCAAATTTAAGGCATCAATCCAAAGGTGCAGACTTTCATTATCCATCTTTTCCCAACTTGAGCCTTTTTCCAATACTAGAATTTCTGTCTCCTTCATAAAAATTTCACCTCCCAAGATCATCCTGCTGGATCCAACCCCCCGGTTTTAACCAGCTGTCATAATCAGCCTCTTTACTGTTATGTTTTTTTATCAGCTCATGGAAATTTTTTTCATCTTTGCAGCTTATAACGAGGGAAGCCCAGTATGAAGGTTCCCTGAATTCATTGTATGTGTGTATAGTTGATACTTTAATCAAAACAGGCTCTAAGCGTTTGGATGTTATAAATTCTGCTAAAACCTCAATTTGCCTTTGGGTAAATTTTTCCGAGACCAAAAACTGCTCGCTGTAGCTTACAGGTTCCACATAAGTGTCACCAGCCCTTGTATCACGGTACCGGTCTATAAGCAGTGGTAAATTTCCAACAAACTCAGACGTGTTTTTACTATCTTTTTCGATCATGTTAAAACTATAACCCAAAAATTATTTGACAGCTTGATAAAAAACTGATATAATCCTGACGTATCTATGCTTAATCCAAAATACAAATTTAAAGAGGGACAACTTGACCCCCAATTTTGCCGGGAGAATTTCAGTAAAATCAGCGACCTGATTGATAGCGGGATAACCTTTACAACCATAGCGATGACTGGTGTGGGGGTCTCTTTTTTGCTTCGTTTTTTGGCGATGAAATACCCGGCCTATTTTATCTTTGTTGACATGTACACCCTTGCCAATTTAACCAAGGAGGATTTTTATAAGGCTTTACTCAAAGAGATGGGTCAGGAAACGGAGAAAGAAAATGAACAGGAGCTGCTGGACTTGTGCAGAAAGAGGCTTGAAGAGCTTGTGCGGAAACACAACAAAATTGTCATTGTGTTTAACCGTTTCGACCAGCTTGAAAAAGAGTTTGACAAGAATTTTTTTGCCAACTTAAGGACATTGAGGAATGTAGATCCCCATAGGATTGTGGTAATCCTGACTTCAATCAAACCCCTGTACGAGATAGCTCCTGAAGCAATTTCCGGAACCAACTTAAACCTTGTCTCAAAATATATTTACCTAAAGCCTTATTCCAGTGAGGATATGGAGAAACTTTTAAAGATTAAACTCCTTACCCCGGCGGAAAGGAAAAGACAAGATACTCTTTTAAAACTTTCCGGCGGCCACAGCCAGCTTTACCAGATTCTTGCAAAGTCCGAAAAAGGTGAAAATCTTCTGCTTGACCATTTTGTAAAATTACAGATGAGGGAAATTTATGAAAGCTTAAATTACAGGCAAAAAAAGCAGCTGCAAAAAATTGCATCAGGTAAGGTTTCAGATAATATTGATGAATACCTATCAAATGTGGGGATGGTTATTAAAAAAAACAGAGGGTATGAAATTTTTAGCCCGCTTCTGTCGGAATATATTCAGTCAGCTTCTCCTTTAAAGCTCCCGGTAAAAGAGGCAAAACTTTTCAGGCTCCTAAGGCATAATCAGGGAGTGCTTGTTTCTAAAGAAAACATTTTTAATGCTGTTTGGGAGGATTCTTCCGAGGTTTCGGATTGGGCGCTGGATGCTTTAATTTACAGGCTGAGAAAAAATCCCGGATTTATCTCTTCAGGATATGGGATAGAAAGCCATAAGAAATTGGGTTATATGCTTGTAAAAGATTAAATTTGTGCCGCAACCCAGAATAAGAACCATGACGCTTCGCGTCAGAACCTTGATCTGGTTTTTTGCACCTCGCAGGTGCTCGGTGCCGCAACCCAGAATCGGACTGAGATAAGACGCTCTTCAGGCGCCCGCCTTGACCACGTTGGCAATTGCGGCTGTATCTGCTATTATACAAAAATGAAGGAAAACATTGCAATTTTGGGTTCTACCGGTTCAATTGGCTCCCAAGCCCTGGAAGTTATAAAACAACATAAAGATTCTTTAAGGGCTTATGCCCTGACTGCCGGCTCAAACACCAAATTGTTATCAGAACAAATTAAACAGTTTTCCCCGGCTTTAGTTTCTGTAAAGAATAAAAATTCTGCCAAAATTTTAAATCAGATGTTTGACGGGTATGAATTAATTTATTGGGGCGATTTTGGTAATGTTTTGGCTGCTACCTCAGAGAAGGTTGATAGGGTTGTAGTAGCGACACCTGGTTTACCGGGGATAATACCTACTATTGCAGCAATTGAGGCTAAAAAAAAGGTAGCTTTAGCCACAAAAGAGGTTTTGGTTGCAGCAGGCAATGTTGTTATGGATGCAGCAGAAAAAGCAAAGGCACAAATTTTACCGATAGACTCTGAACACTCTGCCATTTTCCAATGCCTCCAAAACCATTGCATTGAACAAGTAAGTAAAATTTATCTGACTTGTTCCGGCGGCCCGTTTCGTGGATTAAATACGGAGCAACTCAAAAGTGTGACCTTACAGGATGCATTAAACCATCCAAATTGGAAGATGGGCAAAAAAATCACAGTTGACAGCGCGACCTTAATGAATAAAGGGTTTGAGGCGATAGAAGCGCACTGGTTGTTCGGTTTACCCATGGATCAGATAAACATAATAATCCATCCACAATCAGTCATACATTCTGCAGTGGAGTTTGTTGATGGGTCGGTGATTGCACAAATGGGAGCTCCTGACATGCGCTTGCCTATCCAATATGCCCTGTTATACCCGGGTAGGAGAATCCAAAATAATTTCAGGAAATTATCTTTTGCTGACTACCCGACACTATCATTTGAAGAGCCGGATACTGAGACATTCCGCTGTTTAAGGCTGGCTATTGAATCTGCTAAATCAGGAGGAACGTACCCGGCAGTATTAAACGTCGCCAATGATATTGCAGTGGAAGCTTTTTTAAATGGCATGCTGCCCTTTTACAAAATCCCTGAAGTGGTAGAAAATGTTTTAGCAAAACACACCCCAAAATATAGCCCAAGCTTGGGTGATATTTTTGAGGCAGACCGGGCTGTAAGGCAGTTTGCTAATCTGCTGACCAATCTTATATAATTGTGTGTATTGCGGGGGTAGTTCAGCAGTAGAATGTCTCGTTGCCAACGAGAAGGTCGCGGGTGCGAATCCCGTCCCCCGCTCCATATGGGCAGACAAAAAACGTTAATGGATTTCTCCATTGGTGTTTTTTGCACACCAATTACTAGCCGTTAGACTAGCTAAAACAAATTCAAAAGACAGGATATTGCTCTACTGAGGTTGACCTGAATTGTCTCCACCTGAGGTATTTTCAGCTACCGGTGCAGTTTGATCTCCCATAGCCGGCGCTTCTGCCATCCCTGTATCTTGAGCTGGAGCAGCCGGTTGCCCGGTTGTGTCTCCTGTCATAGTTCCCATACCCTGGTCCATTCCTCCCATTGGGGTTGTTTCTGCAGTTGAAGCAGCTGTATCACCCATTGATGGAGTGGTAGTTCCGGTATCTGCTGGTGTTTGATCATCAGCCGGTTGAGCCATAGGCTGATCTCCGTCGCCTGATTGATTATTAGGATCGTTTTGATTTGGGTTATTTGGGTTCAATAAAATCACCACCTCTCTTTTAGAAACTTTTATTAGTTTAACGATTATGGGGATATCAAGTCAAGCATTAGTTTTTAGCCCCTTAATATTATTTGCCAACTCCCCGATTGGAATTGGGTAAACACCGGTAAACCAGGAGGTAGAAAGTTGGTTTTCCGGCAAACCAATAGCCCGGATGGTTGCCTCAAAGGACAGATACCTTAATGAATCTGCGCCAATAAATTTGCGGATTTCCTCTTCGCTATTTTTAGCTGCAATCAACCCTTCCTGTATGGGGGTGTCAGTGCCATAATAATCAGGCCATTTATACGGGGGTGCAGGAATGCGCATATGTACTTCTCTGGCGCCTTTATTTCTTAAAATGTTAATCACTTTCGGGGTAGTTGTTCCTCTGACAATTGAATCGTCAACCAAAACAATTCTTTTTCCGCTAATTATCTCTTCAATTGGATTTAATTTTAATCTTACCAACTCTGATCTTTTATTTGGTTGTATGAAGGTTCTGCCGATATAATTATTTTTAATCAGTCCTTCCTGCCAGGGAATACCGGACTCCTGGGCATAGCCAATTGAGGCGGTAGTGCCTGAGTTAGGCACTCCTATTACAATATCTGCGTCAGTTGGATATTGTTGTGCCAAAAGTTTTCCAAGTGTGAGTCTAACTATCCCAATACTTCTTCCAAGCATTACACTATCCGGCCTGGCGAAATAAACAAATTCCCAACTGTCTCTTTTAAGATCTCCTGCCGTCACCTGTTTCCGCCTCATCTTATTATCTTTTAAAACAAGCATCTCTCCGGGTTTTATCTCTTCCGTAAACTTTGCGCCAATAGTGTCCAGGGCACAGGTTTCGGAAGCAAAGATATATCCTGATTTTCCTACCTTACCCATACACAAGGGTTTGATAGCGCAGCGGTCCTGGAAAACAACAAACTCCCTTGCGGTCATAGCTATACAGGCATAAACACCATCCACCAAATGGTAAATTTGCTCAACCGCATCAGATAACCCTGATCCCCGTTTGAGGTTGTAATTTATTGCTTTATACATCAGCATAGTGTCATTACAATTATTCCAATCAATACCCTTGGAATCTAAAAAATCCTCAAGCGGTTTAGTGATAGGTAAGTTGCCGTTGTGTGCCAAAACCAGATTTTTATCCAAACTTACGGGTTGGCAATATTCTTTTTTAGAGCCGCCGTAAGTAGAGTACCGTGTGTGTCCTATTGCCATATCCCCCACCAACTTAGTGATATCTTCCTCATCAAATACTGCAGGGATTAACCCCATGTCTGCACGGGTAAAAATATATTTTCCATAAGCGGAGCTAATGCCGGCGCTTTCCTGGCCCCGATGCTGAAGCGCGAACAAACCGAAGTAAACATCCCTGGCGGCATCCTCTACCCCATAAATACCCACTATTCCGCAATGTTCCTTTGGTCTGCCAAGTTCTATATTCACAAGTGGTAATTTACCACAAGCAGTAAGAAACAAGAAGATATGATTAATCTATCTTTTGAATATCTGCGCCCAGGGAAGAGAGTTTTCCCTCCACATCCTCATAGCCTCTGTCAATCAGTTCAGCTTTGTTGATAACGCTTTCCCCTTTGGCAATAAGAGCTGCCAGAACTAAAGCCATACCGGCCCTGATGTCCGGTGTCTCCAGCTCCCTGCCATAGAGTTTACTCGGGCCGTAGACTAAAACCCGGTGCGGGTCAGAGATAGTGATATCAGCGCCCATATTGACCAGTTTATCTACAAAAAACATCCTTGTTTCATACATCCAGTCATGCAGGAGCGAAATACCTTTGGCTTGGGTTGCCAAAACAATAAGAGCGCTCATCAGGTCTGTGGGGAACCCCGGCCAAATATTGGTATGCAGCTTTGGTATGGATAAAATATTTTTAGAATATGCATAAATAATCCCCTTATTTTTTTCAAGCTCAATCCCCATTTTTTTAAGAGGGTAAACCACTGGTTCAAGATCTCTGATGCTGCAGTTTTTAAGTCCGATTTTTCCTCCTGTTATGGCAGCGGCAACAGCATAAGTCCCCATTTCCAGATAATCTGCGCCAAGCTTAAACTGCGTCCCTTTCAATTTTTTTGCCCCCTTTATATTTAATGTGTGTGTCCCAACCCCTTTAATGTCAGCGCCCATTTTATTGAGCATCAGACATAGGTCCGTCACATGAGGTTCTGTTGCACAATTTTTCAGAGTAATTTTACCCTGGCTCAAAACAGAAGCCAGGATCAAGTTTTCTGTTGCTGTTACTGAAGCTTCATCCAGGAAAATATCTTCTCTTTCCCCAGTCCCTTTTGAAATCAGAAAATTTAAGTCGTTTTTCAGCACTTTAAACCCAAGGTTTCTAAACCCTTTAAGATGTGTATCAATGCTTCTTTTGCCGACAATATCTCCGCCCGGAAAAGAAAACTGGGCCTTACCTTGTCTTGCCAGAATTGAACCCACTAAAACTATTGAACCACGCAACTTCCTCATTAAATCAGAAGGTAAGATATGTGTTTTGACAGTTAGGGCTTCTATTTCAAGCTTGTCTCCGGTAAGGAGGGTTTTGACACCCAGATGGTTTAAAATCCGGATTGTTGTTTCAACGTCATCAATTTTTGGGATATTTTTGAGTATGACCGCCATTACCTAATTATAACCTATAAGTTGCAAATTTTCAAAAATTACTCAAATTGGCAATTGACATCGGATATCAATTTTCTTTAGACTGGTTAAAGCTTGCAGGGGAAATTAATTCTATCTGATGGCGCTACCTTTATAGGTGAATCTTTCGGGGCTGATGTTTCAAGCTCAGGGGAGGTTGTTTTTAATACAGGGATGGTGGGTTACCCCGAGAGCCTGACAGACCCCAGCTACTTTGGCCAAATTTTAGTCCTCACCTACCCCATTATTGGAAGCTATGGAGTACCTAACCCTAAATATTTTGAGTCCAGGAAGATTTGGGTAAGGGGTCTTATTGTCCAAAATTACATTGATTCCCCCTCCCACTTTGCAAGCATCATGAGTTTGGGTGAGTGGCTCAAAAAAGAAGGTATTCCTGCTTTGCAGGGGATAGACACCAGAGCTTTGACAACCAAGTTAAGATCTCAAGGAGCAATGTTGGGACGGCTTACTGTCATTCCCGCCCGCTTCGCCGAAGCTTCAGCGAGGCGAGCGAAAGCGGGAATCCATTCTAATGCAGGAAAGATTCTGAATCAAGTTCAGAATGACAAAAATGAAATTTACAATCCAAATCTAGAAAATGTTTTGCAGTTTGTTTCAATTGAAAAACCCCAAACATATGGAACAGGCAAAAAAAATGTTGTGGTGATAGATTGTGGCGCCAAACAAAACATCATCAGGAGTCTGCTGAAGCGTAAGCTTAGGGTAACTGTTGCTCCCTGGAATTTTGACCCTATTGAGGAAAAATGGAATTTTGACGGAGTTTTAATCTCCAACGGGCCGGGCAACCCCAAAAATTCCAAGGATACAATACTAACTATAAAAAATTTGTTGAGCCAATCTGTCCCTGTATTCGGGATTTGTCTGGGCAGCCAGCTGCTGGCTTTGGCTGCAGGCGGAGATACATACAAACTGAAATTTGGCCATCGGGGCCAAAACCAACCTGTCCAAAATCTCATTACTAAAAAAGCCATTATAACCAGCCAAAATCACGGTTTTGCCGTTAATTTTACAAGCATGCCTTTGGGTTGGAGTGAATGGTTTATTAATTTAAATGATGGTTCCAATGAGGGAATCAGGCATAAAAAAAAGCCATTTCTGGCTGTCCAGTTTCACCCTGAGGCTAGCCCAGGTCCGACTGATGCTGAGTATCTGTTTGATGAGTTCATTAGTATGATTTAGTTGACAAACTGAATACAATTTCAAAATTCAATTTGTCATTTAAAGCGGAGCGAGAAATCTTATCAGCAAAAAGCAGAAAACCACGGTTTTAACCGTGGATGAATGCTTTTCTCCGCCGAAGGCGGTCAGCTGAACAGCTTTTTGCTGTGAAGCTGTAATGAGAAGATACCACGGCTTTAGCCGTGGAGCTTCATAAACAAAGCCTTCGAGCCTTGCTAATAAAAAGATTGCCACGTCCTCCGATGGATATCGGAGTCCTCGCAATGACGATGATAAAACCAAAAAAAGTCTTATTACTTGGTTCTGGCGCTCTTAAGATCGGTGAAGCCGGTGAATTTGACTATTCCGGCTCACAGGCTTTGAAAGCCCTTAAAGAAGAAGGCATAAATGTAGTTTTGGTAAACCCTAATATCGCCACCATCCAAACATCACAGGAGCTTGCCGGCAAGATCTATTTTTTACCTGTCACCCCCTATTTTGTCCAAAAAATTATTGAAAAGGAAAAACCGGATTGCGCCCTGCTCTCGTTTGGCGGACAAACTGCCTTAAATTGTGGTTTAAACCTGTCGGGCAGTGGTGTGTTCAAAAAAAATAAGATTACTGTTTTAGGGACGCCTGTAAAAAGTATTGAAATCACCGAAGACCGCCAGCTTTTTGCAAAGTATTTGGGTGGAATCGGCATAAAAGCGCCCAGAGGCGGTTTTGCCAGGGATGTAAAGGGGGCATTGATGATTGCAAATAAGATAGGTTATCCGGTTATGGTAAGGTCGGGCTTTTCCCTTGGGGGACTTGGATCTTCTGTTGTAAATAACAAAGAAGACCTTAATTTGGTTGTATCCATGGCTTTAAAAAACGCCCCACAGGTTGCTATTGAAGAATACTTAAGGCATTGGAAAGAGATTGAATATGAAATCGTCAGGGATAAAGGTGGGAATAAAATAGCTGTTTGCAATATGGAGAATATGGATCCGGTGGGAATTCATACGGGCGAGAGTATTGTAGTGGCTCCCTCCCAAACCCTAAACAACTATCAATACCATCTGCTCAGGCAAATTTCACTTAAAGTGATTGAACATCTTGGGATAGTTGGCGAATGCAACATCCAGTTTGCGCTTGACCCAAAGTCTGATGATTACCGGGTGATTGAGGTAAACGCCAGGTTGTCCAGGTCATCTGCACTTGCTTCAAAAGCAACCGGATACCCGCTGGCATACATAGCATGCAAGCTAAGTTTAGGTTATAGCCTGAGGGAGCTTAAAAATATTGTTACCGGAACTTCAGCTTTTTTTGAGCCTGCCCTTGATTATATAGTGGTTAAAATTCCCAGGTGGGACCTGCAAAAATTTGAAGGGGCGAATTTACGGATCGGTTCTGAAATGAAAAGTGTGGGTGAGGTAATGGCAATAGGCAGAAGTTTTCCAGAAAGCCTGCAGAAAGCAGTCAGGATGCTTGAGACAGGACAGGACGGGCTGCTTGGTATGCCAGGAGAAGATTCCCTCTCACCCGGGAGTTTAAGGCTTTTTGCAATAGCGCAACAATTTTTAAGGAATTCATCTGTCGAAAGTATAAGTAAAGAAACAGGCATTGACCAATGGTTTTTAAACCAGGTCAAAGAGATTGTAGATTATCAAAAGAATTTTGGCCCTGCCTATAAGTTTAACAACGAAAATTTTTTGCAGGCAAAGAAATTAGGCTTTTCCGATAATTTAATCGCAGCCTCCTGCAGGATGAGTTTAAACAAAGTCAGGAAGTTTAGGGAAAGATGGAATATTTACCCTAAAACCAAGCATATAGATACGCTGGCTGCAGAGTACCCTGCCAAAACAAACTACCTTTATATGACATACCATGGAGAGGAATCAGAAAATGATTCAAGATTAAGGATCCAGGATTCAGGATTCAGGCAAACTCATAACTGCAAAAAAGTAATTGTTTTAGGCGCCGGCCCTTACAGGATAGGTTCATCTGTCGAATTTGACTGGTGCCTGGTAACGGCTGTTGCAACTTTCAGGCAGCAGGGGTTGGAAACAATAGTTATAAACTGTAACCCTGAAACTGTCTCTACGGATTTTGATATTGCAGACAAACTTTATTTTGAAGAACTTACATTGGAAAGAATAGTTGATATCTACAAGGTTGAGAAAAATGCCAAGTTGGTTTTAGCTTTTGGTGGGCAGATACCCAATAATCTTGCTGCTTTATTTGCCGCTGAAAAGATGGCTATATTGGGGACGCCAACCAAAAGTATTGATTTTGCAGAAGACCGCCATAAATTCAGTGCGCTTTTAGACAGGCTTTCCATATCCCAGCCCCAATGGGAGCAAATAAAAAATACCGGAAGTGTCAAACGGTTTGCCGGGAAAGTAGGTTATCCTGTCCTGATCAGGCCATCTTATGTTTTAAGTGGGTCTGCCATGAATATAGCAAATTCCTCCAGAGAGGTTGCTATATATTTAAACAAAGCTGCTAAGGTTTCTTCAAAACACCCGGTGGTGATCAGTAAATTTATTGACAATGCCAAGGAAATAGAGATAGACGGGGTTGCAAAGAGCGGCAAACTTTTAATTTATGCGATCAGCGAACATATCGAGAATGCAGGAGTACACTCCGGGGATGCAACTTTAGTCTTGCCTCCGCAAAGGCTGTATCTTGAAACAATGCGTCAGATAAAACTGGAGACTAAAAAAATCCTCAAGGTTTTAAATATCCACGGGCCATTTAATATCCAGTTTTTAGCAAAAGACAATAAGGTGATGGTCATTGAACTTAACCTTCGTGCATCCCGCTCATTCCCTTTTGTATCAAAGGTGACAGGGATAAATTTTATTGAAATTGCCGCAAAAGTAATAGTTGGAGAAAATATTACAGGTGATTTTCAGACAGTTGATTTAGATTATGTGGGAGTGAAAGCGCCACAATTTTCATTTAACAGGATTAAAGAAGCTGACCCCAAACTTAAGGTGGAGATGTCATCCACAGGTGAGGTGGCTTGTTTTGGCCGGGACCTTCATGAAGCATATCTGAAAGCCCTTTTTTCAACAGGCTGGAAAATGCCGGAAAAATCTATTTTCCTCTCTATCGGCGGAGATAAAAACAAACTGGATTTTTTGGAAAGCGCCCGGAAATTGACTACTCTTAATTTAGAAATTTTTGCCACTGAGGGGACTTCGAAATTCCTAAAACTCTCAGGTATTAAAAATACCACTGTTTTTAAATTATCAGAAGGGAAACACCCTACTGTTTTAGACCTGATAAAAAAAGCTCAGGTAGATCTTGCCATCAATATCAGTTTAATAGGAGAAGATCGGGCCAAGAGGGATGGTTTTATCATCAGGAGAAATTGTGTGGATTTTGCCATACCCCTGATGACAAACCTACAGGCAGCGATTGAATTTTCCTATGCGGTAACTGAAAAAAAACTTGAAGATCTGCAAATTAAAAGCTGGGATGAATATTTAAGCCCTAAAAATTAATATGGACCCAGGTTAAGCCTTCTGCATATTTGAGCTTTGCTTTCTTACCCGCGTTTTGGGCAACAAGTATTACCAGCTTTTCAACCGCTTGTGGATCTTTAAACTGGCTTTTATGACAGTTTAGCGCTTTAAGCTTTTTTGCAAGAGTATCTTCTATATCTACAAAAAAATTCATCCTTAGGCTGTTGAAAAGAAGGATATCACTGACATGGTGGGGTGTTAACCCTTCATCCAAAAGCTCCGGAAAAGCACGGTGGTTTCTGGCAAAAGGGTAGACAGAGTCCAAGGTGGTCTGGCCGGCGACCCGGTGGTCAGGATGGTTGATGATGCCATATTTCTCGTCATAGACAAATGTAGGATCCATTGTTACAACTATATCCGGTTTTATCTTGCGGATGACCCTGACTATCTGTTTTCTAAGTTTTGGGTTATTTTCAAGTTCGCCGTCGACATGGTCTAAAAATATCACCTTTTTAACACCTAGAATTTTGGCTGCCTCATCCTGTTCTCTCTGTCTGGTTTTTATTAGTTCAGTTGGATCCAGTTGTGGATCTTCGCAGCCTTTGCTTCCGTCAGTTAATATAAGATAATAAATTGATGCACCCTCGCCCGCCCATTTTGCAACAGTTCCCCCGAAACAAAACTCCAGATCATCGGGATGTGCGCATACAAAAAGAATAGTTTTTCCCTGAACCTCAAAATCCATCCCAAAATTATACTACCCGCAGCTATTTTTTTAAAGGCTTTGTTGCAGAAGCCAGGTCTTTGGATTTTTTGTATAAGGTGTCTATCTGATCTGAATATTCCTGATAGCTCATTTTCCCCTCTGAAACTACTTGTAAAACTGCATAACCTGCCAGCCTGGTTTTAATCATATCATCTTCAAGTTGCAACTTCAGGCTTTTCATTGCCTCCGCCTCTTTTTTTAAGTCCTCCCGGTAAATTGCCAGCTCAGGTTCACCGATAGGACTCTGTTGTCTTAAGCTGTAATTTATCAAAACATCGGTAATGACAAAAACAGCTGTTAAAACCGCACAACCTGTTGCGGTCCATCTTGCTGCAGGGTCCCTTCTTGTGACTATAATTTTTTTAATCCCATCATTTGAGCCGTCATCTGTTACCTCAACCTTCTTCACCTGGGCTTTATCCCCTTGTGCAAATTTTGGTTCTTTTTCTGCCATATAAATCACCTCCAATTTGGATAATAATACACTTTTTTTCTCAAAAAGCTATGTATAAAAATTACAGCTATTAACAGGTTGCTTGACGGATGGTTTAAAATGGGGTAACAATTAAAAGCATTTTTTAAACACCGGTTGTTTGGTTCTGCGAAGATAAGATATCTATAGGCTGGACTTTTCAATCCCCTTGTGTTATTATAGGCCTTTGTAAATAAGGCCTCTGCCCAAAAACTAGCTTTTGCTAGGATCATGCCTTTTTAATACAGTTATGAATTACTTAAATATTATCATTCCTGTCAAAAACGAGGAAGAAAATATAACGCCTTTGGTAAAAAGGATTGATTCCTCCATGTCTTCAAAAGGTATAGATTACACAATTATTTTTGTAGATGACCGGTCTGAAGATCAAACAACTGAAACTATATTAAACCTTCAGCGGTTTTATCCGGTTAAACTTGTTACAAAAAAAGGTAAGGCCGGGAAAGCATATTCAATCATCGAGGGCGCCCAATTTGCAGTAGGTGACAACCTTGCTATGATCGACGGTGATTTGCAGTATCCTCCAGAAGTCATACCTGCAATGTTTGCAAAACTTTCAGAGCATGGGGTGGTTGTTGCCAACAGGATTGATTATCAGGATAAGCCTTTTAGAAAATTCTTAAATGCAGGATTTAAGAATATATTTGGCAATTTCTTGTTTGGGTTGGATTGTGATGTTCAATCAGGCCTAAAGCTTTTTAAAAAAGAGGTGATTGAAAATGTTGACCAAAATACTCTTTCTCCCTGGACATTGGATCTGCTCCTTCTTTTAACCGCCAGGGAACTCGGGTATTCAATTGGAACTATTGGTATCAAATTTGACAAAAGATTAAACGGGGCCTCAAACATTAATGTTTTCAAAACAATAGTTGAGATCGGTACGAATTCTTTAAAGCATAAATTTTCCAAAAGAAAGATATATAAAATTCTTCCTCAAGCTGTCACAACTATGGTTGGCGCCGGTTTGGCTTACAAGAGCAAAAGATATATAACACATACCACTTTAAACCATAAATCTTCCGCATTTAAAACCTTCAGCGCTAATCAGGCGCTTTTCTTTGTTTTATTAATCGGAATTCTACTCATAGGCTTTGCTTTAAACTGGCTGCTGGCGCTGCAAGTATTAATTGGAATCCTCAGCGTTGTTTATTTTATAGACGTTTTATTCAGTCTTTTTTTTAATTACCAAAAGTTTTTACGCTCCTCCTGAAATCTCAGTAAAGGATGATGAAATATTTGCGCTTGAAGATTCCAAGTTGCCGGTTTATTCCATACTTGTGCCTTTGTATAGGGAAGCAAGAGTTTTACCAAAATTTTTAGAATCTATTTCTAAAATTGAGTGGCCTAAGGAAAAGTTGGATATTCAGCTTCTTCTTGAGAGTGATGATCAGGAAACAATAGATGCAGTCAGAAGCTTAAATTTACCTGAGTATATAACAACAACTATTGTTCCTGATTCCCTTCCTAAAACAAAACCAAAAGCCTGTAATTTTGGTTTAAATTTTGTCAAAGGAGAATACTTAGTCATCTATGATGCCGAAGATCAACCGGATCCGTGTCAACTGAAAAAAGCTTATTTGGCTTTTCAAAAATCCAAAAATAGCGTTGTATGCCTTCAGGCAAAACTGAATTACTACAATCCTCATCAAAATCTTTTAACCCGCCTTTTTACGGCAGAGTATTCGCTTTGGTTTGACGTAATACTTATAGGGTTTCAATCCATTGATACAACCATACCATTGGGTGGAACCAGTAATCATTTCAAAACGGAAATACTAAGATCGCTTGAGGGATGGGATCCATTTAACGTTACCGAGGATTGCGATTTGGGAGTAAGACTTTTCAGGCAGGGCTATAAAACAGCGATTATTGATTCAACAACGCTTGAGGAAGCAAATAGCGATTTGGGTAACTGGATCAGGCAAAGATCAAGGTGGATCAAGGGTTATATGCAAACCTACTTAGTTCACACCAGGGACAGATGGGATTTCCTAAAAAAACACAGAGCGCACGCATTAATTTTTGATTTAATAATCGGCTCAAGAATTTCATTTATTTTAATTAACCCAATACTTTGGATAACAACCATCTCTTACTTTGCGCTTTATTCAATCGTTGGTCCGGCTATTGAATCATTCTACCCTGCGCCTGTTTTTTATATGGCAGCGTTCTCCTTAGTGTTTGGAAACTTCCTGCACTTTTATAACTATATGATAGGTGCAGCCAAAAGAGGCCATTTTACAATCATTAAATTTGTTTACCTAATCCCCTTTTACTGGCTGATTACCTCGATAGCTGCAGTTATGGCGCTTTTCCAGTTGATTTTTAAGCCTCACTATTGGGAAAAAACAGTGCATGGACTGGATTTTAAAAAAACAGAAGCTAAAAAATATATCAGTGAAGTAATGAAAAATGAGGTAGCCGAAGAAGTGTCAGTTTCCGGAAGTAAAGCAACATGGAAAGGATGGCTTACAAATAAATTGCCTGGAGTGATAGCTGAGAAAGATCTTTTTGTCGGAGGGTCAATGCTGATCTTAGCAAACCTTTTGGCAAACATTTCAAACTTTATATTCAATGCATTTTTGGGAAGGAAACTTAGTGTTGAGGATTTTGGGGAATTGAGTTTATTTACAAGCCTTCTGTTTATAGCATACATACCCCTTAATGCTTTCTCAACAACCGTATCCCATAAAGTGGCGTTTATTATTGGCAGGTATTCTAAAGAAAATGCCAGGAAATATTTAAATGTAGTTGCCCACTACGGAATTTTAGTTGCTTCTTTAGCGACTCTTTTATGGTTGTTATCTATACCGTTTCTATCATCCTATTTTCACACAGACTCATTGTTAACTTTTTTAATCTTTACCCCGATTTGGACAATTGGAATATTAAACTTGAGTGTTGCAGGATACCTGAAGGGAATATTATCTTTTGGGACAATTGGATTATTAACAATCGTTGAATCTTTTGTAAAACTTACGCTAGCTTTTTTATTGATAAAAGCAGGCTTAGCAGATTATGTAGCGCTGGCAATACCAGCTGCATTACTAATTGAAGTTATCTTAGGTTGGATTTTAGTATTAAAAACTAAATCTAGCGCATTACCCTCTAAACAATTCTCATTTAATTTTCTTTTCTTTACAACTTCGGCTTTAAATGGGATTTCAAACATATCTTTTTTGGGCTTAGATATCATTCTAGCTAAGCATTTTTTGTCCCCGTTTGAGGCTGGTCAATATAGCTTGTTAAGCCTTGTTGGGAAAATTGCATATTATATGGGCGCTCTTTTTTTGCCTTTCATGATCCCTATAGTTTCCAGAAATGAAGGCGCCACAAAAAAAAGTAACAAAACCTTTTGGCTGATTTTTGGCTCCACAGCCCTTGTTTCCTTGACAACTTTTTTATTATTAGGAATTTTCGGTAATCTTTTTGTTCCATTACTTTTAGGTAAAAAAACTGAACACATTTTAGAATATTTACCTGTTTTTTTGCTGGGTATAACATTCTTTACCCTCAGCCGTCCAATAATCCATTTTTACCAAGCTAAAGAAAAGTATATTTTTACTTTAAGCGGAGTATTTTCATTTGCAGCTGAATTGGTTCTGATAAATAAATTTCATAGTAGTGTCAAAGATTTTACTTACCAGGTATTTTATATAGGTTTTTTCAATTTTCTTTGTGTTTTTCTTCTGCATGTCCTTCATAAAAAATACAATCCTATTAAATCTAATCTAAAAGACCTATTAGGGCTGTTATTTTTTAGAACAAAACCAAAAAATAGATTTCAATCTAACAAATCAATTTTAATCATGAATTGGAGGGATACAAAACATAAATGGGCTGGAGGAGCAGAGGTTTATTTGCATGAAATGGCAAAAAAATGGGTGGAGCAAGGAAATCAGGTAACGCTCTTTTGCGGAAACGACGGTAACTTACCGAGAGCTGAATATATAGATGGAATACAGATTATCAGAAGAGGCGGAACATATACAGTATATATTTGGGCTTTTTTGTATTATATTTTCAGATTTAAAGATTCTTTTGATGTTGTAATTGATTCTGAGAACGGAATTCCTTTTTTTACTCCGCTTTATGCCAGAGAGAAAATATTTCTGCTGATTCACCACATTCATCAGGAAGTATTTTTGACTGAGCTTAAATTCCCCCTATCACAAATTGGAAGATTTTTGGAAGGAAAACTGATGCCCCTAGCTTACAGAAATTCAAAGGTGATAACGGTTTCGCAGTCTTCAAAACAGGCAATTAAAAGCTTAGGATTGGGTAAAAAACAAGAGATATCTATTATCAACCCCGGAGTAGATCTGAAAAAGTTCCAGTTAAATACTAACAAGACCTATACACCCTCGCTTTTATATCTTGGCAGACTAAAGCCTTACAAATCATTGGACAAACTTATAAATGTCATGGGAGAGGTCAAAAAACAAGTTCCGTCAGTTACATTAACTATTGCAGGAGAGGGAGAAAGCAGGTCATCCCTTGAAAAATTAGTACAAAACTTAAATCTACAAAAGGTTATTAAGTTTATTGGTGTTGTTAGTGAAAAGACTAAAGTCGAACTTTTAGCTAAATCATGGATTCTGGTTCAACCTTCAAGGATTGAAGGCTGGGGTATCACTATCATAGAAGCTAATGCTGCAGGTACCTGTGTAATTGCTTCCGATGTACCCGGACTTCGTGATTCGGTTAAAAACCCTCATACAGGTTTATTGGTGGCTTGGGACAATCAGGAAAAATGGATAGAGGCAATTTGTAGGATCTTGAAAGATAAAAAATTCAGAATTTATTTGGAAACTAATTCAAGAGATTGGGTAAAACAATTCAGTTGGGATCAAAGTAGCGATAGGTTAATAAAACTTTTAAAAGAATAAATATGAAAAGTAAGAGCATAACTGATTACAAAAAAGCATCAACCCTAAACTTACTGGTGGGTATGATAATTTCTTTTTTTGGTATCAATAAGTTATTTAATAAGTATAACCTTGAACTGACGAATATCGGTAAGTATAGACTGATAAGAACAATAAAAAAATCAAATGGCTTCAGTAATTTTTATGTAGGCATTTACTCGGACAATCAAGGTAATAAAAAATTTATAAAAACCTGGCAGGGCCACTTTAGGGATTTTCATTATTATTCTTTACTCAATGAAATTATTTCCAGTAAATTGCTGTCTAAAGAATTTTCCAAAACTGCAATTAAAATTTGTGGTAAAAAACTTGAAGTTACTGAGGTTTTAGAAATAATTGAAGAGAAGAGGTTATTATCAGTTGTTTTCAAATATATCCCGGGAAAACAGTTAAAATGCTTCTCTATCCCCTTTCAGGTAACTTATATTAAAGGGATACTTGAAGCCTTTGAAAAGGTTTCAAAACCATTACAACTGAATGGTTTTCCAACCAGAAGTTTATCTTTTATGGTTCTCTCCTTGCCTTTTTTAATATTTCTTGGCGTTATATCTAACCCGAAATATTCCTGGACAATAATTAAATCAGCGCTTTTAATACTCAAGGGTTTTGTTTTATCAAACCAAAAATCCTTATATTTAGCGCATAGGGATTTATCTGCCGAAAATATTCTGGTTAGTAAAAGCTCTGCTACAATTATAGATTGTGAATATATGGTGCTAACTCTTAAAGATTATGATTTTACGCAAAAATTGATTAAAACCGATTCCCGGGATGTTTATAGCCGGATTCAAAAAATAACGAAAGAGTTTAATCAGCCACTAGCTTTATATATCTCTCTAAATTTATCTCATTATTACGATAAAGGGAAGCAAAACGATTATTTAGACTTTTTAATACAAAAAAAGGTTCATTAACATCAAGAAAGGTATTTATATGAATTTATTGATAGCGCCGTTGCACTATATAGCGGATAAAAATGACGGCAGTGAATATTCAAGGGCATTTGATTATCTTGAGTATTTAAGTAAACAAGAGGATATTTACGGGGATGTTTTAGTTGGGTTTTGTGAGAAAAAGAAAATGGGGCGTCTAAGTATCATTAGTTTTTTTCAAAAAAAACCTGAATATATATCTAATTTAACACGCTTGAAATTTATTTTCTGGGTTTTTCTGAAATCAATGATATTAATTAAGCAGAACAGGTATGACATTATGTGGCATAACGGTCCGTTTGCATTAAACGAAACATTCAACCTTGCGGGGTTAGTATTTTCAAAAAAAATACCTTTTGTTATCGGTCCAATTGTAACTCCGCATACTTTTTTGGGAGAGGATGAAACCAGATCTATGGGTAAGAAAATAAATGTAAGTTCAAGTAAGACCCTTGCGTTGCTTAAATTTTTTGACAGTAAAACATATTTTTTATCTAAAGCTTTTATTTACATATCTAACCTAACATTAAAAAAAGCAGCTTTAGTTATAGCCAAGGATGAAGCAAGCAAATTAATACTAAAAAATAAAGGTCTTTATAATACAATGATTTTACCTGTTGGAAATAACGCTACACAGGTGGTTTCATACAAAAAAAGGGCAAGAAAAACAACAAAAGATATTGTCCTGCTTAATGTAAGTTATTTAGTTGAAAGAAAAAGAACAGAAGATCTGATTTTTGCTTTAAATATTCTTGTGCATAAAATGAAAATTACAAATTTAATACTGGTAATAGTGGGAGATGGTCCGCAAAAAGAGCATTTATTAAATTTAACAACCAGATTGAAACTAAATAAATATGTTGTTTTTAAAGGATATATTAAAAGGGAGCTGATTAATAAATTTTATAATAAAGCAGATATCTTTGTGTCTGGCTCAATTTCAGAAACTATGCCGGCTATGTATTTTGAGGCGATGGCATCCGGTCTGCCGATGGTAATAGCTGAAAATAATACAAGCCGAGAGCTTGAAAAATATCATTTCGGCGGATTTGTAGTTGCTTCTGGAAATCCTGCCCAACTGGCTAAAAAAATAGCGACCCTGATTCTAAACCGAAGCATTAGAGAGAGATTTGGCGTAAACAATAGAGAATTATATATATCTAATTTCGAATTCAAAAAATCAATGGATAAGTTAAAAGATGCTTTTTTTGGAATGAACCAACCGCAAATTTAAAATATGAAAAATGCTTTTTTTCTGGTAACCACCTTAATAATAAGTTTATTTTTATTAGGTTTTGCGGTCAGGGGACGTTCGGGTATCCCAATTTACTTTCAAACAAACAGGGATACCGGTATAGGCAGCCCTTTTGAAGGTACAAATAGTTCCTCGAGGTTTGCCCTAACTGAGTCGATTGTCAAATCCAATAGTTTATTTCTTAATGAATCTTTGGCTGCTTTTTCATCGCCTGATATTTCCAAGATTAATGGTAAATATCTATCAATTTTTACACCCGGTGTTTCGTTGATCGGAGTGCCTTTTTATTATTTAGGCTCTATATTCAATCTCCAGCAATTAACAACTTACCTTTCTATAACATTATTATCTCTTTTGAATATCTTTCTGGTTGCAAAATTAGCTTCAAAATTAGGGGCGGGTTTTTATTCCAGCATACTCAGTGGGTTTTTATTTTTATTTGCTACAAATGCATACCCGTATGCGGTTACTTTTACACAGCATCAGGTTAGCGTCACTCTGATTATTTTAATGCTGCTTAACACATTACAAAAAAGGGGGATTTTAAGTAATATAATTTTTGGGTTTTTATTGAGCGCTGCTGCGATAGTTGATATTCCTAATATTATACTGTCTATCCCAATATTAATTGTTGTAATTTACAAAAATATTTTTATAGAAAAAAGTGAGGTATTTTTTCAATTAAAGCAGTCACTCAAGCGTATAAGTATGCTTGGTATATTTATAGGTCTAGTACCCATTACAGGGTTATTTCTTTGGTATAATTATCAGGTAACCGGTAACTATTTTAAACTTGCACAGACTCAGGGTAGAGCAATCTTTCCTGAGGATCCTCAACTAAGCCAATCCCACAAAATTGAAAATGAAACAGTCACAAGGTCTAAGGATTTTCATCAATTCGAATCACGCAGACAACTCAATGGATTAGGCGTTTTACTTTTTAGCAGAGACCGTGGGCTAATTTATTATAGTCCGGTTGTATTAATCGGTTTTATAAGCTTGTTTTGGATAATTCGGAGCAAAAAAGACAGTAGTTTAGCGTCTTTGATGCTAACTATGATAGGGATAAACGTTTTATTGTATTCTATGTTTAACGATCCTTGGGGCGGTTGGGCTTTTGGACCAAGATATTTGATTCCATCATTTGCCTTGCTTTGTTCTGGGTTGGGTATTCTATTGGATAGACTTAAAAAAAATATATTTTTTTTGATTTTATTATGCTTGGTTGCACTATATGGAATTTTTGTTAATACCTTGAGCGCTGTTACAACCGTACATATCCCGCCGGCTATTCAAGCAGTCCACTTACTCACCCCAATTCATTCAGATTTCAGATACAATCTTGAATTAATCCAAAAAAATTTCTCCGGTTCGCTTATATATAATGTATACCTATTCGATAAAATAACTAGTACGGTATTTCTTGCCATCGTCACAGGCGTCTCAAGTTGTTTTGTTATAGCCTCTCTGATAGTCTTTTCAATTTCTAAAAACAGGCAATAAAATTATTATGAAAAATACAATTATTAAACTGAATGTAATTAGAATAATTTTTAAAGACCCCATGTTGGGTTTACCTATCCTTCTATCATTAATAGCCTTGGTTAGTTTTACATATTTTTATATTAACGGCTTGGGGCTTTCGTACAATGATGCGCGTTCTCATTTGGATATTGGCAGGAGGGTGGTTGAAGGGTTAAAGCCCGGTATCGCTCAGCTTGGAAGTGTCTGGCTTCCCCTCCCCCATGTTTTAATGATCCCCTTTGTCTGGAATGATTTTTTATGGCACTCAGGTTTAGCCGGAGCTTTAACTTCAATGGTTTCTTTTGTGGCAACAGGAATTTTTATCTATCTTATTTTAAAAAAACTGGGTATTGGGATATTGGGAAGGCTAGTGGCAGTAGGGCTGTTTGCATCCAACCTAAACATGCTTTATCTCCAGTCTACTGCAATGACAGAACCTCTTTTGATCGCCACAACCACTGCGGCAATTTACAGCTTTATCGTTTGGGAAAAAGAGGAAAAAATTATTGATTTAATCAAATCCGCTTTTTGGGTGATGATGGCAAGTCTTACCCGTTATGACGGATGGTTTCTATTTTTATTGATCGCCTCGGCGGTTATGGTAAATATTTTTATAAAGAGTCAAGGTAAAATTACCCAAAACCTAAAAGAAAAATACCAGAAAGCGGAAGGATTGATGATATTGTTTGCAACCCTGGCGGGGTTTGGGATACTCCTATGGTTTTTATGGAACCAACTGATTTTTAAAGATGCGCTATATTTTGCGTATGGTCCTTACTCTGCGCGCGTTCAGCAAGCTCAGTTGGAACAGGCAGGAAATCTGGTTACCAAAGGAAACATCCTTTATTCTGCAAGCGCCTATTTGTATGCATTAGTATATAACGTAGGCGCTTTTATTGCTGTTTTGGGTTTGATTGGCGCGGTAATTTTATGGATCGATAAAAAAATTGCCTTAAACGTAAAGATTGCAGCTTCAATGTTAACTACTCCACTAATTTTTAATATTGCTGCCCTGTATTTTGGCCATTCTGTTTTATTTATTCAGGGAATTTCAGGGGAAACCTGGTTTAATGTGCGTTACGGAGCGCTGATGGTTGTGCCTGCTGCAATATTCGTAGGATTTTTAATTGACAGATTAAAAGACTTAAGGCTTGTATTGATCGGTCTTTTATTATTTGTAACATTTTTTCAATTTAACAGTTTGGATGCGGTGACCATAGATGATGCCAGAGTCGGATCAAGCCAAAAAAATGTTTCCGAGGTTAGCGGATGGTTGAACCAAAATGCCAAAGATAAAGATGGGTTCGTTTTGATATCTGTTGCATCTCATGACGCGATCGTCTTTTCCTCAGGATTACCTATGAGCAAGTTTATTCATGAAGGAACGGGCGCTTATTGGGATCTTGCCACTACAAATCCTTCCCATTGGGCCAGATGGATTGTGATGCGTACCTACGATGACAAAGATATGGTTTATAAAGCAGTCAGCAAAACCAAGGAGCTTGATCATTATGATCTTGTAGCTAAGTATCCGTTTGCGGACGTATACAAGCTGCAGGAACAATATGTAAGCAATCTTATTACCAGGCCAATTTTGGGAAAACAAAAATAATGAATAAAACTTTGCTGGGAATATTAATGATACTGGTAGGACTGCTTTTCTTTTATAAGGCGATTGCTCCGGGGACAGGACCGAAAACCGCTGCAGTTCCCTACTGGCAGTTTCGCTCAATAGATACTGTTAAATACTCCAGGGATTTAAGCCGGGAGAAGTTAGCTGATGAGAGCTTTGACCTGACTATTAATACCCAGGTTGGAGATATTGCTAAAACCGGCGCCAGCCATATCGCCATCTCAACCCCGTATGACGATGAATTCAACCCTATGCTAAAAAGGTGGGTTCAGGCTGCCAGAAAATATAAACTCAAAGTTTGGTTCAGAGGGAATTTTTCCGGTTGGGAAAAATGGTTTGGCTATGATAAAATTGACAGAAATACCCATCTAAAAAAAACAGAAGATTTTATATTAAAAAATCCTTACTTTTTCGAAAACGGCGATATTTTTACTCCCTGTCCTGAGTGCGAAAATGGCGGTTCGGGTGATCCCAGACAAACAGGTGGTGTTGAGGATTATAGAAAATTTTTGATTGATGAATATCAAATCTCCCAAAAATCATTTAAAAAAATCGGTAAGGATTTAAACAGCGGTTTTTATTCCATGAATTATGATGTAGCAACTTTAGTTATGGATAAAGATACAACTAAATCATTGGGCGGAATTGTAGTGATCGACCATTATGTTGGCAAACCGGAAAAACTGATTTCCGATATCAATAAAATTGCAGTGGCAAGCGGAGGAAAAGTAGTTTTGGGTGAGTTTGGTGTACCAATACCTGATATTAACGGCCGGATGAATGAAGAACAACAATCAGATTGGATTTCAAGCGTTCTCGAAAATCTTAAAAACAATCCTAATGTTATCGGAATAAACTATTGGGTTAGTGTAGGTGGTTCAACCCAGCTTTGGAATAAAAATGGAAACCCCAGAAAAGCTGTTAAAACAATTACATCCTTTTACACTTTCAGAAAATTCATTTAACCCCTTGCAATTTCATTATAGGCCTGCTATAATCCGCGCGATATGATAAATTTGAATTTATCAAAGTTACTTTTGGTATCACTATCAGTTTCATTAATTTTATTTACCGCTACCCCAATGCAGGTAAAAGCTGTTGATACCCCTCATTTCCCTTCATGTTCAAATCCGGAGGGAACAATAAAAGCAGACTACCCCGGCGGAACCCATGGTATAGCGGGAAATAGCACTGAATTTAAAGGGTCTGACAAGGTCTATACACTTTCAGACAATACACTGCAGCAATGTTTTTGTTCTATAGACGGAGCAGGTATTCAGACAAACTGGTGGAAAGCTTCATCCTTAACCCAGGGTCAAATTGAAGTTTTAAAAAAAGACAATTGGGTTCTGATACCTGACGGAAGTCTTTGGGGGCTGCAAAATGCTCCATATCTGGCCAAAAACAGCAATTACAGCTGCAGTGGCGGAGGTACTGGAGGAGAGATTTTGGGGGCATCAATCAGCCTGCCAAAAACAGGTGCAGAATCTATTTGGTTGATTATTGCTTTGGCTTCACTGGTTTCCGGTTTGGTAATACTTTTCAAAGGGTTAAGGTCAAAAAAACGCATCTAAAATTGTGTTTAAATATCCCGGGTTTTTAACATCATTAGGTATTATTCTGATTTTTTTCTCATTTTCTATTGTCGGGCTTACCTTTTACCCCATGCTTTTAGCTGAGCTTGGTTACCAAACAAGCGCCTTAGTTAAACAGTCTAAGAAGGAGGTTAAACCTATAGACCGGCAATTTGGCATTGTGGTGCCCAAAATAGGGGCTAATTCACGCATAATCGCCAATGTTGACCCATGGAAGGAGTGGGAATACCAACAGGTGCTGGCAAAGGGCATAGCCCATGCTAAAGGTACAGCCTATCCCGGCCAACCAGGAAATATGTTTTTATTCTCACACTCCTCAGTAAATTTTTATGAAGCACAAAGGTACAACTCAATATTTTATCTACTGGATAAGTTAAATTATGGGGATAAAGTTTTTATCTACTTTAAAGGGGAAAAATATGAATATGTTGTCAATGGCAAAAAAATAGTTAATCCTAATGATGTGCAGTACCTAAAAAGCAACACAGATGAAAAAATTCTTACTCTGATGACCTGTACTCCACCCGGCACCAGCCTAAAAAGGCTTTTGGTCTTTGGTGAACTTATAGAATAGGAAAGGCGGCCCGGAGGCCGCCTTCTGGCATATTCAGTTGTTGCGTTGCAACTGGGACAGGGCTCTGCCCCAGTTTGGTTCCTCGCCCTCCTCATAGTATGAGGATTCATCCCACTCTTCGAGCGGGGATCCGTATCCCAGGCCGGTTTCATAATGATACCCGGACTGGGCTGAGATCTGGAGGTCAGCTTTCCTGAGCTCCGCCTCAACCAGCTGTCGCTTCCGCTTTGCCACGACAACCTCCTTTTCCACAACTGAATATGCCCTGCCTATTGCTGGAAAAACAACAAAAGCCAAGCAATCTTATGACCTTGTCACTTTCCAGACACTAAGTTGGGATTATAGTATGACTATGGGGTTCATGTCAACCTATCACATATGACACCACCTTCCAGGAGTCAGGGCCCACCTGGAAGGTGGCCGAATGGACTCCTTCCAGGTGAGTGCCAGTAAGGATCAATCAGCGGTAATCTAAATCAAGTAGTATAAAAAATGTTATCATTCCAATTGTGACAAGTATCAGCTGAAGCGGAATTTTTTTTTCCTTTATTGCTGACTTTATGCTGGTAAAGTAAAAATAGGAGATGAAACTCGCAACAGAGTACATATATATTGCATGCCAAAGCCCTAACAGGTTCCAATGCCAGGGTGAGGGCATCGCCCAGTTGACCAAACCCTTGACAGCCTGGGTGATGTGAAAATAGGCTAAAACAACAAATCCTGATATAAATGAGTAAACTAAAATGGTTTTTGTCCGGTATTTCCGGTTTTTGATCAGGAAATATGCTGCCGTCATGTTAATGATTGGTAAAATTATCCCATCCCCGAAAATTGCTGATTTGAAGGTTAAAGAGGTTCTTAGTGTTGAAACTATTGGTGAGTTTGTCAAAATCAGGTAATAATTATAAAGCGCGCCTGCGCCAAACCCGAAGAAAAAAGTAGCTGCTCCAACTGCTATGATAATTGATGTAGAATCTAAACCGGTGGCCTGATTGATTACATTCTTTAAAAAATTTATCATAAAGATACTTTACAACAGTACTGGCATATTTACAAAGACAAATGAGAGAAAATGAACTGGTGCGGTTTATCTACCTGCCAAAAATTACAGACGACGGTTCCCTGGTGTTTGCCCAAACCCCTGACCATATCCCCTTCCCCATAAACAGGATTTATTCAATATTTGATGCTGACCCTAAATTTCCGAGGGGGTTCCATGCACATAAAAAAACCCAACAGGTTTTATTCTGCCTGAATTCGGATATTAAAATAATAGTTGATGACGGGAAAAAACGCGCAACAGTTTTTTTGGACAAACCTGAGCATGGACTGTTTTTAGACAAAATGGTCTGGCATGAAATGCATGACTTTAAAAAGAAAACTATTCTACTGGTTTTGGCGTCCAATCTTTATGATCCCGATGATTATATCAGGGATTATAAGGAGTTTTTAGGACTGTCGAAAGCGTCAGGGTAAAAAGAATGGGCAGCCCGGAAAACCGGACTGCCCCCGCCGCTTATTAAATTTGTGCGCTAAATCATCAGATCCAGGCGCACTCCTTTCTTCACCCCCCGAAGGGGGACGGCTAAAAACAAAAAAATATTTCTGCCAGAAACCGGATACAGAATGCAATTTAGCTGCACCCGTTGTTCTGGCAGAAGCACATAATAACATAAATTTTGTCTCCTGTCAAATCTTAGTCAGTATCTTCTGTATCCCCTCCATGTATTTTTTAAAGTATAGTTTAAGCGATGATTTGACATATTTATTGGTGATGCTGTTTATCTGGGACCTGATATCTTTAATATTCCTTAATTTCATAATTTTTTTAATCCTGAGGTAATCCTCTAAAGGGGCGCGCTCAAGTTTAGAAAGTTCCAGGGCGATTTCAACCCCCTCCTGCAGATACTCCTTTATTCCTGCTTCAAATCCCCTTTTTTGGTGTTTTGGGGGGTTGTACAACCCTTCAAGAATAATTCTCCTGACCTGGTTTTTTTTAAATAAAGAATTCAGGAAAACTTCTACCCCTCCAAAGTTCATCTTTCTCATCTGGGTCAGATAAGGCAAAAGGGAGTCTCTCCAATATACCCTCTCCCCGGAAATATTTAATTTTAGGGGGAGGTAATAATTTGCTTTTTCAAAAGACCGCACCCCAATTACCACCTCATACTTTTTAGTTAAAAAAGTGTCTAAAAGCTGGGAAATATGTTTCTTTTTAAGGTTTTGCAAATCTGCGTCAACAAACATGACAACATGACCTTGGGCAGCTTTTATGCCTGAAGCCAGCGCAAAACCTTTACCCAAGTTCCTTTCATGGTTTACCAGGGTAATTTGCCGCCCAAAATTTTCAAGGATTTGTTCTGTTTGGTCTGTGGACCCGTCATTGATACAAACAACCTGGTTCAGGCTGCAGGCTAGTAGGGTGTCAACTATTTTCCCGACCGCCTTCTCTTCATTGTATGCCGGTACAACCGCCGAAACAGTTACTCCTTTTTGCATTACAGATAAAAATTTATAGTAAAATTGCTCCAAATGCAATATAATAAATTTCGGTATTATGGGCATTTTGAAAAAATATACTTTATATTTTGCATGGGCGCTGGCGCTTTCCGCAACTTTTGGCAGTCTTTTTTTCAGTGAGATAGTCCGTTTCCCGCCCTGCGTCTTATGCTGGTACCAAAGGATATTTATGTATCCTTTGGTGGTAATTTTAGCAGTAGGTATTTTAACAAAGGATAAAAAAGTATATTTGTACGCCTTGCCGCTAAGTATTACCGGAATGCTGACCGCTTTGTACCATAACCTTTTGTACTACCAGGTGTTGCCTGAATCTGCCGCCCCTTGTGCTGCTGGTATCTCCTGCACCACGAAGTTTTTTGAATGGTTGGGATTTGTTACCATACCGTTTCTTTCTTTTTCAGCCTTTACATTGATCAGTGTTTGCATGTTAGTTTACAAAAGATATAATAGCCACAAATGACACAGGAAGCGAAAGTGCTGCTGGGAATAGGTGTAGCAACAATAGCCATATTAGCAGGCGCTGTTTTTATGTTTAGCAAAAACCCGCCGGCTCCGACTGCTGACACAAATATTCTGGTTAAAAGCAACAGCCATAAGATTGCTTCTGATTCGGCCAAAATTACTGTGGTTGAATTCGGCGACTACCAGTGCCCGGCTTGCGGGTTGGCCTACCCTGTGGTGGAAAGAATACTTCAAGATTACTCTGGAAGGATAAATTTTGTGTTCAGGAATTTTCCCCTTCCCCAGCATCAAAATGCGCTGACAGCAGCAGAGGCGGCAGAAGCTGCTGCGGCCCAGGGTAAATTTTGGGAGATGCATAACAAATTATACATAAACCAGGGCGTATGGTCAGAGGATAAGCAGGTCTTTGATCTGTTTATGGGTTACGGAAAGGATCTTGGCTTAGACCTTACCCGGTTTGAACAGGAGGTTAAAGCCAATAAATACTCTGACATAATCAACCAAGACCAAAATGACGGAAGCGCACTGGGAGTAAATTCAACCCCGACATTTTTTATTGGCGGACAAAAAATTGAAGGTGTGCCAAACTATGATACGTTCAAAAACAAGATTGATGAAGAGCTTAAAAAAACCTATTGATAGACAGGTAAAGAGAAGCTAAAAACAGAACCCTTGCCTACAGTTGAATCAACCCAGATCTTCCCTCCATGCAGCTGCACAATTGACTTTGAGATGTACAGCCCTAAGCCCGTGCCCTTGCTTCCCATCTGAAGCCTGCCTGTAATCCGGAAAAATTTGGTAAACAGGTTTGGTATATCCTCTTGCGGTATGCCTTTTCCGGTATCCAGTATATGAGTAACCACCTCCTCCTCTTTTTGCTCAAGCCACACATTGATCTTGCCTCCCATTTCTGTAAAATTTATTGCATTAGATAAAAGGTTTGCAACAACTTCACGTATTCTCAGCCGGTCCGCCTTTACAGAAGGAAGTTTGGTAAGCGGTTCGATATAAGTCAATGAGATCTGTTTTTCCCTTGCGGCAGCAGACATTTCTTCAACGATTTTTTTTACATAACCTGGCCAGTCCACAGACTCTAAATTTACCGCAATTGCCCCCCTTTCAATACCTGAGACATTAAGCAGGTTTTCAACCAATGAGTAAAGCTGTTGGGTGGATATATCAATACGGTTTATATAAGTTAACGCCTCGCCTTCGAAGATATGTTTGTACTTGTGCATTATAGCCCATAGATAATTCCTGATCGATGTAAGCGGAGTTCTAAGTTCATGTGCAGCCATGGAAACAAAATCCAGCTTCATTTTCTCAAGCTCTCTTTCTTTTGTGACATCATGGAGTGTGATAATACAGCCTAAATTTACGCTTGCCCCTTCCTTGATCTGTCCTGAGATTAAACTGACAACAGCCGTTTTATTGTTCTTTCCCACAATTTTTATATCCTGACTGTTATATGTTATTCCCTCAAAACCTTCAGTTGTCACCGGACAATATGCCAATTCATGTATCTCACCATTTAGGTCATAGAGCTTTAAAACCTCGCCTATTCTCTTACTTTGGACTTCGCTAAAGTTGTATCCTGTCAACTCCTCAGAAGCCTTATTGAAAGTCATGATGTTTCTATCTGTATCAAGGGCAATAACTCCATCTTTGATTCCTGAGAGTGTAATTGCCAATTTATTCCTCTCTGCAGCTATCAGCTCCCGGTCTTGCCGGAGGGTATTTATAGAAGTTTTTAAACTCTCCGCCATTGAATTAAATCCGCCGGCCAGATCCTCTATCTCATCATTGGTATGTATATTTAATCTGTAGTCAAGATACCCCAATCCAAATTCCTTTGAGGCCTCGTGAAGCTGCTCTATCGGTTTGACAATCCTGTGGGTAAATATAAGCGTTACTACGATTGATATTAAAAATATCAAAAATAAAGTGACAACCGTAAACTCGGTTATACTGAATACAAAAGCCAAGGCAAGGGATGCTGGTTCCTCAGCAATGACAATCCACGAAGTATCCAGTTTTTTATCAAACTTATCTCCCAAGGATAGGATGATTTCATCGCCTGCCCCTAAAACGTCCTTTTTCAGTTCATTGGTATAAATCTGCGTTGGATCAATTTTAGTGTCTTTGAGGACCAGAAATTTTACTGAAGGGGTCTGGGAAAAATCCCTTTGGTCTAAGACTTGGGAGATGTCTGGGTGGGCTACTACCACTCCTTTCCCGTCTACAACATAAACCCTGCCTTCTTCCGGCACTGATGAAACCTGCATGATAATACTCTGCATCGCCCTGGCGTCAACTATGGCAAATACGGCGCCCTGGAATGAATCGTCCAATCCGGAAATCCTTCTGCCGATTAAAAAAAACGGACGGCCTTCAACCAGGTATGAAGGCCCGAAATAATACCCGTAATCCTGAACAGATTTAAACTCGGGGGTCAGAGACCTGTCTGTTAAATCATCTTTGCCGATAACTTGCAAGATGTTTTTCCTCTGTTTTTCCCGGCCTAAACTATCCACAATGCTGATATCAGTAAAATTACTGTTTTTAAACAGGATACGCTCCAGTAGGTCTGCCTTTTCCTTATCCTCTGTCAGTCCGGGATAAATAGTTGCCAAGTTTTCAAGGACTCCAAACTGAACCTCAACAAACCCGGCGATCTCTTTTGATGCAGCCTTAGCTATGTTCTTTTCTATGTTGTAGGCGTTGCTGGTTTCTAAACTACGCAGGTAATATATAGTTATCGACATTACCGTAAAAAGGGGTATCAGAACCATACTCACTACCAAAGCGGTCAGTTTAAAACGGAGCCTGCCCCTAAAAAGCATTAAAATAAGGCTTCTCATATATTGATCATACTAAATCTTTGGGTATTAGCAAAAAGTAGTTTTTTAAAATCTGCGGATTATTCAATCTTTCTGTCGGCGATCGCAATTATTGTGTCAGGGATGGTAATACCCAGCTCTTTTGCCAGTTTTAAGTTAACTTCTAAATAATTCCTCTTGTTATATTCAATAGGTATATCTGCCGGGTTAGTCCCTTTGAATATCTTGTCAGCCATAACAGCGGCTGATTTACCTGTTTCGATATAGTCAGCATTGTAGGTGATTAATCCTTCTGTGCCGGTATTCAAATAAAGGGTAGGTATTTTTAGTCTTTTTCCGAGATTGTTCAAAATAGGAAAAACTTTTGGTTGGGCTGTTGCAATCGGGTCAGAAACTGTCATAATTGCATCAATATCCCCGGGTTTGATACTATCTGCTATAGCCTGGATCTCCTGCAGTGAAGCAGGCCCCGGTAATTTCTTAAATTCATAATCCAGGACAGTGATACCGAATTTTTCGGCGTTTTTTCTGACCGCATCAATTGAGGCATTGGCATAAGGTGATATATGGGATGAAAACATCCCTATCCTTTTAGACTTTGGGCTGATTTTGTTAAAAAACTCAACCTGTTTTGAACTTAACGCCACAGCATCAGGTATAATTCCGGTCGCATTATTTCCTGAGGATTTATAGCTTTTAATAAACTTCGCTTCAACGGGATTTATTGCATTTGTAAATACAATTGGGATTGGTTTTGCAGATGCACTTGTCTCTTTTATGGCCGGCCCAAGAGCCGGACTGGTTATCGCCAGGATCATATCTACTTTTTTGTTGACAAACTCTTTGGCTATTCCGGCTGCCTTTGAGGGGTCTCCCCCAGTGGTTTGGTAGTCATAAACAATATCTTTGCCTTCAACATAGCCCAATTCAGTCATCTTTATTTTGAAGCCGTCAATGACTTTATCCAAAGTTTTGATGTGCTGCAAAATCCCTATTTTTTTAGGCTGTTTTATCTCTTGAGGAATAACAACCTGTCGGTTCCGGCTGGATTGATAGATAAAGAAACTTCCTGCCAAAACAACCAATGCCGCTACTCCAATAATTAAAAATGTTGGAGTAAATCCTAATGATGATAATTTAGGCAGTTTCATCAGATGTCCCTCATTTTAAGGTAGCAATAACCCCCTGGTAATGTCAAGTGATTATTCAATCTTTCTGTCGGCGATCGCAATTATTGAATCAGGAATAGTAATACCCAGCTCTTTTGCCAGTTTTAAATTGACTTCTAAATAGTTCTTTCTTGAATAACCCAGCGGAATATCTGCAGGTTTAGCGCCCTTCAATATCTTATCAGCCATCTCAGCCGCCTGTTTTCCGCTATCCGTAAGGTCCAGGTTATAGCCTATTAACCCCCCTTGGCCCAAGTTGACAAAAAATGTTGGGACTTTGAGCCTTTTTGACAGGTCTAAAAGCATCTTCAGGTTTTCCGGGGCGCTATTGACAACCGGTTCGGGCATGGTCATAATAGCATCAATATCACCTGGTTTCAGTGTGCTGATATAATCCTTAAGCTCCTGGGTTGATAATGGTCCGGGTTTATTCTTAAATTTATACTCAACGATAGTTATACCCAATTTTTTTGCGCCCTCTCTGGCAGATTGTGCGGAAATCTCTCCTGCAACAGCGCCTGGAGAGGTAAAAATCAGGACTTTTTTTGCGCCCGGGTTGATATCCTTTAGGAAATCAAGCTTCTTTGCGCTTACTTTAGTGTCGTCAGGTATAATGCCGGTTGAATTATTTCCGGATGACTTAAAACTTTTAACAAGCCCCTGCTGGATGGCAGTGCTGCCGTTTGTAAAAACGATTGGTACAGCAGCATTACCTGATGCAGTGCTCTCTTTTAATGTTTGCTCCAAAGCCTGGGTTGTAATCACCAGGATTAAATCCACCTTTTTGTTTATAAAATCCCTGGTTATCCCCCTTACCTTTGAAATGTCTCCACCGTCATCGATATATTCAAACAATACATTATCCCCTTCCGTATAACCCAGTTTGGACATACCCTCCTTAAAGCCCTGGTAAACAGGGTCAAGGGTTTTTACATGCTGGATAACACCTATTTTTTTGGGAACTGGTTTCCCTACCCTTTGAGATAGGTCTGCATTCCTCCCAGCTTTAATTAGCAGGAAGCCTGCCAATATTAAACCTAAAATTATCACAACAAAGATTAACGGTAAAGTTGCAAAAGCAGAAGCATTTTTGGGCATTAATTTAATTATTAACCGAGTCTACCTCAGGAATCAATAACCAACTCTGTTATACTAATACTGTGGGCAGAAAAACTTTGCTTCTGTCATTAGTTTTGATAGTCGTAGTATACTTGAACAGGTCCTACGTTTATTTTTATGATTTTATTGGCAGCCACAAAATTTTCCCACCTGCTTACCCAAAGATGTTAATACTGGGGGACCCGACAACCACACAGGTTATAAAATATGTGGCGTTGGGCGATAGTTTGACAGCTGGTGCTGGAACCCAAAATTATCAGGATTCGCTCCCTTTTTTGGTAGGCACTAATTTGGTAAAAACCGGAGTTAGGGTTGAGGTAGTAAACCTGGCTCTATCCGGTGTAGGAGTAAAACAAGTTTTAAATGAACAGGTTCCCCGGGCTATTTTGGAAAAGCCTGATTTTATTACTTTACTTATTGGAATAAATGATATACATAATTTAGTTCCACCGGACAGCTTTAGAAAGGATTACTCAAAAATTATAAGCCTGTTGACTGCCCGAACCCGTGCTAAAATAATTGTAATTAATATCCCCTATCTAGGTTCTGATCGCATACTGCTGCCGCCCTATAATGCACTTTTAGATTCCAAGACAAAACTGTTTAATGATGTTATTAAAAAGGAGGTCAAAGATAAGGATATAAGGCATGTTGACCTGTATAAACAGACAGCGGAGTTATTTAAAAAAGCCAGCAATTTATACTCGGAAGATCAATTCCACCCTTCAAAAGAAGGGTATCTGCTTTGGGGAAAAATTATAAATGCAAATTAAAGTTGGCGACCCATCCGGACAAACTTTAATATTTGGTGTATTGTTTTTAGTCTGTTTAATACTCACTGCCAGAAAGCTTAAAAATATACCCTTTTTTTCTTCAGAATTAACCCGGGAGTTAAAAGGCTTTG
This sequence comes from Candidatus Daviesbacteria bacterium, assembly GCA_016186955.1. Classification (GTDB taxonomy): domain Bacteria; phylum Patescibacteriota; class Microgenomatia; order Daviesbacterales; family UBA10151; genus JACPKP01. Next base: position 163,549 of record JACPKP010000004.1, on the reverse strand, counting down.
CCATTTTAGCGATTATCTTTTCACATATCGGGTATTTTTTATCGGCTGATCATAGGTTCCTTTATCCATTTTCTATTTTGGCCGGAGTTGGAGTCAACCTGTTTCTATTTTGGTCAGGATTTGGCCTGGCTTCCTCTGCCCTGCGTTCAGATACTTCCGTTTTGGAATTTTATAAAAAGAGATTGAAAAGACTTTTTATCCCTCTATGGTTTGTCCTGACTTCTCTCTTTTTGGCAGATCTGCTATTTTTAAACAGGGCTTATCCCTTTTATGAAATAATCCAAAGCTATCTGGGTTTTTATCCAAAGGCCGATATCTGGCAAAGTTTAAATTCCCCGCTTTGGTACTTCTCCTTAATTTTTTTCTATTACCTAATTTTTCCCTTAACATTTTGGAGAAAATTCCCCTATCTTTGCCCTGTAGTTATATTAGCCTTAAGCTATTTTGTAATGAATTTACCCCTGTCTTTAAACCCTGGTGTTTTGAGCCTTTACAAAATACATTCATTGTCTTTTCCGCTTGGTTTAATGTTTGCGCTTCTGACACCGGACCTTTCAAAACTATCTCAAAAAACCTACTTAAAATTTTTTCTTCTTACCGTATTTTTGATAACCGCAGCTTATACTTCTATCAACTCCGGGGTGGGGCTTGATAAAAATACCGAGCAAACAATCAGCCTTATCACCATGTTTTCTATCATCTTTGTCTTTATGCTTAAAAATGTTGAGTTCCGGCTTTTTACCTATTTTGGCAGCTTTTCTTATATTATTTACCTTATCCATTGGCCCATACTTTCAAGATATGATATTTTTTACAAATATCTGCCTGCATCTTTAGCCACTATGCTTTACCTGGGATTATTTCTGGCCATAGGGTATGTATTCGCCAAGATTGAAAGCTTTTTTTCAAATTTACACAACCGATGAATGAGACAGCAACATTGGCAGGAGGGTGTTTTTGGTGTACGGAGGCCATCTTTAAAAGGCTTAAAGGAGTTTTGTCTGTAACACCTGGGTATTCAGGAGGGGCAGTTACCAATCCAACCTATGAGCAGGTTTGTTCGGGGGAAACAGGTCATGCTGAAGCTATCCAAATAGAATTTGATCCTTCAAAAATCCCTTTTGAAAAGATATTGGATATTTTTTGGGATACCCACAACCCTACTACAATAAACCGCCAGGGAGATGATTTTGGATCCCAATACCGTTCGGTGATCTTTTACCACAACCGAAAACAGCAGGAGATAGCCCTAAAATCTAAAGAGAGATTTACACACACAGGTGTTTATAAAGACCCAATAGTTACGGAGATTATTCCCTTTAAAAATTTTTATACAGCCGAAGATTACCATAAAAATTATTATGATAAAAATAAAAGCGCCCCGTATTGTGATTTTATAATCAGCCCCAAAATCCACAAGCTTTTGGAAAAATACGGAAGCAGGGTCAAGGCAGAGTATAGGGATTGAGATTCAACAATAATTTTTGTTAAGTTTACTTTCCGCTTTGTAATCTATATAATCCTCATCTGATGATGGGGCAGGATATGTCAATAAAGCAAACCTCTGCCAGAAGAAGTTATGCCACCCCAAGGATATCAATTGGCTTGGTTGGCTATGGTATGATTGGACCCACTCATCTGTCTGCTATTACTTCCCACCCAAATTTATTTAATATTGTTGCCGTTGTTGACTCAGACCCCAAACGGTTATCTCTTTTAGAAAAAATGGGGCATATTAAGTTACTATCTAAAATTGACGACCTGCTGGAAGATTCAAATATCGAAGCAGTAGTGCTGGCTACACCTCCACAGACACACTTTTCGCTAGCTAAAGCAGCACTTGGGGCCGGTAAACATGTATTACTTGAGAAACCGCCAACACAGACAGAACAAGAGTTAAGGGATCTGACAAATTTAGCCCTGAAAATGAATGTTTCTCTATTTACGGCAGAGCATTCTGCATTTAATTCCACAGTTAATGGTTTATTACAGTTATTGTCTGGTGAGGAGATTGTTGGTATAGATATCGTTTACGGGGAGAACGTTTTAGACTGGCACCCAAAACCATATCAGGGAGTTTTTTCAGATGGTGGTGCATTTCGGGACAGCGGTTATAATGCTTGTTCCATTATTAACCGGCTAATCCCCGGTGAGATCAAGATAATTTCAGTTCAACGGACCCGGCCAAGATCGGGTGTGGTTAAGCGGTTACAAGCGAACGGTGAAATTAGACAAGTTAATCTGAATAAATTTCATTACGAATCCAGAGTAGATATTCAATTCTGCTTTGGGAGATACGGCCAGGGACGTTTTATGCAGGAATGGTTTCGTTAGGAACCAAATGATGTCAAGCTTTTTACTTTTAGAACAGTTAATGGAAAAGTTTTTACTGCTGACATTATTAAGGAACAGGTTTACCAGGATAACCTTAAAGCAAGAAAACTGGTTTATGGGCAGCCAAATAAAATACTTTTACAAAACATGACCACAGAATATATTAATCTTTACAGTCATTTCTATGAATGTATCGCCATGGGATCCTCCTATATAGACTTTCTTCCGTTAAAAGTTATAGAAGAGGTATATCAACCACGATACTCAGTATCCGATATTCCATTTAATGAATATTTTCATAGTAGTTACAAGCCGTTTTGAAGTAGTCAGCTATTCTACCCTGAGGGAGCTTGCTTTTCTTTTACCTCTTCTATCTTTTCCTGGAGCATGTTAGGAGTGATGTGTTAATAAAATACTAGTGGTATTTAAAGTTTCTTAGAATTTAAATTCTTACTTGGTTGATTATAATTGAGGTTAGTAAAGCTCCTAAATTTGATACCTGGGTAAGTTCTCCTTGTGACCAGATATAGTCTTCTGAATTTAGAGCTAATACCCCATTATTATGGACTAAAACTGTACGACAATGGGATTCTCTAACCCAACTACCCTGACTTAGACCCATGCATGCTTCAACCATACTCCAAACGTCTAAATCATTTGACCAACTTCTTCCGTTAAAAGTATAAATTTCAGCCCGATCTCCAAAATATATAGGTTGTGATTCTAAGAATGGTGCGCTTGAAACTGCTACAGGCTGGTTTGCAACTATTACATCTCCTTGTACACGATAAATTCCTCTAATCCCAATAGCATTCATCTTGGCGGTTTTTTCTAAATCAGCAATTTGTTGATCTCTTAATTCTTCCTCCTCGAAGGTTAAATGCTTTCCGTTCTCTATATAATGTGGTTGGTATTTTTCACTTTGCCAATATTTTGAAACGCCATCAGGTGTATGAAGAATATATTGAACTTTCTTGATAACAGCAATATTAGAGCCTTCTATTTTTAACTCCTGAAACATAGCATTTAACTATAGCATTTATTTTAGCTTCTGTCAACACCCTATAGAATTAAAACTGAATATATAATATACTAAAATTAGCGAAGAGGTGGGTATTACCTTAGGATCTTATTGTTGTATAAAAAATCAGCTATCTCCTGGCTAATAAAATAAACCCCTGTCGGGGACGGGTGAATATAATCAGAAGAGGAAACAAGATCCAAATTTAAATCCCCATCTTTTAAGGACTTCTGATAAATGTTTATAAGCGGGATATTGTTTGTTTGGGCAAAATTAATATGGTTTTTGATATAAGCCTCCCTCTCCCTGGCCCACTCGCCTCTTTTTTCAGCGCTCAGGTTGACCTGCCCTAATCCGTATTTTTTTATGCTTGGGGCAATAGTTGCCATAAAGAGTATTTTGGCCCTGGGGTTTGTTCTCTTCAGCGTGGTAAAAGCTTCCTGTAAAGCCTCCGTTTGTTTCTTCAAGCCTTCCTCAAGGGGGTATTTAGAAAGCGGGTTGTGTCCAAAAGACTCTACCAGTATCACATCAAAATCAATCTCAGTTAACGGCCTGAATTTTCTCTCAAAGAATGTTTCCTTTTCCAAACGTTCCTGAAGGGATAGAATATTTGTTGAACCAAAACCGTAATTTAAGCACTCAAAGCTTTTTTTGGGGTAGTATTTTTTTAAATCCGCCTTAAGCTCATCACAATTTCCTAAAATCTGTGTCATGGAATCCCCCACTAAAACTAAAGTGTAATCCTGGGGATATTTAACCTGTTTTGAGTTTTTGTTCAGGGTAGGTTGGGCAGCGGGTGAAGGCGCCGGGGCGGGTTTGCTTTTTATGATGAAAAAAATCATGAGGGGTAAAATAACTATCAAAAAAATAATAATTTTTTTCATTCCTAACTATTCTACCAAAACAACAAGCATTAATTTTGATTTTGGCAAGGGTAAAAACTGCCTGAAACCCTGCATAAATATAGGTTGGATGGAAGGTAATAGTGTGGGTTATTTGGGTATTTAAAGTCAAAGCTCACGGTTTTCTACAGACTTCAATGAGAAGGGTAGCTAGTTGTAAATAGTAGCCCGGTGTCCAGCATTTAACACGCGGATGGTTTTATCCTGCTGATTAACACGATAGATTATCCTATAAATACCAACTCTGTATGAAAATCGCCCTTTTAATTCCCTTGTTAGGGACTTGCCAATAAGAGGATCTTCTTTTATTTCCTGCAGAGTGGATAAAATAGCCTCCTGATGGGATGTTTTAAGCAGTTTGATTCTTTTTTGAGCTCTGACGGAAACCAATAATTTAAACATTTAACTTGAGCTCTTTTTTCAGTTTATCAAATGTAACAAATTTTCCCTTTTTGAAATCCTCCTCGCCTTCTTTGACTGCTTTCATCAATTGTGTATCAGCGAGAATTTCAGTTGTTTCTTTCCAGGATTCATATTCTGCAGCAGACATTAAAACAGCTGCAGGAGAACCATTTACAGTAATTATATATTCATCTAATAATTTGTTGGCTTTATTAACCAGACTGGTCAATTCTTCTCTTGCTTTGGTAATAGGTAATGTTTTAATCATTCATCAATATTACAAAATTCTGTACATCCTGTCAAGTGCACATTGTGTATTAGCAATTTTATCCTTTCCATATTTCCAGACATGTTCCTGTGGATTATGGTCAGGTGCATAAGCTGGTAAGTTAATCAAGTGAACTCTTTTTATGAGCAAGCAGTAAATCAAACTCCTCAGTTGTTAACTGGACAGGATCAAGCACATATACAGCATACTACATCAACTCATAGTAGTGGTAATTTGGTTTTTGGAAAGGTATAGCTGTCGATAGATTTGCTCATATTGAGGGATAATATTTTCTGCTGCAAAATTTTTGGATAATTCTTGCGCTTGTTCTTTTATCAAAAGGGCCTTATTGCTGTAGGAAAAATGTCTAATAATATACTGTGATAAAGCTTCTATATCACCATATTTTGCAAGATATCCAGATTTCCCGTGCTTTACTACCTCAGGAATACCCCCTACTTTGGTACTAAACACTGGAACTCCAAAGGACATTGCTTCTAAGCCGACCAGACAAAAACTCTCATATTCGGAGGTAACAATTAATCCATCCGCTATTTGAAGATATTTGTAAGGATTTTTTACTATGCCCATAAAGTGAATGGATTGACTTTTGTCCACTGATTTACAAAGTTTCTTAGCTATTTCAAATTCTGGACCTTCTCCTATTAGGAGCAAAACAGAGGGGATCTGTTTATTAACCTTTGCAAACACTTTCAGAGTATCGTTAACTTTTTTAATAGGTCTGAAATTAGAGATATGGATAAAAATCTTTTTATCTGTTTTGGGGATATTTGTACTACCAAGTAAATTAGCCTTATGTTTCAGGTTACGGTTTAAGTCAATGAAATTATAAATTACTCTGATGTTTTTCTGTGTATGGTAAATCCTTTTCGCTTTTTCAGCTAAATCTACGGAGACGGCTGTGACAGCGTTACTTTGCTCTAGTACATATTTCATGGTTCCAGGAACTTCACGCCCTAAAGTCAAAACATCAGTTCCATGCAAGGTTGTCACCACTTTTATATTTATGCCCATCCTTTTCAATATTTCTCGGGCTTGTAGAGCGCAATAGGCAAATGGAATAGCAAAATGTGCATGGATTATATCAAGTTTGTGCTCAATTACTGCTTCAATAATACCTTCTACTAAGGCCGTTTCTCTTAAAGGATTAGTAAATAGAGCATGTTCAACCGCTTTTACTGTATGGAAGAAAATATCACTTCTACTTAAACGAAGGGGGAGGTCAAAACCTATATAAACTATTTTGTATTTATTGTTTTTAGATAAATACTTCGCAAGATCTGACCCAACAACTCCGCTACCTCCAATTGAAGAAGAACATACAATACCGATATTAATTTTTCCAGGTACAATTTCTCTCATTTTATCTAGTAGCTGATTTGTATATATTCAGTAACTGAGGATATACATGATCTGGAGACAGTGTTTTTTTAAATCTTCTACGCATTTTATCACTTATTCCTAGTTTAGCTACTTCCTTAACTTTTTCAAACACATCTTCTACAAAAGTAAAATCGGTTATCAAATAGCCTAAACCCATCCGGCGAAATACCTCGGCAATTCCCATACTTGAACCTATTAAAACAGGTGTTCTAGTAGCAATTGCCTCTTGCGGAACATTCCCATAGGTCTCAAAAGTAGAGGGGCAAATAATTGTTCCCATAATTCCATAAAACTCCCCTAATTTATAAGCAGACATTGGATGATGTAAATTAATTATCTTTGAAATCCCTATATCTTTATTTGGGATTTGATCAATATCCGTTACCATATTTATTTTAAAAAAATTATGATTTTTTTGATTTAGCTCTGCAAACTTTTTTATAAAATCAGTATTTTTAATGTCTGTCCACCTGGCTACAATTCCAACATTTCTTGTGCCACCAAGAATATTGACATCAAAAAAATTAGCTGGTATTGGATTAGGTAAAATAGCACTCTGGTGAATTTGGTGTCCAAATACCTCATTTTCCACCACCTCTTTTGCTAAATTTGAAGGGAAGATATAGTATAATCTACTATTATCAAAGGTCTGCTCCATCTGCTTCATAAGCGAGTGAGAATGCAAGTTCCAAGTCTCAGTTTCTTTAGTTATTATTCCGTGATAATGGAGAATAATTGGAATACTAAATGATTTTGTTGCTAAATATAGACACCAGGGGATAAAATAAGTCCCATTAATAACTATTAAATCAGGTTTTTCTGCTTTGATTATTTTTTTAAATATCTCAATAATATTTTGATACTCATCTTCTATATCTCTTACTGATTTAATAATTGGTAAAACGTCCTGTATCCTTCGTATGGAAACTTCCTGGGTAATAATAGTAACTTGCCCATCTGTATGTCGTCCATACAATAATTCCTCGTGTAGAGAATATTTTCTTATAACATCTACACCTATCATGTGCGTATCTTCTTTGTTATTTTTCTCCAGGAACTGTTGGAATAATGCATTATATTGCGTGATTCCACCTATCTGGACAGATTGGGTATTAGTCAGAATTTTCATAGTTGTTTTTATTACTGTATTATTTTACCAGATTCAATCTCTTTTAAGTATCGAAGTCTCCTTTAATAAGTGCTTCTTTCTAGATCATTGGTTTGACCAATGTACAGATTATTTGAGGGAGTTCTAAGGATGTAAACTTTGTAAATCATGAGGGTATTATAGAAAACCAGATTGACACCCTCCAGATGGATTACCTGCCTGCCGTCCTGCCTGACGGCAGTCAGGACAGGCAGGGCTTCCCACCTCCTCTTTGTTGGATAAAAAATATTAAATTCCCAAAGTTGGTTTGATTTGTGTTAACATTTTTAAATATGTTAGCTAGGAATCAAATAGAAGACCCTTGAAGATATTCTACAACACTAAGTTTAAATAACCCCCAAAAATACTGTTACATCATCGGGAGTGGAACGGAAGCTCTGGGTCTTAGATCTGGTATGCGCTGCCAGTGCAATAGTCATGGCATCTTTGCTATTTTTGAGAATCTCATCGGATGTTAAATTATCAGTCACCCCGTCTGAAGTTAATATTAATTTGTCATTTTTTTGCAGCATAATGGTTCCTGTTTGAACATTAAACATATTTTTCATGTTTAACAAGAATCATACCGGAAACATAACGACTTGCCATTCGCGTATTACGAGACCCACCCATTCCATCTGTTAATACGGCAATATTTCCACTAACAACCAATGAATCTTCATTAGTCAAAGGAGTCTTCCGAATACTTGGTAGGCTTAAGGTTTGGCTTGTTGAAAATTTTTCTTTCTCAATCATTGAGATATTATATTTACTTAAGTTGAATATTTCAAGCTAAAAAGCTGCCTCCAATAAAAAATCCCAAAAATTGGGTAAAGCATCGCTGTAACCATGCCGGGATAATAGCGACCGGCTAAAAACCCTTTAATCGAGTGGTGTATTTCAATAAAAAACACAAAACCATATAAAGTCATTAGGAATAAACCTAAGCGACTTTTATTGAATACCAAAAATAGTAAGGGTAAGGAAAACCACCATATTAGATGAGAAATCCAGTAAAAAATTTCTGGTGTTGTATTAAACAAATTTGCACCGTAAACCATAAATGAATCTGAATATTGAAAACCATTTATAATTTCTTCAACACCGTGAGCGTAGATAAGTAACAATGACAGAAGAAAAATATGTTTTAGTTTATCCAAAGTTATATAATTTTATCCGAATTTATTTTAATGTAGGCATAGGTTTGTGGTGAAGTATGCCAAGTCCAAGCTTGCCATGCACCAAAATTCCAATCTTTTAAAATCTCATCATAAGTCCTTTTAGTATTTCCTATTGGAACATTTCTATCATAAAGGTTTTTGGTCAATCCAGAATCATAAACATAAAATACTTTTTCTTTATCATCATAACCCCAAAACGTTATCCAGTGAGGTACAATTTTTCCTAAAATTGGATTATAGGTATTACTTCTAAAATAACCGTTTCCTATGCGGATCATTACGGGAGTATTTTTTGCAAGAAGATTTTTCAGAAGATTAATTTTTTCAACAGGAGATAATTTTTTGGCTGTTTGAAATTCCGCATCGATGCCATGATGTTTTAAGACATTTACCCAATAGTTTCTCCCAAATGTTCCTCCGGTCAACCTACCTAACAAGATTGGATGGTATTCCTTTGGGTGTCCTTTATAATCTTTGCCAAATGCGCTTAATATGCCTTTTACTGAATAAGCCCCGCAATGACTAGAGCCTTGTACAAGATATTCCTTTGGTTTTATTGAAAGAACAATTCCAGCAGGTAAATTATTCATATCGTTTTTTACCAATCAACTTAGGTATATCCTCTTTTCGGTAACACCTGTCCCGGCGTTGCCCAAAGCGCACTGCTTTGAGTATCCCTTTTTTATCCCATTACCGCAATGTGTTGTGGTAAAATTCCAAAAGCAGTTTCTTTGAAGCTAGTCGCTGATTTAGGTTTAGTGGATTTACTCATCTAAAAAGAGCTCAAGCTTGTTTACGAGAGATTTTTTCCCCTTCCAGACGCATATTATGATAGACATCTTCAGGAAGAAGATTTTTTACATTTGGTTTTTTACCTATGTTTAAATAGCGTTTCTTAAAATTTCTAAACGCATGAAAGACCTTTGTTTTTATCTACTAATTGAACGCTGGTCATGCACCTATTATAGCACTTTTTACTATTTCTAATCAGCTAATTTAATTTTCAAGACTGTGACTCCGTATTTATCTAAGATAGGTTGGTAGGCTGGATCACCATGAGTCTTTTTAAACCAAAAGTCTAATCTAGCTTGTTGGTCCCCAGGATTAAGATTGTTAAAAATATTATCAAATTCACCCATCAAAAAGGCAGAAGTAGCAGAAGGAGTCAGTTTTAATACATGACTTAGATAATAAGCTCTAATTAAATCTCCTGACAAGCAACTAAAGAAACTTCGGCCACCTCCTCTGTGAGTAGCCCAAATATAGACTCCTGGAAAATGTAAATCATAAATTCTGTGTTCTAGGTCGTGTAAGGTTTTTTCTCCGCCAATATGGAGGTTTCCCTTAGTGTCCATTATAAGCATTGTTAAATAGTCAGTATGGTGAGTATACTTACCGACATTATCTTCGTAAATATCTCCTGAACGTCCGGTTGCAGTAGTATTTTCAAATTCCCAGTCTGGGTAAGGCTCAATTCCTAATCTTTTTTCTGCCTCCTGAACTGCTTCTAGGATTCCGGGTTGATTAAGTTGGTGTCCTTGAAATATTACATCACAATCTCTTGGGAAAGCATCTAAAATAATATTCCTTAAAAAACCACCTACAATATGTGGATTTTTAAACTCTGGATTAATTTCCTCAGCTAATCGCAAAATCTCAAGCTTGGGTTTGACAATGTCATGATTTTTTAATATGTGCTCTAATTCTTCCTTGGTCATAATTTTTTAGGTACTAGACTAGGAGATTAACGATTTGTTAAATCCTTTTAGTGAATCTACACCGCTTTAAAAAGCGGTGCATCTTCCTGTCATTCCCGCGAAGACGGGAATCCATAATTTCATTCATCCCCAGCTTTAAAAAGCTGGGGCTTTCTGAAATGACAGTAAAACTATGAGCTCCTTGTAAAGTTGTTGTTTGGTTTTCTTGTATCTCCATTCACATTCCTTTAGGTGATATTCAAAGTTTACCTTAACTCCTCTAAATTTAGCAAGTCTACCTTTAGTAAAACTCCAAAAGTTCTCAATACCGTTAATGTGGATTCCATTTCCATAGGAAAATGTTTTGGAATGGTTAATCCTCTTGTGTTTGTCATATCCCACATCAACTAACCCATCATAGCCTTTCCATTTATCAGTATGGACTACTGCCTCTGTATCAATCTTGCCTCTGATGATTGCCTGAAGAGTCTTTTTGCGGCCGTTAGGGACAATCTCGGTAGCTTGTACACCCTCCAGGTGGATTACCTGCCTGCCGTCCTGCCTGACGGCAGTCAGGACAGGCAGGGCTTCCCACCTCCTCTTTTGCTTTTGTGCCTAGCTGCTGAACATGGATAACATATCATGTAATCCCAACCCCTGGCCATTGCCTTGTTTGTTTAAAGTTGTTGGGTTAAAATTATTTTCCAGGGATAAACTTCATTGATATTGAATTCACACAATGACGAAGGTTTTTTGTCGTTAATCTTTCGCCAGTAAATAAGTGCCCTAAATGTCCTCCGCACTTCATGCAAGTTATTTCAGTACGTATTCCATCCGCATCCACAGTCTTTTTTACCGCACCCGTAATTTCATCATCAAAACTTGGCCATCCGCAAGATGATTCAAATTTATCCTTGGAGTTATATAGGGGGTTTCCACACTGTTTACATACGTAAATACCAGTATCTTTATTATTGACATAAACGCCTGTAAAAGGCGCTTCTGTCCCCTTATCAATTATTATCCTTTTTTCCTCATCTGTTAATTTATTCATAGCAATTCATCCAAAGGTAAAAGCATAAAGTTCTATATTATTATCCTCAAATTCTAAACGCAATATATGCCGACCAGGTGTTTGCAAGTTAATAAGTTTATATAGTCTGTCGGCATCAATAGTGATGGAGTCCTGCAATTTATCATCGAGATAGACCTTAACTGCCGCGGGAGTGTTTTTACTGCGCATTACCAGAAATACTTCCTTTGACTCAAAATCAAGAACCAACTTCGCCCCCTTTTGCGGATTAGCATATTCTTCCATGATATTCCAAGCGCCCGTATATGCAAACTGATTATTCCCAAGGTTTACAGGTGTCGTGTATGTTCCCAGAGTATCTTTTTTGATATTTTCAGGTGATACAAAGTTATCAATGCGTCCATACCCCAAGTATATTTCCGGAGTTTTCGTTTGCACCTGATATGTTGGATTGTTTATCTTAGATGAAACATCCTTAGCTCCGATTTCTTTGAGTAAATCCTGGATAACTTTCTCAGTTTCATCATAAGCGCCCTCACCAAAATGCGTATAACGAATAAATCCTTCTTTATCAATGATGTATTTGGCTGGCCAGAAGCGATTGTTATACGCTTTCCAAGTATCAAAATTGTTGTCTTGGACGATAGGGTATGGAAGTTTAAAATCTTTGATCGCTTTCGCAAGATTCTTCCCGCTTTTCTCAAATTCAAACTCAGGAGAATGAACACCGATAATTACTAACCCCTTATCTTTGTATGTTTCCCACCATTTTTTCAGATACGGCATGGTTCTCTGACAGTTGATACAGGAGTAGGTCCAAAAATCAATAATCACTACTTTTCCTTTTAGTTCTGCGAGCGTGAGCGGATCGCTACCTGTCTTGCCGGCAGGCAGGTTAAACCATACTCCCCCTGGAATAATTTCCGGCGCTTTCGGACCTTTTGGTTGATTCAAATCAAACATGGGTTTTCCCATATCTTCCTTTTTTACCTCTGTCCCACTCTTTTTTTGAAGCTGATTTTTAATTAATTCATTATCTTCAAATTTCGTCAGACCTGCTCCATACTGGGGAAAGGTGGTTAAGACAAATGTTTGAAATTTCCGGTCAATATTAAAAAATATTCCGATTGCTGTAAGAATCATCAAGACTCCAAATAGTTTCTGAATGTTACCGAGATTTGCCAAAAGCCATGGAACACGACTGAGTGCATTTTGTCCACCCAACATAATAAGGAACATAGGAATTGCAGTACCTAGGGAGTAAGAAAGAGTAATGAGAAATGCATCAAAAGTGACAGAGCCGGTAATAGCCAATGAAATGACTGATGCAAGGATAGGGCCAACACACGGTGTCCAGAGAAGTCCTACAGAAAGGCCTATCAGTAAACCACCGCTAAAACCCGTTCTGTTTTGGCTACTTGGCATGAATCCTGCCAGCCTCGAAAACAACCTCTCAACGAGTACCTGAAACTTAGGGATTAGAAGCGATACCCCAAAACCTGCTATAACAAATACTGAAACCAGTCTCAGAGTATCGGCTGAGATACCGCTCAATCGGACAATAGTTGAGAGAAAAAGAGTAAAAAACGTAAAGCTTAAGACAAACCCGATTACCACACCCATGGGGCGTGACTTTCCAATATTTTGGCCGCCAATACTTGAGGTAAGAATAATTGGTAGTATTGGTAGAATGCACGGTGAGAGCACTGTTATAACCCCGGCTAAAAATGCAAATGCAACTAGTAATATCATAGTGTGTTAACAAACAGCAGATTACTTAATATTAGCAAGTAACTCATCAGTTTTGCCACCGTTCCATTTTGTTACTTCTTTTCCTTGTGAATCGATTTGGACAAAAGTATGTTGATAAGTAATTGCGTATTTTTTAGCAAGGTCTTTTTCTTCTTGATCAGTATCAGAGTCGTTGTAATTAACTCTAATAACTGTTACATCAGCTGGAATCTTACTTGAGTTCGCCTTAAAATCAGCATCGGCTGGTTTACAGATCGGACACCAGTTAGCATAGAAAAATAGGACCCTCCGGTTTGTAGCTGCTTTTTCAAAAACTTCCTTGGAATACTCAACATAGCGAGAGGCTGCCGTCATCCTGTCATCTGTTTTCATCGCGGAGTCAGGTTTAGAAGAGTTCTGAGAAAGCGTGTATCCACCGATTCCAAGAATTACTACAATTGCAATAATCACAAAAATTATTATTGGATTTTTCATAGATTCGATTCACCTCCAAATCTTCATCTGTCGTAGTAAATAAAATACAATTAGTATTGTACAAGATTTACGATAAAAAATGACATTTAGCAAGCATAATCGGGTTTTTTAGAGCTTTCAGTCGCTTGGTGTCCAATTTTGGCTACGGGACATGGATTATATGCCCTCGTTTTGCTCGAGCGAACAGCTTAGCGCTTTGTGCTGCGCAGTCCGGATCTCTATTCCTAATTTTGAACTGAAAAACCACCACAAAAATGACGGTTTCAGTTCAAAGCTGGGCTGGTTGACGACTTCCGTACCGCAAAGTGGACAGAAAATATTAAATATCCAGAATTAGTATACCAAAAATCTATGCAATATTTACAATATATTTAATTGAGATTGCCTAGTCGCATACATTTGCACTGTATGACGAGCATTCGGTTCAATAGCAAGGGCTTCGAGAGCCTCTTTTGCTGGTATCCAGATATAGTCTTGAGCTTCGCCATTTAGGAAAACTTTTTTACTTGTAACTTTGACAATATTGTCAACAAAAATATGTTGTATACCAGATAGATAATATCCTGAATTTTTTATTTGGTCGAAAGTGCAGATATGTTGACCAATTTCAGATTGTAAACCTGTTTCCTCTTTTACTTCTCGAATAAGAGCTTGTTCTAATCTCTCATTTCTTTTTACCTTTCCTCCAACAATAGAATATTTGTTACCCCACTTATGAGTTTTTACTAATAAAATCTCTTTCTCAGATTGTCTTCTTTTTGGTTGATATTCAATAATCGCTCCAGTAGCTACTACTGAACATGGAACCATTAAGTCTTCCCACATCTTATGGATAAGTCGCTCACTACGTTTAATCTGTGGAGTAGGTAGCGCACCATTTTCGAGGATATAAGTAACTAAATCTTCAGGTGTCCAAACAGCATTTTTATGAACATATGCGGGATGGTCTTCTAATTTTGAATAATAAAAGCATCGTGTATTTGTAAGTTGTGCAATTCCTAACTCATATGAAGTACTTTTTCCAATATATCCTTCAGGGTTTATGAAATAACTAAATCCATTTTCGCCAAGTTTTTTTAGATTATGTAGATATATCAGTTCAATTAAACGCTGGTCCAGCTTTTCTTCACCTTCGAATAGTGCAAAGCCATCTTTAATTGAAACAATTTCTGATTGTTGTGGAGCAAGAACTTCTATCCCTGCATCGATAAAGAGTTTATAGATTTTTTGAATAACATCAAAATGTTTACGGAAACTTCCATGGATAACGCAGCTAAAGTTAGTCTTCATCTTCATAATAAGGTACATTATACACCTTTGAGGCTAAAGTTCGAATACAATCAGGGGTCGTTCAGTTTGATATAGTTATTTGAGCCTAGGAAAATTGCTGCGGAGCTAGGGCTCGAACCTAGAGTTTCCTGTTCCAAAGACAGGCGTGTTACCATTACACCACTCCGCAATTTTTAGATCAAGTTATTCAAACCTTTTACCCAACCTCTAATTTTTCTATTTAAACTCGTACTTTTTCTGATTCCAATCCTTATCAACCCGTGATAATTTTCACCTATATTTTTTCTTTTGGTGAGAATTTTATGTGTCTTAATTGATGTCTTACCAAAACTTACCACTTTAATATTCAATAACTTACTCCAATAATTTAACGCTGTTGAAACATCAGCATTTTCATGTATATGCAGATTATATACAATATCCTTATCTCCGATTAAGCAAATTTCTCTTATCCATTTTACAAATAGCTTTAGTAAAAAAGGGTCCGAGTTTGTAAATACTACTCTCTGTGAAACATTATTTTCTTTTTGCTTACTTCCTTCACACCAATAAGCAATAATACCCAACAACCAGAGCTCCCTTGTAGATAAACAGTCTACTTCGCTTGAAGAGGTTTTTATTATTCGTTCTTCTTGCTGTTCTCGAAATCTTCTTTTGGCAAAACCACCCTTCCTTTGACCCATTAATTTCTTTAAAAAAAGAGAATCTATTTGCTCTTTCGTTAACTTAACATCCCTAAGCCATAAAGAAAGTGTCGACTGCGAAACTTGTATTTTATAAGCAATTTCAGCATAAGATTTACCTTTCTTCCTTAAATATACCGCTTGCTGATGCTCTCTAACTTTTGCTAACATGAGAACCAACCTATATGTATCAAATTATACATAATCTATGTTCTGTTGTAAATGTGCAAAGTCTGTCGTCCTACCATTAGACGATCCCGCAAGGTCATACTTAGATCGGGTAATGGCAAGGTTCTGAAACGAAGTTACAATCATATCGTCTAATGTGGTGTATTACATTAGACGATCCCGCAATATGTCTACAATCATATCGTCTAATGGGGTGTATTACATTAGACGATCCCGCAATATGTCTACAATCATATCGTCTAATGGGGTGTATTACATTAGACGATCCCGCGAAACATGATCCCTCTCCGGCTACGCCGGATCGGGATGACAAAACAAATCTTAGAATCTTATTTGTTTTGTCAATTTTACCAAACCAGGAGTGATATTGGAAGTTACTCAAGTTTTTCAATCGGAAGTTTTGTAGAAGTAGGTGAAGACTCTGCACCTGTAGCTATATCTTTTACCAATTCTATAGGTTTCTTCACAGGATAAAGCAACATCTCAGGAAACTCTTTTTTAAGCTGCGTTGAAATTGGCTTGGATGCCCTTTCCATCTGCCTCATAATTGACCTCTCTATATAACTTGCGTCAGTCCTTTTCATCATCTCTTCCAGCTCTTTATCCTTTCCCTTAATCCCCATCTCTTTTCTCATCTCAGCCAGGATACTTAAAATTTTGGTAATTTCTTCCTCGGCAATCAGATTCACCCTTAGATGCACCTCCTCACGTACTGAGCTTATATAGGATGACCTGTTTTGGGAAACCAGCACAAATATTGATAAAAAGATCGCCTCCAGTGAAACAAACATTGTCAAAAGCCCGTACGGGAAAGGGTCAAAAGGGGTAATTTGCGGAATATAGCCCATATTGAGCAAAATCCAGGCTAAAAACCATATAATGTGTGCAATTAAAAATTTTGTTGACCCGCAGATAGCTGTCAAGTCATCGGCGATTTGAGTAAGAAGTGATCTTGATTTTAAGGATTGCGCTTCAAAGGATTTAAAAAACTGCCTGCGCTGTTCCGGGGTATTTGCCATAAATCCAGTTTATCAAATGAAGGGTTTTCTTACAAGCTTTGCTACATAAACAATCTCCCTGACTTCCCCATCTTCGCCCTCAATTTCATTTAAGCCTGACTTTTTTGCATATTCCTGAAGATAATCTGAAAGCGCAGACTTATTTTCTTTAAGCTGGGATCTTAGGGATTTAATTTTGGCATCAAGCTCGGCTGCCTGGGTGCGTTTTAGTATTTCTGATTTTGTTTTTTGTTTAATCTTTGCCGATTTCTTTGCTTCCTCCGAATGTTCCTGAAAAGTGGGATCGTTTTTGAAAATGTCTTCAAGAGCCTCTTTGAGTTTTTTGACCTCTTCGGATAGCTTATCTATTGATGAGATATAGTTTTTAATTAATCCTTCCATATTTATTAAAATCTGCCCGGCATTGATTTCTTCAGGTTCTTGCATAAGTATTTAATATATTCTATGTTTATATAAGAAAACAAGTCCCAAAAAATGATGTTAAAACAATATATTGCGCGATAATTTGCGTGATTATTGCGCGATTTGTGGTATAATTAAAATATGGGTTTTAAGCCAAAATACACTATTTCACCTGAGGTTTTGGGTGCAATTTCAGAGATTGCCGAAATAAAAGGAATTATTGAAAGGTCGCCTGTGTTGCCATTAAATGAGTTAGAACTAAAGAGGCAGGCGCTGATACGGATGGTTCATACTTCAACTTCTATTGAAGGCAATAAACTTGAGGAATATCAGGTAGATAAAGTTTTATCAGGCATGTCAGTGTCTGCAGATGATCAAAGTATCGCGGAAGTTAAAAATTATCAGGCAGCTTTAAAAGAGGTAGAAAAAATGGCTAAAAACAATATTGGGATTACTGTTGATGTAATTTTAAAGATTCACGCCCTTACTATGAGCGGATTGCTTGAAAACCATAAATCCGGAAATTTCCGGCCCGGAGATGTTTATATAGTTGATGATTTAGGCAATGGCAAAGAACATTTAAGGTTTAAGGGGCCGCCAACAGACAATATCAAACCACTAATCAGGGAACTTTTACTTTGGTTAAAACACTCTGAAAAAGACCAGCTTCATCCGGTTATTAAAGCTGGAATTTTTCACAGCCAATTTGTCCATATCCATCCTTTTTCAGATGGAAATGGCCGGGTTACCAGGCTTTTAACTAATTTGCTTTTGTACTTAGACGGATGGGATTTCAGAAAAGTTATTGTTCTGGAGGCATTTTATAACAAGAATAGGCAGGATTATTATAACGCTTTGGCATATGGGTGGAATGATTTTTACAAGGAAGGCGCTGATTTTACCAGTTGGCTGGAATATTTTATTGCAGGGTTTTTAGTGGAGGCCAGAAAAGTAAAAAATGTCATAGTATCTTTAGGGTTTGACAAGGTTGGCGACCGGACTCAAACTTATCTTGACCCTGATGAGCTAAAAATCATGGACTTTTTAGTTTCAAATCAAAAAATTACTTCTGGTGAGGTTACAAAGCTTGTCAAAGTTGCCAAAAGAACTGCTCAACTAAAACTTAAAAATCTTTTGGATAAGAAATTAATTAAATCTGAGGGTAAAGCGCGAGCCACTTTCTATGTTTTAATCAAAGATTAGCTCTTCGCAATAGTATGCGCGATTCTTGCGCGATTAATAACCTCGATTATAGACGCTAAACTCATAGTTGCATTTGAAGTATTTTTAGGGTACCATTACAAAAGAGCTAAGCAAGTAATGATCCTAGTATTAGATTAAAATCTAGTCCCTAGTGAGTAAGACTTAACGCTAGCGACTAGATAGGTGGTGAGTATATATTAAGAAATTATTCGTCGGGTCTTTGCCTTGGGCAATAGACGACCAAAAATTAGCTGACCTTTTTTCACAATTCGGTGCAGTCACATCAGCAACTGTCCTTATGGACAGGATGACAGGACGTTCCAGAGGGTTCGGGTTTGTTGAGATGGCCAATGATGCGGAAGCAGATGAGGCTATAAGTAAACTCAACGGTTCTGACATGGACGGCCGTAAGATTGTTGTTAATGTTGCCAGACCAAGAGAAGACCGCTAAATTTTAGCTAATACCCGTATTAGATAAAAAAGTAATAAAGAAACACCGGAATTTCTGGTAAAATTTATATGGTTAAATTAACCCTTAGCAATTAGCAACCTGCTGAAATCATGTGGATTTTTCAAATGTTCAATTGTTTTTGGGGGATTTTTAATCAATAAATGTATTGCTTCAGGTAAAGCTGCATCCATTCCGCCTAAATCCTTGATAACTTCATTGACAAAATGGTGGCCTGTGTCATAACTGGAGGCGGCAAGTTTCTCACTGAATTTTTGGGAATCTTTCATTAACAAATCCCTTCCGGTCCGGTAATCTGCCAATATGCCGATATTTTGCATACCCTCAAAGATAAAGCTGTCGTAATCAATTTTATCTGCACCGTCAACAGGCTCTCTTTTGCAAATAAATAACCTGTGCAACCTGCATAAATCCATCCTGTCTGAAATACCTCTAATCCGCAAAAGCGTTTCATAGGCGGCCCATTCACAAAAACCTTCATTTACTACTTTTAAAATAACTTCTGATTCCATAAACTTTATCGCCTGGCCTAAGTTCGGTAATTCCGGTACGGGATGTATTAAGTTTAATGGTGAGTTATTTAAGTGAAGAAAACCGTGAAAGCTTTCATGTAGAGGAGTGACCCTGCTCAATGCTGAATTTACCGGGATCTTTCTGTAGAAAAATCCAAAATAGTCACAGATGAAAACCCCCGTAAGTCTCTTACCGTCTCCGCTATCGTAAAGTCCGGCTATTTTTGGCAAAAGATTTCTGTGGTATATCCAAAAAACAATCCTGTTTTTCCCGTATGCAGGGATTTTTAGGGGAATTTTGACAAATTTAATACCCAGGTATTTTTCTTCAAGTCCGGCTTCTGTATTTGGCAAGGTTATTACAAACCGTGACAATTCTTTCTCAGGGATTGTTCTTTCCATTTAAAGGCAACTATATCAGAAAAAGAACCTATAGTCAAATTTTGGAGGCAAAGTCGGTAATTGAGAGCCCGCCTGGGATTTTAATACGCGGCATGTCAAAAATATTTCCCTCTGACTGGATGCTGCCATACCAAGTCCCTACTGCCCCGGCAAAACCGGCGTCTTTTACCGCCTTCCAGGCTTCCTCATTAGAAGCTCCGTAAGGGTAGGAGAAAAAATTAACAGGATGCCCGATCTGAGCTTCAAGCTCTTTTTTGCTTTGGTTGACTTCATACCTAATCTGCTCTGAAGACAGGGACGGCATGTTGAGATGGTTTACAGAATGCGCCTGAAAAGAGATCAGGCCTGCGCTATCCATCTCCTTTATTTGGGCCCATGTCAGATAATACCCCTGGTTTATCAGGCCTGTCGGGATAAATGAGGTGGCATGGAAACCGTATTTTTTTAAGACCGGGTAAGCATTTACATAAAAATCAATATACCCGTCATCAAAGCTTAAAACAACCGGTTTTGGAGGAAGCGTTACGTTTCCCTGTAAAGCTGCATAAAGTGTATCCAGCGTGATTACGTTATAGCCGTTTTTGGCAATGTAAGCCATTTGCTCATCAAATTTATCAGGGGCAACCGATAAATTATCCCTGGCTACATCTTCAGGATTTCCGTTGGTGCCAATGTAATGGTAATAAAGGATAGGTACATTTACAGATTTACCATAACTTTGTGGTATGGCAGGAACCTGTTTTCTGGCCGTTTTTTGGATGGAGGTTTTGGGTTTTGATAAAACACCAAGTATTGAGGGTTTGGGGGTTGCTGAAGAAGCTTTTTGAAATTTGCTGACTGATGTTGTTACTGTAAAAAGTACACCCAAAAAAATAAAGAGAGCGACAGTTAAAACAGGGTTTAAATGTTTTTTCCCTACGCCTTTTTTTTTCTTCTTGCCCATAATCCGTATTATATCCCTTCAGGCTCCAAAAAGTGAAGCATCAAAGTGGTAGTTAAATTCTCAGGCATGTTCTGATAAAATATGTTAAGTATTTGCTGGTGTGGTGGAATGGCCTGCCTGCCGGCAGGCAGGTATACACTCAGAAAAGCTAAATGTTCTATGTTTATGTTATCAAAAGCCATAAAACAGGAGAATTTTATAAAGGATTCACTGACAATTTAGAAAGAAGATTACATCAGCATTCTTTAGGAAACTCAACTTTTTCTAAAAATAAACTCCCCATTGAACTTATTCATGCAGAATTGTGTAATTCAAGAAAGGAAGCTCGTAAACTTGAAAAATACCTGAAATCTGGCTTTGGACGGGAGATTATCAAAGAACTTTCAGAAAAGAAGGATTAGGTTTATAATAGTAGGGACTGCTGGTGTGGTGGAATGGTATACACGCAGGACTTAAAATCCTGTGGCCTTAGGCCTTGTGGGTTCGAGTCCCACCGCCAGCACAGATACAAAAATCTATCTTTACTAACCTTGATAATTCCTCAATTTTGGGAATAAAACTCCTATCAGCGCCAGTGATAAAAGCGTCCCGATCCCCCCTACTATAACTGACCCGGGTGCGCCAATTGCTGCTGCCAAAAGCCCTGCTTCAGCATCACCAAGTTTTGGGCCTCCCTGTACAAAAATCATATTTATAGAGGTCATCCGCCCCCTGATATAATCAGGGGTGATCAGCTGCCTGGCTGTATTTCTGACTATGGTTGCTGTCATATCCCCCATCCCTACCAAAACTAAAAAGAGCAGCGTCAGAGGTAATGATCCTGATAAACCAAAACCGATTGTGGCAAGCCCATAAATTAAAGTTCCCAAAAGTATGGCCCGCCCCTGGTATTTAATATGGTTGATGGATGAAATGATCAGACCCGCTATAATACCTCCCACAGAAGATGCCGAATATAAGAACCCAAGCCCTTTGGCGCCTGTTTTTAAAACATCCACTGCAAAAATCGGCATCAGGGATGTTGCTGAGGAGAAAAATGTTGCAAAAAAATCAAGTACCATGGTTGAATAAATCACAGGCTCACTTTTGACAAACCTTATACCCTCTTTAATTGATTTAAAATTAAACGCCACTTTTCTGGTATCCCCTGACGGGTTAACATGTAAGGGGATTAGGGTAAGGATAAGTATTAAAAATGATACGGCGTTTAAAAAATAAACGCTTTGTACGCCAAACAGTTCTATCATAAATCCTGCAATTCCCGGGCCTATTACAACCGCTGACTGGCGGCTCAATGTTGAAAGGCTCATGGCATTAATAAAATATTTTTTAGGCACCAGGTTGGGGATTATTGATTGTCTGGCCGGGGCACTGAAAATCATAAAAGATGTGTTGAAAAACATTAATATATAAATTAGGATTGGCGAAATAAAATGATAGTAGGTGGCAAGTGTAAAAAAAGCTGCAGTAATTGCCATCAAAATTTGGCTTGCTATCAGTAATTTTTTCCTGTCTATCCTATCTGCAGCAAGCCCTCCCAAAAGGGAAAAAAATAATATCGGCAGAAAAGAGGATATTCCCACCAATCCCAATGAAACAGCCGAATGTGTCAGTGCATAAAGCTGCCAGCTGACAGCCACAACTTGCATCTGATTGCCTATTTGCGAGATCCCCGAACCTATCCAAAACAGCCTGAAATTATACAAGGTTAGCGAGATAAAAAGGGATTTTCTCAAGACATTTGAGTATATATCAAATTGGCTGCTGTTTGCAACAGAGCTGCCAATTAAAGTATTATTGAAGTCTGTCGAAAACCGTGGACTATTAGTCCACGGATGAAGGCGAGGAAAGAAGCTTCATTAGCTAGGTTTGTAGTTTACGGGGCGTAGTTCATCGGTAGAACGCCCGCTTTGGGAGCGGGAAGCAGCAGGTTCAATTCCTGTCGCCCCGACCGAGTGAAACGAGGGAGGGGATGACAGGAAGAAGCGAGTCCCGAAGATTCATTCCTGTCATCCAAACTAGTACGTTGTTGAGTAGTAAAGTTTCATGTAGGCTTTACTGCGAAGCAGGAGCTATCCATTAAGACTTAAACCCTTTTTTAAGTAAGGCTCTAATTTGCGGAATATTAATTCAACTTCTTCATCAACTAAAGGTTTCTTACCAACTTTTCCCATATTTAATTTTTACTACTAATTGCTTAACTTTTTGGGAAAGAGATTTATTTATTAGGATAGTTTATTTTATCCGGACTTAAGATTATTTGAGGATTATTTTTTAAATCTTGTTGTTGTTTCTGATCTCTCATTGCTTGTTTTAACCTCATCAATTCTTGAGTATCATCTATATCTGGCTGTAAAGCCTGAGGCATCTGAACTCCTAAATTTTGAATAGTTGAGTAGCCAAATTGATTATTTGAATCTCCTAATAAAACTTGAGCCATTTGCTGAAGTTCATGAGCATCAGTTTCCAAAGCAGGAACTGATCTTTTCCCCTCTGCAACTTCCTGCAAATAATCTCTATAACCCATTTCTGAAGCCATCAAATATGCAGATTCTACGGGATCGCTCTTGGTTCTTGTAACTGGCTCCCAGTGTCCATTAGTTTCTTCAAAATCAATTGATCGTTCTCTGTATTCTCCATCAGCAGCTTTAGGAATCAAAGTATGCTCAATCTCTCCAAAGCCTATTTTTACTGAAGGATCTTTAAAAGATCTTGCCGATTTTGCAGGTATTTTAAAATCATTTGCCAACTCATAATATCTTGCATGAACTGAGAATTTAGGGTAATTATCGACAACAGGTGGAATCATTGTGCCACTTGTACCAGTATCCACAACAAAAACTACTCCTCCTTTATCTTCACCGAGCTTATCTCTTAAATAAGGTCTTAGGTTAGGATTGTAATTTCTGTTTAAAACGTTTCCAGGGTCTTCATAAACATTAATTCTATTAAGATCCACAGCCACTAAATCTTCTTCTCTGACATTTATGTTAGGCAATCCAGATTGAGCCAAGAAACGAGCAAATACTTCCGGTAAATAACCATCTCTATAAAGAAATGCTATTTTCTTAGGCTCAGATACTTGAGAAAATTCTGCCATAGTTTTATACATCCAAAGTGTAATTAAAGGTGCCAAAACTTCTCTAGCCATATAATAGCGGTAAGATAATTCATTCAACAAAACATTTTCTTTTACCCCGACGAGCTTCCAATAATCTGTTTCACGACCAGTTCTTTTTGAGATTGCCTGATTTACAGCTAGAGGAATACCTCTTATTTTTCCTTCAATCTCCTCATCGGGTATTTTCAAAGGAGCAATACCATCTTCTCTCAAGTAATAACTGCGGACAGCCGATTCAATATCAGTAAAACCTAAATTTTGTTGCCAGCCAGGAGTTATCTCTTCAGGTACAGGTTGACCATCTAATCTAGCTTTAAATCCCATGAGTCTCTGTATTGCTGGGTGGAAGATAGTTTGAATATCAAGAGAAGTTGTAATCTCGGGTTTCGGCGTTAACCTTTCCATATCTTGATCCATAAAATTATTATACCATCTAATATTCTTTATTATCCTCAAAAAAATAATTCTGTGGGTAATTTGCGCTACTAGTTAGACAGCAAGGAATAGTAATTTTTACAAACATTAATTTTTCCCTAGTACAAATTCCCAAATTTTCTAAATATAATTAAAGATGAAAGGTTATGGCTAAAAAATTTTATAATATTGAAAAAATCTCAAACAGGATGACAGGTTGGATTGGTACTCCCCAATCAGTAATTTTGCACACCTTATTTTTTGCAGGGTGTTTTATACTACCTTTTTATGGAGTTAAAATTGAAGATGTCCTGCTTGTTTTAACCACTGCAGTATCGCTTGAGGCAATCTATCTGGCCATTTTCATTCAGATGACTGTCAACAGAACCTCAGAGAGCCTGGAAGAGGTGCAGGAAGACGTTAAGGAGTTAGGTGAGGAGGTTGAAGATATCTCTGATGATATTGAGGATATACAGGAAGATGAGGAAGAGGATGCCAAAACCAAAATTACCCTGGAAAATATAGAAACTGACCTGCAAAAACTCTTGGGCGATGTTGAGCACTTAAAAAAAATTTCAAACGGGAAGATGTAATATAATACCCATATGAAAGATTGTATATTTTGTAAAATTATAACCGGTCAAATCCCCGCTAAAATTATAGTAGAAACAGATGATATTATTGTTTTCCTGGACTTAAAAAACCACCCTCTGGTAGTCACCAAAAAACATATTGCAAATATCTACGGATTGGATGATTTACTGGGGGCTCAAGTTATGAAACAGGCAATCAGGCTTGCCCGGGCCTGTAAGAAAGGTTTGGAGGCGGATGGAGTCAGTATTTTCCAAAATAACGAACCTGCGGCAGGGCAAGAGGTTATGCACTATCATTTGCATGTCAAACCGCGCTGGCACAAAGATAAAGTGATGATAAATATGCCTGATACGGCGGCGGATGAAGCGGAGAGAGAAGATATTGTTTCAAAAATTATGGCAGCTCTTGCTCAAAACCATCATGGCTTTTAATCAGTTCTTTTGTATTGTTTAAATTTTTTTGAGTCTTTTGTTTTCCATAACTGATATTTGTTTTAATCATCCTATGACAATAAGTAATCCATTCTTTTGGTGTAATCTTTGAGGTTTCCCTTGAGACACTGTCCTTCCAGTTGATAATTTTTACCACCAACTTGTGCCAGGATTCACGCTCATCAATCTTATCCTGGTAAGCTTTCCTGATATTTTGATGTTTAGCTCTTATAGGAAGTTTCAATTTAATTAGAGACTTTGTGTAGTATACCAGTGTTTAACCCTGAATTCAAATATTTGTTTAACTTATTCCCGATAATCTGGTAAAATAACTGAAATGCGGGTGTAATTCAGCGGTAAGCAGAGCTTGCCCCTGAATTACTTGTTTGTAGGATTGATGCGGGTGTAATTCAGCGGTAGAATGCCACTTTTCCAAAGTGGACGTCAGGGGTCCGACTCCCCTCACCCGCTCCAAATGCAAAATTAGGGGTAGTAACACCTTGAATAGCTTGGTATAGTGGGCTAATCTTCTGGTTCGAGATACCATTTTTCTGATATACTATTCCAGAGGGGAATATCGAACTAAGCAAGAATCTTTTCTGCTCTAAACTACCGTGTAAGTACGCTTTTCCTAAGTCAGATAATAGGTTTTTGATAAAGGCTGTGATCGCCTCTATATCATACTGCTCAAGGATTGAATCATTTTTAACCACTTGAGCTGCAATAAGTTTACTTTCAAATTTAGCATCCAGCTCTTTGTATACCTCATCTGATATGATACCTTTAACATTTTTCTCTGCAAGTACGGTTCTCTGATTATGTAATGCCAAAATCTCATCTTGGGCCTTATGCCTTCTTTTTTTAAACTCATCAATCTTTGAATAATATTTTTTTCTGAGAAAATATGTAAAATAATCCAGCGATTCCTGAGTAGGCTGTACAGTCCTCAGTAATGCCACAACGGCTTTTTCTAATTCATCATTAGAGATATTTCTTTTTCCGTAAGGTCTGTTTTTGAAATCTTCACACCGTTTAGGACAGTGATAGTAACCATATTTTCCGTACTTTGTAAAACCACCTGTATATCCCATACCGCAAGTACATTTTACGATTCTTCTTAGCGGGAAATCTTCGTTATCTCGGTTATACCTAACATCTATTGAATTAACATTCCTTCCAAAAATAACAGCCTGTACTTTGTAGTAGGTATCAGCATCAATCATAGCCTCATGTTTGCCTTTTATTTCTTCCGGATATTTCTTTGAAGAAAGAATACCCATATAAAATTTATTTTTAAATAACCTGGAAACAGTTTGAGTTCTCAAGGGATAATGTTTGCCTTTATAATAGGCTCTAAGACCCCAATCGTTCATTATATCCCTCATTTCAGAAAGAGTCTTCGTTCCTGTAGCCATCAGTTCCCATGCCTTTTTCATGCTATTAAATGCCTTAGGATCATTTACTACTATCTCCTTATCCCCAATTTTTCCACTCACATATCCCAGCGGAGGTTTACCTATCTTCCAACCTTCCAAGAACCTAGATCGTAGGCCTTTTGTTGCTCTTTCTGCCCGAATATCATTATCTAACTGTGCGATGGCAGAAAACATTTTTTCAACAAAACTTCCTGTGGGGCTGTTTTCAATTGGCTCGGAAACTGAAATTAAAATTATTCCACTCTCAGCTAATTTTCTTTTGATTAATGAGTAATCATCACTGTTTCGAGCCATCCTATCAATCCTGTATATGAATACTGCTGTTATGGAATGTTTATTTTTTCGACAATACTCTAGTAGCTCTATTAATTGTGGACGCTTGGCAGTCTTCGCACTTTTACCCTCTTCGTTGAAGACCTTAACAATTGTGTAACCCGTAGATTCTGCCTGCCTTTGGATGTCTTTTAGCTGATTATCCAGGCTATAATTTTCAACCTGTTCAATAGTACTTACCCTCAAATAGGCAACTGCATTTTTCAATAACATGCCATCATTTTGAGTTAAAGAAGTCTCCATGTCAAGTACGGACTATATCATTCAGGGTCTTACCATCAAAAATTGAACGCTCATAATCTTCCATCCAAAGATCCGTTAGGTGATCAAATTGATTAATTACTTTTTTAAGTTCCCCGTCTGGGAGATGGGCTACAGTTTTACCTAGAATTTTTCTAGCTGTTTCTATTTCCGAATCTATTTGCATGTTGGCAGTTTAAATTCTTATCCTGAGTTGGTTCTGTTAAATATCTTTTTTAGCTCCCTTTTAAATTACACCCAAAAAAAGCTTTGTCAAATTTGCTCATTTAGCTTTAAAATTAACCAGTCTTTTCTTTTTTGTCTCTCTTGGTTTCTTTCTGTATTGCTTCTAAAATACATTTTGTTTTTTAATTCCTGAATCCTATGCTGGTCTATACACCTTTTTTGAAATCTACTTATTAAACCTGCTGTAGTTTCCCCTGGCTTTGCTCTTAAAATAATCATTTTTCATTCTTTTTTGTGATGCCGGGATAATACAGCAGTACCCCGGCATCTATTAAGATAATTTGCTGGCGATTGAGGGTGAATTTATGGGTTTTTTTAAAACCGGATATTTGTCTCTTTCGCCAGCTCAAGTTACATGGGCATCTCTGCCTTTAAAACCTTGGACACTTCACTAACCACCGCTGCTACATTAAAATTAATCCTGTCCTGATTTTCCCTCTTGACCCTATCAACACATTCTGCAATGGTTTGTTCCATAAGTTTTTTTTTGGTTTCAGTTAAAATCTCTTTTTGCTCTTCCTCTGAAAAATACATTTAGTTTTCACCTCCCTTTAATCCTTTTCATATCTCCAGTTTTGGTTTTGATGTTTTGACCAGAAAAGAAAGCACAACCCACACCTACCCCGGCGTTCTACTTTTGCCTCACCACAAGCTATACATACTGGTTCTATGCTTTCAAAATTCTCTGGTACCAGTACCTCCTCTTGTGGTTGTACCTCCTCTTTCTGATCCAAGTCATTTTTAATGAACTCCGGATTTTCTGGTTGTACAATTTGCTTTGTTTTGTCTTCTTCCATAAAATCTCACCTTCCTTTCTATTGGTTTAATTTTTTTCTAGGGACGTTAGTCCTCTTACCACCTTTCTAGCCGTTTTAGAGGCATTTTTGCTTTAAGTTTGTGCCTGTGCCGTCTGGTAAATATACATACCCCAGCTTTTTAATAAATCCCTAACATTTTTAAATAATTAGCCTCAAAATAGTAAATATTCTTGCTACAAGCCCCTGTACGCCTCTAAAAAATGAGGTTTGTTTAGAGCATTTCTAGTTTAGATTGATATAATAAGCTAAATAGATTATCCATCTTTTTTAGATGACCTATGGGTCATACCACTAAACTTTTGTGCGTAAAATAGTAGTGTTCTTAGGCACAACCCACAACATTTTGTCGCTCGTTTTCAAGTAAAGTTTTTTAGGCACAAATATTTAATATTTTTGTTAGGGATGTTATTTTTGTAACATCCCTTTTTAATTTTTAAAAAAATATTTAATGTGCTTTAGAAATGAGTTATATAGCTATACCCAATCCCGACAAGGTTCATTGGTTAACCATCCCTTTTTCTGGCGGGATTGATTTTTTTTCTTCGGTCCCAAGCTTTTATCTGTTACCCTAGCTGGAATACCCACCCCATACTTTAAAATATCTATTTTTAATTATTTGCATCTCCGGATTTTAGCCTTAAGAGAAGGGTTTGGGTTCTAAGCTTACCCTTCCCTTTCAGCATATCCAGCTTTCAAAGCGTACTGACCACGAATTACCAGAACTAAGCTGGGGATAGTACCGAATAATCTCAAGCCAGAATATATCCCAATAACTGTAAATATTTAATATTATAGGATTGATTAGCATAATTAAATATACATTGTGCCTGAATTGTGTCGTAGAGTATGCACTCTACGACCTACTAGGCTCAAATTAACTAAATATTCACTGAAATATTTAACTTTTTAAAGTGCTTTTGTACCTAATTTTGGGGTTATTTTTAGCTTCCCCGCGTGCGTACACACAGACGTTTTTTAAAGTGCAATTTACGTTCATATAAGCCTAAAACCAAACCTAAAATTCAGCCTAAATCAACAATTCATCCAACAGCTTATACTTCATCCCTAAAATCAAAGCTCATCCCTAACCTTCAATAACTTCCCCATTTAGTATTCTCTCATCAAGCTTTTTATTTGGACTTGGTTGAGGGGTAAACTTCCAACCCATGTTTACAGTTATTTTTTCACCAACCAGGAAACTATGACCTCCAGGTTTATTTGCACCAAAAACCTTATCGCGCAGTGTAGCTAGCAATATGTAAAGCTCCTTTGCTTGAGCACCGGAACCTGAGTCTAATTTGGCATTAATAGCATCTTGAACCTTTGAAACCATTTGCAGATCTTTTATATCGAGTTTTTTTTGTTGCAGGTGTTTCCATTCCTGCCATTTGCCTGGGTCAAAGAAGGTCTCTTGCGCTTGCACTTCTGTCATACCAAAGCTTTTTTGAAGTATTGCCAATGCCTCTTTTTCGTCTTTGCCTAAAGAGTCCAAGGCTTTAATAACCGCTTTGCTCTGTGTTATCTCATGTTTTGCTAACATTTTTCGCCTCCCTTCATGGATCTTAGTTTTGGGTAAAGTCCATCTGTTTCTTCGTAAAATTCATTTAAAGCCAGTTTTAGTTTTTGCTTATTGGTTAAGGCTTTGGTTATTTTGTCTATTTGAGTTTGGGTTATCGATGAAATATTATTTCTATATAAGGCCGCCTCCTCCATTACTGAAGCTTCAAAGGTTTCTTTATCAAATTGCGGAACTTCAGCTAGGTTGGATTGGCAATCAATACAAACCAGATGTCTTGAGTGCGGTTCGCAGTCATTTGGATACCAGGAAACCTTTTTTTTGATATCCCACATCTATTGCAAATATTACAACCTATAGCAGTTCTAATTTTTTTCATATTTTTTTGCTATTGCTTTAAACCTTTCTTTTAACACTTCCAGTTTAAGATCGTCTGGTATTTTCCAGCCTGTTAGCCTCCTAAATTCCTCCAACGCGACAAATATTTCTTTTTTTTTGCGATCCATTTTTCAAATCCTTTCAAAACACTGGTCTTACTAAAAACCCAATAAACAATAGCAGGAACACACAACCTTCAATTAGTCTATTCATAATCCCTCTGATTTTTTCACTTTATTGAAATGATAATCTGAAAGCTTGTCGGCAAACTCCGTCCAGTGCATCCCACCAAAACCTGGAGTTGGTTCTTTTGGTCCAACTCTAACTGCTTCTAGCTGAAGCATTTTTTTCTCAATATTATCTGTTTTAGCCTCTGCGCAATCATTACCGAAAATTACCTTGCAAAGGAAAAGTTGCTCGCTTGGTTTGAGATCCCCTATCTTGGAGTTTTTGATTCTTTGAACATGGTCATTTAATGCGATTATTGCTATATCTGTTATCCCTATTTCCTTAAGTTTTGTTTCAGTCTCTTCAAGCTTGGCTAATGCTTGATCATGAACATTTTGGGGAAATTCCCTAAAATCGTTCTCATAAAGAACCCACCATAACCCGAGCTTTAGATATTGTTCAATAAGTTCTTTTTTATTCATAAAATTCCTTGTAACCCTGGCGGTATTTGGGCGCTTTTGGTAGGTAGAGGGTTTTCGTGCCTAGGTAGAGGGTTTGAGGTCGTTTTCACTAAACTATTTATACGAGTTTTTATAAGGGGACTTTTATGAAAATGGGGGTCAACTATCACTTCAGGCACGGCAAACCCTCTACTAAAACCGCCTTTTATGGAAATTCCCCGATAAAAAACCCGCCCATCAACCATTCTCTTGGGAAACTTATCACTCATCCGTCTCCCGAATGAAGTATTGGTTAAAGTATCCTTCCCTTGTAATCCCTGCATCTCCGCCCATTCTTTATATTTTTTAAAAACCGCCATTGCTTGAGAGTCATTCTCAGTCTCTTCAATACAATCAAATAGAAATTCAGCCAGAACATCATTTTCAGCCTGGTAACTCTTGGTTGCACCTTCAATTATCGCGGGTAATGGTTGCAGACCCTCGGCCTGCCATAGCAAACACCCCTCAATTAACCAATTTAAAATTCCTGATAGTTCATTTTTCAGCTTTTTGGTTAAATCTTTGTCTTGTTCGCTTTCCGAAAACACCCTATTAAATGGAATTAACCTAACTCTTCTCCAAAATCCAAAAGAATCATCCTCCACTTGGGGTTTATGGTTCACAAAAAGCCATATTTTACAAGCAGGATAGAACGAAAAATACTCTGAATAAAGGTATCTGGCGGTCTCCTGGTCACCACCTGACCATTTTTTTAACCGAAGTTCGTTAATCTTAGTGGAGGATAAAATCTCCGCAGACATTATAAACCGCTTAAATTCGGTAGATGCCACATCATTGCTAGAGGTGGCCATTGTATTTCTTTGAAAGAGGGTGGCGGGAGCGTTATAAGCATAATCCCCTAAAATTTCCCTTATTGTCGAAAACAAAACACTCTTACCGTTGGAACCCACCCCAAAACAAAAGAAAACCGCTTGTTCCTTCATTTCCCCGGTCAGGCTATATCCTAGGGCTTTTTTAACGTAATTAATCAAATCCTGGTTATCTTCAAAAACCTCAGAGATAAATTTCTTCCAAAGAGGGCAATCAGCATCAGGGTCATATTTTCCGCCTGTTACCATTGTTATTCTATCTCCCGGCAAACCTTTTCTAATTTTCCCAGTCCTCAAATCAACAATGCCATTTAAACAAGATAACAACATTGGGTCTGAATCCCAGTTTTCACCAGAATCAGCAATGGGTAATAGGTTTTTGGCAATACTGGTTGCAGCATCCAACCTTAATCTGCTTTCAGATTGAATAGCCCATTTAGAAGCAATAGTCCTTTGGTTTAAATCTGAAATTTCGGTTGCAGCTTGATATCTAACCCTCGAAGCATCAATCGCCATCCGATTAATTGCTCCATCAACATCAGGTTGCCATCTGTGATCTTTCCAAACCAGCCACCTTTTCCTCCTATGGTCATATCTGATTTTGTTACCAAAAACCTGGTTTATTTTTTCAGCATTGGAGGTATCGGTAAATCTTTCTGTATCTCTTTCCTCACAATTTTCAGTTTTAAAAACTTCCTCTGAATTCATACTATCCCCTCTAATTCATCCGCTATTAAATCTCCCCTCAAAGAATAAAAATTTGAAATATGAGCTGCTAGTTTTTGTCTTTCCTGATCCTTTTCAAACCTGCTTAAACAAAACCACTCATTATCTAAACCCAAGAATTTAATAAAACTTTCTACTTGCTCGTGTAATTCATTTCTTACAGGCAGAAGTTTTAAAGATTCATTTAACTTTTGGAGTTGGGCTACTCTCCTGTTTTCCTCTTCTTGCTCAAACTGAGTTAAAAAAGCCTGATAATCCATTAATAATTTCCTTTCCGGATAACATTTAATTCGGCTACTTTTCTGGCTATGGCTGAGGCCGAGAGAATGAGTTTATCGTTTAAATATAGATTGTAAAGTTCTTCGCAAATAGGTTTGGGGGAGAGATGAAATTCAGTTTTACCATTTGGGAGTTTGATATATCCTGAGAGTTGGATTTTACCGGAAGCAAGCAGCGCCCCGCAAAGAGAGATAACGTCTGATTTAAAATTGTCTGATGCACTATTGTTCATTTTGTTTGATGTTTCATGCCTAACCTAAATTTCTCTTCCCACTAGTAAAAAAGAAGAATTATGGGTTTTAAAAGTTGCTCCTTTTTTTATATCATGGTTTTTTACTATGTCAATTTTAATGATTTAATGATTTTAAAAACAAATTTATTTCCGAACCGAGTACCCTATATTGACCGGGTAATCTGACAGCTCTAATCTTTCCCTTCAGCATCTTTCCTAAAGTGGCCTCACTGATACGTAAAATCGCGCAAATCTCTTTTCTTTTAAAAAATCTATTAGGCTCAAAAATCTTATCCATTTTTGCCACAAAAAAAGCCACCCTTTTTGGGTGACCATTGGTTTTTCTCCACAGGCCTTGATATTATTATACTATGGTTTCAAAATTCGTCAAATGCACGTCAAGTCAAATCCACCCTAAATATCTAGATAAAAATGTATCAAACACCCCCAATATTAATGTTGAGTTAATAATTTTGTGCCTAAATTCTTGAAATCCTCAGATATTGCCAAATATTGCATAATATTTTCTAAAGCTGTACATTATCTGCTATGACATCACCTTCTATAAAACTAAAGGATTCTGAAAAATATACAAAACAAATTTTAAATATAAAACAAAAATTATCTGTAAGGGATTTAAATGCAGACAAATACATTGATCAGTGGGACGTTCATGAAATAAATCTAGGTAATACAGTATCAGCAGCTTTTACCGGCCCCGCACTATTATTAGGAGATGAGAACAAGATATTCGACGGAAAAAACATGGCTCAAGAAGTTATTTATATTACTGTTTATCCTGGGAATGTTTATAGAATTCCCGATGAAAAAGATTGGGATAATCATTCAGAGATAATCAAACCAATCAGAGAGGGGGAGATAATCCTTAACTCTAATTTATAGATTCAGTTTTCGTCAATACAATATCCCGTTAACCTAAAATTATCCCTTTTATCACTAACAGCTTGATTTGCTTGGATTTTGTGGGTAGCAAAGCTTGATTTTTCTCATTTTTTGCCCTTTTTAGAACTTTAAACTACTATTTGACATAATGTAGTGGATATGATATAATGTTTTTATTGCATGGAAGATTTTGCTAGATTAGAGGTTTCACAAGCCCGATTATTACTTAAAATTATTGAATCTGATAAGGGATGGGCTACCGCGGATGGTAAAAATGAGGGTGGTACTGCCAGGGCTTTAATCAAAAAAGGTTGGATTATACCATTCGGAAAAATAGATAGAAGAACCCGTTGGAAAATTGCCAAACCTTTTTCGGAACGCGAAATAAATTATCTTAAGGATTTAATAAATACCGCAGATGGTGAGTGTGTTATTTGTAAATCCGGAGATATAGTAAAAATTTATAGATACAATATCCTTAACGTTTGCTATTCACATTTTATTGCGTTCGAATTCGGAGCATTAACTGGAAATCTGAATATTAGCGAACAGGAGTTTGAAAAATCCTTTGAGTTTATGAAGGAGAAAATTAAAAAATTAAGAAGTAAATAAAAAAAGCCATCCGGCCCTGCCTTAGTTTTGAAGCAATGACAGAACCGGACAACTATATGAATTATACTAATTTTGACCAAAATTCTCAAACAACCCTAAGCCAGGCAATAAAAGTTTATGTTAAAAGTCTAACACTAACACAAAAAAAGAGCTTGGGGACTGTTAAAAAATACTCACAACACCTTTTAGACTTCTGTAAATTCACAGGTCCAGATAAACCCATTCAGCAAATTACCTTAGCAACCATAGAAGACTACCGGGTAATAATGCTAGATCAAAAACTTAACCCAAAAACCCAATCTTTGAAGCTAATTGCAATCCGGCAGCTTTTAAAGTGGTTAAGGCTCCAGAAAATCGATTGTCTGGACGCTGAAGCTATTGAGTTGCCTAAGGTGGTTCGGATGTATAAAGAGATCCCCAACCCCGAAGATATTGAAAAATTGATTGCTTCTTTAGACCTCAGAAATAAAAAGGGTCTACGGCTAAAAACAATTTTGTCTCTTCTCCAAACCTCCGGTTTGAGAATATCGGAGCTCGTTTCCCTAGAGGTAGCTAAACCAGATCTTGAAAATGGAAGAACAACCATTCTTGGCAAGGGGTCAAAACCGCGGTTAATCCAGTTCTCCCCCGAAACCGCCATCCTAATTAAAAAATATCTGGCAGCTAGAAAGAAAAATAGTAATAAGCTTTTTGATTTAACCCCTACTCATATCGAAAGATTAGTCAAGCAGGCTGGTGAGAAAGTGGGGGTTAGTTTAACCCCGCATAGCTTAAGACATTCCTATGCAACAAATTTATTAAATCACGGGATCAGCATCTATCATGTGAGCAAATTCTTGGGGCATAGCAGCATACAGACTTCGGAGTTATATTTGCACCACACAAACCAGGAATTAGAAGATATTTATAAATCTGTTTACCCCGGGAATGTTGGGAAATGATTTTTGAAGCTATTTTACTCCCGTTTTAATTTCCTAGCTAAAAATGTTGAGAAATCTTTTTATGGTGATTTTTGGTCCTACCTTGAAGCTAACAATTTAATCATTGAAAAAAATAATAGGGGATTATAACTTTTTTCCTTAGATATATTCCTACCCTCTGGATCTCTTCCGTTTTCTGGCCATACAAAGCCCAAAATACCGTCTATTTCGGCTTCAAGTCCCGAAGATTACCCAAACACTCACTGAGGAGTTTGCTCTAATATAAGCCTAGCTGTTTCAGGATCAATAATTTTATTCCTAATCAATTTTTCCAGATATTCTTTCTTCCCTTTTCCGCTTTCAAAGTCCTGTAATCTTTGTAATATCCGTTCAGCTTTAATCTTTGGCTCAAAAAATGGTAACATCCTATCTTGTGAGGAAATTTTCAAGTTTTTATCAAGGTTTCTAATAATTAGTATTTTCTCTGCCAACCCTTTGGTAATTTTATCTTGTGAGATTAGATCATCAACGGAAGCTTCTCTGTTTAATATTTTTTTGTAATAGTATTCCGCTTGCCTAAATTCAACTAATGCCGGATCCCCTGTTGGTACTCTCCCATTTACTATCGCATCATCGATTTTATTCAAAACATCATTACTTTGTAGCAAGATCTCCCTACCCTGATACTGTTGTTCAAACCTCTTGTCTTGAACTCCCAAAGCATAGGGCGCAAGATAGCTTGAAATGTTCCGTCTGGATTCCTCACCCAAGGGGTTTGTATAAGCCGGAAGCCCACTTGAGAGAAATGGAATATTCCTTTGGACTCCAGCAATAAATTTACCACCAATACCTTCACCATCTGCTTTCCTGAAGATAGGATCTAAAATTCGGCTTATGTAACCTACCAGCCCATTTAAGGGTATTATCTGTTGTGCGGTAAATGCCAGGTTTGCCGGCAGAGAATAATCTTTATCACCTTTGACCAGAGAAACGAAATTACCAAGCCCCTCCATAAAAGTCTGTTGACTAAAAAACTCAGTCATAGAAAACACCCCTTTGGTCAACCTCTCAATCTGTGAATCAGTCAATGCCGTTCTGGACTCATCCTGATAATACTTTGCAGCAGCAGCTAACGCAACCGGAAAGGCGTACACCCCTAAAAATGGCATTGGCACCCAAGCATCACCCACCTTAATACTAAAAGGTTTCCTGCCTGAAGCATAGAAAAGCTCTTTTGCTTTAGGGTCAACCGGGGCTGACCAGGTTGTTTTGTCTTGACTGGCTAACCAACCACCCATCGCAGTTATAACCGATCCAATCACGGCTTTTGCAATTTGTTCTTTTGGCTTGGCTGCTCCCGGGATTGTCGCAAAACCCCCTGGGGAATATTCAAGCCACTGTTTTGCGACATTCATCGGAGTTTGCAAAAAAGGAACGAACCATCTGAGACCTGGCACCTTCTCCCCCAGTTGGTAAATTCCCAATGTAGCGTTATCAATTTTTGATAATAACACTCCCTGCCCTGTTCTATTTGAAGGGTCTAAAATGGATCTGAATAGTGAATACTGGGCTATCTTTTCCGCTTCTTTGCTGCTGACACCTCGTGCTCTTTCACCGGATGAGATTATTGTTTGAAAAAATCTGTCTGAGGCCTCCATTGCCCTGGTGGGGATTGTCAAGGCTCCCGGTATTTTTTTGGTCGATAACCTCGATAAATCGGGCTTTTGAATCAATCCCTTCCCTAAAAACGAGTCCTGAAATGCTTTTATAGCATCAGGAAAACTCCCAAACGCACCTTTGTAATATCTGCCTGCACCGCTTATATCACCTTGTACTACCAGGGTTAGTGGTCTTGATATAAAGGTCTGGATGAGATTTGAAAATGCGTTCCGTTCGTGGGTAAGAGGATTAGAGAGGATGTTATTATACCTAAACTCATCCAATATCTCCCCTGTGCTGGGTTTGACAAACTGCCGGTAGAAAGTAGTAATCGAGTTTGCATTATTCCAGTTAACTTTTAAGGCTTCTTTTGCTATCCTGTTGCTATCATTTTCAACTCGAGCAATACTTCTTAAAACCTGACTTCTTAAACTTTCATCTCCGGCTTCAATAGACAAGCTCTGTAATTTCCGTCCTCTGTCCGCTGCTTCAGAAGAAACAACCCTAAGAGAGTCAACCAAATCGGCCATTGTTGTCCGGGCTTTTAAGACATTTCCTTTTTTAATGTAAACATCAAGGTTTTTATCAAGCTCAACCATATTTTGGCGGGCTCTAAGCATAGCAGCATTAGCTCTCACTGTGTCTTCCCTAGAAGTTACGTTTTGTAAAATCTCTGAGGTTTTTGCAGCATTAATCACTTCTTCATCCGTTAGCTTCTGCCCCTTGGCTTTTTCTAGTATGTTTTTTGCAGTAGAAATTCTTGTGTCGAAAACCTTTTTTTCTTTTGGCGATAGCTTTAGTCTGTCTAAATTGATATTGTATGAATATTTCCCTGCTGTACTTTGGTTTTTAATATGAGCATTTAGTGTGCTTTGAAACGGGGCTTTATAGGGGTTTTTATCAGGTAACTTGTCAATAATATCCTGGGCTTTTGCTAAATCATCACCATTAATTGCGTCTTCAATCGCTTTTGCTAAAATAGGTGGTTTTTTACCCGGAATTTTAACAAAACCCTTTTCATCTCCCATGATTTTTACAACAAATTTACCGCCCCTATCAATTCCATAACCTACCAATGGTACCACTCCCCCTACAACCGCCCCTCCTACACCACCCAATACTGCCCTTTCAGCCCCTATTCTTAATTGTTCCTCCAAATTAAGATTCTCGCCTTCCCGCAAACCAGACAAACCACCATAAGCAGCACCGTATTTTAACCCTTCTAACCCACCTTTCAAAATTGATGACTTTAATCCTTGCTTGCCAATATTTAAAGCAGTGCCCCCAGCTCCAAAAGTAGCCAAAGTTAGGGGTAAGTCTGCAATCTTGGCTGCGTTAGAAATAACCTGTTGTGGGGATTTTGACCTGGGTAGATTAACTAATCCCTCGCCTGTGTTAATGGGTGCGTTTAAAATAGATTGAGGGATCTGTGCAGCAAAATTAAGCACTGGATTTTTAATTTCATCTGCGAAAGTGAATTTTGGTTTGAAGAACTCCGGGCTGGTCAATCTTCTCCCCTCAGTCTTTAAATAGTTTCCATAATTTTGTGCTGTGTTTAATCCTGCGTTTAAATAATTCTCTGCTTGTTTTCTAATTGCAGACAATGGTTGTGGCTTAACCTGTTGGGTTTGGGGTGCATACTGTGGCAGATAGCTTGATACAGCTTTTGTAATTGTGTTTAGGGTATTTATTGCGGAGGGTTTAAAACCTTGAATAAAATTTTGAGGTTGCTTCAAAATGCGTTGCGCTGCATCTCTAGCATCTGTGATTTTTTGTTCTATATCCGATAAAAAGGGAAGTGCCATACATAATTATGCAAGATTACCAATCCCAACCTGTGAGATTTTCTTCAATCCAGCGAAAGGATCGTTTTCGTCTATTTCTGTTGATCTGATCAGAGAACCCGAAGGGAGTTGTGCGTCTTGCTCAAGCTGGTCAACTGCCGGGGCAGACAATTTTCCAGCTTTATATAATGCAAATCTATCATTTAAATCTACAGTATCTCTTGCAGTAGCTGTAGTTTGGTAATATTTATTCAGAGAAATTTCATTAGCCATTAATTGTTTTGCGATAGCCTGCTTAAAAGCTGCATTTCTAGCGTTGACCCCTGCAACAATATCCCGGTACTGGCTCATATATGAATTTATAAGATCCTGCCTGGCGCGAGTTCCTTCTAGTCTGTACCTACTGGCTGCTGCCAAACCCTCTTTCAAGGCAACCGAAGCTCTTTGTTTCAATACTTCCGCTTGTTGGTCAGCATCTAGTACCAGTCTGTTAGCTTCGTTTGTTACCTGTTCTTTTCTTTTTTGAATTTCTCCCAATCTTGCAGCTAGGCTCTGGCGAGTCTCCCCAATATTTTTGACTGTTTGAGCTCCCAGGATCGCTTGAGCTCCAAGACCTGTTGATACACCTGTACCATATCTGGCTGATAATCCCTGAGATAATTCCGCCTGCGCCCTCCTTGCTTCATTGATTGCCCTTTCCGCAGTGTTTTGTGATTGTTCCTGGCTTGAGGCCAGATCACCCAAGGCCGATTGTTTGTTTGCTTCGATTAGCCCCTTTTGTTTTTCAGTCTGCGATCCTATTTCTGCAATATTTTCGCTATATCCGGCTTGTGCCAGCTCCATTTCCCGCTGTTGCTGCTCGATGTATGGGCTTAGATCCAATTCTGGAATGTTCATTGAGGGGACTTGCTCTAGATAATCACCCTGATCTGTTGGGGGGTTAACAGGACCGAATCGCTGGGGTGCATTTCCACCTGGATTAAAAAATTGTTGTGCTGTTTTCCCTACCTGATATACGGGTTGGGATAGCTGTCCTACAGCTTTTTGGGCTGCATTAAAGACATTAGGTAAGAGTTGCAATGGTATAGCCATATCTTATCTTTCTCCTGTCAAAGAGTTATTAGCTTTCTGAGCATAGGCACTTCGTTTCCGCTCTCCACTTAATTTTCCATGATTCTTTGTATCCAAACCTATCGCCCATTGTTTCTTGAGCATTTCTGCTCCGGCATCAGGCTCGAACTCAATATTATGTACAAAAAATCTATCATTTGCTGTCTTCATAAATTAACCCTCCTTTCCCTGATAATGCTTCGGTTGTCCATGTTTTTCCTTTAGTGCATCCCAATCCTGTCGGGCCCACACCCTGCCGTCTTTATGATATGTTTTTCCATTCTGTACTACTGGCAACGCTGCCAAATATTCGGCCCTATCAAAACCTCTTGAAGCCTCGTACTCTGCTCTCCAGTTAGGATTCCTCAACTCCCTTGCCATATCTTGATCTTTTTGCCATTGGGTCCTGGAATCTTCCTTTTTCCCCTCTGTCTTTTGCTCCCTCAAACGGTCAATAGCAGCACCAGTCGAGTTAGCTTCCATGAACTTTTCCTTATTGTTATCACCCTGTGCCTCTTTAAGGTACTTCCACATCCCCTCTGTCGCCCCACCAGCTTCTCCACCATTTAAGGGGTTAGAGTCCCTGTTAAAATTGATTGCCTCAGTTTCTTCAGTTTGATTTTTTCTAATTTGAGCCATTCTCACGGCCATTTCGTCTAGGTTGTCTGTTTTCCACTCAAAAGTTTGCATATTTTTTTACATTAAAAAAGCACAAAAGTCCAAGAACCTGCAATAGTCCAAGTGAAAAAGCTGTTTGTCTTGCGACCGCATTTCTTTTTCTTAAGTGAACGTCAGATTCCTAGATTCCTGTGCTCCTTCTAAAGACCCAGCAAATCTAAAACCTAATTACCGCTTTTTGTGAAGCAAAGTAATTATTATTTTAATAATACCATAGGTTACCCGAAAGTCAAATTTATGGTAGAATGTTAAAAATGGATAAAAAAAGCTTAGAAAATTTAGAAGAACAATTGGAAACACTTAGTGAGCAAATATCTTACCAGAATGGTGTATTAAACGAGATTAAAGAGATATTAGGAGAGTTTAAGCGGTTCCCATTATATGTTATTGCAGGGTTTTTTGGTTGGTTTCTTGTAGAAAAGATGTGGCATTTTCTTTTTGGTTCATGAAACATAAAGTAACCGTCACAGATAATCTAATGTCAGAAAATATGGATTAATTTTTAACCAGATTAACGACAGTATTAGAGGATTTTGTAGAAGGCCTTAAGTTTAAAAACACATCAAGCATCAAAAAGAATAAACCTGAGGGTAGGGTCTAAAACATTGCATCAAACCATTAAAGGTTTTTAAATAAAGTTCGAACAGATTGTCATTACCCGCTCTCGAACAAAAAACTGGTCCTTGTGGCCAGTTTTTCTGTTTGAAAGGGTGGTTGGAGAGTTAGGCTGCGCAGCACGGAGTGCAAAGCTGTTCGACCCCGATTTATCGGGGCAACGTTCTTTCGCGAAACGAAAGGTTGTTACTCCCCTCACCCGCTCCCAGAAACAACGGGGACATTCAAAAAGTAAGTCTAATTTAGACCTCGATAATTTAATCATTTATTTCCTTGCTCTCTTCAAAAGTTTTTTCATTTCGCGGTCAAAATCTGATATGTAGTTTTTGTCCCGCTCCCTGCGATATTTTTCAAATTCTTTCAAGGCCAGAGATTCTGCAACCTCGTGGCTTATGAGTCCAGTGTCACTAAGTATTTGTTGCTCATTAAATTTAAGAAAGGCGTCCAGCTTTGCTACCCAGTCCTTCATATACATGACAATCCCACGCTCGGCTTGCATTTCTGCATAATCAAGATACATGGTAACAATTCTATTTAAATGATCCAGTTCTTTTTCATTAAGATAGTTTTTGGCAATAATGACATCGGATTCCCGAATAGCACCTTTTGGAGAATTTTTCCAAACAGTGAGCCCCATATATGGTTTGGCGCTATCTACTCTTTCGTGTATTATCTCTGCGGCAGTTTTATTGGTAATCGCAAAATGGAGTTTGTTTTGCACTGTCGCAAAAAATTGCCTGGTAATTTCTTCATTTGGATCGTAATCAGCGCTGCATTGTGCGTAAATATCAGTGATCTTCTGGTACATACGCCTTTCGCTTGAACGTATATCCCTTATTCGGGCAAGTTGTTCTTCAAAATAATCTTTTCCAAAGATATTGTAGGGATCCCTGAGTCTTTCATCATCCATGGTAAATCCTTTAATTATGTATTCTTTAAGTCTTTCTGTTGCCC
This sequence comes from Candidatus Daviesbacteria bacterium, assembly GCA_016186955.1. GTDB lineage: Bacteria > Patescibacteriota > Microgenomatia > Daviesbacterales > UBA10151 > JACPKP01. Next base: position 121,325 of record JACPKP010000004.1, on the reverse strand, counting down.
AAATACGGAACTGCGTTGCTTGAGAGCTGTTTATTCTGTATCCAACCGAAATAATCGCATCAAGGTTATAGAATAGGGTTTTGTACTTCTTACCGTCTTTGGCAGTATGTTCCAAAATGGAACTAACTGATTTCTCGTTCAACTCCATAGTCTCAAATATGTTTTTTAGATGCTTGGTAATTGCCGGCCTCTGCACTCCAAAAAGCTCTGCTATTTTAGATTGAGTTAACCAGATATTTTCATTATGAAGAAATATCTCTACCTTTACTTTTCCATTTGGCGTTGTATAAAGCAAAAACTCGGTGAAGCTATTTTGTTTAATAATTTGTCTGCCTTTTTTCATATAAATTCTACTCTAAACCATAAATTACCCTTCGGCAAGACTCAGGACTATAGCCCGAAAGTCAAGATAACCAGAAACAACGGGGATATTCAAAAAGTAATTCTAATTTAGCCCTCGATAATTTAATCATTTATTTTAATTTCTTTATTCGTAGAAAAGCTTTGCTTATTGAGGCATTACCAAGTAAAGATTGCATTTGGGAGATAGCGATCTGGTTTAGTTGAACTAATCTCTTAGATTGAGGCAAGCCTTGACGAATTAGCTCGGCATTAATACCTTCAAGATTAGCCAAAACTACTAATTGTGTAACGTCACAATAATCACGGATATTACCATCTTTATCCTTATTTTCATCGCGCCATTCTTTTGCGGTTTTACCAAACAAAGCCACGTTCAAGATATCTGCTTCCGAGGCATAAATGACTTTGGCTTGATTTTTAGTAATTGACAGAGGGATTAAGTTTTCCTTAATGGAATCTGTATGGATAAGATAATTAATTTTGGTCAGCTGACGCTTAACATCCCAACCTAAAATTAACCTCTCGTTTTCCTCAACTTTGAGTCGTTGAAATTCTTTAATCAAGTAAAGCTTAAATTCAGCGCTAATCCAGGAAGCAAATTCAAAAGCAATATCTTTGTGTGCAAATGTCCCACCTCCATATCTGCCCGATTTTGCAATAATGCCAATGGCATTGACAGAAGAGACCCATCTTTTAGGAGTAAGTGAAAAACTATTTAATCCTGCATTTTTTCTTAACCCATCGAATTCGATGGGTTTAAAATTTGTATTATTGATTTGTTCCCAAATACCCAAGAACTCTATAGTTTCTCTATTCCTCATCCAATTTTGGATGATATAGTCTGTTCTTTCTTTATCTTTGTACCTGGCAATATCAGTGAGGGAGATGTAATCTATTTCATTTTGCTGAAACGTATACACTTTTATTCCTTTGGTAATTATCTTTTTCATCTTTACTTCATCCCTTTCTTTTCCTGTTGGCCTTTGGGATTTGAGAACCTACATCTACTACTTTAATCCCAAAGTGTTCAAACATTTCCGTCAGGATATCTCTTTTTTCAGGTTTGGATTTTATCGTTTCAATCTCTGGATTTTTCTTGCTAAGCATAACCTCACTTTAAACCATAAATTACCCTTCGGCAAGACTCAGGACTATAGCCCGAAAGTCAAGATAACCAGAAACAACGGGGACAGTCAAATAATAATTCTAACTTAGACCTTGATAATTTAATCATTTTAATTTACTAATCTTCCTTAAAAAGCCTTGTGTAAAATTGATTGTTCGAGGGTGAGGAGATCGCGCTCGGTGGATTTTTGGTAGTCTTGAAGTTGACGCGCTTTTTCGGAAATTAAGTCCAGTCGTGCAACTATCTTTTTTTGCTCTGTGATGGGTGGAAGTATAAAATGTATTTTGATAACACACGAATCGGTAGTTGCGGCTGAGCACTGCCTGAGTTCGCCTTCTTAATCAAATCCATGACATTTGGTGAGTTTAATACATACAGTAAAAAACGTTGAGTGAGTACTTTCTCATTAACGCGCAATATAACCATTCCAGAATTTATCCTCATATTGTCGAAAGGTACTTTATCATCAAAAAATGCAGAGTTACCGAGAGTTCCTCGAGTAGTTAATATTACATCGCCACGTTTCAATTTGCCTTTTCGTAATATTTCATCTCGTTCCTTTGAAATAAAATCACATTTAGAAAAATTAAAAGATCCGTGTCTTACATTACTTGTATTTAAGAAAAGGCAGTAGCCTTCAGGTGTAAAATCACTTTTTTTTGGATAATTTTTCCCTCGGTCACCATCTATAATCTCAATGTATTTTTTATCACCAAAATCTATTTCCTCCCATCCTTTTTCTCTTCCTTCTTCAAAAATTTTGTGGAATTCGGCGGGGAGGAGCTGACTCGCGGCTTCTTGCGCTTTAGCGCGGAGCTTTTTTGCTTCATTCACTTTCGCCAACAATTTCTCAAGTTTCGCCACAATTTTCTTTTGTTCTGAAAGTGGTGGGAGAGGGATTTCAATTTGTGATAAATTTCCTCGGCTTATTCTTTTGCGGGTCGTTCCTGATAAATGAGCTTGAATTTGAGTGTAGTAATTTGAGCTATTTGTGTATAACAGCAAAAAATCTCTAAGTATTAATTTTTCATTCACACGGACAATGGTACAATCAACAGCTGTTACCATTTTTGTTCCTGTATCAGGAATTATACAGGAACGACCAACTGGATCAGGTAACCGTGATATCAGCAAATCTCCTGGAAGAATTTCTGTACAGTTTAACCTTTTAAAAGTTTGTTCAGAGATAAACCTTGATTTTCCTCCTTTATTTAAAAAAATACCCCTCCCAATATTCCCAGTTTGAACAAGACGAATTCCGCTTGATGACTGATCTTTACTTTCGATCCAATCACCATCAGCAAAAACCTTACAAACCTCTCCTAATTTTTTAATTGGCCAGTTATTTTTCATATAGATTTAAAAACACAGTAGGAAAAACCATAATGGTATTGATAATCTTCCACTCCTTAGATCAAGATCTTGATCCTTAGTAATTAAAATACTTTGACTAACATCCCAAGCATTTTCTACTTTTTTTAGTGTTTTCAAAGGAGGTATGTCACTTCTCCACTTAATTTCGATTGGGATAATTGTATTAAAACCTTTAAACACAAAATCTACTTCTCCACTTCTATCTTTATAAAAGGATACCTGTTCTTCACGCTTTGGGCCACGAAGCCACCTCTGGAGTGTTGTACAAACTAAGTTCTCAGAGATGAAAGACATTTCTTCGGAATCAAAATAAACATCTTCTGTTTTATTATAAAATGCGTTGCGGAGGGCAACATCTGTCAGATAGAATTTAACATTCCCTGACCTTCTCTTAATAAGTAGCCGTTTTGTTTTTGTCCTTTCGATTCTGAATATTAAAAATGTCCTTATGAGATAGCTTAAATATCGGTCCAGAGTTTCCCAGTGAATATTCAGATTCCTTTTCATTTCTCCAAGTTTTACTTCTTTCCCATTATTTTCAATAATGTAAGTAAATAAAAACTCTAGGTCACGTGGTTTCCGTATACTTGCTACTTGCACCAGATCTTCAAAAATTACTTTTCCAACATGCTGTTCCCATAAAATCCGCTGCCTGGATACAAAATCAGGCTGCTGCCATGCCCGGGGGAATCCCCCGCAAACAATAAATCTTTGAAGATTTGATTCTATGATTTGCTTACTCCAAACAAAAGCTTTTTTATATGTTTCTTGTAGAGATGGGTACGTTTCAGCCATATCAAATGTAGTAATATATTTATTGTATATTTGTCTTGCTTCCTCAATGATTTCGGAAACCTGTTTTTCTTGACCAGAATGATATTCAAAATACTCCCTGAATGAAAATGGCCAAAGGACATGTTCTGAAATTCGCCCGAGCAGGCTTTCTTTATTTTTTGACTGAAGGTGAAGGGAAGAGGAGCCACTCACCATATAATTGATAGGGAACGAACGGTCATAATAGGTCTTGAGAGTTTTCTCCCATTCAGGCAGTTGATGTATCTCATCCAGGAAAAAATATAATTTACCTTTATAAGAATCAAGATCTTCTTGAAGTAACCCTCCTATAAAAGTTTGTACCACAATGTCAAAAATCTTTTTTTTATCATATTTTATGCGTACGAAAGGGTCATCAAAGGAAATATACAAAATTGTTTTTGGGTCAACTCCCTCATCCAACAACTCTTTTATAACTTGTCGCATAAGTGTTGATTTACCAACTTGCCGCATACCAACAATACTTACAATTTGATTACCTTGTTTATATTGACTAATTACATTACTATACAGTTCTCGCTTGTAGACCGGGTCATTATATCTGGCTATACCATCTTTGCCTTGTTGCCACCAAGGATTCCAGGTTTTTAATTGGGCGAGTAATTGTACATCAATATTTGCCATATTTTGAGGCTAAAACGAGCTAACTGTATATATAATACACTATAACCGGATAAAAAATCAAGAAGTAATTCACTCCAACAGAGTAAAACATCACAATAAATCTTTGATCTCAGATAAAATTTGGTTTACTTTTTTCTCAGAGTTTTGGATATTTATAAGGATTTCATTTGGTGATTTGTATACGGCCGAATTTGTATTATTTGGATTTTTGGCGGAGAGGTTATAATTCTTGGCAATAATATCCACCACCGAAAAATACCATTTCTCCGTTTTTTCATCCCAATGCCGGCGAATTTTCTTATCTTTAAAAGTGACAATTTGATAATCGTTTTTCATAGTATTATTTCAATTTCTCTTACTACTATCAGACTTAGAGTTCTGATTACTTACAGTAATTACTTTAATCCCAAAGTTCTCAAACATTTCTGTAAGTATATCTTTCTTTTCTAATCTAGATATCGTAGATTTAACCAGCAACTTTCTAGCATTAGCCATAAGTTTACTTTAAACCATAAATTACCCTTCGGCAAGACTCAGGACTATAGCCCGAAAGTCAAGATAACCAAAAACAACGGGGACAGTCGAATAATAATTCTAACTTAGACCTCGATAATTTAACCATATTTTAGATAAACCTAGTGTTGACGGCGACAAATTAAAGTGTTTCATTTCAATTCTAAGGACTCTCAATGTATTTATAAAGAATTCTGCGTATTATCTTGAAAGTATCCTCGAACCACTTATGTGTATATTTTGATCCAGATAGTAATTTAAGCTGCTTTTTCCTATCTGCATGAATAATCGCATTGCGATATTCAATTAAATCATCTATAGCCTTAATTTCATCGGTACTAAACTTTAAGATATTTAATCCATATAGAATAAAGGATTTCTTAGACCTTTCGCTAGGAGGAACAAATAGGCTTTCCAGAATAATACAGCTATCTATAGTCCTATCATTATTGGCGAACCTATCACAACTTCGCCTGTAAACATCAAATGCTACTGGCCGCATATCATAGGCTTTAACAAATCTTTTATAGTAAGCTGCAAAGTTTTCATCAATCTCTTTGTCTAGCTTTTCTTCATATTGGGGTTTTGTTGATGACGAAAGAATACCCCCTCCCGAAAATTCTTCGTTAGGAGCTGGGACAACGCCCGCGACTCCCACAACTCCGTCTCCATAGACAACTAGCGAAGCATCTATCTTATTGATTAAATTTATAAAGAGACCAGGGAAGGGTTCACTGGGATTGTCTGAATCGTACTCATAATTAACTTCCAACACTCCATCATAACTTCCTTTCAAACCGAATTTCTCAAAGTGTTTTTGTTCTTCTGCAAAAATATCAACTGGTCTTATTAGAATACTTTTATCTAATTTAATGCTTTGTTTCGGGCTCTTTTTTAAGCCATATATCGGAACTAAAAATTTCTGTTTCTTCTTCATAATTAAATTCTAAAGAATTTTTACTGGAACTTTTGATCTTGCAATACAATCACCATTTTTGATTGCATAACACTCGACGTAGTGATTTCCGGCATATTCTGTACTCTCTGGGTCATTCCTTGTGCGATTAAGTGTTATTTCTCCTCTTGGCTGAAAGCAGGTATCAGAATTTTTTACTTTCCATCTATATTCTTCTGCAGGCGTTTCGTTCTTTCTTATTCTAAATTCTATATATCTTTTCTTGGTTCCGCCTCTCGTAAGACCGTTTTGTAAATGTGGTGTTTCTGTTAACCAGCCAGAAGTAAAACCCGAAAGCGGTTTAACAAACCCATCAATCCTAAATTTTAAGCTGTTATCAATAAATGTCTTAATGCCTTTATCAAATAAAAACTCCTCTGTGGGTTTTCTGGAATAAAAGAGTATTTCAAATAGCTGCTCTATAGAATTATTTTCTCCGAAACTTTCGAGTTTGATAAAAAATCCATCACGCGCGCTTCTAATTTTGCTCTTTTGCTCGTCGGTAAATTGTTCAAGATAATCGTCAATGAATTTACCATTATTAGCGCGATCCTTAATTTGATTAGGATTATCTATAATTTCCGGTAACTCAAGAAAAAAATTAAAAACAGCATCAAATATTTCAAGTGAATTATTTTCTCTAAAGTAATTTGTAATTACCTGTTCAATGTGGAAAGACTGTAATTTAAGGTTTTCATCTTCCGCCACTAAATTATTTTTCCACCTTTTAACTACCTTTGCAGTTTTTCTGAACTCACCACCCGTTACTGTATCGGTTTCGGAGGCAACATGGATATATCCCCTTGGATCAGAAACAACCCAACCCATTTCCTTATGTTGTAGTGAAAGCTCTTGATAGTATTGAGTCCTCTTTTTCCCATGCCTTCTTCGTGCAATTTCAGGTACTTTATAAGTATCTTCATTAAATTCATTTTTCGAAAAAATGTATGTGGGAACAATATCAATGGAAAGTATTTCTTTACCTGCATTGTCCTTAAATAAGATTGTAATCGAATGAGATTGTGGTGGTCCCAATTCTACGCTGTAGGAAGTCGGATTAACATAATCGTTAAATCGCGAGGCTAGGTTTTGTAATACTGTCGAGGGATCGTGGCTGTTCTCGTCCCAATTGCCAATTACATAAAGCACATCTAAATCGTGAACAGGTGTAATGGCTGTACGACGGGGGTAAGAACCTATTTGTATGCAATTGTTTTCTCCAAGGAGATCACAAATGGATTTATAAATTTTGGAAATTAAATCTCGTTCATATTAACTTTCTTTAGCTATTAGCTTAATAATGTCCTCTCGGTGATAGCGTCTTTCCCTTCGGCTTCGCTCAGGGCAGGCGCCAACACCGCGTCTCGTGCCTGTTTATGCATAATTGTACAGGTAAAACGCTTACTTAACAATAGTTAAAAGAAGGTAAATGAAGGGAAAATAAGACCTCGCCAGAAGCTCTACTTATTAATTACTCTTTGGCGGTCTTGGGTTGTATACCACATTCTTAATAAAAGATTTATTTTCAACAAGCTGTTTTATGCTATCTGTTGAGGCGGAACTTTTAAGATAAACATTAACTTTAGGACTCAGGCTTTGTTTGACCTCATCATCAGTCAGTTGGATTTCCTCAGGCGGGATATTTTGGATCCCTTTTTTATATTCCCCAAAAGCTTCCTCTTTAGTAAGGTACTGGACCATGATCAGACCTTTTGTGCTTTTTAGGTTCTCCAAGAGCGTATTGACCTGTCCAATATTGACATCATCATTTAAATATATTGTCACTGCAGGGTGGTTTTTATTATAATTCCTGTCCTGATACGTGTTCCTCTGGTAATAGTCATAATAAAGCCAGCCTGCTGCTAGAAAAGCTACCAAAATTACTGCAAGTAAGAATTTTAAAAGGTATTTTCTTGGCATATTTAAACTATAGCATAAAGTTAAATTTGGAAAGCAAGCTTACTTTAGCCGGCGCTTTTAAGCTGATTGCAAAACATCTTAAGTAATGCTATATAATTTATTTGTGCCTGCAAGTCCGGAATTTTCTATAAATCAACACAAGGAGATTATTTTAAGCCAGTCACCCCTGCTTAGAACATTCTTAAACTACAAAAAGCTTGCAGATTTTGACGGATGGGTTGGTGAACTGGCAGAACTGACCTTTAACATTGAAGGGGAGATTGATGATAATCTGGGTCTAGGTTTTACAGACCTAAGCACAGACCTGCTTTTAATAGCGGCCAAACACCATCATGTATTCCGGGGAGACTCAGACAACACAATCCTTAGTCAAGTCGCTAAAACACTTTTTCTCATCGGGCATGAAGTAAAAGATTTTGACGTTGCCAACCTTTTTTTAACCGATATCATGGTACAGCTTCAACGCATCAGGTTACTTCACCCCCTAATATCATCCGATCCATGGATTAAGGAAAAAACCATCGGGGTGGTTAGGTCTTTTTTGGACTCGGGTGTTTACGTCAAGGAATACTACTTTTCGGATCCATCCGATGAATCCGAAAAAACCTCCGGGGAATGTATCGCTGTCCCTGGGTTTATTAAGGATTTTATCAACCAGATACCGGAACTGCCTGATAACCCCATCCCCTAAAACTTTCCCTTTCCCACTTAAAAATGCTAAAATATAAGAGTACCGGCTGACCCATATGCATCAAAAAATAATACTCGAGATTAAAACCCCCCGCACAGGTGAAGAAACACCTGAAGCTATGGTACAGTTTTTAGCATCGCTGACAAGCATCAAAGCAAAAACTGCCTTCAGTTTGGAGATAGTTGTTGTAAACCAGGCCATCCATTTTTATATAGCCGCACCACTGGCTTACCAGACTTACATTGAAAGTCAACTGCTCTCCCAATACCCTAAAGCTTTAGTAACCCCGGTCAAGGATGATGGACTTCAGGCATTGCTTTCCGAAAAAAAAGATATTGAAGCAGGACAGGTTAAACTTCAGCATAATTTTTTGTATCCCCTTAAAAGTTTTAATGATTTTAAGGATGTTGACCCGATGTCATCCCTTTTGGGGATACTGACCAGGATAGCCAAAGAAGATGTTGTGGTTGTCCAGTTTCTGCTTTGTCCTGTCAACTCAAAGTGGCAGTCAAAAGGCCAGCGGATGATGGAGTCAAAGGGGAACAAGGATGAGACTACCCCGGATACTTTAATGGTCAGTACATACTCTAAACAGATATCTGACAAAGTTGCTTATCCTGGTTTTAAAACAGCAATCAGGATACTCACCAAAAGCTCCAACCCGGCGCTAATGGACCTTGTTGCCGCAACATTTATAAGTTTTAACAACGTCACCGGTAACAGCCTTTCATTGGTCAGGCCTTTTTTCTGGCAGCACAAAGGGCTGATTAGGGCAATCCTTTTAAGAGAAATATCGTATATTCCCAGAAACCAAATATTAAACATTATGGAAATAGCAACAATATACCATTTCCCCGGTACAAAAATAGCCACAATAGGCAATATTTCCTGGTCAAAAACGATCCTCTCCGACCCCCCGGAAAACCTACCCGTTGCCTATGAGCTGACGGATGATGAAAAAAAAGGCATTAACTTTTTTGCCAGGACCGAATTTAAAAATAAGTCTTCAATTTTCGGGATATACCAGATAGACCGGAGAAAACATATGTATATCATCGGAAAAACCGGGACCGGTAAATCCACGCTTATCGCCAACCTCGCAATCAATGATATCCGGAACAACGAAGGGCTGGCAGTCATTGACCCCCACGGGGATCTGTCAGAAGTGCTGCTTGATTACATCCCCTCCTACAGGGTCAACGATATAGTATATTTAAACCCGGCTGACGTTGACAGGCCTTTTCATTTAAACCCGCTCGAGGTAACAAACCCTGCCCAAAAAGAGTTGATAGCCTCAGGCATTGTCTCTATTTTTTACAAGCTTTACGGGGATTCATGGGGGCCCAGGCTGGAATATATTTTGCGCAATGTAATTTTAACTTTAATCGCCGTACCAAGTTCAACCTTAATGATGGTTCCGGAAATCCTGACAAACCAGAAATTCAGGAAGAAAACAGTGGCAGATTTGCAGGACCCGGTTTTGGTCAACTACTGGACAAATGAGTTTGAAAAAATGCCTGACAAATTAAGGGAAGAGTCAATCTCCCCTATCTTAAATAAAGTTGGGCAGTTTTTATCATCCAAAGTTATCCGCAATATTGTGGCATTCCCCAAATCCACTGTTAATCTGGAAGACATTATGAACAACGGTAAAATAGCAATCTTAAACCTGTCGCAGGGAAGGATAGGTGAAGACAACAGCGCGCTTTTGGGGGCAATGATTATTACCAAGCTTCAGCTTGCTGCCATGAACCGGGTTAATACACCTGAGGCAGAGAGGCGTGATTTTTACCTTTATGTTGATGAGTTCCAAAACTTCGCCACCACCTCATTTATCAAAATCTTATCAGAGGCGAGGAAATACCATCTTAACCTGATCCTGGCAAACCAATACACTGCCCAAATTGACCCTCTGGTGCGTTCGGCAATTTTTGGTAACGCCGGTACTATCATGTCCTTTATTATCGGGGCGGAGGATACCCCGATTATGGCAAGGGAATTTGGGGAACGGTTTAAGGAGGAAGATTTATTAAGTTTGGGAAATTACCAGCTGCTTTTGAAGATGTCCATTAACGGACTGACTTCCACCCCTTTTTTCGCCCAATCCCTACCCCTGCCCCAATCCAAAACCCAGAACCGGGAAAAAGCAATCAGGGCTTCCAGAGAGCGCTACACCAAGGAGCACACCGGGGACAAACCGATTGACATGAGCAAATTTGCCCCTGAGATTAAAGGCAGGACGTATCCTGATGAAAATGACCAAAGACCAGGTAAACAAACAGAAGAGACTAAACCCGGTGAAGGAAAAATTACTGCTCCCAAAATAAACAGCAAGGAACTGTTTGTTAAGTTCCTCAAATAACCTACGATGTCATTCCGGGTCCCGATTTATCAGGACGCAGGGTGGGTAACTATTCAGTTTTTTCCAATCAAACGTCATCGCGAGGGATGTACCAAAATGGTACGCCCCGTGGCGATCTAATGAATTACCGCAAGCTTACGCATGCGGTATCGTTCTTGTTTTATCTGCTTCGCAGAGTACTCGCTACCGCTCGTACAAACTTCATCTCCTGGCTCAACGCCAGGAGTATTGCGTTTGAACAATAAGATTGCTTCGCTACGCTCGCAATGACGAAATTGCTGGGGGGAACTGAACTCATACCAGGGTGGTGGTTGACTATAGGGCAAAATGTGCTATAATATTCCCCGCACTATTACAACTGGAGGTAGGCTGTGTTTTATTGCAGAGGTGCGTATTGTACCGCAATGGTGTCCCCTGGGGACAACTATTGCCACAGGTGTGGGACAGACCAGGGCCACCGGGTCTGCAGTAGAGACCCCTTCCACCATGTCAGAGTGGGGGCTGCATTCTGCAGCCAGTGTGGTTCGGAGGTAAAACTCCAGTTCGGAAATAGTATGGTGTATCTTGTAAAGCCCAAATTTCCAAAGTCGTAGTGCATATGCCGGCTCAGGCCGGAAACATGAGGCGGCCGGGTTTTATACCAGGCCGCCTTTTTTCTTTTTTAAAAGGATTTTAAAGATGGGAGTCGATCTTTTTGATCAGCTCATCATGTAAACCCCATAAAGCTTTCTGGAGGGCGGATTTTCTATGAAAATACCCATCCCTTTTCGGGTCAAAGTGCCGGTCGTCAATAAACCCCTCCCTGGCCAGGTTTTCATCTGAGAAATATCCATCAGTAATTTTATGGCTAAGCAAAGTATCTAAGCTTAAAAATTCAACCTGCACCGGTAAACCACCCCCCACATGGATCAGGGCTCCTCCCACTGTGGGCCGTAAACCTTTCATCATTTCATAGTTGGTCAAACCTGCCACAGAGGGGTTGATCACATGCAGCTTATTGCCGAACACGGCATATTGGTTGTGGTGCCAGTGGCCGGTTGATGAGATATCAATTTTTCTTCCAAAGTCCCCTGACCCTTCTATAAATTTCTGTGCATGGTAGATCGGCACCTTACCACCGGCTTTATCAAGGTACATATGCTGGGATAATACTCCATACCCTGCGATTTCATCAAACGAGCTCCAAACAGGCACAACATCCCCGTTTGGAGTATCAAGCAGCTCGCTGGCGCGAACCTTTTTTCCGGCAGTTTCCACATCCGTTTTTAAAAGATTTCTAAAAGAATTTACCAGGGAGAGGTTGAATATCGCCCCTGTATTAACATAGTTGGAATTCCATTCATGATTGCCCGGAACAATGCTCACACCGGCTATGTTTGATAAATTTCCCGTTGAAATATGGCTTGTTGATCTTTCCAGCAGTTCTTGAACAAACCTTTGCTGATCCTCAATTCTGATTTGCCCTGTCCGGAAATTTTCCATTGATAACCCTTTATAATTTTGCCCGTGGAATAAATCTCCCGTAGAAAGCACCCACATGGGCCTACCCGGCAAAATCTCTGAAATAGCCAGGTCCAGAAGCTTAACCTGCAAATCCGGCCTGGCGGACATTGAACCTGTCTGCCAATCAGTAATTGTTAAAATAGTGGTCCGCTCAGCATAGTCTGCCTTTTCCAGCAGTTTTTTATTATAGAAAGTAATGACATGCCTACCGTCATCTGTAAACTCGTGCATGGTAGCTGTTGGTAAACTGACGATTTTTCTAGTAGTTAAACTTCTCCAGGAAGGCGCTCGGCCGGCTGAGGCTATACTGCCTTTTTGATCAAGCGTCTTACTGGTATCTAAAAAACTGCCTGTTGATATCATCCAGGTGTTTTCTGCATCCCCTACCCCCAAAGTCTGATGCTGGCTTAAAGTAATAAGCGCGTTGGGTGGTTTAATTCCCTCGGAACTTAATTGTCTGGTAATTGCTTCAGGCACATCGGTTGGGTTACGGGTTAACGGTTTAGCGCCGAATTTAAAGTTGTGTTTGACCTTTTGGGTAAAATTGTTGCTGTTTGCATTTACAACCAGATCCATGTCATCTGCCAATTCAAAAGCGCTGAATTTTTTATCAGGAAGGGGAATATTATCAAGTTCCAGAACTTCTCTGTAGCCCGCAGGTATATCCTGTAATTTTACTAATTTTTGAAAAGCATCATACAGCATTAAATACTCCTCCATCATTATTTTGCCTTTTGTTGCCTCTTTGACCTCTTCTGCTGATTTTAATCTTCTGCCAGAACGCAGGCAGTATTCAAAAACCACATTGGTCTGGAATTTCAGGTGGGTATCCCAAGCCGGGTTTTGTTTAATCTGATCAATCTGCCAATAGGTTACCAGCCCCTTATTTTTGTCAATCAAAGGTTTAGCTGTATTCTGCAGCGCCCGCATAGCTTCTATTGTACCGTCCCTGCAAATCTCCCTATCTTCGGTTGATAATGAATAGATAATCTCAGATCCCAATCCCTCAAGCTCCTTCAATATTAAATTCGCAGTTGCAAACTGCTGGTCCAATGATAAAACTAAGGTTGAACGTCTATCCTTATCCCTAAATTTATAATTTCCTTCCAAAAGTCCTGATACCACAACAATATCAGGTTGGTACTCTTCCGGGGACCCTTTAATTCTTTGTATTGTTTCAATTAAAAAAGGGAGGTCTGCAGTATTATTACCGGCGAGTATTTCTGATAGATACAATGTCCTGACAGAATCACTTTTGATATCATATTTTAATTCATCAATCTTATTGGATTCATCCTTTGTTTGATAGATCTTGTGCACCTGATCCAAGGACTGAATAGGTTTAATTTTTTGAGGTAATAACGCTTCCAGGGCTAGTGAAGCACGGAGACGGTCTTCTTGGGTCATCTCCTTTTGTTTTGATTTTGAGGCAGAGCCATTTGGAATAATATCCTGGGCGGGAATTGTCTTTTGAAGTTTTTTAGGTTCCTCTACTTTACGTTCTGCCATTTAGCATGATTGCAAATCCACTATTTCAAATTCATCACCCCTTGTCAATATAGGAGATTGTGGAATTAATTAATGGGTTGACAAGCAAAAATTTGTAAGTTATATTCCCCCTAATATGTCGCAAAAAGAATTTTTAGTCCCCGAATCATTCTTTTCTATTGAAGATCTTTTTAAGCTCAAAGAAAGTGATTTTACTGATAGGACTATTACAGCTGAACACCGGGATTCAAACGGGGCTTTTGTAATGGAAAGAAAAAGCGACCAGAAAAAAAATGCGGATAAGTTAACTCAGGAGGGTGTTGCAAAAAAAGCCGGAGTGCCTAGCAGAATAATAAATTTAATAGAAACAAACCGAGGATTCCCAACAAAGGATACAGCAAAAAGCATAGCTGATGCTTTAAAAGTCAAAAAGTGGGATGTACTTTTCCCTCCTGGTTCAAAAGCTCATACCAGAGGTAGAAGACAACCTGCTAAATTAAGGTTTCTCCTAACAGGCGAGGAGGCTTATAAAAGGATGCTTCTTAATGCTGCATTTTTACGGGGTAGTCAAGAAGATGAAGAATTTGTTGACAGTTTAAGGCAAGAGGCCAAAGGTAGGAGAGAATATTTTGCTGAGATTTATAGGAATCATGGGTTGGTTTTGCACTATGATCTGATGTTGATTATGCATACCCCTGAAGAACTTGTGGAACAAGCTAAAGTTATATTTGAGCAGGGAAAAACATCATGGGCGCAAGACCGGCTAAATGTTGCAGTAAACCGGGTAGTTTTTATGCACAACAGACCACTACGCATGAAGCTGGCCATAATGGCAACAAATCCAAATATAGAAGAAGACAGCGCTGAACTGGCAAGACTGAGGATGATTTGTAATTTGAGAGATGAGATCAAATCAACCCTTGAACCTCCAAAAAGAAGAGGTCTTAGAAAACCCTTAACTTCATCAACCTTCACTTGAGATATGAAATTAGAAAGCAAGTCTTGCATTCCTTTGTAGAAGTTGTACAATCTCTTTCTGGTAGGGGCTTTTAGTATGGAGTCCGAACCTAGCCTTTTAAAAAACCTTGATTTTGAAACGGGTGGAGACGACCCGCTTCTTATCGGATCTTTAAAAAGTAAGTCAGTCCAGTTAAACCGCAAAATTCAGATCGCAAGACAACTATTTGATGAAATCTTCCAAAAAAATGATCTAAACCCGGAGAGAGCCGGAAAATTCCTGGGGACAGCCACCTTCCTTTACAAAGACCAAAACACTCCCCTGCAGCTTAAAGAGTTACTCTATGAAAAACTCACCCCTAAGGTTTTAGAGGACATTAAAGAAAGAAGCGCTAAAGAGAGATGGGATATGGAGCAAGCTGAAGCGGCTCTGCATGCCTACTGCACATTTTTAACAATTGAACGTTTATGGGGACAGGAAGAGGCGCTTTTTACATACTGTCAGCTGGCAAAAAAAATAAATTATGCCAGGGAGGCTGATACGCTTCTGGAAAAGGCTGCAAAAAAAGCTGAAAGTGAAGGGAGAGGTACCGTAATCTATCTTGGGACAAGGGGCGCTGAAACGGCACAGGTTATCACCCAACAGGCCCTGGCTGATACATGCGATGAATTTAATGCCCAACCGGTTGTAGCGCCTTATTACAGATCCCATATGGAGACAATGCGTTTAGACCCCCTTGACGATCCGAAGGGCAATTTTATGACCTTTGATGAAGCAGTTTCTGAACTTTGCAGGATAAAAGGTTCACTGCCGGGCGAAGGATTAAATATCTGCTTGAAGATGAAAATAAACAGTGAAAATGTGCTCAGCGTTTTTCATGGTGTTGCCAATGTGGGAAGGCATATTCTGGCAGCTTCAGGCTATGCTGACGGGCTGAGGCTTCGCGAAATCAAAAAACAGGGTATTGTTTATGATAAGCCTATGCGCGCTGGCGCTTACCGCGATATCCTGCTTAAAAATACCAAGGCTGCGGTAATGATCAGTTTGGGGGATGGCGCTGACCCAAAACTTATGCAAAGCCTGAAAATGCAAGCTGCCAACAAAAACCCTGTTATAGATGTAATCTTCAATAATAGTGTAGCAATCGGGGTGGATATTGATGAGGTGGTTGCCGACAAAAACCTTTGGAAAGACGGGCACGGTGCAGGCATACCAGGGATCCGGATCGGAAAAGATGACCCAGATGGTTTATATCTGGCCATGAGATTTGCCACGACCAGGGCTCTTTTAGACGCCGGCCCAACCATTATTGAGGCGATGACATCCAGGCTGCTACCCCACTCCAGCGCCCACGGAGACCATCTGACAGCAGAGTTTATCCAACAGGCAAAAAGCCTTTTGGAACTATACGCATCTGATGAGGCTGTTGCAAGATTTCTGGAAAATACACTGGTTAAACCTTCCCAAACAGATAACCAGATTTTACTTAAAGAACGATTGCAAAAGTTTATCCGGGAAACAAAATTGAATAATGAGGTACACCTGCAACTGCTAAAGCTTATTGACGATATTGTAGACCCTGTTGAAGTTGCAAATAACCTGTGGACCAAAAAAGGTTATATCACTCCTGCCGATATCCAAAACTGGCAGCATGAGGCAAAAAAAGAGTTTGAGGGTGCCTTAGACCAAGTTTTTAAAAGGAACCGACCAAAGCCTGAAAATGCCGTCAAACATATCAGGATGCCTACCCCGGAAATTATAAAACCTGATTCAAAAGATGTTTTAAAATTGAATATTTCGGAAGCGATCAGACAAGCGATTTATGGTGCAATGGAGGAAAATCCCAATGTATTGCTTCGAGGCACAGATATATACAAAGGTTTATCGGTTTCCCAGGAGCGGAATGAAAAAGAGAAACATATTATTCATTCGGGAGGATATTTCAGGCAGGAAGAGGGGTTATTTGAAAAATTTGCTAGATTCCCGGGGAGACTGCATAACACTGAAATTGATGAATTGGCTGTTTCCGATTACCTGCAGGGAATGGCTACCACCCTAACTGATGAAAAATCTTTAAAAAAGTTCTACCGGATTTTGTATGACCCCCAGTATGTTGACTATGGAATTGAGGCTTGGCCCTCCTTCCATGTTTTTGACAGTGTCTTATATGCCACATCAGGCCAGATCACCAGAACTTTTGGGACATTGCTTTTATCCGGAGCATCAGCCGGAGGTGGTTTTATGCATTCCCATGAGCTGGCATCGGCAGCTTACCAAACTCCTGAGAGTGTTGATGTTTTTTATACCTGCAACCCCCAAACCACTTATAAACTCTTAAGGTATTGCCTGCTTTACGAAAACAACCCTTATATCTTTATGGTTGACAAAACCAGGATTTTGGGCAAGAGAGAGGAATTTGAGCTGGGAACCGGACTTTGGACTCCGGGTAGGGCCAGGTTGGTAAAAGAAGGGGGTAAGCTTCAGTTTATCTCCTATGGCCCGATGGTCAACACAATTTTGGATGCGATTGAACAATCCGGCAAAACCAATATCGGTCTTTTGGATCTGATTTCCCTGCGTCCTTTTCCAACCGAAGACCTCCACATATTTCTCAAAGAAGGCAGCGGCAGGATTATTGTTGCCCACCAGGAAACAGAGTCAAAAGGCTTTGGCAACCAGATTATAAAAAGGCTAACCACTAATAAGGAGTTTGAAGATATCTCCATAAAATATATGGTCGATCAAAAAGGCCCGTTGCTTATTGGCTCAAAAAATGTCCCGGCCCCGCCTGCAGATAAGATAAATCTAGACATGGTTGTCCCAAATACTGAATCCATCCAAAAGTTAATTGCCAAATACCTGTAAATTGTATATTATCTATAAATGGTTGCTATTGGCCATACAGCTGTAGGGGCTTTTGCAGGCGTTTTTACATATCAAATCTTTGGAGAAACCGGTTTATTACCAGGGCTTTTAGCAGCAGGCGTAACCGGAATAATTTCTCATTATATAACTGATTTTATACCCCACGGGCATTTTATAAAAATGCGTGATTATAAAACTCAAATTATACCTGTCATTATTTTTGACCTTTTACTTGGGATAATAATCTTTTTGGCAGCTGCTTTTTTAAAAGACCAGATTGGGTTAAGGTTTTTTTATATACTGTTTGGGATAGGCGGTGCACAACTGCCTGATGTTTTAGATGGCTTAATCTATATAAAAGCGCTCCCGAAACAGGGATTTATTAAATATGAGAATAATTTTCACCAATGGTTGCACTGGCATGGCAGAGGGGATAACTGCTTAATGTTTGGGGTCCGTGATATCTGGCAACTTTCGGCAATTGTTATCTCTTTATATTTGGTGGTAGGCTAAATTTTTATGTATTTTTTTGAAGTTCAAAAAAAATTTTTTACCAAAGCCTGTTTACTTTTTTTGTCGTTTATCCTTCTTTCGGTATTTGTTGCACAATATGATACTTTGGCGCTTGATATTTTTTTGACTGATGTTTTGCAGCAGAATATACCAAGGATATTTGACCTGTTTTTTTCAATGTTTTCACTTCTGGGCTCGGCAGAAATTACAACCTTTATACTGATTATTTTAGCTATCCAGTGGCTGGTTAAAAAAAATTACCTTGCACTGCTGGGGTTGACGCTTTTTCCGGTTATTTCGTTAATTGAACTCGCAGGTAAGTTTTTTATACATCATAGCGGTCCACCGGTTGCATTATATAGAGGAATCCTCCATTTTAACCTGCCAAGTCAATTTATCCAAACAGGGTATTCATACCCGTCCGGCCATGTTACCAGGACAACATTTTTAATTGTCATTTTTTTGGCTTTTGTATATTTCGGAAAATACAGGCGTAAAAAAATTGTTTTGTTTATTCTTGCCTTATTTCTTTTTATAATGCTTTTTTCCAGGATTTACCTGGGGGAGCACTGGGCCAGTGATGTTTTAGGAGGGTTGTTGCTTGGAAGCTCCTTCGGGATGCTGGCCTCAATCTTTACAACACCCTGTCTTGACAGAAAATGACGTTATAGTTCCGGAGTTATTGTATTCTTACCACCCTAGGGCCTTTTAATGCATCACCCAGGAAACTATTGAAGCTGGCATTTATCTTTTGCTGCCTCAGTTGCTCTTTTAACATCTCTTTAGTTTTTGCTGCCGTACTGGCTTCTTTGTCAATATCTTTAAATTGCTCTTTGTTAGTTTCTATATATTTGTTGACCTCTTCATCAGTAATAGCAGCATCCCCGCCAAATACTTTCTGCTTTAAAATTTGCAGCCTGACCAGTTTTTTAAATTCATCTTTGCTTATCCCTTGAACCTCAAGAATCTGGTTCAACTGGTCTGCGCCTCCCTGGGCATCCTCAATCCTTTTGGTTTCATTGGCAATATCTGGGGCTGAAACTATTACATTTTTCTTTTTAGCCTCATTTTCCAACAGTTTTTCAACTATTAACTGCTCCTTTACTTCCTTACCGTATTTTTTATCCAGTTCGCTTAAGTATTTGATCCTTGAGACAGGCATTTTGTCTACCCAAGCAACCACTAAGAACCTGCTCATAAGATATACAAATATTAAAAATCCCATCACAAGCAAAAGGATATAGTAAGTTTTTTTTGAAGCCAGTTTCCTGATAGCGCTAAAATATGTTCCCCCGCTTGAATCTAAATCCTCAGTAAGCTTCTTCCCGACAACCTTTTTCTTTTTCGGTTTGGTAGTTTTTAGGCTTTCTTTTCTTGGCATACTTCTTTTGGATAATACCATGATTTTGTAAAAAACAATACCCCCAATTTCTGATATCTGATATCGGATTTCAGATACAGATTTTGATTACCAAAGCGGAAGCTGATAAAATGGGTAGGCAGAGTTTGACTTTGCGCCTGTAGCTCAATGGATAGAGCACGTGGCTTCGGACCACGGGGTTGGGGGTTCGACTCCCTCCAGGCGCGCCATAGGCTTGCTTTTTGTTTAAGTTTACTATAAAATGCCTGCGTCACCCTGTAAAAGGGTGAGCAAATAAGGAGGTTTGCCATGGACCATGGCAAGCAGGTGGTTCAGAAATCCCACTCCCCGTGTCCTCACGGCATGTGTCTGAACCACTCGCCGGAGTGGGAAAACGTTGGGCAGGTACGCTACGAGCCCGATCCGGGGTTCTTGGGAACCCTGGTTTACGGGCATACGAGCTGCTGCACCCAACCAATGGCCCGCCGCGAAAAGGTACAGGACCAACGGTGCCGGAAATGTGGGAGGACTAGACTCATAACCACAACTTTCGGCTACCAGGTGGCTCTTTGCCTGTGTTGCGGCCGTACCATAGACATGGGACCTTACGATAGTTTTGACTAAGGTCTTGGTGGGCTGCGGGGTAAACCCCGCAGCCCTCTTCAAACCCCTCCAGGGGCGCCAACTTAGTAAGAGAATTTGTCAGACAAAAGATGCAACAGGTCTGTCCTTTTACCATCCATACCCAGCGCCCAAATCCCCATCCCCTGCAGTTTTTTTTGGTTTACAAAGTCATATTTGACCCCTAATGAACGCGGGTTTTCAAAATATACTGTCCTGACTTGCCCTCCCTCTTGCGGATCTTTGTATGAGTACCATGGCGACTGGGCATTTTCATCCCAGTTAATCTGGGAGTTTTTATTATTATCCGCAATTTCAGCATAAGTCAATGCTTTTACATCTGCCCTCCCACCAGTAGTGGGCCAATCATAGCCATAATACGCAATTGCTAAAATCAACTTATCTGCCGGAGCTTTTTCCAGGTAGCTGCTCATCAGACCTGTAACGGAAATTCCTGCCCCTTCCATAGGTGCAATCGGACCCGGGGCAGAGGAATCAGGGGTATGAAAATCATAGCCCATTATAACCAAACCGTCACTGTTTGCAGCTAAAATAGGCACATCATGGATCCTGGTGTTGGATGCAGCATCAATAAAAGTATCTATAGTTAATTTGGTTTTAGGATTTTCCCTTTTCAACTCCTTATTGAGCTTTATAACCAGTAGGGAAAAACCATCTGTGACAGCCTGGTCAGGAGTGCCTATATATTCAAAATCCAGATTTATGCCGTCCAGCGACCTGGAATTGACAAGATAAACAGCATTATTTACAAAATTATTTATTGCTTCCTCATCCGTCACCAAACGGACAATATTGGCCTGGTTAAAACATTTAAGTGTCAGGTAAATTTTAGTCCTGTTTCTTTTGACCCTTTTTATAAATTCCGAAAACTTAGGGTCGGATTGGAAATGGAACCAGGGTTCAATAATATTGCCTCCTGCGTCGGTTTTGATAATATTACCGTTACCGTCTACCTCCAACCCGAAGTAACTTACGGATGTTAAAAGGTTAATGTTGATATCCCCGCTTTCAGCTAAAGCCCAATAAGGCAAAAATCCCAAAACCTCTTTTTTAAGCTGGCCGCTAATTGTCAAACGCAAATCATTGGGTTTAGCTTGAAAGGCTTTTTTGATATCCAAGCCCTGCTTGCTGATAAAAATTGCCGGAGCTGTTTTATCATCCAGATCCTGGGCAACTGCCGCAGGTTTAACCACAACAGCAGGCGCAGAAGCAGGTTTGTTTGCCTCCTTAGGCCCGAAAACATTAATCAGATTCAAACGCCAAGCAAAAACAAGTATCAGTACAAACAGCAAAATCCCTCCTACTGCTAAATTCAAACCGATATTGATTTCAATAATTTTTTCCAAAAAATTAATCTTTTTTTGCTGTTCATCGGCTTTTGGTTGACCATTGCTTACTTGGTTTGGCGGCGCCGGCGCAGGCGCTGGTGCAGGTGTCAATGTAGGTGTTGGTAGCGCTGGTATAGCCATAATTTATTCCGGGAAAAATGCAGCGCTCTGCTTGGTAAAACCATGCTCATTGCTGCAATATATTGCATATTTAAAAATCTTATCCCCTGCTATCTTAATCTCCTCTCTTGCTTTATAGCCGTTAATACTGGTAAAGCTTTTATTTACAGAGCCGGACACAACACATATTGAGTAAGGTGTGGCAAGGTTGAGTGTCTTCCAGTTGATGGTAACAACATCACCCTTTTTGACATTTATAAAGCTTGCCTGGTCATAGTTCTTACTGCCCAAAAAAATATCGAATGTAGTTATATATGGTGAAATAAAATTATCGGATGCGCCTATGTTGATAGTTACACTATCCCCGCTGCCGTCACCCTGATCATTGGAACAGTTAATCGTATAGACATAGGGGTTATTGGAATTTAACTTTTTAATTTTAAAGGTTCCCCCTTTAGGGTCTTTGGGGCCATTCCAGGACTCATCCTTATCAGTCAAGCCGTAACCCAAGCCAGTGCATGAAACCGGATTTTGGGTGGTGGTCCAGCTTAAGGTTATCCCCTGCGTATTCTTGGGGACATCCAACACCTCATCTCTTATAGTACCGCTATACGTAATCTTTAAATCGACTAAAGGTGTTTCATCAACAGCCTGGGCTCTGGAAGCGGGCTTAGAGAATAAATACTGGAATATCCTGTCATTAAAATTTACAACCGAGGTCACTAAAAGGAACGCAACCAGTCCGAAAACAGCCATGAAAATATATAGCCTGTATTTAAGCATTAATTTAAGTATCTTAAATTATTATAACCAATCTTCAACTATCGTACAATTTTAGTTTGATCTTTGGTACAATTACCACAGATCGGAGGTGATTGGCCTGGATAACAGTGAAGAGCAAAAACATGATGTGCTCCAAAAGCTAGACGAACAGGCAGAGGGTGAACCGTCTGAGGATGTAGTTGATGTGGATCAGGCGCTAGAACAAGCAGGGCTAAGACCGGATCCTGATGGCAACCTGAAAGAACTAGACTCCCGGAAGGATCTGACAGAAGATGAAGCAGATGAATAGTTTGGGCCGCTAGCTCAATTGGCTAGAGCAACTCCCTCTTAAGGAGTAGGTTCTCGGTTCGATCCCGAGGCGGCTCACTGATATTGAGCGTTCGCTACTCACCGCAGGTGAGTGGTATATTGTCGCTCCGGGGTCACATCAGACTCCCTCTTGCCTCGCCGTACTACTAACGATCCCGAGGCGGCTCACAGTTTGGTTTTGATATAATCACCTGATGTACCTACTGTCAGACGAGCTGCCTCATGCTAATTGGGAAGAAGAAGTTAAAAGTAAAATCATAGATATACAAAAACCAGGATTAATTGTCCATGGTACATTTGTAGAAAATCTAACTGGTATTTTTAGCACAGGCCTAACTCCCGAGTCGGAACAGGCTGTTGCCGGTTATCTTGGCACATCTGGTGGAAAAGCTGCTACTCGTAGAGATGCTGGTGACTATATATACATAGAAGAAACCCAAGAAAATGCATTTGCTGGTAAGGGATTAACTTGGAGAGGTCTTTATGACACCTACCTTCTCATAGATAGCACAGTAACACCTCATTTAGTAAAAGACCATCCTTTAATACCCCTTGGGCATAAAAGGGCGAATATGGTTCCTTTATCATCCATTCAAGGAGTAGTTTTAGATAAGGTAGTTGGTGAATTATACCAAAGAGAATTAGAGGGCAAGTTCGGAGGCTCTAATTATGCAAGGAGTCTAGGAGATACCACTATTAGAAATATACCACTCAAAAGCACAGGTGAGCGGGGAACAATCAATGATATTATGACTACAGTTTATGGGAAGGTTCTCTCTTTTGAAGAACTAGTTCAAATGGCCAAAGATAACATGTTAGCGGCTACTACAAAAAGTCCTACAGCCAGAGTTCCTATTTACGATAACACAGGAAAAGTTTTATGGCCTAATGTCCTTCCGACAATCAAAAAACTATAGTGGGAGAGAAGGTGTTCGATTCTAGTCTGAGGCGGTTCACAGATATTGAGCGTTCGCTCCACGTTCATGTAACTGAATGTGGGGTATATTGCAGCTCCGGGGTTACCAGATATCAGTGCCCTTGATCTTAATGCTGGAAAGTGAAATAGTTTAGTTAATGACTTACCAAAAAGGTAACGCGCTTTTAATTCTGGTAATTTTTTTATGTATTACAATATTTCTGACTTCCGGCATCTATCTCTTGGTATCTGCTGACAAATCCCACCCGCTTTCTAATCCCTTGGTAAAAATCATCTCTCCGAATCTTTTACCTGCCTCCTCGGCAAAACCTACAACAAAATCCCCACCTCAAATATCACTTGACCGGATTTTCACCTATACAGATCCCGGCAAAATCTCAAAAAATGACCTTGACCAATATACAATAATTGCCACAGGGGATGTTATCCCTGCCAGAAGCGTCAATTCAAAAGTAGTCAGATTGGACAATTTCAAATATCCTTTTGAAAAAACAGCCGATTTTTTAAAAAGCGCAGATGCCGTATTTATTAACCTTGAATCCCCGCTTATCCCAAACTGCCCGCTTACAGATGAGGGAATGATTTTTTGCGGAGATTTAAGGAATATTGAAGGTTTGAAATTTGCCGGAGTAACTGTTGCCAGCATCGCCAATAACCATGCAGGCAATCACGGTTCAGATGGAGTAAACTACACAACTGCACTTCTTGAAAAAAACCGCATACAGGTTACCGGAAACGGCAATCCTGCAGTATTAACCATACGGGATAAAAAATTCGGCTTTTTAGGCTATAACGACATCGGACATCAGGAGCCCGGCATCTCCTGGGCCAAGGAAGAGACAATCCAAAAGGAGATACAGACCCTGCGGCCCCAGGTTGATTTTTTAATAGTGACATTCCATTGGGGTATTGAATACACCCCGGTACCCAATCAAAGGCAGAGGGATTTAGCCCATCTCGCCATAGATTCGGGAGCAGACCTTATTATCGGCAACCATCCCCATTGGGTGCAGGGGGTTGAAAAGTACCAGGATAAGTTTATAACCTATGCCCATGGCAATTTTGTGTTTGACCAGGAATGGAGCCAAAAAACTAGGGAAGGGGTTTTAGGAAAATATACCTTTAATAAAAACAGCCTTGAGGATGTAAAATTTTATCCGGTTATTATTGAAAATTACGCCCAGCCCAGGTTTGCCACCAAGGCTGAAGCAATAAGAATTTTGGATGAGATGAAACAATCAACTCTTTCAATCCAAAAAAAACCATGACGCTTATACCACCTTCCAGGTGAGCCCTGACTCCTGGAAGGTGGTCTTATGTAAACTGTATCGGCATATTAGCTGGTAGGCACCCAGCTGATGTCTAAAATTGTGTAGGTGGGTTTTCTGATCCTGAATTTTGGCTTGACAGGCATACCTATGTAAGGCTCACCCTCTCCAAACTCAGATAGGTAGCTCATAAATTTAGTACAAACCCCGGGTATCTCCAGTGAAATCAGCGGACAGGGAACTGTGGCTTTAAAACCTGCACCAGGGTAATTGGTAACAGAATATGTATAAACTTTTGCATCTTTTGTATCAACATCCCTCCACTCCGTCTTTTCCCAACAATCAGGGCAATCCACCCTTGGCGGAAGCCATAAACCTGTATTTCGGCAGTTTTGGCATTCAGTCCCTAACAGTTTTCCTTTTGTTAGTCCTTCAAAAAAAGGCGACAGACCACCGTATGAGTGGTAGTGGTTGTAATCTTTGGGGTTGGGCCTGACAATTACCCCCTCAGGCACATCTTCCCTGAAAAGTTTTTTTATCAGCTCAACCTTCTTAAATTTTGAGATGTCAACTTTTTGTCTTTCCATCACCACCCCCTCTCAAAAATTATGGAAGTTACATGCGAACCGGTCCCTGCATGGCTGATCGCCATTCCCCGCCTGGGATTGTCAACCTGCAGGCTTTTAAAATCCACGGGCTTCCTTTTACCATACTTCTGCCAATATTTTTCATCACCATGGAATTTGTCCCACT
Source organism: Candidatus Daviesbacteria bacterium (assembly GCA_016186955.1). GTDB lineage: Bacteria > Patescibacteriota > Microgenomatia > Daviesbacterales > UBA10151 > JACPKP01. The sequence continues at coordinate 95,736 of JACPKP010000004.1, read as the reverse complement.
CCCCTTTCAACTGCCACATGACCTCCACTAGCTGGTATATTCCGGTTGCCCCAACCGAGTGCATAGTCCCCAAAAGCCCTCCCGAAAGATTGGTGGGAAGTTTACCTTCCAAATATGCTTCACCGCTTTCTACAAATTCCTGTCCCTGTCCATAAGGCCTCAAGCCGATATCTTCATATGTCTGTATATCGGAAACCGTAAATGCATCGTGCGTTTCCAAAATATCCAAATCTTCAACCGGATCCTTGATACCTGCCATATTATATGAAAGATACGCCGCCATTCTCGCTGCCAGGAAACTGGTAAACCCGGGCCATTCATTTTCCCTATCCTTATAAAGCCCTTGGTCTTCGTTGGGAAGCAGCAGAACAGGCATATTCCTTCTGTCTGCAGTTCTTAAAGTATGTGAACCAGAGCCAACCCCCACAACTTTAACCGGTTTATCAGTCAGTTTAAATGCAGTTTCTTCATCAGCCAAAATTATGCAGGCGGCACCGACACTCATAGCACAGCATTCGGGGAATGTTAACGGGTCAGAGACAATCTTTGACTCCATTATTTGTTCCAGGGTAAGATCTCCAGGCAACTGCGAGTAGGGAGAAAACTTGGCATAATGGTGATTTTTTTGGGCGATTTTAGCAAGGGTTTCCCTATTTGGAGAATATTCATACAGGTACCTTTGCATCATCAGGGCATAGTATGTGGCATAAAGCCACCCCAGCTCGGATTCAAAATCTTTGCAAGCTGCCGAGGCGATATAAGAATTTCCCTGCTTGGTGTCAACCTCGTCCATCCGCTCCCACCCAATTACCGGCACCAGCGACGCATAACCTGAGGCAACTGCCATAATTCCTGCCAAAACAGATGAACCACCCGTTGCCCCGCCTGTTTTGACCTCTATATTTCCCAGAGGGTCAAACCCCAGATAATCATGAATTTTGGCTGCTGCCAGAAGCTGGTCGCCAAAATGGTCAGCAAATTGGGAATATACGGAGAAATTCACCAATTGTTTAAATTCTTTCACACCCATTCCCAAATCTTCGGTAACAGCCATTTTGGCAGCTTCCATGCAAAGCTCGGTACTTTGTTTTTCAGGGTAAAATTTGCGGAAATCCGTTAACCCGCCGCCGATGGCATAAACGGGACGGGAAAGCTTAGGGACTCTCAAATTGTCCGGAGAAAGTTCAAGCATCTAAACCGAAAGATACCAATCTTTAATTTAAAAATCAACGGGTCAATTTGCATAAAAATACCTATCATGCTAAACTTTCGCGAAAGTGAATTTTGACTATTACCTTCATAAATCAAAAACCGAAATAGAAAAAGAGGCTGTGAAAAACTTGTCATTTTGGGCAAAACAGGCGGGTATAATAAATCCCAAACTTTCCCAGTTTATAAAACTCTTTATTGGCAGTCTTAAAAGGGGGAAATACCTTAGGGGAGTCCTTGTGAAATTAGGATATGAGCTGACAAAAGCTCCAAAAAATGGATCAATACTTCAGGCAGCTGCCGCCTATGAAACACTTCACAGCTCGCTTCTAGCGCATGATGACATTATAGACCGGAGTATTCTCAGAAGGGGCAGGAAAAGTTTATATCAAAGTTTGGGAGGAAATCATTACGGTATTTCACAGGCTATTTGTCTTGGAGATTTTGGCATATTCCTTGCCATAGAACTTTTAAACTCAAGTAATTTTCACACCAGCAGGAAAAATAAGGCGATTGACCTATTTAACTTAACATGCATCAATACCGCCTTCGGGCAAATGCTTGATATAGAACTGCCCCGGCAAAAAAATCCCCGGGAAAAGGATGTAATTGGTATTTACAACTTAAAAACTGCAAAATATTCAATTATAGGACCCCTGCTGGTGGGTGCAATACTGGGAGGAGCTTCTGAAAGTTTTTTGAAAAACCTGGAGCTTTTCGGAAAAAACTTGGGGATAGCCTATCAGATTAAAGATGATATTTTAGGGGTGTTCGGAGATGAAAAGACTCTTGGTAAATCCGTCACTTCTGATATTGAGGAAGGCAAAAATACACTTCTTTTGACCTATGCGCTGCAAAATGCAAACCAAAAACAGAGAGATTTTATCAAAAAGAATTACGGCAAAGGCAAAATCAGTCCAAAAAACTTCCTGGAGACCAGGCAAATATTTACCCGGTGCGGAGCGCTGGAATATGCTGAAAATAAAGCTTTAGCCTATACCACAAATGCTAAAAAAATCATCCCCGCCATTACAAAAAACCGGTTAAACCAGTTACTTTTAAACGGGCTTTCAGATTTCTTGATAAATAGGAGTAGATAATCATTCCTGGAAAAATTGAGGCAGCTGAAGTTTTATTATCTTTGTAAGCATTCCCTCAACTTTTTTCCTGTAAACAATGTTATATTTGGGGAAATATAAAAAGGTTGCGGGGGGATGGTCCAGTAAAACTTTCTGAAAATCCTGGTATTTCTGCTTCCTGACCTCCGGGTCTATTATCTTTCTACCGTCTTCTAAGTCTTTATCAACCCTTGGTGATGAAAATTTTGATATATTTGTCAGGGCCTGTGTTGAATGCCAAAGCGAGTATTGGTCAGGATCGAGCGGGATGTTTTGGGCAATAAGTAGAGCCTGAAAGTTCTGAGGCACTCCGCTTTCTACCCTTAAAACCGCATCAACCCCTAACTTTTTCCAAGCTGCAATAACCTGTTCTCCAACCCCTTTTAATGAATTGGTTGATGTCAAAACGATCTTATCTGTTTTCCGGACTTTGGTAAAACTTAACCTTGCCTGTTCATAATTATCAAGATAATCCCTAACATCGTCCCTGAATGCAAAAGAGAAAGGAGGTATCGGGCTTTTTGCCTCTGCCTCACCTTTAATACTGGGCGCCTGAAAACTTAATGCTGTCCTCAAATTCTCATCTGAGAGCACCGGGTCTTTGGTATTATAAAATATTGTAACCAGCTGTTGGTAGTTTGGTTTTGATATCATATTTAGTGTTTTTTCTTTTTGCAGGTCTTCAAGTTCTTGGACACCCAGTAAAACATGCACCTCCCCCAACCTTAACGCTTCTTTTGCTATCCTCTCATTTGGATAAAACCTGATAACTATATCCGGCATATCTTTTCCCACAGGTTTAAGCATAATCTTTTTAATAAATATTTTATCTTTTTGGATACTTTCTATCCTGTATGGCCCAAGTCCAATATTGGTATTTTTCTTAAAGATTGGCTTTGTTAAAAGCGTGGGAAAAGGGCTGAAAGAATCAGCCAATTTAAATTCGATAGTTTTATTATCCCTGGTTTTTACTTCCACATCAGGGATGGAAAATTCTATATCCTGGGTGGTCAGGTCTGTGCCGTCAACCCAATGAAGGTTATTTTTGAGTGTCACCGTAAAAACTGTTGCATCATTGTTGGTTTGGAGTGATGAAGCAAGATTGGGTTTAGTAAAACCGTTTTTCCCCGATACAAAAAGGCTTTGGGATAAAAGGCTGGTGACAATAACCGGTAAATCTTTCTCCGTATAAGTCCCGACTATTCCTTCTGTAATTGAAGACCTGACAATATCATCTTTCAAGGTAAAAATCCCCACAGATAACACAGTGATTAAAAACAAAAAGATCAAAAAGGTTGTTTTTTTCCTTTTTAAAAAAAGCCAGAATACCTTCAAAGATAAAAGAATCTTCCTTAAAAATGTCATCTAACTATAAAAACTGCCAAAATAGAGGTTATTAGAAAAAGTGATGCAGTTACAATAGTCAGTATAAAAAGCATCTTTTCTGCCCCTCGTTTTGTACCGTAAAAACCCATATCACCCCCAAAAGTGGAGCCTAAACCTGTGCCTTTAGATTGCAACAGGATTAAACCAGTCAAAAGGAGTCCTAAAATGATTTGAATAATAGCTATAATCTGATGGTTCATGCTACTTTACCAACCACTGCAAAACATGTGATATTAATCCTACCAAAAATGAGGCCAAAATTGCCACCATCAAAATATTTAGTTCTACCTGAGGGATGATAAAACCGTTTATCTCCGCTCCTTGAAAAAAGTAAGGGATAATCTTAAGCTGTGGCACCAATACAGTCAAAAAATAGATCGCCACCACATTAACAGCCCAAGTAAAAAATCCTAGAGTCAACAAATTCAAAGGCAGGAACATAATTTTTAAAAGCGGAATAATAAGCCAATTTATAATCATCAGCCCAATTGCACCAATAATTAAAGTTTTAATACCTCCGGTATAAGTAAACCCAGGTAAAATTTTTGTTACCGCGATAATGGTGATCAGATGTATCAGGAAACTTCGTAAAAGGATCTTCATAAGCTTCATTATAACCTACTTTGTGACTAAACCAAATTTTTTTTGCCTTAATTTTCTGTGGTAAGTTATTGCAAACCTGTGGGACTCATCACGGATCTTTTGCAAAAGGCGCAAAGACAGGCTTCTTTTTGGCAGCTTAATTACTTCGCCTTCGGAAGGATAAAGCCATTCCATCCGCTTTGCAAGACCAAAAATGGGGATAGATTGCTTCGCTTCGCTCGCAATGACGTCATTGCGAGGACTCCGATGTCCATCGGAGGACGAAGCAATCTTTAGATCGTTTTGCAGAACGACATTGTACACTCCCCTCACCTGTCCTCTCCCTCCGTCTATTAAAATCAGGTCCGGGATACCCCACTCTGGATGATTTAACCTTCTTCCCATCATCTCCTGTAGCATCCCCACATCATTAGGCCTGCCGGAGCTCCTAATTTTAAACTTCCTATACTGGGATTTATCAATTTCACCATCAGTCAAAACCACCATTGAACCTGTCGCCTCCATACCCTGTATATTGGAGATATCATAAGCTTCAATTCTAACCGGAAGTTTTGGTAAATTGAGATCCTTTTGTAAGTTATGAAGAGCTTCTAAGTTTTCCTGTTCTAAAAAATTGGGGTTTTCCAGATATTTTGCCACCCTGTTGGTTTGGGTCAGGTACTCAATTCCTGTTATTATTTTTTTAACTTTTTGCGCCTCCTCAAACTGCTGGTTTTTTGCAAACCTTTGCATATTACTTGTCAGCTCATCTAACAACGCCTGCTTTTGTCCTTTCATAAATTTGGAAAATCTCCTGATGGTTATTGCATAGTCAGCTTTGGAAATTTTGCCAACGCATGCCCCTGGGCATAAACCAATATGGTAGTAAAAACACGGTCGTTGCCGTGTTTTTGGTGGGTTGCTACACCATGGAAAAACTCTTCTTAACTGTTTGAGCGTTGATTTTACAGTTGTTGCGGAAGGAAAAGGCCCAAACCATTCTTTGATAGGCTTCAGGTCTTTTTTTCTGGCTGTTATCACCTTAGGAAAATCCTCTTTAGTGACTGCAATATAAAGGTAATCCTTATCATCAATAAGGCGGATATTAAAAGGAGGTAGATACTTTTTGATCAGATTGGCTTCTAAAATCAGCGCTTCAAGCTCTGATTCCACTATTATTGTCTTTAAACTGCTGATTCTCTCTACCAAATGTGCAGTATTGCCAACACTCCTGCCATTAAAGTAGGAAGAAACCCGGCGGTAAAGGTCTACTGCTTTCCCCACATATAAAACTTTCCCGTCCCTACTTTTAAAAATATAAATACCGGGTTTATGGGGAATTTTAAGCCTCTCAATATAATTTGGAACCATACTCAACGGGGTTTTAAATTATAATCGTTTCTGTTTTTAAGCCGCAGGTACAATATTCCGGCATAAATACCTACCATCAATAAAATAATACTTATTACTACCGGTGCAAAATACTGGTAGGCAAAAAAAGGTTTAATTCTTACTTTTTTTTCAATTGTCTCTTCTCCTACTTTAAGCTGCAGGATATCATCATATGATTCCCAAAGGTTATTAGTCCGAAGATCATACTCATACTTAAATGACCCAAAAGGGGGCAAACCTGGAACCCCAACCGGATTATCACCTACAATTTTCAAATTTGCAGCAGAAAAGCTTAAATTGCTTATAGGAGCTACTGCATTTCCGGAATTTTCCACCCGCACTGTAGCTTTTGCAGGAAAGGCTGCAAAGATTTCCGGCTGGGCATCAATCGACAGGTTAATTTTCGCACTTGGTTTAAATTCTGCATCGGAAAATTTAACACTCACCTCACCCGGAGGTAGCGGATCTTCGGAAGATAACCCCCTTGTTAAAAGAACAAAATGATTTAAATCCAGCTTGGAAAAATAATCTACTCCGCCTGTAGTATTTTCCCAGGTCGGATCAACCATAACCCATCCCAAATCAGGGTCAAAATATTCAGGCCATGCATGAAGGATGCTGTCTCCAAAAGAAAGCGGCCTTAAATCATTGTTGGAGGTGTATGCATACCCGATGAGCGCCCTTGCGGGCACACCCGCTGAGCGCGCCATTGCAACAAACAGGTCAGTAAACTCACTGCATAATGCCTTGTCAGGGTTGGAAAGGGCAGTTAAGGCTCCCAACCTCTGGAAATTTTTTTCGTTTAACCTGCTCTGGTCATACTGTAAAAAGGAGCTTATAAATTTATGGATCAACCTTGCTTTTTCTGAATTTGAGTTGATCTTTTTATCCTTAAAAACCTCCGCAAGTTTATTTTTAATCTGGGGAGTATCTTTTTCCCAGTATTTCTGGCTTGAGGTATAAGTAATTATCTCATCTGTGGAGAGTTCTGTCTTTTTTTTGCTTTTGAAGGACAGGCGGGCTAAACCGGAAACTTCTACCTTTAAAGATTGTCTTTTGTCCGCCTTAAACCAGGCTATATAGTTGCCGTCGCCATCTTTGATGACATTTTCCGGTTTCGGGTTAATGTTTTGTATCATTACCTGCTGGTACTCTGTATCAGCAGGTAAAGGGATTCTGGCTAAAGCTGGCACTATGGATTTGTTGTAAATTTGAAAGTTAGCCTGAAATTCAAAGGTCTGGTCAGTGCCAAAATTAGCTAAAACTCCTGAATCCGAAAGCTGTTCCTTTGTAAAATATAAATTCAATCTACCCCCTGCCTCAGTCTGTTTTTTGGGTTCCGGGGTGATTGATGTCGGATCACCAAAGCTAACGGGTATGGATAATACCAAGCTATAATTATCCAAATCCTCAAGCGAAGAAATCTTTGGCACCGATACCTGCCAAATTTTACCTTGTGCTTGTGCAAAATCCTTGGATTTAAACCTGAGTTTCCAAAGATACTCTTTGTCCTTGCCAACAACCTGGGAGGTAAATCTAACTGTAATATTGGTTTTTGTATTATTTTTTGAAACTTCCACTGGAATCTGCCCCTGCGAATCTGAGGCTGTAACATCAGAGATACTGGTTGCCCCAATACTTAGGGTAAAAGAGGAGGCATAGAAACGGTCAGTTAAGTTCCTTAGTTTAACATCTTCCTCCACCTCAGTCTCCCCTGAAGGCAGCACATCATAGGTAATGTTATATGAGGTGGCAAACTCCCCTGCAGCAAAAACAGGAGTAAAAAGTAAAAAGTAAAAAGTAAAAAGTAAAACAGGTAAAATTATTACGCAATAAATTATTTTCTTCATTAACTGTCATCCTGGAGTGGAAACTACCACAATAGGATCTAATCTAAATTCTAGCAGGAAAAGACACCAATTACGAATTTAGCCAAACTATATACAGCAGTTATAGTTTTTGTGCTATAATGATTAAAAATTGGGGGTGGGATTAATGCCGGAAAGATTACCAGTAGATGATATAGCAAAGGAGGCATCTAGCCTTGCCAAAACTTTGGAGGAGGGTTCCCAGGAAGCTAAAACTCTTGCATTGGAACAGCTTCTCCGAAGGATTGACCGCTTGGAAAAAACTACCCGAAGATTAGAAAATACGACAAGATATATTACACCGCTACGTTGAAGATTTATCCCAAACATTGCAACCTTCAAGACTGCAGGGTATTTTTGACATCAATTGAGAGACTTGTATTTTTATGTTCTATATTTAATAATTTATTTGGGAGGTGATATCCATTAAAAAAGAACTTGAGACTGTTCAGGACTATGTAGATATCTGGACAAAGCACTTGGGTACTGAGTTTTTTAGAGAATTGGTAGCAAGGGGTGGTATAACTGACGAAGAGGCCGAAAGAATTGTTGATCAAACAACCAAAAGAGCAGCGGAAACCTTCGAAGGCATTACTGACCCTAAACTCAAAGATGCTTTAAACCAAACAAAACTGCCTTTCCCAAAACGCAATCCTTAAAATATCTTTGCTAAATATTGGCCGGTGTAGGAAGTTTTAATTTGTGACAGCTGTTTTGGTGTACCCTCACCGATAATTTTCCCTCCCATATCCCCGCCCTCAGGGCCCAGATCTATGACCCAGTCTGCATTTTTCACCACATCCAGGTTATGTTCAATGATCACCACAGTATTGCCCAAGTTAACCAACCTTCTGAGAATCTGTAACAGCCTCTCAATATCCGCAAAATGCAGCCCTGTTGTGGGTTCATCAAGGATATAAAGAGTATGCCCTGTTGGGCGTTTGGAAAGCTCGGTTGAGAGCTTCACCCTTTGGGCCTCCCCTCCTGACAAGGTTGTGGCAGACTGCCCCAACCTGATATACCCCAACCCTACATCATTTAAAACCGTCAGCTTATTTTTTACCTGAGGGATATTTTTGAAAAAATCTAAAGCTTCCTCCACTGTCATATCCAAAACCTCAGAGATATTTTTTTCCTTAAAATGCATATCCAAAGCCTCCCTGTTATACCTTTTACCTCCGCAGGCTTCACAAGTTACAAATACATCGGGTAAAAACTGCATCTCAATTTTGATCTGCCCCTCTCCTTCGCACACTTCACATCTGCCACCTTTAACATTAAATGAAAACCTGCCGGGATCATAACCGCGTATTTTAGCCTCAGGTGATGAAGAAAAAAGCTCCCTGATAAAAGTAAACGATCCTGTATAAGTAGCCGGGTTGGATCTTGGTGTGCGCCCAATCGGGGATTGGTCAACTAAAACAACCTTATCAATATTTTCTATCCCAACCAGTTCTTGAAATTGGCCTGCTTTTTCCCTGGAGTGGAAAAATTTATTTGCTAAAGCCCGATATAAAATATCATGCACAAGAGTTGATTTTCCCGAACCAGACACCCCGGTTATGCTGATAAGTTTTCCTAAGGGGAATTTAACATTGATGTTTTTTAAATTATGCTCGCTCGCACCCACTATTTCCAAAGTCCCGAAGTTTTCGGAAGTTTTCCTAAGGGCTGAATCGGGTAAAGCTTCAATTTTTTTCTTGCCTGACAAATACTTACCTGTCAGAGAATCCTTATCTTGCTTCATCTCCCCGGGTGTACCCGTAAATGTAATATACCCGCCGTGTTCCCCTGCTCCCGGGCCAATCTCAATTAGAAAATCCGCATTTTCTATAGTTTCCCCATCATGCTCATTAACTATGACTGTATTGCCCAAATCCCGCAGCCTTTTTAAAGTCTCAATAAGTCTGTTGTTATCCCGCTGGTGCAATCCTATTGAAGGTTCGTCTAAAACATATAAAACACCTGAAAGTCCTGATCCGATCTGGGATGCCAGCCTAATCCTTTGCGATTCCCCTCCTGCCAAAGTCATGGCAGCCCGGTCCAACGTTAGGTATGCCAGCCCTACGTCAACTAAAAACTGCAGGCGGGAACAAATTTCTTTCAGGACCGGTTTCGCTATTGTTATTTCACGCTCTGTCAGTTTTGGCATAACCAAGGTTTTAAACCACTCCAATGCCTCATTTATGGACTGGGTAGTTACCTCAGCAATGTTTAATCCGTCAACAGTGATAGATAAAACATCCTTTTTGAGTCTTGCGCCAAGGCATAACCGGCATATTTCTTTAACCATATATTTTTCAATTTCGGCTTTTACATAATCAGATTCAGTCTCTTTGTAGCGCTCTTTAAGGTATTCAACTAAACCACCAAAAGTGGAATAAAAATGGGTCCATCTCCCCTGCCTGTTTTTACCCTCAACTTTAAATTGTTCATCTCCTGCCCCAAAAAGCAAAACTTTCTTACTTTTTTCGGAAATTTGCCCTAGCCTGGTAAAAAGGTCAAAACCGTATTTCTTCCCGACAGCTTCAATGAGCCTGGTAAACCAGGTTTCATTATTGGCAAGCTTTGACCAGGGCAATATCCCCCCTTCCGCTATAGATAGTATTGGGTTTAACACAGCGTCAGGATCAATCTCAAGTAATGTGCCTAGTCCGGTGCACCCAGGGCAAGCCCCATGAGGGGAGTTAAATGAAAAAAGCCTTGGTTCAATCTCCGCAAGCGCTATGTTATCTACAGGGCAGGCAAACCTCTCTGAAAAAAGGTGGTCCTTCATTTTTTTGGGGTTTACCGGAAATTCCAGTGAAGCATCTAAAACTTCTGAAATGATAACTGACCCCTCCCCCATTTTAAGAGCTGTTTCAATGGATTGTGAAAGGCGTGTGAGAACTTGAGATTTCTCGCTAATACTCGAAATGGCAGTTTTATCCAACACTAGGCGGTCCACTACCACATCAATGGTGTGTTTGTTTGTTTTAATCAGTAAAAAGTCTTCTGCCAAATCCCTGATAACCCCATCAATCCTCACCCTGGAAAACCCTTTTTTTCTAAGATCCTCAAAAAGTGATGTATATTCTCCCTTCCTATCTTTGACAATAGGCGCCAACACCATAATCCTTCCGCCTTTTTTACTTTTTACTTTTTCCTTTTGACTTTCCAGCGCCTGTTCTACTATCTGCTCCACACTTATCCTGGAGATCTCCCTGCCGCAGATTGGGCAATGGGGATGGCCTATCCTGGCAAACAACAACCTTAAATAATCATATATTTCAGTCGTTGTGCCTACGGTAGATCTTGGGTTGTGGGAAGCAGCCTTCTGGTCAATTGAGATGGCAGGGGATAACCCTTCTATATAATCAACGTCAGGTTTATCCATCACCCCCAAAAACTGCCTGGCATAAGCGCTTAAGGATTCAACATAACGCCTCTGCCCTTCAGCATAAAGGGTGTCAAAAGCCAGCGAGGATTTACCGGAACCGGAGATCCCTGTAAAAACCACAAGTTGGTTTTTGGGAATCTCCAAGTCAATATTTTTCAGGTTGTTTTCGCGGGCCCCTTTAATAATAATTTTGTCTGCTGCCATAAATGCAAGCAATTGTACCAAGTTTTGCAAATTTTTTAAAGCCCTTGTATAATATCCGCATGGAACCTACTCCTGAAAAAAATATTAACAATGAAATCCAACCGGGAATAATTACCGCACCTTTTACTTCAGAACAGGTTGAAGCGTTAAATTTTTACCAGCAAAGCGGGGTCTGGCATCCATTCACCTGCGGTTATCCGCATAAAGGACTTGACTTCAGCCCTACCCTGACTGCCGCGGATGACGGTTGGTATTGTGAAATTTCAGGTTGTAACTACACCCAAAATTGGGCCCATTCGGCAATGGCAGACCGGAAGCTGATTGAAGATACAAAAAGGGTCTTTGAGGAATCAGCAAAAAATGCAAAAAAGCTGAAAAGTTTTTAATCTGATCTCTGATTTTTACAGCCTCTTTTAAAATTTCATAATCCCACCCCGCAGTAGAGCTGCGAGGTATTCTGGTTCAAAAATAACACAAAATGGTCCGATCGGACCAAATAATGTTACACATTGGATGGCTGAGGGAACTGGTATCCTATACTTCGGAAGGACTCCTGAAGCTCCTTGGGTTGACTTCAATATTGATCTTTCCAGACCCTAACCACCTAATTCTTTAATCTGATCCCTTAGCCTTGCAGCTTCTTCAAAATCCAGCAGCTCTGCTGCTTCTTTCATCTGCTGCTCCAAAAGCTTCACCATTTTTTCTCTCTCTTTTGGCGGAATATCCTCTATTGTTAGTTCATGACTAAGCCTTTTTTCCAATGCTTCAACTTTTTCTATCAACCTGTCCCTTAGCTCTTTTTCTATGCTTTTTGGGATTATCCCCTGTTTTTTGTTGTATTCTAACTGGTAACCCCGGCGACGCTCCACCTCATCTATTGCAGCCTGCATTGATTTAGTGACAGTATCTGCATACATAATCACCTGACCCTTAACATGCCTGGCTGCCCTACCCATGGTTTGGATGAGCGACGTCTTAGAGCGCAAAAAACCCTCCTTGTCAGCGTCTAAAATTATTACCAGAGACACCTCAGGCAGATCCAACCCCTCCCTTAAAAGATTAATCCCAACCAATACATCATATTCACCAAGCCTTAATGACTGCAGGATATCCGAGCGCTTCAGGGTTTCTATATCCGAGTGTAAATAATTCACTTTGATCCCCCGCTCTGCCAAATATTCCGATAAATCCTCCGCCATTCTTTTAGTCAAAGTTGTGATTAATACTCTCTCCTTTGCCCTGACTCTTTTTTCCACCTCCCCCATCACATCAGCGATCTGCCCTTCTGTAGGCTTGACAAAAATCTCCGGGTCCACAATCCCTGTCGGCCTGACCAGCTGCTCTGCAATATTGTCCTTTTGCTTCACCCCCGAGGTGTCATCCGGCATTAACCCATACCCTTCACCTCGGGGGTGTAATCCCATGGAGGTATAGCCAGCCAGGCTTAGTTCATACTCATCAGGGGTTGCTGAAACATAAATTACCTGATTTATCCTTCTTTGGAATTCTTCAAATTTAAGCGGCCTGTTATCCAAAGCCGAAGGCAGCCTGAAACCAAAATCAATCAATGTCTCTTTCCTTGACCTGTCTCCGTTGTACATCCCCCTAATTTGAGGCAAAGTAATGTGTGATTCATCAATAATTAACAGATAGTCTTTGGAGAAGAAATCAAGCAGGGTGTACGGCGGATCACCAACTTTTCTGCCGTCAAAATATCTGGAATAATTTTCTATACCGTTGCAAACCCCGTACTCTTTTATCATCTCCAGGTCATAATTGGTTCTTTGTTCTAACCTCTGCGCCTCCAACAGCTTGCCTGCTTTCTCTAGACTCTGGACTCTGGACTCTAAGTCACTTTCTATCTGTGCTATAGCAGGTTTTAACCTTTGCTCCGGCGTGATGTAATGCTTGGCAGGATAAATGGTGACTGTTTCATTCACCAAAGATACTTCACCGGTTAGGGGGTTAAGGCTTGATATCTTTTCTATTTTGTCCCCCAAAAACTCAACCCTGAAAGCTGAGTCAGCATATGACGGAAAAATATCCAATGTATCCCCCGAAACCCGGTATGTTGACCTTTTAAAATCTATGCCACTTCGGGAGTAAAACATTTTCTGCAAAACCTTTAAAACTGCTTCAAACCCTGCCTTTACTCCGTTTTTAAGCTCCAGGATAGCTCCTCCGTATTCAACCGGGGAGCCTAAATTATAAATGCAGGAAACCGAAGCTACCACAATAACATCCTTGCGGGTCATTAGAGAAGTAGTAGCCGAAAGACGTAGTTTTTCAATCTCCTCATTTATTGTAGTTTCCTTTTCGATGTATGTATCTGATGGAGGGATATAGGCTTCAGGCTGGTAATAATCATAGTAAGACACAAAGTATTCAACTGCATTTTTAGGGAAAATGGATTTAAATTCCTGGGCAAGCTGGCCGGCTAAAGTTTTATTGTGGGATATTACCAGGGTCGGTTTTTGCACAGCCTTAATAACATTTGCCATAGTAAATGTTTTACCTGAGCCTGTTACACCCAGGAGAACCTGGTGTTTTTCCCCACGCCTGAGACCAACCGCAAGCATATTAATGGCTTGTGGCTGGTCACCGGTGGGCTTAAAAGCTGACACAATCTGAAATTTTGCCATGAACACTATATTCTATGTTTCAAAACCGCAAAAAACAAGTTTGCTATTGTCAATCCCCTAAATATCCTGATAATATTAAAGGGTGGAGCTGCCAAAACCAGGGTTAAAGCAAAAATTAATACTCCTTTTTATTTTAACAGCTACCGTACCGCTTACTGTTAACAACCTCATATTGCTTAATGTTCAAGATATCTCATGGACTTTTGCTTTAATTCTTACTTTATTTTTTTTGGTTGCTGAAGCGCTTTTAAGCCTTTTTTTTGCCCATAAGGTCACCAAGCCTGTAGAGGAGCTGGAAACAGGCAGCGGTTATATCAACGGAGGGAACCTAAATTACAGGATACGCATCCAAAGCGGTGATGAATTTGAACACCTTGGTGAAACTTTTAATGTTTTAGCCCAAAAACTCCAGGAATCAACGCAAAAGTCAGCGCTTGACAGGGATATTATTTTAACGGAAAAGAATAAATCTGCCGTAACCTTATCCAGTATTGCTGATGCTGTAATCGCCGTAGATTTAAGCAGGAATGTTACTGTATTTAATAAGGCAGCACAGCAGTTGACAGGGTTTACAGCCCAGGAAGCAATCGGAAAACCAATAGGCAGTTTAATCAAAATTTTTGAAAATACAGATGAGCTTTCCAGTCTTTTATATTGCCCGATTAAAACAGATACTTTTGAAGGGATTGTTTTTAACAAACAAGACCTTAAACTTGTCAGCTTGAAAAAACAGCCGCAACATCTGCAACCCAACCATAAAGAGGCTTTTATCAACCTTGTGGTATCGCATATAACTGAGGGGACAATCTCCAACGTAGGCTGTGTCATGACCCTGCATGACATCACCAAGGAAAAACAACTGGAAGCCATGAAACTCGATTTTGTGACAATGGCTGCCCATGAACTGCGGACGCCTTTAACTTCAATCAAAGGGTATTTATCTGTTTTTTTGCAGGAAAGTTCCAAGAACTTATCTGAGGAACAGATGATGTTTTTAAACAGGATTGATATCTCAACCCAACAACTGGGTGGTCTTGTTGACAATCTGCTAAGCGTCTCAAGGATTGAGAAAGGGATGTTGTCTGTCGCCACCCAACCAATAGACTGGACACCTTTAGTCAAAGATGTTGTCAACAGCTTTTCCAACAGCGCTAAAGAAAAAAAGATCCAACTTACCTTTATCGAACCAACCCAACCTGTACCCAAAGTATCTGTGGACAGGTTAAGAATAACCGAAGTTTTATTCAACCTGCTGTCAAATGCCATAACCTATACCCACCCTGGAGGAATTGTGAAAGTTTGGATAGAAACTGCCCCCACTGAAATTATCACACATATCGGAGACACAGGTGAAGGTATCCCCAAAGAAGCGCTGCCGCACCTTTTTACTAAATTCTTCAGAGTGGCGGGAAACCTGGAACAAGGATCTAAGGGCACTGGTCTTGGCTTATACATATCAAAAGCTATTATCCAGGTCCATAAAGGCAAGATCTGGGTCAGCTCTGAGCTTGGGAAAGGCTCTGTATTTAGTTTTTCACTGCCGCTTTGATATATGAACAGCAAAGGTAAAATTTTACTGGTAGAAGATGAATCGTTTATCAGTGAACTTTACCAAAAAATTCTGACCGAAGCAGGTTACCAGGTTATTACTGTAATCGATGGGGAACAGGCATTAAAGATGGCCTCTTCAGATTTAAACCTGATTTTGCTGGACATAATGATCCCTAAATTAAACGGCATAGAGGTGCTGAAAAAATTAAAAAGCCAGGAAAGCACTAAAAAAATTCCAGTGGTGTTGATCACTAACCTGGGTAGTGAAAATATTATAAACTATGCTTTCCGGATAGGTGCCCAGGGGTATCTGATGAAAATGCGTCTTACACCTTTTGAGATTTTAAACAAAGTTGATGAATTCTTAAACAACCCCAATTATAGGATGGAGCCTAATACAACCTCTTATGAATAGTTTTCTCTTATAATTTTTAGCGGTTCATCACTAATGAACTTTTTTAGTCTGTTTTGTATTCTGGGTGTTCTTAACTTCCCCAAAGCCTTTATTTCAATCTGCCTGGCCCTCTCCCTGGATATACCAATAGCCCCTGCTATTTCCTGAAGTGGTTTTTGCTCACTAAAGCGCATTAGCAACACTTGATATTCCCTCTCGCTTAAATTATCTTTCAGGATTTTTAAAAGTTCGGACTCTGCAACACTTTCTACCGCTTCAACTGCAGAATCATCCGGGGCTTTTATAATATCTTCCAATTTGGCTGCCCGGTCATCACCATCCTTGCTTCTGACAGGCTTTTCAAGCGAAACAGATTCCTGCCTGGCTCTATCGATCTCCCTTATCCTGGCAACTGTAGTATTCATTGCCAATGCCATTTCTTCGGGTGTTGCCTCCCTGCCAAATTCCTGTGCCACATCTGCAGAAATCCTGTCTATCCTGCCAAACTTTTCAACCACATGCACCGGTATTCTGATATTCCTTGAATCATTAGCCAGAGTCCTATTTATAAATTGTTCTATCCATCTGTAAGCATATGTTGAAAATCTATATCCCCTCTTAAAATCAAATTTATCAACCGCCCTGAAAAGTCCGAAGTTGCCCTCTTGGATTAAATCCAAAAGGGGTAAACCTTTTCTGCCGTGTTTTTGCGCTATACTAACAACCAGCCTTAAATTCCTTTCAATCAGTTTTGTTTTTGCCTCCTGCCCTTCAGCAACAATCTTTTCCAACCTTTTCTTGCTGCGGCCGCCTTCACATGTTTTTAATTTTTCTTGAGCCCTCCTGCCTTTTCCGTAAGTTTTAGCCAAGTCTAGCTCCTCTTGCGCTGTCAGTAACTCCCCCTGGTTAATATCTTTTAAATAAATTTCCAAAGGATCCACACTGATTTCACGGCTTGTCCGGATTGATGATTCTATGCTCATATTTTTAAGATTTAATTAACCCATAGTTGAGAGTGAATTGTACCTTTATGAATCTAATTTGTCAAATGGTTAAGGTAGTGGAGTATAATCAAAAAAATGACCAGAGAGTTATCTGTCGGCCTGCATCTTTACCAACCCCCTAGGGAAGCTTCCCATAAAAATTTAAGACATATTAAAACAGACCCACAAAACTATCAGGAAACAGGCAAAAACTGGACAGAAGTTATAACCGAGGAATGTTACCACCCCCTGGCAAAAAAAGGCCTGCTTGAAAAAGTTTCATTTACCTGTTATGGGATTTTGCGGGAGCAACTGGAAAAAGGAGACAGACAAACATTGTCTGTCATACAAGAATCTATTAGCAGCAACGGTGTGGGTGATCCTTTTATCCATCCACTTTTGCCTGACCTTATAAAAGAAGACAAGGAGATTTTAACCGGAGCGGGGATCAACAGTTTGGGGTTTACACCAAAATATTTTTGGGCGCCTGAGAGCGCACTGGATAATGAGACGCTGGCAATATTATCAAAATCCGGTTACCGGGGTGTAATCTGCGCGCCTGAACAAATTGAGCTTGAATCAGGCGGTTTTTGCGATAACAAGCCTGTTTTTTTGGAGCTTCCCGGTAAAATAAACCTTCTCGCTTTGCCGTTTAACAGGCGGTTTTCCGGTGCGCTGGCTTTTGCTGAAAAACATAACTCTAATGTTTTTGCAAAACAGTTCATACTCCCCACAGCCTATCAACTGAAGGAAGATGAGATCTGTATCGGCTGGACAGACGGGGAGACTTTCGGCTGGCACTGGAAGTTTGGCGATATATTTTTAGAATACTTATTAAACAACGCCCTGCCAAACCATGGGATAAACACTATCCCTATAAATGATCTGGAGATCAAAAACCCCCTGCGGGGCAGGCTTAAGGAAAGGACTGCCTGGAGCTGTCCCCACGGAAATTTAATCAGGTGGCAGGGGGTCTGCAGCTGCGGGCAGGGAGATTTATCATGGAAGGCCCCATTTTATAAATCACATCAAAAATTAAATGATGCTGTCACAAAAATTGTCAAAAAAGAGTTTGGATTAAAACAGGAAGACTACATAGAGCTGATGGCCTCATCTTTTGATAAACATTTTAAAAACCCGGGCGGGGTCCATACCACTCCCCGTTTGTCACTGATCAGCGCTAAGGTTTCAGCATTAACTTCGAGGACCAGCTGCGGAACTTTTTTTGATGATCCCCATTTTTCAGGCAACATCAACCTGCTTTTTGCAGCTCAAACTTTTGAACATTTAAAAGATGCGGGATTATTAAAACAGGCTGCAACTATTGAGGGGCAGTACAAAAAATGCCTCGCTGCCATCCCTGACCCTAAAAATCCTGGCAAAACTGTGCTGGACATGCTATCCAACCTTTTAAACCAGTAATTTACATACCGTTTTTTGGGTAGGATGGAGCGTTACATAATGGTACATCCCATAATCTGCGCCCAAACCCATCCTCATTTCCGCTAAAATCTCTGCCACTAACCTTTCACCGTCATAAACCAAAACACGTGCAGATCTATCACTGGTGACTACTGCCGATTCAAGCTTAATTTTCACATTACCGGAATATTCCGGTTCTCTCTCTTTTGCTATTTTAATCACCTCCTTTCAGTCGTTTTTAAAACCAACCAAAAAATTAATAATTTAGCCTTTGCCTCCCACCTCCGAGGTGGCAGGCTATTTTTACTTCCAGGCATGTACAGAAACCCCAAACATACTTGCAAGTAATGAATGTCCAAAAAAATACATATTACAACACAAATCAAATCCACCTGTTCCTTTTGGATCATTTTCCATTAACCAGCTCAACTCTTCATGGGAAAGCAGTTCGGGCACTAGTTTGGAAATTTCCTGCCAAAAGATTACTCCATTATTTTTGGGCTTTTCCCCTACTCCATTCAAATTCTTTCCCACTTGGTTTAACCATTCCCTATCTCTTACCTCCTCCGGAATTGTTACTCCTGCAATATGCTTACTATAAATTCTTATACATGTATCTCGTTCTTGATGGTCCATTAAAAATGCTGCTTTCAAAAACTTTTCTGCGAGGGTCTGCTTTAGGATCATCTAAAGGATATTTGCGGTAATTTGCAATAATTGCCTCAATTTTTTCTTTGTCAAATCTATTCAATTCTGATTCTTTAATCATATTCTTTTATATTCCCGCTTAAATATCCTCTTATTGCTTTCAAGCCGTAAAATCTAGCGCCGCGGTGACTCTGCAACAACTTCCAGTTCTATATCCGGTAATCCCGAAACTAATTCCTCAACTTCTTCAATTTCTTTTATACCGCTGTAAAAAACCAACCACTTTTCTTTTTCCATCTCTCCTTCGTATTGACGCCTAGCCCTGTCGACATGCTCTTTCATTGTTTTAGAATCATAAACAACTTCTTAATGCTTTGCTTGATAAAAAAGTGATAAAATAGTGACGCGTTTCAACTTACTTATGTCAAATTCTTTCAAAGAAGCAAAACTGGGGCCGAAATTTTGCAGGGAGGATATTAAAAAGATCAGGCAACTTATTGAAAACTCCACAACATTTTCAGTCTGCGGCATGCCTTCGATGGGTATTTCTATTTTTTTGCGTTTCCTGGCGACCCAAAAATTCGCATACTTTGTCCATGTCGATATCAATGAGCTTCCAAAACTGTCAAGAAGTGAGCTCTTTAAACTGCTCCGCAAGCAGTTGCGCCATCCTCTGGAAGAGCTTGCTCAAAAACATAGACGCATAGTCATAATTTTTAACCGTTTTGACAGGCTTAAAAAGGAATTCAATGAAGATTTTTTCTCAAATTTGCGCTCATTGCGTGATATAGACAAAGAGAAAATTGTCATGGTTTTTGCGGCAAACAGGCCTTTGCTGGAACAATCTTTTTTCTCAAATTTGCGCTCATTGCGTGATATAGACAAAGAGAAAATTGTCATGGTTTTTGCGGCAAACAGGCCTTTGCTGGAACAATCACCAAAAGCCCTCTCAGGCGGAAATTTAAATATGTATTCTAAAACTTTTTACCTGAAACCATACTCAAAAGAAGATCTAAAAAAACTTACCGGACTAAATGCTCCCAAATTTTTGAAGCATCAAGATTTTGACAGGGCTTTAGAATTATCAGGCGGACACTACCAGCTTTTGCAGCTTCTTTTAAAATCAGACTGCCTGCACGAAAATCCCCTGCAGGATAAGGCCATAAAATTCCAGCTTAAAGACTTGTACAAATATCTTAAATATCCGCAAAGAAAACTGCTCCAAAAAACCGCCCTGGGAAAAAAGGTAAAAACTCCGGAAAAGTACCTTTTGGATACAGGATTTGTTAAAAAAACCGGAGGAAAATTGGAGGTTTTTACCACCCTCCTCGCTGATTTTATAAAATCGGGCGCCAGAGTAAGGCTGCCGTTTCAAGAATCAAGGTTGTTTGCACTGCTTAAAAGCCGGGCAGGAAAAACAGTCACCAAGGATGAAATTTTTGAAGCGCTTTGGAAAAACGGTGAAGGCTCTGATTGGGCTTTAAATGCCTTAATTTACAGGATTAGAAAAAACCCGGCTTTTGTCTCTTTAGGTTATATAATTGAGAACCAAAAAAAATCAGGTTACAGCCTGATCCGCAACTGACTTTTGCTTAAATTTATCACCCATTGCAATATCGTAAGGGGTTAAATATTTTTGGAGGATCATATTTCCTTCTTTGGTAAACCCTTCCTGGCCTAATGCTAAATAAATATTGTTCCTTATTTTCCTAAGCCCGTCCAGATATGTTTGATTAATAGTTTCTACTCTATGGTTTTTGCCGTCAAACCATTTATGTTCCAGTGTATTCTTTCCCAGTGTCCTAAATTCCAAATCCAGATCATACAAAAGCTTGGATATATGTACTAACTGCCTTATTTTAAGCTCTTGCACCGGAGTAAATTTCTTGACTGTCTCAACCATATAACTCTTTACCCAAATCCTACCACTAAATTTACAAATAATCAAAACTGACTATGTTTGATATAAATTTACCCAGTTGACAGCTACGGGTTCTGTTTGGTAAAGTTTCGTAGTATGATTGTTACTCTTTACAGACGCCAAAAACAGGTCTTACGGTTTTTAAAGGACTATATAGAAAAGTATGGCTATTCCCCAACCCTTGGTGAAATTGCCGATGCAATCGGTGTTTCATCCTTGGCAACAGTCCATGAGCATCTTAGGACCCTGGCCCAAAAAGGGGTGATCAAAAGGTTTGAAGGGACTGTCAGGGGTATTGAGGTTTTAGACCAAAAGATATCAGGCGCCTTGCAGGGCATAGAGCTGCCTGTTTTAGGGTTTATCGCCGCAGGGGAACCGATTATGCCCTACACTGACCCCGATGCCACAATAGGGGTTTCACCTTCGCTGCTTTCTGATAAAAAGCGTTCCTATGTTTTACAGGTTAAAGGCGATTCAATGATTGAGGATGGAATCTTAGACGGGGATTTTGTGATTATCGAAGAAACCATGACTGCCAATGACGGGGAAATTGTGGTAGCGCTTTTGGGCACCGGGTTGGCAACTTTAAAACGCTTCTTTAGGGAAAACGACCGGATCCGCCTGGAACCTGCCAACGCTGCCATGCAACCAATTTATACAACAGATTGCAGAATCCAAGGAAAATGCGTCGGTGTGATTAGAAGGTTTAATTAATTAAACTACCTCCCCATTTTGCTGGATTTTTGTGTCTTCATAGGGTGCTGCAACCTTACGGTAGTACTCCTTTTCAATACAGGATAAAACACCCATAGCCCTGTTGATATGCCTGTAGCGCAAAGGGTAGATTTCATGCAGCAGCTTAGTAACTGCATAATTTAAGGACCCATCCTGCTCATTTTCTGGTAAATTTTTCAGGTAATCTGCAAGGGGCTGGAGTAAAAGATCAATCGTCTGCTCTATGTATGGCATTATCTCTTAAGTCTATGATAAACATATAGCACTAATCCCCCAGCTATTGCAACCCCCACAACTGCATCTGCTTTATGGAAATACGGCCCCAGTGTATCCCAATTTTCCCCCATCACCAACCCGATCCATGCCAAAAAATACGACCAAATAAGCGACCCGATAAAGGTTAAAAAGACAAACCTTTTCAACGGCAGCTTTGCTATCCCGCAAGGAAGTGAGATCACAGTCCTAATCCCCGGGATCACCCTGCTGCCCAAAACCACCAGGTCTTTATATTTATGCAAAAGCTTCTCAGCTTCATCCAGTTCTTTTTCGCTGAGCAAAATCCATTTACCCCACCTCTTTACTAATCTCCTCACCACCCTTTCATGCCCCCAATACCCCAACCAGTAAGCCAAAAGAGAGCCTAAAACATTTCCCACTGCTCCTGATAAAGCAACAAGATTTAAATCAAATTTTCCTGTAGAAACCAAAAACCCGGAAAAAGGCATTATTATCTCAGAAGGCAAAGGGATCAGCGCTGACTCAACCGCCATAGTCAACATAATTCCCGGGTAGCCCATTGTTGAGATAACATTTATTATCCAATTAGCAATCTGTTCCAACATAGAATATAATTGACTATGGATTATAGAAGATAGAAAATAGTATTTTGAGGATTGAAAATAGAAGCTAGATCCTTACCTTCCATTCTCCATCTTCTACTACTATTATCAATCATCCACTTTCTACCGTCAAATATTATGTTAACTATCATACCAACACCTATCGGTAATCTAAAAGATATCACTTTAAGGGCGCTTGAGGCGCTTAGAAGTTGTGACGGAATAATCTGCGAGGACACCAGAAGAACTTCTGTTTTACTCAACCATTATGAAATTAAACAACCAATGATGGTTTTAAATGACTTTAATGAAGAAAAAACAGCCCCCATGCTTTTAGAAAAACTCAAACAGGGACAAAACTTTGCCCTGGTATCTGATGCAGGGACTCCGCTGATTTCCGACCCCGGATATAAACTGGTCAAAAATTGTCTGGAGGAAAATATCACTGTTGATTCACTTCCCGGCCCGACTTCGGTTATAACCGCCCTCACCCTATCCGGTTTACCGCCTGACAAGTTTTTATTTTTAGGGTATTTACCCCAAAAACAGGGTAAAAGAAAAAGCATGCTGGAAAAAATCATGCAAAGCAACAAAATTTTACAGACAACTTATATAATATTTGTAGCCCCTTTTAAATTAACCCGGACTTTAGGGGACATGCTGGAGGTGTTTGGTGATGTTGAAATAACTTTGGCTAGGGAGCTATCTAAAATCCATCAGGCTGTGGAGAAACAGAAGTTATCTTTTTGGATGAACAAACTTTCATCGCAGCGTCCCAAAGGAGAGATTATTCTATTATTTACACTCTAACTTTCATGCTGTTTTAAGCCTTAAGTTTCTTTTTTCAACAAACCTAAGATGGTCATGTATTCCAAATATATTGGAAAAATCAACATTAATACCCCAAACACCTTTATTTATCAAAAATGCCAGCACATCATCATGCAAAGCCAGTTTCCCGCTGGCAAGCATGGGAATACCAGCCTTATGTAAAACTTTTAAACCATCCTCTAAAAATTTAACCATTGCGCCTACCTGCTTTTTATAAAAAATGCTTTCCGGCTCTTCAGGGTTAAACCCTCCAAGCCAAGCAGCCAACTCATCTAAATTAATAATCGCCCCGTCAAAACCTGCCATCAAATAATCTTCCAAATTAAGGATATTTTCCGGGGCTGCCATTTCAAACCATAATTTTAAGCTGCCTTTCCTGGAGATACCCAAAACCGCCAAATCCCTTTTGATCTGTAAAAATTCCTGGACAGACCTGGTAAAAGGTATCCCTATAGCTGCATTTAAAAGCCCTTTTTTGTGCCGGCAAAAAAGATAAATTTCAGCCTCTTTTTTTAAGATTGTATCCGAATGTATTAACTTCAGTGTTCCCCTTACCCCTCCAAAACCCTCCTTAATATCAGGCAACCTAAAAATAATCGGAGCCGCCGGAAAAGTTATCCCCGCCTCAACAAGCTGCAGGATCTTTGTATCATAATCGGTAACTTTTTCCCCTTTAATGAAAACCCCGTCAATACCCCGGGCAATTTTATAGTCATCGCCCATTTCCAGAAAAACCTTAACAGAAGACTTTTCGGTTGAAACCGGATCCTCTGGCTTATTTTTGTTTATATCCCTGTAATATAAATCCTGTCCTTCCTGGAATGGATTGCCGGTAAATGGGGACAGCTTGACAATCAACAGTTTCCCGTTATTTTTTGCATCAGCATTAACAATCCATTGGTAGATTTGAGGCAGGAGTAATTTTTTATTGGCTTTTTCTATTAAAGCTTCAAGTTCCAGCACCTGCTCAGGTATTAATCTACCACTGTATGTTTTAACAACCGCCAGATGCTGGCCGTAGTTAAAATATACCTCTCCTGAAGCAGTAACCCTGTTGGTAAAAAAAACAGGTTCTGCAGTCAGTACGGTTGTAAATTTCGGTGAGAAACCTTCGCGCCATATTTTTGAACGTATCTGCTCAAACCAACCATCCATTAAGTTTACCCAAAGTTTTTTGGGGTTAATTTCTTTTTTAAACAATACACTGCCCAACTGAAGAGGTACTGGAATCTCTGCAATTTTTCTTTTCACCAGATGAAGGCTTTGCTCAAAAACCTCCCTGTCCTTAAATTGGAAATGTTCAAGTATTGTTTTGAATTTTAAATTGGGGGGGGTTACCACAATCCCGTCAGCAACCGGTAAACCCGCCTGTGCAAGTTTGGCCAGGTTGAGCAAGTTATTGCCTATAATAGGACCGTCTTCTTCTCTGATTGCTTTTAAGGGCAGTACTTCCATTAATTCAACCTTAAATTGTTATTTTGCATTTTTCTCTTTGCACTTTATTTTTTACCTTTGTACCTCTATCTTGTCTCCCACTTTAACATTATTTGCGGCAGAAAATCCACCGTTTACCTCAAGCACTTTGTTTATTTGGGTAGCAGGTGTATACCTTGGCAAGTCCTCATCCTTCTGGCCGCTCTCAGGAAATGGAATATCCGGTGAAATCTCTACAATCTCATCATCTTTAATCCAAATAAAATCCAGCGGGAAAGAAAGCCCTTTCATCCAAAACGTAAATTTATCTGTTTTGTCAAAAATAAACAGCATTCCCGAATCAGATGCCAAAGATTGCCTTCCCCCTAATCCCTTCGACCTTTTTTCTTTGGTGTCGGCAATTTCTATATTAATAACCGTCCCTTCAGCGTCACCATTTATAACGTTTTGGTCAATTATTTTTAATTTTTTCTCCGGAGAAACTTTTTGGTTACCCGGGGCGCTGCCGATTTTTTTATTAAACAGGACTTGTTGAGACGTCAGGAAAAATCCGGCTACAATTACTGCCACCAAAGCTACTATTTGAAAAACAAAGTGCTTCATATAAATATTATACCAGTTGACAGGGCGGTAAACATACAGTAGCATACATTTTATGAAAGAGAGGAAGGATTTGGCTTGCTGTCAGGAACCTTACTGGAGAAAGCTGGACACGGGCTTGTCGATGGCTTTCCATGATTTACAGGATTTAGAAAATGTCCACGTCATTACGATGGCTATCGATATCCCAACACCCTTAACAAAAAGAAGGGTTAGATATTTACAATCCCTTGGTGTTTATTCAGCCAAAAGCGGGCTAATAGGCGAAAATATCCTGACAGGCCATGTAGCAGCAGGGGATATTAACAGGTTATCACACAGACCTTGGGTTAGGTACTTAAAATTGTCCCGGAAAATGCATCCACTTACACCGACTTACACCTAGCCCATAATCCCCTGTTATTTTCCCTGGCCTCTTTTTGTGCAGCAACAAACCTTGCCTGGTATTTAACATCCGGGGGAAAGGTATCAACCTGAGCAAACCCTTCCCTCACCAGATAATCATTTATAAACAGCATTGTATTGTCATCAAGTTTCAGATAAACATACCTCAAAAGTCTGCCGAATTTATCCGTATCCGAAATATCCTTTTCCAGATAAACTTCCTTCCCTGCCAGCAGGCGTTTGTTTTCATCAGCAGCCTCCTTACCGAAACACTGCACCGGCCTTCTGGGGTCAACAGTCTCCGGGGTGTTTACACCGATATACCTTAATTTCCTGGCCTGGCCCAAATATACCACCTCGATTGTATCCCCATCAACCACCCTTGACACTGTAACCAGGTTTTGCCCTTCTGCAGATCCTGAAGCATCCTGTCCCTCTTTGGTACCAGTCTGGCCAGCCTTTTGCCCCTGGGATATTTTGCTTTCTTTATCCTGTGAGGTTGTACTTTGGGGCTTTAACCCTTGATAAAATAAGAACCCGCTTAAAGTGAGGGTAATAACACTGACTATGATCAGCTTAACCTGGTTAGCGCTTAACATAGACTTATTTTTCACTTTGCACTTTACACTTTTAGGATTAATTAGTAAACACCTGAGTCACCATCAGCCCATAAACTCCACCATCCATAATTCCAATCCCTATTTCATTAAAATCAGGGGATAAAATATTGGCCCTGTGGCCTGGGGAATTCATCAGTCCGCTGTGGGCAAGTTCCAAATTTGGCGCATAGGCTAAATTTTCACCTATCACCAAATACTCAACTCCATAATTTTCAGCCCGTTCTGCCACGGATTTTCCCTCTGGTGAGTAATGGGAAAAATAACCTCTTTTGAACATATCAGCCGAATGGCTTCTTGCCACCTCCTTTAATTTAGCATTGAATGTAAGCGGCTTAAATCCCTGGTTAACCCTTTCTTTATTGACCAGTTCGATCATCCGGTTTTCCAAAACCTCACTGGGATAAAACTGGTCTGTCTGAAAACCCAAAGCAACCCTTTCATCGCTTTTTGGCTTGATGGTTAAAAACGTCAGGCTATCCGTTGTAATCCCCCCGAAGATATTTTTAAGGGGCATCTCGAGATTTCTGGCATATCCCAAAATCTTTGACCCGATTTGAGAATCTTCAACTGCTATTTTGACCTTCGGTTGAACCGGAAACGTACCAATCAAAAGCAGTAAAACCGTCACTAAAACCAAACCCTTAAAAAGCGAGGGGATAATTGTCAGTATTGTCAGCTTGTTGATTTTTGAAACCGCGGGAATTTTTAACAGTATGGTTGGTGTAATCCCCAAAAAAACAGTCTCTACCAAAAACCAGGCAGTAGCAAAACCCAAAACATTGCTCAAGGAATGAGGAATCTGAAAGTTATTTTCAAAAAATAGGGCCGGCAGGTTATAAAAACGGACTGAAAGTATAAAAGCCAGCAGGAATGAGAAAAAATCCAGCAGCTCTGAAATAAAGGACTTGGAAAATCCTTCTATCACAAAAAACGCCAACAAAACTAAAATCACCAGGTCAACCCAATTCATCATTTTTTTCTGAGGTGGCAAAAGGGATCTCCACCCAGTCATGCTTTTGCCTGATATGCTTATTTATTTTCCAAACCTCTTTTACCAGGGAAAGGTCAACACCTCTTTTGTCTGCTTCAGCAATTAATGCCACTATATCTTTAGGAAAACATTTTCCCCCAAACCCTCTTTCTGTTGTCACATCAAGATGTGTATCTTCAATTCTCTGGTCTGCCACCACCATTTTTTTCACCTCTTCGTATCTTATACCTAAGCTTTGGCAAAGAGCATCCATCTGGTTTGCAAAAATCACCTTGGTGGCAAGGTAAGCATTAGCCATATATTTTACCATCTCGGCGCTGGTCGGGTCTGTCTGGTAAATACGGGACTTGGGGAAACGGATTTGGTATAGCATAGCCAACCTTCTGGAAACCAGATTATTGCTAGCCCCGATTATTGTTCTGTCAGCGTTTTTAAAATCATCAAAGGAGTTAGCTTCGGTTAAAAATTCAGGGTTGAAAGCAAATTTACTTTTGGGATACTTCTTCTCAAATTTTTCAGTAGTCCCGGGTACAACTGTAGATTTTATAACAATTATCTTGTCGGTATTTTTTGTAAGGGGGGTAATTTTGGCAATATTTTCTTCAATGATTGATAAGTCAATACCTGATTCATCAGCAAACATCGGGGTCGGCAGACATATAAATATGAACTCCGAATCTTTTACTACCTTCTCCAAGGGCCGGCTTGGTTTGTATTTATCAAAGTAAGAGATATGGTCCTGATTAAAACCACCGGCCAGCGCCATACCTACAATTCCATAACCTATTATGCCAATTTTTACTTTCAGGTTCTCAGAAATTTCCGGTAAACCATTATTTTTCTCAACCATATCCCTTATTATATACCCTTTGTCTACCACCTTGACATACAACTATAGGGTGTGTTATACTCTTAAAACTTCCATAAAAAGGAGTGTCTCATGAAAGTGAGATTTCAGCCCAGCTAGGCTGGGCTTTCTTTCAAACAAGCGCTCCAACTGACTTAAAGCCTGTGCATCTCATTGGCAAACTTGCTTAAAAAATCCCTTTTTTGCCTTGAAATTTTTACATTTTTTAAAAGCAAACCGGTAAAGAACTTGACCGATATTCCCACACTGAAGGAGTTACTTTCCAAATTTGCCAACGACTGGGCAATAATCCTTGAAATAAAAAGTTTTGTTTTGGGGGCTGAATCCTCCAGCAGCTTAAATAGTCCTGTCTGATCAGGCGCCAAACTCAAGGCCCGGGTAAATAATTCCTGTTCGTCCTCATCATGCAACACGGCATGTATAAGGTTTCCGTCCAATAAAGAATCTTCTTCAACATCCATCAAATCGTCTATAAACTGCATAATAACCCCTATATCTTCAAGGCAATCTTCAACCCGTTTTTTTCTTTCATCAGATGTAAGTGCAAGAATATTACCCATTACTGCTATTTTTCTCATTAAAAGCAGGCTGGAATTTTTTCTGTAATTAAATGCTTTTTCAAAAGATGGCTGTTTAATCCAATTGTTTTGGTCCTCAAAAGCTTGATACACTCTTTCCCTAAGCTCCCTAATCTCATCAGTCAGCTCATTTTTTTGGAGATCCGTAATTTCCGCTTTTTGGATAGCGGTTATCAGTTTCCCCCTTGCAGAGGCAGTCGCCGTATCTGTTTCATCCGAACTGGGGAATTTTGTTGATCTATCGAACAGATCATCTGTTTGTCTGGCATATTCCCAAAGGTAGGAGATAAGCGGATATGTATTTTCTGGAATATTTTTACCGGCAACTTGGTTAAAAAACGGAAGAAGAAAAGAGCTGACAGGGTACCAGATTATCCCATCCTTCCCAAGTCTCCTTTTGGCAGAGTAATGAAGCGCGGCGACATCTTTAAAATATCCTGCAAGACAAACTGCCGATCTGCATCTACCTTCTATGGACATAAAAAAGAATTAAACTTAAGTAATTATCCCAGGTAAGATGGCGCAAAACCGTCTTTTTTATCTGAATATTTTCTACCATATGGTTGATTTTAACCAATAAGCCGCCTTTGTCAACAAGCTACAAAATGAATTCACCAACCAGCAATTTGGGGGGTTGACAAGTGATTAAAATAGGTGTATAGTTCATTTTACCTGTTTTTATTGTTGTATTCGCAAGAAAATAACAAAAAAATAGATGCGCAAGCAGATATTTTAAAAAAAAGCAGGTTCTCGATGAATCCGGCCGCAAGGTCGGATTTTTCGTGTATAATCACCCAAGCATGTCTGAATCTTTAGTTGGTGCAACAACAATAGAGGCTGCAAAATTTGTGGTTGGGCAAAACC
Source organism: Candidatus Daviesbacteria bacterium (assembly GCA_016186955.1). GTDB lineage: Bacteria > Patescibacteriota > Microgenomatia > Daviesbacterales > UBA10151 > JACPKP01. The sequence goes on along the minus strand of JACPKP010000004.1, from coordinate 66,293 downwards.
CTCAAATAGCTAATGTTTTTTATAGGAAATATGTATATGTACCTGCTCAGTTGGGGAAAGATGAAATGATTCCTGTCTCCAGAGAAAATTTTCTTAGAGGATTAGACCCTAAAATATTAATTTTTGCAGAAGAAACACAAGCAAATATAGCTTTGGACTCGAGGGTTAATTTATTAGATGGTGCCAAAGGACATTTATTAATGATGGATTTAACGCTTAGTAAGGGATTAGCAGGCCTGCAGACCACAGAAGAGAGATTACGTTCTTGCATTATACCTCATTTTGGAGGAGGCTTTTTAATGGAAACTGGGCAATCTTATCATTTCTTAGGTAACCAAATTACTAATCAAGAAGGTTGGATAAATTTTTTGGGAAGATGTTTAGTTACCAGTGAGGTAACGAAGGATAAAGGATTTATTGAGGTTGCAGATACAAGATATATTGGCTTTTCATTATTAAGGGGATCTAATGGACTTAGATTAACAACAAGAGGAACAAAATCTTTTATACCTCGAGTAGTTGCTATTCTATAGACTTCTAGGCTCTAATCTACAGCGGAAGTGGATTATTCCATGCCTAAAATGGTAAAATATTATCAATGGCCCGATAGCTCAGCGGTAGAGCAGAAGCCTTTTAAGCTTTTGGTCCTCGGTTCGAATCCGAGTCGGGTCACAAATTCAAAATTACGGCTCCATGCCGTCATTTTGAATTTTTTGATCTGTTTGAGGATTCGATCTGCGCCACCACGATAGTGGGTAGTTGTTCGCTCGAGTGAAGCGAGGGCATATTATCCGAGTCGGGTCACAAAACAATTGATAGAAATTTTCATTCAGTAAAACCCATCTTACTCCCAAGTACACTATTTTCAAGAAGGAAATTTTTTGTTGCTTGTAGGGCTAAATCACCCGTGGGGTGTAAACTTGTGTGCAAAATTTGCAAGATTAAGTAATGTTTGGCAAAATAGGGCATAACATGATTAAAAAATTAAAAAACAGAAATTGTTATTTAACCCCTGACTTTCCCAAGGAAGCCTTAATGGTATCGGTTTTTTTTACCTCAAAAATTATTCCCTTGATGAGTACCCCTTTAACAACAGTAGCAATAAATATCAATGGTGTGATCGCAAGCATTAAAGAGTTTACAGAATCTGCAAAAATAAGCAAGAATGAAAATGCCAAAGAAATATTGGATGTTTTTGATATAGCCATGATTACACCAATTATTTTTCAAAATTTATATCCCTTAAAAAAAGAATTTTGGACAGGCAAAAAAGACCCGAGTTTAACAGACAGGATCTTTGCTTTTGTGCCGGTATTGAATAAATTGCAATTTTACAGATTAATGGTAGTGCCTTTCGGTTTCGCTAAGAAGAAATGGGAATTTATTGCATACTATCCTTTTAATCTATTTGACGGTAATCAGGAAGTAGAAAAATATCTATACGGGTCTGATCATATAATAGATAAGAGGGCAAAATATGTTGCTTTTTATTCTTTTGGGACATCAAAAAGATTAAATTGGAAAACAGGGGAAATTTCAATGATAGAAAATACTGATCAAAATACCCCAACATTAGAATGAAATTTTAAACCAGTAAAACTCATCCCTCCCAAGCACAATATTTTCATGTATAATTTACTCATGAAAGAAGCAGAGCAGGAAAAGCAGGTGGCAATCCATGAAATTGGCCATGCTGCTGTGGCAAAAAGTTTAGGAGGGGAAGTTTGTAAAATTTGCATCATACCAGAAGGTAATGCTTTAGGTTATACCTCAATTTCCTTTTCAGGTTTTGGGGCAGAGGAGGCGCTCATTGGAATGATGGCCAGCCTTTGCGGGGGCTTTGTGGCAGAGGAAAGGTCTGGACATCATGATCATAGCGGGTGTGGATCTGATATGTTAAAGCTGGATTATCTGGCAAATATTGCCTCAAGGATTTTGCATGATGGCAAATCCGCTGCAGAACATTTTAAATCCCGGGCCTTTTCCATAGCCCGCTCTGTAATGCCAAGTTTTGCAGATTTAGAATCCCGCGCCCTCCACCTGCAAAGAGAAAAAATTTTGGTGTAAAATCTCTCCGGCACTCTTTACTCATTTTTGTTGTTTGTAGGGGGCAAAAGAGATAAAATACTCAAGAGCATATAGCCTTTTAAGGCAGTTAAATATTGGATTTGAGAAAAAATTATATGGAATGTAACGAAGCAGATATTAAACTATAAATATGAAAATAAAGGATTTACCAAAAATTGACCGGCCAAGGGAAAAACTGATTAGATACGGGCCTGAAAAACTTTCAAATTCAGAGCTTCTAGCTATCCTTTTAGGGACTGGCATTAAAGGTATAAACGTTGTTGAACTTTCAAATAAAATCCTTAAAAAATTTACCGGCAACAATTTAACAAGGGCCGATGTAAAAGCATTAAAAAATACAACAGGGTTAGGGGAAACAAAGGCATGTGAAATTGTAGCTTGCTTTGAGCTTGGAAAACGCTTATTAAAAGAGAAAAAAACAGAGTTAATTTTATCTCCAAAAGATGTCTGGGAACAATTAAAAGATATTAGGGATCTTAAAAAGGAGCATTTTATGGTTTTTTATTTAGATACCAGGAACCAGGAAATATGTAGGGAAATTATTTCTATTGGTACATTAAATGAATCGCTTGTGCATCCGCGCGAAGTCTTCGAACCAGCCATTCGTAACTCCGCCGCCCAAATCATTATTGCCCATAACCATCCTTCTGGCAATCCTGACCCTTCAGAAGAAGATATAAAAATAACTGCAAAACTGGCCGACGCTGGAAAATTACTCGGTATTGAACTTTTCGACCACATCATAGTTACTGGTGAAGGCTTCTTCAGTATGAGTAAAGAGAATTTGGTATAATCCAAATATGGCTTTACTTACATTTATTAAAGACGAAGACCTACATAAACACGTTTCATGGGTGCTCTCATATATTAAGCAAGAGACAGAAAAGAGTTTTTATAAAAATGCTGTTGATCCTTTTTCCGCTGTGTTTGAAGCTTCAATCCAGGGAATAACTTTATCCAAGTGGGTGGAATTAGAAAGGGTAAGGCAGGGGCAAAAATCAATGCAAAACAAATTAGGGGATTTCCACCAAAGGATCCTGGGCTCTATGCCTGGGTGGGAGGATTTAGGGACTGGACACTTGATAGACATAAGGAATGTTGGGAAAAAAATAATTGCTGAAATAAAAAATAAGCACAATACAACAAAAGGTTCTGACAAGGTAGTAATTTACGATAACCTCAAGTATGCATTAGATAGCGAATACCCCGGCTTTACTGCATACTATGTTGAAATTATACCAAAAAATAGGTACATTTATGACAAGGATTTTTCTCCACCTGATAATAAAACCCATACAGTTAGGGAAACAGTTGGCCGTATTCACGTAACTGACGGAAAAACTTTCTATGCCCTTGCAAGTGGGGTACCTGATGCATTAAAACAGTTATACGAGATTCTCCCTCAAATAACTGGAGATGTTTTAGGCAAACCTTTAAAAGTTATTGTTAATGACCCCTTTTACAAGGAAATATTCGAAAAAACCTATTCATAAGTCCTGTAATAATTATAACCCTTGCATTATGCATTGGTTACTATTATTATAAGTTTAGTGAATAAACTGCTTACTATCCATGTGGCTGCCCAGAAACTGGATGTTTCTGTTGATACCATAAGAAGATGGGAGAAAAAGGGATTAATAAAATCAGCCAGGTCAGACCACAATTACCGCCTCTTTAGTATAGATGAACTCCAGCGGGTGCAAACCAAGGTTAAAGGAACAAGTACTATCAATAACTTCCGCATACTGAAATCAGGCAAAAAGACAAAATACACAGCTATTGAACTGTTCGCAGGTGCAGGAGGTACTGCACTAGGCTTTGAAAATGCAGGTATAAACCATATCCTCCTAAACGAAATCGATAAAAATTGCGTAGAGACTCTAAAGAAAAACCGGCCAAGCTGGAATATCCTCCAAGGTGATGTAGCAAATGTCGACTTTAGGAAATGGGTAGGTAAAGTCAATATAGTTCAGGGAGGCTTCCCATGCCAATCATTCAGCTATGCAGGAAAAGGTTTAGGTTTTGGCGACATAAGAGGGACAATGTTCTTCCAGTTCGCTAGGTGTGTGGAGGAAACTAACCCTAAAATAGCGATAGGTGAAAATGTCAGGGGGTTATTAATGCACGACAGTGGTAAGACTTTAGCTACAATGGTTAAAAGTTTAGGGGATTTAGGATATAAAGTTGCTTACCGAATTCTTAAGTCACAATACCTGGATGTCCCACAAAAAAGGGAAAGGTTGGTAATTATTGCCATCCGAAAGGATTTAAACATCCCATTCATTTTCCCAAAGGAAAAAGATTATACAATTTCATTACGCGAAGCGCTAAGAGGTTGCCCAAAATCACCAGGCCAACAATACCCGGAGAAAAAAAAGAAGATTATGGAATTAGTCCCACCTGGTGGATACTGGAAGTCATTACCTATTGGATTACAAAAAGAGTATATGGGAAAAAGTTTCTATTTAGGTGGTGGAAAAACTGGTATGGCAAGACGCCTATCCTGGAATGAACCCAGCTTAACTTTAACTTGTGCGCCTGCCCAGAAACAAACCGAACGTTGCCACCCGGAGGAAACACGGCCTTTGGCAATAAGGGAATATGCCAGGCTACAAACTTTTCCTGATGATTGGGAATTTGTTGGATCAACCAGCTCTCAATATAAACAAATAGGAAATGCTGTCCCTGTAAACCTAGGTTACCATATAGGGCAATGTGTAATAGCCATGTTAGATAATAATAAATTTGAGGATGTAAGTATGGATAAATTCAAGGAATTTGACAGGCCGTATTTACCCCTCCAAGAGCCTTTACAATTTTAGCAACCGCCTTATCAAAGTTTTCCGTGATTTCGTGTTCCCAAAGCCTTATTACTTTCCAACCTTGACCCCTTAACTCTTTTGAATATTTTTCATCGCGACCCATATTCCCCTTGATCTTATTTAACCAGTATATGGGCAACTTCCCTGCCCTTTCCTTAAGGACATAACCATGCCAAAAATCACCATCCAAAAAGATGGCAATTTTTTTCTTCCCAAAAGTAATGTCCGGATTCCCTAAAACTTTGGATGAATGGATCCTATACCCTCTAAACCCTAAAGCCCACAGCTTTTTTCTTACAATTAACTCTATACCTGTATTTTTACCTTTAATCCGCGACATGATGAAACTTCGCTTCTCTTTAGAAAATTTGTCCATACTTATTATTTGGTGTATGATACTATAAAACCTACCTAAGGTTTTAATCTTTTGGCAGGTTTTTAATAGTCCCTGATTCTGGCGGGATATGCAGTATAATGTGAAACAAAAAAACAAATCCAGCAATTAGTTTATCAACTCTACGGATTGACGCCGGAAGAAATTGCAATTGTGGAAGGAAAAAATTGAAATGAATGTAAATGTAACAGAATTTTGGTATTATATTGCTTATTAATGGATACAAGATCAAAATTTTTAAAGATCTACGCTAATTTACCTTTAAACGAACGTGATCGGGTAATAGTTATTATTGATGGTCAGCCTTTAACTTGGAACGCAGCATGGTTAGAAGTAGATAAAAATACCCTCAAAGGCAAAGAAATACTAGAAAAATTAACTCAAATGAAAATACTCATATGAATGAAGAAAAAATAGTAAAAAAAACACCATCATTTGATGCAGATGAAGAATTAAAAAAATTAGTGATAGAGCGTCTTAAAACATCCTCAGACGAACTCAATGTCGTAATTGGGAATACCGGAGATTTTACTAGAGACGAATTAATAGAAAATGTTGAGGCCGGAAATAAAATAGGAAAGGAGATTGTCGAGAGTGAACTTGAATTCCTCAAAGCTATGATAGAGGGAAAGATCTATATCAATGAATAGAATGCTATTGGTTACAAGACCAAACCATGACCCTGGAACAAATTATTTGTTTTATTGCGACTAAATATAAAGATAATCCTGCTCAAGTCTCGTTCTTCACAAAAGCCGGTAAAGAAGTACCAGAGAACGCTGTAGAAAAAGTTCATACAAAAGCTGGTACCCAACTATATACTGTAACTGCCACTTAGTATAAAATTTCATGCCAAAGAAGAATAAGCAGCCTAAAACGTCAATCTAAAACGTCAATCGACTTTGATATTGGCATTGGCGAAATTATTCCCTCAACTCAACAAGCGTATAAACAAGACTCTTTTTCAAAAGAGATTAGAGCAGATGAAAAAACCTCTCTTAAAGCATTCAAACAAAATTTTCTTGAGCGATTGGGCAAAGCGCTAAGAGTTACTCCATAGTTCCCCACAAATAATGAAGTATTTATCTTTATCATTCAATATTTTACCTCGGAAAAAGATTATAAATCGCGGGATATAGATAATATGGCTAAAACTATTCTTGATGTTCTTAAGGGAGAAATTTATTCCGACGACGGATTAGTCAAGACTCTTCTCATTGGTAAAAAAATTGAGTCAAGGATTAAACAAAACTTTGCCTATGTTGCAATTAAAGAACTCAGGGACGGAAGAGATGTAGATGCATTAAAAATTTCAGGCCTTGAAAGATCAGTTACCTTATTTCAGGAACTCAAAAGTCAGGGTATTTTGTGAGCAAAACCACCTTCCACTTGGAATAGCCCTTCGGCAAACTCAGAGTTATAAGAAAAAATCCACCCTTTATTTGTCCGCCGGCTGGCGGATAAGTTCACACCTCTCCGGATAAATCTCACTTCGCTCTCCCTAAGGGTCAATGCTGAGTGAAATTGAAGTATTGACTTTCGGGTAATTTATGGTTTATATTTAAACAATGAATGTTCAACTGTCTGTTTTTAAAGGCAAGAATATCCGCAGGGAATGGGACGGGAAAAAGGAAAAATGGTATTTTTCAGTGATCGATATTATATCTGTTCTTACTGAACAACCCAATTTCAAAAAAGCGCAAAGTTATTGGACCACACTTAAAAACCGTTTAAAGCATGAAGGAAGTGAGTCTATCACAAAATGTGACCAACTGAAAATGCAAGCAAGCGTATGACTGAGGCAGAGCTTATTTTTACGGCTTTGGCAGAATTATCTACCAGGCAAATAGCGTAAACTATGGAAATAAAGGGTTTGGAGGAAAATAAATGATTAAATTATCGAGGTCTAAATTAGAATTATTATTTGATTATCCCCGTTGTTTCTGAAACGATATAAAAAATAATATGTCTAAGAGTAAAGGAATAAAAACAAACAATCAAAAATCACAAATCATTATTTATAAAGCCGAAGACGGGCAAACAAAAATTGATGTGCGTTTTGACGGAGATACGGTGTGGCTTACTCAAAATGCTTTAGCAGAACTGTTTCAAACAACAAAAAATAATATTAGCCTGCATGTAAAAAATATTTTTGGAGAAGGCGAGTTAGTTCAAAATGCAACTGTTAAGAATTACTTAACAGTTCAAAAAGAAGGTGAGCGTGAGGTTTCGCGAAATTTAGAATACTATAATTTGGATTTGATCATTTCTATAGGTTACCGTGTCAAAAGCTCTATTGCTACTTCGTTTCGTCAGTGGGCAACAGCGCGCTTGCGCGAATATATTGTCAAAGGGTTTGTATTGGATGATGAGCGATTAAAAAATCCTGATTTGCCGTTTGATTATTTTGAAGATTTGACGCGACGAATCGCGGACATTCGCACTTCTGAAAAACGATTTTATAGGAAAATTACTGATATTTATGCCACCAGCGTGGACTATGACCCGACCGACGAACAAAGCATTCTATTTTTTAAAACAGTGCAAAACAAAGTCCATTACGCGATTACGGGAAGTACGGCTGCGGAAATAGTTGCCGGTAGAGTGAATAGCAAAAAACCAAACGTAGGATTAACAAACTTTAGAGGCAATAAACCGACAAAAGAAGAAGTGGTGATTGCCAAAAATTACTTGAACGAGCAAGAGCTTCTTGTGTTAAATAATCTTGTCGAGCAATATCTTGTGTTTGCCCAGGGACAGGCAATTCAGAGGGTGCCAATGTATATGAAAGATTGGATTGATAAGCTGAATAGTTTTTTGCAGATCAATAACAAAGAAATCTTAAAAGACGCCGGCAAAATTTCGCACGAACTGGCAAAAGAATTGGCAGAAAAAGAATATAATGTTTATTACAAAAACCGTTTAAAAAATCTAAGTAAGGCGGATAAGGATTTTGAGACTTTTGCAAATAAAGCAGTTAAGCTGGTTGATAAAAGTAAAAAAAGAAAATAATAGTTAGATCAAACTATCTCAATTTTGAACCATATGATTAAATTATCGAGGTCTAAATTAGAATTATTATTTGACTGTCCCCGTTGTTTCTGGCTTTACGCCGGCAAGGGTATTGCTCGCCCATTCGGTGCTCCTTACACAATTAACAATGCTGTAGATTTTCTTCTCAAAAATGAATTTGACGGACACCGCAAAAACGGCACAGCCCATTACCTTATTACCCGCGAAGGCATTGACGCCATCCCCTTTATGCACAACGATATAGATAGATGGCGGAATACTTTTACCGGGATCCAGTATCATCATAAAAAAACTGATTTTTTAGTGTTTGGAGCGGTTGATGACATCTGGGTAGACTCCAAAGGCAGCCTTATGGTGGTTGACTACAAAGCATCAGGCGCCAAAGAGGGAGAGTTATATGAGAGTTACAAACGCCAGATGGAAATCTACCAGTGGATCTTAAGAAAAAATAAGTTTAAGGTTTTGGACAGGGGATATTTTGTCTATTGCAGGGTAAATAAGGAGAAGGGTTTTAAAAAAGGCAATTTAAGTTTTGATATTAAAGTACAGCCTTATGATGGTAATGACTCATGGGTTGAGGATAAAATAATGGAAGCAAAAAAAATTCTGGACGGAAAAATTCCTGATTCTTCCGGGGATTGTTCTTATTGTAAGTTTGTGCAGGAATCTACCCCATAGTTTGCTATATTTTGTGTAATCCGTTATAATTAAATTCTTGTGAATAATTTAAGGAACGTAGCGATCATTGCCCACGTTGACCATGGCAAAACCACTCTGGTGGATGCCCTGCTCCGCCAAACCCAAACGAAACTTTCCAAAGAATTTGACGGCAAAAATTTGATTATGGACAGCAACGAGCTTGAAAAAGAACGGGGCATAACTATTTTTTCAAAAAACGCTTCCGTAAATTACCGCGGAACTAAAATTAACATTGTTGACACACCCGGACATGCGGATTTTGGCGGGGAGGTTGAACGCGTTTTAAAACTTGTGGATGGCTGCCTGCTTTTGGTGGATGCAAAAGAGGGCCCTATGCCACAGACAAGGTTTGTTTTACAGGAGGCTTTAGCTCTGGGATTAAAAATTATTGTTGTAATCAACAAGATAGACAGGCCTGACGCCAGGATAGATCATGTGATAAGTAAAACTTTTGACCTTTTTATAGAACTTGGGGCAGATGAGGAAAGCGCTTATTTTCCCATTATCTACGCCTCGGCAAAAAATGGCGTTGCCGGAAACAAACCTGATTTACCGGCAATGGCAGATATAACACCTGTTTTTGAAGCGGTTATAAAACATATCCCCTCTCCCAAAGGTAACCCGGATAAACCGCTCCAGGTTTTGGTCACCTCTATTGCGTCTGATAATTTTAAAGGCCGGATTGCAACCGGCCGGATTATCAACGGAAGGATTAAAGCCAACCAGGATGTTATACAAATAAACAGGGAGGGCGAGAGATTTAAATTCCGCTTAACTTCTTTAATTGTTTTTGAAGGACTGGAAAAAATTGCCGTAAATGAAGCCGGAGCCGGAGACATTATAGCCTTTTCAGGAATCACTGATATAACTATCGGTGAAACAATTACCGATGAAATTGGTACACCGCCCCAACCGCTTTTATCTATAGAAGAGCCTACCGTCATAATGACTTTTGGGGTAAACACCTCCCCATTTGCCGGAAAAGAGGGGGAGTTTAAAACTTCCAGACAGATCAGGGAGCGGCTTTACAAAGCTGCCGACGATGATGTGGCGCTAAAAGTTTCCGACAACGGGATAGGCTGGGAAGTTTGCGGGAGAGGTGAATTGCACCTGGCAATTCTAATTGAGCGTTTAAGGCGTGAGGGTTTTGAGTTTCAGGTTTCCAGACCTAAGGTGATAGAAAAAATAAGTGACGGGAAAGTAATAACCCCTTTTGAACGGGTTTTTATAGAAGTCCCGGAACTTTATCAGGGCGTGGTCATGCAAAAAATGGGGCTGCGCCATGGAGTTTTGCAGGAGATGAGCCGGGAAAATGGGATTGTATTTTTAGAGTTTCTTATTGCAACAAAAGAACTTTTTGGGTATAGAAGTGAATTTATTACCGATACCAAAGGTACGGGAATAATAAATGCAAACTTTTTTGAGTTTAGGCAGGATTTGGGACAAAACTACCAAAGGGAAAGGGGTTCGCTGGTTGTGCATGAAAACGGGATAACCAAACTTTACGGGCTTGCCTCAATCCAAAGCAGGGGGATTGTTTTTATTCAGCCGGGAACTACGGTTTACAAGGGACAGGTAATCGGCCAAAACGCCAGAGCAGGCGATATGAGTGTTAATGTATGCAAGGAAAAACAACAGACTAACCACTGTTCCAGCGGTGAAGGCGTATCCGAACATTTTAATGCACCAAAAATTATGGATTTGGAAGATGCCTTAGAATATATTAATGATACGGAACTGGTTGAAGTCACCCCAAAAAATGTCCGGATCAGAAAAGTTGATTTAAACGGTACGAAATGAGCCTTTAAGTCATGCTTGTAAACTGGTTATTTAAGGTAAATTTTGTTAAAATTTATAAGTGACGAGTGTAACGAGCCGCCTTCGTCTAGTGGTTAGGACGCTGGGTTTTCATCCCAGTAATCACGGGTTCGAATCCCGTAGGCGGTACCGAAAGGGATTTTGAAGCCAAAGCTTCGGAATTTCTCTGCGCGGGTGGGGGCGCGCAGAGTGCTGCAAAAGGCTTTTCATAATTTACCAGCAGCCGGCGGTTAAGTAAAAAGAAGTTCGAGCCGACAGTTTTTGCTCCGATTGCTAAATCGGAGCATGTATTTTTTGTGCGCGCGATTTTTGCGCACGAAAGTGCGCTACCTAACCACTCTTTCATAGGTTCGAGCCAACTCGAACCGTCTGTCTTTATTTTTGTTATTTCTTCCTCCAATTTTAATTTTTCATTGAAAAATTCGTTCTTTTTGGTTTATAAGTTTCAGCATCAATAGCTTGATCTAAGTAGCTGTCCAGCAGGATATTTAACTTTTTATCTAAAGATTTAACTTCATCTTTTAACCTCTTAATATTTTCATCAGAAAGTATTAGTTCTTTTTTCTCATCTTTTTCCATCCATTTATACCAATCATCAGCCCATTCTTGGGGTAGCGCACAATCAGAGACTATTTTTCTTACTTGTCCCTCCAATTCAGGTTCTGAAATGTATTTTTGAGAACAGGGTTTTATTTTTTTAGTGCATCTATAGTAAATAAATGTTTGATTAGCTCCATTTTTATATTTTTTAATGTGTTGTTCGCCTGTTATGGCACAATTACATTCTCCAAGTCCCTTTTCTGCTATACTTACTTTTATGTATTTTGATCTGGCTTCTCTGATTCAAGCAATTGGGTATTTGGGAGTTTTTACCATAGTTTTTTTAGAATCAGGTCTCTTGATTGGTTTCTTTTTTCCCGGAGATAGTCTTCTCTTTACAGCCGGATTTTTAGCATCTCAAGGATACCTTGATATTAAAATTTTAATTGCAGGTTGCTTTGTGGCCGCGATTGCAGGTGACAGCATTGGTTATCTAATCGGAGCAAACTTAGGACCTAAGATTTTTAGCAAAAATAATTCAATCTTCTTTCATAAAAAGCACCTGGAAAGGGCTCAGAGATTTTATGATAAACACGGAGGTAAAACTATCATTTTGGCAAGGTTTATTCCGGTTATTCGCGCATTTGCCCCGGTTGTTGCAGGGGCCGGTAAGATGTATTACAAAAGGTTTGTTTTCTTCAATTTTTTTGGAGCTGTTCTTTGGGCAATTGGGGTAACTCTGGCAGGATATTACTTAGGAAGCCTGATCCCGGATGTTGATAAATATCTCCTGCCAATTGTTGGACTGATCGTTATTGCCTCCGTATTACCGGCTCTACACCATATATTAGTTGACGGCGAAATCAGGGCAAGTATCATCAGGAAGTTAAAAAGAAAGTAGAGTGAGGATCAAGGCGGTTTGGAAGAAAAGCTCCATCCGTTGTCAATTGAATACATGCGACAGCAGACTTATCCGGGCAGTGAGATTACACTTGAGCAAACCCTTCCTTCGGGGAGCAGTTACAACCAGTATAGGGGTGGTTGGTTCTTATTCTGATTTAGTCAATAATTGGAGACGCACACCGCATTGGGCAACCTCATGGAGGCAAAATCTTATCGACCAGTATGGTACTCCGGAACAAAATCCCCTTTTGGAACTCAATCTCGGCAAACTCTTATTTAGCAGACATTTCCGGGCCTATTCAGCTGCACCACGCAAAAGACGACTCTCACGTTCCTTTCAATTTCTCAGAGAAATTGAATAGCCAACTTCAAGAGGTTAACAAACTTGTTGAATTCTATCCTTATGAGGGTGATGACCATAACTTAACTAATAGTTTCGACACCGCTATGGAACACTCGGTTGAATTTTTTGACAGGTATCTCAAAGGGGGCAATTAAGCCTAAAAAGACAATAGATTTATAACAACGATTGTACATGTGCTTTACAAAAAAGCACAATTAGTATAAATTAAAATTAGCTTTATGGCGTAAGCTATAGAGTTAGAAAGTTTCTAGCAATAGAATCTTTCGGGTTAAGACCTCAGCAATGGGGTCTTTTTCTTTTTTTGTTGCAAGAACAGGAACCTTATGTTATGCTGAATTTAGTCTAACAGCGCCTTGGGTGATGCGGAGCAATAAGACGGATGGTCAATAGCATGCGTTTTAGAGCTGCGAAACATCATCAATTATAACCGGCCAAGACTAGATTTGGCTGGTTTTTTTGTATGAACATCACTAAATTTTTTTCCTTGACATTCTTAGGTCTGGCCTTTGTTACTTTTATTTTCTTCTCAAGCATTGTTTCTTTGATTACCGACTGGTGGTGGTACCAGGAGGTTGGTTTTACCGAAATTTTTATCAAATCACTCGTTGCCAAAATCATTGTGGGAACTGTAGCAGGAATTCTTGCAGCAGCATTTCTTCTTACCAATCTACTAATTGCCATCCGTTCAAAAATACCCTGGATAGCAAGTATCCCTGAAGCCCTGATTGGTCTTGGTCAACCCTTAAACCTCAGTAATCGCTTGCTTGGAAAGCTTGGCATTATCTTAAGCTGTATTATTTCTATCTTTATCGCTTTTTTAGCCGCAAGTAGTTGGCACGACGTTTTAAAATTCCTCTCAGCCGTACCGTTTGGCCAAAAAGACCCGTTATTTGGTGCTGACGTATCTTTTTACGTATTTTCCCTCCCTATATACTCTTTTGGACTTGGCCTTATAAAAACCGTTATTTTAATATCGCTTATCGGTTGCGGTGCAATCTACATTCTGCGGGGTAGCCTCAATTTATCAAGCCTTTTCCCTAAAATTAACCTCTCCAAATTAACCGTAAAGCCTGAAAGTCTGATTATTAGATCTTTGAGAGATCATACCGAACCAAAAGCCAGACTGCATATCAGCATTCTATTATCTCTCTTTCTTTCAACCATTGCCGCAGGTACCTACTTTTCACTTTATAATTTACTCACCAGCCAGAGCGGCCCGGTGTTTGGTGCGGCCTTCACCGATGCCAATGTTATGGTACCTATATTGCGCATATCTGTATTTGTTTACGGGGCGGCTGCCATTCTGGCTTTATTTTATGGTGTGAGCGGAAAAATTGCGCCTCTTTTTGGAGCAATTTCTTTGACTGTCATAGTCGGGTTTGCTTCTTCAATCATCCCTGGTGTTTTTCAAAAACTGGTAGTTGCGCCCAATGAACTTACCAAAGAAACGCCTTTTATCAAATACAACATTGAGGCGAGTCGCAAGGCTTATGGTTTGGATAAGGTGGAAGAGCGGGAAATAGCCGCGGATAAACCGATTACAGCTCCTGATATAGCGGCCAACAATCTGACCATCAAGAATGTCAGACTCTGGGACAGAGCGCCGCTTCTGTCCACTTTTTCGCAAATCCAGGAGATTAGGACTTACTACGAGTTTACCTCTGTTGATAACGATCGCTATACAATCAACAATGAGGTGCGCCAGATTATGCTTTCTCCCAGAGAATTGGCTTCCGACAGTCTACCTAACAAGAATTGGATTAATGAGCGGCTGACCTTTACTCACGGTTACGGCGTGGCTGCCGGACCAGTGAACCAGGTTACTCCGGAAGGATTGCCGGTGTTATTTGTTAAAGACCTACCTCCAAAATCCGAAGTCAAAGAACTTGAGGTCACAAGGCCTGAAGTCTATTACGGCGAAATCCCCAATGATTATGTGATAGTCAGAACTAAGTCCAAAGAGTTTGATTACCCCAAAGGGGATGAAAATGTTTATACCACATATAGCGGAGTAGGCGGCGTTGAGATTAACTCACCCCTGCGCCGATTCCTGTATGCTTTGCGCTTTGGTTCCCTCAAATTATTTTTATCAAGTGATGTAACCCAGGAGAGCCGTATCATTTATTACCGCAATATAAAAGAGAGGGTTTCAAAAATTGCTCCATTTCTTACCCTTGACCGCGACCCGTATTTGGTGATTGCCGAGGGCAAGTTGTATTGGATACTTGATGCCTATACATCAACCGACCGTTATCCATATTCCCAAAAACTACCGTTAAATGGAGGTAACGTAAACTATATTAGAAATTCAGTCAAGGCAGTGGTAGATGCTTATGGAGGAGAGATTAAGTTTTATCAAACAGATCCGGATGATCCGATTATCAAAACCTACGCCAAAATTTTCCCCAAAACTTTCCTTCCACTTTCAGAAATGCCTAAAAGCTTAACTGCTCATTTGCGCTATCCGCAAGATTTGTTCACTCTGCAAACAGCAATCTACACAACCTATCATATGGATAACCCGCAGATTTTCTACAATAAAGAGGACCAGTGGGAAATTCCTGCTATTGCCCAGGGGGGCGAGGCACAAACAGGCAACAATGTACCGATAATGGATCCTCGGCACATGATTATGAAGCTTCCTGGTGAGAAAGCCGAGGAGTATATTTTGATGCTGCCGTTTACCCCAAGAGCAAAAGATAACCTTTCTGCCTGGATGGTGGCCAGAAATGACGGGGAGCAGTATGGCAAGCTGGTTGTCTACCGTTTCCCCAAGGATAAACTGGTGTTTGGTCCCAAACAGATTATCGGCCGGATAAGTCAGGATGCACAGATCAGTCAGCAAATTTCCCTTTGGGATCAGGGCGGTTCGGAGGTAATTCAAGGCCCGCTTCTGGTCATTCCAATTGAGGAATCCTTGGTCTATGTCCGGCCGCTTTATCTTAAGGCAGCAACAGGAAAAATCCCGGAACTCAAACGGGTTATTGTTGCCTATGAAAATAAAATTGCCATGGAAGAGACATTGGAAGCAGGCTTTGCTAAGATATTTGGCACTACCGAGGGTCAAACAAAACCATCCGCAGAATCTGCCCTGAGTGCACCTGCCGATGAAAGTAAAGAAGGTCTTCTTCAACAAGCTAGTCAGGCGTATCAATCTGCCATCAATGCACAAAGGGAGGGAGATTGGGGCAGGTACGGAGAGGAAATAAAAAAGTTGGGAGAAATCTTAAATAAGCTACGTCAATGAATTTTAAAAAATGGCTGATCATTATAATCGTAGCGCTTGTACTCCTTAGCTTCTTACCGTCGCTTTTTCTAGCATATTGAGAGAGTAAGGATAATTCGAAAAATGGGCAAAAGGGAGCAGTCTAAGAGAAAATCGCATCTGTTTGATTTTGATAAAGGAAAAAATTGTGGATAACTCCTCAAAATCAATCCTATAGCCAAGAGACTGTTTAGGATTCTAACTCATGATTAAATTATTGCATCAATACTATGTATTTTATAGTTTTTTGAACTCACCAGATTTCACTAAAAATAGTGTACACTTAAATAATGTTTTTTAATTGGAAAAGTGGTTATGAACAAAGCTTAAAATTTTCGCTTCGTTCAAACTATAAACTACCTTGGAGTTTTATTGTCTTCTTTGTGCTGATGTTCTTTCTGTTGGGTGAACAGCTACCGGCCTTGCCAACTTATTTATATGGACCTGGATTAGGTGGGGAAGGTCCTTATAAACTTCATATACTGGATTTGGCTTTAGGAGATGGTTTACTGCATCGTCCTTTTGCCTATCTTATAATCGGCACAATAATCTGGATTCTATACAGGATATTTACCTGGCCACTGGCTTGGATTATCGGAGCAACCCTTTGGATATTGGAGCAACGGACATTAACCCCACTGGATCAGCGCCCGACACTTATTAACACAATAGTTTTTACCTTTACTTTCTGGATTCTTCTTACCTTGGTACCATATTTTATTTATAGATGGGTGGATCAAAAATGGGGATGGGCGGGCAGGAGAAATGCCATCCTGATTGTACTTTTAATAAACATTTTCATTTTTGGATTTTTTGCTTTTCAAATTTATGTTTTGAAAAACTCTTACCGCGGTCTGCACAAAAATACTGGACAGCAGGTAGTTTCATCAAAAGTGCTTCCACCAAACACCTGCCCTGAAAGGCTAATTACAGAAAAAGATAAACAAACAACTATCATTTTTAATGGAAAGACAATCCCTGTAAGTGCAGACGAACAGAAATGGATAGAGCAAAACTGCAAAGAAGCGCTACAAAATCCCTAGGTGTAGCTACAATTCCACTCCGGGGGTGGAAGTTTACTTCAATAACTTCTCAACCGAGAATATAATGAAGATCTCAAGAGTAAAATTTGCTTCTTTTGAAAACCTTTTAACCATCAATGGGGTTTAGGCTAACACAACCTGTGACTTCTTCAGCTTCATTATAAAAAGAGGTACTTTTAATATATTCCTCCCAACCTTTATAGAGTGATTTAATCTTGGCAACAGTCTCTTCTTTAACTTGGGGGTCTAAATAGGCAAACGGGCAGACATGGGAAGGTAGATTACCACCCTTTAAAATCCCTATTTCCACAATCCCAAAACCTTTTAAGTTTTTATCATAGTTACTTACCTCAGCAATCTCTTGACCGGCCCTAACTTTATCTCCCACTGTAACCTTGGGATTTATTACATGTTCTACCTCATAGACCCATTTTTCCATCTTGCCACTTTCAGTAATCTGAATGGATAAATCATTACTCCAAAGTGTTGGGATATTTGCAACAGTCCCATCAACTATTGCATAAACCTTAGTGCCCAAAGGTAAGATAAAGGTGGGTTGAGGATTAGCCTTATTTTGTCCAGTGCTACTTTTTTCTGCTGGGATAACATATCCAAAACCCATAAATGGTGTTTCAAAAGCTTCCAAATAATCCTTGGAAAAAACAAAATCCTCGAAGTTAACCCCTATGTGTTTTATCTTTAATGGTGGTTCATCACCAGATTCTCTTGGGTTTTGAGTAAAGTTGTTAGTAAAAGGAGGCGGAGAGGAATTATTATCTTTAGTTAAAAAACCAAAGGATATTACCCCAATTATTAAAAGCACAATACCAATTAAAATCTTAGGCAGCATTAATTTTAGTATAACATCTAGTAATTATTAATAAAAAGTCCTAAAATTTGCACCAAATCTTGAGCCTAAAAACATTAAAAATCCGCAGGTGTCAACCCGGAAAGGGGCTTATGTGGGAAAGATCGGAAAAACTGTCCAATCTTTTTGGGTCAACTGCGGTTGTTTTACCTAAAGCTACATCCTTAAATGCATAATATGAAGGCTTTTTGGTGTAATCCGTGTGCACAAGGGAAAATTCCTGGTTGGCCTGATCAAACAAATTGTAATAAAATATTTTATCCACTTTAGTATTAACCTCTACAGAATCCCTTAAATAAGTCAGCATTTTTCTTATATAATCGGCTGCATAATTCTCCCCAAAATGGTCATGGTTGATCCCCCATTCAGTAATCCAGAGTTTTTTCCCGAAAATGTTTGCATACTTGAAATATTTATCTACCATAAGTCCTATGTGTCCGGGAAACCCATAAGGGGAGGGCCAGTCAGGCAATCCCTGACCATAGGGGTGTATCGCTAACGCATTAACCCAACTTAAATCAACATCCTGTAAATATTCCAACCTATTGGTATCCAAACCTCCTGCTACAAGATAAGCTTTCTGACCCATTGCGTTCCTGAATATCCAGAGCAGGCTTGTGAAAGAAACCCCATCCATTTTCCAGCTCCATTTTCCATCGGGGTTGGTATCATCAGGTTCATTACCTATCTGCCATGCATCCACAGCGCCATCATAAACTTGGGCAAAAAACCTGGCTGCATCTTTTAAATCACGGTCCCCAATGCTTTCTTTGGCAACAACAGCAAGGGATTTAATACCAATCTGACGGCACCGGGCCAGATATTCTAGTATTTTGGTGGGGTCAACTTTATCTTCTTGCATAGCTACAAACCTAATCCAACCTGCACCTGTTTCCATGATTTGCACCGGATCAAAACTGCCATCGTTGGGGATATGCAGCCCAAATCTTGAAGATAGGTCTTCTCTTGCCGGAGGCGGGGGAATAACAGGGTTATCCGGACAATCTGTCACCTCAGCAATCAGGGGGCAAGGGGCAGTCAGTTTACCAACCAGAAGTCCCGCCCCAAAGATAACCGGATATTTTAAAAAACTACGCCTGGAAAATCTTTTTAAAGAATGTTTTAGAACCTCTGCTTTGGGTTCCATTTTTTAAAGCTATTGCTTTAAGATTACTATATCAGATAGGTTTTACTTGTCAACTAAAAGGTTATATTTTTGATAAGTTCTATATCTGGACTGTCTTTAGAAAAAGCGTAATCAATACCAACCAGGTCAAACCTGTAAGGATTATTCCCCCAGTTTATTTTTTGGATATAAAAAAGGGCGCTTTTTTTCAAAGCCTTAATTTTCCAGGGCGTGATTGATTCTTTAGGCAAGCCATATTCATGGGAATACCTTGCTTTAACTTCAACAAAAACCAGTATGTCCCCATCCCTGGCTATAATATCAATCTCTCCACCCCTGATTAAAAAATTTCTGGACAGGATTTTATAACCTGATTTTTTGAGGTAATTGCATGCCAACTCCTCGCCTTTTTTTCCGGTTCGCTTGTTAGCATATTTAAAAACCATGTTAAGAATTATTCTTCGAACAATAATTAAACTGCCAAAAACTTTGTTAGATTAAATGAGGTTCTGTGGATTTTACTGAGTCCATGGATTTTAATCGCCTCCTGGTGTTTTTTAGTCCCATATCCTTTATGAATTGCAAAACCATATTGGGGATATTTTTCATGCAAACCTTCCATTAGCTTATCCCGATATACTTTGGCAATGATTGATGCTGCTGCAATTGATGAGCAAATTGTATCCCCGTCCTTGACAGCAGTTTGTTTTATACGGTCCAGGTGGTCAATATAAAAAGCGTCTACCAAAATATGGTCAGGGTTTACTGCCAGAAGTTTCACTGCTTTCCTAAAAGCCATCATTGTCGCCTTACCGATGCCAAATTTATTTATGAAATCCACACCGATTACAGCGGTAGAACAGTAAGGTATGACCTGTTTAATCTCCTCAGCAAGTTTTTCCCGCACCTGCGGTTTGAGAAGTTTTGAATCAGCTATTCCAACCGGTATTTTTGAATCAGGGGAAAAAACTACAGCTCCAACAACCACCGGCCCAGCAAAACATCCCCTGCCCACCTCATCCATCCCGCAAACATATTGAAATCCCTTTTGCCAAAGTCTCTCTTCCAATCTACAGTTTGCATAAACCATATTCGGTAATTATACTACTGGGGTATAAAACCTAGTGAGGATATACTCAATACCGGCTCTACGGAGTAAATCTGCTTCATAGTCTGGATCCATCGGATCAGTGTGGGATTTGAGGTGTTCTTCTAATTGCCTTAACTCTTCCTCCAAAGATTCTTTTGTTGAATTAATAATTGTTAAATCACCATCTTGCTCAACCGTTGCACCCTTTTCTTCTAATTTTTCCAGATCCTGGTAATGAAAACAGTCTCCTTCGGGAGTTGTCATAAAGTTATTATACCCTGGTTGCCATTTTGCCTGTCAAGTCCCTCAAATAATAAAGCTTTGCCCTCCTCACTTTTTTAGCAGGTTTGACTCTCTCCACATCCACCAGCGACTTGGCATTTAAGGGCCAGGTTCTTTCCACACCTATACCCTGAGGTCCGATATGGCGTACCTTAAAAGTTCTGTTTTCGCCTCTGCCTGATATTGCAATCAGCAATCCCTTAAAAGTCTGCGCCCTTGTTTTTCCTCCTTCAACAATAGTGCTTTTTATCCGGACAGTATCGCCAATATCTACACTGTTGTCTTTAAACTGTAATGAAAGCATGATCTTGCAATTTTATCTTAAATAAGCCCTCAAATCAAGCGGACTGAGTTCGGACCCAGAATTGTTTCAATATTTTTAATAAGTTCCTGGCTTGGATTAATAGCAAAAGAAAGGCTAATTTTTTTAACAGAGTTCCCAATCGGTATCAAAATTGAGACTGGAGAATTACCCGGAGACTGCCTAAGCAGGGAATTAATCTTTTTTAGTAAATCTCCATTGGCTTTTTGGGGAATATCTATCTCTACTTTGGAAACAAAATCTGTTTCAACCCAACCCAATTTGTTTTCATGACTATCCGGATCAAATTTTTGCAGCGATTCAACTATCAACGAGTAATCATCTTCCCTTTTGTCAATACGGCCGCTTATCAAAAGCACCTCCTCTTTTTCGAGTATCTGTTTATTTTGGGCATAAATAGTGGGGAAAATAACACATTCAATCTCCCCTGTCCCATCAGACAACTTTACAAAAGCCATCTCCTGGGCTGATTTTTTGGTCATGACTTTTTTCACCTCTGCAACAACTCCGCCCAAAGTCAATTTTTTATTGATGTCATCATCTGAAATGTCTAAAAATTTTATACCTGTCAAGATAGTAACTTTGCGCAGATTCTCCAGATAAGGAGGTTCATGCAGATAAAAACCTAACAGCTCCTTTTCAAACACCAGAAGCTTATCAACAGACATCTCTTCAATTACAGGAAGCGTTATTTTTGACCCGGCTCCAAGCTCTTCACTGTCAAACAGGGAGGTTTGGCCGGAAATTTTAGCTTTAGAGCTTTTATGCGCTTCTTCCAAACATTGATCGAGCGCCAAAAGTTGGGCAGCCCTTGAACCGAATGAGTCCAAAGCCCCTGCTTTTATTACACTCTCCAATGTTTTTCTGTTTACCAACCTGGTATCTACCCTCAAACAAAGGTCAAAAAGGCTCTCAAAAGGCTTTTCATCCCTGGTTTTGAGTATGGATTCTATAGCCAACAGCCCGACATTTTTAATGGCGGAAAGCCCAAAACGGATCCCTTCTTTTTCCTTACCCCCTTCAGTCAACTGCCTCTCCAAATCCTGCTCTTTCAAACCCCTGAGTTTTTCCAGGGTAAAACCCACCTTGGAAAAATTAATATCAGGAGGCAGTACCACTATACCCATCCTCTTGCATTCTTCAATAGCCTCAGCAATCTTATCAGAATCCCCATATTCGGCAGTCATAACCGCTGCCATAAATTCAACAGGGTAATTTGCTTTCATATAGGCTGTCTGGTAAGCAATCATTGCATAAGATGCGGCATGAGCCTTATTAAAACCATAGGCCGAGAACGGGGCAATCAGTTCAAATAAATCTTCTGCTTTAGACTGAATCATCCCGTTTTTTACACAACCTTCAACAAACTTATCTTTTTGTTTGGCCATCTCCGAGGGGATCTTTTTACCCATCGCTTTCCTGAATTTATCCGCATCCTGCCATGAATAACCGGCAAGCCTGACAGCGGTATTTAAAACATCATCCTGGTAAACCAAAAGCCCCAGTGATTCCTTCATGTATTCCTCCATCCTGGGATCGAAATATTTAATCAGTTTGGGGTTTCTTTTTCTGGCGATATAATCCGGAATTGCGCTAAGAGGACCCGGGCGGTAGAGTGCAACCATTGCCGACAGGTCTCTGATGCTGTTTGGTTGAAGGTCAATTAAATATTTAGTCATACCGGCGCTGGAGAGCTGGAAAATTCCCATTGTTTCCCCTCTTTTTAAAAGCTCATAAGCTTTTTTACATCCATCCGGCGGTAAATAAGGATGGATGGAGCTGCGCTCATTATCAAGGGGGATATTATCCAAATCAATTTTTACCCCATTTGCTTCCACAAATTCGACCGCCCTGCCCAAAATTGATAAATTCCTGATTCCTAAAAAATCCATTTTTACAAGACCCGCATCTTCCACTGCAAACATATCGTATTGGGTAACAACTTTATCCCCGTTGGATTCCCGCTGAAGCGGGGTGAAATCCGTCAGCGGTTCCGGGGAGATAACTATCCCTGCAGCATGGACAGAGGCATGCCTGACCGTACCTTCCACTTTGATAGCCAAATCCAATAATTTTTTATATTTAGGGTCGTTTTTGTATAGGTCTGCAAGTTCAGGCACTTCTCTTACCGCATCCTTTAAGGGTTTATGAAACCCCTGGTGGGGAGGGGGGACCAGTTTGGCAATCCTGTCAACCTCCCCATAAGCTACACCCATCACCCTGCCGATATCCCGAATCGCTGCCCTCCCCATCATGGTCCCAAAAGTGACAATATGGGCAACTTTATCTTCACCGTATTTATCCGAAACATATTGGATAATTTCATCCCGCCTGTCGTCAGCCAAATCCGCATCAATATCAGGTAGGGTGGGCCTATCCTTATTTAAAAACCTGTCAAAAGGCAGAAAATACTCTAAAGGGTTAAAATTTGTCACCCCTAAACTGTATAAAACCAGCGATGCCGCAGCAGAACCTCTGGTGTTGGTAATAATCCCCCGTTCGTGCGCCCAGTTTATAAAATCACTAACCACTAAAAAATAATCTGCATAATTTTTCAGTTCAATCAAACCAAGCTCATAATCCAATCTTTCTTTAATTTCATCCGTCAATTCCAATTTTTCTTTCGCTTTCTGATACGTAAGTTCTTTTAAATAATCAGCTGATGATTTTTGATCCGGCGCCTGGAATATGGGAAACCTGGCTTTTCCCAAAGAAATTTCCAAATTACAACTGTTTGCTATTTTGACTGTAGATTCTAAAGCTTCAGGTATATCCCCAAATGCCTCTGCCATCTCATCAGCTGATTTAAGATATAAGTTCGGAGTGTTAAACATCCTCAACCTGTTTGTGTCAGTAAGGAATTTTCCCGTCTGAATACAAACTAAGCAATCCTGCGCCTCAGCGTCTTCCTTTTTGATATAGTGCAAGTCATTTGTGGCAACCATCGGGATACTTAATTTTTTTGACAATTCCCTGACTGCCTTCCATGTCATTTCCTGCAGTTTGCCCATATTTTCCAGGTCCCTCTTGTCTATATCCAAAAGATCCGGGTTTTTTAAAAGCTCACTATAAAAATGGTTCTGGAGTTCAAAATAAAAATTTCCTTCACCAAATATACTCAAATACAATTGGGCTACTTCCCGGGCTTTCTCCAATTTTTGGTCATCCAAACCTGCCTGACCGGCAGGCAGGCTTCTGACAAATTCCCCTGCCGGGCAACCTGAAAGGCCAATAAGTCCCTCACCAAACTCCTCTAAGAGTTTTTTATCAACCCTGGGCCTGTAATAAAAACCTTCCAGATGGGATATAGAAACCAGTTTCATCAAATTTTTGTATCCCTGTAAATTTTTAGCAAGAACTGTCAGATGGTACGGTTCTGAATCAAGCCTTCCTTCCTTATCTTTATAGGACCTTTTGGCAACATAAAGCTCGCAACCTATTATTGGTTTTAGACCTGCCGACTGGCAGGTTTTATAAAATTCTATGGCCCCATACAAAACCCCATGGTCGGTGATGGCTAAGGCTTCCATGCCTAAATCCTTAGCTGATTTAACCAGTTGGGGAATTTTGGATAATCCGTCCAAAAGCGAATATTCGGTGTGGGTGTGAAGATGGACAAACTTGGACATGTGTCATTTTACCAGTATCCAAGAGGCGCTTTTCAAGTAGGAGATTTAGATTTTAAGCATTTTTTCTAAGCATTTCTTAGTAACAGACGGCTCAGCCTTACCTGAAGTTTTCTTCATCACTACTCCGATTAGCGCCTGCACTGCTGATTCTTTCCCTTTTTTGTAATCCTCTACAATTTTTGGGTTTTCCGATATCGCCTCATTTGCCAATTTTTCCAACTCCCCGGTATCACCGATTACCCCCATACTCTTTCCTGCGACATCATCCACCACCTGTTTTGGCGAAGAATCCACCAGGTCAACTTTTTGGTTTATAATGTAATTTGCAATTTTTTGAGCAGCTACTCCTTCAGATTCACCTATTTTGACAGCCTCTTCAAAAAAGTTTGACATTCCCTGCCTAATAATTGTTGCCCCAGAATTATACGGAACCCCTAACAACTCCCATCTTTTTATCTTATTTTTAGGATGTTTTTGTTCTACCTGTTCTCTTAATTTTTCAACTAAATCACTCCTTATTCTTAATTTGGGAAGGTCTGGATCTGGAAAATATCTATAGTCATGGGCTTCTTCCTTGGATCTTTGCAAATAAGTTTGCTTTTTAGCTTCATTCCAACCTCTAGTCTCTTGAAATAGTTTTTCTCTCCTCTCTAAAGCTTCCGATTGTCTTTTTATTTCATACTCTACGGCCGCAACCATGAATCTAAAGGAATTGATATTTTTAAGCTCTATTCTATAAGAGGGCAGTTCTTGTTGACCGATAAGGCGGACTGAGACGTTAGCTTCCAAACGCATGTCTCCTCTTTCCATATCAGCATTAGAAACACCAGTCTCCCGGAAGATATCCTGAAGTTTTTTTGCATAATCTCTAATCTGGGAAGAATCTGTAAAATCAGGCTCTGTTACTATTTCCACCAAAGGCACTCCAGACCTATTAAAGTCTACCAGAGACCTCGCCTCTTCATTTTTACTTTTGAATTTTGAATTCCAAATTGATGTGTCAATTTGGCCGTGTCTTCCTCCTGATGAGCCCTGTTAATTCTAACTTTAGTTTTCTCCCCCTTGTCATTTTCCACCTCTATTTCACCACCTACTGCAATCGGCAATACTAACTGGGAGATCTGATATCCTTTTGGTAAATCCGGATAAAAATAATTTTTTCTCTCAAAGTAGCTGACTGGATTTATTTTGCATCCCAATGCCAGGCCAATTCGAATACATTTTTTAATTGCCTCTTCGTTTATATACGGCAAAGCTCCGGGCAGCCCTAAACAAACAGGGCAGGTTTGTGAATTGGGTTCTTTACCAAAATAGTCTGCACTGCACCTGCAAAACATTTTGGTTTTAGTGTTTAATTCAACATGCACCTCAAGTCCTATCACTGGCTGGTAGTTAGACATTGTAACCCTCCTGAAATGGTTGGTGGTTGGGGCGCGGAGCACGGGGTTTTTTAAGATAAGCTTTTAAAGTCCTTATTCTTTTAACTAATATTTCTGAATCTTCATACAATTTATTAAAATCTTTTTCGTTTATGTAAACTAATTCCTTCGCAAGGATTAGCTGAGAAACGGTCTCAAGTGTCGATTTAATAGCAATATCTAAGAAGTTACAAAAGTCTCTTATTGTTGCACTTCCGGAACCCTCAGCTATATTACTAGATATTGATATAACAGCTCGTTTAAGTTGTGAAGTCAAACCAAATAGCTCTTCTTTTGGAAACAACCTAGTTAGTTTGTATACTGCTAGTGCATATTGTACAGCCATTTTCCAAACTTCCAACTTCTCAAATCTATACATTATCTCCCTCCTCTAAGCTCCGTGCTATTTCGGGCTTTTTCAAATGCCACTGTGTTGCCTGCTCATAAGCATAACCAACCTTAAAAACAGTGGCTTCATCAAACTGCTTGCCTAATATGTGCAATCCTACAGGCAGACCTTCAGAAAAACCGCATGGCACAGACAACCCACAAAGTCCTGCTAAACTGGCAGGCACTGTGTAAATATCCGATAGATACATTGATAGCGGGTCATCTGTCTTTTTTCCTAAATCCCAGGCTACAGTTGGAGAAACAGGCCCTACGATAACATCCACTTTTCCAAAGGCTTTCTGAAAATCCTGAATTATTAAAGTTCTGACTTGTGCAGCTTTTTTAAAATAAGCTTCATAGTAGCCGGAAGACAGCGCATAAGTCCCAAGCATAATCCTGCGTTTAGGTTCTGAGCCAAATTTGTCCCTGGTCAAACCATATCTAATACCATCAAACCTGGCCAAATTTGAGGATACCTCAGACGGCATGATAATGTAATAAACTGCCAATGCATACTCGCTATGAGGCAGGGAGATTTCTACAATTTCTGCTCCCAACTCTTCCAGCTTTTTAATAGCCTTTTTAATGACTTGTTCCACTCCGGGATCAATCCCTTTACCAAAATATTCCTTTGGGATTCCCACTTTAAGACCCTTCAGATCAATTTGAAATTTGAAATTTGTTCGCGCAGCGGGTGTATTATTTTGAAATTTGAAATTTGAACAATTTGAGTCATATCCATCTGGTCCCGAAATCCATTCCAATACTTTAGCAGCATCCTCCACAGATTTAGTAATTGGTCCAATCTGATCCAATGATGAAGACATGGCAATTGCGCCATATCTGGAAACCCTGCCATAAGAAGGCTTCAACCCCACCACTCCACAAAGTGACGCAGGCTGCCTGATAGATCCGCCGGTATCTGTCCCCAAAGAAAAAACACACATATCCGCTGCCACAGCTGCTGCCGAGCCTGAAGATGAACCTCCCGGAACTTTAGTTAGATCCCAAGGGTTTTTAGTGACTCTATATGCAGAATTTTCCCCTGAAGAACCCATGGCAAACTCATCCTGGTTAGTTTTGCCAATCAGTGACACTCCATTTGCGATCAGCTTATTTATCACTGTGGCATTATATGGAGGTTTGTAATTTTCTATAATCTTTGATCCAGCAGAAGTCCTAATCCCTTTTGTAGAAATTAAATCCTTAATAGCTGCAGGAATCCCTGTTTTAGTCACCTGTATATCTAGGTAAACATTTAGTTTGTCATTTAACTTAGCTATCCTTTTTTGATATGTCAAGTTAAGCTCTCCCTCAGAAAATTCTTTTCTCTCAAGAGCTTGCATTGTTTCAGTTAATGTTAACGATTGAATATCAGCCATTATTCTTCCTTAAAAACTCCTTTTGTGACAAAAAAACCATTCGTTATATTTGACCCATTTAATAAAGCATCTGCTTGAGTTAAACAACTTTCAGCTTCATCACTCCTCAGGGCATTTTCATTTCCCGAAACATTATAGGTGGGTTCAACTCCCTTTGTATCAACTTTATTTAGCTGATTGATGTATTCCAAAACTACAGAGAGTTGCCCGGCATATTTTTCTTCTTCATCTTCAGACAAAGGCAGGTTTGCCAGTTTTGCTACTTTTTTAACCTGGTCAGAAGTTAACTGCATGCCTAAATTTTGCCTTCCATCTCCTGCAAAGCCTTTATTCTAGCCTGGATTGGGGGGTGGGTGTTGAAAAGCCCTGCCAAAAAACCTACTGCATCATGGCCCTGCCTGCCGGCAGGCAGGCCTTTTAAGGGATTAACTATGTACAGATGAGCTGTACCTCTGTTCGCTGCCTCCAAGGGTTCTTTATCTGAGGAGATTTTCAGCAATGCGCTTGCAAGCCCCTCAGGGTAGCGGGTTAAAAGCACCCCTGATGCATCTGCTAAAAACTCCCTTCTTCTGGAAACTGCCAGCTGGATTAAAGTTGCCACAATCGGGGCTAAAATTGCCGCAACAAGCGCCAGGACCATAAAAATAGCGCTGCCTTTATTGTCATTATCACGGTTGCCGCCGCCAAACCAAAGCGACCTTAAAAACCAGTCGGATAAAAGAGCGATTGTACCCACTAAAACAGAGACAACGCTCAACAAAAGTGTATCCCTATTGCCGACATGGGAAAGCTCGTGGGCTGTCACACCCTCCAACTCTTGTTTGTTAAGTTTTTGCAGGATTCCTGTTGTAAAACAGATTGCTGCGTGTTTTGGATCCCTTCCGGTTGCAAAGGCGTTCGGGGCGCTGTCTTCAAGGGTATAAATTTTAGGGGTAGGTAATCCTGCAGCAATGCATAAATTTTCCACCAGATGGTATAACTGTTTGTTTGATTTCTCATCCACAGGCTTTGCTCCGGAGATTCCCAGCACAATTTTGTCAGACCAAAAATATGACACAAAATTCATCACCCCTGCCACAATAAATGCCATCCCCACTATCCCCAAGCCGTCAACATCAGGCCCAAGCCAGGCTGTTGTAATCACATAAACCACCCCCACAGCAAAGATGGTAAATAAAATCATGATAGCCCAGGTTTTTAATGTATTTGAAGAAACCTGATCCCAAGCAGTATTTATAGTTGCCATATTATGGTAAATTTTACCACAAAATGCTCAGTAGATGTGTTTTTTAAATAGGGTTGCCTGATTTTTGTTCTGTCATTCAAAACTTAATTTATCTCTTTTCAAACTCACTTCTTGAGATATTCACGTCCCTTAAGATTTTCCTCAACAATCCTACTCCAATTTTTTCCCCGGCATGCATAGGCACTGTTGTTTTTCTGCCATCTGGATATCTAAGTCTGACATGACTTCCTTTTTGATGAATAACCTCAAATCCTTTTTTCTGTAGGATTTTAATTAACTCTTTGGCATTAATTGGAGATAATTTAGGCATAACTGCTGACAGTTATCTCTTCTATCCCAAAAAAATTAGAAGCTGGTTTCGGAGATTGTAACTTTTCTTTTTTTATTTCCTGATCAGATTCTAGAACCAGTTCTATCGCTTCTTTAATCCGATTCCTAACCTGTTCTAAAGTTTTTCCTTGGGTATAACAACCAGGAAGTTCTGGTACAGAAGCCACATAAATCCCATCTTCATCCTGTTCGATTAATATCTTAAATTGTAGCTCTTGTTTGGGTCTTGACATGACATGATTATATCATATCCTACTCCCTTGCAGTATTCACAGTAGCCATATCAGAAGTATTTTAGCACAAAATGTTCAGTAGATGTGTTTTTTAAATAGGGTTGCCTGATTTTTGTTCTTTCATCAGGTTATTATAGTAACAACGGGGTGGATTCTATCGGTAGTTGGTTTTTCCGCTTCAAGCCGGTCTAAATGAGCTTCCAGGCTTTTTCCGCTCTTTCCCTTCCCATGTATTTGGCTAAAATCTCAAAATAACCTCTATTGGCTTCACGGAACTGATCCCGACTCATCGGGACTACAGAAACAGGTTCCACAGCTATAATTTCCACATGAAGATCAGGATCAGGATTAGGGCTGAATAACGGATCAATTTTCCCTTTGTTTTCTTGATTCATATTTTAAATTTTCACTTCCACGTCTTTTTTTTCTTCTTCAGAGGCTTTGAAGAATTCCTCTTTGGTAAAACCAAACATGGATCCGATCAAAGATGAAGGGAACATCTCCAAAGAGTTGTTCAGATCCAAAACATTGGTGTTATAAAATTGCCTGGAAGCTGCCACCTTAGTTTCAGTATCAGAGAGCTCTTCCTGTAACTGTTTAAAGTTCTCCGAAGCTTTTAGGTCAGGGTAAGCCTCAGCAACAGCAAAAAGGGATTTTAAAGCCCCTGTTAACATATCATTTGCTACTGCTTTTTCCCCTTTGGTGGTTGCCCCAACCATGGCGCTTCTAGCCTTGGTCACTTCCTCAAAAACAGACTTCTCATGTTTTGCATAGCCTTTTACAGCTTCAACTAAATTGGGGATCAAAGATGAGCGTCTCTTAAGCTGCACATCAATCTGGCTCCATGCCTCTCTTACTCTGTTACGGAGAGTCACTAAGCTGTTATAAGTCATCAATAGCCAAAATCCTGCTACGGCTACTGCTCCAAGAATAATAAATATCGGATCCATATACTTAAACCTTAATTAATTTTAAACCATTTTGCAAATTTTGTCCAGTCCCAAGAATTTATAATATCTTTCCCTTCTGCCCATCCACGTCTGGCAACTGAAACTCCAAACTTCATATTTTCCATCTGGGCAACCTCATGGGCATCCGTATCGATGATGAACTTACACCCAAAACTTAAAGCCTGCCTGACCAAATCATCACGTAAATCCAACCGGTTTGGGTAAGCATTAACCTCAAGAATTTTTTGATTTTTAGCACAAAGCTTAAAAATCTCCTCCCAATCCGCTTCTGATGATTCTCTTTCGTTTAAAAGCCTGTTCGTAGGATGGGAAATTATATCCACATAAGGATTTCCCAGGGCTTTCACAAGTCTTTTGGTAATTTGCTCTTTAGTACCCCTGTGTCCCGAGTGGATTCCGGCAATGCAGTAATCTAGGGTTTTTAAAATCTCATCAGGAACGCTTAAACTTCCGTCACCCAAAATATCAACTTCGAGGCCATTAAGTACCCGGATACTTTTTGTACCCTGCCTGCCCTGACTGCCGTCAGGCAGGTCGGCAGGCAGGCTCTTTTTAAGATTTTGGATAACTTTTGTCCTCTTTTCCAGAATTTTAACAATTTGATCCTTGGTAGTAGTTCTGAAACCTGGCGGGTGGTCTGAAATGCCAATATATCCATATCCTAACGCTCTTGCTTTGGTTATAATCTCATCTATGGAATTTGCACCTGGCCCATGTGAAGGGCTAACCATGGGAAAGTTTGAATGGGTATGCAAATCCCCTTTGATATCTTTAAACCCAACCAGCTTTGGCAGTTTTTGGGCGATGGCTGCTTCAATCTCCCCTGTATCTTCCCTAATCTCAGGAGGCGGCACCTCCATCCCAAGTATCCCATACAAATCATCTTCAGTTTTGCAAGGCAAAACTTCCCCATTTTTGACTTTTGACTTTTGACTTTTGACTTTTTTTAGCCCATACTCACTCAAAGAATATCCTTTTGTATTTGCAATACTTCTCAAATGTATATTGTGGTTTTTACTACCTGTAAAATGCTGCAGTAGAGCCCCATAGCTTCCAGGTTCCCCTACCAACAAATCAGCCTGCAAACCTGAATTTAAAACCACAGAAGCCTTATTTGTCCCATGATCTATGATTCGACTCACCCCAGGCATTTTGATAAAATAATCCACAACTTCTTTGCTGCTTTTGGCACTTACCGAGAAATCTAAATCGCCAATTGTAGCAACCTGCCTTCTTAAACTACCCAATGGATCTGCCTTCAAAACCAAAGGGCTTTTTTGCAGGTACGCCAAAATCCTTTGCGCTTGGGCTGAAGCATAAGGCAAAAGCATCCTTCCGCCCCTGCCTGACAACTCCTCAAGGCCGGACATAATTTTTTCAGCTATCTTTCCGGAAAAACCCTTTTTTATGATCTCTCCGCTTTTGATTTCACTCTTAAGATGGTTTAAGTCCTTAATGCCCAATTCAGCCAGTTCCTGGGCTGTTTTAGGCCCAATGCCGGGGATATCCAAAAGGTCAAAGATTACCGGGTTTACTCCACGCATAAGTGACTCAAAATGTTTAACTACCCCTGTTTTAAAAAGCTCACTTAAATGTTCCTGCAGGTTCTTGCCAATACCGGGAACACCGTCAATCTTGCCTTCTTCCCAAACATCCTTAATTTCACTGTCAAGGTGTTCAATTGAATCTGCTGCATTTTCATAAGCCCTGATTTGAAATGGGTTAGTTTTTTTAAGAGTCAGCGCTGCCGCAACAGACCTGAGCAGTTTGACAACCTGCCGGTTGGAAAATTTACCCTCACCCATGGAATTATTTTAACACAGATCTGTTTTACACTTTTACGCATGAAAAAGGGCGGCCCGTAACGGGCCGCCCTGCACTTGCCGGAACTAGCGCAACCAATCCTCCTTTGACAACCCTGGGTACTTCTTCTGGAAAGCTGCCCAGCTTTCCTTATCGGAAAGAGGCTTATACCGCAGGCCATACCTGCAGCCCTCACTGCTTAATAATGTAACTATGAGTCCAAACGGACCAAAAACTGCTACCAATAATGCAACCAAAGTATCCGCATGACGCCACGGGTAGGCTATCGCCGGGTACTTCATTTGAAAGTAAGCTAGCGTTAAGCCATACGCCAGCGCCCCACAAACCGCCCAAATGGCGGCTCCTGCTAACAGAACCTCCACGGTATCCTCCTTGCTTCTGTGGCTATTCCAGCCTTAATGTGCTGTTTCAAAAGAAACTGGAAAATTGTAGCAAAAACCCCTTAAAAAATCAACTATACGCTATAAGATTAAAAAGTTTGGTCTAACAATATCAAATTTTACAAGGATCAAATGTTAATTATTATACAGATTGAGTAAATCTTCTTGCTAATTCTAATCTCCAGGCAGAAGTATTATGCAGCCTCAATTTTGCATCAGGAGCAATATTGCCTGCTAAGAAATGTGCTTGCCATATTTCTGGGTTTATATCATCTGAATTCATCCAATTATCAATTTGTGTCATAGGTACAACAAAAAGCGCTGTGTGTTCATTATAGTCCCTCGCCTGCCTCCAACTATCAACAATGTTTTTTGCCAATGTATCTGTTTCGGCAATATAATGATATGCTGGATAAGCAGCCCCTTTTTCCACAGCTACTCCAACTAAAGAGATTCTTCGTTCTGGAACAAATAAACCTAACTCCTCGGTAAAACTTCTATGTGAAGCAAAAAAAGGGCTAGAATCATCTGGCTCCATTTGTTCCTCTTCAGTAACAGAGACTCTTCCCTGATTAAATCCTTGAGACATGGAACGAATGACAAACAGTATATCTCCATTTGCATCAAGCAGAGTATTATGTGTACAAATACCCCAAGGAATATTAGTTTCATATAAAGCATTCGGGAAGAAAGATCTATTGATAACTACCTGTTGCTCATGTTCCATAAAATAGGACTTTGATTCTTCGGCTTGTGGTAATCCCCATAAAGTAAAGTAATCAGTTTCAACAGCATCTGTTTGCAAGATACCATCAACAACAGCGAGTCTCCTAACAGCAACTTTTGGACCATTAAAATCATTAGGTCTTTTATCTTTCGTAGTAAGCCAAGCTGCTCTTAAGGGTTGTATTAGTTCAGCAGGTGTTTGATGAGTGATTTCAGGGCTAGGATTGCCTGTAATTAGAACTGTTCTATCTATACTAAATCTTGTTTCTTGTCTTTTCCAACCATCGCTTTTGGCAACAAGCTGGATAACTTTTCCAAGATCTTTAGGTTCAACATCAATAGCCATGAACCAATAATAACACTTCTTGCTTTAAGGGTCAACTTATAGTTATTTGCGGGCTTGAGGGTTCAAATCTGGAACACCTTTATAAGAGTTTGAAGATTCAATATAAAACCCTACAAGGTTTTGGGATATAAAAAGGGCGGTCCATATAGAACCGCCCTTGAATGAGCACTTAGAACTAAGCATTCGGGGGAAGGTGGTCCCCATTAGCTTAGCGTTTATAGAACTCTTTGTAGTAAGGGAGCTTCGGCTTCATCTGCCGCAGGTCCCTCTGACAAAACACACAATCCTTCAAATGAGAATCACTCCGTTCCATCCCTGGAGTCACAGCTATTTCTAGGAGTTTCCTCCAGTAATGGCAGTTACGGAACTGATCCAACCTTTCCTCGAGAAGCTTGATCATTTGGTATTTGCATTTCTGAGGATGGCGGGTCAGATGCCACCAGAGTTGTCCCTCGAGAGGCTTTAGAAGCATCTCAAGAAGATTGTACTCTGGGTTTAGCCCACCCATGGCGTTTAGCCATGCATCCCGCAAAAAGGATGGGTTGATGGAGGCAATAAATGCCACCTCTTCCTTCCAGTGCAGGCACTGTTCAGTAGACACTTCGCTCACTGCATGTGTCATTTACGTAACTCTCCGGTTTATTATCTCCGCTTCCACCTAAGCAAAGACTTAAAAAAGGTAAGCTATTTTACCTGCTTTAAACCTTTGCTTAAGGATTGGATTTGAAATTCTAAAATTAATGTGCAAAAAACATACAAAAGAAACAAAAACAAGATAACAATTAATCTGGGTTTATTTCTAAAGTGGGATTATTTTAACAAATTTAAACCCAAAGTCAAGTTATAGGATTAATACGGGATCGACCCTTCGACAGGCTCAGGGTTAAACGGGGAAAATATAGCAAATTTTTAAGGATCAACCAGTTTATGTTTTTTCATAAATGCTCTTCCTGAACCTGATTTAAAATATTTTTCAAGTTCAAAGGATAAGTTATTAGTTGAACCAGTATAGATTTTTCCATCCCAACATAACAAGAAATACACATAATTCATACTTTCCGCTTACGCTCGACTACTTACGGGTTTACCTCGCCGTAGTCGAGCTTCAGCGAGACGAAGGCGGGAGCAATGTAGGTTTATATGAATCATTAGCTCTATTAAATACCTTAATGGACGCGTACCCAAATTACATTTTAAACAATATTTAAATATACAAAAAAATCCGCCCCTTGGGTTTATAACCCTTAGGGCGGTTTCTCTTGCCGAACTCTCAACTAAACTCGGATATTGCTTTGACCGCTTGAGTGCTTTCGCACACGGCCAGAGACAGATCCCAAAACCGAAATTGAGCTTTGGCCAGATGAGTCACCTTCGAAATTACGGCAATTGCCGTTGATTCCAATGTGACTTTGGCCACTGCTGTGAGTCTCAACATCTTCAAAGCTGCCTGTGATGGCAACAGAAGATTGTCCGCTAGTGGAGACATTCAAATCTCCGCTAGCTTCGGTAACTTGAATCTCAGACTGACCGCTGCAGGAAACCCTAACCTTCTTGGCAAAACCAACAACAGCTTGCTGCTGGCCGCTTAATGAAAGTGAGAGTTTTCCTCGAAGTCCATTGGAATCGAGTTCCTCAACACTATGGCTGGAGAGATCAGTACCTTCCGGGACTGTGATCTTAATCTTGAGCATTTCATCGCCCAAAGTTACAGTCACGTCCTTGCCACCAGAGACCACTCGGCCGTTGATGATGACGAGATTACCCGATGAGATCACACTGCCTCGGATATTTCCGCCGATCACAACATTGCCCCGGCCTCCTAGGACGATAGAGGAACCGCCTCCCATAATGACAGTGTTGCCACCCTGTTCACCCTTGAGAGTTAGTTCAGAGGGGTTTGGGTGCTCCACTTTCACCTGGTTAATAAACTTCTCTTCGCCCTCAAGAACCACTGTTGCAATTCCCTTTGGGCTAGTTCGGATAGACACTTTCGCCCAAAGATCTTCAAGCGACAATGTCAATCCTTCGGATACCTCAAACTTAAGATCCTTTCTCACCAGTTCCTCCTTAGCACAAATTATTTTATGCAGTACTACTGCACAATTAATACACCAAAAATTAAGATGCACTAATTGCACAGTAGTATTAAGAGGTTATTTAAAAGTGCAAGAGAATTAAAACAAAAGAAATAAACTTTGGATAACAATTAATCTGAGCTCATTCTTTAGTCAAGGCATAGTAACAGATTTTAAATAAAAATGCAACTATAGGTTTATTGCGGGCTTGAGGGTTCAAATCTGGAATACTTGTATCAGGGTTGAGTTGAACAGTATAGAGCTTTACAACAGTTATGTGTAGTTTAATCTTTTCTGTTTTGACAAGCCTCAATTACTTCAGAGTTTCTTAACAGGATTGTTCTGTTTGTGGTAAAGGTAAGTCCTTTATTGGGATTGTTTTCAAAACCTAAATAGATTACTTTTATACCTCTTTCTTTAAGTTCTGTAATTGCAGGTTGTAAATCTGAGTCCGAACTGCAAAGAATAGCAGTTTCAATTTTTTTATCACAAGCCAGCGAGGTCATATCAACACCAATTTTTACATCCACACCTTTTTCTCTGAAAACCACACTCTTCCCCACCTTTTGAGCTCTAACATTCCCAGCGATAATGAATTCATACCCCTGATTTATAAGATTGTTGCGCAGTTTGCGCTGGAGTTTGATAAGTTCTTCTGATTTCTTTTTAGTATCCGGGTGTAAGTGAAGTCTGGCGGCATAAAATATCTTTCTGGAAAAATCAAAGCCTTGCAATGCTTCTTTAAAAAGTTTATTTAGGTTTATTAAGGCTAAATCTTTTTTGTTATTATTTATACCCTCTTGTTTTAAAACCTCTTCAATTTTATGTATAAAATTCTCGCCATCAATAAATAGTATGCACTTAGACATAAACAAATATTACAAAAAACCTCAGCGGGCTTTCGCACAAGCTGAGGCGTTTATGACAATAATATACCATATTCTTTAATTTTTTGCAACGTAAAATATTGAGGGGCTTGAGAGTTTAAATTTAGAACACCTTTATAAGAGTTTAGTGGAGCAGTATAAAACTTTGCAGAGTTTGAAATTTTTTACCCATGAAAAGGGCACCCGTTTGAGTTGAGTCTCAAGCAATCCAATTGTATTTAGGGGAAGAAAACACAGTATCTACCTTGTCTGTTTGTAATCTGTCTCAGAAAATCCATATAACCTACCTCTGATCCATGATTGAGATAAATTGTAAAAATGTTAAGATCCCGTTTTTCTCCCTTTTCTGCCTTTTGATAAGAAATAGCCCAATCCCTACTAAAAATTTTCTTTGGGGTGTTCCTTAAAAACAAATCACCTGCCGATTCTCCTTCAACCTGCACAAAACCTAATGTTTGTAATAGATTGCTCACATCTAAGCCGACGTTATTGTGTGTCGCCATCATTAGTTGAGTAGGTTTTTCTTCCAGCTCAACCTGAGTTCTGTCATCAAATGGTTCACCAGATGGAGAGCCTAAAGGATGTCTTACATACTCTTTCATAAAAGCAATCCTAACATAAATTGATCCCAGAAGTCAACTATAAGACACCCACAGTTAGTCTAGCGGGCTCAAAGGTAAAAATTTTGAACACCTATATCAAAGTTTATTATATCAGTACAAAACTTTGCAACAAATAAATGTAGGATCAGATTATGGTATAGTTTGAATATGGATGATGAGGTGAAACTGGGATTAGGCACAAAAGAAGTTGGTGACCCAGAACCAGTTGATTATGGTAAAATTCTTGGAAATAATAGAGTTTTGTTCATCAACGATAGCCATACCTCTTTTACAGATAAAGAAGCCTTCAAAGGTGCTCTAGAGAGATTGGCCGAGGGGGGGGGTAACAGATCTTGCTTTAGAAATGTTACCAAAGGGATTTGATACTACAGATTCAGAAAAAGTAAGGCAATATTTACAGGATCATTGGAATGATAAAGATCCTAGTATGGGAGATAAATATTTTGAAATTTACTCTTTAGCTAAATCATTAGGGATGAATATACACGGATTGGATATTTCTAACGAGGAATACCTAGCCTCTAGTCAGTCAGCTACATTTGGTAAAAGGAATAGACAATGGACAGAAATTATTAGAGATAGATTGGAGAATGATCAAAATTCGAAAGTGGTAGTTTTTTGTGGGGGTTCTCATTCTGGGTACTACCCTGCTAAAGATAGAGCCAATAATATGCTTGAAGATTTAGGTTATCAATCAAGTTGTGCTCGGTATTTTGGTGGGGATAATAATTTTTCTATTCTTGACGAGGAGAAATTAATTCAAGATTTAATAAAATCAGGTGACCAGAAATCTGATTTCATGGTAGAGTTTAGATCCCCACGTAGACCAGCAGATTATATAATCTCCCCAGGCGACTCAATTGTCGTTAAATAGGATTTGAACACTTTTAGCTTCAAAATTCACTAAAAATTGGTAAATATTAACTTGTCGAGCCTATGCGGGCTTGAAGGCTTAAATTTGGAACACCTATATTCCAGCTTAATTTATCAGCATAAAACTTTGTAACAAATGGTAATTCAAATCTAATGATCTTCCTTTAGTATATTTTATGCTATATTTCACTCACTAACATATGGTCGTTATCATTTCAGCAGATGAAATCAAGAAAACTATGTTTGGTTATTTACCCAAGAAGGCTGAGTTATTCCATACAGCGTCAGCAAAACAAGCAGATAAGTTGTTTTATGAAGAATTAAAAAAGCATAAGTTCA
The DNA here is from genome assembly GCA_016186955.1 of Candidatus Daviesbacteria bacterium. GTDB lineage: Bacteria > Patescibacteriota > Microgenomatia > Daviesbacterales > UBA10151 > JACPKP01. The sequence goes on along the minus strand of JACPKP010000004.1, from coordinate 27,964 downwards.
ACAACATAATCTTCTTAAATGGTGGCGCAGCATCTGGAAAAACAGAGTTTTTATCATCACAACTAAGCCGTAAAAAAAGTATTGTATTTGATGCAACGCTTTCTACAGAGGAAGGTGCAAGAATTAAATTAAATGAAGTTTTTAAATTAAAGAAAAAGCCTATCATTTATGCTATTATACCTGATGATCTTAAAAGAGCATTTATTGCTTTTTTAAGTCGTGATAGAAAATTTAAAGATTCTCACTTTTACAAAACTCATTCTGGTGCTAGAAAAACGTTATTGTGGATTACTCTAAAATATCCTCAAATAGCAATAAACATTGTAGAAAGTTCTTATACGGAGAACCAAACAATGCAGTTTGCCAAGATTGAATTTGGGAACAGAACAGAATTCATTGCTTATTTAAATAAAATTCAAATGTCAGAAAATGATATAATTTCATTTGTTCAGTCTAAATTTTAATATGAAAAAAGTTATATATAAGACAAATCAAAATAATCCTCAGATAAGGGCTTATAAACAAGCTGTCGAGAGAGGTAAACAAAACCACCATGTTATACATAAAGATAATTCATGGGTAGTAATTCGTGGTGGAGCAGAAAGAGCAAGTGATATTTTTAAAACTCAAAAGGCAGCTATAGATCGAGCTAAATCAATTGCTCAAAACCAAGGTACATCCGTATATATACATAGAGCTGATGGAAGAATAAGAACAGTTGAAGATTATTAACTTTTTACTAAAAATAAAGTTAATTTCTGCAGAATTTTACTAAATATTCGCTTGATGTAATTCGAACACTATTAACTTCAAATTTCAGGAAAACTGACTGAAATATTAAAATTTAGTGCCTAGGCGGGACCGACGGGAATCGAACCCGCTATCTTCTCCGTGACAGGGAGACGTGATAACCAGTTCACTACGGTCCCAAAGTTATAAAACTATCATTTATTATCTTTTCTAAAATTATCTTGCTCTTAAATTTTTTTAACTTATTTTCAACTCGTCTGGCTTTGTTTAACGAATCATATTCCTGTCTAAAGACTAATTCAAACGGCGCTGTAAATTTTGTCGCTTTTGATTTTCCTAAATTATGTTCTCCAAATCTCCTTTCTAAATCATTCGTCGACCCAATGTAAAACCTTCCGTTTACTAACGATCTTAAAATATAAACTATTCCCATATTTCACCTGGTAACCAATCAACCCGCTATCTGTCCGATGTCCATCGGACCGTGATAACCAGTTCACTACGGTCCCAAGTGGTAGTATTGTAACAATTCCACCCTTTTCTTTCAACGCAATGTAAAACTAAAATCCTATAGTTTGTGTTTCTTGACATATTCTGATATAATACGTATTACATTAGAAACAAGGGTGGGCTGATTGCAACCTGGGCTTTGTTTCCTTTGTATTTCCGGGGAAACCCGGGTGCACCTTGATTTAGCGGAGTCACGAACGGATTCTGGAGGAGGAAATGAACAGATACGACGCAGAGCTGCAGATGTTTTCCGTGCCCCCCCGCGAGCCGAACCCAGCTCATTTGCGCTGGTTGCGTTGGCTTGCCGAGCAGGACAAGTTGGAGCATGAGCTCGCAGGGGTATCCTGCGGAGACTATGCTCCAAAAGAACAAGAACTAACACCTGCCTAGTGGCAGGCAAGCTACATCTTTTATTCCGCAATATCAGGTGCATAGCTTTAAGCGCCCTCGGGTAGGCCACTAAACAGTGGAAAACCATGAGGGCGCTAAACTTTTGCAAAATTGCCCTCTTGACAATGTTCTAAAAATGGGTTAAATATGACTCAGTTGAGTCTGCCAACCAAGGATCTAAAAAGTGCCAAAGAAAAAACAGGCAGTAAGACGCTATTCCGCAAAAAGCTCACAGGATGAGAGCTTTTTTGATAAAATTCAGACAGATCTGGAAAAAAATAATTCATTCCTAAACCTGGTGCTCGGAACCTTAATAGTTATAGTTTTGGGAATTTTAATCTTTAACTACTTCAACAAGCCAGAAGGAAGCCTGGGACCATCAGGCCAGACAGATGAACAAACTGCAGATGTCAAAAAAGAGGACTTACCTGGCCAATATACTATTAAAGAAGGTGATACCCTTTTTCTGATAGCACAAAATTACTACAATGACGGATATAAATATTCTAAGCTTGTTGAGGCCAATAAACTGGCTGATGAGAATAAGATTGAGGTTGGTCAGGTTTTGGACATACCCAAGCTGGAGGAGGCTAAAACACCTACAAACGGCCAGGGAACAGGCGGAGCCATCAACCAAACTATTTGGGGTGAAAAGATTACAGGTGATACCTACACAGTTGTCAAAGGGGATTGGCTCTCAACTATAGCCGGCAGGGCTTATGGTGATATATATATGTATGAAAAAATAGCAAAGGCAAACAACCTATCCAATGCAGACGCCATAGAAGTTGGCACGACCCTTAAGATACCCAGATAAATCAGGTGTTATTATGTAGTTTTTTTATCATTAAAGAACTCTCTTGTCATTCTGAGCGAAGCGAAGAATATAACTAAATGAAGAGTTATTATGTTTATATACTCACAACAAAGAATAACAAAATGCTTTACGTTGGTATCACTAATGACTTAGAACGAAGAGTATTGGAACATAAACGTAAATTAATTTATGGATATACTGAAAAATATAACTTAAATAAACTTGTTTACTATGAAGAGTTTTCTGATGTGAATCAAGCAATAGCTGGAGAAAAGAGAATAAAGGGTTGGACAAGATTTAAAAAAGATAAATTGATTAATCAATTCAACGATGAGTGGAATGATTTGGCTTATACCCTTCGTTAACACTCAGGGTGACAGTTTTAGTTCAGTACGCTCCAGAATGATACATATCTTTCCTCCAATAAAAAATACCCCGCACTGCAGTGAGGGGTATTTTAAATAATTTCCAGAAACTCCTAAAATATTAGCTATTATTCAGGGTTTCTTACACTTTAAGCATGTTTCTCCAACCAGTTATCTACATGCTTCTTCGCTCGCCATCCGGCAAAGCCGGTTGCTAAAACAGCTATGACTGCTGGGGCATGGTCGATACTACCAATCAAGGTGTTTACATTACTAAGTACTGGAAGTCCAGCAACAAAGTTGTAACCTTTTTCTAATCCCCATCCTGAAACCCCTAAACCCGCTCCATATTTTGCAAGAGTCCAAGCGTACTCACCTACCAAACCAAACCCTTTTTTTGCATAGTCTGTAACAGCCTCTTCAGAAACTTCTACATTCTCCAAATTTCTTTCTGCCAATTAACTCACCCCCTTTTGTCGCTATTATTCAAGGCCTTTGAACAATTGATGCGATATTTCATTATTAGGGTTTTTGAGAAAAATTGTCAAGATATCATAAGATATCAAAATAGTATTTTGCGGATTTGGTATAATTTATTTATTGCGGGAGTAGTATAGTGGTAGTATGTCTCCTTCCCAAGGAGAAGGCCGCGGGTTCGAATCCCGTCTCCCGCTCAATTCAGCATTTTTGACTTCGAACTTCCCTTGTTGGGAGAACCGCTTCATCATGTCTTGTGGTAAGCGTAAGTCTATCCTCACTTGGTACGGGATGACCTGGTCTTCCTTCTTACGACCCGCTATTTTGTCGTTTTTAGTCGCCTTACGTGTGTAGACATGGATTCTATCGACTATTAGGTGTATCAGTTCTGATACTTCTTGTCTGTCAGTCATTAGGCCGTCTAAGAATGGTTTGTACTTCTTAGCAAACAATTTAAGTGTGCGAGCATAAATATCTGACAATTTACTTTCGCCGATTTGTAATTGTATTGCCCCTAAATCTGTCTTATATTCAACTTCTTTAGCCTTTATACCTTCCATTTCTTTGTCGTATTCACTGTCGCCAATGTCGCCGCGTTTATACATTCGCTGTATATTTTGACGTCGGCGCGGAAGTTCATTAAATAGCTTTGTTAATTCGGACTGTTTTTTCTCTAGCTGTCGTTTCTTAGCCTTAGTCGATTGAAGGGAATTAACATGGTTATAGACACTTTCAGGGTCGCTTAGAAGGTCTTTTACAAAGCCTGTTACAAATTGTTCGATTTCGTCCGCTGGGAAGGGTATAGCTTTACAGACAGTCGAGTATTTTTTGGTATTTTTTGCGCCGCATTGGTAATAATACACACGCTTGTTGTTTTTCTTTATAACTTTACTCGTACCCGTCCAGTTTAGCGGGTCGCGGTCAGAATTGGCGTCGTAGCAAGCGTGGCATTTTAATAGGCCAGACAGTAAGTAAAGGTGATTCCTTCCATAAAGACCTATCTAGGCGTTTGCTTCCTTGGTTTTTATTGTAGTAATAGATTCCCAGATATACTTCGTCTTTTACAATATCTCTAACTGTGGAACCCCGCCAGAAATAAAGGTCATTAACCTTTGTTTTGCCAGTTGTTCTTTTCCCATAATGAAGTGCAGAAGGTAATGGGGTAAGAATTTTTTTATCTGTAAGACGGTCAGCAATTTGCTGCGTGTTTCTTTTTTCGACCACAAACATTTCGAAAATGTTACGAACTACGTCGGCTTCTGGTGGGAAGATTTCAAGACGCTTATCTTTATTCTTAATGTAACCGTATCGCGCACTTGCACCCATGTAGACACCGCGTTCGATAGCTTGTTCTTTACCCGCCTGTGTTCTGGCTTTGGTCGTTTCCCGTTCGAGTTCAGCTATCACACCAATAATACCGAGCATGGCCTTACCAAACGGTGTAGAAGTATCTATGCTTTCGTTAGCCGAAATGAACTGGATATCATGTGCCTCGAAGTAGTCAATTACTTCTAAAAGAATTTTTAGTTTTCGGGCGAATCTGTCGATACGATAAACGGCCACAATATCGAAGGGTTTTGCGCCACCTGGCGCGTTTTCAATATCTTCCTTCAATAGTACGAAACCTGGTCGTTCTTCTAGTGGTGTTGTGCCACTAATCCCTTCGTCTTTATAAATGTACGGTTCGCCAGCCAGTACCATAGCTGGTGAACCGTCGTCTAGTTTTCCCTTAGAATTAACTACCGCGTCAACGGCGGCCTTCTGTAAAGGTATGCCGTATTTTTCTATCTGGTCGTCCGTAGATACACGAAGGTAAACTGCGGCTCGAAGTGGTACGGTTTGTTGTTTATTCATTGTCGTTATTAGTTCCTGGAATGCTATCTCTATTCAATGGTTTATCGTTTGCTCGAATCCCAGTAGCCAACTTATGAAGTAGTTGTTTATCTTCGCTTTCCGATGACCGCACGACCACTTGTAGCTTCTGTACGCCCGTTTTTTGTTTGAAGTCGATTGAATACTTATTAACTACGAGAATATCTAACAAAACCCCGCCTAGTGCCTCTAAGTCTTCGTCTTTATAAAGTTCTTCCATGTTCTGAAATCGACTAGATTTATAAATTCTGTAAGGTATACCCCAGAAGTATTTACACCCATTACGTTCCACAAGAACCTTCATTAAATCGTCAGGCATGAATATATCGTCTGCAAAGTCGGGAAGCTCGTATTTCTTATTTCTTTTCTTCATAGATACTTACACATTATAACTAAAAAATGTATAATTTAGTACAAGTTATGACTGGTAAAATAAAGCTTTTACGAATTAAAGAAGCGGCCGAACTATTAAGTGTTAATCCCCAAACATTGCGACGTTGGGATAATGAAGGTCGCCTAAAAGCTATACGGATTGGCAAGCGTCAAGACAGACGATACAAACTAGAAGACATTCAAAAGATTATTGACGGCAAAAGAATTAATTATGAATAATATCGCTTCAAATAGTGCAGTTTTATTTATTACCAGTATTCCTTCGTCCATAGGAAATCTGTTACAAGATAATACCTTTCAAATAGTATTATCCGCTTTTCTAGGGGGATTCTTCGCCGCCTTATTTTCCAATTACTTTGAATCACGAAGAAGGATAAACCAGCTACGGCGTGATAAATATTTCGACCACAGAAATACAGTAGTACAAATCGAACACGAATTAATTCCCGTTAGAGTAAATATGTCAAGAAATATCGCGTCTGTTGAAGATGCTCTGCAAAATACAAATGACAATAATATCCGAATAATACTACGCTTTTATAACATTTCAATAAGTACCGGACTTAGTCTGAAACTTCTTAATTTAGACCTTATTAACGAATATGCCGAAGCATATTCAATGGTTGAATCCCTTAACTCGGATTTTCAATATACAAATGGTGTAGTGAACCAAATTATCGAAGACCACAAGCAAGGCAAAATCGACTTTAGTAAGATAGGTGTTTATTTAGAAATGCTTAATTACTTAAAATACCAATGCGACTTAGTAGATAAAAAGACCTTAAACCTATTAAGTATGTGTAAGGTGGCGATTAGAGAATCAGAAGAAAAGAAGTTATCGAAATATCTTAAAGAAGGTATGCTTATTAACTATGATTTTGACAAAAAAACTTTAAGTTCAGAATCAAAGAAAGTGGAAAAAGAAGAAAAGCGCGACGTTAAGAATGGAATGCCTAGGCCAAAGTTTGTAGCTTTATACTTAGACTTTAGGCGTCAAGCCATTTAGAAAACATAATATGAAAATAATAGCGTACACAGTAAAAGGATTAGAGGAAGTTGCGAAGCAAGAAATTCAAAACTTGGTTCGTGAAGTAAACTTTGTCGACCTAAAACCTAAACGAATTGTCTTCGAAACTAAATATAGTAAAGTGTTAACTGACCTAAAAACTGTTGATGATATTTGCTTGTTACTTGCTACGGGTGAAATATCCAGGGTAGAGGACGTTCTAAACATTTTTAGAGATATTAACCTTAAATCTGCAAAGGAACAAATAGAACAGTACCGAAAAGTTAACAATACTTTTTCTGTTACTTTTAGCCTTGCGAAAACAAAAATTAAGGTAGAAGAACTTCAAAGTTCTCTAAGTAAGGTTATTGGTGAAGACTATAACTGGGAATATACAGAACTCGACCATTCTAATTTTGATATTCGTGTTTTTATAGACAATAAAGAACTCTATGTTTCAGTGCGTCTCACTGAGAAGCCATTATTTCATAGGAGTTACCGCACCGTTTCTTCTAAGGGCGGTCTAAGACCTAGTATTGCTAACTCCATGGTTAAACTCGCGACGTTGGGCGATAAAGGTATAGTCGTAGATAATTTCTGTGGTAGTGGAACGATACTTGCCGAAGCGTATCTTGCAGGTAATGATATTTTTGGTGGCGATATCGAAAATATGGCAGTCGAGGCTACTCTACAGAACTTATCTAATTTGGGGTGTAAAACAGAAAGCAAGATTAAAAGGTTAGACGCCCTAAAAGCACCATGGAAGGATAAGCAGTTCGATTTCGCTGTATCTAATTTGCCATGGGACAAACAAATTGAAATTAAAAGCGTTACAGATTTATACGTCGGTTCGCTATCAGAATATGCCCGTATTCTAAAACCAGACGGAAGATTATGCCTGCTAGTATCCAAACCAGATTTGCTAATTAAACACGCTAAGGCATTTTTCCCAAATAAGAAGATAGAAAAGTTTCAAATAGGATTTTTAGGACAAACGCCTTCAATAATTACGATTATTTAAGAAGACTTTATATTTTCTTCAATCCACTTATCTAAATCCATTTGTTGATTGTAGGTAATATATTCTTCGTCTTCGGTCGGTTTTTGAAACATATCTAATGCCCGTTTAAGTGTTACTTCTTCAAGCTGACCCCGTTCTTGTGTTTTTTCGTTAACTTCCCACCGTCTTTTGATTTCCTCTAATGGAACATTAAGATAGATAACTTTGAACTTTTTACCTAAACTTTCTGCTATATTTCTAGCTGTTTGTCGTTCGCTTCTTTTAAGATTACCAAGGTCTAAAACTACCGTCTCGCCTTCTTCCAGCAGTGTTTTTAGCTTCTCATACCCTTCTGAATAAACGGTATTCCAATCTTCTTGCGACATATCTTCGACTTCAAGGCCTTTTTCGTCTATAACGTCGTCCATAGAAACTTTTATAAACCCAAAACGATTTACTAGTTCTTTAGTTAAAGTTGTTTTTCCTGAATATGGAAGCCCTGTTAATATATAAAGCATAGTGGAATTATATCTGATATTGGGTTATTTATCTTCCTGTTCTTTGCTTCTTACGTAATCGTAATGTCTATTTAGAAGTTCTTCTAGCAAACTAGCTTCTTCTTCATTTCTTGGTGCGCCAAGTTGTTGTGAATCACCCCTTTTTTCACTTAATTTTTCAAAGTATTTTATTTGGTCTAAATACCACATTGCGGCACGAACATTTGGTTGTCGTTCTGACACGAGTATATAAATTGCTTCTTTTGTTACAGGGTGCATAAAGGCACGGTAGCATGGCTTACACCCCTCTATAGCAAACGCCAAGGCTAATCGCGCTTGCATTGTTAAATTGTCCTTTGCAAGGCTAGCTACCCGCTGAAATGTTTCAGAACTAGCCATATACTTTTGCCTGGTATTTTCTGGGATATGTGCGTAAATAGCCGAATCCTTGTACGTATGGCCGAGGGATAGATAAAACAAAAAGTTATGGAGTTTTTCGGCGGTTAATTCTATCTTCCTACCACGCCTTTTTGGGTCTTTCGCACCAGATAGTTCTTTTACGATACTACGGTACACGCTATCAGAAACGTGTTGTTGAATAAATTCTTCTTCAAATGTTTGTATCACTTCTTTTCTTATATCCATAGGCTAATTAGCTAGACTTTGTAGAAAATTGTTATTACTAGAAGCAAAATGAAGAATTTTAAGGTCAATATCGTTATAATAGAACTGTAAAGGAAGTATTTCTTGTTTCTTTAGTTCTAGGTCAGAAATGCTGTCCCACCACTATTTTACAGCCAGAACCAGAGCCTGGTTATCCTGTTTTTTGAATTTTAATCCCTTTGTATTAAAAAAATTAATACGCTTAAATCCTATCTTTCCCAACGTTTTTTGGAGTTTTTCAGTCTGGTAGTAACGCAAAGCCCATGGATGGTTTTTTGCAGGATCTTTTTGTACTCCTGACTCATCTGTTGGTATCTGAAAAAATAACTTACCCTTATAATCTAAAACTCTAAAACTTTCTTTCAAGTAATTTGTAAAAATTTTCCTGGGTACATGCTGAAACACAAGTATAGATATCACCAAATTAAAATTATTGTTTTTAAAAACCTTTAAATCTTTTCCATTAGTAACTGCAAAACACACATTATTTTGGTTAACATATCTTTTGGCCAAACGAACCATTGATGCAGATATATCGACGCCTGTACAACTTTGAACCTTTCTGCATAAAGCATACTCCATCCTACCCACCCCACAACCGATATCAAGCAGCCTACTGTTTTTATTGATCAACTTTAAGGTTGTTAAAATAGCAACAAACTCCACTCCCCTGTTATAAACCTCTTCTGGCATAGAAGCATCCTCCAAGACAGCCTGCCAGGGGTGAATTAAACCAGCCCAGTACCAGTAGATTTTTGAGGGTAAAAGAGAGGCTACCAGGTAATTCAATTTTTTAAGCATGAAGCCATTTTACACTAAAAATATCCTCCTGTTTGATGTAAAATATTAAAATGCAACTTCATATAGTTATGCCGATGTAGCTTAATGGTAAAGCAGACGCTTCGTAAGCGTAAGAGTGACGGTCCGATTCCGTCCATCGGCTCCCAAAACTTGATATAATCTAAATATGCAGCGCTACAGATCTACTTACCAACCAAGATCTATCAGAAGGCTAGAGAAAAAAAGCAGAAGGAATATTCTACTTAGTGTGATTGTTATATTCAGCCTGATTTACTTTATGGCAACTTGGGGGCTGCCGGCCTTAATCGGAGGATTATCTTTCTTTAATAAATTTAAACCCAGCACAAAGGTAAACTCCGTATCCGAAGAGACAGTTATCGCCCCGCCTGTTTTAAATATCCCCTTTGATGCTACAAACAGCGCTACAATTAAAATTTCCGGTTACTCAACACCAAAGTATAAAGTTGAAATATATATTGATAATGAATTAAAAAATGAAACAACAGCTGGGGAGAACGGTAGCTTTCAATCGGATGCTATTCCTTTGTCACTGGGTACAAATAACATTTACGGCCTGACGGTCAATGAAGATGGTAAAAAAAGCCTCCCTTCTAAAACAATTAAACTACTATACAGTAGTGAAAAACCAAAACTTGAGTTGAGCGAGCCTGCAGACGGACAACAAATTCAGGGAGGAGATAAAAAAGTCAGTGTTTCAGGTAAAACTGATGCAACAAGCTCACTGGCAATTAACGGAAATACGGTAATCATAAACGGCGATGGTAATTTTTCCAAAACGGTTGATATAAATGAAGGTGATAATGTCATTACTGTAGTTGCAACAAACCTGGTCGGGAATACCTCCCAGGTTGAGAGAAGGGTCACTTACTTGCCGCAGTAGTATTACCTTAACTCACCCAATAACCATTAATATACATTACTGCAAAGGCTGAAAGCAGCATTATTGAAACCAACTGGTATATAAAAATAAAATACTGGTTATTAATTTTTGCCAATAAAATAAAAATCGGAAATATGGGTAAAATAAATCTTGGCATTGACATTAAAGTTGGTGTAGTAAGTGGAAGAAGTAATGAGATTAGTCCATAGACCCCATATGAGAAGGGTAAGAATCTAAAGCTCCTCAAAACCATCCCTATTAGAAAAATGGTAAATATTAAATCAATTGCCATATTAGGATATTTCAACAATAATCCCGGGAAAGATACCACACGCAAGGTTTCCCATATATTTAAGCCGGGAATAGCTAAACTTCTCATCCAATGCAGCTGTGAAGTCAGAAAATAAAAAGGGTCTCCTGTTTTTGAAAACAGATATAGGCAATAACTTAAAAATCCTGTCGGGGCAATTAAGATGAGCCATTTTTTACGGTGTAAAGAATGATTTGATAAAATATCCACCATCAGGGCTAAAACAACCGCCAAACCCGCAAGTCTGGTAGCGGAAGCTAAACTTGCAAAAATAACTGAAAAAAGTATTTTTTTCTTTCTTAAATAGTAAAAACTTAACATGACAAATAGAATAAATAACCCTTCTGAGTAAGACATCAAAAGATAAAATGAAGTTGGAAAAAAGAGTAGAAAAAAAACTCCCTTTTCAGCTACTGCTTTTTTAAACTCTATCCTCATCAGATTATAAAAAATATTGATTGCCAAAAAAGAGCTTAACAAACTTATAAGAATTGCAGAAACTAAAAAATTATGTGTTATCCCTGTCATAATTCTGACAATTAAAGGAAAAAGTGGAAAAAATGCATATTGAAAGTTTTGAGTATAACCATCTTTTGCTATATTCAGATAATGCCTGCCATCCCAATTTTCCAAACTCTGCACAAATTTTTCTTTTGTACCGTGACTAATTGAAAAATAGCTGAAAAATAGGATAAACGTTACCGTAATTAGCCAAGCAGTAAAATATATTGTAATACTCTTTTGGATTTTCATAACTTTAGATGAATTTTTTATTCAAAATTTTATTTATAATATATTCATCAGAGACTTTTTTATTCTGCTGAATATTTTTTCTTTTTTTAAGTAGTTTAGGAAGATTATATAAAATATATGCTTCAGCTTTAATGCCCTGCCATAACAATCCTTTGCAGCTTAGGTATCTTATTGTATTAATATTTACTAAAATAATTTTTAGCCAGTTAAAATTATGTATAAGTAAAGACCATGGAAAGTTTTTAATAATATTTGCCATCATATTCCTAAAATTTAAATATTCAACAAAATCAAGATTTTTTGAAGACGCCATCCTCATGTGATAGACCAAAGCCTTTGGTTGGTACCAACCCTTAAACCCGGCCAGTTGAGCCCTGAAGAAAAAATCTGCATCTTCCATGTACATAAAATAATCCTCATCAAAATAGCCAATCTTTTCAAAGACTTCTTTTTTAATTAAACAGCTTCCCCCGCTAGCTAAAAATATATAGCCTGATTTATCAAATTCTGCAGAGTTTTTTTGACCAAATCCACGAAGAATCAGGTGCCCGGCAGAATCCATGTCATCACCCGCACTATCGATTAAATTTCTTTTATAATAATTAAATCTTTTAGCCGTTAAAAAACCAACGTCTTGTTGATCAGCAGTTTCCACCAGGTGTTTTAAAAAATTTTTATCTACTTCGGTATCATTATTTAAAAGTACTACATATTTTCCTTTAGATTTTTTAATGCCTTCATTTACAGCTTTTGCAAAACCATAATTTTTGTCAAGTTGAATAATCTGACAACTAGAATAATTTTCTTTTATAAATGCAACCGAGGAGTCGGTAGAACCGTTATCAACAATAATAATTTCGGAATTTTTAAAGGTTTGTTTCTTAAGTGATTGTAGACAAATTTTTAATAGTTTTAGACCATTAAAATTTGGGATAATTATAGATATAACTAACTTCATAAAATACTTTGAATTTTTGACTTAAACACATCGGATGAAAAATTCTTATACAAATTATCTTCAATCTCTTTTTTTAGTTTGTGATTATACTTAAACGCTTTAATAGTTTTGTTCACCAAATCCTTGATGCTTGTAAAAAAGGAGTCATTATCAAATCCGGCTAAATTAATTATTTCTACCAAACCACCACCTTTAAATACAATAGGGAAACAACCAGCGCTTATAGCCTCTACAACTGATATACCAAAATGCTCTAGCTTGACAGGATCTTTATCGGGATTTTCTCCAAAACCAGTAGCATGCCAATATATCCTTGATTCTAAAAGAAGTTTTTCAACTTTTTTCCTACTCACATTAATATGAAAAAAAATTGGATACCCTTTTGAAATTTTTTTTAATTGCTCAAGAAATACTAAGCTAGATCTCTCATTACCCAATCTACCTACTAAATGCAACTGCCAATTTTTAAATCCCCTAGCGTATATCTTCTTAAACGCCTTTATTAAAGCTTCTTGTTTTTTACCGTGACCTAAAGTAAAAAATCTACCGACAGAAATAATTTTATTTACCTTTCTGGTTTTATCTATATTATATTTTTTAAACAAAAGTTCTACTGGCGGGTATATTGTTATCGCCTTTTTGCCCCAATAGGCTTTAACCCATTTGTTTACATAATCGGAGTGAGTTATAAATTTCTGGTAGGAATGAACCCTATCAGCTAAATTGAGATATATCATGGTATTTTGATTGCTATAAATAACATCATACAAAAACTGTAATATTTTCCCCTTTAAGGAATGGGGTACTAATCTAATACCTAATAGATGCTTAATTTCTTCTTGTTGCCTTAAGTTGTTTAGGTTGAAAAACAGATCTAAGTTTTTTTTATCAGCTTTTATTGTTAGCTTAAAATTTATTAGATTCCTTTGGTAATCTACTTTGACTTCTCGATATACTATTTCACAATTATTGATTTTATAATTAAATTTTTCTAACAAAACTTTATAAAAGTAATCTAAGTGCAGACTGAATTCTAAGTCATACATAGAATTTATATCTATATTTGAGGATTTAATTATTAACTCACTTTTAAAATCATAAGCCGGTTTTCCATGAATCAGTCCTATAGCTTTTGGATAAAAATGTATTACATGGGGATTGACTACACGTAGGAAAACGGGAGTAATATATTTATTATAAATCCTTCTTTTAAAGGTTTCCCATGGTTTTTGTGGAAAGTGAAAATAATATATGTTTTTTTTAGCATAACCACTACTGTAATCTATAAAGGTTAGGTTAAAAAATAACTCTGCGCCCCAAACTTTTTGTTTGATTTCTGATTCACTTTCTCCAATAGCTAAAATGCTGACTTCCCTTAGCTCGATATTTAATATCTGCTTTATATCTTTTAACCGGGTTCTATTTTTACATAAAATAGTCACATCATAGCCAAGTTCTTTTAGCACATTAGCCAAATTACAAGCTACCACCTCTCCTCCCCCTAAAGTATGTAACCATTTGTTATATATTACAGCTCTCTTTTTCATAGCTATTTAAAATACCAGTTTCCTCCTATAATCTCTTTGAAATTCAATGAGACTGCATCTTTCTTATACTTTTTTAATTTAAGCGCCCTTTTTATAAATAAGAAGGGTAGATTTTTCAAAAAATAAATAGTCACATTAAACAAAAGGGTGTTTATCTTTAAACTTTCTCTGTCAAAAAAGTTTTTGATCAACCTTCTGGAGGACCAAATACTATATTTTATATATTCCCTTACAAAAACTCTTTTTGGATAGTGAAAAAATAAGTGGAGTAATCTACCCAAATTAGCGTGATATTGGAAAAATTTTGACCCTTCTTTGCTTGAGAATGCATGTAAATGTCTTACAACAGCTCTCGGACAATAAAAAATTTTATAACCCATAAACCGGGCACGCTCTGATATCTCAACATCCTCATAATACATAAAAAAAGATTCATCTAAGTATCCTACTTCTTCTAGAATCTTTCTATTAATTAAAACTGCGGCGCCACAAGCTGCATAATTCTCCTTAAGCAAATTATACTGACCATAATCCTTTTCATAATCAATGCTTTGGTTTCTAACTATTGCTCCTATATCTCTACCAGTTCCATCCTGAAAAACAATTGTCCCGGCATTCTGAATTTTGTCGAATGAATTCTTAATAATGTTCTGGCTTTTTACATTAAGCTTTATCTTGGTAAGGTTATTATTTGAAGACAGTATATAATCATTTTTTCTCAGTTTTAGGATCTTTAGACCTACCCCCGGTTTAATTTCTTGAAGCTGAAAACTTATTTCAACCGCAAAATCGTTTAAATCATATGGTATTTCCACTTCGTAATAAGTTTTGTTTTTCTTTTCTGCAAGTTTGATCTTACTGCTAAATCTCAATAGATTTGATTTAACCAGATAAAAACTGTTTTCCTGAAATTTGATGCTGTTTTTAAAATTAACATAAAAAAAATTTGGGTAGAGTAGTATTCTAGAGCTAATGGCAAACAAATTATTTTTTTTCTCGGCTACCTTAACTAATTCTTTTAACCAATTCCTATCTACAAAACAATCATTGTTTAGCAAAGCTATATATTTTCCCTGAGCCTTTCTTATGCCATAGTTGTTGCCTGCTGCAAAGCCATAATTTTTTGTTAAATTAATTAATTGGACATTTGTGTATTTTTCCTGAATTTTTTTAAGTATCTTCCGGCTACCGTCTCTCGAACCATTATCTACAATAATTATTTCATATTTATCTTTTGGGTAATCTAAATGAAGTACTGCGTTTACTGTTTTTGCAATTACCTTTTCACCAAGGTAATTTAGGATAACAATTGAACAAAAAGGGGGTGTATTATTCATATTTGATTGGTGGTATTATATATTACCAAGGGTCATATAAGAATAGTTAAGAACTTAAATCTTAACTTTTGATTGCTTCAAAAACTATGGCATTAGGTCCAATTATGCCATGCAATGGGAGATATAACTTATAAAAGTGCGTCTTGAAACCTATTTGCGCTAGTTTTATTAACATCTCCAATCCAAAGATTGTATAAACCAAGACTCCTTCCTCCCTGATGGGATCCTGATGAAATAAAGGAGGCTTAATGAGAATATTTTTCCATCTTTTGCTCATCTGTGCTCTAACTTCGTCGAAATATTCCGTTTGGTAAAACGGGACAGTAAAAATATGTCTGCCTCCGCTTTTTAGCACCCTATATACCTCCTTGTGTGCCTTGTATGGATCAGGAATATGTTCAAATACATCTCCAGAAATAACAAGGTCAAACGATTGCTCTTTAAAAGACAGCTTCGTTAAATCCTGATGAAGAACACCTTTTACTTTAGTTCCACTACTATAATTGTGATTAAAAAATTCACTAAAAGTATACTTTCTAGATTTAACCAGAGTATTATGAAGCGGTCCCCCAGCTTCAGTATTATAAATAGCAAAATTATTGATTGTAATAATATCTTCCAGGCTTTTAAATGAAACTTTTTTTTCTTCCTCCAAAACTTTGCAAAGAACATAGGCAACTTGTCTTTGTCTGTTGGTTGATTTACAATTACTGCAAATACAGGTTTCTCTCAAATTCCAATCCTTAATATATGCTTTGGCAATCTTGCCACAGATATAGCATTTGATAATTCCACCAAAATGCAATTTAATCATTAGTTTTTCAAGAAGTGGCTGAGGTGGCGGATAAAGTGGATACTTCAAAAACTTTCTGGCGCTATTAGTCATAATCCCTAAGTTTTTAACCTTTTTTATCCTTTTAGTATTCTCTTGGTATTTAAAATTGCTGCTTTTATTAAAATTACTATCATTAAACTACTTTATTTTGAAAGAGTGGTAAAGATTTCTTACTTTAAAAAGCCTACTAGATTTAAGTTCGTCCAGTTCTTTTTGTAAAGGATTAATATATTGCTGAACTTGTTGCTGAACTTGTTGCTGAACTTGAAAAGATATATAACTTTCAAGATTTTGAGAGTATCTTTGTTTTACAACCTTGCTTTTTTCTACGTTTATGTCTTTTTTTACCTTTTCTGGCACAAGGTTTACTGTTTTTTGAAAGTTTAATTCATATTGCCTATATTTACTAAGCCTGGTTCTATTCAATGAAACTATTCCAAACCAGGCTTTTGGAATTAAAAAGTTTGGTAGAACCTCAATGCCGGGAAATTGAGAAGAACAGACAGTTTGAATAATAGGTTGTAATTTTTGACATAAATAAAGAACCGATCTAAAGAATAGAAAATCTTTGGGGATTGGGAAATTATAAACCCATTCGTAATCTATTAAATAAATCTTATTTTCTTTTTCGTCTAACAACAAATTATCAAAGTTAAGATCCAAAATTGTTATAACACTACATTCAATTTTTCTAGTAGATTGATATTTATTATTTGAGTCGAATATTTTAATGAATTCTTTATTTTTATAAGGATTTTCATTTATAGTTTTTAAATTTGTTATTAATTTTTTAAGGATAATAATATAATCCTTAGTTTTTTCAAATTCTTTTTTAATTAAAGCTTTTTCTATTAATAATTCTAGCGAGGGAAAATTTAAATACTCAAAATCAATGAAAATATTATCTTTTTTTACCATCTTATTAAGAAGAATTTTTGGAAAGTTTTTAGCAATCAATTGTTCCTTTGGTAAAATACTAAGCAAATGATTTTTTGCTTGTTCATCAAGGATGTATTTTCTAACATATAAACTATCATTTTCTTGGTAAATCATAGTGCCTATCCGGTGCTGTAATTTTCTAGTGTAATTTCCCCGACAATATAATATCTTCATATAGATACCTCAACTAAAAATGAATTAGCAAAATATTCTAATATATTTTCTTCATATAAACTATTTGCCAGTATTATTTCATTAAATAAGGGTATTCTTTCATTAGATAAATCTATGATTTGACCATATGAAGAGGTAGATAAATTTAGATTTCCTTTTAAACCTTCTTCAGAAAAAATTGAGTACGGTAATTTATAGTCTGGGAAAGGGTAATAAAAGGTCCATTTGGAAAAATCTGCCCCATTTAATAAATAAATTAGCTCGTTTTTTGTAAAAGTTCTAACTCCGTTAAAATTAGGGTAGTTTTCAATGCCTTCAAAAACTCTAGCATAATGATCTTCCTTTCCTCCGGCAATATATTTAAGACCCAGTTTATTTTCAATTGCTAAAAGTAGCTTCCCATCTTTGTTAAGAAATTGTTTTAGTGATTTCAAAAAATTTAAGTAAGAATCATAAAATGTATTTTCTCCTACATTTTCAAAATATCTTCCTGCATATTCTAATATTCCTACAGCTACTATATAATCTACTTTCTTGGGTAGGATTAATTTATACATGCTTCCATTAATAACAGAAAGATTTTTTATATCTGAGTATCTTTTTTTTATTACTTTTGACCGCTTTTCTACTAACTCATTAGCATAAACCATTTTGACTTTTTTACAAAATAATCCTGTTAAAGCTCCGCATCCTGCGCCTACTTCCAATAAAGTTGCGTTACTTTTAAATGGATACCAACCTAATAAATGTTGTCTTTGAGGGGATAGGTGGTATAGAATTGGCCATGATGGGTTATTATTAAGAAGTTCTAAAATCTCCTCCTCTTTTTGAGATTGAGGCTTATTAAAAAAATTCAATAAAAAATCCTCAGAACTATCTAAATATTGTTTATTTTTGTTGTTGTTATTTTTTTGCATCTTAATTATTAACCCAGGAATGGTTAACAACTGTTAATCCTCTTTGTAAAAATTGACTACTTACTACAAACCTTCCACTAGGTCCGACCCAATCATAAGGCTTAGTTTCTAATTGACCAAAGCAAACTACATTATAATAATATTCTCCTGCGTTAAGAGGAATATTTTTAAGTAAGAGCTCAAAACTATTTTTAGATGTAACTTTGAAATGATCATATTGTGTGTTAAGCCCAAAACAATATTCTCCGGTAGTTTTATAAACACCAATACCTATGTTTAGAATATCAATATCCTTATTTTTCTTAAATCTAAATCTTATTTTATAATTTTTACCCGTTTCAAATGTAGTTACCACTTTATTCGAATCATCTAATATTTCAACTTTTTCAATTCTAACTTCTCCTGACCCAAATCTTTTTACATTCCCCTTTTTGTTTATTAAATCCTTAACTTGCCCTTGAGATACACTGCTGAAATAAACCGGAATAACATCTCTTGGATTTCCCATAGCTTCAATTTTACCTTTTTCTACTAAAATTAACCTTTGACAAAATTGTTCAATCAAATTTATTTGGTGACTAACGATTATTATAGTTATACCTCTTTTTTTAAACTCCCCAAATAAGGATAGGCATTTATTTTGGAAACTTGCATCTCCTACTGATAAAACTTCATCTATAATTAAAATTTCTGGATTAATTTGAGTGGCAATGGAAAATCCTAATCTTACCTGCATTCCGGAAGAATAGTGTTTAACAGGTGTATCTATAAAATCGGAAAGCTCGGCAAAGTCAACAATATCTTCAAATTTTCTTTCGAGCTCTTTTTTGGGAAGCCCTAGTATTGTTCCATTTAAATATATATTATCCCTGCCTGAAAGCTCCGGGTGAAACCCTGCACCAAGTTCAATCAAAGGACCAATCCTTCCGTTTACTACTACGTTTCCTTTCGTTGGGGTTAAAACACCGGCAATAAGTTTTAAAATTGTGCTTTTACCGGAACCGTTGGCACCGATTATCCCGATAGCTTCTCCTTTTTGGACTTTGAAACTTACATTTCTTAGCGCCCAGAAATCATCATTTACTCCAGGCCTAAAAAAATCTAAGAGCGCCTGTTTTAAATAATATCTTTGACCCTTTTTAAATTTTTTACTTACATTATTAAAAGATATAACAGTATCCTGCATCTGATTTATCCTTTTTTACATAACATCTGCAAAGAACCTGGACCTGTTTTTGAAATAAATTATTCCTACCAGTAGTATAAATAACGAAAATGTGGCTGAATATATAAAGCCGTAAGTATCTGTAAAACGTCCGTATAATATCGCGTCCCTATAAGCATTAATAATTCCTGTCATTGGGTTTAAAAAGAAAAACAGTTTAAAGTTTTCCGGAATTAGGTTAGACGGATAAAGTACCGGACTCATATACATCCAGATTGTCAAAAAAACTCCCAAGATATTTTCAACATCCCGATAAAAAACATTAGTAGCCGAGAGTATCAAGCAAATTCCCAGTATCAGAAAAAATTGCACCAAAAAGATTACAGGTATAAATACTGTGGTTATATGAAATGGAACTTGGTAGAAATATAAAAAAGCAACAAGTAGAACCGATGCTAGAATTAGATCCACCAATTTTGAGGAAATTGCCGATAAAGGCAAGATTTCTCTGGGGATCTTCACCTTGGTTATGAGTGCGCTATTGGCCATAACAGAACCTGTTGCAGATGTTAGTGAACTTACTAGAAACATCCAGGGGATCAAAGCCACAAATAAAAAGACAGCGTATGGGGTGCTTCCGGTTGGAACCCTAAAAATATAAGTGAAAACAACGCTTAAAACTAAAAGATTAATAAGAGGAACCAAAATGGCCCATGCATAACCTAAAATAGACTGTTTATATCTTGCTTTTATTTCTCTTAGGGTAAGCTGCCAGAATAAATCCTTGTACAAAACCATCATCAAATAATACCATTCAAACCCTTGTATCTCAACTTTAATATTGTCTTATCTGCCGCGGAGAACATTCCTTTGAATATATATAGCGATAATAATTAAACTGAAAACATCCGAAGCAACTGTCACCCAAGCTGCAGCTAAAAAACTAAACTTCGGGATAAATATCAAATTTAACAAAATATTAAAAAAAAGCGATGCTAAAGATAATTTAACTACTCCTTGCAGGTAACGGTCAGTCGATAGGATTATTTGTGATAAAGGTATATGTATAAACATAAAAGGTATAGATAAGGATAATATTTTAACTACCTCAATCGAAGGCAAAAATTTAGGCAAAAAAAGCTTGATAACCCCGGGCAAAACCACCAGATACCCAATAAGAACAATTACACCCAATCCTCCCATAAAAATTAAAATTTTAAAATAAATATTTTTAAGGCCGGTATTTTTTCCATCATGCAGTCTGGCAAGAACCGGAAATAATGCAATTGATAAACTTGACGGAACAAATATTATAGCCTCTAAAAATTTATAAGCAGCTCCGTAAATTCCGGTGTCATAAGAACCCTTCAGATATGAAAGTAAAAGTGTATCAATTTTAAAATATAAAAGTCCTAAAATTCCGAGTAAACCATAAGGCAGCGATCCAAGTATAATCTCTTTGAACAGATTTTCTTTAATTTTAGAAAAAAGCGGTATTCTTTGTTTTATAAGGAAAAAGAATAAGCATAAAACGTAAATTATCTGTCCTAAAATAACAGCTGCCACTGCTCCAAAAGCGCCAAAACCCCGACTAACTAAAATAAACCCAATGGCTGCAGAAAAAATATTATAAAAACTCAAGCTGATAGCTGAAAAAGATAATTTCTGTAAGGCAACAAAAGCGCTATCCAAGCTAATTGCTACAGCCTGCGGCAAAACTGCCAAAACTGCTACTAAACTTAAGGCCACCCTCGTTTTGGACGGATCAATGTTATACATTAAAAGAGCAAACAAGGCAAAGATCACAGCCATTAAAGTAACGCGCAGGAAAATAATATTGGATAGAATTTCCGGCAAGCTTTGATGGTCTTTTGCAACCTCTCTAACTACATACCTCGATACACCAAAATCAGCAATAGAAGAAATTAGTGAAAAATAGGATATTGCCACAATATACAATCCAAAATTTTCCACCCCTAAATTCCTTGCTAAAAAAATTACATAAAAAAATGAGACAGCTTTAGTAATAATTTGGGCAATAATCAGCCATGAGGTATTTTTTAAAATTTTCCCGTACATAAAAACAGTTTAGCAGAAAAGGATTGGCCAAAGCTACCAACTCAAATATGGGAAGTGAGGTGTGGACTCGAGAGGACTTGAACCTCTGGCCTTCTCAATGTGAATGAGACGCTCTAGCCAAACTGAGCTACGAGTCCAGTGTTAAAATTTTACGTTTTGCACCCATAAAACGCAAATGACAACTTTTTTCCAACTTGCCCTCATAACTTTTCTCTGCGATAATATACCAGCATGGAATCGGATTTTTTACAAAGCCCTCCTGAAGAGAAAATTTCTATCGGATCCCATATCGTAGATTTTATCCAAACCCTGGTGGTTTTTTTGGCAATTGGGAGTTTTATTTACTGGCAAATTGCCCAGCCTCACAAGGTTTCCGGCTCTTCAATGTTCCCCAATTTCCATGATGGAGATTACATTATTACGGACAAGTTAAGTTTCAAATTGCAACAGCCAAAAAGGTTTGATGTTGTAGTTTTTAAAAATCCAAGGGATAAATCACAGGATTTTATCAAACGGATTATTGGACTTCCGGGTGATAAAGTAAAAATTGCAAACAGCGGTGTAGTTTTAAATGGCAGCCTTTTAGGGGAGCCTTATTTGAAAAGCGATGTTAGGACTGACCCTGGCCCTTTTTTACAAGAGGATGAAGAAATTACTGTCCCTGTAAATTCCCTGGTGGTTTTAGGTGATAACAGATCCCGCTCCTCGGATTCAAGAGACTGGGGATTTATTACAAAGGATGAGGTTATTGGCAAGGTTTTCTTCCGCTATTGGCCAAAAGATTCAATCGGTTTATACCCCGCTGCTAATTATTGAATCAAAACAATCACTGATCAGCTCTGAAATAAGAAGTAATTGCCTTATAAATTTCCTGTATCCTCTCATTAGTAGTCACCGGCTGCCCATCAAGTCTTATTTCAAGCCTGGCAGTTGTACCGGTTAAGATATATTTTACCTTCACCGAATTTTCTCCGCTGGATATACTTTCCTTCAACCCTTCTTCTATCCTTTCTATATCTTCATTTACTATCCTCATTGTGTCAGGACTGGAGCCTTTTTTGGGCCCTATACCATGGCGGGACCGCATCTTCCTTACCAACTCTTCGGCGCCTCGAACAGAAAGGTTAAGCCTTAAGACTTCCTTATATGCTTCAATGATAAGATGCGGGTCTTCGAGGGCTGACAGAGCCCTGACATGCCCTTCTGTAGTTTGTCCGGACATTAATGCATCCTTTAGGGCATCCGGCAAGGTTAAAAGCCTGATTGTATTAGAAATATAAGACGGGCTTTTGGCAACCCGTTGGGATATTTCAGCATTAGTTAAATTAAATTCATCCAGTAGTCTTTTATAAGCCTGCGCCCGTTCCAGGGGATTTAAATCAACCCTTTGGACGTTTTCCACAATGGCCATTTCCAACATCCCTTGGGGTGTGGTTTCCCGGATAATCACCGGTACTTTAGACAAACCAATCAGTTTAGCTGCCCGCCACCGCCTCTCTCCTGCAATAATTTGAAAACCTGCCGGGGTTTTCGCAACTACAATTGGTTCTAGGACACCATGTTCCCTGATTGATTCCCCCAGCTCAGCCAATGATTCAGGAGTAATCAAACCTCTCGGTTGGAGCGGATTTGCCTGTAAAAGATTAATCTCCAGTTCAAAGATTTTATCGTCAGAATTATCCATTGTTTACAACGTTCACTGTCAATTTTCCTAACCGCCTCTTAAACGCTACCTTTCCGGTAGTTATAGCATAAATTGTATAGTCATTACCAAACCTACTTCCTTCGCCTGCGTAAACCTTACTGCCTTTCTGGCGTACAATAATATTTCCCGGTATAACCTTTTCACCGCCATACTTTTTTATACCCAAGCGTTTTGAGTTTGAATCCTTATTAGTTTTTGCTGATGATCCTGCTTTTTTATGTGCCATAAATTTTCTTTATTCAATCAGATTTACGGTGAGGCTTCTAAATTTTAGCTTTGCTGGTGGTTTTACCTCACCCATACCTATACTCATCCCTTCTCTAAAATACATTAAGCATAAAAGTTCAACCATTTTGGGCATCGCTTCATCAAGCTCCCGTTCATCATTTCCTCCGCGGAAAATATCTCGTAATGACCAGCGCTGTCTCCTTTTTATGATTGCCAATAATTTTTCCAGGCTTATATCATCAATCTGAACACCGATAACCTTATCAAGCTTACCCAAAATAATAGACAGCTCTTCTTTTGATAATCCTTGTTCAGCCATAATTCACCTTGAATATATACTTTGTGAAAACATATGTCAACCTACCTGTTTTACTATTTTGTCTGTCTCTTTTTGCTGCAATTTAATCAAGCTAACAAGCCTCTTGGATCCTGTAACCTTTCTCGTGTTGGCTTTTGCTTTATAAGTCGCAACCCTAATCTTCCTTTGGTTTTTTCCCAAAACATCAAATATGAGTTTTTCTTTCAAGTATGGACTACCAATTAAGGTTTGACCATCTTCTGAGACCAACAATACTTTTTCACATTCATAAGTACTCTTTTCTCCCAAATAATCAACTTGAAAAACCTTACTGGGAAAAATATTGTACTGCCTGCCGGCAATTTCTACTACGGCTGTCTTTAACATAGCTTAAAATTATATACCTATTTAGTTAAAATTTGCAACCTTTTAGAATTCAAGGTTGTCTATTTTTGTTTTCTTCAGGCCGTATTTTGCCACAGAAGCAACCAAACCCAGTGAAATCATAGTCGAAACAACAGAACTACCCCCATATGAGAGCAGCGGTAATGTAATACCTGTAATCGGTAAAACTCCTAAATTCATACCAATATTTATAACAATCTGGAAAAAAAGCATCGCTAAAACCCCGATAATAACTAATTCCCCAAATAGGTCTCCGGTATTTGATAAAATTTTAAGGCAAAGGAAAAAAATAATTGAATATAAAATAATCACCATCCAAGAACCTAAAAAACCTAACTCCTCAGCAATAAAAGCGAAAATAAAATCTGTCCTAAATTCCGGTAAAAACTGCAATCTTGATTGGGTACCCCTACCCAACCCCCTGCCTAATAGTTGGCCGGAACCTACTGCTATAGTCGACTGGATTACATGGAAACCAATACCCTGCGGATCCTGAGCTGGGGAAAGAAAACCAAAAATCCTCTGTTTTTGGTAATCCTGCAAACCGGACCACATAACCGGAGCCAGCATCAAACATACCAGGACTAATGCCAAAATTTTAGTCAGGGAGGTATTGATTGTTATAAGTAAACCAAGCCATATGAAAACCACGGTAAGGGCTGTGCCTAAATCCGGTTGACGGAAAATTAATAAACAAAACGGTATCAAAAAACCTAAACTTTTCATAATATTTACCCAGCTTGGTAAATTTTTTGACCAAAATTTTGCAAGCGCCAGGATCAGTACCGGCTTGGCGAATTCCGAAGGCTGGAAATTAAAAGGACCAATCGGTATCCATCTCACCACACCTCTTGTCTCTATCCCCAAAAATAATGTGATTACAAGAAGCGCCAAAATTACTATGTAAAAAGGCTTTATCATTCCGGTTAAATATTTATAGTGGAATACTCTCACAAAAGTATAAAAGAGAAAGCCCAACAGTCCGAAGAAAAACTGCCCCAGAGCCAACCAAGGGTTGGATGAATATATTACTACAACACTCAAACAGAGCAAAAGAAGCACTGTTATGATCATTTTGCCAATTTTTTGATTCCGGCAGTATCAGCTTTGCTTATTTTTACAGCTACAGTAGACTTTAAAATCATATTCTCATATTTTTTTGGCCAATCAGGCGCCTCAATCTCTATATAATCTAATAGCGTTAAACCCATCTCTTTTCTCATTTGTTGAATTTGCCTGATTAAATCTCTGGCTTGACCCTCTTCTCTAAGATTTAGAGTAATTTTTGTATCCAATTTTATAGCTATCCTTGCTGTTGAGGATTTTTTGTATTCAACTTTTTTAATATTAAGCTCCTCAGCAATGATCTGTTCCAATTGTTTACTCAGTTGTGTATCTGTCTGATAAACTAAGCCGGCTAGAGGCTGTCTTAGTTTGATACCCGAATCCTTTCTGGTGGCATGGCCTTTTTCAACTATCGCCCTGACAACCTTCATATCAGCTATCAACTGTTTATCAAGTAAATTTTTATCCCCTAAAGGGTATTCTGTTAAATGTACTGAAAGGTCTCCTGTTAAATTCTGGTAGATCTCCTCCGAGATAAACGGCATAAACGGAGCCAAAAGTTTGGAAAGCGTCACTAAATTGCCATACAAAACCCCCAATACTAAATTTTTATCCTTTTTATCTGCTGATGGTCCGACCCTATCCCTGACCCTTCTGATGTACCATGTTGACAGGTCGTTTACCACAAATTCTTCAATTGCCCTGGAGGCCGTGGCACCATCATATCTTTCAAGCGATTTATTAACAGTCAGGACAACCTCAGTCAACCTTGCTAAAACCCATTTATCTAAAGCTGTCATCTCACCACGCTCCAGCTCACATGTCCAACTGTCAACATTTGCCCTGTCAACAAAAAATTTATAACAGTTCCAAAAAATTAGATAAAATCTGCGTCTTATCTCATCTGTGACATTATATCCAAACTTTAAATCAATCTCCGGATTGGCAGTCACATAAAGCCACCTCATCACATCAACCCCTGCTTTATCAGCTGCCTCGTTAAATTCTATAGAGTTGCCTGAAGATTTATGCATCGGTTTGCCTTGTTCATCAACTAAATTGGCAAAACCTAAAATATTCTCAAACGGGTTAGTCTGTTTTAGGGCAGTACTCATAGTTAAAAGTGCGTAGAACCAATTCTTAAATTGGCCTGGAAAACCTTCGGTGATAAAATCAGCTGGAAACCAATCTTCACTCATCGTAGAAAATGGCACAATCCCGGCATCTAACCAGGGATTACCCACATCAGGGATCCGGCTGATTACTTGGTTACATTTTGAGCATTTAAGCTTAACTTGGTCTATCCAAGGCCGGTGTGGGCTGTGTCCTGCAAATTTATCCCAGCCCTCAACCGCCCTATCCTTGAGCTCATCTTTACCTCCCACAACTTCAAAGTTACCGCATTTCTTACACTCCCAAATCGGCAAAGATAAACCCCAAAATCTTTTCTTGGAAATTAACCAATCATGCATATTATTTAACCAGTCAAGCTCCCGATCCAGCGCCCATTTCGGCCGCCAGTTGATTTTTTTAGCTACATCCTTGATCTGCTCGCGGTAAATCCTACCATCACCTTCTTCCGTATTTTTCTCTGTTTTTAGTTTGAACTTTTGATTTTTGACTTTTGACTTCGATGGTTTATCCATCGCTATATACCATTCATCCACCACCCTCCAAACAAGCTCTGTCTTACACCTCCAACAAGCCGGATACCGATGAGTATATTTTTGTGTTTTGAGTAAAAATTTTCCTCCGTCTTTTTTCTGCAAATATTTAATAATAATTTCTGGGTTATTCTTGGCGTTTTGCAAGCTGAATTCTCCCAAATCTTCAAGGTAATTCGCCCCTTCATCAATTACTTCAATAACAGGCAAACCCAATTTTTTACCCAGCTGAAAATCCTCAGTTCCTGCTCCCGGCGCAATATGGACTAAACCTGTGCCCTCTTCCGAGGAAACTGGTAGAATCTGCTCATCACCGCCAACAACTTTATGCTTAAAATCACCGAGGGATTTTTTCACCCTCGGTAAACCATCAAAAGGCCCTTCATATCCCCAACCAACCAATTTACTCCCCAATTTTGTTTGAAACCCGGTCTGGTTTTTTGGTAGTATCCCCTGCCCGGTTAATCCGGTCAGCGCTTTGACCATAACCCATACCTTCCCTTTGCCAAAATCATAACTTAAATATTCTTCCTTCGTATTTACAGCGGCTGCCACATTCGCCGGGATAGTCCAGGGGGTTGTAGTCCAAACCAAAAGGTATTCATTTTTTCTGCCAACTATCGGAAGTTTAAAATAGACCGAATCATGTGTTAGTTCTTTGTAATCTTCGGTTAAAATTTCATGCTGGGAGATCGCTGTCCATGCCCCTTATAAAGCCAGCCTTTTCCATGCACAACCTTTAAGAAATTCCAGATGGCAAAATTATTTTCATCAGAAGATGTATGGTACGAGTTGTCCCAATCCATAAAATAACCCAGCCTTTTTGACTGGCCGGTTTGGATGCTAGAGTATTTTTTAACACGCTCTTTGCAAAGGTTGACGAAGTTTTCCAAAGATGCAAATTCATCTCCAGGGATTAAATTTAAGATATCTTTTTTGCTTTTTAACCCCAACTCTTTTTCAACTTCCACCTCCACCCAAAGGCCCTGTTCATCAAAACCGTTCTGGAACCTTTGTTTAAACCCCCTCATATTATTCCACCTCTGCCAAAGGTCTTTGTAGGTCCTGCCCCAGGCATGATGGACGCCCATTGGGTTGTTGGCAGTGATCGGCCCGTCTAAAAATGAGAATTTTCCCTCCGCA
>JACPKP010000007.1 GCA_016186955.1 Candidatus Daviesbacteria bacterium | reverse complement strand
AATTTCCGGACTTGTTATAAGTTTTACTATCGCCTCTTTACTTTTAGCAACACTTGTAAGAGTTTCAGGTATCCCGGCAGATACTGTTAGAGCTTTAGCTGTGGCGTTACTTATTGTTTTTGGTCTAAGTTTAGTATTCCCCATAATTTGGGAAAAGATTCAAGTATTTATTGAGCGGTATTGGCATTTTGGAGCTTATCAAAGCCAAGGAAGCGGATTTTGGGGAGGATTTTTAACAGGTACATCCTTAGGAATAATCTGGACTCCATGCATCGGGCCTGTTGTTGCGGCGATGGCCACTTTGGCTGCCGTTAGTTCTTTTTCTTTTACAATGGTCGCGGTTGTATTTGCTTACGCTTTAGGAACCGCAGTTCCTTTATATTTTATCGCCAAAGGTGGAAGTTCTGCTTCTCAAAAGTTAACCTTTTTTAAAACACAAAATCAAAAAATAAGGCAGGTTTTTGGGATTGTTGTTTTAGCAACTGCCCTTTTTATCTGGACAGGCGCAGACAGAGTATTGCAAGCTTGGACATTGGCTAATTTACCACAGTTCTGGACACAACTGGCAACTACTTTTGAAAGTAGTATTAAAGTAGATACACAACTTAAAAAGTTAAAGGGAGGTCAAGAGCAAGTGCAAAAAGCAAAGTCGGGTGAAACAGTGGTAAGAAAAGTATCTTTGCAGAATGATTTGATTGGAGCGAAGGTAAAACCAGAAGACCTTTTGCAGGGTTGTTTTGGTCAAGACTGCATTCCTTCTATTGATAGTCCGAAATTTGAATCTGTAAATGATACTAGCTGGTTAAGAGATGAAGATATAGTATTTGCTATTGATTACAGGGGGACTCAAAAAGCTTATCCACAGCGAATTCTCAACTGGCATGAAATCGTCAATGACGAAATCGCAGGTGAATCCGTAGCGGTCACTTTTTGCCCGCTTTGTGGTAGTGCTTTAGCATATGAGCGAAAAGTAGACGGAGTAATTACAGAATTTGGTGTGTCAGGAAAGCTACATAATTCTGATTTGGTAATGTATGACAGATATGAGGGTAATTTATGGCAACAAATTACAGGAGAGGGAATTGTTGGACCAGCAGCGCAACGATTTGAAAAATTGAAACAATTACCAATTGTTACCACAACTTGGGGAGAATGGAAAAAAGAACATCCTAGTACGGAAGTTCTTTCGAGAGATACAGGATTTAGTAGAAATTATGACCAATATCCTTATGGCACATATGAACAAGAAGACCAATTACTTTTTGGAGTAAAGGGATTAAATGAGCGAAGCTCTTCTTCGAATAAAAGTCTTCAGATAAAAACTGTAGTTTATGGAATAGAGATTGATGGTAACTCTAAGGCTTACCCTGAAAGTGTTTTTGATGAGAAAAAAGTTATTGAAGATACTGTTGGAAATGTAGCGATAAGATTGGAAAGAACGCAGTCCGGACAAATTAAAGTTATTAATTTACAAACACAAGAAGAAATTATTCCCATTAGATTATTCTGGTTTGCTTGGGCAGCGTTCCACCCTAATACAGAATTGTATAAATGAAAAGTTATTTAGTAAACTTATGAAACAAAAAATAATTGAACTTTGGAAAAATGATTGTGAACATTGTGAAGCCACAGAACCTATTTTAAAGGAGCTTGAAAAAGAAGGGTATCAATCTACTAGATACAATGTTGAAACTAATGAAGGGCAGAAAGTATGGCAGGAGTATTTAGATATAATCAATAAATACAATACAAGTCAGGGCTATGATGTTAATTTTATTTATACTCCCACTTTAATAAATCCGCTGTCAAAGCAGGCTCTGTCTTACCCTGATAGAGCCCCTACAAAAGAGGAGATTATAAAACTTGCGGAGGGAGGTGAAGAAGAACAATGAACGATCAAAATACTTGTGTGGCATGCTCGTGCCCTTGTGAAATGCATAAAGAACATAATCATCCAGTTGCGCAAAAAGAAGAGGGACAAGAACACTCAATAATTTGTTCAAAATGCGGGTTAAAAGCAAAGTCCACAGAAGATTTAAAAGAACATGGACAACACCACAGCATGAATGGTTAAGAAAGAGTGGTAGAAAAACTATGATTAGAATTAAAATTCTTACTGGTTCAGTGCGTCCTGGCAGATTTAATATCCAGCCAGCTAACTGGATCTGGGAACTTGCTAAAAAAAGAACAGATATTAAAGCTGAACTTTTGGATTTACAGGAAGTAAACCTGCCTTTTCTGGATGAGTCAGTTCCACCTTCCCAAAGACAGTATTCAAAAGAGCATACTAAAAAATGGTCTAAGATTATCAATGAGGCGGATGGTTTTATTTTTGTTACTCCGGAATATAACCATGGTGTATCGCCAGTATTAAAAAATGCCGTAGATTATCTGTTTTATGAATGGCACTACAAACCAGTCAGTTTTGTAAGCTACGGATCTTTGGCCGGCGGGTCAAGGGCTGTTGAGCATTGGCGGGGTATAGCTGCTGAAATAAAGATGTATGATTTAAGAGAACAAATTATGTTACCTAACTACTGGGAAAACCTAGATGAAAATGGCAAATACCAGTTTAATGATGCTCACGAAAAATCTGCTAGTGCAATGCTTGACACTCTTATCTTTTGGGCAAAGAAAATGAAAGAAGCAAGAAAAGAGTTACAAAAATAATGAACAAGTTCTTGCTTCGCAATAGAAAAAAAGTTAATTATGAGAAAGTTTGACGTTTTAGTTGTCGGTTCAGGAGCAGGTCTTGAGGTAGCTTCATTTGCTGCAGAGAAAGGCTTGTCTGTTGCTTTAGTGGAAGAAGGTCCGTTCCTCTAAAATGTTGATTCACAGTGCCGATGTGGCAGAAACTATTAAAGAAAGTGCTAAGTTTGGCATTAAGAGTAAGATTGAGAGTATTGATTTTGCATCAATTGTTAAAAGAGTTTCAGAAGTTGTGGATACAGATTCAAACGGAATTGAACAAGCAGTAAGAAAGAGTGGCAATCCTGTTCTTTATAAAGTCAGGAGTAGGTTTATTGGGCCAAAAAAAATGCAGGTTGGAAATGAACAAATAGAAGCAGACAAAGTTTTTATTGTGGGAGGCACCCGTCCTTCAACCCCACCGATTCCGGGTCTTAAGGATACACCTTACCTTGATAGCACAAAGGCTTTAAGACTGGAAAAGCAACCAGAACATCTTGTAATTATAGGCGGTGGTTATATTGCTGCGGAGC
Source organism: Candidatus Daviesbacteria bacterium (assembly GCA_016186955.1). Classification (GTDB taxonomy): domain Bacteria; phylum Patescibacteriota; class Microgenomatia; order Daviesbacterales; family UBA10151; genus JACPKP01. The sequence continues at coordinate 66,472 of JACPKP010000007.1, read as the reverse complement.
TAGCTCATTTTTACGGAGCGCTGGGAACAAAAGTAACAATTCTTGTTCGAGGAAATCTCATGTTAAATAACGAGGATGAGGAAATAGCCCAATGGTTTACAGGAGAATTTTCTAAAAAACATGAGATTTTATTTAACACAGAAGTAGAAGCACTTTCATATCAAGATAATATATTCACAATCAAACTTAAAGGCAAAGAAGGAAAAATTACTGCGGACCAACTGCTTGTTGCTACGGGAAGAACGTCAAATACAGATATACTAGATGTTAAAGCAACAGGAGTTGAGATAGATGAAAAAGGATACATTAAAGTTAATGCGTATCTGGAAACTAATGTCAAAGGAATCTGGGCATTTGGAGACATTATCGGCATTTTACCTTTCAGACATGCGGCCAATGATCAGGTAGGTTTTGCGATTAGGAACGCTTTTACTGATAAAAAAGTGCCATTTGACCCTTTTGCTATTGGACATGCAGTTTTTTCTTCACCCCAAGTGGGTGGTGTTGGTAAAACAGAACAAGAACTTAAAAAAGAAGGCATTTCTTACAAAGTTGGTAAAGCAGAACTTAAAGATACAGGTATGGGAGGCGCGCTGCAGCAAAATGGTTTAGCTAAAGTATTAGTTTCGGAGCAGGATAATATTTTAGGTTGTCATATTATTGGGCCTAATGCTTCCATTTTAATACATGAGGCCATTGTTGCTATGAAGGCAAACGGTAAAGTAGAGGCAATCACGAATTCTGTTTATATCCATCCGGCTTTACCTGAATGGTTACAAAGAGCATTTTTTGATATTGGATAACAAAAATAATTATGTACGACGAAAAGAAGCTTTTACAATTTAGAAAACAAAAGGATGAGGCTTGGAAAAACGATAAAGAATCTCCTTTAACCGAAGGACAAAAGAGGGATTTTAAAGGGCTTAATTACTTTCCCGCTAACCCAAATTTAAGTTTCGAGTTAACACTAGATAAAAACATTGCCGATGTAAGCAAAGAGGTAAATATTAAAACCACTGGCGGAGATGAGCAAATTTATTTAAGAGCTGGAAAAATTACATTTACAGTTGAGGGAAAAGAAATAGAAGCGATAGTTTTCGAGGATCCAGAACAGGAACAGTTTCAATATTATCTTTTATTTCGCGACCAAACAACTGGAGAAGAAACTTATGAAAATGGCAGGATGTTACAAATTCCCAAAAAGGGGGACAATTTAATTGTTGATTTTAATTATGCCTACAATCCATATAGCTCTTACAATGGCAATTGGGATTGCCCTATAACTCCAAAAGAAAACGTTTTACCAATTCCTATTAAAGCCGGAGAAAGGAAGCTTAAATGAACAAAAAACTTTTATCACGCAGTGGCAAGCCTGTCTTGTTTGTCTATAACGCTGATTCGTCTTTATTTAATCAAGTTGGCGACTTTATTCACAAGACAATCTCACCTAAAACTTATCCATGCAATTTATGTAGCTTAACTTACTCAGGGGCTAGTATGAAAAAAGACTGGAAAGAATTTATCAACTTGCTACCTGTTAAAGTAGGGTTCTTACACAAAGATGAATTCTTAAAATTTTATCCCGACAGGCAAAATATTACCTTTCCTATAGCATTTGTCAAAGAGGAAAATTTGCTCACTGAGTTTATTTCAACCAATGAAATTAATCAACTAAAAAGCTTAGAAGACTTAAAAACATTGGTAAAAGAAAAGGTAGCCAATCTTTAACAATATGAATAACAACCACAAAATTTTAGAGCTTAATCAGATTACAGATTTAATATATCTCGGGACTAATCTTTGTTGCAGTGCCGTCCCCCACATTAAAATTCTGCTGGATCATGGAATTAAAGCAGATATTGACCTTGAGGAAGACAGACAGGAACAAACGGCCAATATCGATACTTACCTCTGGTTGCCTGTTAAAGACCAACAAGCCCCGACCCAAGAACAACTCAATACCGGTGTTGCCGTTATAGAAAGTTTAGTAAAAAACAATAAAAAAGTTTATGTCCATTGTAAAAACGGACACGGCAGGTCGCCGACACTTTTAGCAGCCTATTTTATCTCCAAAGGGATGGACATAAATGATGCTATTGAAAAGATCAAATCTAAAAGACCTCAAATTCACCTTAGGAAAGTTCAAATTGAAGCATTAAATAGATTTAAGCAAAGAAGGTGAAATATATGGCATTAATAAACAAGTTTGAAAGCTCATCTTTCAAACGAAGTTTTCAAGCTTCGTTTATAAAATTTTATGGACAGGGATGTGGTTATTGTCATCAGATGAAACCACTGGATGAAAGGTTAGAAAAAGAGCTTGGGGTAAAACTTGAAAGATTGGAAGTTTGGGGTAATGAGGAAAACGCTAATAAGATGTTTAGTCTCCAAACTGGCTGCCAAGGAGTCCCAATGTATTATAACGAAGATTCAAAAGTAGTCCTTTGTGGGGCAGTTGATTATGAAGTATTAAAAAGATGGGCTAAGGGTGAAGATCCTAACCAGCCTGAACATACCCACGAGGGAGATGAACACAACCAAGCTCATAAGGAACACACTAAACAACCTGAAAAACAAGGTAAGTAAATTATAAGATTAGTTTTTTACCAAGGCGGGTAATTAGCATTTAGGTATTTTGAAAGGTAAAAATTAAAGCACTGAAGGAATTCAAGCAAAGTATAAGATAGATTTTAATATAAATTGTCTCCACCGGTTGCGCCTTTTAAGTTGAAAGCAGAAGGAAAAAAGTTCTTTGCCTCACCAAAGGCGAGAGGTGTATTAAAAATTTGCGTGTTCCGCATGTTCTGAGCGAAGTCGAAGAATTTTTCTTGACCGTTCGAGCCGACAGTTTTAGAGCTTCGGCCGAAGGCCCAATGTTCTAAACAGATCAAAGGATTACTTTATCCAGTTTAATAATTATAAAACTGGTTTGCCAAACTTGATTAAATTCTCTTTCTTTTCTCTTCTCCAACCTTTAATTTGTGATTCTCGTCTACGAGCTTCTAGCAAAGTATTAAATGTTTCAGTATATACAACCTCAAGTGTTTTATTGCGTTTGGTAAATTCAGCTCCAACTCCCAACTGATGTCTCTTTATTCGATTGTCTAGATCATGAGTATATCCTATGTAAAGATGATTCAATGGACCTCTCAAAATATATACTTTGAACATATTTAGCCCTTCGACAAGCTCAGGGCCTTTCGACTCTACTAAATTTTGCTGGTCGAAGACCTTGAGCGAGCGAAGCGAGTCGAAAGGTCGGGGAGGGGAGAATCGAACTCCCGATGCCGCACCCCCAGCGCGGCGTGTTACCACTATACTACTCCCCGTGCTTGAAATTATAACATTGTTATGGTATATTTTGCCCGGAACTCAAAGCTGCCCGGCTTTATGGCAGCAAAAATTTTTAAAGTTATTTTTTTAATCCTCTTTTCTTTTTTACTTGTCCCTCCCAACCTTGTTTTTGCTGATACAACCGATGGCCCGCTGCTTTTTTCTGATAATTTCAATGACGGAAATTTTAACGGCTGGACTGTTGCTGCAGGGGTTTGGTCTGTCAATGGCGGGAATTTAATATCTAATGTTTCAGGTAAAACCAATATTTTCAGTGAGATCAATACAGGCAGCAGCGAGTGGGATAATTACCGGATTGAGATTGATGTAAATAATTATTCCGGGGTAGATGAGGGGATAGAGTTCAGAAGGGCAGGAGGAAATGCTTATGCATTTAATTTAAGGCACGGGACTGGTGCATATAACACCCCTGAGGTAAAATTTTGGAAGTCTGAAAATGGCCATGGCGCCCTGGTCAAGTCCACCCGCTCCCAACAGCTTTTAAACAACGTCTGGTACCACATCAAAATTGAGGTTATAGGTGAAAATATTAAGCTTTGGATCAATAATAACTTAGTTATAAACTATACCGATGCCGGGACGAATCTAAAAAAGGGCGGGATCGGGCTGCAGTCCTGGACCGGCGACTTGGGAAAAATTTATGTAAAGTTTGACAATGTTAAAATTACCTCCCTGTTGAGCGCTCCCCCTCCGCCTACCAAAACCCCCTTAATTTTTATCCCGGGCATAGGGGGTTCGGAGCTGAAAACTAAAGATGCTGTCAGCTGGTCAAAACCCAATGGCCATGGAGGTACTTTTACCAATAACTACTCTGCAGGAGAAAAAGTCTGGGTCAATGAGGGGGAAGCAATCAAGCCCGGGGATGATGATTATTTTGATATTTTAAAGTTAAAAGCTGACGGGATAACCCCGGAGGCCGATCTAGAACTAACCGGTAATCTGTTTCCTGGTGCTTACCAGCAGACTTTAGATTTTTTCACCCAAAACGGCTACATCCTAAACCAGGACCTGTTTATCTTCCCTTATGACTGGAGAAAAGATCTATCCCAAACCAAAGACCTGCTTGACCAAAAAATAAACGCCATAAAAACCCAAACAGGCGCTGATAAAGTAGACATTGTCACCCACTCCATGGGCGGTTTGGTTGCCAGAAATTATATTGCAGACCCAACCAAAGCAGGCAATGTCAGGAAATTAATCACCCTAGCGCCGCCAAATTTAGGATCAGTAAAGATTTTAAAAGGATTGTTGTACGGGGATTGTTTGAGTACAAAAGACACGAGTCCTCTTTGTATAGGAATTTCTCCTTCAGAACTAAAAGATGTTTTTCAAAACCTGACTGGGGCATTTGAACTTGCTCCTACACAAAAATATTATGACTTTTATTCAGGGTCTGACAACCAGCACCCTGTCCCTTTTAAGGATTTGCGGGATATCGACAACAACAACGTCACCGGTGGTTTAAACTATACCCAGACCAAAGAGCTTCTAACCAACCTTGGCCACAACACCCAACTTTTTACCCCTGCAGAATCTTTCCACAACTTAGACAATAGCCTGGACAACACCAACGGGGTCCAGGTATCTGTTATTGCCGGCTCCGGCATAGACACTTTAGGCCAGATCATTGAAAAATATAAAATAGACTTTGCCGGGATAAAAATCCCCCAAACCGACGGGCTGAAAATCAACGGCGATGATACTGTCCCGCTTTTGAGCGCTTCTTTAAAAAAACCCGGCGGGGTTTATTTCACCAAACAAAACCATGCCAGCCTGCCGGGCAACGGTCCTGCGCTAAATTTAGTTAAAAATATTTTAAAAGACGACCCTGCTTTACCCTCAGGGGTATCTGCAGAGGCTTTTAAATTAAAAGGGGAATTATTTTCCGTCCACTCGCCTGTCAACATCCATCTTTATGACTTTTTGGGAAATCATACCGGGCCTTTGCCTGATGGCGGGTTTGAGGCAAATATCCCGGGCAGTTCCTATGACAGCTTAGGTGACGCCAAATTTATCTTTCTGCCTGATGATGGAATTTATACCGTTAAATTTGAAGCCACTGGCCAGGGCAGTTTTGATTTTAAAATCAGGGACTACAACGAAGATATCAACACCCAAACTACCCTTTATCAAGATATCCCTTTAACACCAAATACCAAAGCGGAAACTGTTTTTGAGACCGGATCTGCCGACCCGCCGATTCTACAAATTGACCGGGATGGTGACGGCACAAAAGACCTGCAAGTTTCCCCAACCAGTATTTTAACCGGCAGCCAAACCTCGGATCTGACACCCCCCATTACCACAGTTAAACTAACCGGCGCCTCAGGCAGCAACAGCTGGTACAGGTCGGATGTGGCTGTTGAACTTACCGCAACAGACGACAACTCCGGTGTTTTAAAAACAGAGTACTCATTGGATAATGGCCAGAGTGTCCAAACTTATACCCGGCCTTTTACTGTCTCTGTTGAAGGTTTAAGTAAATTAAAATTCAGGTCTGTTGATAATGCCGGTAACGGGGAGTTTCCTCAGGAAACAGGGATTAAAATTGATAAAACTCCCCCGGAAGCAAAAATCATCTATAACCCGCAGCTTCAGAATATCAATATTTTAGGCACGGATAATCTATCCGCAGTTGATGTTTCAGATTCAGGTAACGGGCTGGTAAACTTAACAGATGAGGCAGGCAACCAAACCCAACTGGCAGTTGAACCAAAAAATCAAAACAAAAAAGACTGGCTGGAATTAAAAAGTTTATCCTACAATTTATCACCGCCAATTACTTTTGATAAAACCTACCTGGAAGCCAAAGATAACTTAGACCAAAAAATAATTTTAAGCGGTGACGGCAAACTGACAGCCAATTTTGACCCCAAAACCAACCGGACCAAACTGGAGATCAAATCTGATGATAATAAAAAACAGGTCTTAGAAAAAGATGGTTTACTCTTAATCTTTTTAACTACCAACAAGGGGGTCTTAGAAACAGGGTACTAGCTTTTTCTCCTTCTGAAAAGAATCTTCCAGATTACCCAAACAACCGCAAACCAAAAAATTATATTAATTAAAATAACCATGTAGTAAAAAAACGTACCTGAATTTTCGCTTAGGCAAAGTGGAATTGGGTAACCTGTTGGTCTACATTGAGACCCAAAAATTGACACAATGTGTTTTTTAAATATAAAAAAATCAACAAAAGGTTGAATTATAGTAGAAATAAACCAAATAATAGTCCCTCCCAAAACCACCAAAAAACTTTTTTTGCCCATCACCTTTACCATACCACAAATTTCATGGTTGCAAAAGGATGCATCCTTTGGGTATAATACAAAAATGGAAAGAAAGATCAGAAAATCGCCTGAACAGCCAAAAGAGTTATGGCAGCAGAAAGGCTGGAAATTAAAACATGTCAAAGGGAATAGGATTTATGACGGCCTGTTTAGGATTGATCGTGCAGATAAACAGCACACTGTTGCCGGATCTGTTATAGAACGGGCATTAGGTGATAAAAAAATCCTGACAATATTGATTAAATTTCCACCCATTAGCTTACATTCAGCAGAAGAGATTGAGTTATTGCCAATACCGCCTAATGGCAGCCTAAAAAAGCTTTATGAAGTCTATGCGCTTAAACACAAACAAAACCCACCTGATTCTGTAAACGAAGCTATCACAGGGACCGAACAATTCCTGATGAAATATCTGCCGGAGTCGCTTTAATTCCATCTAATTCTTTGTTACTATAATTTATGTGAAGCATTTTCCCCCGTTTAAAATATTGCGGACAAAATTCCTGATAATTTTAGTTGTGTTTTTCATTCTGTTATCCGGCGGTTTTTTATACAAAACCAACCAGCTGGAAGTAATTTATCAAAAAATCTCCAATGACGATACAAAGTTAAGGAAGGATCTTTTTGCCATACAAAAAGAGTTGTTGGAATTAAAAAGCCAGGACCAGTATAAAATAAACCAGGACCTTAAAAAAGAGGTTGACAATATCCAAAAAACTTATGACAGCGCTGTCGTAACCTATGAAAAGATGCTGGACTTCTCCGGCGATAAAACAAAAAAAGCGGAATTTGAAAAAAGTTTTGCCAAATCCCTAAAGCTTTTGTCTGGAAGAAATTATTCCGAAGCCGGCAAGATTTTGGCTGATGTAAAAAGCTCCATTGAGAAAGAAAATCAAAAAGCAGCTGCAGCTTTTAAAATCCCGGAAAATGTCCCCCAAAATAATACTCCCCCAAGCTCAGGCTTCTCACAGCAAAAAGTCCACATTGATAACAGGGATTTTTTAGTCAACATCGTTTCTGCAGACTTAAACTCCACCAAAGTTATCGTTGATACAGCGTCAGATGGGGATTGCAGAGACAACTGCCCGGTTTTACCGCTGGCTGATTTTGTCTCCAGGTCAGGCGCTTTTGCCGGGATCAACGGCTCATTTTTTTGCCCTTCATCTTACCCGTCCTGCACCGGCAAAACTAACTCTTTTGATACGCTGCTGATGAATAAAAATAAAACTTATTTTAACTCCGACAATAACGTTTACTCAAATGTCCCGGCGGTGATTTTTTCCGGAGGCAGCGCCAGGTTTGTCACCCAAAGCCTGCAATGGGGGCGCGATACCTCCGTAGACAGCGTGTTGGCAAATTACCCATTGTATGTTTTAAACGGCGAAGTACAATTCTCTGCAAACGGCGACCCGAAAATTGACAGCAAAGGGACAAGGACTTTTGTAGGAACTACCGGTTCAACGGTTTATATAGGGCTTGTTTATAATGCCTCCGCAGGAGAAACAGCCCAGGTCTTAAAAACAATGGGGATGCAAAATGCTTTAGGTTTGGACCAAGGCGGCTCAACCGCCCTCTGGTTTGGCGGTTACAAAGCCGGCCCGGGCAGACAGATCCCCAATGCCCTGCTTTTAGTAAAAAAGTAGTGCATGTTTGTTGATTTTATGATTTTATTCAGCAATAATTAATTGAAATGGCAAATTCGGAATTAATAAAATATATCACCCAAGCAAGAACCCAAAAAGTTACAGATGAACAGATTAAAGCCCATTTAATAAAATCCGGCTGGTCTGAACATGATGTTAATGAAGCCTTGGCTCCGTCAACACCGGGTATTAATCTGCCTCCTCCGCCTGTACCTCAATTTGGAATGTGGGTTTCCTTCCAATACATCCTGCTTTTTATCTGTCTTTATGTTAGTTTTACCTCACTGGGAGGAATCCTTCACCACGCGGTTGACCAACTGATTAAAGATAGCATTGACCGGACAACTTTGAATTATCTGTCCTATGCCGATAATTGGCTTTTGAAGGGCTATATTGCCGGAATCATTGTGACTTTTCCGGTATTTGCAGCGCTTTTTTTGCTGCTGAAACACCAACTCATAACCAAACCTGGTATCAGAAACTTAAGGGCGAGAAAAGTTCTCATCTATTTAACCCTGGTCGGCACTTTTATTATCATGATCAGCCACCTGATTTCCACAATATACGGTTTCCTGGGCGGAACTACCAGCACCCGTTCTTTTGCCCACTTGGGGGTAACTTTTCTGGTCGCCGGTTCAATATTTGTTTATCTTTTAAATGAAGTCCGGGAAGACCGCAAAACCAATGATTAAGCAGATAATAACTATCACCATCTTAAGCTTGATTATGCTCGGGGCAGTAATTTATGGGATTTCTGAATCCGGCTCACCTTTTGAAACCAGGAATAAAAAATTTGATGCTCAGAGAATTTCTGATTTATCAAATATCAGTTACGCCATAGAAAGCTACTACCAAAAAAGCAACAAGCTACCCAAAGACCTGAAAGAAGTTACTGAAGATAGTACTTACAGTTATGTTAGTAAAAATACCAAGGATCCGGAGACAAAAGCTGATTATCAATATACAGCCGGGGCCAGTAGTGATTACCAGCTTTGCGCAGATTTCTCGACAGATAATACAAAAGTTTCAGATGAGCCGCGTTTGGGTCAAGTTTATGATTATTCATACACTGATAAAAAATGGCAGCATCCAAAGGGAAATTACTGTTTTAAATTAAATGCTAATTCGGCTTTGGTCCCTCCGGCTCCAATTAATGGTGAATCAACAAAGCAAAACACCCCGAATGATGTGTCCGAATTAACTAAAAGGTCAAGAGACGCTTACAGGCTTTCTGATCTTGCGAACCTGCAACAAGCTATTAATGTTACATACCAAGAGGCAACATCAACAGCTTCAGTTTTGTGCATGGGAGGAGTTGCAAAAGAAGGATGTACAGGTAGAAGTTTAGATACCAGTTCAAATAACCGGTCTGCTGCAGGAACAGGATGGATAAAAGTTAATTTGCAGGCCCAAAAAGCTGTGGGCGTACCAATTTTACCGGTAGATCCGGTTAATAGTGGTATTTATCACTATACCTATTGTTCGGATGGAGGTTCAAAATGGGAGATCGATGCTGCACTGGAATCCAGTCAACAATCACCCAAAGTGGTTTCAGATGGCGGGAATGATAATGCAGTTTATGAGGTAGGATCTGATCTAACAATTATCGGTGCAGGTGGTATTTGTACTTATTAATATTAGTTCGTATCTACAACAATGTCTTGACAAAAAATTTTCAATAAGTTAAAAATATAGATGTAAACATCAAGAGAGTCCGATCTAACATCGGACCGGCAACCGAGTTTGTTGGTAAACAGGACGCGGTGCCAAAGATGATGCGGGGGTTTATGATTATCAACCCAAAAATCTACACTGTAGAATCTGTCACCTGCGGACACCCTGATAAAGTCTGCGACCAAATCTCAGACGCAATTTTAGATGAATGTTTACGGCAAGACCCCAAATCGCGAGTGGCTATTGAATCTTTCGGCTGCCATGGGATGCTGGTTATTGGCGGGGAGCTGACAACTCAAGCAGAAGTCAACTTTAAAAAAATAGCAGCTGATTTATACAAAAAATTGGGATATAAAGAACCAATCAAAATCATCACCCGCATAGTCCGGCAATCCCCTGACATTGCACAGGGGGTCGACAGCGGCGGCGCAGGCGACCAGGGCATTATGTACGGGTTTGCCACTGATGAAACACCCCAGTTTTTACCCAAAGGTGTAGTCTTAGTCCATCAACTTACCAAAGGTCTGCAGAAACTGCGTGAAGAAGGCATTCTCAAATGGTTAAAACCTGACGGCAAAGCCCAGGTTACCATTGAAGGCAAAACAGTCAAAACAATCCTTATTTCCTGCCAGCATGATAAAAAAGTAACCCAGTCCCAAATCAGAAAAGACCTGGCCAACAAACTAATCAAACCTATTGTGGGAAATATCAAAGGAATTGAAATTTTGGTTAACCCGACCGGCTCTTTTGTAATTGGCGGTTTCGCCTCTGATACGGGGTTGACCGGCAGGAAAATTATTGTTGATACCTATGGCGGACTGGTCCCGCATGGCGGGGGTTGTTTTTCCGGCAAAGACCCGACAAAAGTTGACCGCTCCGCAGCTTATATGTGCAGGTTTGTTGCCAAAAATATTGTAGCCAACAAACATGCCAAAAACTGCCTGGTATCTGTTTCATACGCAATAGGCCGCGCAGAACCTTTGATGGTTGAAGCAGTTGACCAAGACGCCAAAAGCCTTTCCAGATTGGTTGAAAAAAATTTTGATTTCCGGCCTTTGGCAATTATAGAAAGACTCAATTTAAGAAAACCCATTTATCTTCAAACAGCTAGCTATGGCCACTTTGGTAACCCAGATTACCCATGGGAACAGATAATCAAGTTGTGATATTCTAAGATTGTGCAGTTGAATTCTTCAGGAATCGCCCCTATTGTTTTAATTTTAATTATTGCTGTAGTAACAACTCTGGTTGTCACTTATAACCAGGCGGGCAAAAGTAAAACCTTTCTTGCCCCCTCTCCCAGTCCATCACCATTACTATCTCCAAGCCCCTCCCCTTCCCCATCGTCTACCTCTACCCCCACACCAACTCCCACACCAATATCAACTTCTTCGCCAACTCCTCAATCTTCCCCCACTCCTAAACCTTCTGCCACCACTTCCTCAGGTGTAAATTCCGGAGGAAATATTCAGACAGAACAGGGTAGTTTCAGGGCAACAGTCGTTACCCTCCCGATTAGCGCACAAATGATTACGGATACCGCCAATGATTCAGACTGTGCCGCAGATTGTCCTGTAAAACCCTTAGCAGAATATATTAATCATTTCGGGGGTTACGCAGGGATCCACGGCACTTATACATGTCCTGCAGATTATGCCGATTGCGCTGCTAAAAAGAATTCTTTTGATTTTTCAGTTTATAACTCTAGGTTAAATAAGTGGATTAATGAGGGTAATCTCGGTTGGGGCGGAAGAAGCATGGTTTATCAGGATAACGGAGGCGCTTACCATTACCGTCAGGATGCCGGCCGGGCCGATGGAATCCGTGCAGGAATTGTTAATTATCCGGGCATTTTAAATAACGGTCATATTACAGTAGAGGGCGGATCGCTTTCAGCGAAACAATCTTCTAAAGGCACAAAAGGCGGAATCGGGTTTAACGATTCTAATATCTTTTTAGTAGTTGCTTATAATGTTGATATGTACGATTTCGCAGCAGTCTTTAAAGCCTTAGGCGCAAAATACGCGCTTAATTTAGACGGTGGCGGGTCCATTGCTCTTTATAGCGGCGGGTACAAAGCCGGACCTGGCAGGGCATTACCAAACGCAGTAGTATTCAAGTAAGTATACCGTTTAATTTTTACCTTTTTGGGGATTGCTTTTTTGCCCTGGCTTTATGGGCGAGGCCATATTTTCTTCTCTCTTTCACTCTGGCATCCCTTGTTAAAAGCCCTACCTTTTTCAAACTTGGCCTGTAATTATCCCTATCAAAAAGATCCAAAGCCCTGGCAATCCCGTGGACTGTTGCATCAAGCTGGGAAACCACACCCCCTCCCAACACTTTTACCGTCGCAGTATATTTACCCAAAGTTTTTGTTACTTCAAAAGGCTTCTGGTATTTTTTCTGGAAGACCGGGCCTTTAAAGTACTCTGCCACCTGTTTGCCGTTTATTATCATCTGCCCCTGTCCGGGGAAAACCCTAACTCTGGCAACCGCCTCTTTTCTTCTCCCCACTGCTTGTTTGTAGTTTTGGTCAGGCATCTTTTGTCTCCAATTGTTTTTCAAACGGGTGTTCACTCCCGGCAAAAATATGCAATTTAGTAATCATCGCTCTTCCCAAACTTGTCTTTGGCAGCATTCCTTTGACAGCATGTCTTATTACCTCCTCCGGCCGGCGGACTAAAAGCTTGCTAAAAGTTTCCTCTCTCAAACCCCCGGGATAACCGGAATGACGGACATATTTTTTTTGCTGGGCTTTTTTCCCTGTAACACGGACTTTTGCAGCATTAGTCACTACCACAAAATCCCCTGTATCCAAATATGGTACTCTGGAAGGCTTATGTTTTCCCGAAAGCTTAACCGCCACATCCGTTGCCAGCCTGCCCAATATTTTCCCTTCTGCATCAATTAAATGCCAATCCCGCTTTATATCTTTTGCTGATAAAACATTCGTAGACATAGATCAAACTTCTTTTTTCACTCCTCTCGCAGTTGGTTTCTTCACTAACTCTTTAGAAACCTGCGCCTTTGGTTCTTCTGTTAACAACCTCATCTCTACCATCATCGCCCTATCCCCCAATCTTTTCCCCAGTTTAATAACTGATGTATACCCACAATTTCTGCTTCCAAGCCTGGGGGATAGGTCTTTAATTAATTTTTCCTGCGCTTTTTTATCAATCAAAAACTGGGAAACTAACCTCCTGGTGTTTGGAGTTTTAGCAGCATTGATCAGTTTATCAACCAGCCCTTTTACAGCTTTTGCTTTAGCTTCTGTAGTTTCAATTTTTTCCCACAAAACCAGAGAACGCACTAGGTTTTTAAAAAGTGCGTTCCTTGCATTCTTATCTCTACCGAGGCGCTTACCATATACCTTATGCCTCACCTAAAGACAGCCCCCTCTCTGCAAGCTTTTCTGAAATCAGTGTCAGGGATTTTGCACCAAGGTTTTTTGCCTTCATAAGTTGTTGGGCCGGCATGGTCAAAAGTTTGCCTATTGTATCAATCTCAATAGCCTTCAATGCATTGGTTATCCTGACCGGCAGATCCAACTCTTCAACAGAAGATTTGAGCAGATCATCCGATACAAAACTTGGGGTTTGCACTTCTGCTATAACTTCCTCTTCCGGCTCATAAACCTGTTTAAAATAACCGGCCAATATCCGCGCAGCTTTTTCAACCGCTGCTTGCGGTTCAATCGTACCATCGGTCGTCACCTCTAAAACCAGGCTGTCAAAATCCGTGCGCCTGCCGACACGTGTCTGATCCACAGTATAGTTTACCGAAAAGACCGGGGTATAAATAGCATCAGTCGGGATAACTCCAATTTCATTGAGCTTCCTCTCGTCTGCAGGTACATATCCCGTTCCCAGTTCACAAGTCATCTCCATATTAAGTTTCACCTTGGGGTCTGTTATGGTGGCAATATGCTGGTCGCCATTGACAATTTCACCTTGGCCTAAAGTATCAATATCCCGAGCCCTAACCTCGCCTTTTCCGCTTTTTTGCAAAGACAACCGGATAGATTTTTCACCAAACACTTTAACCCTGACTTTTTTGAGGTTTAGGATCATTTCAATTACATCTTCTACTACTCCGGGGATTGTAGAAAACTGGTGGGATACCCCTGCAATTTTGACAGAAGTGATGGCAGCCCCGGGCAGGGAATTAAGCATACAGCGCCTTAAACTATTACCCAGCGTATGCCCGTAGCCCTGCTCAAGCGGTTCGATTACCACTTTGGCATAATTTTCTTTTTCATTTTCAGTTTTTATTTTAAATTTAATCATATTAACTTTTGAACTCTTTGATCCAAATATTTTGCAAATAAATTTCTTTCTTCTAGCTCACGCATAATGTCACCACTTGACTTACAGTGTTGCAGCATTTCTTCAGTTGCCAACCATATTCCATCCTGATGATGATCCATCAAATGAAATAACTCTTCACCTGTTAATCTTTTTAAATCTAAGTTTTCACAACTCATATCATGTTACCTACTATAGTACTCTACTATCAGCTGCTCATTTACTATACTTTCCATCTCTTGCCGTTCCGGAACCCGTAAAATCTTGCCTACCGTTGCCTTTCTTGAAAGCCATCCAGGAACCGGTGTATTTTCCTCTAGGCTTTTTTGTACTTGTGTATTATCCACAAATTTAGGTGAAATTGCAACTACTGAGTTTGTTTTCACCTTAAATGACGGAATACTTACCTTTTTGCCGTCAACAGTAATGTGCCCATGCGTAACTATTTGCCTTGCTTCAGCCCTGGATTTTACAAACCCCAACCTATAAACTACATTATCCAACCTTCTTTCTAAAAGTTCAAGCAACCTGTTGCCTGTCGCACCTTTAGATTTCGAAGCCTCATTAAAAGTATTCCTGAACTGCCTCTCATTTAAACCAAAAATCCTTTTGGTTTTTTGCTTTTCCCTAAGCTGAAAACTGTATTCTGAAAATCTGGGCCTGACTTTTGTACCCCTCATCCCGGGAGGGACTGCACCTTTTCTTTCCAGCGCTTTAGCATCTTTAGCAAATAGCGCCACCCCTTCTCTTTTTGATAATCTTCGTTTTGGTCCTGTATAGCGAGACATAATAATTTTTAATTTTCAGTCTTGCCTGTCGGCAGACAGGTTTTCAATTTTTAATGAATTTTCAATGTTTAAAATTTAAGAATTAAATCATTGATTGAAAATTGTAAATTGTGACTTGAAAATTTAGTTTATACTCTTCTCCTTTTCTTAGCCCTTGGGCCGTTATGCGGTACAGGCGTTACATCTGCAATCATAGTAATATTTAAACCGGCATTCCTTAAAGCCCTGATCGCAGCATCCCTTCCTGGCCCCGGGCCTTTGATAAATACCTCAACCGTGGCCAACCCACCCTCTTTGCCTTTTTTCGCCACCTTCTCAATAGCGCTGATTGCAGCAAAAGGCGTGGCTTTCCTGGCTCCTTTAAAACCGGCATTTCCTGAAGAGCTCCAAGCTAAAGTCTGACCATTCATATCAGTTAGGGTAACCAGCGTATTATTGAAGGTGGCGGTCACGTAGATCCTTCCAGCGCTTATATGCTTTCCGGTTGTAATCTTTTTCTTTGTTATAATTGTTTTCTTTGCCATGTTTCCTTCTTGTTCAGGACGATGCCTCATTGCTTCGGCATCGTTTTGGCTGTAACTTCCTTTCTGACAGTGCCTACTGTTTTTCTCTTGCCTTTTTTAGTCCTGGCGTTTGACCTGGTCCTCTGGCCTCTAACCGGCAACCCTTTTCTGTGCCTCAAACCCCGGTAACTTCCGATCTCCTCCAACCTTTTGATATTTTGTTCAATCTCTCTCTGCAGGTCTCCTTCAACTGTAATCCCCTCCAAAGCTTTAGCTAATTTATTAACCTCTTCCTCACTTAAATCTTTAATCCTTTTGCTGCCATCCACTCCTGCTTTTTCCAAAATTTGCACAACATTAGACCTGCCTACACCATAGATGTAAGTAAGCCCGATATCCGCCCTTTTTTCATTTGGTAAATCCACTCCTGCGATACGTGCCATAATTTATCCCTGCCTCTGCTTGTGTTTTGGGTCACGCGGGCATATTACAAACAATACGCCCTCCCTGCGCACAAATTTACAAAACTTGCATCTGGTTTTAACGCTTGCTTGTACTCTCATATCACTTTAATCTAAAAGTAATTCGTCCTTTATCAAGATCATATTTCGGGCTCATCTCTACCTCAACCCTATCTCCTGCCAACAGCCTGATATAGTGCCTACGCATTTTACCAGATATGTGACATAAAATCACCCGGCTAGTCAGTTCAGGCAGATCCGCGGAACCGGTGACTTCAACCCGGAATAAAGTGTTCGGCAAAACCTCCCTGACTACTCCCTGCACTTTAATTAAATCCGGTATCTGGTCATCCATATTAACCTTACAATTGTAGCAGTTTTAAATTCAAAAAACAACCCATAGTCACTTTTGTCTCCAATCCGTCAGCGCTTCAGCTTGTTTTACACCTACCACCACACTCATCTCAAAAAGTCCACCCAGGCTTCCATCTGCAGTAGTGATAGTCCAACCATCAGGATCCAAAACTACATCAGGTTTCCCGCTGGTGTAAATCACCTCTACCGCAAGCGTCATGCCTGCAATAAGTTTGAGCCCTGTACTTTTTTTACCATATCCCGGCACTTCGGGGTCTTCATGCAGCTCCCTGCCCACCCCATGCCCTACCAGCGCCCGCACAACTGAATAACCTGCGCTCTCCACAACTTCCTGTATAACCCCGGAGATATCACCTATTCTATTACCATCCACTGCCTGCCCAATCCCCTTCCATAGAGCCTCTTCCCCCACTGCTAAAAATTTCTCTTTTTCATCATTTTGACTTTTGACCTGCCCGTTCGGCAAACGGGCTTTTGACTTTTGACTTCCCACCACCACACTCCATGCAGCATCCGTATGCCAGCCTTTAAAAACTGCGCCTAAATCAACACTTAAGATATCACCATTTTTCAACTTAATATCCCTTGGGATTCCGTGTACAACCTCATTGTTGATAGTCAAGCAGGAAGTCCATCTGTAACCAGGGACGGTTTTAAATGAAGGTTCTCCTCCCAACTTGACAACCTGGTTTTCCGCAACTTTTTCCAATTCTATCAGGCTAATACCTTCACGGACATTCTTCAAGACTTCTCCCAACGCCCTGGCAGTAATAACCCCACTCTTTCTCATTAGCGCCAGTTCTCCCTTAGTCCTTGTATTTATTGCCATGTCTTTTTAAATGGTCCACTATATCTCCAGCAACTTCTCCAATACTTCTTGCTGCATTAATTTTTATTAAAATTCCCATAGTTTGATAGTACTTTAGCGCTTTTTCAGTTTCCCGATGGTACAACATTAGCCTTTGTTGAATTAATTGAGGAGTATCATCCTCCCTGCTTCTTTTCAGCATCCTCTCTACTGCCATCTCATCAGATAAGTCCAAATAAAAAACCTTATCAAAACCAGGGTCAAAAACCTGAAGCTGGGGCAGCCGCCTGGGATAACCATCCATTACAAAATTATCTTTGCAATTTTGTTGTACCAACGCATTTTCTACTAAATTTGCAATAATCCTATCATCTGCCAACTCACCTTTATCCAAAGCCTCTTTCAACTTTCTTCCTTCATCACTATTTTCTAAAGCTTTATTCCTCACCAAGTCCCCGGTTTTGATAAAACATAAATTAAATTTTTCTGCCACAATTTTGGCGTGGGTTGTTTTACCAGAACCCTGCGGACCGGTGATTAAAATTTTCACTTTTTCAAAAACCCTTCATAATTTCGTTCAATCAGCTTGCTTTCAAACTGTTTGGCAGTATCCAATATTACTGAAACTACGATCAAAAGCGAGGTGCCTCCAACCACCAACGTTGAAATGTCAGTCAATTGCGAGATCATTGAAGGCAGAATAGCAATCATCCCCAAGAATACAGCGCCAGCCAAAGTAATCCTCACTAAGATATAATTTAAGTAACTGGCTGTGGCACTCCCCGGCCTGATTCCCGGGATAAATCCACCATATTTTTTAATCTCGTCTGCAATTTTTGTCGGGTTAAAAACTACCGCCGTGTAAAAATAAGTAAACCCTATAACAAGAATAAAGTAAACAAGGTTATAAACCAAAGACCTGGGTTGAAAATTTGCGTTTAAGAAATATCCTACCTGCTGGAAAAAAGGTTGGGGGAGTTGCGTTAAAAACTGCCCTCCGAAAGAAGGTATTAAAACCAGTGAAACTGCAAAAATGATCGGTATAACTCCTGCCTGGTTTACTCTAAGCGGCAGGTATGTGTGGGATGCTGCAACCTGTCTGGCGCCGGAATATCTTCTGGCATACTGCACCAGAATCTGTCTTCTGCCTTCGTTGACAAAAACAACGCCTGCTATAATTAGAATTGCCACACCTGCAAAAATTAACAGGTTAATGACCTGTTGCTGCTGCACCACTGATGCTGTTTGGAAAAGCACCACAGGCGCTCTCGCCACAATGCCTGCAAAAATCAAAACTGAAATGCCGTTACCTATCCCGTATTCAGTTAAAAGTTCTCCCAACCACATTAAAAACAGGGTGCCTGCTGTCATCCCGATAATAATCGCCAGGATATCAACAGGTGTAGAAACGGTTATAAGATCCTGTTTTTTCAAAAGGGTAACCATACCTATCGCCTGGACGACTGCTAAAGGCACTGTCAAATAACGGGTGTATTGGGTTATTTTTTGTCTGCCCTGTTCCCCTTCTTTGCTCATTGCTTCAAGTTTTGGAAAAACCATTGTTAAAAGCTGGATAATAATCGACGCATTAATATACGGGTTTAACCCTAAGGCAATCACTGAAAAGTTTGCCAGAGTCCCTCCTGAGAAAATATCCAAAAGGCCTAAAAATTCATTATTTGTAAATAAATCGCGCAGCCCTACAAGGTCCACACCACTGACTGGAATATAGGCAGCTATCCTGAAAATTATTAAAATGAGGATAGAGATCAGAATTTTTTTTCTGAGATCCGGTATTTTAAATGCATTGAGCAGAGGGGCAAATATCTTATTCATCAATTAACCTATAATTCCAATATTACCTCCGGCCTTTTCAATTAACTCCTTGGCTTTTTTGCTTACAGGCAGCTCAACTACAAGCGGTATCTGTAATTTACCGTTGGCTAATATTTTAACTCCCCTAATTTTAGCATCTTTTGCCTTAATCAAACCATTTTCAATCAAAGTATCTATATTAATATGTGTTTTTGCTTTAACCTGATTTAAGCTGGAAAGACTAATTAATATAGGTTTTGGCAAACGGGGCGGGTTACCGCCTTTCCGGCTTAACCCCCTCCGGAAGGGCAGTTTTTTATATAAAATCAGGCCTCCGCCGACATTGGCTGCAGGAATCTTTCCGCGTGCTTTCTGGCCTTTTTGTCCTCTCCCGCCGGTTTTTCCTTTACCTGAACCCAAACCCCTCCCGAGGCGTTTTTTAGGCCTGGCTTTCAGTTTTGGTAATTTATGTAATTTCATTTATCCCCCCTCTTTACAAAAGGCTTAAGCTGCTTCAACGCCTCCAAACTTGCATAGACATTAGATGCCTGGTTACTGGTGCCCAATACTTTTGAAATTATATCTTTGATGCCTGCCGCCTCCATCACAACCCTGACTGCCCCCCCTGCAATCACCCCTATCCCCTCCGATGCAGGCTTCATCATTACCTTTGCAGCGCCCAGTTTTACAAATATGCTGTGGGGAATTGTCCGATTGTTTTTTAAAGGGACTGCGAAAAGATGTTTTTTAGCATAGGCTGTAGCTTTCCTGACAGCTGACTGGACATCCGCCGCTTTGCCCAAGCCCACACCCACCCTGCCTTTCTTATCCCCAACGACCACCAAAACAGACAACGAACGTTTATCTCCTCCCTTTGTCTTTTTTGATACCCTATTGACCTGGACTACTTTTTCAAAAAATTCAGAGGGCTCTTGCGGTGGCCTGTTATAACCCCTTCTTTGATTGTTAAACCTATTTCTTGGATCCATAAATTAATTTTTAATTTTTAGTCTTGCCTGTCGGCAGACAGGTTTTCAATTTACAATGAATTTTCAATGTTTAAAATTTAAAATTAAATCATTTATTGAAAATTGTAAATTGTGACTTGAAAATTTGAGTTCCTCAGAACTCTAGTCCTCCCTTCCTTGCAGCTTCTGCTAAAGCCATTATCCTGCCATGGTATCTAAAACCACCTCTGTCAAAAACAACTTTTTTTAAGTTTCTTTTGACAGCTTTTTTAGCCAATTCTTCACCGACCATTGATGCCTTGTCTGATTTTTTACCATTTTTTATCTTGAGGTCTGACGCATCCACCAGGGTTTTATTTTGTGTATCATCAATAATCTGGGCATAAATATGCTGGCTGGATTTAAACACAGCTAGCCTAGGCCTATCTTGAGTCCCTGATATATCCTTCCTGATCTTTTTATGTTTTTGCATCCGCTTGATCTTATACATATTATTTTGCTCCTCCTATGGCTTTACCTGCCTTGCCTGGTTTCCGCCTGACATATTCACCGCTCATCCTGATCCCTTTTCCTTTGTATACTTCCGGAGGTTTTACTGCCCTGATATTTGCCGCAGTTTGCCCGACCAGATTTTTATCAATGCCTGCAACGGTTATTTTGGTATTGTCCGTAACACTAAAAGTTATCCCTGCAGGCGCTTTGACTGTCACAGGATGAGAAAATCCTATACTAAGCGTTAATGTATCTCCCCCTCCCTGAGCCCGGTACCCAACTCCCACCATCTCTAAATTTTTAATCCATCCTGTATGGACACCCAAAACCATATTATTTAACAGGGACCGGGTCAAACCATGCAAAGAACGGGAGATACGGTTCTGTTTTATGGTTTTGATTAACAGTTTAGTATCCCCTTTTTCTATTTTTAGTTCCGGACGGACAACTATCTCAAGTTCCCCTTTTGGACCGGACACAGCAATATTTTGCCCATCTATCCGGACATCAACACCTGCAGGTATAGTAATTGGCACATTCCCTATCCGTGACATAAATTTTTATCCTTTCTTTACCCTTGTCCACAATTGGTTACACAATTGTGGCAAGCGATCTCCTTCGCTACGCTCAGTCCGATTACCAGACATACGCCAATATTTCTCCTCCGAGCCCAACTTTTCTGGCTTGTCTGTCTGTCATAACCCCTTTTGGGGTTGAAATTATTGCAACACCTAAACCATTCAAAACCCTGGGCAACTTCTTGCTGCTTTTATATACCCTCAAACCGGGTTTCGAAATCTTTTTAAGATCTGTCAAAACCGGCTTCTTGCCGTCATACTTTAACCCCACTAAAATCTGAATAATATTTTTATTTTTCTCATCTTTTTTTTCTTTAAAATTTTCAATATAACCCTCTTTTTCTAAAACTTTGAGCACTGCTAAAACCAGTTTTGAGTATGTCAAAACCGCCTCGGTCCTACGGGCCATATATCCATTCTTTATTCTGGTTAATGCATCGGCTACTGTATCCATAATAATTAATTTTTAATTTTTATTTTTCAATTTTTAATGAATTTTCATTTGATTAATTTTCAAAATTTAAACATTAAATCATTGATTGAAAATTGTAAATTTTAAATTGAAAATTTCTCTTTTTTCCTTTCTATTACCATGATGATTTTTTTACTCCCGGTAAATAACCGCGGTAAACAAGTTCCCTAAAACAAATTCTGCATACACCAAAGCGTCTGATAAAACCACGTGACCTGCCACACCGTAAACAGCGGTTCACTTTTTGGACTTCATATTTAACTTTTTTCTTGACTATATTACTAACCTTAGCCATAAATTAATTTTTAATTTTCAGTTTTTAATTTTCAATGAATTTCCAATGTTTTAATTTAAAATTAAGATTTGATTGAAAATTGTAAATTTTAAATTGAAAATTTTATCTGTCCCCTTTCTTAAAAGGCATCCCCATCAGCTCTAGCAACATTTTCCCCTGCTCCCTGTTTTCTGCTGTTGTATTAATAGTAACCTGCAACCCCCTTGGTTTATCAACATTTTTATAGTTTATTTCAGGGAATATGAGTAGTTCCTTAAAACCTAAATTATAATTTCCCTTGCTGTCAAAGCCGGTTTGTGCAACTCCCCTAAAATCCCTCACTTTTGGCAATACTATATTTACAAGTTTATTGAAAAAAGCATACATCTTATCACCCCTTAAAGTTACCATCAACCCTATTGAAGCGCCTTTCGTAAGTTTAAAAGCTGCGATGGATTTTTTAGCCTTTGTCACAACCGGCTTCTGGCCTGAAATAGCTGCAACATTAACCACTGATTTTTCTAAAATACCGGCATCCTCTTTTGCGTCAGCCAGACCCATATTGATAACTATCTTTTTTAATTTAGGCGCTGCAAAAACATTTTTAATACTGAACTCTTCCATCATTTTCGGTTGCACCTCCTCCAAATATTTTTCTTTTAAAGTCTTCATAAATCATCAAATCTCCTTTTTGCATTTTTTACATATCCTGGCTTTTTCTGCCCCTATCTTAAACCCCACTCTTGTTGGCAAGTTGCAACTGGGACAAATTAACATAACGTTGGAAATATTGACTGGCTTGGCGATATCAATAATTCCGCCTTCAATAGTCCCTTGTTTTTTTACATGCCTTTTTACTAAATTGACACCTGAAACTAAAACCCGGCTTTTTTGAACCAATACTTTTTCGATAGCGCCGGTTTTTCCTCTGTCTTTTCCCAACAAAATTTTAACTTTATCGCCTTTTCTTATTTTAGACATATTGTTTTCCTTTCCCTTGTCCACAATTGATTACACAATTGTGGCAAGCGATCTCCTTTGCTCGAAACAATTAGGGATTAGTGTAATTGTTTCTCGCTTCAGTCCGATTACCATACCTCCTGTGCTAGTGATGCAATTTTATTGTGCCCGGCATCCCTCACCTCTCTGGCAATAGGACCAAAAATCCTGGTTGCCCGCAAATTTCCGTCTTTGTCGACTACAACTGCCGCATTGTCATCAAATTTTACATAAGAACCGTCATCCCGCCGTTTCTCTTTACGGGCCCTAACCAAGACAGCCCTGACAATCTCCCCGTTTTTAACCTGGCTGTTGGATAAAGCCCCCTTGACTACAGCCACCAAGGTCTCACCCAACCTGCCGAACCGTTTACCCGATCCGCCAAGCAGCTGGATAACCTGAACCTTTCTGGCCCCTGAATTATCTGCTACATTTAACATACTTCTGTGTTGTACCATCGGAAAAAACTTCCTCTAAACTACAAACAATTATAGTTTTTGAGATCGCTTGCAAAAATGCGCAGCATTTTTGACAAGCGGACTAACTAAGTTCCCCCTTTCTTTTTCTTTTTGGTCTTTCAATTTTTACTTTTTCAGTTTTTCCCACTTTCTTTTTCACTTCTTCTTTTGGCAGCGGCTCCTGAGCTGCAGCTTCTCCTTGTTTTTCAACAGGCAGAACCTCTTCAATCGCCTCTTTTGCCTCTTCCTTCAAAACCTCTGTCCCTAAAGTAACTATATCTGTACCCAACACCTTCACAACGCCCCAATGTTTATGCCTTGATACCGGCTTTATTTTGATAATCTCTACAATATTTCCGTCTTTTACCCCAATAGGGTCATCAACCAAATATTTTTTGGTCCTTAAAAAGGTTTTTTTATACAATGGATGCTTTTTCTTGTTGTTTACCAAAACAACAGCGCTTTTTTGCATTTTTGTTGATATAACCCGTCCGATCATTCTGTTGCTCCTTTCACTGTTGACTCCAATTGTTCCAACAACTGTTTTTGCCGCCGTACAGTCAACAGTTGGGCTAAATCTTTCCTTTTTTTATAAATACTTTTTAAATCCTTCAGTTTATTCATATTTTTATCCATAATTAAAGCTGAGATCTCCTGCCTAAGCTCCTTAACTTTGCCTGAAATAACCTGTTTGTCTAACCCTTTTATCTGTACAAAATCATTTTTACGCATAAAATATTATTCCTTTATAATAAATCTGGTTTTTAACGGTAATTTATGGGCTGCCAGCCTCATGGCTTCTTTCGCAATCTCCTCTGAAACAGCGCCCATCTCAAATAAAATCGTCCCCGGCCTAATCACAGCCACATACCCCTCAACATCTCCCTTCCCTGAACCCATCCTTGATTCTGCCGGGTGTTTGGTAACCGGCTTATCAGGAAAAACCCTGATCCAAATACGTCCACCCCGCTGTGTGTAGCGGGTCATGGCACGCCTGGAAGCTTCCAGCTGGCGGGAAGATACCCAACCGGCAGCTTCGCTTTTTAATCCAAAGTTGCCAAAAACAATGGTATTATTGCGGGTAGCTACCCCACCCCTCTTACCTCTAAAGGCTTTCCGGTATTTAACTCTTTTTGGTACTAAAAGCGCCATTATATTTTACTTTCCCCCTTGTTTATCCAAACTTTTACCCCCACATAACCAGACTTGGTCATTGCCGGGTAAACTGTAAAATCAATATCCGACCTTAAGGTATGCAACGGCATTGAACCAGAGGCTTTCCACTCACGTCTGGCAATCTCAGCCCCTCCGATCCTACCTGACAAAACAATCCTCACCCCTTTTGCACCTGAGCGCATCACCCTGTCTATAGCCTGGTTCATTACCCTGGCTGCAGGCATCCTTCTTGCTAATTGCTCTGCAATGTTTTGCGCAACTAAATAAGCTGATAGGTCAGGCTGCTTAATATCCATAGGTATAACTTCTAAATTATTTTCCTCTTTTATTTTCAGCTCATTTAATAAATATTTTTTTAAATCTGTTAAACCTGTACCTCCCCTGCCAATTAGTATACCAGGGCGTGTAACAAAAATAATGATCCTGATTTTATTGATAGAACGTTCTATTTCTATTTTTGTAATCCCGGCGGGCCTGAGTTTTTTGATTAGCAAATTTCTTATTTTTATATCTTCCAGTAAGTTTTGCTGGTATTTTTTGCCGTTGGCAAACCACCTTGACTCCCAGGTGGTACCGATCCCCAACCTAAAACCAACCGGATGTATCTTTTGCGCCATAGTTTTTATTTGACAAAGTAAGTACAATTTTTAAACTTACTTTGTCATCCTGAGCGAGCGTAGCGAGTCGAAGGATCTACTTCGGGAGTCCGCACACTCTTTTTACCCTCCCTTCCTTTTTCTTTTAACGCTGCCTTCTTATCTTCTACTTTTGCATTTTGAACTGTACTTTTGACTTTTGACATTTGACTTTTGACATTTAAATCGTCTATCAAAACGATTTTTATATGGCTCCATCTTCTCCTGTACGGCCTGCCCCGTCCTCTACCGGCTGTACCCACCCTGTATCTTTTTAATTTTGGCCCTTCGTTGATCTCAATGGTTTTAAAAACCACATCAGCTTTTTTGCTGTTTGCCAAAACAGTTTTGATGGCTTTGATCAAAGGTTGAGCAGCCGCTTTATTGGTAAACTGCAAAATTTCTACAGCCTGCTCTGGGCTCATTTTTCTCACCATATCAGCCACCAACCTCAGTTTCCTGGGCGAAGTAGTAATATTTTTTTGTATTGTTGTATACTCCATTATGTTTTATGTTTTTGCTACGCTTTTCTCAGTCATCTTTCCATGTGACCTAAAAATTCTGGTTGGCGCAAATTCCCCAAGTTTGTGCCCCACCATGGATTCAGAAATATAAACAGACACAAAATTCTTACCTTGATGCACCAAAAATGTATGGCCCACGAATTCAGGCGGAATCTGTGACCTTCTGGCCCAGGTTTTAATCGGAGTTTTTGCACCATCAGCCTTTTGTGCATTAACTTTTTTTAACAATTTGACGTCCACATACGGACCTTTATATGATGATCTTGACATAATTTTTAATTTTTATTAGATTGCTTCGTCCTCCGATGTCCATCGGAGTCCTCGCAATGACGTTCACTTGACTCTGGACTCTTGCGACTAGACTCTATTTCCTCCTTTTCAAAATATACTTGCTTGTCCATTTATTCTTTTTTCTGGTATTTCCCACTGCCTTTTTACCGTATACCGTCATGGGGCTTTTTCTGCCGATTCCTGACCTGCCCTCTCCTCCACCATGCGGATGTGAGTGGGGATCCTGGGCTGTCCCCCTGACAGTCGGCCTGATCCCCATATGCCTTTTTCTTCCAGCCTTACCAAAAGTAACATTCTTCCATTCTTCGTTACCCAAGCTTCCAACAGTCCCCATAGCCTCCAGGGGAACCATTCTAATCTCTCCTGAGGGCATTTTCAAGTGCGCAAACCCCTGCCTGCCCTGACTGCCGTCAGGCAGGTCGGCAGGCAGGCCGCTATCTTTCGCCTGGATAGTCAACCCTGTACCTGCACTACGCCCAAACTGGCCTCCTCTGCCCGGTGTCAACTCCACATTATGGACTATTGTACCTACAGGCATATTTTTAAGTTTCATGGCATTGCCAACCTTTACTTCAACCCTTTCTCCTGATATCACTCTATCCCCCGGCTTTAAACCTGAAGGCGCTAAGATGTATCTTCTCTCACCATCGGCATATTTAACCAGGGCAATATTGACATTCCTGTTTGGGTCATACTCAAAAGCTTCCACTACTGCTTCTACTCCAAATTTATTCCTTTTGAAATCAACTAACCTGTAATATCTCTTGTGCCTTCCGCCCTGGTGGCGGACTGTAACTTTGCCATGCGACCGGCCGCTTTGTTTCGGCAGTATACTGACCAGGGATTTATGATGTTTACCGTTTTTCTTTGGTTTTTCGAGCTTGGTCATAAACCTTCTGGTTGGTGTGTTTTCTTTGTAACTAATTAGCGCCATTTTTTACTTAGCTCCTTTCTTGTTTACTTTTAATTTTT
The DNA here is from genome assembly GCA_016186955.1 of Candidatus Daviesbacteria bacterium. GTDB lineage: Bacteria > Patescibacteriota > Microgenomatia > Daviesbacterales > UBA10151 > JACPKP01. The sequence goes on along the minus strand of JACPKP010000007.1, from coordinate 39,618 downwards.
TACTTGTACTTTTAACTTTTGCCTTTTGACCTGCCCGTCCGGCAGGCGGGCTTTTGACTGCTGTATTTTGTTCAATCTCCACAGGAGACAGCTTGCTGATCTTTATCTTTGTCCTCCCCAATAAACTCTTTTTTTCTGTGGTTTTGCCAACTACTTCACCTTCTGCTGTCCTCACTTCTACTTCTTCTTTCTCTGCTGATTCAAACAAAGCAATTTTTTGCCCTTTTTTAAGCTGGACTATTGCTTTTTTAAACGATGGTTTCTGAAAATACCCTTTTCTGCTCTTTTGCAGTTTGGTTTTACCCTTCATATTCACTGTACTGACACTTAAAACATCCACTGCAAATCTCCCGGAAACAGCTTTCCCAATCTGACTTTTGGTGGCGTTTTTATCCACCAGGAATGTAAACATTCCTGATTTGACAAGCGACATTGATTTTTCCGTAACCAACGGTTTTAATATAACAGCTGTCATTTTTATTTAGCCTCCTTTTTACCCAATAGTCTTCCCTGCAATTTTTCAACAGCTTCCTTTGTTAAAACCAGGCTTTGGTGTTTAATTACTTCATAAGCATTAATCTGGTCAAATTGCAGTAAATCTACCCCTGTAATATTTCTCACAGCCCTAGCAGCATTTTCTATCTTCTCCCCCACCACAATCAAAATACTTTTTTTACTGGACTCTTGACTCTGGACTCTTGTGACTAAGCCTATCATCTCTTTGGTTTTTCCGCTTGCTTTATCCAAGCCGCTGATCCCTAAAACCTGCTTCTCATCTGCTTTTTGTGCTAAGGCTGAAACCAGCGCCGCATTTTTCATTTTTGCGGGCAGATCCAAAACTACCTTCCGGTTTTTTGGCCCCAAAGCAATCCCCCCGCCCACAAAAATTGGGGCCCTGATTGCCCCATGTCTTGCCCTGCCGGTGCCTTTTTGTTTAAAAATTTTCCTGGTTGACCCTTTTACTTCACCACGGGTTTTGGTATTTGACCAATGGCTTTTCTGATTATTAAGGTAAACCCTCATCGCCTGGGCAAGCAAGGCTTTGTTTACTTTGGCGCCAAAAATTTCTTTAGGCAATGCCAAACTTGCTGCGGTCTTGCTGCCTGCCAGAGAATAAACAGGAATTGACAAATTTGATGTTGTCTTAGTTTTAACTATAGGTTTTTTAACCTTTTCGGAGGACGTGGCAATCTTATTTACTCCTGCAACTTTTTTAGTCTTTTTTGGTTTTTTGTCATTCTGGATCCCCGAGTTACTCGGGGCGACAGAATCTTTTCTTGATACTTTTGACTTTTGACCTGCCCGTCCGGCAGACGGGCTTTTGACTTTTGACTTAATTACTGCCATTTCCTGTTTCCTCCTTTACCTCATCGGAACTTTCAGTAGATTCAACCTCTTCTGTTGCTTCAACTTTTGGCTCTTCTGACTTCACCTCCGAGGTGTTGTCACTTGACTCTAATTCTTCCTCTTCAGGTTTTTCCTCAGGTGGTGGCGTATAACCTTTTATCCGTCCTTGTTTTTCAACTATTACAAATCCTCCTGCCGGACCAGGCACACCGCCTTTGATAGTCAACAGGTTGTTTTGTTTATCCACTTTGACAACCTCCAAACCTTTATAACTCACCCTCTCCACTCCCATATGCCCTGCCATTCTTTTACCCTTGTAAACCCGGCCCGGAGTTGTACCGGCCCCGATGGAACCTGGCGCCCGGTGGCGGTCTGATTGGCCATGGGTTTTTGGCCCTCCATGGAATCCATGCCTTCTGACTCCACCCTGAAACCCTTTACCCTTGCTTACCCCTGTTATTTTAACTGCATCACCAACAGAAAAAACCTGGCCCAAACTGATCTGGTCGCCAGGTTTTACAGTCTCGCTAGCCCTAACTTCACGCATCCACCTGATCTTACCCTCAACTCCGGCTTTTTTTGCATGACCAATCTGGGGTTTTTTTACGCTCTTTTTAGTTCCATAACCCAATTGCACAGCATCGTATCCGTCTTTCCCTTCCTTATCTTTAATTTGCGTGACCATATTCGGGTTCATTTCAACCACTGTTGCACCCACCCGCCTGCCGCGGGAATCATAAGTTGAAGTCATAAATTTTTTAGTGCCCAGTAATGTCTGGATCATACTATCCTTTCTTTATCTTTTCCAAACGATTTAAATTCCCCTTCAGTAATAATCCGGGGCTCTAACAGTTTGTGGCACTCCGGACAGATCATTGGCTCATCATACACGTCAAAAATAACGGTTTTACCCGCCACCGGACAATCTATGTGTGCTGCATCATATCTGTTTCTGCTCAGACGCGCGATCTACTGAAAACTTAAAGTTTATTTTTTAACAAACTCTAGGCATAAACACTTATACAATTCTAACACAGGCTTGCGCACAAAAGCAACACCGGGCTATCATTTGACAAAACGTTGTACGATCGTATACTATTTTGGGATAAAGAATGGAAGAATCAGGCGCCAAATCCGGATGCAATTTTGGCCATGGCACTCTTTTCCAATCTTTGTACAGTCCTGGGGGATTTTTCTATTAACTCTCCCACTTCTCTTCGTGAGTATCTTTTATTGATAATATTTCTAACTTCAAACCTCAACAGATAAACCGTTCTTTCCAAGGATGTCATACCTGAGGTCATTTCGGCAAAATATAAAAGTTTTTTTACCTCTATATCAACATCATCCCAAAGCTTCTTAGAAGGACTGTCTAAATACCTGTTATATTCTGTATCTATAGGGTCGCGATATTCTGTCTCTACCATTTGTTTAAAATATCACATCTTTACTTCTATATCCACACCAGCTGGAAGTTCCAAATGCATTAGTGAATCTATGGTTTTATCAGTGGGTTCAACGATATCTACTACTCTTTTGTGGGTTTTTATTTCAAAAGCTTCCTGGGAATCTTTGTGTTTAAAAGGAGAACGGGGAATGGTAATCCTGGAGCGTTTTGTGGGAAGGGGAATGGGACCGACAATTTTGGCGCCGGTACGCAAAGCAGTATCCAGCAGCTGCTCACAAGTAGCATCTAAAACCCGATGGTCATAAGATTTTAAACGGACTCTAATTCTGCCTTTTGCCATATTATTCCCCTTTCAATGTGCTATTGTACCACAAACCCCCTAAAAACCAATTATAGGTCAACTACTCTAACTCAATAATACCTGCTTGCTCAAGGGTCTCAGCATGTTTATCGCTGCAAAGCACAAAATACCTCTCTGCCCAACAGTCAAAAGAGCGGCCGCTAGTATACAGCGCCAGAAGCCTTGTATGCATGACAAACGGCTCGCCGGCAATGTCCCATATTAAGCTTCCTCCGTTTGGATCAATGTTCTTTAAACGCTTCCCAGCTCCATCAGCCCAACTGCGTAAATCTTTTCTCTTGTCTTCGGTAATTTCAATTTCAGGCATCTTTCCTCTCTGTTAATAATAAAAAGGAGCCTTTCGGCCCCTTGGGACAGACTAAATTTTAAGCAATTATCTTGGTAATGACCCCTGCCCCTACTGTTTTCCCGCCTTCCCTGACTGCAAACCTCAAACCATCCTCCATAGCAACCGGGGTGATTAATTTTCCTACAATTTTAACTGTGTCCCCAGGCATAGCCATCTCAACCCCCTCAGGAAGCTGCACCTCACCTGTCACATCAGTAGTCCTGATGTAAAATTGCGGCCTGTAGCCTTTAAAAAACGGGGTATGCCTTCCACCCTCTTCCTTACTCAAAACATAAATTTCAGCCTCAAATTCACTGTGAGGGGTGATTGAACCGGGTTTTGCCAAAACCTGCCCTCTTTCAATATCATCTTTCTCAACACCCCGCAATAGTATCCCGGCATTATCCCCTGCTTCACCCTGGTCGAGCATTTTATGGAACATCTCAATGCCTGTCACAACGCTCTTTTTGGTAGGCCTGATACCCACAATTTCAATTTCCTCATTAATTTTGACAACCCCTCTTTCAATCCTGCCTGTAGCCACTGTACCACGCCCTTTAATGGAAAATACATCTTCAACAGCCATCAAAAACGGCTTATCTTTATCCCTAACAGGGGTTGGGATCCATGTATCAACAGCTTCCATTAAAGCTTCAATAGATTTAACTGCTTCAGGATCGCCTTCCAAAGCTTTTTTAGCGCTGCCTCTGATTATTGGTGAATTGGGGTCATATTCATATTTTTTAAGCAAGTCTTTGACCTCTTCTTCCACTAAATCTAAAAGCTCAGGGTCATCAACCATATCTGTTTTATTAAGGTAGACCACAATCGCCGGAACCCCCACCTGACGGGCTAGCAAAAGATGTTCCCTGGTTTGAGGCATTGGGCCATCCGGGGCAGAAACTACCAGAATAGCTCCGTCTGTCTGCGCTGCTCCGGTAATCATGTTTTTGATATAGTCAGCATGACCCGGCATATCGATGTGGGCATAGTGGCGTTTTTCGGTCTCATATTCCTGATGGGAAATATTGATGGTGATTCCGCGGGCTTTTTCCTCCGGGGCTGCATCAATTTGGTCTACAGTTCTAACCTCTGCCAAACCTTTACCTGCCAAAACTTTGGTAATCGCTGCAGTCAGGGTAGTTTTACCATGGTCAACATGACCCATGGTTCCGACATTTACGTGCGGTTTAGTTCTTTCGTACTTTTTAGAATCTGCCATATGTTTCCTTTGTCATTGCGAGGAGTGAGTTTACGAGCGACGTGGCAATCTAATTTCTATATAAGATTTCTCACTTGCGTATCGAAATGACATGGGTACCAACCCATTAAAATCCAGCTTCCAAAGCTGGGCTTATACCAAATAATATAATAATCTAGCGCAAAATGCAATAGTTAGTTTGAAATTTTGCGTGATCCCGATCATCCTGAATTTTCAGGCAGCTTGAGGATATGGGTATGGATCCAAACGGATTTTTGCCCTACCGCTGACTACCAATCGATCTCTTCTGTTGTAACAATCTGTCGTCAAACAAAGGCTTTTGTCTGTGTTATTTTTACAAGTGATTTTTAAATAAACCCTTAAAATATCCCCTTCTACAACCGGCCTGTGGAATTTTAAAAACTGCTCCAGATAGACTGCAGTCATTGCGTCTTTACCTAAACCCGCAAGCGCTGCAGAAATAAAACCCCCTGTCAGCATTCCATGGGCAATAACCTTGCCAAAACGGGTATTTAATGCATATTGAGGATCAGAGTGTAAAAGACTGAAATCACCGGAAGCCTGTGCAAAAAGCATCACCTTTTCCCTTGTAACTTCCTGCTCCATCACAAACCTGTCGCCTCTCTTTATACTGTCAAAGTTCAAAACAGTTGTTTTGTCATCTAAGGTTCTGACTGCTTTTCCAACCATTCTTTCCATATTAGAATACAGGAATTATATCTTCCATGCTGATATTTACAACCTCCTTTCCGGTGATACCTACTTCAGGCATGGCTGGAAATTCCACTCCATAGGAGTTTACTACTGTTTTTACTTTAAGCATTGCCTCCTGCCAAACTTGTTTCTTTTCGCTTAAGGTTGCCACTCCCAAACCTGCTTCCCTTGCTAACTGTTCTAATTTTCTATGAACCTCCAAAAATTCCGGGGGCAGCTTCCAAAATTCATCAGGCGGTTCATACAAAATCATGGAAAGAAATACAAACCCGGCCCGAAGCTGCTTAGTAATCATCTGTTTATCTTCTTCTGTCAGTTTCATATATTCATGCTCCAACGCAGCCAGGCAAATTGCCATATGCCTAGCTTCATCCTGCCCAACTTTTTTAAGCCCCTGGGCAAAAACAGGATGTTTGGCTGCCTTACTCATGTTGTGAAAAAGGGTTGTGGCCGCAACCTCTCCCATCATAAATGAAGAAAAAAGTACGCTCATCGGATATTTTTCTTCCAAAGCCTTGGAATAACCTTTCCAATATCTACCGCCGTTATAATAAAGCCAACGGATGTTTCTCAAGGCTAAAGCTTCTAGGTCATTTTGAGGGTCCCATTCTGTCGGGGTTTGAGACCAAAGCCTGGAAACTGTCCGGTAACAAACCTCTTCATGGTTTACTTCATCCCGGGCTATTGAAAAAAATGCATTTCTAAGCTCATTAGGTTCATGTGTTTCATAAGATTTTATCATTGCTTTAGCAAAAACCGGAGGCCCCGAACCGTCGAAATTCGCCAAAACTGAATACCAATACATTACCCCCAACCGTTGTTCTCTTGTAAAGTCTTTGGGATCCAACTTTTTCCAATCAATCGCCTGAGCCGGATTCCAAGCACGTTCTTTTGCTGTTTCATAAAGCTTTGCTAATTTTCCATGGGCATCACCATGCCACTCCAATGGAAAGATATTTGGCTGCCCGATACTTGGGACATCTTTCAGAAGATCTTGGACAATTTGGCTCAAACCTTCACCTGCAATAGTTTGATCGTACAACCATAATTTTTGGGGTTTATTCTCAACCATATTGGCTCGGCCACTTACAATCCTACCTGTTTCCTCCGCTTCAGTGTGCTTTTTAAATAAACAGTCAGCTCTGATTTCTGAGCCTCAAGCCAGGCTGTTTCTCCATCGGAGTAAGGCGCTAATTTAGGCTCAAATCTCCCCAGTTCCGCATGCGCGGCAGAAGTTGAAAAACCATCCAGCAGCGCTTCTCCAAAGATAGGTTTAAGTCTTTTATAAATTTCATAAAAAACTTCCGTAGCTGCTAATCCATGGTTTCCTAAAACGATTCCATATGCTGTAAAACTGCCGGGTTTAGCGCCAGGGGCGGGATTTATGCCTTTTTCCCGTATTATCTGTTTTAGTTGGTCTAAACTAACCTCTTGTTCATTCATACGTAAATTTATTTTACCATACTACGGATATTTAAACGATCACATTAAAAGTAACTATTCTGCAGAGGAGGTTTTAATTACACCGCTGTTTGATTCAATCACTTTTACCGCTATCTCCTTCACCTGTCTTGTAGCTTCATCCAAAGCTTTTTTGAGAGTTTCTATCTCATGAGCTTGCCTACTATTATCAGCAGTCAAATTGCTGAGCCTTAAATTGAGTACATCTTTTTCCGCCTTGACTTGCTGCTCATATAATCTTTTTTCATTCTCAAACCTAGATTCCAGCTCTTTTTTAGCCGCTTCAGATGCCCCATCTGCTGCTTTGACAAGCTGTTGTTCAAAACCTGCTACCTTGCTTCTTAATTCCGCTAATTCCTGTTTATCTTTTGCAAGCTCATCTTTACGCTCTAAAAGCTCCTTTTCCCACTTAGTTTTTTTGTCACTAAATTCATCTTCCGCTTTTTTATGATTCAAATTTGTTTCATACTGGTACAGCTCTTGCTCATGTTTTCTTCCAAGATTCTCTTGACGTTCTCTTTCCTCCATCTCCTGTTGATGAACTCTTTGTTCCTTAACCCACTCTTGTCTTGTTTCAGTAATTTCTTTTTCCAAAATATCAAATTGATCTTTTAATTTTTTTATTTCTTCATTGAGGTTATTGAAAATATCTTTTTTTGAGTGAAGTTGAATAGTGGGTATGGAGTCTATTTGTGATACAGGTTCTGGTTTGGTATCAATGATGGTTTTTCTAACTCTTGAAATTTTCTTCACTGCACCTTGGCTCTCCATGCCAGTGATTCTATGAGCTTGTATCCAATTTGTCAACAGCTATTTTTATCACACCTCGGAGGTGTGATATTAAAATTGTCCTGCCACATCAGAGGGGTAATGTTTAAGAAAAACGTTTTCTTAAACAATCTTTGTAAAAAGTGTAATTTAATATTATAATTAGTTTATATGAAAAAAGAGCGAGGCAAATTTTTAACAATTGTTCTATTTATTTTTTCTTTATCCGTTTTATATTCCCTTTACTTAATTTTCTTCAAATTTAACCAAATAAACCTTGAAAATTTCAACCCTATTTGGTATTTTCCCTACAGGATCTTAGTAAACTTAGTGGCAATTGTCTTAATATACGGACTTTGGAAATTTCAAAAGTGGGGGATTTATTTATCAATAATTAGCTGGATAATATCATTTCTTGATTATTTGGTTATTTTTTTCAAAAATTCTTCAGGTGCATATTGGCCCTATTCTTATATACCTGCTTGGTTAAGTCTTATCATCGTAAGCACACTCTGGTTCTGGGCAATTTATCGTAAAAGGCAATATTTCAAATAATTAATGCTCTACTCTGCCTGTAAACCCGGAGGATGCCACTATTTTTTGGGTGATATTTTGCGACTTACAAAAGGTAGTAAATCCTCTTTTTTCAATAACCTGGATTCGGAACAATTAGCTACCATCGCCAAACTTGCTTGATGAGAAAATCCTATATATTCAATAGTTTTGCCCGCTTCTTTGACTACTAATATAGCTGGTAACAAATCCGTGTCCGAGCTGACTATAATAAAATGTTCAAACTCATCTTTTAGCGCACCTTTAACTATATCAACAGCCATATTAACATCTACTCCTTTTTCATGCATTTTTCCGCCAGATTTCAACAAATATCCAAGCGAATATTGAAAATTATGTTTCTTGAGATTTGCAAAAAGTTTCTGCTGCTTATTAAACAACTTTTGGGTATGTTTTGTACCATCTGTTCTTACCGCACCCACATAGTACACACACCTCGCAATTTTATTCTTACCAGCCAGCAATTTAGCAAAACCAGAGAAATCAAATTGCAGTTCATAATGTAAATCCAAATCTTTTAACTTGAAGTAGAAGTTACTCCCATCAATAATAATCACGCAGCGGGCTTGTTTCATGCAAATGAGTATAGCACAAAAAATCCCGCAAATGACTTTTGGTCCTTGCGGGAGATTTAAGTATATATATACTAATACAACTTACAAAAAAATGCAAATTTAATGCTCAACTCTGCCAGTGAACCCTGAAGATGCAACAATTTTTTGGGTAATGTTACTTGGCACACTCTCATAATGGGAGGGCTCAATGTAGGCTGAAGCACGACCTTGTGACATTGACCTTATGGCAGTTATATAACCTCCAAGTTCTGCAAGAGGCACCAAAGCATTAATCACGCTTGAATTATGCCTTTTCTCAGTACCCAGGATCTGTGCCCGTTTTGAAGATAAATCCCCAATCAGATCTCCCATAAATTCCTCAGGCGTTGTCACTTCCACCTTCATAATAGGCTCCAAAAGTATCATATCCGCCTCTTTGGCAGCCTCGGAAAGCCCTAAGGATCCGGCAATTTTAAATGCAATCTCAGATGAATCAACATCATGATATGACCCGTCATAAACCGCAACTTTGATATCCGTTACCGGAAAACCGGCCAACATTCCGGTGTCTTCTTTTTCAATAACCCCTTTTTCGATAGCCGGAATAAACTCCCTTGGTATTGCCCCACCCACAACTTCTGAGACAAATTCCCGTCCCTGGCCCCTGGGAAGAGGTTCAATCCTAAGCAAGCAATGTCCGTATTGGCCTCTGCCACCAGTCTGCCTGATGTACTTACCCTCACCCCTTGCTTCTTTTTGGATAGTTTCCCGGTATGCAACCTGAGGCTCTCCAATATTCGCCTCCACCTTAAACTCCCTTTTCATCCTGTCCACAATAATCTCCAGATGGAGCTCTCCCATACCGGAGATAATAGTCTGTCCTGTCTCAGGGTTAGATTTTACCCGAAATGTTGGGTCTTCTTCCCCCAGTCTTTGCAAAGAATAAGCCAGTTTTTCCTGGTCTGATTTAGTTTTGGGTTCAATAGCAAGAGAGATCACAGGTTCTGCAAAAGTAATGGATTCCAAAACAATCGGGTTTGAATCATCACAAAGCGTATCTCCAGTCACAGTATCTTTCAACCCCACTACTGCTATAATTTCCCCTGCAAAAGCTTCATCAATCTCCTCCCTATCATTGGCGTGCATTAAAAGCACCCTCCCTACCCGCTCTTTTACATCTTTTGTTGAGTTGTAAAGATATGAACCTGATTTTAAAATCCCAGAATAAACCCTAACATAAGTGAGCCTCCCAACATGAGGGTCAACCTGGATTTTAAAAGCCAAAGCGCCCAAAGGGGCATCTTTTACATTCTGAAAAATCTTTTCCTCTTGGGTTTTAGGGTCAAGCCCTTTAATCTCAGGCAAATCCTGGGGGGAAGGCAAAAAATTAACCACATTATCAAGCATTGGTTGCACCCCTTTATTGCGAAGTGAAGAACCTGCCATAACCGGGACAATTTTTTCAGCAATTACTGCTTTTCTCAAAGCTAACTTCAAATCATTAACAGCAATCTTCTTACCATTAAGAAACTGTTCCAATAAAACTTCATCCGTAGCACAAATCTCTTCAATCAATTTATTTCTGTGCTCCTCAACTGCAATTTTCATATCTTCTGGAATATCTGTTATGTTAAATTTTGAACCACTGGGATCAAAATCAGAACCACTTTGCTCCCAAACAATCGCGAAAGCACCCTTCTCATCATTACCCAACAAATCCACAACCCCTTTAAAACTGGTTTCCGCACCAATCGGCAGGTTATAGGCGATAGCGTTTGCCCCTAATCTATCTCTGGCTGACTGGATTGTGCCCAAAAAATCAGCCCCAACCACATCCATCTTGTTGGCAAATGCAATCAGAGGAACATGGTATTTATTGGCCTGCCTCCAGACAGTCTCGGTCTGGGACTGCACACCAGAGGCTGCATCCAAAACAATCACCCCTCCGTCCAAAACCCGCAAGGACCGCTCTACCTCCACTGTAAAATCCACATGCCCGGGGGTATCAATTAAATTAATCCTCATCTCCTGGTCTTGAAAAGGTCCTGACTTGGCAGTCCAGGAAGCGGTTATAGCAGCAGAAACTATTGTAATACCACGTTCCTTTTCCTGTTCCATCCAATCAGTTGTGGTAGTGCCTTCATCAATATTACCTATTTTATAAGTTTTACCGGTATAAAATAAGATCCGCTCTGTTGTGGTGGTCTTCCCGGCATCAATATGGGCAATGATGCCTATGTTACGTATCCTATCAAGGGGGTAATCTCTCTTAGTCTTTGTAACAGCCATTCTATTATCCCTTGCCCGCCGGAGCCTTGGCGGAGGCGGGTCCTTCCAAATTAGCTATAATTTTTTTAATTTCACTGATCCTGACCAGGCAAATATCAGCCTCCTCCACAGCCTGTTTGTATGCTGCATTTTCTGAAAGGTCACCGTCAGCTGCAGCTTCCCCTTTGCGCACCATAATCTCCTTGAACTCTTTTTGAAGCCCTTCAAGTTTTTTTTGCCACATTTCAAGCTTTTGTTTTTTTAACTGATCCATAGGTGTGATTTCAAAAAATAGCCCCCTGAAGAGGGGTGCTTTAGAATGAGCCTCTACGGACTCCGCTTCGCTTCGCCCGTAGTTTCTCTTCCTGCTCGCCTTCGGCGAGATTCGCCTGTCGGCGAAGCAAACTTCATCCACGATTAACTTCCGTGGTTTTTCGTTTGACAGAATAACATATTAACCTCTTGGAACTTAAAAGTCAAATGGAACCTATACGGGGCGCCCATTTTTGCAGAATTATTATTAAATTGCGCCAAAAGGGTAGCCGTTTATAGCTGCTGTACTCTACTTTTGGCTGTGCGACAATAATTTGTCTGGGTTGAATTTTTTGTTCCGGTTGGGCTTCTTTTACAATTATTCCCTGCGGACATTCAAGAGGAGCAGAAAACTGGGCAATAGGCAAATAAGTCACCGGGTTTTCTGCAGCATAAAGCGGAGAGATACCATAACCGTAATCCGTCCATTCTTTTTCTGTCACTGATATATTTTATTGCCAAGGATAAAATATATGCTTGACGCTATTTTGACCACATTCTGACAAAATCCTGATTTATTTGCTAATTTGACCAAATCCTTCTAAAATTAACCTGCATGGTAAACACGGTCCTGGAATCGTATTACCCAAAAACCTTCAGGAAAGAGATCTCCCAAAATTTAGGATATTATCTCAAAAACCGCCAGACAATCATTATGATCGGTATGCGCCGGGTTGGCATCAGCAATTTCTTAAGGTTTTTCTTAAGCCATAAAAAGGTGATAGACAAACACATTCCAAATAGAAAAAAACATTTATTTATCCATGTGGATCTAAATGATTTGGTAGAAAGGGAGGTTTTCCCATTTTGGATGTTAACTTTAAAAAGGATTGTTGATAACTGCGAGCGCTTAAATTTGGAACCTAAAATTAAAAAATATGTCGAGAACCTTTTTTTGGATTCAATTCAATCAAAAGACCTGTTTTTATTATTTGATTGTGTCAGGTTAAGCTTGATAAAAATCACACAGGCAGGCTTTATCCCGACAATGTTTTTAATCCATTTTGACCGTATTAAAGATGCTGTCACGCCTGAGCTTTTTGCCAACCTTGAAAGCCTGTATGATGCAACCAACCACCAGTTAACTTATGTTTTGACAAGTTTTAGGAGTTTAGACCAGCTTGCACCCAAGGCATTCAGCCAAGCCTCTCCCGCCCTAATCGTATACCAGATGTATGTTAAAACAGCAGAGCCCAAAGATCTGGAAACTATCTATAAAGTTAACACCAGAAAGTATAACTTGCACCTTCCCAAAAAATTTAAGGAAGAGTTATTTGCGTTTTCCGGCGGATATATCCAATACCTGCTGCTCGCCTTGATTACTCTCTCAGAAAAAATCAAAATTTTAAACAAAAATTTTGAACTTTTTCCGGCCTTGATAGAGGATGAAAGGATAGCTTTACAATCCGAAGAACTCTGGGACAGTTTAAATGAAACAGAGCAAGATACACTGATTCAGATTGTCTCCAAAGAAAAAATTTCAAAAGATGGGCAACTTTCAAGTAAATACCTTTGGGATACCGGCCTGGTTGCTACTGAAAAAGGTAAAACCCGGATTTTTAGCCCGATCTTTGAAAATTTCATCAAATCAAGACAGACAAATGGGGCCAAACCGCTGGAAATGCCACCGTTGGAACTCAGTAAAAAAGAACATCTGTTGTTTACTTGTCTACAAAATAACTTAAACCAGATATGTGAGCGGGAAGCCATAATTGAAGCAGTCTGGCCTGAAGAAGAGGAATTGGGAGTCTCCGATTGGGCAATAGACAGGCTGGTAGCAAGAGTCCGGAGTAAGCTGAAGCAACAAAACAGCTCTTATGAAATAGTTACAGTTAAAACAAGGGGGTATAAATTAATTTAGCCTCAAAAGGGGACGCCTTTTGTGCCTAGGACTAACCCGGGGGTGGGATTCCACCAAAAGATAAGTAAAACCTAATATCTCCAAAGGTGGTTAACACTACTTTAGTGATTAATGGCTTCAGGCGATCGCTAAATTTAAATTCCTCCGTATAAATTTGCATATCCCTTCTCCTGTTTATTTGGAACTTTGAAAATTCTCTGATTTCTCTATAATCAAGTGGCATCAATTTTGAGCTTTTTAAACAATGTGTTCCCACTAAACATAATCTGCAAATAAAATCCGGGGTAACTGTCAATAGAACTTGTTGGCTTGCCGGATATGAAATATATTTTACAATCGCTTCATATGTTTTTTGATTGTATATTTTAACTTTCTCGGCTTCAATACCTCCAATTGTATCGTTTATATAACTCATCATCCACTCTTGAGATAAACCAAAAGTACGGGTTGCAGGATCTACAAATGTCAACAAATCGCTGCTATGTTCCTGAATAAAAAATTTGATTAAAGCTTCCATTTCTCCTGACAAAGAACCTTGATATCCTGATTCGGATAAAGATTCCCTTTTAGTATTCATAAAAACATAGAGCTCTTTCAGTTTATTTAGATGATGTCCCCTAATCCTGGGTAAACCTTCTAACCCTGCTTCCTGCACACTGATTCTCTCCATAAACAAGAATGATATCTTATAATTGTTGTGCCCGCAACTTTTCGATGAAAGGAAACCTATACTCAGGACCACCCAGGGGGTGGGATTTTAAAAATAGTTACAGTTAAAACAAGGGGGTATAAATTAATTTAGCCTCAAAAGGGGACGCCTTTTGTGCCTAACGCGGTTCATTCTTTTAAATCAGTGGCATTTAGGTATCCTGATTTGAAATTGTACTTTAATTGTTCAAGAAACAACCTACCGTCTTTTGGGAATAATTTTTTCGGGGATGGGGAATTGTAATCATTAATCCCCTCTTTATTTAAATATTCAATGAACTTTTCCTCTCCTTCACAAACCACCTCTTCCCCAAGCTGCCTGCAAACAGCCAAAATCTTTTGCGAACCATCATTATTTAATTTATAGATCTCTACATAAGCCATTTGTGTTATTCAGGATTGAAAATGCTATCTTCATTAAGTTTGATCATACCATTTTTGATTAATTTAGAACCGATATGTTCAATCCTTCTCACACAAGCCTTTACCTCATCTTCACTGAGCAACTCCTCAAGTAGTTCTTGTAGAATTTTTTTGCTTTTGTCATCTTTTAAAAATTGCTCCAGCAGACCAACCAGTTGTTTGGGAGCGGCAATGTCATAAAAATGCCTCATGAACATACGACACTCACTCCCAAAAGACAGACCATGATCGATTGCGAAAAGCTTATTACCCTGAAAAAGTAAATTACCTGAATGTCTATCTGTATTCCAAATAATATAATCAAAAACCCAAAGTTGATATAAATCTTCTTGTAGTTGAGAAAGATCCACACCCCAACTGCCCGTTGTTTCTGGAATAAACTGCTGCAAACTCCCAATCTCACCATCTAATTCACGTATTACGGTTGGTGGAACTAAACCGAGACCTAAAAACCTATCTACTAGGTATGCTGCCCGTTCTCTTTGATAATAAGTCCCTGCTTCAATACCATGTCTTAAGTAAGGCTGCTCTCCACTTACGGGTTTGTATATTGCTGAGCCATCATCTTCAAGCTCAACAAATAGTACAACATTAGCGCTATCTGCTCCTAATTCCCGCTTGTTTTTTTTATCTCTAGTTGAAAGGATATCTTCCTGGTGAGTAGACGCAATAGTAGGTTCTATCTCTGTTTTCGCCTCGGGTTTTCTCCATCTTCTGGCAACTGCTCTTGCCAACTGATAGGGCTGTTCCCAAAAGGGGTTTATCTTTTGGGCCAATTCCTCTGTTTCTAACCCTGGTTCCACAGTCTCTTCATCAGGACCCATACCCAGATTTTATCACATTATCAGATCACCAACCCAACTTGATAAACTTCACTATCGCCTCCTGTTTCAATGTAAACAGCAGTTTTAGGATTAAAGTCTGGTAGGTGTTCTTTCATAAGTTGCGCCTAGGATTACCCGGGGGCGGGATTTGAAAAAAAACTAAAAATATAACTTGGCTATACTTACTGCAATCCCTAATCCAGTTCCAGCTGCAATTGCTGATCCAAAAAAGGCAACAGTGCCCACCACTCTCCACTTTAAAGGCAAATTCATATAATCAGATTTGAAATCACTCAAATTGTTTTTGATAGCTTCCTGTCTCGTGCTTAAATCTCTTGTCAATTCTTTCATATTACCATCTGAAATGAGCGAAAGCTTTGTTAGCTTCAGCCATCCTGGAAATATCTTCTTTTTTCTTAATGGCTGCACCCTGGTTTTCAGCAGCTGCCAAAAATTCTGCAGCCAATTTTTCCGAGAAAGTGTGGAATTCCTTGTTGGAACGGGATTTGGCGGCTGTGATCAACCATCGTATTGCCAAAGCTTCCCTCCTGTCACCCCGCACCTCAGTTGGCACCTGGTAGGAAGCTCCCCCCACCCTTCTGGGCCTGACTTCCATCCTGGGGGAGATATTAGCAATAGCTGTCTCAAAGGTCTGCACCGGGTTTTTGCCGCTTTTTTCAATTTGTTCTAAAGCTTTGTACACCAGGTTTTGGGCAACTGTTTTTTTTCCGTCAAACATCACCCTGTTGATAAAACGGGTGACAAGTTTTGAATTATATACCGGGTCTGGCGCTAATTTTCTCTTTGTAATTTTTCCTGATCTCATAATTGTAATCTTATGCTCCTCCTCCAGCTACAGGTGCCGGCGCAGGCGCTGCTGCTCTTGGCGCAGCTACCCCACCCCCGCCTTTTTTAGAACCATACTTGCTCCTTGATGTTTTTCTGCCTGCAACCCCTGCCAGGTCAAGCTTCCCTCTGATCAAATGGTATTTTACACCCGGAAGGTCTTTAACCCTGCCTCCCCGCACCAAAACAATCCCATGCTCAGCTAAATCATGCCCTATCCCCTGGATATAAGCTGTGACTTCCCCACGGTTTGAAAGCCTCACTCTGGCAACTTTACGCAAGGCTGAATTTGGCTTTCTTGGTGTCATTGTACGCACTAAAGTAACTACCCCGCGTTTTTGCGGATTTGGCGAGGAAGTATATCTCCTCTCTTTAGCATTATATGAACGGCGCAGCAGTGTTGCTTTAAATTTCTTAGCCTTGCTTTTCCGCCCTTTTCTGACTAATTGGTTAATTGTCGGCATATTTACTCCATCTTCGCCCGTTCGGGGCTAGTTGGTATTAATCGTCCAATGATAACATTTTCTTTGAGCCCAAGCAACTTGTCCACCTTACCGGATGATGCAGCATCTGCCAAAACAGTAGTGGTTTCCTGAAATGAGGCTGCAGAAAGAAAACTCTCTGTCTGAAGCGAGGACCTGGTAATCCCCAAGATTATAACCCCTGCTGTAGCAGGTTCCCCGCCTTCAGCCAGCACCCTGGTATTTTCATCCTCAAACCTGTTCCTATCTACAATCTCTCCAGGCAAAAGCACAGCATCACCCTGGGATTCAATCCTAACTTTGTCAGACATCTTGCGTACAATCACCTCAAAGTGTTTCTCATGGATGTGCACCCCTTGCGACTCATACACCTCCCTTGCCTGGCCCACTATATACCTTTGCGCCTCCCTCAAACCCCTCACTCTTAAAACCTCATTAATTTCCAGATGCCCTGATGCCAGCGGGCTGCCGGCTGCTACCAAATTACCATCTTCAACCAATAACTCTGCTGAAGGGGGAATATTATATTCGCGTTCTTCATGAGGCTTGGATGTGGTTCTCACCCGTACAATCCTGCCCTGGTCTGAATCAACCAGAGTTATCTTTCCGGCGATCTCGGAAACCGGGCTTGCAACTTTGGGGCTTCTCGCTTCAAATAACTCTTCTATCCTTGGCAATCCTTGGGTTATATCCACTCCGACAACTCCACCGGTATGAAAAGTCCGCATCGTCAACTGGGTGCCCGGTTCACCTATAGCTTGGGCTGCAACTACACCAACCGGAGTCCCCAACTGGACCGGCTTCCTGCTTGATAGATCTAACCCGTAACAGTTTGAACAAAGTCCAATTTTAGCCTTGCATGTCAGGGGAGAACGGATAGTCACCTCTGCCACATTGCTTTTAAAAAGCTCAACAACCTCATTCTCTTCAATGTAGGAATCACTTCCAATAATTGTTTTCTTTGTTTTGGGATCGACTACCTTGTTTAGAGTCTTCCTGCCTAAAAATCTTGAATTGTTTGATGGGATATTCTCTTTTGAAACTTCAAGACTTATCCCCTGGTCTGTACCGCATTCTTCGATCCTGATAATTACATCGTGGGAAACATCAACCAGTCTTCTGGTCAAATACCCTGCATCTGCAGTCCTGATAGCCCTATCTGCAACACCTTTTCTGGCGCCCCTGCAGGAAGTAAAGTATTCAAATACACCTAACCCTTCCCTGTAATTGGATTTCGTAGGAAGCTCTACAATCTTTCCGGTTGGGTCAACCGAAAACCCTCTCATGCCTGAGGTCTGGGCAATTTGGGCAGTAGTAGCCCTGGCTCCCCCTGACTGCATAATAATCTGGATCGGGCTATCAGCATCTATCGAGGCAAATGTCCCCCTGACTATCTCCTCACCAATCCTAGTCCAAACCTCTTGGGCTAAGGCCCGTCTTTCTTCATTTGTAATGAGTCCTTTTGCCAGGTTATTTTCAATCTCCGCAATCTCTTGATCCCCCTGAGCGATCAGCTTAGGTTTTTCAGGGATAATTTTATTATCTGAAATAGCCAGCGATAGTCCTGAAATAGTTACCCCCCAAAAACCAAAATCTTTAATGTCATCAATCAGTTTGGCGATTTCAGATTTCTCAAAAGTTTTGAAAGCTTTCATAATAATTTTGACAATCCAGGCTTGCGATATGTTTTCATTAAGAAATTGCAGCTCTTTGGGCAAAAATTTGTTAAATAAAATCCTGCCGACAGTAGTCTCTAACAATTTGTCCTGGATATAACATTTTATCAGCCTTCTTGCCTGCAATTTATTGGTCTGGTAGGCCAGCAACGCTTCCTGCTCGGAGTAAATTTTTTCGGATGGCTCCAGTTTTTTATCTATCGAAGTTATGTAGAAACAACCAAGCGCCATCTCTTTGTTCGGCATATTGACAGGCGAGCTGTCACCCGGTTTTAAGATATTTTCTTTAGCCATCATCAGCTCCCTGGCTTCAGCTTTGGCTTTTTCAGATAACGGCACATGTATGGCCATCTGATCCCCGTCAAAATCTGCATTAAACCCTGCACAAATACACGGGTGGATCTGGATTGCATCACCGTCTGTCAATACCGGGTAAAATGCCTGTATCCCAAGCCTGTGAAGTGTAGGGGCCCTGTTAATGAGCACCGGGTGGTTTTCAATAACTTCTTCCAGGATATCCCAAACTTCCGGCGGCCTAAATTCCAGGATATTTTTTGCACCTTTCACATTTGATGCCAGACCGCGCGAGATCAACTCCCTTAAAACAAACGGTTTAAACACCTCAAGCGCCATCTCTTTTGGCACACCCACCTGATGAAGTTTAAGTTTAGGCCCGACAATAATAACTGACCTGCCGGAGTAATCAACCCTTTTACCCAATAAGTTTTGCCTGAACCTGCCTTGTTTACCGCGCAACATATCAGAGAGGGAACGCAACTGGTGGCCTCCAATCCTCCTGGTTGTCCTGGTATTGGTGTCAATCAAAGAATCAACGGCCTCCTGCAGCATCCGTTTTTCATTCCTTAAAATAATTTCGGGAGCGCCCAGCTCAATCAACCTTTTTAACCTGTTATTCCTGTTGATAACCCGTCTGTACAGGTCATTTAAATCACTTGTTGCAAACCTGCCCCCCGGGAGCTGCACCATAGGCCGCAGGTCAGGCGGTAATACAGGCAAAACTGTCAACACCATCCATGCAGGGCTGATTTTAGATTTGCGCATCCCTTCAACTAAACGCAGCCTTTTTGTAGCTTTAATATGGCGTTGCCCTGAAGATTTTTGGACTTCTATCCTCAATTCAGCAGCCAGTTTATCAAGGTCAATTCTTTGTAAAACCTCCAAAAGGACCTCTGCGCCCATACCCACTTTGAGAAAATCAGCTACGCCATACTCCTGCAGTTTATAATACTCATCTTCAGAAAGAAGCCTGAGAGGTACAATGCTGTTTGTCAAATCAGTAACAACCTTGTATATACCTTCCAACTGGCCCAACTCAACTTGGTTGCCATCCCTTAGGCTTGCAACAAACTGGCGGGTCTTTAATTCTTCTTCAGAAGCAGCCAATTCAAATTTTTCATGCTCTTTCAGTTTCTTTTTTAATTCCTTCAGGATTTGCTCAAGATTTTTCTCTACCTCACCAATAGCCCTGTCCAGGTTTTGGACTGTCAGCGCTTTCTTGTCCGCGAGTTGACTAGCCAAATGTTCTAAAGCTTGCTGTTTCCCTTCACTGTCAATTTCCACCACCATATATGATGCAAAATATATCACTGACTCCAGGTTTTTCATTGTCAGGTCCAAAACCAGTGAGATTTTGGAAGGAGCACCTTTGACAAACCATATGTGTGCAACAGGGGTAGCAAGGGAGATATGACCCATCCTCTCCCGCCTAACCTTTGACTGCGTTACCTCAACCCCGCACTTATCACAGATTACACCCCTGTAACGGATCCTCTTGTACTTACCGCAATAACATTCAAAATCTTTGGTAGGCCCAAAAATATTTTCCGAGAAAAGCCCATCTTTCTCAGCCTTTAAGGTACGGTAATTGATAGTCTCAGGTTTTGTAACTTCACCAAAAGACCACCCCCTGATTACCTCAGGGCTGGCAATTGATACTTTTAAGCTTTCAAAATCAAGTAGGTCATTCATATGTTTTGGGAACATCAACAATCTCCATCGGGCTTGATTCACTCTCCAATTCAGCAACATCCCCAACATCAGTGACTTCAAGCGCCTCTTTGAACTCTTCCAACTCTTTCTTTTCCTTTAGCTTGGTATCATCACTTGCGGCAGCTGAATCATCCAAACCCACAACAGCTGGAGCGCTGACAATCTGCACACCCTGAGGCTCTACCGATACAGCCAGGCTCTGCAATTCTTTGCCCAAAACCTTAAATGACTCCGGTATCAAAGCCTGCGGGATCTCTGTCCCTTTGACTATCGCCTCAAATGCTTTGGCCCTTCCGACTACATCATCAGATTTGATAGTCAACATTTCCTGTAATATATTTGCAGCGCCGTATGCTTCAAGCGCCCAAACCTCCATCTCCCCCAACCTTTGGCCTCCCATTTGCGCTTTCCCGCCTAAAGGCTGTTGTGTAACCAGGGAATAAGGACCGGTAGAGCGTGCGTGGGTTTTATCCTCAACCATATGTATCAATTTCAGGAAATATGCATACCCCACAGTCACGTCTTGGTAGAAGTAATCCCCTGTTCTTCCGTCAATCAGGCGGCTTTTGCCTGAAACAGGAAGTTTTGCTTTTTTGAGCTCTTCTGTGAGTATCTCCTCGGGAATTTTTTCAAATACCGGCGCAGCGATTTTATAACCCAGTTTTTTGGCAGCAAAACCAAAATGCGCTTCCAAAAGCTGCCCCAAATTCATCCTGTTTAAAATAGCTGCCGGGCGGATAATAATATCAACCGGGGTGCCGTCTTCAAGACGCGGCATATCATACTCAGGCACTACTTTAGAAATAACCCCTTTATTGCCATGCCTGCCTGCTAATTTGTCACCTGCGGAAACTTTCCTATACTGGGCAACTTTAACTTTAATCCTCTGCAGCACCCCTGCCCCCAAATCATCCCCTGCCTCCCTGGATAAGATCTGTATCCCGATAACAATGCCTTTTTCACCATGGGGCATCCTCAAAGATGTATCCCTGACTTCTTTGGCTTTTTCCCCGAATATTGCCCGCAGCAACCTCTCCTCTGCAGTCAGCTCAGTTTCACCTTTAGGCTGGACTTTACCGACTAATATATCCCCCGGGCCCACCTCTGCGCCAATCCTGACAACACCTCCGGCATCAAGGTTGGCCAGGTTATCTTCCGAAACATTTGGTATATCGCTTGTGACCTCATCCGGCCCGAGTTTCGTCTCAACCACATCTGTGGAATATTCTTCAATATGGATACTGGTTAAAAGGTCTTCTTTGACAAGCCGATCAGAGATGATGATCGCGTCTTCGTATTCTAAACCGTCATAGCTCATATATGCTATCATTAAATTTTGTCCCAAAGCCAACTCTCCTCCCTGAGTTGATACACCCTCAATAAGCAGGTCACCTGTTTTGACCTTTTGGCCCAAAAAAACAGCCGGGCGTTGGGAGTAACAGGTCATAGCCGGGGAATTGACAAACTTCTCAATTTTAAGCTCCTCTTTTTTACCTTTTCCCTCAAGCACCAGTTTTTCCCCATCAACATAAGTTATCGTCCCATCAAAACCTGCCCTGACAACCCTGGCCATATTATCGGCTATAATCTCCTCCATACCTGTCCCAACCATGGGGGATTGCGGTAAAAGCAGGGGCACTGCCTGGCACTGCATATGGGTACCCATCAAGGCCCTGTTGGCATCATCATGGGCCAAAAAGGGGATCAGCGATGCCGAAGTCCCGACTATCTGCTGCGGAGATACATCAATTAAATTAACCATTTTGTTGTCTGTTTCAAAAAAGTTACCGCCGAAACGCACAGGCACTCTTTTTTGGGTAATATATCCGTCATTGCTGATTTCAATAGTTGCTTCGGTAATATACAAGTTCTCCTCATCGTCTGCTGTTAAATAAACTATTTCATCAGTGATTTTCGGCTTGTTCCCCTGTAAAACCACCTTCCTGTATGGTGTCTCTAAAAAACCATACTCATTAATCCTGGCATAGAGCGCAAGATAAGTAACCAGCCCGATATTTTGCCCTTCAGGGGAACGGACAGGGTCAATCCTGCCGTATTGGGAATGGTTAATATCACGGATGGAAAAACTGGCCCTATCCCTGGAGATACCCCCTGTGCCTGTTACGGAAAGCCTTCTTAAATGGTCCACTTCCGATAAAGGGTTGATCTGGTCAAGTATCTGAGACAATTGCGAAGAGCGGAAAAATTCATTAATGGCGGCAATAACCGGCCTGGCGTTGACCAGACCCGAAGCAGTAATCTCCTGGTCAGCCGAAAGCAGGCTCATCCTTTCCCTGATTACCCTCTCCAACCTTTGCAGGCCGACCCAAAAAGCATTCTGGGCCACCAGCTCCCCAACCATCCTCACCCTCCTGTTGGATAAATGGTCAATATCGTCAACTTTCCCCGCACCGTTTGCTAACCCGATCAAGTATATTAGGGTTTCAACTATATCTTCTTTAGTCAGGGTCCAGTTTTCCGGTGTATTGGGGATATTTAAACCTAACCTTTTATTGATTTTAAACCTGCCCACCCTGGTCAGGTTATACCGGCGGGCATTAAAAAACATATTTTCCAAAAGTGTCCGTGCAGTTTCTAAAACTACCGGGTCGCCGGGCCTCATCTTGCGGAAGATTTCCAGCAGAGCTTCATTCTCGTCTTTAGTCATGTCTTTGGCCAGGGTTGATTCAATGTAGCGGTGGTCGCTGTTTTGGTCTGCTGATGAAAACCTATCCCTGATCTGGCCGTCAGTAAACCCAAGCGCCCTAAGCAGAGTGGTTGCTGCAAATTTTCTTCTCCGGTCGATTTTGACTGTTAACACATCAGAGCGGGAGATTGAAAATTCCAGCCAGGAACCATGGGAAGGGCGCAGCTCAGCGCCAAACAGCTTCCTGCCTGTGATAGGATCTTCTATGGCTGAGAAAAAAACCCCTGGGGAACGGACAATCTGGTTGACTATCACCCTTTCAACACCATTAATAATAAAGGTGCCTTTTTCCGTCATCTGGGGGATATCACCCAAAAAAGCCTCCTGTTTGTATGTTTCATTTGTCTGGAGGTTGGTCAGGACCACTTTAACCCGGAGCGGGGCATCAAAAGAAACCCCTTTAATCATGCACTGCTCAGGTGAAAACCTGCTTTTACCGAAAAAGTATTCGCCGAATTCAAGTCTCCAGTTTTTTCCGGTGAAATCTGCAACAGGTGATATTTCATTTAAAAGCTGTCCGATGCCGGAGTTTAAAAAAAGTTCGTAGGATTGTTTTTGGAGCCTGGTAAGATCAAGTTTTTTAAGCTCCGCTATAGAGCTTCTTTTCCCCCAATACAGCCTATTATTAATATTGCTGGCTTTTGCGGCTTGCATAAAAAAATAATACCTATGCAACACAAAAAAATAAGCATACACCTCTGGTACGCCTACTTATTTAGAAATGATTGAATTAATGTAAAGATACCACAAAACTTAGCGCCCTGTCAACCCCTAGTTTAATTTAATTTCCGGTTATTGCTCAAAGCAATAAAGGGAGGCTTGCTGGTCACAGGACTGGTTAGCGCCTGTTGTCCAACCACTCTTTATCTGGTCATTTTTACCAATACCTGATTTGTAAGAAAAGTTGGAGGAAGAAAAGTTACTGCAGTTGTTGGATGTGGAGTCAATGCCACCTGAAGGGTTAGTATTAGTCCAGACAACTCTGCCTGCTGCAACAGTATTTCCTGTTTCATCTATGTTGATAGGGGCAAGCAGTGTCCCATCAACTAAGTCTGTCCAGTTATTGGCAATTATTGTACCACCACCTACTGCAGTTGGATTAAGAAGTTTATATGACAAACTGCTCTGATTTAGTCTCGAAGATACAGAAGTTACTGAATCAGACAACCAGGCTTTAAATGTGCCCCCAAAAGTAAGGGAGTTTACAGCCTGCTGACATTTTGAATCACCGCCAGACAACCCTCCTAAACTACCATTGAAGGTAGATTTTGTGATAAATGCCCTGTTATATGAGTTATCTACAGTGACTGTCACAGAAGAACTGGTGGTGGTATTTCCAGAACTATCCCTGGCAACTGCAGTTAAAGTATGCACTGCATTGGCAGCAAGTTTGGTATTCCAGGAAGCTGAATAGGGGGCAGTTGTATCTTCTGGACCTAAGTTTACTCCATCCATTTTAAACTGGACTCCTGCCACTGCCACATTATCAGATGCATTAGCTGTAAGATTGAAGGTTCTAAGTACAGTCTGGTTATTGCCAGGGAATGTAATTGAAACTGCAGGCGGAATGTTATCTGCTACTGTTACCACACAATTTGCAGTTTTTGCCTGTGTCCCTGAAGAAACTGCAACTGATGCATTCTTTATGCCTGGAGAAGCATAGCTTTTAGTAACAGATTGGCTGGCGCCGGTAAGCCCGTCAGCCCCTGACCAGCTGAATTGGTAGGAACCAGTACCACCGCTGGCCTGGGCGGACCATATTACGGGTTCATTAATGCCTACTGTATTTTTAGCAGGGGCACAGGAAGTTATCAATGATTCCGCAGTCTTGATAGAAACTCCAGTTTTTTGAGGATCATGCATGAACATTGGCCAAGGCTGGTTGGAATTAACCGGTCCAACTAGATCCCAAACATTTAGCCTCAAAGTCCCATCAATGAATGCCAATTCTAAAAACCCGTCCCCATCAAAATCACCCACAACAGGAGAATTATTATGGCGAGAATCATCTCCTGTCAAAAGAGGTTTCGGAAAACCACTTGCTTCTTGTCCGTTTAATTTATAAGCATGCAAAGGAAAGGGATTTCTTAAATCCATACTGCTCACAACAATTATTTCGGGTAGGTCATCTCCATCTGTATCTGCTAAAACCGGGTAACCAAAACCTGAACCTCCATAAGTTACGCTTATGTTCTTTGGCCAACCTGGAACAAGAGTGCCGTCACCCCTAAACACATAAAGATAGTTTTTGCTTGTTCCTGCAACAATTTCCGGCTTGCCATCATTATCTAAATCTCCTATTACCACAGGATATATATGCCCTGACGGATTGACAGTTACCGGCCAACCAAGAACAATTGATCCGTCAATTTTATAGGCGGTAATAACTCCGCTGTGATTACCCGCTACAATTTCAGGTTTGCCGTCGTTATCAATATCTCCTATGACAAAGTTTGACAGCAATATTCCGGAAGTGTTGTTAGGTAACGATGGATTTAGAGGCTTAGGCCACCCACTTATAACACCTCCTTTATAATCAAGGATATACAAGTTACTCGGCCCCCGATCATCTGCTATAATAATTTCCTTTTTACCATCCCCGTTTAAATCCGATACAGCGGGGTCAATTAACAATTTGAATTGCTGGCTTTGCTCTATATCTCTTGGCCAACCCGGTAGAATACTCCCATCTTTTCTTAAAACAGTAATCCTTGCAGGATCCGCATTCACACCAGAACTACTTTCTAATACTATATCCTGTTGACCATCGTCATCGACATCACTCAATACTATGAAAGGATTTTTAATCCCCGATATCCTTTTTGGCCAACCAGGAAAAAGAGTCCCATCAGAACGCCAAATCAAGATTAAAGCATCATTTAATAAAAATGTGCCCGTCTCGACGGATACAGAATTTGCAGCTGCCACTATTTCGGGTTTACCATCATTATCTAAATCTCCAACCGTAGGCCCTTTAATAATAGATTCAAATTTATTAAATGGATCAACTGTTTGTGGCCATCCGGATAAAACCCCTCCATCACCATTATAAATAACCACTTTGTCGCCATAAGCGGTCAGCAGATCTTTTTTTCCGTCTCCGTCTATATCTTCAGTGATTAAATGACCATATGGCGAGGGTAAATACCAATTACTACCTTCATAATCAAAGATCTTTTTTGGCCAACCTGAATGAACAAAATTATCCAACAATACTGTCCCACCTAATGCGCTGTAACTTCCGTCGGATAAGTTAGCCCTGAGTTCAACAATATACATATCCTGAGCAAGACCACTCGTATCCCATGTTCCTAAAATGCCGTTTCTTACCTTTTGCAATCCGTCATTTGTTAAGGCTATCTTGACGTTTGTAATCTCTGCGTATGTATTGGCTTTATAAATTTTAACCTGATAATTTTTCAAGTTAGCCTGAGCTGCAGTGCCTTTGATAACTACTTTCTGCCCTATGTTATAAACTGCAAAATCCCTAAACCGGTTATCTGGGTATGCAAGCGGTGGATCATCCAAAATCAATTGATTTATTACCACTGCAACCCTATCTTCATAAATTATCCCTGACTGATCTGTTGCTGTAAGTTTCAAAATATAAGGCTTATCAAGCAAAGATGTTATATCCCAATCTTTTAAAAGCCCGTAATTCACAGGTACGGTGGCGCTATTTAAAAGCTGCCAATTATTTTGATCATAATAAGAAGCATATTCGAGTTTCCAATTGCTTAAATTTTCACCACTGACTATCCCTGAAATTTGAATATTAGTTGTTGAAAAAAGCGTACTTTCGGTAGGATAGGTTATTTTAACTGATAACGGTTTTTGCCAACTTAAGGT
The DNA here is from genome assembly GCA_016186955.1 of Candidatus Daviesbacteria bacterium. Lineage (GTDB taxonomy): Bacteria > Patescibacteriota > Microgenomatia > Daviesbacterales > UBA10151 > JACPKP01. The sequence goes on along the minus strand of JACPKP010000007.1, from coordinate 12,916 downwards.
TTTGAATACATCCAACCTGCCATATCCTGTATCAAGGTCAAAACCAGGAGGCCCGATATCATCACTACCTTTTCTCAAAGCTTGTCTGACCATCTCCTGAGTCCAGTCAGGATGAAGCGTCAAAAGCAAGGCTGCAGTTCCAGCAACATGGGGTGTCGCCATAGATGTACCTGCTGCAACTGCATAACAACAACCATATATGGAAAATGAACTGCTGTGAGTCTTAGAAATTGTGGAAAGAATGTTCTTTCCGCCCCCACCACAACTTGAAGAATCGCCTCCTGGAGCAGAAAGGTCTATTTTGAAACCAAAGTTGGAAAAACAGGAATAAGAATCCTGGTCATTAGAGGACGCAACAGTAATAACATATGACGAACTAGCGGGACTAAAATAAGCTGCATTAATAGCACTATTACCTGCAGCTGCAATCAAAACCACGCCCCTGTTGTAGCTGTACTGAAGTTGATCATCCAAAAATTGGCTTTTCCCCATTCCCCCCCAACTCATGTTTATAACATCAGCCCCATTATCCGTTACATACCTTATAGCTGCGCCCAAATCACTTATTAATCCTTCACCATTAGCGTTCAATCCTTTCACCGCCATTAAACTAATATTGCTTACTCCTACCATCCGCTTGCCGGTGTCTATTGAATGATCAGGATCATTATTTCCTAAAGCCCCAATTATCCCAGCAACATGAGTACCATGCCCTAACTCATCCATAGGATCATTATCAGTAGTATCTAAAACATCTTCTTTTCTTGGATCAATTGTAACAAAATCATATCCCCTATAATCATCTATAAAACCGTTGCTATCATCGTCTATGCCATTATTCTCTTTACCACCACTTTCACCTGGATTAATCCATATATTATCCAAAAGATCAGGATGTGTATAATCAATACCCGAATCAACTACAGCTACCACTGTTGACTTACTCCCCATTGTTAAATCCCAAGCTTTTGAAATATTAATTCTTTTTAAATCCCAAAGTTCATTTAATGGTGAATTAAAATAAAAATCATTCGTGGTCACTTCGAACTTATGATAGATGTAATTCGGTTCCACCACTTCAATCTGAGAATTTTTCTTTAACTCTTTCATCGAATCAGCTAATAATCCATATCCAAGATTTTTATTAGCCTCTAATGTTGGCTCGGGAATAGAACGATCCTTTAGCTGAAAACTCGACTCACTTGTTGGTTTAGGTTTCAGGTTAAACAATCTATTGCTTCGAGATGTTGATGGACTTTGAACACTAGCATTAAGTTGACTGTTATTTAACTTTGGATCTGAATCCAGTATAATTCCATCAACAGACAACTTTTCTTGAGGGTTTGCTAGAGTTAATTTAAACCATCTATCAACATGGTCACTGCTGAAATTAGGGTTTTGAACTCTTTTACCTTTATTAACTTTAGACTTTTTAGATACAAACTCAATTTTCTTAACTTTTGCTTTCTTCAAAGATTCATCAAATGAGGCTATTCCAGTTTCTGTAAGTGCTGCAGTTTCCACTTTACCTTTTAAAACATTTGCTATTTCAGGTTTTAATTTTACTAAAAGCTCATTTGAAATAATTTTAGTCGTATCTAAATTTTCAGCTGCTTTTGAAGCAGGTTTTGGGAACAGGGCATTGAAAATCTTATTCTTAAAATCAAAAGTGTTGGAGATGAGCAGGAATGCCACCAGCCCTACCACAGCAATTAGCAGCATCAGATGGGCTATGCCTGCCTGCCGGATAGACAGGCCTTTTTGGATAATGTTTTTTTCAAACATTATAAATCTGCTCAGTAAATAAAATATATCCTAACTGGATTCTGAAAACAAGTCTTTGCCACGTGTTATAATATTATTATGAAACAGAAAGTTGCAAATTATACAGTAGTTATCAAAAAAGAGAAGCGGATCGGAACTAATAAAGGTTGCTATAGTGCCTATGTTCCTATTTTGGAGGTTGCCACTGAGGCAGATACTTTTGAGCAGGTCCAAAAAGAGATTAAATCTCTAGTTGCATTTCATTTAGAATCTTTAACAGAGGAGGGAGAAAAGATACCTATTGAGATAGACCATCCTGTTCTCACCAGCTTTGAAACAGAGATTCCGAAAAACGCCCACCTTACTTTTTAATGGCCAAGTTACCACAGATCAGACCAAAAGATCTGCTTAAATTTTTTCAAAAACAAGGATTTATGATTAGCAGACAAACTGGTTCTCATCTTAGACTTGTCCACCCAGATGGTAGAAAAATCACTATTGCAATACATAACAAACCAATTGCTCCGGGTACTCTAAATTCTATACTCCATCAGGCAGAAATGGATAAAGATACTTTTTTAAATCTATTTTGATGCATTGTTTAACAATAGCGGGATAGCTCAAAACTCATTGCCACAGCCCCGCCTCCGCCATGGCAAAGCGCGGCAAGACCGCTTTTTAAACCACGGGCTTTTAAAGCATGGACGAGTGTCACAACAATTCTGGCCCCTGTGGCGCCAACCGGATGGCCCAAAGCGATTGCCCCGCCGTTGACATTAACCCTGTCCCAATCCCAATTGAGCGCCTGCCCGTTTGCCAAAATCTGCGCAGCAAAAGCCTCATTTACTTCTAAAAGGTGATAATCTGAAAGCTGGGTTTTTGTCCTGGCCAGCAATTTTTTGATGGCAACCTCAGGCGCTGCAAAAAGCCATTTTGGCTCTGTTGCAGCTGTAGCATAACCGGTAATTTTTGCCAGGGGAGGAATACCACTTTTTTCAAGCCAGGATTTTTCAGCCAAAACCAGCGCTGCCGCCCCGTCTGCCAACCCCGGGGCATTGCCTGCAGTGACAATTCCGCTGCCCTTCTCAAATACCGGATCCAATTTCATAAGTTTCTCCATACTGGTGTCTGCCCGGGGATTTTCATCCCGGCCCACAAACCCTTTCCCTCCAAATTGAGGTACTGGTATAATTTCCTGTAAAAATTTACCCTTATTTATTGCGCTGACTGCTTTGAGGTGGCTAAGTAGCGCAAATTTATCCATTTCCATCCGGTTGATTCCCCGCTCTCTCGCAATAAATTCCGCCAAATTCCCCATATGGGTGTTTTCAAAAGCACACCATAACCCATCACTTATTGCACTATCAACCAAATTTACATCACCCATTTTTAAATTCCTGGAATTTTTCAGGATGTGGGGAGCCCTACTCATACTTTCCATCCCGCCTGCAACTAGACAATTTGCTTCACCGGTTTGGATTTTTAAAGCGCCAATGTGGATTGCTTCAAGACCTGAAGCGCAAACTTTGTTTATTGTGGTGGCAGACGCTGATTCGGGTAAACCGGCTTTAAGCATTGCCTGCCTGGCGGGCGCCTGGCCAACTCCTGCCTGAAGCGCCTGCCCCATGATCACCTCTTCTATATTTTCCGACCTCAAACCTGACCACCCAACTGCTGCCCTGATTGCAAAACCTCCAAGTTCAGGGGCGCCAAAAGGGGAGAGGGAACCCAAAAATTTACCAATCGGAGTCCTGGCAGCGCTGACAATATAAACCTCTTTCATGTTTCAGAATTAATTACTACTTGTTTTGTTTCTAAACTATTTTAGGTTTGCTCTTTTTTTGGAATCAGCAACACTTCTCTGATTGTACCAACCTCTTTATTTTGTATTAATATACTGTTCCCCTCAGCAATTTTCTCACGCAAAAATTTTTCAGTAGCAATCGCACCTCGCAATGCCTCCGTCATATTGGTACCTCTAGCTTCAGCAAGTCTTTTTAAATCTTCTAACTCATCCTCAAAAAAATTTACTTTTACAAGAATTTTTTTACGCACCTCAGGCTGTACCTCTGCAACATTTTCTTGTTCTTGTGTCATATCATCACCTCCAATCTGGATTATAACACCTCCATCACAAAAAGGGTATCCCGGGCATAAATAATGTTCTGCATCTTCGCATCTTTCAACCATTTAATTCGGTCATATTATTGAAAACCAAACTTACTATTAACACCAAACAAACCCTTTGTCAATCAACTGTTGTAGAAATATCACACCTCGGAGGTGTGATTATCCTAACCATTTATCTTTTAGTTTTTTAAATTGCTTATCTAAAATTGCCTCCCTAATTTTTTCCACTAAATTATTTATAAAATAAACGTTGTGAATTGAAGCCAGGCGGTGGTAGAGGATTTCGGAAGAAACAAACAGGTGCCTTAAATATGCCCTGGAAAAGTTTTGGCAAGTGTAACACTCACAAGTTGGGTCTATTGATTTCTTATCTCTAGAAAATCTTTGCTGATTAATATTTATTGTAAATTTCTTACTTTGATACTCTCGTGTATTAGAGTAAATACGAGATTTTGGTGAAACATACAACGAGCCGTTTCTTGCCCGCCTGGTGGGGGAGACACAATCAAACATATCTATACCCCACTCTATTGAACCGAATAAATTTGCCACCTCCCCAATCCCCAACCCATGCCTTGGTAAGTCTTCTGGCAGCAGGGGAGTCACCCACTCAAAAGTGTCATTGATCGCTTTCCCTGAAGCCCAGTTGACACTATCATGCCCCCAAATTTCTGAGGTCCCGAATGATCCGCCTATTGAAATCCCGTCAAACCCCTGCTCTGCAATCCATTTCGCTTCATCTTCCCTAATTTTTTTATCATAAACCCCCTGTAAAATCCCAAATAAAATAGGGGAGGGGGTTAATAATTTTTTTGAGTACTTTTTAAAATATTTTTGGCTTTCTATCTCCCACCTGTGCGTCCTTTCCAGTGATTTTTTTACATATGTTTTGTTATGAAGAGGGGAGAGGAGTTCATCCAAAGTAAGAATTATATCCGATCCTAAATCCAACTGGATCTCAATTGATTTTTGCGGGGTCAACAAGTGTGAAGAACCATCCAGGTGAGACCTAAAAACTATCCCATCATCTGTAATTTTACTGAAAGTATGTTTTGTCTTCTCTGGACTCTTGACTCTTGACTCTTGACTCTTATTTAGAGCTTCCCTCTCCCCTTTGCTGTTTTCACGCAATTTTTCACGCTTTTCGGGTTTTTTTTGGTAACTATTACTAACCATATCACCACCCATAGTATTTGCGAGCGAATTGTAATTTTGACTTTTGACTTTTAACTTTTGAACTTTTTTAACCCCATGCTCTATTGCAGCGCCCAGGGAAAATGCCTGGAATCCCCCGCTGTCTGTTAAAATCGGCCCATCCCACCCCATAAATTTATGCAGCCCCCCCATTTTTTTAATCAATTTGTTGCCGGGCCTCAAATATAAATGGTAGGTATTCCCTAAAATAATTTGGGATTTGGCATTTTTTAAATCATCAGGGGAAAGCGCTTTCACACTTCCCTGCGTTCCAACAGGCATAAAAACAGGGGTCCGGATCTCCCCATGGGTAGTCTTCAAAACCCCAGCCCGCGCTCCCCCATCTTTGGCAATAACTTTGAAGTTGGACATAAGTAACAGAAGGTATTATAATACAAGCATGAAAACTTATACTTACCGTACAATTATTGAACCTGATGAAGATGGCTACCATGGATTTGTTCCTCTTTTAAAAGGTGTCCATACTTGGGGGGGAACTGTTACTGAAACCAAAAAAAACTTGGCAGAAGCCATTCAAACCCACTTAGAAGGTTTGCTAAAAGATGGTGTCAAACCGTTGCAACAAAGAGACGCAATAGAAGAAATCCAAATTGTCACTCTGCATGCCTAAACTTCCGGTTGTCAAAGCTGACAAGCTGCTCAAAACTTTACAAAAACTAGGCTTTGTAAAATATCATCAGGTAGGTAGCCATATTCAATTGAAGCATCCAGATGGGAGACGCACTACTATCCCTTATCATCCGAAACAAGAAATTAGAAAAGGCACGCTAAAGGCAATTTTAGACGACATTGATATTTCAATTGAAAAACTGATTGAAATACTCAAAAAATAACTAATGCCCGGTAGAATCCCATTCTTGACTTACAATTGGGAATTTATATAGGAGGTCAAGTTATTCAGAAATTGCATTCTTTTTAATAATATCCACTAACTCTGCATGCCTACCTTTTGCAGCAATCAATTCTTCTTCCACATTTAATCTTAAAAGCGGTTCAGTATTGGAAGTTCTCAAAGAAAATCTCCATTCCGGGTACTCCACTGCCACTCCATCAAGTTCAGAAACCATCCCATCGCTAAATTTATCCTTTAAAACTTCTATAATTTCAGGGGCATTTTTAACTTTAAAATTGATCTCCCCTGATTCCCTGCTTCTTGTAAATCTTTTAACCAGTTCAGAAAACTTTATATCCTCTCTGCTTAATACATTTAATAGGATCAAAATTACAGAGACCGAAGATTCAGCCCCTCCTGTAGTCCTAAAGTAATAATGCCCGGAGGACTCCCCTGCAAAAAGCCCATCTTCTTTTTGCATCGCCTCAGTTATAAAAGCATGCCCAACTTTGGTCACAACAGGTATCCCGCCGTGTTCTTCTGTCACCCTCTTGGGGGTTAATATATATCTTATGTCAAATAGGATTTTCTCTCCCTTGTTGTTTTTGAGCAACTCTTTGGCAACAATTGCAGTAATGACAGAAGGCGGTATAATTTCACCTTTTTCATCAATAAAAAAGATTCTGTCCCCATCCCCATCAGGCGCAAGCCCCAAATCAGCTTTTTCCTCAACAACTCTTTGTTGTAAATCTTTTAAGGTTTCAAGCTGAAGTGGGTCAGGCTGATGGGCCGGAAAAGTACCATCAAGTTTAAAATTCATCTTTACCAGTTCGCAAGGGATCTTTTTAAATAATTCCTGTATATAAGTTGCACCCATTGCATTTGCAGTGTCAGCTATAATTTTGAATTTTTTTACCTTTCCTTCCCCAGCAATTTTAAATGCATTTTTAACTTCCTCCCTAACCATATTTTTCTTTTTAACAACTTTGCCGTTTTTTGCTTTTCTCTTTTCACTGTTCGCTTCAAGGGCTGACTTTTTAATTTCCTCCATTCCAGTACTTTTACCTATCTTAATCAACCCCTTTTCAGCCTTCATTACAATTTTGAGGCCATTGTATTCTTTTGGGTTGTGTGAAGCGCTAATCTGGATTCCCCCGTCATATCTATATTTATGCACTGCAAAATAAAAGGTTGTGGTTGCAACAAGACCAATATCAACTACATCTGCCCCTAAATCGACCAGTGTTTTGCTAGCTATTTTAAATAAAGACGGTGAAGACAAACGCATATCCCTCCCCAGCGCTATACTTAACTGTTTTTCCCCAAGTTTAGACTGAAAGAATGAATATATTGAAGATATAATTACGGGTAAAACCTGTTCATTTAATTGTGTAGGGTATACCCCTCTAATATCGTAGCTTTTGAAGATACTCTCATCAACCTTCATCAGGATTTTCTATAGATTGATTTTAACACAAACTGTAAAACTTCTTCCGGGGTTTTAGCCGTTGTGTCCACTACAAGATTAAAATAGCTCTCATCCAGCCTGTTTTCCACCCCGTACAACTTTTTAAACTTCCTTCTGTGTGACTCTGCCCTCATCTTTATGCTTTTTGCAGCTTCTTTTGCTGCCCTTTTAATCCTGGTTTTCAATTCAGAGCAGCAAAGGACTTTGAAGGTTTGCGGATAATCTTTGGCAAAAAAACCAGCCAGATGTGATTCGAATACCACATGCTCTTTATTTTTCATTAAGTTTTGGAAATGTTTATCGAATTTTTTGTCTAACTCCTGCGGCACTTTCCCAGAATGATGGAGGGGAATTTTATGCTTACCATGCCATTTCCTGAAGTACTCCCCAGCGCTGAGCCACTGCCAGCCTAAGGTTTGAGCCAGGTTCCTAGCAAGTGTAGATTTGCCCGTTGCAATAGCCCCTGAAACAGCGATGTTTTTAAACATAAATTCCCATCCCAGCTAAACTTTTTATCAACTCATCTCTTTTATCTGATTTACAAGCTTTACAAAATTCCCTCCCGCAAAACTTTATCTCTGAAACAGCCAAAATCCTATTAATTTTTTGCTTAAACAGGTTTTCCTGATCCCCAATTTTTTGCAGGTCAAACTCCTCATAATAATCCTCATTTAAAGGGTCTTGCCAGATCCTGACTTTAAACCTGGCTTTATCATATCCCTTATTTTTGAGGAATTTTGAAGCCAAAAGCACATAGATTTTGGGCATCAAATCCATATCAAGATTGTTTTTGCCTTTTTCTAAATTCTGCCTGGATTTGTAATCTACCACCTCAGGCATACCGTCATCACCTATCTCATAAGCATCCGCTCCGCCCCAGAGTTTGAATCTACCGTCTTCCCCTTCCATTACCCATTCAGAAAATCTTTCATACCCCAAAGACCTATTAATTTTTTTATTTCTGGCCCCGTAGTAACTGACGAAAATTTTATTGGCCTCTGAAATTACTGAATGGTCCAGAAACGGCACGATGCTTGAATAAAACGAGGGGCCGGAAGTTCTGGCCACATTTTCTCTGATCTCATTGAATGCAGCCCTGACAATATTGATCAGATATTCCGATGGCTGCCCATAAGCTTTGGATTTGTGAAAAAGCTTGATTGACTGGTCCAGCAAGCTCCCCAAAGCCATAGCGGGGTTTCCTTCTTCAATTTCATATTTTTTGTTTAAGTGGTGTTTGACAAAAAACCTGAAAGGGCAAAAATCAAAATCATGAAAATCCGTCAAAGAATAGCAATTAATCCTTTCTATCCCATCACCATATGGCATAAGTATTTCTGTTAGCTTATCTCAGCCTTGAAAAGAAGTCAATTGAATTGAAATGTCGAAAGTATCTTATCCACTAATTGTTCGTTGACTTTATCGGATAGCTGTATTTTCAAAGCAAGACCTGGATAAGTCGTGTTTTTTGTATTCATCACAACTCCTACCCAACCTTCTGGTAATGTATTTCTAAGTGAGGGTCCATCATCTAAAGGAAGGTGGGGCTTAATTTTAATTATTTCGACTCCATTATTATTTTGCACTTTAGTAATTAAATCTTGAGGGAACTCTTCTAAAAACTGACCATTAACAAATCTTGTTAAATACTTTCCATCCTGATATTTAAAACCTTGCAAATCAGTAAAAGTGCCCCCCCGACCTTGCGAATAATCTACTGAAGTTGTTCCAATATTCATAGTTAAAGGATATTCTGTAACACAAAAACCACCAGCATATGCGTTTTTAATTAAACTTAGCGGTTTTGTAAAACTAACACAAAGTTGTGTACCTGTTTGACCTGGCTCTATCACTTCTGTTAACTCACCTAATGACCCAATTTCTGGAGGGAGTTTAAACTCCAAACTAAGAGTTTTTATTATATAAGTTTTCCATTTAGCTGTTTCATCAACCGGCGCTGGGGAGGGCGAGGGAGAAATCAGCTTGATATCTACTCTTTTGCTCTGTTTGGGTAAAGTCTCAGAAGTATTGCTCTGCTTTCCAAAATAATATGCACCCCCGCCAATTGCAGCCAAAAGTAGAACCATTACCAAAACTAAAATAGCGGAAAATCCCTTTTGCACCTTTTAATCATCCCTCAAATTAAACTTCATGTAAATAGCTAAAAACAGCTCCAATCTCTAGCCTGCCACCTCCGATGTGCCAGGTTAGAACGCAGTGAGTGCCGACTAAAAGTGTACAATCCCGCAGCAAAAAAGGAGAGATGCCTAGCTAAATCAAATTAGATTATGCCTTTACAGTAAATGTCCCTACCATTCCTGATTCTTTATGTCCTTTAATATCGCAAAAAAATGGAAAATCTCCGGTTTGAATTGGTGTAAATGTCAGTTTTGCAGTATGACCTACTTCAAAATCTACATCAAAAGTACCATTTTTATTATCAGCCTGCTGATATTCTAAATCCTTAATAGGCATGCCTGTTTTTAAATCATGGGCTATCTTACCCTTATTGATTATTGTGAGTGAAACAGGTTTTTGAAGCTTTAATAAAATTTTGTTTGGTTTGAAGGAGAATTCATCTGCTTTGATTGATATTTCTTGTGGGCCTGCTCTTTCTGCCGTTGCTTGCCCCATCGTATTTTCTGGAATGTTGATACAACTACTCAAAACCAACAATCCTGTTGTGCTACCGAAAATCCTTAGAAATTCCCTTCTTTCCATAGCCTCTAATTTCAATTCATTGAAAATGTAAATCTTCAGCGTTAAATCGTCAAGTAGGCAAACCGATATTAAAATCTCAATCGTAATCTTGTTTTTTTGTACTTGCTATTTTTGGGGACTTCTTATAATTTAATTGCATGGGGGCTGAAAATTCTCACGAACTTGGAACTATTGAAGTGGCTGTTGGGCCGATGTTTGCCGACAAAACAGGCTGGCTGGGGATTAAAGTTGCAAAACATCTCCATTTTAAAAATCCTGCTCTGATTGTCACACATATTTTGGAAGCAAAAAGGGCCGGGGTAAAAACCTTAAAATCAAGGAACGGACTGTTATTGCCATGTGAGAATGCTTCCTCTGCAGATGAAATCTATAATCTGATGCTTGCCAGGAAAATTTTCGATAGAACCTCCAAACCCCGAACTTTAGCAATTGACGAAATGCAGTTTTTTGATACAAAACTGGCATTACTTGCTGTTGAAGCCCAGAGAAACGGTATCAGGGTATTTGCTGCGGGGCTTGACCAGTATTTTAATGAAGAATTTTGTCCTACATCAGCTGCCATGATGGCTGTTGCTACAAGCATAGAAAAATTAGCCTCGGGCTGCGATGTGTGTGGACTGGACAGTGCCACCCGCACACAAATGTTAATAGACGGGCAGCCTGCCCCATACAATAGCCCAAAAGTAGCAGTGGGAGACAAAAATCCTCTCAAAAACAGCAAGGTCACCTACGGAGCGCGTTGTTTAAATCACCATATTGTGCCCGGAAAACCAAATTTTAAGTGAAAATTTTTTTATATTTTTTCTTAAGCCTAACCGTTTCTTTTTTTGCTGTTACAGCCTCAGCGCGGACCACACCGGCAGACATCCTGAATTCACAAAAATCTGCCTATGATCAAAAAGTTGCCGCCTACTCCACTGACCATCAACAAAAGCTGGCGGGTTTATCACAAAAAATTACCGGTTTAAACAAAAAAATCACTGCTGACCTCGGCCAAAATATGGAACGGCAGGGGCAAATTTTGGAAGAATATATCAGAAGGAACAGCCTTGAGGAAAAAAGCAATAACGGCATCACCAGAAATCTAAATGAACCCGTAGAAAATGCCAGGTATTGGCTTACCTTTGCCCATGAAGCAGTAGCATACCAGGCCGGAAAAATTTATATTTTTAACCTCACCTCTAAATCAAATATCAAAAGTGATACCAACTCCACTATCACCCAACTTGAGGCTGATATTAACATTTTAAACTCAAAAGCGCTTAAATCACAAAAAATAATTAAGAATTTAGTGACTAGTCGCCAGAGTCCAGAGTCTAGGTAACTTAATTTTCGAGTATTGAACGCAGCACACAACTGTCAAGAAGGGGCAGTTTCGGGTTTGTGCAGGGGTGACTCCGAAGAGGGATCCCGCGCGTCGACCGCAGGGGCTTGTTAGCCCCGAGGACGCACGCGGGACACTGAGGAGGCAGGACCCCAAACAAACTACTTAATTTATGAATTTTAAAAAATTGGTTTTCATAATTATAATTGCTATATTAATCGGTTTTGCAACTCTTTATGGAATAAAAATATTTTCCGGAGGCGACCGTAAATTGCAAATTCCCCAAATCATTAAACAACCCTCAACGTCTCCAACCTCCACTCCAAAGCCCACTCTGCCTCCGATTGACCAAAATTCTAACCTTGAGGGGGAAATGGATAAAATAACCCCAACTGACTATTCAGGGGATTTTTCCAGCCTCCACCAGGAAGCATCTCAACTTTAGACTGTTATAACAATCTAAACTTACTGTTTTTTAATCCCCGGTTTTAACTTGACATTTGTCTCATAGTATGTTATACTAAGCTTTACAAAGTAGGTCTGTGTGGCCTACTTTTTTTATGGCTAAGAACCTAACTTATGTTTTTCTTTAATAACTTTATTGCTGTTGCAACAATCTCAATCCTATCTTTGGGCCTCCCGTATTCCAAACCTGGGGATTCTTTTGTGATTTTGGCACAACATTCAATCTCACTTTCCAACCGCCAACCTGATAAGTTTGTAAATAATGTGTTCAAGGATAACATTTTACTTAATTTAAACTACATGGATGATGTTATTACCAACAGATCACAAATAGATTGGGCTCAGATTGAAAAAAATTCTCAATTTTCATTTACTTTAAAACCAGGTGAGGCTTTTGCTTTCCATGATGATGTTTTAGACAAATACCGGGGGAAAGTAGTCAAAACCACCAATGCCCATTTCAACTTTTCAGACGGGTTTAAATCTGATGGGTATCTGGCTGGGGATGGTGTTTGCCATTTAGCTTCTCTTATCTATTGGGCCGCCAAAGATGCAGGGCTTGAAACCCAATCATTAGTCAACCATGATTTTGCAGCTATCCCGGAGATACCAAGGGAATACGGGGTGTCTATTTTCAGCATGCCCGGTGACCAGTTAAGGAGTGCACAGCAAAATCTGTATATCACCAACAACCGGCAAAAAGATGTTTCGTTTAACTTTGAATACCGGGATGACAAGTTAAAACTCTCTGTTGCAGAAGCAAATTAATTACTGCTCAAAACAATAAATGGAGGCATGCTGCTCACAAGATTGGTTAGAGCCCGTAGTCCACCCTGATTTATTCTGGTCATTTTTCCCAATGCTTGATTTGTCTGAAGCGTTGGAGGAGGTAAAATTTTGGCAGTTGTTTGAGGCAGAATCTATACCTCCTGAAGGTGTGGTATTAGTCCAGACAGGCCTTCCTGCTGGTATAGTGTTCCCTATCTCATCAATGTTT
>JACPKP010000005.1 GCA_016186955.1 Candidatus Daviesbacteria bacterium | reverse complement strand
GTTTTGACCATCACAAGATCACAGCTGAGGTGCTGAGTGCAATCTTAGGGGGGTGTTCGTCTTCACGGTTATTTTATGAGATCCGTGATCTTCGGGGATTATCTTATGATATAGCGGCGGGCCATCTTGCATATTCAGATACAGGGGTTTTCACTATACAAACTGCTTTTAAAACAAAAAATATGAAAAAAGGACTAAAGATTATCATCGATGAAATAGAAAAAATCTCCTCCCAAAAAGTGTCTGAAAAAGAACTCAGCGATGTCAAGGAGATGATCAAAGGGACAGCTGCAATAGCCAGGGAGCAGACAAATTACGTTGCAAACCGTTTGGCAATAGATTATTTATTTGAACAAAAAGTAGTATCTCCTAAAGAATATAATGAGCAAATTGACGAGGTCAGTGCAGATGATGTTTTAAAAGTAGCACAAATGATATTCAAAAAAGAAAATTTTAATCTTCAGATAGTGGGTCCTTTTAAGGATGTCGAACCGTTTCAGAAAATCCTTTCCCACTAGTTTCATAAGAGGATACTTGATTGCAGCAGGTTGAATCTTTAAACTTAAAGTTGTGGAAAAAATTGCATCAAAGACAGTACTGATAATGCTGACTTCTTTTTTTATAATTTTAACCATTTCAGCCAAAATTTATCCCTTTCTCCCTTTTGACCCTGAAATTAGCCGGTTTTTACAACAATTCCATCCGGTTTGGTTTGACTCCTTCATGAGAATAGTAAGCTATATTGGCGATGGTGGCATCAGGGCGGTTTCTATAATAGGAGCTTTTTTGGCATTTTTTTTAATAGGAAGACAGAGGGAGGCTATTTTTATTTTTATATCAGGTACAGGCAGTATCTTGCTTAGTTTGATAGTGAAGTTCTTTGTCTTAAGACCCAGGCCGGATCTGTTAACTGGTCAAAACAGTTATTTTGACCCTTCTTTTAGCTATCCTTCAGGTCACGCGTTGTTTGTTGTGGGATTTTATGGCTTTTTATTGTTTCTAACGATTACAAATACAAGTTTCAGGAAGACGCTCCCCGGGAAATTATTAATTGTGCTTTTTAGTATGCTGATTGTTTTAATTGGGGTATCCCGGATCTATCTGGGGATGCACTGGTTTTCCGATGTGTTGGGTTCATACCTTCTTGGGTCAATATGGCTTTTTGTAATAACCCGCCTTTACCGTAACCTTAAACTTGGGTAACTAATTAGTTCTTCCCAATGTCATTCCCGCGGAAGCGAGAATCCATCCTAAAAAGATGGATCCCGGATCAAGTCCGGGATGACAAAGAAGTAATTCTGGGAAACACTGAATAGTTGCAAACTTGTGTAATTGTTCAGGATTTGACAAAACCTTCTAGGATTAGGCACACTTAATTAATGCCCTTTGTATTTCACAGAAAGTTTACCCCTCCCCAACATTTATCTACCCTGGAACAACTTAAATATACTGTGGGTATTTTAGAAAAACACAGACAGGAAGCTAAAGTATTAAGGCATGACACTGCCTGGGCCAAATTAGCCCAAAACAAACTTCAGAAGCAGGCAATAATCTGGAAAAAGAAGTACCAGGAAGAAAAGAGAAAGAACGGGATTTTAAGGAAGGAAAACAACGGGTTAAAGCAGGAGATTGAAAAACTGACTAAAACAAACTCAAGGTACCAAGTTTCTTTGTTTGACCATGGGAATTTTAAATCTTCTGATAGTAGGGAGAAAAAACCTAAAGGCGGACAGTTAAACCACACCGATACCAACAGGGAAGGACAAGTGCGTTTTCCAGGTTATGAAAATTTCCCAAGGAAAAGAATTTATGCCAAAAACTGTGGCCATTGTGGTAACAGTTTATCCAGGGTAGATGCCACAAAACAAAAGCTGCTTTTAGATATTGTAGTAAAACCTGAAATTATTCAGATGATCATTGAATCCGAGAGGCAGTGGTGTGGTAAATGTAAAAAGGAAGTCATTGCCAAAGGCGAGCAAACCCTTCCCTTTACTGAGTATGGTCTTAATACCTTCATGATGGTGATGATTTTAAGATTCCAAGCCCATTGCTCTTTCTCAACTATCCCTAAAGTTATTGGAGCAGGTTTTGGGTTAACATTATCCAGATCAGATATATCAAATATGCTGAAAGTAGCTGCTAAATATTTAGGTAAAAAGTATGAGGAGCTTAAAACAGCTGTCAGAAATGGTGAGGTAATTTATGCTGATGAGACAGGCTGGTTGGTAAAAGGCCAAACAGCCTGGATGTGGATTATGGCTGCTGAGGATACAACAGTTTATGTAGCAGCAGAATCCCGAGGTAAAGGTGTAGCAGAAGACATCTATGGTTCCTCCCAAAGCTACTGTATGACAGATGGACTAAAAAGCTATCTAAAGATCATCCCACCTCATAAACACTGCTACTGCTGGGCTCATATGTTAAGGTTTAGCTTTGAGGAAACAATCCACTGCAAGAAAACTTCAGATGCAGTTTCCCTAAGGGATAATTTAGTGAGAATCTACCATCTTAAAAGAGATTTCCCACAGTATTCAAAACATCAGCTAAAACAGGTTTTAGAATCAGAGTTGAACAATTTGCTTAAATTAACATCAGGTGAAGGGTCATTTAAAAATATCCAGGGAAGACTTAAAGGACAAAAGCAGGGTTTAATATTATCCTTGCTTAAAACTTCTGATGGGACTAACAACTTGGCAGAAAGGGAACTCCGGACTATGGTTTTAAACAGAAAAGTCTCCAATGGTTCAAATACCTACACAGGAATGCAAACTTCAGCTGTTTTAGGATCAATCATCCAAACTTTCTCAAGGCAAAAACAGAATTTACTCACTGAACTGACTCTCCATTTGCAGATTGGAATACACCAAAAATATCATCAATACCAACATCTTGCTTACCTGGATACATCATAACTTTTTGGAAACTCCTGAACAGCTACGGATATTGTCGTTGACAAAATCACAAATAATCTTATACACTAAAGTCTATAGGGATCTCTTATGGATGACAACAAAACTTCCAATAATAATCTTGCATCACCTACCAACCCCTTGGCAAATCCTGCACCAAGCAATAATCCCAGTGATTCTTTCAGCGTTAATTCAATTGCAGCACCCCCATCAGAAACCCCACCCGTCAGTCTTGACCAAAACTTAACTCCTCCGCAGCCTTCACCTTGGCCCATCCCCCAAATACCTCCTGAACCTGTAAACCCTGTTATTCCACAATCAAACCCAATTCCCACTTTTACTGTTTCAGGGGGTATAAACCAGCAACAACTTTCGGACAATCTTGCTGCTGTCCCACAAAATCCATCTACTCCCTCTCCTGAACCTGCTCCAACTGACCTCTCACAGCTAACTGGGAATAATCACCAACCGCCTCCTGATATTTATATTCCTTCTGTATCAAATAACGAGAACCTGATTGTCCCTAACAATTCTGCAGCGGTTCCAGAATCAATAAATACCTCCCATCATTCTTCTGTATTAAAAATTTTATTAATAGGCGGATTGTTTCTGATTTTAACAGGAGCCGCATCTGCTTATTTTATCTTAGGTCTAGGAAAATCCCCTGCTCCTGAACCTACCCCTAACCCTACTGAACAACCCAGCGCCATAACAAAACCAACTATCC